>CANMHG010000054.1 GCA_947497585.1 uncultured Bacillaceae bacterium | reverse complement strand
ATGCGGGTGTAGTTTAATGGTAAAACCTCAGCCTTCCAAGCTGATGTCGTGAGTTCGATTCTCATCACCCGCTCCAAATTACCATTAAGTTCTTTGAAAACTGAACATAACACAAGCGTCAATGTTTGTTTTGAAAATTGTTTTAGCTATGAGCTAATCAACTCTATTGGAGAGTTTGATCCTGGCTCAGGACGAACGCTGGCGGCGTGC
>CANMHG010000053.1 GCA_947497585.1 uncultured Bacillaceae bacterium | reverse complement strand
GGGGCCTTAGCTCAGCTGGGAGAGCGCCTGCCTTGCACGCAGGAGGTCAGCGGTTCGATCCCGCTAGGCTCCACCAAAATTTTTTCGCAAAGCGAAAATAACTTTCCTTAACTCTTATAGATATTATATCAATCTCTAATATGGCGGTGTAGCTCAGCTGGCTAGAGCGTACGGTTCATACCCGTGAGGTCGTGGGTTCGACTCCCTCCGCCGCTA
>CANMHG010000052.1 GCA_947497585.1 uncultured Bacillaceae bacterium | reverse complement strand
AACCCCCAACTACCATCGGCGCTGAAGAGCTTAACTTCCGTGTTCGGCATGGGAACGGGTGTGACCTCTTCGCCATTATTACCAGACTCATAATGGACAATCTCTATTATATTACGTTGAAGGAAAATTTCAAGTGGAAATTTTTTGTTCCTTCAAAACTAGATAACGATAAGACATTCAAGTAAAGAATAAGTGGTTAAGTCCTCGAACGATTAGTATC
>CANMHG010000051.1 GCA_947497585.1 uncultured Bacillaceae bacterium | reverse complement strand
GACTGATACTAATCGTTCGAGGACTTAACCACTTATTCTTTACTTGAATGTCTTATCGTTATCTAGTTTTGAGGGAACAAAAATTTCCTCTTGATAATTTCTATAAAAATATTATAATAGAACTTGTCCTAATAAATTGTCTAGTGACTATGGCGAAGAGGTCACACCCGTTCCCATGCCGAACACGGAAGTTAAGCTCTTCAGCGCCGATGGTAGTTGG
>CANMHG010000050.1 GCA_947497585.1 uncultured Bacillaceae bacterium | reverse complement strand
AAACCCCCAACTACCATCGACGCTGAAGAGCTTAACTTCCGTGTTCGGCATGGGAACGGGTGTGACCTCTTCGCCATTGTCACCAGACTATAATATACAATCTCAATTATATTTCCCTGACGGAAAAATACAAGAGGAAATTTATTCCCTCAAAACTAGATAACGATAAGACATTCAAGTAAAGAATAAGTGGTTAAGTCCTCGAACGATTAGTATCAGTC
>CANMHG010000049.1 GCA_947497585.1 uncultured Bacillaceae bacterium | reverse complement strand
GAAAGTTTTCTTTCTATAAAGAAAGAACTTTACACAATTCTTACATTGAATGTCTTGTTACGTTATCTAGTTTTCAAAGAACAAATTCGAGAGATAGTTCTCTCAAAACTGAACACAACACAGAGGCATCTTCTTATGAAGTACAGCGTACTTCAGTTTCCTTAGAAAGGAGGTGATCCAGCCGCACCTTCCGATACGGCTACCTTGTTACGACTTCACCCCAA
>CANMHG010000048.1 GCA_947497585.1 uncultured Bacillaceae bacterium | reverse complement strand
AACAGGTTGAAATTCCTGTACCACCTCCTCACCGTTTGAGCAATGGGGGGACGCAGAAGGATAGGGTAAGCGCGCTGATGGATATGCGCGTCCAAGCAGTAAGGCTGGAAAGTAGGCAAATCCGCTTTCCATAAGGCTGAGCTGTGATGGCGAGGGAAATAAAGTACCGAAGTTCCTGATTTCACACTGCCAAGAAAAGCCTCTAGCGAGGTGAGAGGTGCCCGTACCGCAAACCGACA
>CANMHG010000047.1 GCA_947497585.1 uncultured Bacillaceae bacterium | reverse complement strand
TGGCAGACGCACAGGACTTAAAATCCTGCGGTAGGTGACTACCGTACCGGTTCGATTCCGGTCCTCGGCACCAAAGTGTTTTTTGTAACGAAGTGGAGAAAAATAACTCTCCGAAACATTGCAAAGCGAAAAGAACATTCCTTAAAGCCACCAGATAATTATGTTAATACTATGCGCCCGTAGCTCAATTGGATAGAGCGTCTGACTACGGATCAGAAGGTTATGGGTTCGACTCCTTTCGGGCGCG
>CANMHG010000046.1 GCA_947497585.1 uncultured Bacillaceae bacterium | reverse complement strand
AACCCCCAACTACCATCGGCGCTGAAGAGCTTAACTTCCGTGTTCGGCATGGGAACGGGTGTGACCTCTTCGCCATTGTCACTAGACTTATTTAAATAAGACAATTTCTATTATAATATTTTTATAGAAATTATCAAGAGGAAATTTTGTTCCCTCAAAACTAGATAACGATAGACATTCAAGTAAAGAATAAGTGGTTAAGTCCTCGAACGATTAGTATCAGTCAGCTCCACACGTCACCGCGCTTC
>CANMHG010000045.1 GCA_947497585.1 uncultured Bacillaceae bacterium | reverse complement strand
ACCAGAGCCCAACCTGTCCGAATAAGCACTTGATTCGGACTCGTTGTCCAGTACCGGAGCCCAACCTGTCCGAATAAGCACTTGATTCGGACTCGTTGTCCAGCACCTGAGCCCAACCTGTCCGAATAAGCACTTGATTCGGACTCGTTGTCCAGTACCGGAGCCCAACCTGTCCGAATAAGCACTTGATTCGGACTCGTTGTCCAGTACCCGAGGTCAACCTGTCCGAATAAGCACTTGATTCGGACTCGTT
>CANMHG010000044.1 GCA_947497585.1 uncultured Bacillaceae bacterium | reverse complement strand
TATGAGCCCTCGATACAGCAAAATAGCCAAAATGAGGTCACATAAATCAGTTTATGAACCCTCAATAGAGCAAAACAATCAAGATGAGGTGACATAAATAAGTTTATGAGCCCTCGATACAGCAAAATAGCCAAAATGAGGTCACATAAATCAGTTTATGAACCCTCAATAGAGCAAAACAGCCAAGATGAGGTCACATAAATCAGTTTATGAGCCCTCAATAGAGCAAAACAATCAAGATGAGGTGACATAAATCAGTTTAT
>CANMHG010000043.1 GCA_947497585.1 uncultured Bacillaceae bacterium | reverse complement strand
TTGGTGACCCCTACGGGATTCGAACCCGTGTTACCGCCGTGAAAGGGCGGTGTCTTAACCGCTTGACCAAGGGGCCAATATATAAGTTATAGTGGCGGAGAGCAAGGGATTCGAACCCTTGAGACAGTGGTAACCGCCTACACGATTTCCAATCGTGCTCCTTCGACCACTCGGACAGCTCTCCAGAATGGCTCCACAGGCAGGACTCGAACCTGCGACCGATCGGTTAACAGCCGATAGCTCTACCACTGAGCTACTGTGGA
>CANMHG010000042.1 GCA_947497585.1 uncultured Bacillaceae bacterium | reverse complement strand
CGCGCCCGAAAGGAGTCGAACCCATAACCTTCTGATCCGTAGTCAGACGCTCTATCCAATTGAGCTACGGGCGCATATAAAAATTAGCACTAGAATTCTATTGTACTATAAAAAGAAACAATTTCAACTAGAAATTTGTTCCTTCAAAACTAGATAACGTAACTAAGACATTTTGTAAGTTGGTTTGTGGTTAAGTCCTCGAACGATTAGTATCAGTCAGCTCCACACGTCACCGCGCTTCCACCTCTGACCTATCAACCTGA
>CANMHG010000041.1 GCA_947497585.1 uncultured Bacillaceae bacterium | reverse complement strand
TCGAACCCCCGCGGGCTTTAACACCCCTGTCGGTTTTCAAGACCGATCCCTTCAGCCGGACTTGGGTATTCCTCCGTATAATAACTAATGGTGGACCTTGTAGGACTCGAACCTACGACCGGACGGTTATGAGCCGTCTGCTCTAACCAGCTGAGCTAAAGGTCCAAAGAGAAAATATTAGTGTTAGTTTGTTCTAGATAATATGGTAGCGGCGGAGGGAGTCGAACCCACGACCTCACGGGTATGAACCGTACGCTCTAGCCAGCTGAGCTAC
>CANMHG010000040.1 GCA_947497585.1 uncultured Bacillaceae bacterium | reverse complement strand
ATAAGGGGCATGATGATTTGACGTCATCCCCACCTTCCTCCGGTTTGTCACCGGCAGTCACCTTAGAGTGCCCAACTAAATGCTGGCAACTAAGATCAAGGGTTGCGCTCGTTGCGGGACTTAACCCAACATCTCACGACACGAGCTGACGACAACCATGCACCACCTGTCACTCTGTTCCCCGAAGGGAAACGCTCTATCTCTAGAGTTGTCAGAGGATGTCAAGACCTGGTAAGGTTCTTCGCGTTGCTTCGAATTAAACCACATGCTCCACCGCTTGT
>CANMHG010000039.1 GCA_947497585.1 uncultured Bacillaceae bacterium | reverse complement strand
GCGGTCCCGACCGGGATCGAACCGGCGATCTCCTGCGTGACAGGCAGGCATGTTAACCGCTACACCACGGGACCATTGGTTGCGGGGACAGGATTTGAACCTGCGACCTTCGGGTTATGAGCCCGACGAGCTACCGAACTGCTCCACCCCGCGATAATATAAATTATAAAGTGTATATATTCTGCTGAAGATTTTAACCATCATTTCAAATGAGATAATGGCGGAGGAAGAGGGATTCGAACCCCCGCGGGCTTTAACACCCCTGTCGGTTTTCAAGACCGATCCCTTCAG
>CANMHG010000038.1 GCA_947497585.1 uncultured Bacillaceae bacterium | reverse complement strand
ATGGTGAGCCATGAAGGATTCGAACCTTCGACCCTCTGATTAAAAGTCAGATGCTCTACCAACTGAGCTAATGGCTCTTAATAATAAGAAATTGTATATCATTTTAAAGTCTTGATAAATAATGCGGCAAGAGCATCTAAAATGCGTCCTAATCTCAGAAAGATTATTCAAGTAGCAGCTCGATTAGGACTCTGAAGCATCCCTTCGAAGCTTACTCGGACGTGCTCTACCAACTGAGCTAATGGCTCGTACAAAGTGGTGCCGGCGAAAGGAGTCGAACCCTCGACCTACTGATTACA
>CANMHG010000037.1 GCA_947497585.1 uncultured Bacillaceae bacterium | reverse complement strand
CGTGGTGTAGCGGTTAACATGCCTGCCTGTCACGCAGGAGATCGCCGGTTCGATCCCGGTCGGGACCGCCATATTTTGTTCAGTAGCTCAGTTGGTAGAGCACGACCGAATAAGCTTCCTTGAAATTGCATCAGCGTACTCATCGAGCTTCATCTTGAATTAGCTTACTGAGATGAGGACGAAGCAACATGATATCATTTCAAGACAAAATAATGGAAACAACATATTGTATGGCTCAGTAGCTCAGTTGGTAGAGCAAAGGACTGAAAATCCTTGTGTCGGCGGTTCGATTCCGTCCTGAGCCACC
>CANMHG010000036.1 GCA_947497585.1 uncultured Bacillaceae bacterium | reverse complement strand
AGCATATCGGTGTTAGTCCCGTCCTTCATCGGCTCCTAGTGCCAAGGCATCCACCGTGCGCCCTTTCTAACTTAACCTAAGAAAAAATCTAGTTTTTTCTGTGTTAGAAAGCTTTCTTTCTATAAAGAAAGAACTTTACACAATTCTTACATTGAATGTCTTGTTACGTTATCTAGTTTTCAAGGAACAATTGGATGTAAGCCGAAGGCTTATCATCTTCTTATTGAAGGTTTTAAGTTCCTTCAAAACTGAACACAACACAGAGGCATCTTCTTATGAAGTACATCGTACTTCAGTTTCCTTAGAAAGGAGGTGATCCAGCCGCACCTTCCG
>CANMHG010000035.1 GCA_947497585.1 uncultured Bacillaceae bacterium | reverse complement strand
TCCACCGTGCGCCCTTTCTAACTTAACCAAGAAAAAAGCGTTAGCTTTTTTGTTTCATTAGAAAGTTTCTCTTTCTCCTATAAAGAAGAAAGAACTTTACACATTTCTTACATTGAATGTCTTGTTACGTTATCTAGTTTTCAAGGAACAAAGCTACTGACTTCAATCACATCGTGATTAAGCATCAGTGAGGTACTTCATGCAGCTTTGCGCTGAGGAATTAATCATCGTGGATTAATCTTGCAGACGCAAGCGCAATACTTTTTGCTGCTAGGCAAAAAGTTACCTTTATTTGAGAGATAGTTCTCTCAAAACTGAACACAACACAGAGGCATCTTCTTATGAAGTACATCGTACTTCAGTTTCCTTAGAAAGGAGGTGATCC
>CANMHG010000034.1 GCA_947497585.1 uncultured Bacillaceae bacterium | reverse complement strand
GTACTTCAGTTTCCTTAGAAAGGAGGTGATCCAGCCGCACCTTCCGATACGGCTACCTTGTTACGACTTCACCCCAATCATCTGTCCCACCTTAGGCGGCTGGCTCCTTACGGTTACCCCACCGACTTCGGGTGTTACAAACTCTCGTGGTGTGACGGGCGGTGTGTACAAGGCCCGGGAACGTATTCACCGCGGCATGCTGATCCGCGATTACTAGCGATTCCAGCTTCATGCAGGCGAGTTGCAGCCTGCAATCCGAACTGAGAATGGTTTTATGGGATTCGCTCAACCTCGCGGTTTTGCAGCCCTTTGTACCATCCATTGTAGCACGTGTGTAGCCCAGGTCATAAGGGGCATGATGATTTGACGTCATCCCCACCTTCCTCCGGTTTGTCACCGGCAGTCACCTTAGAGTGCCCAACT
>CANMHG010000033.1 GCA_947497585.1 uncultured Bacillaceae bacterium | reverse complement strand
GAAGTTAAGCTCTTCAGCGCCGATGGTAGTTGGGGGTTTCCCCCTGTGAGAGTAGGACGTCGCCAGGCTTTTACCAAGTAAAAGGCGAAAGCATTTTACCTAGTAAAAGAAATTACTTTTACCAACTATTACAACTTCGTAGAAGTTGACAATGAAATGAATAGATGGTAATATAAGTTGTGTTGCCTGATACACATTGGATTCAACACTTTTTTAATCTCAGGATACTTCATAGAAGTTGACTTTAAAGAATTAGTGTGTTAGAATAAATGATGTTGCTTAACAAGGCAAACAAGTTAAAAATAGTGATTGACATGAGATTATAATTTTGATAAATTATGATTCTGTCACAAAAAGTTCTTTGAAAACTGAACACAACACAAGCGTCAATGTTTGTTTTAAAATTTTTTTTTAGCATGAGCTAATCAACTCTATTGGAGAGTTTGATCCTGGCTCAGGACGAACGCTGGCGGCGTGCCTAA
>CANMHG010000032.1 GCA_947497585.1 uncultured Bacillaceae bacterium | reverse complement strand
TATTCGGACAGGTTGAGTAGTAGCAGGAGTGAACGAGTCCGAATCCAGAGCTGATTGGGCCAGGTTGAGTAGTAGCAAGAGTAAACGAGTCCGAATCCAGAGCTGATTGGGACAGGTTGATTAGTAACAAGAGTAAACGAGTCCGAATCCAGAGCTGATTGGGCCAGGTTGAGTAGTAACAAGAGTAAACGAGTCCGAATCCAGAGCCGATTGGGCCAGGTTGAGTAGTAACAAGAGTAAACGAGTCCGAATCCTGAGGTTATTCGGACAGGTTAAGTAGTAGCGGGAGTGAACGAGTCCGAATCCAGAGCTGATTGGGCCAGGTTGAGTAGTAACAAGAGTAAAGGAGTCCGAATCCTGAGGTTATTCGGACAGGTTGAGTAGTAGCAGAGTGAACGAGTCCGAATCCCTATCTGATTGGGCCAGGTTGAGTAGTAACAAGAGTAAACAAGTCCGAATCCAGAGCTGATTGGGCCAGGTTGAGTAGTAACAAGAGTAAAGGAGTCCGAATCCTGAGGTTATTCGGA
>CANMHG010000031.1 GCA_947497585.1 uncultured Bacillaceae bacterium | reverse complement strand
GATCTGGAAAGATCCGTCGTAGAAGGTAACAACCCTGTAGTCGAAACTTCGTTCCCTCTTGAGTGGATCCTGAGTACGGCGGGACACGAGAAATCCCGTCGGAAGCAGGGAGGACCATCTCCCAAGGCTAAATACTCCCTAGTGACCGATAGTGAACCAGTACCGTGAGGGAAAGGTGAAAAGCACCCCGGAAGGGGAGTGAAAGAGAACCTGAAACCGTGTGCCTACAAGTAGTCAGAGCCCGTTAATGGGTGATGGCGTGCCTTTTGTAGAATGAACCGGCGAGTTACGATCCCGTGCAAGGTTAAGTTGAAGAGACGGAGCCGCAGCGAAAGCGAGTCTGAATAGGGCGCATTAGTACGTGGTCGTAGACCCGAAACCAGGTGATCTACCCATGTCCAGGGTGAAGTTCAGGTAACACTGAATGGAGGCCCGAACCCACGCACGTTGAAAAGTGCGGGGATGAGGTGTGGGTAGCGGAGAAATTCCAATCGAACTTGGAGATAGCTGGTTCTCTCCGAAATAGCTTTAGGGCTAGCCTCATGTGT
>CANMHG010000030.1 GCA_947497585.1 uncultured Bacillaceae bacterium | reverse complement strand
GTGAAGGGACTCGAACCCCCACGTCATGGACACTAGATCCTAAGTCTAGCGCGTCTGCCAATTCCGCCACACCCGCATGTATTAAAATTGGTGCCGGCGAAAGGAGTCGAACCCTCGACCTACTGATTACAAGTCAGTTGCTCTACCAACTGAGCTACACCGGCGTACTAAGAAAGTATTAAAGTTATTTGTATTTGTCGTCCTAATCTCAGCAAGCATACTCTAGCAGCAGCTCGATTAGTACGCTGAGGATTATTCAAGATGCTTATCCGGCCGTGCTCTACCAACTGAGCTACATCGGCATATTAAGAAATAATATTATAGGTTGGTAATTTTAAATGTTATTTTCAATTCGTGAAAATATCTTGGTGACCCATACGGGATTCGAACCCGTGTTACCGCCGTGAAAGGGCGGTGTCTTAACCGCTTGACCAATGGGCCAATTTTAATTTTGGGCAAAATAATAGCCCCAATTAAGGGACAAAGCCTGGCGATGTCCTACTCTCACAGGGGGAAACCCCCAACTACCATCGGCGCTGAAGAGCTTAACTTCCGTGTTCGGCATGGGAACG
>CANMHG010000028.1 GCA_947497585.1 uncultured Bacillaceae bacterium | reverse complement strand
GGCCTATAGCTCAGCTGGTTAGAGCGCACGCCTGATAAGCGTGAGGTCGATGGTTCGAGTCCATTTAGGCCCACCATATAGATTAATAACACATACTACCTTTTAAGGTGGCTTATTTTTTCTGTCGGGGCCTTAGCTCAGCTGGGAGAGCGCCTGCCTTGCACGCAGGAGGTCAGCGGTTCGATCCCGCTAGGCTCCACCAATAGGATACTGATGATTGATCACGATGTGATTTAAGTCAGTTACTTTGTTCTTTGAAAACTAGATAACGTAACAAGACATTCAATGTAAGAATTGTGTAAAGTTCTTTCTTCTTTATATGAGAAAGAGAAACTTTCTAATGAAACAAAAAAGCTAACGCTTTTTTCTTGGTTAAGTTAGAAAGGGCGCACGGTGGATGCCTTGGCACTAGGAGCCGATGAAGGACGGGACTAACACCGATATGCTTCGGGGAGCTGTAAGTAAGCATTGATCCGAAGATTTCCGAATGGGGAAACCCACTACTCGTAATGGAGTAGTATCGATACCTGAATACATAGGGTATCTGAAGGCATACCCGGGGAACTGAAACATCTAAGTACCCGGAGGAAGAGAAAGCAAACGCGATTTCCTGAGTAGCGGCGAGCGAAACGGAATATAGCCCAAACCAAGAGGCTTGCCTCTTGGGGTTGTAGGACACTCTATATGGAGTTACAAAGGAACGGGGTAGACGAAGCGATCTGGAAAGATCCGTCGTAGAAGGTAACAACCCTGTAGTCGAAACTTCGTTCCCTCTTGAGTGGATCCTGAGTAC
>CANMHG010000026.1 GCA_947497585.1 uncultured Bacillaceae bacterium | reverse complement strand
GTGGTTAAGTCCTCGAACGATTAGTATCAGTCAGCTCCACACGTCACCGCGCTTCCACCTCTGACCTATCAACCTGATCATCTTTCAGGGTTCTTACTAGCTTGCGCTATGGGAAATCTCATCTTGAGGGGGGCTTCATGCTTAGATGCTTTCAGCACTTATCCCTTCCACACATAGCTACCCAGCGATGCCCTTGGCAGAACAACTGGTACACCAGCGGTGTGTCCATCCCGGTCCTCTCGTACTAAGGACAGCTCCTCTCAAATTTCCTACGCCCACGACGGATAGGGACCGAACTGTCTCACGACGTTCTGAACCCAGCTCGCGTACCGCTTTAATGGGCGAACAGCCCAACCCTTGGGACCGACTACAGCCCCAGGATGCGATGAGCCGACATCGAGGTGCCAAACCTCCCCGTCGATGTGGACTCTTGGGGGAGATAAGCCTGTTATCCCCGGGGTAGCTTTTATCCGTTGAGCGATGGCCCTTCCATGCGGAACCACCGGATCACTAAGCCCGACTTTCGTCCCTGCTCGACTTGTAGGTCTCGCAGTCAAGCTCCCTTGTGCCTTTACACTCTGCGAATGATTTCCAACCATTCTGAGGGAACCTTTGGGCGCCTCCGTTACATTTTAGGAGGCGACCGCCCCAGTCAAACTGCCCACCTGACACTGTCTCCCATGCGGATCACGCATGAGGGTTAGAATTTCAATACAGCCAGGGTAGTATCCCACCGATGCCTCCACCGAAGCTGGCGCTCCGGCTTCTACGGCTCCTACCTATCCTGTACAAGCTGTACCAAAATTCAATATCAGGCTGCAGTAAAGCTCCACGGGGTCTTTCCGTCCTGTCGCGGGTAACCTGCATCTTCACAGGTACTATAATTTCACCGAGTCTCTCGTTGAGACAGTGCCCAGATCGTTACACCTTTCGTGCGGGTCGGAACTTACCCGACAAGGAATTTCGCTACCTTAGGACCGTTATAGTTACGGCCGCCGTTTACTGGGGCTTCGATTCAGAGCTTCTCTTGCGATAACCCCTCCTCTTAACCTTCCAGCACCGGGCAGGTGTCAGCCCCTATACTTCACCTTGCGGTTTCGCAGAGACCTGTGTTTTTGCTAAACAGTCGCCTGGGCCTATTCACTGCGGCTTTTCTGGGCTATTCACCCTAAAAAGCACCCCTTCTCCCGAAGTTACGGGGTCATTTTGCCGAGTTCCTTAACGAGAGTTCTCTCGATCACCTTAGGATTCTCTCCTCGCCTACCTGTGTCGGTTTGCGGTACGGGCACCTCTCACCTCGCTAGAGGCTTTTCTTGGCAGTGTGAAATCAGGAACTTCGGTACT
>CANMHG010000025.1 GCA_947497585.1 uncultured Bacillaceae bacterium | reverse complement strand
AATCCTGTGAAACCAGTCCGAATAAGCCAAGGATTCGGAAGGGTTGAGAGAAATCCTGTGAAACCAGTCCGAATAAGATAAGGATTCAAACGGGTAAGAAAGAAATCCTGAAGAACTAGTCCAAATAAAACGACAGGTGACCACTGGCACCTGTCGATTATTTACTTACTCCATAGACTCCGCAGGGCCAAAGAATTCAAAGTGAAATTCGTTCCGCTGGGACTCCCCACTCTTTTAAAGCAGAATTAACGGCTTTCATGAAAGGTACCGGTCCACAGAAGTAGAACTCTGCTTCGTTCAACGATAGCACTTCTTTTAACCAAGTAGATCTTCACCTTTACGTTTAACAACTTTTATAAAGGCGTCCACTACTTGCGGGTCATAATGCTTTCCCTTATTGTTCAGAATCTCATTAACCGCGAAAGTAAAACTCTTTTCTTTACGGTAGATACGATTAGAAGTCATTGCATCAAATGAGTCTGCTACGGCTACAATTTTAGCAATTAATGGAATTTCTTCACTTGTTAACCCGTATGGATAGCCACTGCCATCTTCTCTTTCATGATGATACAAGATAGCATCTAATACCCCATTCTGTTCAAATAGTTGAATGTGCTTTACCGTGTCGTATCCAATGATTGTATGACTTTTTATCACTTCATATTCATCATCTGTTAATTTAGAAGGTTTATTTAATATCCCTTCAGGTATACCTATTTTTCCGATGTCATGTAACAGAGCGCCAAGTTTTATGTCCCTACATGCTGTTTCAGTTAATCTCATTTCTTTTGCGATTAATTCAGAATAACGAGAAACATTTTTAGAATGAAAGGCTGTGTACTTATCTCTGGAATCTAATGACTTTGCCAGAGCTGTGGTAACCCTTATGAGGTTTTCTTTTTGTTCTATATTATTCTTAACCAGCGTGGAAACGGCAAACCAGATGGCAAAATAACTTAGCCATTGGAACCCAAATTCAAGTTCATTTGGGAAGCCATTTGCTGAAAAAGAATACCTAAAAAGAGTTACCAAAAGGCTGTTAAAAACACCTTGCCAAACATTTGCAAAAACAAGTCCTAAAAATATCATAATAAGACTATAAAGACCGACTAAACTTCTTCCTGTGTAAACATAACCATCAAACCAAACACTAATGGCTCCCACTAAAAAAATAAGATATCGATACTTAATTGATGCTCTAATCACTGGATGTAAATGTTCACTTTGATGAACAAACTTGTTAAATAGATTCAATGGTTGCCACCACTCATATCTAACCATTCCCCCTTATTAGTGCTATATAGTTATAAAAAGATAATAGTTACAGACTTTCTCTTATCCTACTTATAAGTTAAAAGTCACAAATATTATTATTATTATCCAATAATTTTAATATAAAAGGAACAGATTCGACAAAATATGCTAGAAACCGACTATGTGCACGAGTGAAATGTTAGAAAATGAATATTCCTTAAAAAAATTTGTATTAACATTGGAACCTTTTGTAATAAAAGTAAATAAGATGTTATTACAATTCACCTCCAATTGAATTGTACGACATGATAGCACTGTTTCTAACCTTCTAATCGGTGCGAGCAGAGTAAGGCAATTACCCTTGGGAAAGGTAATTGCCTTTTATTTTTGGGGGCTAGAATTTACCACTGCAAAATGTTTGTGGATAAATTTAAAAGAATAGTACAATTTAACCTTATAAAAACATATTTTTTGGTGGGTGGAAAATGGAAACGAAACATCATATCAGGTTAACTTCAGCGGAAATCTCTAGCCTTTGGGGAGCATATATAACAAATAGTATGGCTATTTGTATTCTAAGTTACTTTGTGGAAAAAGTGGAAGATACTGAAATAAAGGAAGTTCTCGTTTTTTCTTTAGACACAGCCAAAGTAAATTTTGAAGGTGCAAAAAGTATCTTTATTGAGGAAAACTATCCGCTTCCACATGGTTTTACAACAGAAGATGTAAATGTAAAGGCCAAAAGACTTTGGTCTGATGAGTTCTTTTTACAATACTTAAATCAGATGGCCAAATCAGGTTTTGCCACTTACGGGATGGCTGTTGGAATTAGTTCACGAAAAGACATTAGAGATTATTTTAATAAAGCTTTAACTCTAAATATTGAATTAAACAATAAGGCCAAAGATACCTTGCTTTCAAAAGGTCTGTACATACGACCACCATTTATTGATCCACCAGATAAAGTTGATTTTGTAAAATCACAAAGTTTCTTAAAGGGTTGGTTTGGAGAAAGAAAACCTTTGTTGGGTGTAGAAATTGCACAACTGTTTCATAATGCTCAAACAAATGCAGTCGGAAAAGCCTTAATCATGGGATTTTCCCAAGTTGCCGTCAAACAAGATGCAAGAGACTACTTTGCTCGAGGAAAAGACATTTCAAAAAAACAAATCGAAATATTTTCTTCTATTTTAAATGAAGAAGATATTCCTAGCCCTATGACATGGGACACTGATGTTACTGACTCTCAAGAAGCACCATTTAGTGATAAATTGATGATGTTTCATATTACCTTATTAAATGCCACAGGGGTTGGTAATTACGGATTAGCGATGGCAGCTTCTACCCGACGAGACTTAGTTGCGCATTTTGTGCGTTTATCTGAAGAAATAGGGCAATATGCCGAAGATGGGGCTAATTTAATGATTAAGCATGGGTGGTTGGAAGAACCCCCACAGTCTATTGATAGGGAAAAACTAAGCAAAAAAAGGGATAGTTCGAAATAGGATTTGAATTAGAAAACAGGTAAAAAAGACAAATAAATAGTCTTGAAGAGAGAATTCAGCCTTAAAAATTAAGGCTGAATTTTTTTGTGAATTCGATTTTAGCTCTTGCTTATTCATGGTTGTATTTGAGCCGGACCATAAAAAGGATTCTTCTCAATCGAGTGATGTGGAATAAAATCAATGGTTTTCGCTTGATACATGTTTTGGCCGTATTCATAAGTGATAATTACATCACCAACAAACATCGCAGGAGACACTTGTCCGCTCACTCTGACCATCAGGCGATTGTTAATCACTTCGTAATCAACAATGCTCCCAAAACTTATATCATCAAATAGATTGTCAGGTTTGAGTTCAAAAGGGGATAAGTCAACTGTCCATATTTTATCGTTCAAAATAATCTCAGCTTTATCTGCCGTTAACTTTGTTTTTACGTTCTTTTTTAAAATTGTTAAAGGGTGATCTACAATCTCTTCAATTAGTCGATTATCCACTGTATCAAAAACATACACATCTTCCAACAAAAGACCTGTCCCATACCCTGTTGTTAATGTTATAACTAACTCTGCTCTATTGTCTTGGTTAATATCATTATAAAAAATTTGTGGAGCATAGGTAGGATTTGTTTCGCTGTTCCAAAAAGGTCTCGTATAAATTCCCCCTTTGAAATCAATCTTAAATCCTCTATACAAGCTATCCATTTTCTTAGCATAAAGAGTTATATTCTCTTTACTATTTTTACTTACAATCTCATAGCCTTCATTCTCTGCACCAGTAATGAAAGGGTTTATGGTAAGGAAAAATCCTATTATTAAAATGGTTTTTAGTTTCACAATCAACACCTCATCCTTAGTGTTCCCTGATGTGTAAAAAATCTAATAGTAAATTATTTTGATTAGATTTTCTTTTATAGCAATATATTTTTTATAGTATTTAACATATATTTATTGTTAAACAATAAATTACGTGATAAAATCATACAAACAGGATAGCTATGAAGTAGAAAGTTTAACGTTAAATAGCAATACATACGGCAATTAGTAGAGGAGGCATTAATAATGGACAATAGCCAATTGATTTTTGAAAATATGGATAACCCTCAAGAGCTTGAGAGGATGTTTAGAAAAGACCCCAAAGCTTTTAAAAGGTCATTCACTCATGCTTGGGAACAAAATCCGAATTCACCAGTCCTTGCCGTCTGGCACGAAAGATTGTATTTCAAGGAGATAGGCTATGAAGAAAAACCTTTGCTTCTACAAAAAGGTTTTTTGATAATGGGTATTTTAGCAATTCTCGCAGGGATTATAACTAGGGCCATTTTTCATTTTGTTGAACAGGAAACAATAGCTCCAGTAAACCTGGCTTTTGGAATACTTCCCTTTATTGCGGCCTACTTTGTGTTGAATAATAGTCCGAATAAGAAGGTTCTCTATACACTTATATCGCTGTTCCTAGTCTCTGTGATTTATCTCAATCTACTGCCTATAGATTATAAAGACAGTATCATCCTTGCCTATTTGCATCTACCGATCTTCTTGTGGGTAGTAGTAGGGCTAGCATACACAGGAAATGAATTTGCAAAAGGTGAAAAAAGATTAGCTTATCTAAAATTTAATCTTGAATTTGGCATTTTATATGGCAGCATGGCAGTTGGCGGAATGTTGCTTGCAGTGTTAACGATGCAGTTATTTAGCTTTGTGGGACTTCGTATAGAAGACTTCTATTTTAGAAATATTGTTTTATTTGGTGCTGCTGGTCTTTCAGTCGTAGCTACACACCTGGTATCAAAAAATCTTAAACTAGCCAAGAACATTACACCATTTTTAGCTAAAATCTTTAGTCCACTTGTTCTGGCCACATTGTTGGTCTATCTTATAACGGTGTTTTGGGTTGGGAATAATCCATTTCTTGACCGAAATTTCCTTTTAGCCTTCAATGGAATCCTACTTTTTGTATTGGTTGTAACTGTATTCTCTATTATCGAAAGTGATACAGATGAGAAAAAGACCATTTTTGATTATATTAACTTTGCCTTGATTGTTCTTGCACTCATCATAGACAGTGTTGCTTTGTCGGCCATCGTGTTCAGGCTCTCTTCCTATGGTATTACCCCTAACCGACTTGCTGTATTAGGTGTAAACCTACTGATCTGGGCAAATCTAATTTGGATCATGCTTTCCTATGTACGTTTTTTACGAAACAAAACCGGACCATCAACCATTCAAGATGCAATTACTAAGTATTTACCGATATATGGTCTGTGGGCGGCGGTTGTTGTATTTATCTTTCCTTTGGTTTTTAAATAGAAAAATTTAGATGCTCGAATACTTAGCGAATGTGAAAAATCATAGCTAGAGATTGAAGTTCGCTTATAATCAAGCGAACTTGTTTTTTTTGTTAGGGATAGAGAAATGTTTTTTCATGTTACACTATATATAGTAGCAAGAAGAAGGAGTGTTCACATGGGAAAACAGCTATTTTTCGTCTTAGCATTTGCACTAATTTTAGTTACAGGGTGTTCGGATAAAGATAATAAATCCTATGAAACTGATGCAAATATGAAAACAATCGAAACCTATTTGGAAAATGAGTTTAAAGGGCCTGGTAGTGAGCTAATTCTTGCATTTGATAAGGAAGACCCATATCCGCCGGAATTACAAGCATATGTCGAACAAAACTATACCCCACTTGTTGCAAACCCTGAACAATTTCTAAACAAGAATCATATTTTGTTATATTTACGTTTTGCTTATGAAAATGGCTACAAATTAAACCTCAAAAGTGTAAATGTAAAGAGGATAGATGACAACCAAGTTGACGCCTATAATTACGAGGTTGAAGTGGATTATAATAAGGATGGTAAAATAAGCACCGCTACTGTCACTGGCAGAATCAATGTCAATGACAATGGGAAGATATCAATTATTAGAAATATAGATGATGGTGGATTACTAGAAAAGTTGAATCAAAACTAATCGACAGGAAGTGGGCGCCTGTTAGATTACTTAAAAAGAGGTACACGAATTCACAATAGATTCGTGTACCTCTTTTTAGTTGATGTCGATACCATGCTGATTCAGTCTCTGCTCTATAAGGTTAACTACACTAGGTCTATCTATTTCAATTGTTTTTTCATAACCATCTTTGAATATAAGATGAAGTTCTCTTCCATTAGATGCATATTCATCAAGATAGGTAGCTTCAGCAATTTCATTCCAACCATACACTTCTTTATGCAGCGATTCCACAATTGTAATTTCATCTAACGAAACTAAAGTGTAGTTTCCAGCAAGAGAAAAGTACCCCGTGCCAATTGATAGCAGAAAAAAGAGCATACCTATATAATTCCAAACCTTTTTTTCGAAGATCATTCCGATACAAAACAGTACGAAAAAGCCAGCGGCAATATACATAAATCTGTTTGCAACAAACGGGGTTATCACCATAAAGGTATCATCATGTTTGAAATAAGTATGGTGTACCAAGTCAGGACCGACCAATCCAGCTAAAAAGCCTATGACTATGCCGATGATTAATAGTACGACCCAATATATCTTATTAATTTTGTGTAACATATCTGCTCCTCCCTAGTTAAAGTGATAGTAATATATACGGATTAAATTGGGAAAAGTTTCATTTTTCGAAAAACTCGTAGGTATCGAAAGAGGTGATTGGCACCTCTCAATGTAAAAAATTGGATTTAGTGGGTATCAAAAGAGGTGAATGGTGCACCTTGATGTAAAAAACTGGATTTCGGGGGTGTCAAAAGAGGTGAATGGTGCCCCTTGATGTAAAAAACTGGATTCTAGGGGTATCAAAAGAGATGAATGGTGCACCTTGATGTAAAAAACTGGATTTCGGGGGTATCAAAAGAGGTGAATGGTGCCCCTTGATGTAAAAAACTGGATTCTAGGGGTATCAAAAGAGATGAATGGTGCCCCTTAATGTAAAAAACTGGATTTAGAGGGTATCAAAAGAGGTAAATGGTGCCCCTTGATGTAAAAAACTGGATTCTAGGGGTATCAAAAGAGATGAATGGTGCCCCTTAATGTAAAAAAC
>CANMHG010000024.1 GCA_947497585.1 uncultured Bacillaceae bacterium | reverse complement strand
CGGAAGTTAAGCTCTTCAGCGCCGATGGTAGTTGGGGGTTTCCCCCTGTGAGAGTAGGACGTTGCCAAGCGAAGTGAGAGAACCAGTCGAGTACTGGTTCTTTTTTTGTGTTTTTTTAAAAGGACTTACTGAAGGTTTTTTGGCTGGACCGATAAGTGATGCCGGATAACCGATAAGTAGTGCAGAGCGACCGATAAATTTCCCATTTAGATCGATAAGAGAGCAGGTAAGACTGATAAACTTCATTTCTAGCTCATATTCTCTTCTCAATTAAAACGATTGCTTGAAATCTACACTTTTTTGGACAGGTCGATCAGGGATTGAGCCCAACGAGTCCGAATCCAAGGCTTATTCAGACAGGTTGAGCAAGTACATAGGCAAACGAGTCCGGATCCAGAGGTTATTCCGACAGGTTAAGTGATCCAGTTACAAAACGAGTCCGAATCCAGAGGTTATTCGGACAGGTTGAGTGACCCAGCTTCAAACCGAGTCCGGATCCAGAGGTTATTCCGACAGGTTAAGTGATCCAGTTGCAAAACGAGTCCGAATCTAGAGGTTATTCCGACAGGTTGAGCTAGCCTTTTGCAAACGAGTCTAAATCCTGAGTTTCACTCAAAATTTTGAAAATCTAATCTAGTGCAACAGTGTGGCAATACATCGATTAAAATTATTTTTTAAAAAATCTGAAACTTTTTCTAAGGTATCTACGTCTAATATAGAGGTAAACCATTTAGAACGGATCTTAACAGAAAAGGTGTGATGGATTTTTGAAGACAGTATCTATTTCAATGCTAACGATTCTGGTAGTATTATTTAATACAGGCTGCACACCTACATATGATGAGAAGCAAGGCTACAAAGAAGCAAGTATTAACCCATTATTTCCTGTTCCAAAGAATGCTGTACAATCAGAGTTGGAGTATGGTAATCCAATTATAAAGAATGGGGTAAAGTATACAATTAAAAATATTGGTGGAGAACAAGGGTTATATCCACCTGAGGATTACTTAGCTGAAATCGAAAATTGGGGCTGGTATGAATTAGAAGATGAACGGATGGGTTCCATGCATGTGTTCAATAAGGACGGAACAGTAATGTGGCTGGACATAAATCAAGATTTTTTAGGACTCTATGAATTAGAGCGAAATATCTATTCAATAAAGTAAGTAAGGAACCGAGTTCATCCCGGTTCCTTTTTTTTAATCGTTTTTTATTTGCTGATTTAAAAAGAGGTAAAGCAGATAAGGTACTTTTTCAGCTGAAACTCTTAGAAATTGGTTAATAAAAGGATAATCATTACTAGAGTAGGAATGAAGCAATTCACTCCACCATTCGGTCTCATACCTAGATATCATACTTAGATTATAGAGAAGCAAATAGTGCACCATAATTTCCGGAAAGTTTACTAAGTCCTCACGGTTTGTTGATATGTAATAAGAATCCTCATAGAGATGATAGTATAATGGAGGACAATTCATAGGATTGATTTGTTTATCCTCTACACTTTTAAAGAGTAAATAATCCTTTACATCTTTATCATTTTCAAATGCCTCCACCTGAAAAGGTAGTGCATCATTAATAAAATCATAAAACCTACGAGAAGTCATATGGTAATTATCGAGCAATCCTATAGGAAGTCCTAGAACATTATCCTGTAACTTCTCTATTTTACAAAAGTATTCTGCCTGGTAGTGTAGTTTGAAAAGATTGGATAGTTCTGGAATTCTCTTTAACAACTGGTTCATTGAGTATTTTTCTCCGTCTAATTGTTTCACATGAAACATTTTTTCAGAAAAATGAGTAAACAAACCATTCTTTTGTATTTTCACTTCATCCTGGGAAAACTCATAGCTTTGTTTCTTTCTTTTTCTAGTGGATACGCCGTGAGCTAAAACTGATGTAGATTCAGGATATTGCGGGTCTACTGTTAATAAGCAAGCTTTAAGTAATTGAACCATTCCATAAAATAATAGTACTGGCTTAATGGCTAGTGGAGCAGTAGTTGCTAATTGATAGTAATTTTGTCCATGTTCTAAGTAATAAATAAACGGATAGCAGTTATCATAGCTTTTTTTATCCGCATCTTCAAAGTTTTGTCTTTTATAACAGCGCAACAATAAGTTTTGAATTGTAGTTGCTGAATGGAAGGCGGAAAAAGAGTGCCAAATTTGATGTTGATCTTTCAATTAAAAGACCTCCATATTCTTTAGAGGTTATTACACCGTTTTTAGATAGTCTATATTGTAGGATTACACAAGAGATTGATTTTTATTATAAGATAAATGCGGAATAATGTTTTTTGAATTGTCGAACTTATCGTATCTTTCTTGACAGTCATGAGCCGAGTTGATAATCTACTAATAATATTTTTTCGAACTAAAGGGGGATTTTGTAGTGTGGGAAACAAAGTTTGCTAAAGAAGGTCTTACGTTTGATGATGTTTTATTAGTTCCAGCAAAATCGGAAATATTGCCACGAGATGTAAACACAAGTGTTGCTTTAACTAAGAGTTTAAAGCTAAATATCCCAATTATTAGTGCAGGAATGGATACTGTTACAGAAGCGGAAATGGCTATTTCGATTGCTCGTCAAGGTGGGTTAGGTATCATTCATAAAAATATGTCTATTGAACAACAAGCTGAACAGGTAGACAAGGTAAAGCGTTCTGAAAGTGGTGTTATCTCGGATCCATTTTTCTTAACTCCTGAACATCAAGTGTTTGATGCAGAGCATTTAATGGGAAAATATCGCATCTCTGGTGTACCTATCGTTAATAACACTGATGAGCAAAAGCTTGTTGGTATTTTAACAAACCGTGATTTAAGATTTATTCAAGATTATTCAATCCCAATTTCAGACGTAATGACTAAAGAAAACCTTGTTACAGCTCCAGTTGGAACCACACTAGACCAAGCAGAAAAAATACTACAAAGATACAAAATTGAAAAGCTCCCTTTAATCGATGAGAACGGTGTATTAAAAGGTCTAATTACAATTAAGGATATTGAAAAAGTAATTGAATTCCCACATTCAGCTAAAGATCAACATGGTCGATTATTAGTAGGTGCTGCTGTAGGAGTAACTGCTGATACCCTCCTTCGTGTTGAAAAGTTAGTAAAGGCACAAGTAGATGTAATTGTTGTAGATACTGCGCATGGACATTCAGCAGGAGTATTAAAAACAGTTCGTGAAATAAGAGATACCTATCCTAGTCTAAATATCATTGCAGGTAATGTAGCAACTGCTGAAGCAACTAGAGATTTAATAGAAGCAGGTGCTAATGTTATTAAGGTTGGTATAGGGCCAGGTTCTATTTGTACAACTCGTGTAGTTGCTGGTGTAGGAGTTCCTCAAATAACAGCAGTCTATGATTGTGCAACAGAAGCAAGAAAGCATGGAGTATCTATTATTGCTGATGGTGGAATCAAATATTCTGGAGATATCGTCAAAGCACTAGCAGCTGGAGGGCATGCTGTTATGCTAGGAAGTATGTTAGCCGGAGTATCAGAGAGTCCTGGAGAAACAGAAATATTCCAAGGACGTCGTTTTAAAGTTTATCGTGGAATGGGTTCTGTTGGTGCCATGGAAAAGGGAAGTAAGGATCGCTACTTCCAAGAGGAGAATAAAAAGTTTGTTCCAGAAGGTATTGAAGGACGTCTGCCTTATAAAGGCCCACTTTCTGATACAATCTATCAATTAGTTGGAGGATTGCGTTCAGGTATGGGTTATTGTGGAACAAAAGACCTACAAGAACTTCGTGAAGAAGCTCAGTTTGTACGCATGACTGGTGCAGGTTTAAGAGAAAGTCACCCACATGATGTACAAATTACAAAGGAAGCACCAAACTACTCTTTATCCTAGGCTAAATGGTTTATTTTACTTGTTGAAAGACAGAGTGTAATACTCTGTCTATTTTTTTTTAGGTAATTATGATAAAATGACTGAGGTTATTATATAAAAAACATTAGCAGTTGGAGGTAAACAATGAGAATTAAAAATCAGAGTAAGCTGATTGTTAGTATTCTTACGATCTTCTTACTATCTATTTATATGAATCCTACAAATATTGTATCAGCTGAAACTGACTCTTTAGGTATAGAAGCAGAAGGAGCTATTTTAATAGAAGCATCAACGGGCAAGATTTTATATGAAAAGAATGCAGATAAAGTTCTAGGTATTGCAAGTATGTCAAAAATGATGACAGAGTACTTATTACTAGAAGCATTGGAAGATGGGACAGTAACACCAGATCAACAATATAATGTAAGTGATTATGTTTATCGAATCTCCCAAAATAGAAGTTTATCGAATGTTCCTTTAAGACAAGATGGAACATATAGTGTTCAAGAGTTGTATGAATCTATGGCTATTTACTCTGCAAATGGTTCAACAATTGCGATTGCTGAAATTATTGCAGGTTCAGAAACAAACTTTGTTAAAATGATGAATGAAAAAGCTGCAGAACTAGGGTTAAAAGACTATAAATTCTATAATTCTACTGGGCTAAATAATTCAGACCTTCTTGGACTGCACCCTGAAGGTACTGGAGAAAATGATGAAAATGTTATGTCAGCAAGAGCGACAGCTAAATTAGCTTATCATTTATTAAAAGATTTCCCACAATTAATTGAAACAGCTAGTATACCAAGAAAGACCTTTAGAGAAGGTACTGATGACGCAATTGAAATGCCGAACTGGAACTGGATGTTACCAGGATTAGTGTTTCAACACCAAGATGTAGACGGAATTAAAACGGGCTCTACTAGTTTTGCTGGTTATTGTTTTACTGGAACAGCAGAAAGAGATGGCGTTCGCTATATTACAGTTGTTATGAATACAGCAAGTCAAAAAGCACGTTTTGATGAAACAAGAAAAATGCTAGATTATGCTTTTAGTAACTATTCAATCGAACAGATTTTCCCTGAAGGCTATCAAATCGAAGATCAATCTGTATTACCTGTAACAAAGGGTAAGGAAAAAGAAGTTGAAGTTGAATCTAATGCGCCTATTAGTGTTGTATTAAAACGTGGAGAATCAGAAAAAGAATTATACAAGGCAGAGTATGTATTTGACGAAGAAGTCTTATCTAAAGATGCAGGTTTAGTTGCGCCTGTAGAAAAAGGTACGAAGGTCGGTCAATTAGTTGTTACGTATAGTGGAACAAATAATTATGGATTTATTACTCCTGAAGGTGAACAATCCCTAATGGCAGATCTTATTACAACTGCCGATGTAGAGAAAGCAAATTGGTTCTCATTAATGATGAGAGGCATTGGAGGTTTCTTTTCAGACGTATGGTCTAGTGTTGCTAATGCAGTAAAAGGTTTATTTTAATACAAAGGCTCTTGCTATTAAGCAGGAGCTTTTTTTCTTATTTATTTTTCTTTAAGTACAAAAGGATTTTAATAGGATTTTTTATAAAAGTGATGTAAAATAATGGTCAGGTGCTTTTTTAAGTAGAGTGAATGATAGAGCTCTTTTGTAAGAAAGCTAAACATATCTATACTTAACTTTACAATGTCATTCTTAATGTAGGAAATTTCATACATGAATGACTAATCATTAGTACATAAAGGGAGGATTTATCTAGATGAACAATACAGGTACAGATCGTGTAAAACGTGGTATGGCAGAAATGCAAAAAGGCGGCGTAATTATGGACGTTGTCAATGCAGAGCAAGCAAGAATTGCTGAAGAAGCGGGTGCTGTTGCTGTTATGGCACTAGAGCGTGTTCCAGCTGATATTCGTGCAGCAGGTGGAGTATCTCGTATGGCAGACCCAACAATTGTGGAAGAAGTAATGAAAGCGGTAACGATTCCTGTTATGGCAAAAGCTCGTATTGGACATATCGTTGAGGCTCGTATATTAGAGGCAATGGGTGTAGACTACATTGACGAAAGTGAAGTGTTAACACCTGCTGATGAAGAATATCATTTATTCAAACGTGATTACACAGTACCATTCGTTTGTGGTTGCCGTGATTTAGGAGAAGCTACTCGTCGTATTGCTGAAGGAGCTTCAATGTTACGTACGAAAGGTGAGCCAGGTACAGGGAATATCGTAGAGGCTGTTCGCCATATGCGTAAAGTTAACGCTCAGATTAAAAAAGTTGCTGGTATGAGCGAAGATGAATTAATGACTGAAGCAAAAAACCTAGGTGCTCCATTTGAATTATTACTTCAGATTAAGCGTGAAGGTCGTCTTCCTGTAGTTAACTTTGCAGCGGGTGGAGTTGCAACTCCAGCTGACGCAGCACTTATGATGCAACTTGGAGCTGACGGTGTATTTGTTGGTTCAGGTATTTTTAAATCAGACAATCCTGCAAAATTTGCTCGTGCGATTGTAGAAGCAACTACGCACTATCAAGATTATGAGTTAATCGCTAAACTTTCAAAAGGTTTAGGTTCAGCAATGAAAGGTATCGAGATTTCATCACTATTACCAGATCAACGTATGCAAGAGCGCGGCTGGTAAAAAAGAAGGAGCATTAGCATGGTTAAGATTGGCGTTTTAGGTCTTCAAGGTGCAGTACGAGAGCATGTAAGATCAATTGAAGCATCTAATGCAGAAGCCGTTGTGGTTAAGAAAATAGAGCAATTGGACGAACTAGATGGTTTAATTATTCCAGGTGGCGAAAGTACAACAATGCGCCGTTTAATTGATAAATATCATTTTATGGAACCGCTTCGTGATTTTGCAGCATCAGGTAAACCGATGTTTGGCACCTGTGCTGGGCTAATTTTATTAGCAAAAAATATTGTTGGCTATGATCAGCCTCATCTTGGTCTAATGGACATAACGGTTGAGCGAAACTCATTTGGTCGTCAGCGCGAAAGCTTTGAAGCTGAACTAATGATTCCAAATGTTGCTGACGATTTTGTGGGTGTCTTTATTCGTGCACCACATATTGTACAGGCAGGAGAAAATGTGGAGGTTTTATCTAAGCATAATGACCGAATTGTTGCGGCAAGAGAAGGTCAATACCTTGGCTGTTCATTCCATCCTGAATTAACGGATGACCACCGTTTTACACAATACTTTGTGAACATGGTTGAAGAAGCTAAGGAAAAAAATCTTGTATAAACCTATTGCATCTTGCAAAAACTTATAGTAAATTATGTATTACTATAAATAAATTGGATTAAATCTATGACAGGAACTAGTAACATTCATTCTTTCTTTAGAGAGTCGGTGGTTGGTGTGAACCGATGTGAGGTGTTTGTGAATCCATCCTTGAGTAAAATACTGAAAGCTTTTGTTAGTAGGTATTTTCGGTTAAGAGCCGTTATTTCTTTATCAAGAGGGAGATATATTATATCTTCAACTAGGGTGGCAACGCGGGTTAACTCTCGTCCCTTTTTTAAGGGACGGGAGTTTTTTGTTTTGTCATAGATTAAGTAGGAGGAAAAGAGAATGCTTGATATTAAATTGTTAAGAGCCAATTTTGAAGAGGTAAAACAAAAGCTTCAGCACCGAGGAGAAGATTTAACAGACTTAGGAAAGTTTGAAGATCTAGATGCGAAACGCAGAGAATTAATTTTAAAAACTGAAGAGTTAAAAAGTAAACGTAATGAAGTATCTGCACAAGTTGCGGTATTAAAGCGTGAAAAGAAAGATGCAGATCACCTAATCACTGAGATGCGAGAAGTTGGCGATCAGATAAAGGTACTTGATGATGAGCTTCGTCCATTAGAAGAGGAGCTGGAGCTGTTACTATTATCAATTCCTAACATTCCTCATGAGAGTGTTCCAGTTGGAGAAACAGAAGAGGATAATGTTGAGGCTCGTAAGTGGGGAGAATTACCTGAGTTTAAGTTTGAACCAAAACCGCATTGGGAAATCGCAGATGAACTTGGAATTTTAGACTTTGAAAGAGCAGGAAAAGTAACGGGAAGTCGTTTCGTATTTTATAAAGGACTAGGTGCTAGACTTGAACGTGCATTAATGAACTTTATGTTAGATCTTCACGTTGAGGAACATGGCTACGAGGAAATCCTGCCTCCATACATGGTGAATCGTGCTAGTATGACTGGAACAGGTCAGCTTCCTAAGTTTGAAGAAGATGCATTTTTAATTGAGAGTGAAGACTACTTTTTAATTCCAACAGCAGAAGTACCTGTTACAAACTTCCACCGTGATGAAATTCTAGTTGGAGAAGACCTTCCATACAATTATGCCGCATATAGTGCATGCTTTAGATCTGAAGCGGGATCTGCAGGCCGTGATACAAGAGGGTTAATTCGTCAGCATCAGTTCAATAAAGTAGAACTTGTTAAATTTGTAAAACCAGAGGATTCTTACGAAGAGTTAGAGAAACTAACTGGTAATGCAGAAAAGGTGCTACAATTGCTTGGACTTCCATACCGAGTGTTAAGCATGTGTACAGCTGATTTAGGATTTACAGCAGCGAAGAAATACGACATAGAAGTTTGGATCCCAAGCTATGGAACGTATCGCGAAATTTCTTCTTGTAGTAACTTTGAAGCATTCCAAGCACGTCGTGCGAATATTCGTTTCCGTCGTGATCCAAAGGCTAAACCAGAGCATGTTCATACGTTAAATGGATCTGGTCTTGCGATTGGACGTACAGTGTCTGCTATATTAGAAAATTATCAACAGGCAGATGGTAGTGTCATTATTCCAGAAGTACTTCGTCCATATATGGGAAATCGTGAGGTTATTGGCCGTAAGTAGGAAAGATAAGGAGGAGTAATTCTCCTCCTTAGATTCAACAAAAAAACTTCTTTGAAATTGTTGACATGCTTTTATAGGATATGATATATTAATTCTTGTCGAAACGGAGGAATACCCAAGTCCGGCTGAAGGGATCGGTCTTGAAAACCGACAGGGGTGTTAAAGCCCGCGGGGGTTCGAATCCCTCTTCCTCCGCCATTTTAAATTCGATAATTTTCTAAAAGCGCATATTTTGGAGATTAGAAATTCGTTACGCATATGTAACGAATTTTTTTGCGTGTGTATGACTCAATATTAAAAATATTTATATTAATAAAAAAGCCATCCAGATGGATGGCTTTTATCTTTTTACTAATAAAGAATGTTGATTTAAGGCATTTGAGATTTTTTCAATAATCGGCTCAATTGATGCTTCTTGTTCAATTAAATCATATTCATTTATATTAATTCGAAGAACAGGGCAAGCAGTAAAGCTATTAATCCACTTTTCATATCTTTCATGCATTTCTTCCCAATATTCAACAGGAGTTTGCTGTTCCATTGGTCGTCCACGCTCTTTTATACGAGATAATATATCATCAAGACTACCTTCTAAGTAGACAAGTAAATCTGGATGTGGGAAATAAGGAGTCATCACCATTGCTTCAAAAAGATTAGTATATGTTTCATAATCAATTGGTGTCATTGTTCCTTTTTCAAAATGCATTCTAGCAAAAATGCCTGTATCTTCATAAATAGAACGGTCCTGAATAAATCCACCACCGTATTCGAAGATCTTTTTCTGCTCCTTAAAGCGTTCAGCTAGAAAATAGATTTGAAGGTGGAAACTCCATCTTTTAAAGTCAGCGTAAAATGGATCTAGGTAAGGATTTGTATCTACCTTTTCAAAAGAAGTGCGGAATCCTAAGGAATTTGCTAAGGCCTTTGTAATGGTAGATTTTCCAACTCCAACAGTACCCGCAATCGTAATAACCGAGTTTGCCGGTATATTGTATTTACTTCGCAAATTCATTTTGTTCGACTCCTTTTGCAATTGTATTGTCTATTTTAGTTAAAATATAGTCTAAATCTAGCTTATTTTGTACAAAATCTAACTCATCCCCGTTAATTCGAATAACAGGAATATGTGGATAGGTACGCTCGAACTCCCTCATAGTTTGTTCATAGTCAGCTGAAAGTTGCAGTAAATAAGCAGGATCAATGTTTTTTTCAATATCACGTCCACGCATCTGAATCCGCTTAAGTAATGTATCGAGGCTAGCATTTAAATAAACAATAATGTTTGGTACAGGCATATCCTGAGTTAGGATTTGATAGATTTGAAGGTATTTACTAAATTGAGGAGCTTTTAAAGTTCTCTCTGCAAAGATTATATTTTTAATGATATGGTAATCACTTACTACAGCTTGTTGCTTCTGTAAAAATAAATGATTAATGTCCTCAAGCTGTTTATATCGATTACATAAAAAGAACATTTCTGTCTGAAAGCTCCACTCATCTATATTTTCATAAAACTTCCCAAGAAACGGATTTTCATCGACAATTTCTTTTAATAGAGCATACTGGAAGTGTTCTGATATGGATTTAGCGAGTGAGGTTTTACCAACACCGATAGGACCTTCTACAGTAATAAAAGGTGTGTGGCTCATCTCATTTCCCCCTTTAATTGACCAAAAAATCTGCCCGAAAATTATCTTAATTTGTAAATAAAGTGACAAAACTTATTTTATCACAGACCTAAGTCCTGTGGGGGCATTAAATTTCAAAAAAAATAAAGGACCTAATAAATGGTCCTTTAGTGCTTATCTTTTTACAACATTAAAATTTTCAGTGATCAATAACCAATTTTGTGGGAATGGAAGACCTAGTTTCCAATAACTTATTCCTCTTAAATTTAATTCCTTAATTAAATCAAATTTAGCCTGAATGGATCTAGCATCCTCAAACCAAACCTCATGCTCTTTACCTTCAGCATCAACATAATTAAAATGAGGTGCTTGTGCTTTTTGATCGTACTGGATAGGGACGTTATATTGTTTTGCTAATTCGATAGCACGCTGTGGGCTCACGGCCTTTGCATACTCCCCGCCTTCAACAAACGGAAGGGTCCAGTCATATCCATATAAGTTTTGGCCCATCATAATTTTATTTGAAGGCATTTCAGATAAGGCATATTCTAATACTTCTCTTACAGGACCAATTGGTGATACAGCCATCGCAGGACCACCACTATAGCCCCACTCATATGTCATAATAACAACAAAGTCGGCAATTTCACCATGTGCTCGGTAATCATGTGCTTCATACCAACGTCCTTTTTGTTCTGCACTTGTTTTAGGGGCTAGTGCCGTAGACATTAACCAACCTTGTGCACTGAACCGTTGCTTTGCCTTACGTAAAAAAGTATTATAGGCTTCACGATCTTCTGGTCGTAAATATTCCATATCAAAATGAATATCCCTGAAACCATATTGCTGTGCTTTTTGAACAATGGTATCTAGTAATTTATCTTGTACCGCTTGATCTGTTAATACAATTCTACCTAATTCATCGCTGAACTGGCCTTCCTCTAAATTTGTTACAACCATCATTAAGGTAACATTATTTTGTCCGGCAATCTCAGGAAAATTATTTAGAAGGGGTTCCTTAAGTGAACCGTCACGTTGGATTTGGAAGCTGAAAGGTGCTAGGTATGTTAGGTATGGGGCTGCTTCACGTGCTGCACGTTCTAATGCTGGTGTAACTGTCCCACCAAGAGGCTCAACATAGGCATTGGTTTCGACATTTCGCTTTGGAAGTTCAGGGATGTAAAGTCTAGTGCCTACCCGTAAAGGAAGGTTTGTAGGAATTTGATTTACTTGAGCGAGTTGTTGATAGCTAATTCCAAAGCGTTGTCCAATTGACCAAAGAGTATCTCCAGGTTGTACCCAATAAAATCTACCGATGATTGGAATAACAATTGCCTGACCTACCGCTAGTGTTGATGGATCTGGTATCTCATTTGCTTCTACTATATCCTCCACAGTTGTATTATAAGCAGAAGCAATACCACTCAAGTTTTGTCCAGGTTGAACTACATGAATCTGCATAAGAATCATTCCCTTCGTAAAGTTACATTCACCTCTATAAACTTATGTGAAGGGGATAGAAAAATGAACAGTTTTATTCGTTTAATAAAGAATCAGTCATATCTTTTGTCGTGAAAAGGAGTGCCTTTAATACATTTTTCATCATTAATAAAGCATATTCATTATCACGTGAATCAACTGAGGTAACACAATTACTCGGAATAATAAGCTTGTATCCTCTCATATAAGCATCATTAGCAGTAAAAAGTACGCAAATGTTCCCGGCAATACCAGTTAGAACTAATGTATCAATGTCAAGCTCGCGCAATAATGTCTCTAAGGATGTATTATAAAATGCAGAGTGCTTCGGCTTAATAAGAAAGTAGTCATCTTCTTGTGGAGCCAGCTTTTTTAGAATAGGCTCACTTTGTTTATTTAAACAGTGATCAAGTAAACGTGGAAGGTTAGCTTGCCAGAGATTATAGTGGTCATTTATGTATATAACAGGTAGATTTTGTTGCTTAAATTGTTGTTTTAGTTTTAAAATAGAGTCGCTCATAGATAATGCTTTCTCTGCTAAGGCATGGCCATACTCAAACTTAAAATCATTAATCATGTCAATAATAAGTAAAGCAACACGTTGATCTTCATAAAAGGGGTACTTAAACATATCTATCACTCCTTTGCTCTGAATCGTTTAAATGAATTGTTTTTAGTATTACCTTTTATAAAAAAAGAATGGAAGAAAAACAAAGCAAGGAGTAATTAGGATGTACAATGATGAATATTTTATGAGGTTGGCTATCATTGAGGCAAAAAAAGCTGAAATGATTAATGAGGTGCCGATTGGCGCAATAATTGTTAAGGATAATGAAGTAATTGCTTCTGCTCATAATTTACGGGAAATTGAACAACGATCGATTGCACATGCAGAATTACTTGCAATAGATCAGGCTTGTAAGGTAGTTGGCTCATGGAGACTTGAAGAAGCAACATTATATGTTACACTTGAACCTTGTGCTATGTGTGCTGGTGCTATAGTATTATCGCGCGTAAAAAGAGTAGTCTATGGAGCGAAGGATCCTAAAGGTGGATGTGCTGGTACATTGATGAATTTACTGCAGGAAGAGCGCTTTAATCACCAAACGGAAGTGTTGCAAGGTGTCCTTGAAGAGGAATGTGGTTTATTGCTAAGCGATTTTTTTAAACGTTTGAGGTTACAAAAAAAAGAAAAGAAGCAGCTTAAATTGGAACCATAGGTTACGCTATCAAGACTAATTTCAATAATTTTACAGTCAATATTCATTGCAATTTTATATGAAAGCAGATATACTTGTACTTACGTCGGGTAACAAACACGATGTGGTATCAATTTTGCCGTGCTAAGCGGGGAGGTAGCGGTGCCCTGTACTCGCAATCCGCTCTAGCGAGGCCGAATCCCTTTCTCGAGGGTAGTCCACTGTAGGGTCTGACCCAAGTAAGTGGTGTTGACGTTCGGGTCTTACGCAATGAGAACCCACGAACCCTGTCAGGTCCGGAAGGAAGCAGCAGTAAGTGGATCATCTCATGTGCCGTAGGGTTGCCTGGACCGAGCTAACTGCTTGGGTAACGCTTATGGTGGCTATTCGACAGAAGGTGCACGGTAAAATTGATACCATATAACGACTTAAGAAAACTCATCCATTTGGATGGGTTTTCTTTGTATTTGAAGGAAAAATATCTTTCGTTTTGAAATTATTCTTTATAATACTGTATAATAAAGAAATGAAATAAAAGAGGAGGGCATTCGTACGTGGCATATCAAGCATTATATCGTGTCTATAGACCAAAAACATTTCAAGATGTTGTAGGACAAGAACATATTACGAAAACACTGCAAAATGCCCTTCTACAGGAAAAATTTTCACACGCCTATCTATTTTCTGGCCCCAGAGGTACAGGGAAGACAAGTGCCGCGAAGATCTTTTCAAAAGCAGTAAACTGTGAAAGAGCGCCAATATCTGAACCATGTAATGAGTGTGATTCATGTAGAGGAATCTCAGATGGATCTATTTCAGACGTGATTGAAATAGATGCTGCATCTAATAATGGTGTTGACGAAATCAGGGATATTCGGGATAAAGTGAAGTATGCACCAAGTGCAGTTAAGTACAAGGTCTATATTGTTGATGAAGTACATATGCTATCGATTGGTGCTTTTAATGCTTTACTAAAGACACTAGAAGAACCACCAAAGCATGTTATCTTTATTTTGGCAACGACTGAGCCACATAAGATCCCTCTGACAATCATTTCAAGGTGTCAGCGCTTTGATTTTAGACGAATTAATGCTCAGGCTATTGTACAAAGAATGAAGGTTATAATTGATAACCAAGAAATCGAAGTAGAAGAGCAGGCATTACATGTTATTGCACGGGCAGCTGAAGGTGGAATGCGAGATGCTCTTAGTATTTTGGATCAAGCCATTTCTTACAGTGACGATGTAGTTCAATTCGAAGATGTTTTATCTATTACAGGCTCAGTATCACAAACATTCCTAACGAATTTAGTAGAAGCTATTGATCAAAAAAATGTCCAAGTTGCATTAAAAACGTTAGATGAACTAATGAACCATGGTAAAGATCCGATGAGGTTTATAGAAGATTTGATTTTCTATTACCGTGACATGCTTCTTTATCAAACAGCCCCAAATTTAGAAGAGACATTAGAACGTGTTATGGTTGATGATCACTTTACAACTCTTGCTGAAAAAATACATAAAGGTTCAATCTATGAAATAATAGATATACTAAATAAGTGTCAGCAGGAAATGAAGTGGACAAATCACCCTCGAATATTCTTAGAGGTTGCTATCGTAAAATTATGTCAACAAGATGGGCCTCAAGTGGTGCAAACAGTACCACAAATTGATACACTAATGAATAGAATAAATCAACTAGAAAATGAACTTCAACAACTCAAAGAAAAAGGAATTGCAGTTTCAAATGACGGAGTTGCTCAACCTGAACGAAAGCCGCAGAAATCAGCAGCAAGAAGCGGGTATAAAACCCCTACTGGTAGGCTGATTGAGATTCTTAAACAAGCTACCCGTCCAGACTTAGAATTACTAAAGTCCAGATGGGGAGCAATGCTTGAACAATTAAGACAGCAAAATAAAGTATCACATGCAGCATTACTGATTGATAGCGAACCAGTTGCAGCTTCAAATGCAGCATTCGTTTTAAAATTCAAGTATGAAATTCATTGTAAAATGGTCGCGGAAAACAATAATAATGTTCGTGATAACCTTGAAAACATTCTATTTGAGTTAACAAATAAGCGATTTGAAATGGTTGCAGTCCCTGATGATGAATGGGGTAACATAAGAGAACAGTTTTTACGTGGGCAACGTAGTGAAGAAACAAGCGATATGGAAGAAGAAGAAGATCCTCTAATCGCAGAAGCAAAGAAAATTGTAGGTACGGAGCTCATTGAAATACAAGAATAAACAACACATATTAAAGGAGGCACATACACATGATGCGTGGTGGCGGAATGGGTAATATGCAAAAAATGATGAAACAAATGCAAAAAATGCAAAAGGATATGGCAAAAGCTCAAGAAGAGCTAGCAGTAAAAACAATTGAAGGTACAGCTGGTGGCGGCATGGTAACTGTTGTTGTTAACGGACAAAAAGAAGTTATAGATGTAAATATTAAGCCAGAGGTAGTAGATCCAGATGATATCGATATGCTACAAGATTTAGTTTTAGCTGCAACAAACGATGCATTAAAGAAAATGGAAGATCTAACAAATGACACTATGGGGCAATTTACAAAAGGTATGAATTTACCTGGGTTTTAATTGAATATATAGCTCCTTCGGTCGAATTTAGGAGGAATAGAGAAAGATATGCATTATCCTGAACCGATATCAAAGCTAATTGATAGCTTTATGAAATTGCCAGGAATAGGCCCTAAAACAGCCGTTCGCCTGGCTTTTTTTGTATTAAGTATGAAAGAAGACGTTGTTCTAGATTTCGCAAAGGCTTTGGTTAATGCGAAAAGAAACTTAACATATTGTTCACAGTGTGGTCATATAACTGATCAGGACCCTTGTTATATTTGTGATGATGAGCGCCGTAATAAAACAATTATTTGTGTTGTTCAAGATCCTAAGGATGTTATTGCTATGGAGAAAATGAAAGAATACAACGGGTTATATCATGTCCTTCATGGTGCAATTTCACCTATGGATGGAATTGGTCCGGAAGATATCAAAATTCCTGATTTATTAAAAAGGCTCCAAGATGACACAGTCCAGGAAATAATATTAGCTACTAATCCCAATATAGAAGGGGAAGCTACTGCCATGTACATTTCCCGTCTTTTAAAACCAACCGGGATAAAATTGACTAGAATCGCACATGGTCTACCTGTTGGAGGAGACTTGGAATATGCAGATGAGGTTACATTATCTAAAGCACTGGAAGGTCGTAGAGAACTGTAACAACTAGTTTGGGGTGAAAAGATGTTTTTTCGAAGAAAAGGTTGGCTTCGTAATGAACACGATGAAAGACTATTAGTGCAGCTTGAAACATTAAAGGAGCACTGGATGGTCCAAAAGAGTATTATTGAAAAAAGTGTTGAACCTTCAGATGAGGTCCTGTTTGAACTTAAGTTAGCAGAATCGAAATACTTCTTTTTGTTACGTGAAGCAAAAACACGTCAAATCTTTATTGGTAAGAAATAAGCAGAAGATGGGGATGTTCCAACATCTCTACCTTCTGTTTTATTCTTTTTAAGCATTAGTTCTTATCTTAACTACTAGTACATACAATAGTACAAGTAGTAAGTTGTATAAGGAGTGATGCTTAAAAGATGGAACCAATCGTTGTAATATCTATTTTAGGTGGTTTGATATTATTAGTCTTATTTATGGGAGCTCCAATGAGGCCAGTACGTTTTATTGGACAAGGGTTAGTTAAAATAATGATCGGAGCTTTACTATTATTCTTTTTAAATGCTTTCGGAACGAGCTTAGGATTAAATATCCCGATTAACCTTGTAACCTCTACTATATCTGGATTTTTAGGAGTGCCTGGTATCGCTGCATTAGTCATTATTGATACATTTATATTAGGTTAAAGCAAATGGAATCAGTCCATTTGCTTTTTTTATAGGATTTTATTTAAAAAGTATTGACTCTAATGTTTTCAATGTGATATATTATTAAACGTCGCTGCTGAAGTAAAGCAAACGACATGAAAAAAACATGTTGACAGTAAGAACTGTTACATGATATATTAATTAAGTCGCCTAAACGCGACAAATTGATCTTTGAAAACTGAACATAACACAAGCGTCAATGTTTGTTTTAAAAATTGTTTTAGCTATGAGCTAATCAACTCTATTGGAGAGTTTGATCCTGG
>CANMHG010000023.1 GCA_947497585.1 uncultured Bacillaceae bacterium | reverse complement strand
GCCCCTTGATGTAAAAAACTGGATTCTAGGGGTATCAAAAGAGATGAATGGTGCCCCTTAATGTAAAAAACTGGATTACAGGGGTATCAAAAGAGGTGAATGGTACCTCTTTATATAAAAAACTAGGTTTCAGAGTAAAGAATAGACCCTAAACACATCAGCAAATGTAAAAACCTGGTTTTTAAAGTAATAAATAAAGCTTGTCCACACCAACAAATGTAAAAACATACTACCAAGATTCCCATCCCCCCTAAACTAAATCTCCCCCCAAGCCTCCACCAAACATGTCAAAATATTACACCCTCAAAGTCAATACAGTGTCCCCTAATTAATCACAACCCCGTATATAATGAAAAGAAAGCGATTACATTTGAGCGGAGGGGCGGTGATACAAAGGTGAATCCGAAGTTAGAACGAAATGAACTTAACGTGAAGACAGACATCAACCGGATATCAAAGCGAAAAACGAATCTTAAAAAAGCACTAACATATTTAGCCTTTGTTGGGCCAGCGTTGGTATTCTTCCTAGTTATTCAAATCATTCCATTCCTTATGGGAGTCTATTATTCTTTTACTTCTTGGAATGGTGTTAGTTCCGTGGTTGAATGGGTAGGACTCGAAAACTACAAAAAGATTTTTACGAGTGATCCACAATTTTTTAGTTCATTCTTATTTACAACGAAATTTATGCTTGCAGCAGTAGCGGTTAGTAACTTAATAGGATTTGGCTTTGCACTCCTACTAAATGCAGCGTTGAAAACGAGAAATATCCTACGCACAGTGTTTTTCATTCCTAATGTTATTGGGGGATTATTGCTAGGGTTTATCTGGCAGTTCATTTTCATAAAAGGCTTTTCATCAATTGGAAATGTAACTGGACTTGCTTTCTTTAAGCTACCTTGGTTAGGTGATGAAGTTACAGCATTCTGGGGAATTGTTATTGTATTTGCATGGCAAATTAGTGGTTACATGATGGTCATCTATATCGCAGCTCTTCAAGGGGTAGACAATTCATTACTTGAAGCTGCTAGGATTGATGGGGCGTCAAACTTTACACTTTTAACAAAAATTATTATTCCATTAATTCTTCCAGCCTTTACAATTTGTTTCTTCTTAACAATTTCAATGGCATTTAAAATATTCGACCTTAACTTATCGTTAACTGGCGGTGGACCGTTCAACTCTACACAATCAGTAGCGATTAACATTTATCAGGAAGCATTCCAAAACAATCGTTATGGGTTAGGAACGGCAAAATCGATTCTATTCTTCCTAGTGGTAGCAGTGTTCACAACTGTTCAAGTTATGATCACGAAGAAAAGGGAGGTAGAGGCTTGATGCAGAAATATACTAAGAGAACTTTTGGTTTAGAGATAATCGGGATCTTACTCGCCATTATCTTCTTAATTCCTTTTTACTTTGTTATTATCAATTCGGTAAAGAGCTTTGCCGAAATCTTGATAGATGCAGCGTCATGGCCGAAGGAAATACTTTTCTCTAACTATTCCAAGGTTTGGGAGATTATCAATTTTCCGAGGGCATTTTGGAATTCGTTAGTAATTACAGTATTTAGTAACATCGGGTTAGTTGTTATCAGCTCAATGGCAGCCTGGAAAATGGTTCGAACACCAGGGAAGTTAAGTAAGTTCTTATTTATCCTGTTTGTTTCGGCAATGGTTATTCCATTCCAAACAGTGATGATTCCGCTTATGAAACTTGGTGGAGCATTAAATTTAACAAACAGTATTCCTGGACTTATCATTATGTACTTCGGTTTTGGGGTTCCATTATCACTATTCCTTTATCACGGTTTTGTGAAAACGGTACCAATCGAAATTGAGGAATCTGCTAGAATTGATGGGTGTAGTCAGTTTGGGGTGTTTTGGAGAATCGTATTCCCACTTCTTAAACCAATTACAGTTACCATCATCATCCTAAATACGCTCTGGATATGGAATGATTTCCTCTTACCTTTGCTTGTTTTACAGGACGCAGAACTGCGAACGATACCACTTGCAACGAGCTCATTCTTTGCGCAATATACAAAGCAGTGGGATATGGGACTCGCAGCACTAGTGCTAGGTATAACGCCGGTGATCATATTCTTCCTATTCCTGCAAAAGCACATTATTAAAGGAATTGCACAAGGATCTATCAAGTAGGTACTACTTTTTATAGCTACTAGCTTTGTAGTTATAAAGATTTTATAAAAATGATTTGTAAAATTAAAGGGAGGTCAAACCATGCTAAAACGCTTTACTTTCTTATTTTTATCAGTGTTATTATTCGTTGGAATTCTAGCAGGATGTTCTTCAACTGAAGAAACAGCGACTAAAGACAAACCAAAGGATGATGCAAAACCAGCAGATAAACAAGAACAAGTAACACTAAACTTCTTCCAGTTTAAGGTTGAAATTGCTGACCAGCTTCAAAAAATGATTACTGAATTTGAGGCAGAGCATCCAAATATTAAGGTTAAGCTTGAAACTGTAGGTGGAGGCGCTGATTACGGTGCAGCTTTAAAAGCAAAATTCGCTTCAGGTGAAAAGCCAGATATCTTTAACAATGGTGGATTCAAAGAGCTTGAGCTTTGGAAAGAGCACTTAGCTGATCTTTCAAACGAGCCTTGGGCTGCGCACGTTCTTCCAATTGGTAAAGTACCAATGACAGATACAGATGGCAAACTTTACGGTATGCCAGTTAACTTAGAAGGTTATGGTTTTATCTACAATAAAGATTTGTTTGAACAAGCGGGAATTACTTCACCGCCTGGAACAATTACTGAGTTAAAAGCTGCTGCTGAAAAATTAAAAGCTGCAGGTATCACACCGTTCTCTGCTGGATATGGCGAGTGGTGGGTAATTGGACAGCATTTACTTAACATCGGTTTTGCACAACAAGATGATCCAATTGCATTCATCGAAGGACTTTATGATGGTTCAGAAACATTTGTAGGAAATGAGAAATTCCAACAATTTAAAGAAGTACTAGATACAGAGATTGGTTTTGCTAATGATAATCCATTAACAACAGATTACAACACTCAAGTTACTCTATTTGCTTCAGGCCAAGCAGCAATGCTACAACAAGGTAACTGGACTGAAAACATGATTTATGAAATTAACCCAGACATGAACATGGGCTTCCTTCCAATTGCAATTAGCGATGATGCAGATGCTAACCGCTTACCAGTTGGTGTACCAAATAACTGGGTACTAAACAAAAACTCTGAAAACCTAGAAGAAGCAAAACTATTCCTAAACTGGATGGTATCTTCTGAAACAGGTAAACGCTATATCACAGAAGAATTCGCGTTCATCCCAGCATTCGACAACATCGAACCAACAGGCTTAGGAGCACTAGGTCAATCAATCCTAGAATTCTCTAAAGACGACAAAACAATCCCTTGGACATGGTTCAGATGGCCAGACGGAGCAAACAAAGAATTCGCAGCAACAATCCAAGAATACGCTGCAGGAAGAATCGACTACAACACAGTCCTAGAAAGATTCCAAGCAACGTGGGATAACCTAAAATAGTAAACTCCTATCCTAGGAGAACGGATGAAAGCATGTCGAAACATTTGACGTGCTTTCTCTTTTACCTCTTATTATTTTGGAGGGTTGGTATTGGGAACTTTGTTGAATTTACCGTTATTTGCTAACATCCACGAAGACTCCTGCGGGAGAAGCGAGTCATAGGGAGACCCCGCAGGCAAAGCCGAGGAGGCTCCCGGACCGCCCGCGGAAAGCGAAGTGGATGTTAGCGAATAACACCCATATACCTTTTGATAGCTAAAGAAAACACTACCTCTAAAAGCCCCAACACTTTATACTTTAACTAAGGGTCCCTAGGAGGTCACATATGATCAAAAAAAGCATACGCAACAAACTAATCGTCCTACTACTTCTAACAACCATCATCCCTTTTGGATCGTCCATCGTCATCACCTATTTTCACACAAAAAACTACCTAGAAGACCAGGTCGTTAAAGAAAATAGCAACCTACTATTCCAAGGGAGAGTCAATCTAGAAAACTATATCAACGAACTAAACGGCCTAACTCTATCACTCTACAACAACCCGGATTTCATGAACTATTTACGAAACTCCAACAACACAAATAACTACCTAACCATCGGAATCGTAAAAAATGTCATGCAAACGATTTTATATGCTGAAGAAAATATCAATTCAGTCACACTTACCTTCGCAGAAGATAACCGAATGGTAACAGCTTCTAAGCGCTCAACCGTTGTATTCTCAAAAACACTTGATAGTGAAAAGAGAGACATCTTCCAAAAGGCGAAGGAAAATCCATTTAATATGTATATTGAACCAGTGAATGTTAACGAACCTAAGAACAAGACTATTTCAATTCATAGATCATTTACGAATGTTCCATCGGAAGAAGTACTAGCATACATAACACTGAAAATTACACCGGAAAACATACTTGAAATTAGTAGAAATTTGTATAACGAAGATTCAGAGGAATTTTACTTGTTATCTCCAGAGGGGACTCTCATTTATAGTTCGAATGCTGATATCTCCGTAAACGAGAAAAGTCAAAATTGGATTGACAAAGTCATTTATTCAAACAAAGAAAAGGGCGTGCTCGAATGGAAAGAGGATTCCTTTAATGGTGTTATGATTTACGATCGTATTCCCTATTCCGCTGGTGGTTGGTACCTAGTCAAACGCGTTCCTTACACGACACTATATGAAAGTGCCTTTAATGTCGCTAAAATCAATATTATGTTTGGTGTCATTGGACTTTTACTAGTAATATTAGCAACCTTATTTGTTTCCTTTAAAATCACATCTCCCATACGAATTCTATCGCAAAATATTCAACAGGTAGAAGAAGGGAAGATGGAGGTTCAATTTGATTCACTAGGAAAAGATGAAATAGGAATTCTAGGTTATCGGTTTAAGCAAATGGTTGAAAAGGTGAATCACCTAATCAACCGGGAATATCGCTTACAGCTTGAAAATAAAACAAACCAATTAAAGGTCCTGCAATCCCAGCTTAATCCGCACTTTCTATACAATGCACTGCAGTCAATTGGAACGGTTGCTTTAAAAAACAATGTTCCCCAAATCTATACGCTTGTGACACACCTTTCAAAGATCATGAGATATGGAATGAATATGGAGGAAGACATCGTACCATTAATTAAAGAAATTAATTACACCAAGGCATTTCTACTCTTACAAAAGGAGCGCTTCGGGGAGAATCTTCACTACTCCATTGAGCTAGAAGAGGAAATCTCAAATGTGGCTGTACCAAAGATGCTTCTTCAGCCTATTATTGAAAATTATTTTAAGCATGGCTTTGATATAAGAGAAGGAGTCGGAAGCATAAGTATAGAGTGTAAGCAGGTCCAAGATGATTTGGTCATTGCTGTACGGGATAATGGGGTTGGTGTATCTGACCAAAGGCTGAAGGAAATCTATCAGCATTTTGAGGAAGGTAAACGAAGCATAGATGAAGAAGAATCAAATATCGGGCTGAAAAATGTATATGTTCGCTTAAAGCTATATTATGAAAATCGTGCTAGCTTGCAATTAACGAATCTAGAAGACGGGGGCTTTGAGGTGAGTATTAAACTCCCAATTCATGAAGAGGATGTGATGAAATGAAAGCGATCATAGTTGATGATGAAAAACATGTTCGAGAAGGCTTGATGTTATTAGCAGATTGGGATAAGTTTGGAATTACAACCATTCTTGAGGCGCAAGATGGTGATGAAGCTATGAATCTCATTTCGGAGCATAACCCTGAGATTATTTTTACAGATATGAGAATGCCTAAAGTGGATGGTATCTCTCTGTTAAAGTGGATTCACTCTGCTAATCTTTCTAGTAAAACGATTGTTGTAAGCGGCCATGATGATTTTGAATATATGAGGAATGCGATTTATTATAATAGTTTTGATTATATTTTAAAGCCAATTGACCCAGAGCTTCTAAATGAAGCTCTTGAGAGAGCGGTAAATGAGTGGAAGAAGGAAACCACTTCCCTTGGAGATGCCAAAGAAATTATAGTAGCCTCTAAGGTGGAGGAAGAAGAAACAAGCATGAAGAAAATTGGGGAATACTTAAAGAAAAACTATCAATATGAAATTAATCTACAAGAGATTGCTGATAGTTTTTACTTAAGTAGAGAATATATTTCCAGACGGTTTAAGCAGGAATTCAATGAGACGATTACGGATTACTTAACACGAATTCGAATGGAAAAAGCGAAGGAAATGCTCAAGAATCACCAGCTTAAAATTTATGAAATTGCGTATCAAGTAGGATATCAAAATGAAAAATACTTTAGTAAAGTGTTTAAGAAGTTTGTAGGGTGTACTCCGAATGAATTTCGGAGTTCTACACTAACATCAGGGAGGGTAAACCATGGTTAAAGTTACAGTATGGAATGAAAATCGTCATGAACAAAAAGATCAAGAAGTTAGAGATGTCTATCCAGATGGCATTCATGGTGCGATTGCGGCATTTTTAGAAAAAGAAGAGTTTGAGGTAAGAACAGCAACACTAGATGAGGCTGAGCACGGTCTAACAGAAGAAGTTCTAAATTCTACAGATGTACTGCTTTGGTGGGGACATATCGCACATGAAGAAGTACAGGATGAGATCGTAGAAAGAGTAAAACAACGAGTACTTGATGGAATGGGCCTAATCGTTCTACACTCAGGACATTTTTCAAAAATCTTTAAGGTACTAATGGGCACCTCATGTGACCTGAAATGGCGAGAAGCGAATGAGAAGGAACGCATTTGGATTGTAGATCCAAGCCATCCAATTGTAGAAGGCTTAGGTGAATATATTGAGCTTGAGCGTGAGGAAATGTATGGTGAACACTTTGATATTCCTGCGCCAGATGAGTTAGTGATGGTTAGTTGGTTCCAAGGTGGCGAAGTGTTCCGAAGTGGCTGCACATACCGCCGTGGCAATGGGAAAGTGTTTTACTTCAGACCAGGACATGAAACATATCCTACGTATTATAATACTGAAGTTCAACGAGTTATTTCGAATGCTGTAAAATGGGCGAAGCCAACAAATAATACGAAACCGGTTTATGGAAACGCGAAGCCGCTTGAGAAACTTCACGGAGAAGAATAAGGGAGGTATTTATAAATGGAAAAAATTAAAATTGGTGTCATAGGTTGTGGAAGTATTGCAAAGCACCGTCATTTACCAGAGTATGCTACAAACGAAACTGTTGAAATTGTCGCTGTTTGCGATATTGTTGCGGCTAGAGCAGAAGAATTAGCCAATACATATGGAGCACGTGCTTATACCGACTACAACGAGTTATTAGCAAGTGAAGATGTGGATGCAGTTAGTGTATGTACTCCTAACTATTTACACGCACCAATCTCAATTGCTGCACTGCAGGCAGGTAAGCATGTATTATGTGAAAAGCCAATGGCTACCTCTCGTGTAGAAGCAGAGGCGATGATTGAGGCTGCCCAAGCTAGCGGTAAAAAGTTAATGATTGCCCATAACCAACGTTTTGTTCCTTCACATCAAAGAGCGAAAGCCCTAATTCAAAGTGGAGAGCTAGGTAGAATTTATAGCTTCCGTTCCGCTTTTGGCCATGGCGGTCCAGAAGGCTGGAGTGCTGATGGGAAGGATAGCTGGTTTTTTAGAAAAAGTGAAGCTTTCATTGGTGCGATGGGTGATTTAGGTGTACATAAAACAGACCTTTTACGCTTCTTACTAGGCGAAGAATTTGTTGAGGTTGGTGCGTTTGTTGAAACAAGTGCTAAAGAAAATTCAGATGTAGATGATACAGCTGTTTGTGTTTTAAAAACAGAAAGTGGAGTTGTTGGTACATTGGCAGCAAGCTGGTCTTATGTGTCTAAGGAAGACAACTCAACAATTATTTATGCTGAAAATGCAATTCTTCGCTTAGAGGATGACCCGACGTACTCACTGATTGTTCAATACAAAAATGGTGAGGTTGTAAAATACGAGCTTGGTGGTATTCAAACGAATGAAGAAGGTGGACAAAAGAGCTCAAAAGTGATTGAACATTTTGTTCAAGCGATTGCACATGATGAACAACCACCAGTTACAGGAGAAGAAGGAATGAAATCCCTTCAAGTCGTTCTATCTGCACTAGACTCCGCGGAAACGAAACAGATTGTCAGAATATAAACGAGGTAAAACAACATGACTAAATTACGAGTAGGGTTTATCGGGGTAGGCGGGATTGCGCAAAGCCGTCATATCCCAGCCTTTATGAAACTATCAGATAAAGTAACAATTATGGGTGTCAGTGATGTAAATGAGGAGACAGCGAAAAGGGTTGCCTCAGAACATGATATTCCGAATGTGTATGCAGAATATCGTGACATGTTTGCAGATGTAGATGCAGTTACGATTTGTACACCCAATAAATTTCATGCAGAAATAACAATTGCTGCACTAGAGGCTGGCGTGCATGTGTTGTGTGAAAAGCCAATGGCGATGACAACGGCAGAATGTGAAGCAATGCTTAAAGCCTCTGAAAAGTCAGGGAAGGTGTTGGCGATTGCCTACCATTACCGCTTTATGAAGGAGACACAGGCTGCTAGAAGATTGATTTTAGAAAATGAAATCGGCAGTCCAATGGTAGCTAGAGTTAAAGCGTTAAGACGAAGAAAGGTTCCAGGCTGGGGTGTTTTTACAAATAAAGACCTTCAAGGAGGCGGAAGCTTAATTGATTATGGCTGCCATTTCCTTGATTTATCGATGTGGCTATTAGGTCAGCCTGCTCCAATTCAAGTAACAGGCACAACCTACAACCGTCTAAGTAAGATGCCGAATCAACTCAATCAATGGGGCAGCTTTAACCACGAAACCTTTGAGGTTGATGATCATGTAACGGCTTATATTACGTTTGAAAACGGGGCTTCGATGTTATTTGAAACTTCTTGGTCAGCTAACATTAAAGACGATGAAGAAAGTGTTAGCATATCAGGTGAAACAGGTGGGATTGATTTATTTCCATTAGAGGTGAATCAGGCGAAGAATGGCATGCTTTTATCGAGCAAAGCAGACTGGATTCCTGGTGAAGAAGACCCTGGTTTACCGCAAGCACTCAACTTTGTGAACAGTTGTTTAGGATTAGAGGAGCTTGTCGTAAAGCCACAAGAGGCGCTAAATGTAACAAAATTAATTGACGCCATTTATAAAAGCAGTGAAACAGGAGAAAGTATCCGAATCAAATAGGAGGAAACTCTAATGAAACTAGGTGTGTTTACAGTATTATTTTCACAAAAGAACTTTATAGAAATGCTAGATTATGTGAAGGAAGCGGGACTCGACGCAGTTGAGATTGGAACGGGTGGTTATCCTGGAGATGCTCATTGCAAAATTGATGAGCTGCTAGAAAATGAAGGTGCTCGCAAGGACTATCTTGAGCAGGTGACATCTAGAGGGTTAACGATTAGTGCATTTAGTTGCCATGGGAACCCGATTTCTCCAGACAAAGCGTTTGCAGATGAATCGAACACTGTCCTTTTAAAAACAATCAAACTAGCAAGCTTAATGAACGTTCCAGTTGTGAATTGTTTTTCAGGAACAGCAGGTGACCATGAAGGTGCGAAATATCCAAACTGGCCGGTAGCTCCGTGGCCAAATGAGTTTGGCGATATTTTAAAATGGCAGTGGGAAGAAAAGCTGATTCCTTACTGGAAGGAAGTAGGGAAATATGCGAAAGAACATAATGTAAAAATTGGCCTTGAGCTTCATGGTGGTTTCTTAGTACATACGCCATATACAATGCTTAAACTAAGAGAAGAAACATGTGATGCGATCGGAGCAAATCTTGACCCGAGCCATTTATGGTGGCAAGGAATTGACCCTGTAGCCGCGATTAAAATTCTTGGTAAAGCGGGTGCAATCCATCATTTCCATGCAAAAGATACGTACATTGATCAAGAGAATGTGAATATGTATGGCTTAACTGACATGCAGCCTTATGGAAATGTTCAAACACGAGCATGGTCGTTCCGTTCAGTAGGCTGTGGCCATAGCCTTCAGGAATGGTCGGATATGATGAGTGCATTACGCACATTTGGCTATGACTATGTTGTGAGCATCGAACATGAAGATCCAATTATGTCGATTGAAGAAGGCTTTATGAGAGCAGTAAATAACTTAAAATCGATTATCATAAAAGATCAGCCAACCGATATGTGGTGGGCATAACAAAAAGGGGAAGAGATAACTCTTCCCTAATAATTTTACTCTCTTAACAACCCAGTTCCTTGTAATGTCATTTCCACATTTACATCAAACTCAACTTTAGGATACATACTAACCCATTGTTCGTAATCATCTTCATCAAAACTAGTAGCCCGATAACGTAGACCAAAACCAATTGGATCAACTTCTTCTTCCTGGAGTTTGGTCAATAGATGAAGGACTCTTTGCTTTACTTGCTTTTCTGCCATTTCTTTAAGCTCTTCCAAGCTACTATTAGGTAAATCCATCAAAACTTCTTCTAGAATCCCTTCCAGTTCTACATTAACCTTTATTTTTGGGTTGCCAGCCGAATCTTGCTCTATCTTGTAATTAGTTTTGGCTTCATCTACTGCGATGAAAAATGACTCTTGGTCATCTTCTGTATTTTCTTTTACAGCTACATCAACTTTTCCTATACGGTTCAGAACGATATTGAGGATTTTGGTATCTTCTGATGATAAGGTTAGCTTTAGTTTGTCATTAGTAAAAACAGCAGTTTGATTAATCTCAAAATATTTGTCCTCTTTTAATTCTAGTATCGGTAAGATAGGATCTAATCCTTTCTCGGTTATGCGCTTTCTAAAATCAAACAAATATTCACTAACTATATAAACAGATTCTGTACCAGCTTGTCCAAACGTCATAAATAAAGCGTTTGAAGGTAATCGTTCTACCTTTCGGTTTAACATAACAATATCCTCTGCACTTGGTTTTCCTATCCCTACCCAGGCAACCTTCTGGATATCACGACGGCGTATAAACCAATCTAATAGCTCCCCGATGTTTTCCTGTAAGACTTCTTCGCTAAAAATAATAGCTTTAGCATGACTAAAATCAAGCTCCTTATCAACCTTTGTTTTTATCATTCGAACAGCATCTGTTATTGAATTACTCTCATGTACGGAGACAATGGATTCTGGCTTGCCTGCTTTCGTATCGGAGGCGGGTATGGCAATTTTTAACATTACTTTATACTTTTTGTCCTTATTTTCAGCCTTGTCAACACCAATTGTTACTACGAAAGCTCTTTTATCAATATCTTTATATCCGCATGAAGTTAATGCAAAGAGAAGCAAAATTAGTAAAGCAACTTTGCTTAATGTTACAAAAAGGCGATTCATATTTTTTTCCTCCTTGCTAAGAAAAACATAAAGAGGACTAGGAACACTTCACCTGGTAACCTGACATTTAACCACAACTGTCCAAATACAAAAATATCCTTTTCCCTAAGGTATTGTTCGAGAAGTAGTACACTACATAAAAATAACCCTAGGATTAACCAATGAACAACTAGTTTAGATCTTTCATTATCAAGCTTAACCATACTCTTAATAATTTCAAAAGCTACATGCCAGTGTATAGCCACGCTTATCATAGAAATACCAACATATAAAAATATGAATAGCGTAATCACTCGCTCTATGGGACCATACTCAATGCTTAAGGCATCAGCCGTCGAGACCCAAGGAAATGTTAAATCACCTACTCCTTCAGCTCCCCAAAAGCCAATAGGAATAAAAAAGGTTGTGAATAAGTTGATTGATCCTAGTATTGGAACAAACCATAATCTCTTTAGTTTGATCTTTTCTTTGATCACGCGCTTAAAAATAATCAAATTTGTATAACCAGAAAAAACGAAGGTTGATGCTGCTAGAACGTTCAATGATGGTACCTCCCAAAAGTGGGTGCCTACCTCCCTTATTGAATCCCAACTTATATAATTGTTGGTATACGCTTGAATCATAATAATAGCAATTAAAGGGATATTTGTTATAAAGACAATTTCCATCGTATAAAGAAGACTATCTGATTTTAATCTAACGAGTAGCAAAATAATAAAAATAGTAAATACCGTTATCATATTAACACCTGAAATGTCAGGGTTCATAAACCGGATTGTTACATTATTAAAAGCTAAAAGAGAGATTGCTCCGGCGGCAAACCACATTAGACTAAAGAAAGAAAGGAAAAAGACTCGAAACCATTTTGGAACAACTTCAAGGATTTCAGGAATACCTCTATCTTCAAATTTATTAATAGATGCAGTAAAGATAAATAGTAGTGTACACCCGATGAGTAATCCCAAAACCAACCCCATGACGGAGCCTTCAAATCGTTCTTGGATTAATATATTTGGAACGTATAAAAAAACATTCACTAGCATATTTAAAATGATTAGATAGTAGAAGTATCGGTTCAATGGTTAACCAACCTCCTTTTTTGAACTATCTGGAATTAAAAAGAGTTTAAGATACGGTTGACCATAGCTTCTAAGGTTTGCTAAATAACCTATCAAACCGATAATACCAATGATTAGACCAACCATTCCAAAAAGAACAGTTAAGGCAAGAATGAGATATTTCATGAACCTCATCGCAAACATCATTGCGTTTATAGGTACAACAAAATTCGAAATAGCGACTGCTGCAACTATAATGATCATTACATTAGAAACCAGCCCAGCCTCAACAGCTGCTTGTCCTAAAATTAACCCACCAACTGTTGTTGCAGTAGATCCAATCGACTTCGGTAAACGAACACTCGCCTCAGTTAACAGTTCCATCATTAATAGCATCATCAAAACTTCTAGAAAAGCTGGATAGGGTACACCTAGTCTACTTCCTGCAATACTTAGAGCTAACTGCACACGGAAAAACTCTGGATTAAAAGCAGTCACTCCAACATAAAAAGCTGGTAACAATAGACTAATGAACAGTCCAATATAACGAAGAGTGACGGTGAACTGACTAACCCAAAAGGATTGGTACACATCCTCCATTGATGACATAAAGTCATAAAAAACGGCAGGAGCAATAAGGGAAAAGGGTGTTCCATCAATAAGAATAACAACCTTTCCTTGGGCTAAATTATAGGCAATTCGGTCTGGCCTTTCCGTAATCATCATGGTTGGAAAAAGGGTTCGTTTTTTCTTTGATAATTTTCTTTGTAATTGTCCAGCAGCTTGGAGTGTATCTACATCTACCTTGGCCAAGTCAGCCTCAATATCTTTGATTAATTCTCCTTTTGCAATGTTACGATCGTACATAATTGTTACATTTGTTTCAGATAACCTTCCAACCTTTGTATCCTTAGCTATTAAGGATGATTGAGGGTATCGGTACCGTATTAGATTTATATTGGTAGCAATCGATTCGGTTAAAGCATTTTGTGGACCTTGGATAACTGTTTCGACTGTTGATTCCGATATGTTGTTAATGTATACTTGCTGGACTTCGATAAGATAAATTTTAGATTTAATAAAAAAAACAACCGAACCCCTCATTATCTTCTTCAAGATCACTTCTCTAGTTTCTTCCTCTTGTTTGTTCGGAAGGGAATCGAGATAAGCATCAATTTCCTTCTCGTCTGTTTCATAAAAAGGCTTAAGTATAGTCTCTTGTATCTTTTTTTCATCGCATAAGCTTTTAATATATAAAATCGTGGCAGAGTTGCTAATCGATTGTATTTGTTGATATACAACATCCTGCGAAGGACCCAACTGGTCCAAAAGCCATTGTTGTGTTTCTTGTGTTGACACTTCTCTACCACCCTCTCGCCAAAAAACTAGGTATTACCCTTTGTCTCCATTTTGGACAAAGAGTATACAGTTTGTTACTACTTAATATCCTCCTTATTGCTATCATTCACTTGGACTGATACCATAAATTAAAAGAGTTAGAAGAAAGGAGGAGAGAATATGAGTGAATTTATAAATAAGGCTTTTCGGTACGTAGTGTTCATTTTTTTGTTTGTTGTCTTTGTAAAATTCGATTATCTCATTGATTTTCTTTATATTAACGAAATGATGCTTTATATGGTTTATATTTTAGTATTAATTGGACTACTTTCTTTTGTCAGATGGCTGGATAAAAAGATGGCATCTGTTCACTATAAGTTTTCCATTCAACTAATTACTAGTTTTCTACTAATCTTGTTCCTAATCCATGAAATGTTTACTCCGTATTTCTACACAGATCATTCCTTAAAGGAAACTGGACTTGATAAAATTGAAATGTATCATGAATTATCGAATGAAGAACTTAGTGAAGAAGAGCGAGCTAATCTTGCAGAAGACGCATTTATAAAGGTACAGTCCCATGCCTATTCAGTAGGGCAATATCCTGTTGACCCTGTGGAGAAGATTGAAGTAATTGACTTGAAGAGGAACTATTATCAATACGAGTTAACAGTAATAGGTGAACATAACGGAATTGAAAAAAGATATACATATACCTTTGAAAAAGAGGGCTTTGTTTTTAAAATAAGTGGTTTTGCTGTAGAGAACTAATAGTAGGCAAAAGTACATTACAAAAATTTACTATGTAATGTACTTTTGCCTTTGTGAATTTTACCGCTTACCACCGGCATCTGTTCCTTTTAAATAACTGTCACCAGGCCTGTTTTGAAGCTCTTGATTTATATTGTTCGTTCGCGATCCTTGATCAAAATTGTTATTTAGTTCGTGATTACCTTGACGTTGGACTTTGGTGTTATCTTCATTTTGTATTTGGAAGTCACCTGCAGCACAGCCTATGAGGCCGGTTAGAAGTAAGGTGGCTGTTACTAAAGATAGGAACGTTCGTTTCATAAGATCACTCACTTCCTTAAGTTTGTTTTTTTTTTGTGGAAATCTATCTTGCTTCAATTCCTCTTGAGTTATCTTTTAGTTTTTGTAAGTAATTGAAAAAAGAGATTGCACCTCTAATAAGAAGTTTGGCGGTAGCGATTGTAACGAGAGAGTGAACCCAAGTCCAACCTTTTCTATATTTGATTAGCGAAGTATGCTTTTCTAACCAACGTTCAACTAAAGCTTGTGGCAATGCAAAAAGCCACACTTTTAGAAAAATAGTGATGGGATTCCCTTTCTGTGTAGCAGTCACATACCACATGGAAACGAGAGAACAAAGAAAGTAATCGTAAAGGATGCTACTCTTATATGTTCTTGGTAAAAAACGATTCGGATATTGAAGAATGTTCTTGGACGCCAAAAAGGGTGCTACGAAAACGTTGGCGTAAGAGTTTAGCAAGAACACAATAATAATATCCTTTATGTCTTTATGTCTCCAAATAGTAAAAGGTACGGCTACTAGTCCGAAAATCAAAAGGCTATATAAGATATTTCTTTCTGTTCTACGGCTCATTCAATGGAATCCTTCCTATCTCTTGCCAGTGTTATTTTTATTATGATTAGCCTACCTCGGAGAATCTATGTATTTATTTTCGGGATTTGAAACAATGAAAAAGAACGAAGAGGGATTCTATTTTAAAAAAAGTACAAGAAAAGTGTTGCAATTTTCGACACGAATCGATATAATAATTAATGTTCACTTCTTAAGTTAAAGGAAATTGATTTTCGGGGTTGAATTCTTAAAGAGAGATTGTTATAATTTTCACATAATAATACATGCGGGTGTAGTTTAATGGTAAAACCTCAGCCACGAGCGTTACTCCATAGAATAATCTGCGAGTTGCCCCGACGGATATACTTCCTTGATTTTCTAGCAGAGGAAGGGGCATGTAAGGCTCTAGATATAAGTGAAAAAAAGCAAAAATAAAATTGATATATTAAATTGCGGGTGTAGTTTAATGGTAAAACCTCAGCCTTCCAAGCTGATGTCGTGAGTTCGATTCTCATCACCCGCTCCATACATAGGTATCAACGCAGTGTTTCGTTTCAAGTAAAACGAGGCATTGCGTTTTTTAATGCCTCGAGATGTATGGACTACTTATGATAAAATAGAAAAGCTACCAGTCCCACCATTTACTTGGGTAAACATGTCCATCAGTGACTGAACTAATTTTTCACATTGCTCAACTGATAAGGACGGTTTTAGATAAATAAACTGAACCGCATTCCTAGTGGACTCCGTAACCGCTGTTCGTTCTGAGTCAACGAAAGGACTGCCAAATGGTCCTGTAGAGTCACTCGTTAGTAGTTTGTTTTCCATATTGATTAACCGACCATTGATACCAGTGTACTCATCGCCTGACTTTCCGATTCTTAACTGGGTTTCACCATGGACTTTATCTAGGTCATAGATGCCAATAGGAACTTCATATTGCAATGAAAAGAAGTTATTCAAATCAGCAGCAGAGTTAATGGTATGTAAGTAATCCTGTTTTTTGATTCGACGGTATAATGCTTCAACGGATGGACGATAGCGACTTGGGTCTGTACCGACTTTTTTGAAAATTGCTCTCCACTCCTGAATACCCTCGATATCTGTTACAGGTTTTTCTTCTAAATCAAAATAGATTGATTCTTGAAATAGCTGTAATCTCCCCTTTAGCATTTGTGGAGATTCACTAACCGTAATGGATGAATAGTGAATAACGCCAACCTTAAAATGAGGTACAAGGCTTTTGATATCTTCTGAAACCTTAATTTCCATAAATTATCCCTCCAACTATGATTACTTGTAGTTTACCATAGGGAATGAGAAGAAAAGAAACATAAAGAAAGGAGGTTTTAATAATGGACGTAATTACACTAAAACAAGAAATCATCGAATACAGTAAAACGATTGGCATTGATAAGATTGGCTTTGGTAGCGCAGATGTGTTTGTAGAACTAAAGGAACGACTAAAAGTTCAGCAGGAGCTTAACTACCAATCAGGATTCGAAGAGTCAGATATTGAAAAACGAACAAACCCTGAGCTTTTATTACCAAGTGCAAAATCAATCATTGCGATTGCTTTAGCTTACCCATCGAAAATGAAGAATGCTCCGCAGAGTACGAAGGATGAGCGCCGGGGTATTTTTTGCAGAGCTTCGTGGGGAGAAGATTACCACCATATTCTAAGAGATCGTCTTCAAAAGCTTGAAGCTTTCATTTCAGAAAAAGTACCTAGTGCGAAATTGAAATCAATGGTAGATACCGGAGAACTATCTGACCGGGCAGTTGCTGAGCGTGCTGGAATAGGCTGGAGCGGGAAAAACTGTGCGATCATCACACCGGAGTTTGGTTCGTATGTTTATTTAGGTGAAATGATCACAACCATTCCGTTTCCACCAGATACTCCGATTGAAGACCAATGTGGAACATGCAATAAATGCGTCGATGCCTGTCCAACCGGAGCGCTCGTTCAAGGTGGACAGCTTGATTCAAACAAATGTGTTGCCTTTTTGACACAAACAAAAGGCTTTCTTCCAGAGGAATATCGTGTGAAAATCGGGAACCGCATATATGGTTGTGACTCTTGCCAAACTGCTTGTCCGAAAAACAAAGGATTGGACTTTCACCTGCACCCTGAGATGGAGCCAGACCCAGAGGTTGTTAAGCCATTATTAAAGCCTCTTTTACAAATTAGCAACCGTGATTTTAAGGAAACATTTGGTCCTTTGTCAGGTTCATGGCGCGGGAAAAAGCCAATTCAACGAAACGCAATTATTGCACTCGCTCATTTCAAAGATGAATCAGCCATTCCTGATTTGTTGCAGGTGTTAAAGGAAGACCCTAGACCCGTTATAAGAGGAACGGCTGCTTGGGCACTTGGTAAAATAGGGAGAGAAGATGTGTTAGAGGATTTACAAAAAGCGAATGACCGGGAAAAAGATGAAGAAGCGCAAAGAGAGATTACTGCTAGTATTCAGGTTTTGTTAGAAAAAGGACTCGGTTAGAGGACGAGTTTCAAATTTAGCCTGATTCGGACTCGTTCAGCGGGTAAAAGAAAAACGAGTCCGAATAAGAGTTGGATTCGGACAGGTTCAACAGGAAACCGAAAAACGAGTCCGAATAAGAGCTGGATTCGGACAGGTTCAGCAGGAAAAAAGAAAAACGAGTCCGAATAAGAGCTGGATTCGGACAGGTTCAACAGGAAACCGAAAAACGAGTCCGAATAAGAGCTGGATTCGGACAGGTTCAGCAGGAAA
>CANMHG010000022.1 GCA_947497585.1 uncultured Bacillaceae bacterium | reverse complement strand
TTTATCGACCTTAAAATCATGAAATCTCTGAAATGAGGGTTCATAAAACGATTTATCGACCTAAAAATCGTGAATTCGTTGAAATGAGGGTTCATAAAACGATTTATCGACCTAAAAATCGTGAAATCTTCGAAATAAGGGTTTATAAAACGATTTATCGACCTAAAAATCGTGAATTCGTTGAAATGAGGGTTCATAAAACGATTTATCTACCTAAAAATCATGAAACCTCCAAAACAAGGTCACATAAAAAGTCACGTAAACACAAACCTTACTCAAACTATATATAAATCTCTCCCATATAGGACAAGTTATTCTTAAAATGGTAAAATAAATAGTGGATAGTTTTAAACAACACTAACATCAAGAAGTAGAAGGGTGGAGCCATGTTTATAAAGTCAAAACGAATAATAATCTTTTCTCTTATGGTTCTGTTTATACTTTTGGTTGGATGTAAGAATTCAAACAACAATCTTCCACCTGAAAACGCAAGCGAGACGGAAAATCACACAAATGAACAAAAAGAAGAGAAAGAAAATACAGATCCTAAATCACAAACCGAAAATAATGAGCCTAAAGTAGAAGATAAAGATTCATCGAGCAAAGAAGAAAACGAACAACAACATACTGATACGCCACTAAATAGCGAGTGGGTTCTAGAGGAAGCTTATTTTAATAAAGTCGAAGAACAAGATGGGTTGTTAGTAATTCTTAATCCTGAGAATATACTCGCTCTTGTAAATAAAGAGAATAGCCTACCATCTTCATATATACCAGAAGGCATGGTAGCTCCAAATGTTCGTTTTTCCTTTGGAGATGAAGATGTTCCTAAAAGATATATCCGCAAGGAAGCTGCTATAGCACTTGAAGAAATGTTTGCAAAAGCCGACAGTGAAGGTATTTACTTGTTTGCCGTCTCTGGTTATAGGGCATACGAAACACAAGCTTATATATTTGACAGTCAAGTTCGAAAAGTTGGAGAAGAAATGGCTATGCATGCAGTTGCCTTACCAGGTCAGAGTGAGCACCAAACAGGTTTGGCAATGGATGTAACAAGTAGAAGTGCAGGCTTTTTACTTGAGGAGCAATTCGGAGATACACCTGAAGGCAAGTGGATTCAAGAAAATGCTCATTTATTTGGATATATTGTACGTTATCAAAAAGGAAAAGAAGAAATTACAGGATATCAGTATGAGCCATGGCACCTTCGTTATGTAGGTAAAGAGATTGCGAAAGTGATTTATGAAAATGATATCACCTTGGAAGAATATTTCGAAAAGGTCAAAGGTATGTAGGAACTAACTAGTAATCCATACTATTCTCAGTAGTTTTGTACTAATTTCGAAAAAAGGTAGTACAAAACGGCTTGAAAAATGATATGATTCTTTTAAAGGAGCTGAATAGTATGGATAAGATTCGTCGAAAAGGTATTAAAGAACTTGTCTTACAACTTCGTAACAAAGGAATCAATGTAAGTACTTCTAAGTCGCGCGCTAAAATCCTACATAATTTACATAAAACCGAAAAGCTCATAAATAAAAATTTCCCTATAAACTTTCAACAATAGGCTACTGATTTTGCAGATCAGTAGTCTTTTTTTTGTCTTTTTTTCTACAGTAAATCACTCTTCACTGAATCGACAAATTTACTGTGACGTACTTCACAGTCTTATAAATCTACGTCCTTTACAATGAACATATGAAAACAACTTATACATGTTGAAAACGTAAAAACGAAATAAAATTACTTTTTAAAAATGGAGTGAGCATTATGAAACAGCTAGAACGTTCGTTTTACTCAAAAGCAAGTATGTATTCATTCTTAGTCGTTCTTGGATTGCTTTTATCGATGTGGATAGCTACAGACGGCTTAAAATACTTAAAACCGACTCAGATGGGGTATATCATCGGTTCTCTTATTTTCGCTATTGGACTATCCATTCGTATGGCGTTTTGGATGTATAGAACAGCTACAAATAGAATGGTGAAAAGAAGTTTAATAAATTTAAAATCCCTTGAGCGTTTTAAACGAAATTGGAAATCTATCTTACTAACTGGAATTAACAACATCTTTCTACAAAAGTTTATTTTTAAACGCGGTATTTACCGAGGTATTCAGCACTGGTTGATTGCATGGGGCTGTATTGGTTCATTTGCTGTTACTTTTGGGTTAGTTTTTGGATGGGTACGATTTGATTTAGTCACACCGGAGCTTTACCAAATGGTCGTTTTTAACATCCCGACGATAACATTACATCCTAATGGGTTACTTGCTCAAATGACATATAATGCGCTAAACATTTTCTCTCTACTGTTACTTGTTGGACTTTCAATGGCGTTATATAGAAGAATGACAGATCCTGATGTTCGAGTAACGCAACGATTTGAATTTGATATATTACCATTAATTATTCTCTTTGCTGTAACAATATCTGGACTGTTACTAACGGTATCTTATAAGTTTTTAGAGGGTTGGATGCACCACCCAATGGCACTAGTTCACCACGTAACAGTAGTTGTTATGCTAATTTATTTCCCATTTGGAAAGCTGTTCCACTTACCAATTAGACCTTTGGCTGCGGCAGTTCCTATGAACTATCAGGAGGTTCTTAAAGTTGATACGAGGGCATGTAAGAAATGTGGCACAAATTACAGTAGTGATGATCAAATTTCGGATGTAAAAACAATATTGGCTGAGCAAAGCTTTGACTTGAAATTAGATGACGGTTCATATCTTGCAGACTACTGCCCAGGCTGTAGAAGACGAATCCGTGCAATGAAACAAATGAATATGGAAGCACCGATTGGGAATCCATACGGGCCGATTAGTACGATGAATGATATTCACATCTCAGGTTTTGGAAAGAAAAGATCTGAAGATTTTTATAACCTACCAAAAAAAGAAGAAAAAGAAGAAGTAGTTAAATAGTCGAGGGGGAACAACTATGAGCCAATATTTAGTAAAAGACGGCGTGAAAAATTTAATTAAACCTGGTGAAAAATTAATAACTACACACTGCTGCTATTGTGGCATGCAGTGTGGGATGCATATAAGAGTGAATGAAAAAACGGGAAGTGTAGTTGGAGTTGAACCTCGCTATGATTGGCCAGTTACGATGGGAAAAATGTGCCCTAAAGGTGTAACTGCCTATCAAACTGTTGAGCATAAGGATCGTATCTTAAAGCCATTAATTAAGAAAAATGGTGAGTTTGTAGAATCTAGTTGGGAAGAAGCACTAGATTTAATTGAAAAGAATTTCAAGCGAATTCAAAAAGAACATGGTAAAGATGCTGTAAGTGTTTTCGGCGGCGTATCCATGACAAATGAAAAATGTTATTTAGTTGGGAAATATGCACGTGTTGCTTTAGGAACTCGTTATATCGACTACAATGGTCGTTTCTGTATGAGTTCTGCAGCAGGTGGTTTCTTAAAAACATTCGGTATGGACCGTGGCTCAACATTACCTTGGACTGAATTAGAGCATTCTGATTGCTTCTTTATCGCAGGTTCAAATACAGCTGAATGTCATCCTACAAGTATTCAGTGGTTTTGGAGAGCAAAAGACAAAGGAGCTAAATTAATCGTAGCCGATCCTCGTGAAACTCCAACTGCAAGGGTAGCTGATGTCCACTTAGATTTAAAACCAGGAACAGACTCAGCCCTAGCTAATGGAATTATGCACATTCTTGTCAAAGAAGGCTATGTAGATGAAGAGTATGTTCAAAACCGTTGTAACAATTATGAAGAATTGAAAGAGTCGGTAAAACATTGGACTCCTGATTATACATCACAAATTACAGGTGTATCTATTGAAAAAATCGAAAAAGCTGCTCATATTTTTGGAATGTCTAAACGTTCTGTTGTCATGTTTGCTCGTGGAGTTGAGCAACAATCAAAGGGTGTAGACAATGTGACACTTTATACTTCTATGGCACTACTTCGTGGTCAGGTTGGAAAGTTTGCATCAGGTGTTGCAACTTTTACAGGTCAAGGAAACGGTCAAGGTGGTCGTGAGCATGGTCAAAAATCAGATCTATTACCAGGATACCGTAAAATCACTGATCCTGAAGCAGTAAAATATATTTCAAGCGTATGGGGAATAGACCCAGAAGATATGCCAAAGCCTGGTGTGTCAGCTTATGAAATGTTTGATGAAATTCAAAACGAGAATATCCGAGCAATGCATGTTATTTGTAGTAATCCAGCTGTATCTGCACCAAATGTTGAGTATATCTGGAAGGGCTTTAAGAAATTAGATTTCCTTGTAGTAAGTGATTTCTTCCTCTCTGAAACAGCAGAATTTGCAGATGTTATATTACCTGCAACAAGTTGGGCTGAAGATGAAGGAACAACGACGAATCTTGAAGGACGCGTAATCCATATTCGTAAAGTTAGAGAACCACTAGGTGAATCAAAAACTGACTGGGAAATTTTGAGCTTAATAGCTGAGCGTATGGGGAAAGGAAAACATTTCCCTTATAAAAATGCGAGTGAAATTTTTGAGGAATTCCGTATTGCAACAAAGGGTGGTAAAGCAGATTACTACGGAATTACATGGGACCGCATTGATAAAGAAGATGGTGTGTTCTGGCCATGTCCATCAGAAGACCACCCAGGAACACCGACGATGTTTAAAGAAAAATTCGCAACTGAAAATGGAAAAGCAAATCTTGCGGTTGTTGACTGGAAAGAACCTGATGAAAATCCAACAAAGGAATTTCCACACATTTTAACAACAGGTCGTGTTGTATTCCACTATTTATCAGGAACCCAAACAAGACGTGTAGATTTCCTAATGGAGCAATGCCCGGTACCTTATGCAGAAATGCATCCTGAGCTTGCTAGCCAATATAATCTCTCAAATGGAGACAAAGTTAAACTTACAACACCAAGATCAACAATGACAGTAGATGTTAAGCTAACAAAAGCCATTCGCAAAGACACAGTCTTTATACCATATCACTGGGGCAAAGAATTATCAGTAAATAAATTAACGAATCCTGCTTTAGACCCAGTTTCAAGAATGCCAGAATTTAAAGTGTGCGCAGTGAAATTACAGAAGTCTTAAGCTCAGAAGGGGAGACTAACAGATGAACAAGATTATGTATTTAGAATTCGAAAGGTGTATTGGATGTCGCTCATGTCAAGCAGCCTGTCGTGAATGTGGAGACCATGATGCGAAAGAACGTAACTATGTAGAATATGTAGACTTTTTGGAAAGTAGACAAACTTTTCCAATGATGTGTATGCAATGTAAGGATCCTGCTTGTGCTCGTGTATGCCCAGCTAATGCGATCCAAATAACTGAAGAGGGTGTCGTTCTTTCTGCAATGGAAGAAAAGTGTATCGGTTGCCGTAACTGCACATTCGGATGTCCGTTTGGTATTCCTAAGTTCGATTTTGAAGAGAATAAGATGTATAAATGTGATATGTGTTATGACCGTTCAAAATACGATATTGCACCAATGTGTGCCTCTGTTTGTCCAAGTGATGCCATTCGCTTTATTGACTTTGAAGAAATGCAGGCTCTACGCCGTCGCAGAACTCAAATGAACTTAGTTGAAGGTAAAAAACCACAAGAGGGTAACAAGTGGCAGTATGTACCTGAATTCTTTGGGGTATATTCAGATTAGACCAGAGTTCTGTAGAGGAAGGAGTATTAACCATGGATGAAAATAACAAAAAGATTGGTCGTAATAAAAAAGATTCTAATGATGATATGATAAATTTGGTCGATAATTTAAACCGACAAGATGACGTGAAATATAATCGCCGTTCATTTTTAAAAGCGACAGTAGGTGCTTCAGTAACATTAGGACTTGCAACATTACCGTTCTCGATTAAAGCAATGATGGACGATGGTGCCAAAGACGTAAATCGTGTTGAAATTGCTAAATTATCTGATGTCCCTAAGGGTGAATCATTTAAATTTGGTTACCCATCTGAAGATGACATGGCCTTACTGGTTCATACAAAGGATGGTCAATTAAAGGCATATAATAGTAAATGTACACATTTATCATGTCCAGTTTTTTATGAAAGTACAAAAGACGTATTGCTTTGCCCATGTCATAAAGGATACTTCAACGTATCAACTGGTCATCCAATGGCTGGTCCTCCACAACGTGAATTACCATTAATCGAGCTTGAAGTTATCGATGACGTGATTTACGCGGTAGGAAGGAAGATCCGTCATGGATAAAAAAATATACTGGATCATCATCTTCATAACGCTTGCAACAAATGTTGTTATGATTCAATTGACAGCGGAATCTTACTTTGCAAAAGCATATAATGATGTATACACATTTACAACCATCGGAGTACTATCAGCAATTATCGCATATATAACATTTATTCTTTGGAAAAAAGAAGAGTATAAAAAATAATTCTCTAAACCAAAAAAGCCACATGATAAAGTGGCTTTTTTTATGTTTAGCAAAGGGAATATTTTAGTTAAAGTAGTAGAACTTAAGTAATGAAAGTAGGTGATAAGTATGGATCATGAGCGTGATTATGATCGAGATCATTCTAGAGATGATACGTATACAGATATCGAATTAAAAGAGGTTTTAGAAAGTTCATACGAAGTAGAAAATGAATTAATGCGTGGATATATCCTTGCTGCTGAACGCATACACGATGATGAAGAATTAAAGCTACGACTACGTAATTTTTCTGAAGGAAATGCAAAGAGAACGAAACAACTACAAGATGAAATTGAAAAAATGCAGTAGAGTGGCCTCTACTGCATTTTTTGTGGTTAGTTACATCTCTCCAGTTGGTTCAATGACTAATTGTTTACCCGTATACGTTTTTTCTCCAAATAGTGTTACAAGTGTACAGCTAGTAATTATAAATTGTTCTTGATTTGTCTGATCAGTTTCATAACCAACAAGCAGTCCAGATGCAACTTCTAATCCTATTTCATTATAGACCTTTACCTTTTGGCCCTCCATAGATACGTGTTTTGCTTTATTTAAAAACACCGTCCAATTAGCCCAATTCATGATAATATAGGCAGGCTCTCCATTTTCAAGATAGCCTAGCAAGCTTTTTGAATCGTCAAGCTTACCATCAATACTTGTATTTACTGAAAGAATTAGGTGATGTAATAGCTCATATTCCTTGAATGTGAGTGTACCATCGTAATGGATGGTAAGGGCCGTTGTAGCCTCATCATTTATTGCAGTGGCTAATTCCTTAAAGTTCTCTGTACGGTAAGAGAATGAGTTATCTGCTTTATTGAAAAACTGATGGTCCTCTAGTATTTCATTAATTATATTCGTTTTATCTTTATTATATAAAATCGTGGTTGATAGCATTATAATAAAACCTCCCGAGTTCTTTGTTACATAACTAAATGATATCGAACTATTGAAAAGGTAGATATGATATTTATCACAATTGTTTGAGTGAAAATGAGTCTCTTTGTGCAAATTAGTAAGGAGACTATTATGTAGGAGGCGTGTGGAATGTCTAAACAAGGTACTTCAAACCCAAATCAGAATGGCCAGCAGATTGCTATGCAAAAAGGAAGAAATGATGTAGAGCTTGGCTCAGATGTTCAAGTAGGAAATAGCAATCATCAGAGTCAAAAGAAAAGTGGTAGACAAGTTAATAAAAAGTAATAATGAAAAAGAGAACATGTCCGAGATTGAGGGACATGTTCTCTTTATTTAAGTTATTGGTTGTCCAGCTAATCTCTCTTGAATTTTTCGTTTGCGGTATAGCATCATTCCAACTTCGGCTATGTCTTGGATCATGGATTTGTTGACTAGGGCACCGAAGATGATTCCTGCGATTGGTACTAGCTGGAATAGCTTTTTCCACCCAAAATTGTCACGATAGGTTGTTACTACTTCACGCCATCCTTGTATTTCTGAGAAAACGTGAGTGTGCTTATTACCTTTTGAGAAAGTTTCTAAGTCTTCTAAGATTGTCTGTTTGCCTACGATATCTGATGATGCGAATTGAAGGCATTTAACAATGAAGATTCGTTCTTGCTTGTCATCTGGGTCATATCCATAGCACATAGCAATTTCTTGGAGTGTTTTTAGTGAAAGTCCTAGCAATACTGGGATATCAATGGCCAATGTAAAGATTCCACCGATTCCGGTTGTTGCTCCTTGTATTCCAGCAATTGTTGTACGGGATTCACCGATATCTCTAGCTATATCATCCATTACGTTAAGAGGAAGTGACTGAACATCTTGAAGCGTGAGTAATTTTTGAGCTGTTTTCTTATCGAACCTCTTTAGGAATTGATCTTGGTTAACCAAATACTGCCCGCCTGTTTGAATATAATTTCCTAATTCGTCGATAGCTGAGCCAAGTTTATCGTGGATAAATTTGGGTGTCAGTTTATCTATAATTTTAAAGGGAAGTCTACTTAGTTTTTCCCAAAACCACAGATCCTTTTGCTCCTTTTCCCATCTATCAATTTCCTCAAGCTTTACTGTTAGTTCTTCAATAGATTCCATAGGCATTTTTGCTCATCCTTTATCTAGTATATATATAAATGTAAGAGCCCTTTTTTAGATTAGACATTAACCTAATGACTTTATTATGAATAAAGTATGTTGAATAAAAACTAGGAGGTTTATGATGAATCATAATCATTTAGCTTGGCATGAAACATTAGAATTACATGAATTAGTTGTCTTTCAATCGGTAGGGTTAATGAAAGTAAAAAAATTTGTAAACGAGGTAGAATGTCCTACTCTCCAAAAATTGTATATTACAACTATTGCACAGCTTGAACAAAATTTAAAGGAATTATTAAAGTTTTATCCTATGGCCCCAAATGCCCGTGAGGACCTGGATGATTGGAGAGCATATGATAAGGCATTTTATTCTGGAGACCTGCTAGCTTTTGCGAAAACTGCAGTAAGAAATTATGCCATAGCTATCACAGAAACAGCGACTCCTATACTTAGGGATGTTTTAACAAAACAGCTTCAAGTAGCGATTAAATTACATGCATCTGTTTATAACTACATGTATGAAAGGGATTATTACCCTTCTTATGATTTGTCAAAGCTTTTAGCTAATGATATAAAACTTGCAAATAAAGCAATCTCGGTAGATTAAAGCACATTGGGGCTGTCCTGGGAAATCTGGGGCAGCCTATTAAAATTATAGTTCTAATTGATAACCTGTATTTTGGACGGCTTCTTTAAGTTGCTGTTCTTTCACTTGGTTTTGATCATATTGTACAATTGCTGTTTCTTCGTTTAAATCAACTAAAGCTCTTTCAACGCCATTTATCGCTAATAGAGAATTTTCAATAGCTTCTACACACTTTTCACAAGTCATTCCTTTTATATGTAAGGTTGTTTCTGTCATTTGAAACACTCCTCCTTCTTAATTTAGTAATAATATTGCCTCTTTTAGGAAGAATTATGAAAACAATACATGATACTACGAAATAAGACTATGCTAAGAATAATTTTATGTAAGAAAAGAGGGTTAGGATGCCTGAATTGCCTGAAATGGAAACTTATAAAAATTTGTTGAATGAAAAATTAAAAGGGATGTTGATTATGGATGTAGTTATTAACCGAGAAAAATCAATCAATGTTCCTGTATCTCAATTTATCAGTGAGGTAACTGGCACAAGTATTATCGAAGTAGAAAGGGCTGCCAAACAACTCATTTTTCGTTTAGATAATGGTAAAAGTTTATTACTTCACTTAATGTTAGGTGGGTTAATGTATATTGGTAATGAACAAGACAGTCCAGACAGAACAAAGCAAATTGAACTTGTTTTTGAAAATAAACGTTTGTATTTTATAGGCTTACGCCTGGGGTATCTGCATTTATATAACCAAACTAACCTAAATGCTGAACTAGCTGACCTTGGTCCGGACCCTTTAAGTGAGGAATTTACTTTTCAGCGTTTTGAAGAACTAGCTTTATCAAGAAAAGGGATGCTAAAGACGACCCTTGTAAATCAACAGTTCATTGGAGGTATTGGAAATTGTTATTCTGATGAAATATGCTTTCATGCAAAAATATTACCAACAAGGAAATTTAGTGAACTGGATGGTGTGGACGTTAAATCATTGTATACCTCTATTCAAAGTGTGCTAAAAGAGGCGATACGATTAGGTGGCTATATGGAGATGAAACTCTTTAATTCAGACAGTTTAACTGGTGGTTATAACGATAACTGCATGGTATATGACCGTGAAGGTGAACCTTGTCCAAGATGTAGAGAACAAATTAAGAAAGAAATAATCTCTTCTCGAAAAATGTTCTTTTGTCCAAATTGCCAAAAGTAACATAAAAACAATCAGCAGGTATACCCACTGATTGTTTATGTATCATGCAGTATCTTCATGATTATCATTTAATACGTTTTCGTTGTAGATAAGGGCCCCAGTGCGAATAAGGGAGTGAAATTGCTGAAGAGGGAAAACGCCTCTACTTCTTGCTTCTTCCATCTCAATACAGACTGTTGACTGATTAACATTGAGAATCTTTAATGTTTTAGCTTTACAAAAATTAGGTACAAACTTTTTTGTAATATCAAATTCCATATTTTCTTTTAAGTCCACTTGTTTTTGCCCTCCGTATATACAAACATTATCTATACTTTTTCCTTGATAAAGGAAAACTATACCAAATTTTTGTATGTATTGTTGTTTTTTCCCAATCAGGTGCACCAATTGGTACCTTTGAAGCAACTCAATTCAAGTTATTTCCAATCAAGTGCATCATTCAGTCCTATGAGGTCAATTAATTTTAAGAAATCGTATTTATGGAACTTAATCAAAAAAGAATGTAAAATAAAAAAATAGAATGGGGGAATGGCTTTGAAAGCAATTGATGTTAACGAAGTACAAGCAACATTAAACGGCTTAATTGATCAGGAATTATACATTCACCTTGAAACGACAAAAGGTGCCTATGCTGCACATAATGATGATTCTCAAGTAGCTGTTGGTGCATACATACGAAATGCAAAAGTTGTTTATAACCACGGTAAAATTACTGGAGACGGCCCTTATCGAGTTGGTCTAAAGATGGATCTTGGGTGGATCTATGCTGAAGGGGTAACTGATTGGGAGTTTGATGATAAAGGAAGATTACTTTTAACTGGACATGATAGTGAAGGCAGACTTACGGTGTCATTACAATTGAGTCCTAACCCATTTTAACAACATAAGGGAGGTGCTTTTAGATGGAACGTCACATTTTAATGGTTTTTCCACATCCGGATGATGAAGCATTTGGGACAGCAGGCTTTATTGTTAAACAAACAAAGCAAGGTGTTCCGGTTACCTATGCATGTGCTACTTTAGGTGAAATGGGAAGAAACATGGGTAAACCTTTTTTTGCTAACCGTGAAACATTACCAGGGATACGAAAAAAAGAGCTTGAAGATGCTTGTAAAGTAATGGGAATCCAAGATTTACGTATGCTTGGTTTTAGAGATAAAACATTAGAATTCGAAGAAGAAGGTAAATTAAGCTCAACAGTTGAAGAAATTATTAACGAAATAAATCCATCTTTGGTTATTACTTTTTATCCTGGACATGGTGTTCATCCAGATCATGATGCAACTGGGGCAGCTGTAATTGATGCTTTGTCAAGAATACCTGCAGATAAGAGACCGACTGTGTATTGTAAAGCTATCACGAAGGATGTTTTTGAAGTCTTAGGTCAACCTGATGTAGTCATTGATGTCACTGATGTGTTAGATATCAAAATTGCGGCCATGGAGGCGCACCGTTCTCAAACAGAAGGCTTGCTATCACGCTTGAAAGACAACCTTAATTCAGCAGACTCAGATCTTATGGGCTGGCTTAAAAAAGAGTCTTTTTGGATTTATAAATGGTAAAACAGACCTTAATTTCAATATAATTTCTAAACCTTTATCCTACCGATAAAGGTTATTTTATTTTCTATATAGCTAATACTAAGGACAGTTCTAAGGAGGGACAATTCACTATGGATTACGGTCTTATTTTAGAATACGGCTGGGTTCTTCTTGTCCTTATAGCACTTGAAGGTATCTTAGCCGCAGACAACGCGTTAGTTATGGCAATAATGGTTAAACATTTACCTGACGAACAACGTAAGAAAGCCTTGTTTTATGGATTAGCAGGAGCCTTTGTCTTTCGATTTGGGTCATTGTTTGCCATTTCTTTCTTAGTAGATGTTTGGCAAGTACAAGCGATAGGTGCACTATACCTAATATTCATTGCAACGAACCATTTAGTTAAAAAGTTTGTCCTAAAAAAAGGTGAACATACAGATGTAAAGGATGCCAAGGGTTCAGGCTTTTGGGTGACAGTCCTAAAAGTAGAACTGGCTGACATAGCATTCGCAGTTGATTCAATCTTAGCAGCTGTTGCTTTAGCGGTAACACTTCCTACTACCAACCTTCCACCGATAGGAGGAATGGATGGAGGTCAGTTTTTAGTCATTCTTGCAGGTGGGATAATTGGATTAATTATTATGAGATTTGCAGCTACGTACTTTGTTAAGTTACTTAAGCGTAAACCTGGTCTTGAAACTGCAGCCTTTCTAATTGTTGGTTGGGTCGGTGTCAAACTAGCTGTGTACACTCTGGCACATCCAGCACTTGGGATATTATACAAGGGATTTCCAAAGCTGCCAGCTTGGAAAATTTCCTTCTGGGTTGTTTTGGTCGGTATTGCGCTAGGTGGTTGGTTCTTATCAAAGGAACACCCTCTTCCGTTAGAAGATGAAACAGAGGAAGGCTTAAACCAAGAAGAAAAAATGTTAAAAAAAGCACCGTAACATGAAGGGGAACGCTATAAATAAGCGTTTCCCTTTTTGCTAAGAACTGCTATATTGTAATGGGAAATAGTTTAAGATCATGGAGGTAATCTTTTTGGATTATAAAAAATTGTTAGCTGCTTATCGCTCTTTGTGGGTTAACCGTGAACTTAAGACGGAGGAAGGTGATGAGAAGGAGACATTGCTTGAAGCAATTGAACGTGATTTGAAAGATGAAAATGCGCATCCGCGTGTTAGGAAAGCTCCTCATACTAAATTTCTTTGGGCAACGAAAAGAATTGGACAAGGTGCTATATCTGATGAAGAGAAATTACGTTTAATACATATACATATTGAAATAGTGGAACGGTTGGAAAAGTCTTAGTTTAGAAAATTTCTCTGAGTAGGTAAAAAGTTGTGAAAAATGTAACATTTTCTAAACTCCTATACAAGCCTTTATCTGTTCCGTATAATATATCTATTCTTTAGAGGCCTAAAAAAGGAGGATATTCTAATGAATATATATATGGATATATCCATCATTCTATTTTCATTTGTAGTACTCACCGCAGTTTATACTGAATTAAAAACGACAACTAAACGAGTGATCAAGTTTTCGGTTGCTAGCACGATTAGTGTCATTTTATTCGTGATCATTTGGCGGTCATTATCTATAATTACTTATTTTCATTAAGAATTTATGTTAACAGTAACGACTGGGTAAAATCGTTACTGTTTTTTTGTTAATGACAGAATATAGTCTTTTAAATCCACAATTCGATTTGTCTTAGGAGTTAGACTAGTTCCAGTAATAATCATTGGGGAAACAGAGTCAACTCTATGTAAAGAACCATGACCTCCACCACCAAGATGAGTTGGTGATCCTTCTCCAATAAATTCATAACCAGGCTTTGCATCTGTAACAATGAATTTTCCTTGGTGTGAATAGAGAGCACCATATAGACGAGCCAGTGCATCTGGGTAATCCCCATACTCTATTTTGCCATTTTGGACCTTTAAATCTAGTATAGACAAATCTCCAGCAACACCCCAGGTTTGACCATATTCATCCACTAAACTTCCTTTTGTAGAAAAAGTTAGGCTTTTATTCTTTTCAACATTATGAACCCTTATCTCATCTTCATCAATATAAGCAAAAAAATCAATTCTATTGTCTTCTTTCAACTGGTTTGTTAACTCTTGCAGTGTAATATCTTTATTGTTTGCGTAAATATATGCCATGCGCTCATTAACAGCCAACACGACTTGATCTTGGCTATTGATAGGTTTACCTAATTTTGCAATTCTATAGTTATTAAACACATTTCGCAAATCAATAAGAGCATTTTTCTCCTGGTTTATGGCAGATTGTGCGCTATCACCGATAATGATCCAAGTAATGTTTTCGATTGCATTATTCCATGACGGATACATATTTAAAAGAGATTGAAGCTCCTTATCAACATTTTCAATTCCCTTTACATCATTTGGCCCTTCATCATGGATGATTTTATCTAAATCTGGGTAATAAATCATAGTGAAGTTAGGAAGTGTACCTTGATTTTTTAAAAATTTATATTCATTTGTGGAGAACTTATCATTAAAACCAACATTCTTCCAAGAACTCAGCTTTGTATATTCTGGGTCAAATTGATTGATCTTTCCGAATGAGAGAAGAGGAGGACCCATCGTTTTTATTTCCTTAGGCAAAACATTAATCAACGATGCAACCTCTGGGAATGTAAAGGTATGCTCCACATTACCTCTATAAATGAGGGCATTGATCGCTGCAGATGACCTTCCTTCTACCTCGAATTCCTCAAAAATTGTTTTTACATCTTTGCTTAAATGTTCATTATTAAGTGTATAGAGACTATGAAACAATGTGCTACTCAGACCTGATTTTAATACTTCCTTACTACCGCTACCATAATTATAAAGCTGCTGTTGATCAGTACTGAACCAAACGAGACCCGGCAGTTTATGAGTATCAGCATATGTACCAGTGAGTAAAGAGCTATCTATCGTTACTGACATTGTAGGGTAGGAGCTTACTAAGTCGGGATAGTATTGACCATTTTCTTTGAGAAAGGATAGCGCAGGTGCCTTGCCTTCAGATATTAGCTGTTCTAAGGGCACTGACATAAGAGAATCGACAATTAATAGGACAACAGGTTTTTGGTTATTAGATTGGGTGTATTCTTTAATTTTTGATGTATCTTCAATTGTAACGGAGGCATTAATATTTGTACCTATGAACAAAATAAGTGCGATTAAAATAACCGAAGTAATAATAGAAACTCTCAGCATTATCTATATTCCACCAATCTTATCATTGTTTTTTAGCTTTCATTATTCAATCCTTAGTATGACAACAATGACCTCGATTTATTTAGGTGAAGGGAATAAAACAGTAAAAGGAAGAGTGGGACATGAAACTTAAGGTACTTTCTTTTAATATTCATCATGGTAAAGGGCTAGATAAACGAGTAAATCTAGAGCGCATTGCGAACATTATTAAAAGTAGCGAGGCAGATATTATTGGTTTAAATGAGGTAGATGTTTCATTCGGAAAGCGGAGTCAATTTCTTAATCAAGCAGCAATTTTAGCAGAGCAACTAGAAATGAAATTTGTTTTTGGTCCAGTTATTACTAGAAAAAAGTCTGATGAAATGGCAGGAGAGTATGGAAATGTCATATTATCTCGATTTAACATGATAAATCATAATAATCATCTGCTTTTCTCATATCCTTATTTGGCTGAACCAAGAGGGCTTTTAGAAGTGAACTTCGAAATATCGGGGAAAGTAATTTCGGCATTTGTAACCCATCTAAGTATCAATCCTTTTTTACAAAGAAAACAGATCATGGACATTGAATCTATCCTCCAAAGGAAAAGCAATGTGATATTAATGGGTGACTTTAACATGAGTCCAGTAAGTAGAAATCATTCATACATAAGTAGGTTTTTAAGAGATTCATCTGAGAGAGAATGTGGCAATACATATCCAGCCAATAAACCTCGTAAGAAGCTGGACTATATATTTATTCATGATGATATTACTGCTGTAGAGTCTAAAGTTTTAACAAATGATCCAGTGGCATCTGATCATTTACCATTACTGACTGAAATTAGTATTGATGAATAGGCAACGGGGGTGTGGACTTGAAAAAAACACTATCTTTTATTGTGATTTACCTTGTTATCTTATACTTTGTATATACCAATCATAAGGAAATTTTAGATTGGATTACAGAAAGCGATTCTTCATTACTTCCGCTTATGTTTTTATTGTCCACCCTTTTTGGTGTAATTCCAGTGATTCCATTTAGTGTATTTTCAGGGCTAATGGGAAGTAAGTATGGCCTTGTAATCGGTGCTTCTATTAACTGGTTTGGTACAGTGGCAGCATCCGTTATTATTTATCTTTTAGCTAGATATGGCTTTGCTGATTACTTTACAAATTATTTAAAGCGTTTTAAGGGGATTTCCAAGTTTAATGAATTAATTACAAGAAACGCGTTTATAGCCATACTATTTACAAGACTAATTCCAATTGTCCCACCACCTGTAGTCAATGTTTATTCTGGACTTATTAAAATAAACCTTGCTACATATACAATTGCAACAATAATAGGGAAGTTGCCTGGAATGGTACTGTATGCTTTTGTTGGTGACCGGTTATTCTCTTCGATTAATGATTTAATTTATGGATTGGTATTTTATGTTCTATTCTTATTAATGATTTTACTCAGCTATTATTTATGGACAAAAGTAAATAAGAATTGACTTTTTTCATTGTTGGTGTAACCGCTTTCATGTTAGTATTAAATGTAACAAAATGTACATATATTTATACCATGTAGGGGGTTATATCATGGGAAAAACAAAACATACAGGACCGGTTAAACTGGATAAATCAATTAAGCCTTCATTATGGGCAAGTTTAGCACCTATGGGAGTTGGTAAGGTAAAACCACACCATATTAAAGATACAGTTAAGGTAGCGATTGAAAACAAGGACAACCTTCCATACGCATACCGAATTTTAACACAAGGTGTATGTGATGGTTGTGCTCTTGGAGTATCAGGATTACAGGATCAAACCTTGCTTGGCCCTCATATTTGTACGACGAGATTAAATGTCTTACGTTTAAATACGATGTCTAGCATTGATCCAAAATGGTTTACTAGATTAGAAGAGTTAAAGAAACTATCAAGTACAGAACTTAGAAAACTAGGAAGAATTCCTTACCCACTGTCTAGGAAAAAAGGGGAGAATAAGTTTACAAGAATATCTTGGGATGAGGCATTAAACCGAATTTCTCAAAAAATTCGAAGTGTCGACCCTAAACAACTTGCCTTCTACTTAACTTCACGTGGGATCACAAATGAGTCCTATTATGCTGCGGCAAAGGTAGCTAGATTTCTAGGAACGAATCACATTGATAATGCCTCACGTATTTGTCATTCACCTAGTAAAACGGCGTTAAAGCGTTCACTTGGCATTGGTGCTTCAAGCTGTAATTACAAAGATTGGATCGGTACTGATGTTTTAGTTTTTTGGGGATCTGTAGCAGCGAATAATCAGCCAGTATCAACAAAATATATGTATGCAGCTAAAAAAGCGGGTACGAAAATCATTATGATTAATCCATATGCAGAGCCGTCAATGGAGAAGTATTGGATTCCTTCAATTCCAGAAAGTGCATTGTTTGGGACGAAACTCGTTGATGACACATATCAAGTCAATATTGGTGGAGATATTGCCTTTATGAATGGAGTCATGAAGCATTGGTTTGACATGGAAGAAAAATCAAGAGGGTCTGCAATAGATCATGAATTCGTTAATAAACATACGAAGGGATTCATGGACTTAAAATATCACATTCGAAAACAGAAGTGGTCTGAAATTGAGAAATCGTCAGGCCTAACAAAGGATAGAATCATAGAGTTCGCAAAACTTTTAGCAAACTCTAAATCTGGTGTGTTTATTTGGAGTATGGGCTTAACGCAGCACCGATTTGGAACAGATAATATCTCTCAAGTTGCGAATCTTGCTATGCTAAGAGGGTTTATTGGCCGTGAGAAATGTGGTGTTATGCCTATTAGAGGTCACAGTGGAGTACAAGGTGCGGGTGAAATGGGAGCAGATCCATTTGTCCTGCCTGGAAGTGATTTTGACGAAGAAAATAGCAAAAGGATTGAAGAAATTTGGGGCTTTCGGGTTCCAAGATGGCAAGGCGATCCGATTGGAAATACGATTGAAAACATGGTATTAGACCCGAATCATCCTAGTAAAGTTAAAGTCTTTTTTACAAGTGGCGGAAACTTCGTAGAAACCATGCCTAACCCTGACTTTATAAAAGAAGCACTTGAAAGTGTAGAGTTAAGGGTACACCAGGATATTATCTTAAACACGTCTACCCTTTTAGACGCTAAGGAAGAAGTGATCATCCTCCCAGCGATGACAAGATATGAACAACCAGGTGGCGGCACATCGACTAGTACCGAGCGGATGGTTTATTTTAGTCCGGAGATTAAGGGCCCTAGAATTGAAGAAGCAAGAGCTGAATGGGAAATTTATGTTGATTTAGCGAAAAGGTGTTATCCTGAAAAGCAGCACCTCATTGATTTTAAAAACACACAAGAAATTAGAAACGAAATTGCTATTGCGAATCGAAACTATGATGGAATCCAAAAACTTAAAAATGGAGGAGACGTTTTTCAATGGGGTGGCGCATGGCTATGCGAAGGTGGTGTTTGCCCAACACCTGATGGCAAAGGAAATTTATTACCAATCGAATTACCAGAGTTACGAAAAACAGAAGGTCATTTCAATGTAACGACTAGAAGAGGAAAGCAATTCAACTCGATGATTTATTCTAATACGGATCCATTTAATAATGCAGATCGTTATGATATTATCATAAATTCTGAAGATGCTAGAAAGTTAACAATTAAGAATGGTGACGCAATCGTTGTTTATAATCAAAATGGAACCTTACAAGGCCTGGCAAAAATAGATAACACAAAAGAAGGAAACATTGCTGTGTATTGGCCAGAGGGAAATGTTCTAATTCCTAAAGGAATTTATGAAAAATACGCAAAAATTCCTGAGTACAACACAATGGCAATCGTAGAAAAAGCTGAAACCTTCCATGCAAGAAAAGACATTCGATATGTAGAGAAAAGAATCGAAGAATTAGAAGAGGTTACGATGTAAGGAAAAAATCCCCTAAATGGGGATTTTTTGTGTTAAGATTGGAATAATTTATGATATTTTAATCTTTAGAAGGAGCCTAACCATGAACAAACCATTTGAACACTATCTTACAGAGTCTGAAAAGACTTTTGAAGGATGGGATTTTTCATATATTACTAGTAATGGAAGAATGAAAGACTCGCCAATAAGCTGGGATTATACAGACCTCATACAAAAAGCAATCAAAAATTCAACCTCTTTACTAGACATGGGAACAGGTGGGGGAGAATATTTATCATCACTTAGTGACTTACCTTCCTTTACTTGTGCTACTGAAGGGTATGAACCTAATGTGCAAATCGCTAAAAATAGACTAGAACCACTTGGAATTAAAGTGTTCCAGGTAATTGATGACAATTCACTTCCATTCGAAAACGATACCTTTGATTTAATTATAAATAGGCATGAAGCTTATTCAGCTAAAGAAATCATGCGAATTCTAAAACCAGGCGGAGTTTTCATTACTCAACAGGTTGGTGGGGAGAATGATAAGGAATTCAATGAATGGTTTAATGTACCTGAAAGTGAATATAGCTACTGGAATTTGGAGTATGCTCTTAAAGAATGTGATGAAGTAGGATTATCCATTCAGATGGCACATGAAGATAAGGTATATACGAGTTTTCAAGATGTTGGGGCAATCATTTATTACCTAAAGGCAATTCCTTGGCAAATTCCTGATTTTTCGGTTGAAAATTATAAGGAACAATTACAAAAGGCTCATGATTTAATTTCAAAGAAAGGTCCTTTCAAAAGTATATGCCATCGCTTTATAATAACTGCAATGAAAAATAAGTAGTAAAAAGTGGGTGAGTTGGTGAAAAAACGAATTGTTTTTACGGGTGGAGGCTCTGCTGGCCATGTGACAGTTAACCTTGCATTAATTCCAAAATTTCTCGAACTTGGCTGGGATGTTAGCTATATAGGGTCTGAGAGTGGAATTGAACGGGAGTTAATTTCAACACTTAATTCAGTAAAGTATTATCCAATATCTACTGGTAAGTTAAGAAGGTATTTTGATGTTAAGAATTTTAAAGACCCGTTAAAAGTGCTAAAAGGAATTTTTCAGGCGAAGAGCATTCTTTCTAACATTAAGCCTGATGTTATATTTTCAAAGGGTGGTTTTGTCTCGGTCCCTGTGGTAATTGGTGCAAAGTTAAATAAACTACCTGTTATAATTCATGAATCAGATCTTACGCCCGGGTTGGCAAATAAAATATCAATTCCATTTGCGACTAAGGTATGTGTCACTTTTCCAGAAACAATAAGCCATATTCCAGAACATAAGGCTGTATCGATTGGTCCAATTGTTCGAGAAGAAATTTTAAAAGGGAAAAAGTCTGAGGGGTTGAAACTCTGTGACTTTATCAGTGTAAAACCAGTTTTATTGATAATGGGCGGAAGTTTAGGGGCAAAAAGGATAAATGAAGCAGTACATAATAATCTGGATATGTTGGTCAAACAGTTTCAGATAGTACATATATGTGGTAAGGGAAATTTAAACCCTTCTTTAGCTAGAAAAGGGTATAAACAGTTTGAATATGTTGGAAGTGAGCTGCCACATCTCATGCAAATGACTGATATCGTTATCTCTAGAGCAGGCTCGAATTCAATTTTTGAATTTTTAGCTTTAAAAAAACCTATGTTACTTATTCCATTATCTAAAGCTCAGAGTCGCGGAGATCAAATCTTAAATGCAGAATCCTTTTATAAATCTGGATTTTGCGAGGTGCTTCAAGAGGAAGAGCTCACAGATGAGAGATTCTTGATTGAAGTAAATGACCTTTTTTTAAATAAAGATAAATATATTGAGAACATGATGACTGTAACAGAATCGGATTCACTGAATAACGTATTGTCTCTGATACAACGTGTGGGGAAGAAGGAAGAATAGTATGAAGCTAAAAGTATATGAAAATCCAAACGAGTTTTTAGAAAAGTTAGAGGATTTTCTTTTAAAGGAAGAGGTAGTGAACAATCTTGCTTTAGGTCTGCTCTACACTTTAACTAAACCTAATTCTCATTATGATGATGCCTATTTAGCATGTGTGGAAAAAGATGAAATGCCTGTTTTAGTAATGGTTATGACACCTCCACATAACCTAATTCTTTATGGAGTTGGTGAAGACATAAATGAGGCGATTAGGGTAGCGGTAACATCTATAAAAGGTTCAGAAATGATGCTTCCTGGAATTATAGGGCCTAAAGAGTTAGCAGGTGAGTTTGCAAGTGAATGGTTACAACAGGTAGGTTGTGGGCTTGAAGTGAAAATGGAGCAAAGGATTTACAAGCTTGAAAAGGTAAATAATGTTCCTTTAAACAATGGGAAGCTTAGGGTAGCAACAGAGGATGACTTGGAGTTAATTGTGGATTGGACATATCAGTTTTCATTGGTGACCCCAGAGCATCTAACCTTAGAAGGCGCTAGAAAACTTGCAAAACGGGGTATTGAGGAATCTTCCATTTTTATCTGGGACGATAATGGACCAGTTTCGATGGCTAAAAAAGCAAGACCAACAAAAAATGGTATCGTTGTAAATCTAGTGTTCACCCCGCAGGAGTTCCAACGTAAAGGGTATGCAACTACATGTGTAGCACAGGTTAGCCAACAGCTACTGAATGAAGGGTATTCTTTTTGTAGCTTGTATACAGATTTAGCCAATCCTACATCAAATAGCATTTATATGAAGATAGGATATGAACCCATTATTGATTCAGTAGTGTATGGTTTTTTATATGATCGTGAAGAGGCCTAGCAATTTTGCTAGGCTATTTTTTTATATCAGTTCATCATCCACCATATTATAATAATCTTCTTCCGTGTCTTGGGTACTACTTTTCATACGTGTGAAGTAGACTCCAAGTTCATTTTCAAGCTGTTTTATTGACACGTTTTGATGTTCTAGTTTTTGCTTACTTGTGTTTGTTTCCAACAATGTCACCTCAGAGATAGTTTTTTCCATTTTTGTTGAATTATACATATCGAATAGTTTTTCGTGCATTCTATTGATTAGAAGATTAATGGAGGAATAAGGATGAAGTTTGGAAGTCATATCAGCATTCGGAATGGGTATTTTCAAGCGGCAAAGGAAGCTTCTCGAATTGGGGCGAACGCTTTTCAATATTTCCCTAAAAACCCTCGTAGCTTATCTGTCAAAGCATTTGATGAGAAGGATGCTAATCAATGTGCTGTCTTTTGTAAGGAGAACGGAATAGAGTCAATAGCACATACACCATATGCAACGAATTTAGCTGTGCCTGAAGATAAAGCGGATGATATGGTAGCTGCTATTCTTAATGATTTAGAGATTGCAAATGCATGTGGATCAATTGGTGTAGTTGTTCATTTTGGTGTAGCAAAAAATGAAAATGACCCATTAGAAGGGTATCGGTGGATGATCAATATTCTTAATCAGGTTCTTTCTAAGTGGGAGGGTAAGAGTAAGATTTTGATTGAAAATAATGCTGGGAAAAGTGGCCCAATGGGTACAACGTTAGAAGAGCTTGTGCAGGTTCGGTCTCTTACAGATTTTCCAGAAAAGATTGGGTTTTGTTTAGATACCTGCCATGCATTTGCTAGTGGAATTTGGGATGGAGATAATTGGAGTGAATTAGAGTCTAAGGGACTTGAGTTAGATTACTTTACAAACCTCCACGCAATTCATTTGAATAACTCGATGTTTCCGACAAAATCGATGAGAGACCGTCATGCGAACATCCATAATGGTTGTATTACAGTAGAGCAAATGAAACAGTTTATCTTATCGAAGACGGTAAAGGAATTGCCGATGGTGTTAGAGACTCCATCATCTGCTCAGTATACTCATAAAGATGAGATTGAGTATTTGAGGGAATTGGTTGGGGGGTAGTACTTGAAGGGTATAGCTTTTTGGCTAATTGGACTCTATAGAGAGTGAAGGGAAGGAGAGTCAGATTCCATAGTTTATTCGGACAGGTTGAGCGGAATATGAGCCCAACGAGTTCGAATCGATAGGTTGTTCGGACAGATTGAAAGAGTCTTGAGCTCAACGAGTCCGAATCGATAGTTTATTCGGACAGGTTGAAAGAGTCTTAGGCCCAACGAGTCCGAATCCGGTGTTAATTCGGACAGGTTGAAAGAGTCTTGAGCTCAACGAGTCCGAATCCGGTGTTAATTCGGACAGGTTGAAAGAGTCTTGAGCTCAACGAGTCCGAATCCGGTGTTAATTCGGACAGGTTGAAAGAGTCTTAGGCCCAACGAGTCCGAATCCGGTGTTAATTCGGACAGGTTGAAAGAGTCTTG
>CANMHG010000021.1 GCA_947497585.1 uncultured Bacillaceae bacterium | reverse complement strand
GCTTGCGATTCGATGTTGACTTATCGTAAGGAGGAGAGGTGAAGACCACTAGTCGTTGGGCATCTGGAGCTAGACAACACAAAATTAAAAGGATGAGGTATTATCACCTCACCCTTTTTCATATTTAACAATCCTCAGGTTTCCCTGCATTTGCAGCTGTTCTAAATGACGAACCACATCCACATGATGCAATGGCATTTGGATTATCGATTGTAAATCCGCCACCCATCATTGATTGCTTAAAATCTATGACAACACCTTTTAAAATAGGTTCACTTTCTTTATCTATAAGAACTTTAATTCCATGTTGTTCGAATTGAATATCATCTTCATTCATTTCTTGTTCAAACCCCATACCATAAGAAAGACCACTACAACCGCCACCTTTTACAGCAACACGAAGAAAAGAACCCTCTTCGCCACCTTCTTTCATCATGTCCTGAATTTGATAACTAGCTGCTTCAGTTATTGTAACTACTTCAGTCATTATCGTCACCCACCTTTTATAGTCTTTTAACAATTATTATAATGTTAATGTTATTAACACTCAAATGATTGAACTTGTATCAACTAACAAATGATACTTATATTGTATAGTAGTACGTCCCAGTGCAGATAACCTCTGCTGGTCCAGTCATTAAGACATGTCCTTCATCAGTCCAAGTAATAAAAAGGTCTCCTCCAGCTAAGTGGACTGTGGTTTGTTGATTTCTTTTTGTTTTTCCATTAAGGACAGAAGCAACGACTGCTGCACAAGCGCCAGTTCCACAAGCCTGGGTAATTCCTGAGCCACGCTCCCACACTCTAAAGTTAATTTCGGTTTCATTTAAAACCTCTAAAAATTCAACATTGACACCTTCTGGAAAGCGGCTATCTTTCTCAATTATAGGTCCCAATGTAGTTAAAGGAGCATCTTCAATATCATCAACGTAGAAGATTGCATGTGGATTTCCCATTGACACACCTGTCATATACAGAGTTTGATTTGAAAATTCAACCTGTTCATTAATCACCATTTCTGAATCCGAGCCGATCATCGGAAGGTCACTTCTCCGAAGCCTTGGGTTGCCCATATTCACAGTCACACTATAAACTTCTCCGGCTTTCTCATGAATTTCAGCGTCAACGAGGCCAGATAGAGTTTCAATTTTAAAGTTCTTTTCTGATACTATTTTATTCTCGAAAGCATACTTTGCAACACAACGTAAGCCATTTCCACAATTTTTTCCTTCAGACCCATCGTTGTTAAAAATTCTCATTTTAACAGGCGCTATATCTGATGGACATATTAATATCATTCCATCAGCACCTATTCCTGTGTGAACATTTGACACACGAATTGCTAAATTTGAAAGCACATCTTCCGACAGGTTTTCTTTAAACATATCTACATATATATAGTTATTTCCTAAAGCGTGCATTTTGGTAAATGTAAAGGTATCCATAATAATAAGTTCCTCCAAAAAAAATTGTTGCACTAAGTATAAAATGAATTTATTTTGAACACAATATGAACATCCCCCGTTTTTCTTAATTAAAAACTCCTCATCTAGCATGAGGAGTTTTTGTATTGTTATGGTTAACTATTAGATAAACATCCCCGCTATTGCCGCACTAAGTAAATTTGCTAATGTACCTGCTGCTATTGCTCTAATCCCAAGTCTTGCGATATCAGACCTTCTACTAGGAGCAAGCCCACCTAAACCACCTAATAGGATTGCTAGTGATGAAAGGTTTGCAAAGCCACATAAAGCAAAACTGATGACTGCAATCGTCTTGTCCGATAATTGATCCAAATAGGTAGAAAAAGAAGAATAGGCTACAAATTCATTTAAAATTATTTTTTCACCGATAAAACTACCTGCAACGACTGCTTCCTCCCACGGTATCCCAATAATAAAGGCAAGTGGAGCAAACAGATAACCAAACACTAAATTTAAGCTAAGCGCCTCGAATCCGAATATGCTTCCAATCCCACCTAAAATCCCATTTAGTAGCGATATAATCGCAATAAATGCTAATAGCATAGCTCCAACATTTACAGCTAATCGTAATCCATCACTAGCACCTCTTGCTGCTGCATCGATTACGTTAACAGCTCGTTCCTCATCATTACTTCCTTCTTTCAATTGATGCCTCGGTACCTCTGTCTCAGGGATTAGCATCTTAGCCATAACAAGACCAGCTGGTGCTGCCATAAAGCTTGCAGCCAATAAATATTTTAAAGGAACACCTAAAGCAGCATACCCAAACAGTACTGAACCTGCTACTGACGCAAGTCCTCCTGTCATTACAGCAAACAATTCAGACTTCGTCATTCGCTCAATATAAGGTCTGATCACAAGCGGTGCTTCGGTCTGACCTACAAAAATGTTTGCTGCAGCTGACAGAGATTCTGCTCTACTTGTTCCAAGAAGATACGAAAGTCCCCCACCAAGCAGCTTGATGATAATTTGCATAATACCTAAATAGTAGAGTACAGAAATGAGAGAAGAAAAGAAGATGATAATCGTAAGCACATGAAATGCAAAAATAAAGCCAGTAGGTTGCTCTGGACTAGCTAAACTACCAAACAAAAACTGTATTCCATCATTTGCATAGCCAATAACATGCTGGACAGCAGTTGTTAATTCCTGAAAGGCAATCTGACCAGGTGGAAATTGTAAGACAATGAAGGCAAAAAGGAGCTGAATTCCCAGTCCACCTAAAATTGTCCTCCACTTAATCTTCTTTTTATTTTCCGATAGCAAAAAAGCGATTAAAAAGATAGTTATGATCCCAACAAGCCCCCAAAGGAAATTCATAATTGTTCACCTCATGATAGTAGTTATATCATTGTGATTTCCCAAATTGCAGAATTCATGTACTATATCTAAATTTGAAAGAAAAAACAATTATTTTTCCAATTTTATAGGTTAAATATCCTATAACTAACTTTTAAATATAGTCCATTTATCATAATTAATGTATAATTAATACCATATATTCTTAGATAGGAGATGAGGGTATGGAGCTAGAGCCTCTATATGATCGTAAAATAACTTGCCTTTGCTGCAAAAAAACGTATATGACCAAAAAGATCCGATCACGTTTTGTAAAAGCGATAAAGCATGACACAGATTTTTGCTCCTACTATCATAAAGAAAATTTAAATCCTTTACTGTATTATGTAAGCGTTTGTCCACAGTGCGGCTTCTCTATGTCTGAAGAATTTACTTCCTATTTTCCGGCAAATACATTAGAAGACATTCAATCTAAAATCTGTAATAACTGGTCTGGGTTAAACTATTGTGAACCTCGTACAATTGAGGAAGCAATAAATACATATAAATTAGGAATTTATTCTGCGACATTAAAAAAAGAGAAATTTATTGCGATTGCAGGCTTATACATGAGATTAGCATGGTTATTAAGATCCTATAACCATACTGAAGAAATCCGATTTACAGACTTGGCATTAGATGCATACATTAAATCTTATATGGAAGATGATTATCAAAATACACATATGTCCGAGGTTAGACTTTTATACCTCATCGGAGAATTAAGTCGCAGAACAGAAAAATACAAACAAGCAACCCTTTACTTCTCAAAAGTAATCCAAAAACAAAACGAAACAATCGAAAAAGGAATTGTCCAAATGGCAAGAGACCGCTGGCAGGAATTACGAGAAGAACAAAGAATGAAGGCTTAATAATATTTTAAGTAATGATTGTCGCTATGCAATATATTAAAAGCAGAGTGGATTGGAGCGGAAGGCACTTGTCTCCTGCTCAGAAGTTGAGGAAAGGTCGAGACCCCGCAGACGAATCGTCGAGGAGGCTCGACTTCCTCCCAGCGGAAAGCAAGTGACTGCAGCGAAAAGGAACGGTCTAGATTCATAGTAAGAATACAGAATAAAGGCTGACTCAACATGAGCCAGCCTTTTAATACATATCATTCTCTTCTAAAAACTTATATATATTATCTACCAATGAATCAGGATCATCACCAGTAACAACTTCTCCATTTACTAAAGCAAACAATGTGCTAGCACATTTTCCACAGTAGCTTAGGCAACCATATTCAATAATATCAAGATTAGGATCTTTTTCTAATTTTTCCAGTGCCCTTTGTGCCCCACTTGCTAAATTACTAACACAAAACTCTATTATTGGCATCATTGTTTTTCACCTCACCACTAACTAATAATCCTATCGCTTTTAAAAGAAATCGTCAATCTTTAATGCTATATCGGTGAAATATTTACTATATACATGTTGTTATTTCGCTACATTTTAGCTATACTTTTAATGTCATTTTGAAATTGTGATCAATACTTATATTATTGATAAATCGAGCGATAAAAAAGGAGAAACACCCATCATGAAAAATCTAGTCATACTCGGTGGAGGATATGGTGGAATGAGAATGCTACAACGCCTTCTTCCAAATCAGCTACCAGAAGATATCGAAATTACTCTTATTGATAGAGTACCATATCATTGTTTAAAAACGGAATATTATGCACTTGCAGCTGGTACAATTTCAGACCAGCATATTCGTGTAACCTTTCCTGAACATCCGCGTCTGAACGTCAAATATGCGGAAGTAACTAAGGTTGATTTAGACAGCAAAGAAGTACACTTAAAAGATCAAGAATCTGTTAAATACGATGACTTAGTGATTGGCTTAGGCTGTAACGACAAGTATCATAATGTACCGGGAGCTGATGAGTTTACTCACAGTATTCAAACAATCGATAGTTCACGTACGACCTACCAAAAGTTAAACAATCTTGGTCCAGGAGCAGTTGTAGCGATTGTAGGCGGTGGACTGAGCGGAGTTGAGTTAGCTAGTGAATTAAATGAGAGCCGCCCGGACTTACAGGTTAAACTTTTTGATCGTGGGAGCCGTATCCTTTCAATGTTCCCAGAACGTCTTAGTAATTATGTAGAAAATTGGTTTGTTGAGCGCGGAGTTGAAATCATCAATCATGCAAATATAACAAAGGTTGAAGAAAACCAACTTTTCAATCAGGATGAAGCAGTTCCTGTTGATGTTATTGTATGGACAGCTGGGATACAACCTAGCAAGGTTGTAAGGGACTTAGAGATAGAAAAGGATGTTAGTGGACGTGTAGTTTTAACCCCACAGCACAATATTCCTGGTAATGAAAATGTTTATGTAGTTGGTGACTGTGCGAGCTTACCTCATGCACCGAGTGCTCAATTAGCCGAGGGTCAGGCTGAACAAATCGTTCAAGTATTAGTAAAACGCTGGAAAAACGAAGAGCCACCTAGTGAATTCCCACCAATAAAGTTAAAAGGTGTGCTTGGATCGTTAGGGAAAAAACACGGTTTTGGACTAGTGGCTGAGCGAGCAATTACCGGACGTGTTCCTAGGTTATTAAAATCCGGTGTATTATGGATGTACAAATATCATAACGGATGAGAAAAAGCCCACGGATGTGGGCTTTTTCCTTTAAATTCCAGCTTGAACGTAACCATATTTCTCAAGTTCTTTATATATAGTTTTTAATTTTGGACTTCCTTCTCCCACGATTTCATCTTCAATCACAACGACAGGATAAAACATATCCTCTTCGATAACCCTAACAGCAAATTCTTTCTTTGAAGAATCTTCAGGTGGATTATAAATATCAACATAAGATATGGTAAAGGCTTGTTCAGGAAACTTTCTTGCAATCGCAGCATCTAGCCACTCATAAGTTTCTTTGGAAGATGGTAAATTTACACAACTTGGACATAAAACCTCTGCACCATATACGATAATTTCGACTTCTTTGGTTGGCATAGTGTTAGCTCCTCATACAATATTACTTTCTTCTATTTTACATAATATATGGTAACATAGACAATATAAAGACTTTTAGACACAAAACAGTTGAATAGATTTTTCAAGTAATATTGATTATAATAGAGGTATATAGAAAGAAAGGAGTCGAGTTAAATGTCTGTAGAAGCAAGTATGGTTGAACAAGTTCAGGAAGTATTAGATAAACTTCGTCCATTCCTATTACGTGATGGTGGAGACTGCGAATTAGTTGATATTGAAGATGGTGTTGTTAAATTACGCCTTCTAGGGGCTTGTGGAAGCTGCCCAAGTTCAACAATCACATTAAAAGCTGGTATCGAGCGTGCATTATTAGAAGAGGTACCTGGTGTTGTAGAAGTAGAGCAAGTTTTCTAAGACAACTATGACTAAAGCGATTTCCCGATAAGGAAATCGCTTTTTTACATTTCAACCCTACTCCCAATATAGTCAATCGACAGCTGTTCTACTTTATATTTCGGAAATTGTTCTGAAAGGCTATTCTCAACGTCCTTTCCTCTCCCTTTTTCCGAAAAACAAATGACAGTAGGACCCGCTCCACTTAATGCAACTCCAAATGCACCTGCTTCAAGTGCAATTTTACGTATATCCTCGATTTCTGGTATAAGCCCTAACCTATAGGTCTCATGAAACATATCCTGCTCCATCATACGACCTGCAACCTCCCAATTTTTTGTGAAGAGAGCAGCTAACAGTACATTACTAACTGAGCTTGCTTGGACTGCATCTTGGAAAGCGAATGATTTTGGTAGTACCTTTCTGGCTTCTTTTGTCATAACTTTATAAGGCGGGATAACCACATTCAAATCAACATCAACGTCCCCAAGTTTAACAACGAAGGTATTTTCCTCATTATGCTTACCAACCACAAGGCCTCCCATTAAGGACGCACCTATATTATCTGGGTGCCCTTCACTTAAGCTGCCAATATGAACCTTTTGCTCTTGCGTAAGTTCTAATCCACATAGTGCATTGGCTAACTCAATCCCAGCAGCAATGGCAGCTGCACTGCTTCCAAGACCTCTGGCTAAAGGTATATCACTCCAGACTTCAATTGAGCAGGGTGGTAAGCTTTTATTAAATTGTTTCGCTATATTTGAAGCTATAAAATAGATTAAATTCTCTTTTCCAGATGGTATTCCTGCTACTTCATGCGTTTTGGGAATAAAACACCATTTATCACTGAAGCTTACATTCAGCTTTAAATATTTTGTTATAGCCAGTCCGATTGAGTCAAACCCTGGTCCAAGATTTGCCGTACTACCTGGCACTGTTATTTTTAGCATTGGGGGACAACTCCCCTAATATGCCTATATACTACCTTTTCTTCATTTGGTAGTACGATTGGTTTAAAATCCGTTGAATCTATCGCAATGTTAGGATCCTTTAATCCATTTCCAGTGAGCACCGCAACAACTAAACTTCCCTTACTTATTACACCACTTCTCACTTGCTTCATAACCCCTGCGATGGAGGCACAGGAAGCTGGTTCAGCGAAAATACCTTCTTCTCTTGCTAAAAGCTTATAAGCATGAAGAATCTCTTCATCTGTTACTTCATCAATTTTACCGCCGGATGATTTTGCAGCATCCACTGCTTTATCCCAACTAGCTGGATTACCTATTCTAATTGCAGTAGCAATTGTCTCTGGATCTTCAATTATTTTATTTCTAACAATTGCTGCGGACCCCTCTGCTTCGAATCCATGCATTTTAGGTAAGCCTGATTTTTTTAAGTCATGATATTCTTTAAAACCTTTCCAGTAAGCAGATATATTCCCTGCATTACCAACAGGAATGGCTAACACATCAGGAGCCTTTCCTAATTGGTCACATAGTTCAAAGGCAGCTGTCTTCTGTCCTTCTAATCGGTATGGATTTACTGAATTCACTAGAGTAATTGGTTCAGTTTCGCTAATATTCTTAACCATTTTAAGAGCTTGATCAAAGTTGCCTTGGATAGCAACAATTTCAGCACCATACATAACTGCTTGAGCTAGCTTCCCCATAGCAATTTTCCCGTCAGGTATGACAATAATACTCTTCATTCCAGCTCTTGTGGCATACGCAGCAGCAGAGGCTGAAGTGTTACCTGTTGATGCACAAATGACCGTTTCACTGCCTGCTTCCTTCGCTTTCGCTACTGCCATCACCATTCCTCTGTCCTTGAAGGAACCAGTAGGGTTGGCTCCCTCCGTTTTTACGTACAATTCAACACCAAGTCTTTCTGAAAGCTTATCAAGAAAAACAAGTGGGGTGTTTCCTTCGTTTAGTGATAATAATGGAGTATTATCATTTATCGGTAAGTACTTAGCATACTGCTTTAATAAACCTTGCCATAACATTACATTCCCTCTCCCTCAACTCTGTACGAGCTTTTAACCTGATGAACAACTTCTAACGATTCGAGCTCTTTTAAAATTTCCTCATAATCTTTTAGTGATGCTTTATGTGTTACAACTACAATTTCAGCTATATTCTTATCATCTAAAGGTAATTGAAGTATTTTTTCAAAACTAACCCCATGGTTGGCAAAGACTGTCGTTATTTTTGAAAATGCTCCAACTTGATCCTGAACATGAATTCTTAAAAAGTATTTTGATTTTATTTCAGAAGCAACCTTTAATTTCTTTTCAAACTGAGGAGAAACAGCACTGCGACCATTAACCTCAAGCCTCATATTTTTCATCACTGCAACTAAATCTGATACGACGGCAGTTGCAGTAGGTAGGCTCCCGGCACCTGGTCCGTAAAACATTGTCTCACCAACCGCTTCCCCGAGCACATAAACTGCATTATATTCATCATTAACAGAAGCCAATGGATGGAGATCAGATATAAGAGTGGGCTGAACACTTACCTCAACTCTATCTTCATCACGTGCAGCCATTCCGATAAGCTTCATCGTGTACCCAAATCTTTTGCTGTAATCTAGATCTTCTTCTGAAATTGTTGAAATCCCCTTAATTCTAACATCATCTAAGGCAATATTCATAGAAAATCCAAGTGTAGCTAATATAGCCATCTTTCTAGCAGCGTCAATGCCTTCAACATCTGAGGTAGGGTCCGACTCTGCATATCCTAAACGCTGTGCCTCTGCTAACACATCCTCATATGTCCGTTTATCTTTACTCATTTTTGTAAGTATAAAATTTGTTGTTCCATTGACTATACCCATCATCTTTGTAATTCGGTCTGAAGCTAGCCCATCTACTAAACTCCTTAGAATGGGTATTCCTCCTGCTACACTCGCTTCATAAAAGAGATCGCAGCCGTTGTTTGTTGCTTCCATTAGCAATTCTGGTCCGTATAAAGCCATTAAATCTTTATTGGCAGTTACAACATGCTTTTTGTTTTTTAAAGCAGCTAAAATATGCTTTCTTGTTTCTTCTACTCCACCCATTACCTCAATCACGATGTCTATCTCTGGATTACAAACGACATCATCTACTTCTAACGTTAGTAGGGATTGGTCAACTTCTACTAGTCTATCTTTTTTTATGTCTTGAACTAATACCTTCTTTAATTCAATTGGACAACCCACCTGATGCATTAGTTTATCTTGATGATTTGTCAAGATTGTCACTACTCCTGTACCAACCGTACCTAACCCTAACAATCCAACTGATATCTTTTTCATAGCTTTCCCTACCTTCGTTTGTTTTTCTACAATGAACAAATGTGTTTGTATAATGGACATTATAGAGAGTTCTCTTTCCTTTTACAACAACCAATTTTTAGCTCATGAAATGTAAACGCTTAACTCCTTGTTAAATCTCTATAAAAAAAAACTACAGTTTCATAACTGTAGCAGCCTTATAACCAACCTAATTGTGGAACTTTAGAAGTATTATTTCTACTTTGGCGTATTAGATGATTTATTTCTTTTAGGAACAACTCATAGTCAGTAGAACGATTCAGATGTTCACTTAGCCTGATCTCATATTGCTTTTTTTCAGCTTCTGAACTTGATAAATAATAGCCTTCAATTGATTCGAAGTAGTGAACTGGAAACAATAATCTTGAATATAATAATCTCCATGAGAATGTCGATAACCTAGTGACCCGTTCATAATCTCGCGTAAATTTAAACACATCATTGTAATCTATTTTATATTGATTTGTAAACTCGCCCCTTATCCATTCCGCTAAATCACGGCTCGCATGGTCGTACACCCAATCGATTGGAAGTATTGTTCTTTCATTTAACCATGTATTTCTAGTAAACCGATGATGGCAAATCGTTGCAGAGTCAGTGTGAATGGGCTGATCATCCAGTTCCGTATCCACCAAATATTGAATTGCATTTTCTGTCAACCCTATATAATAAGGGAATGATTCCACCAAAAGCTTCTCAAAATAAGATGAAGGGTGTTGTCTTACTTTTTCATCACAGAAGATTTCCATTTGATCAAGGCGTTGCTCCCACAACTTTTTCCATTGCCCTATTCTATTGCTACGGTTAACTTGATATGGAAATCTCCTCCCCTTTTCATGAAATCCGGCGAGCTGACTCCCGAGTGAGTAGTTCCCCCTTATACCTTGCTGTTGTGTAGGCATTTGTAGAAGAAGAATATGTCCCTGATCATCAATAGAAGAAAGTAAACTGTTGGAAGTTGTCGGAACTATAGAAGCTATATTTCTTTCTCCTGTACTAATTAAATAATCACTCATCTGTTTTAACTCGACTATTTCTTCATGTTCCATATTAGTTATAGGTACAATAGTATATACTACATTTCGAGAGCGAAATGCAGCATAGCTTCCTATCGACAATTTTTCATCCATTTTTAGCCTATATTGTTCCTGTAGGTGTTTGTCCATGGATATCCACCTTCCACATAGATTATTAAATACTTACAACCATCTATATGTGACAATGTTTGGTAACTTGTGCTAAACTTGATAAAAATTGAATAAGGATGATTAAAGTCTTTAAAGTGAAATAGTTAAAATACTACGAAATGGGTGAGTGCTTTTGACAAAAAAAAATATGAGTGAAATAGAACGTAAAGCAAGAACATGGTTAGAAGATAGAGGAGTAACCATTCAGGATATCGCAGATTTAGTCTATTTTCTTCAAGAAAAATACCATCCTAGTTTACAAATGGAAGATTGCTTAGAGAATGTCGATCGGGTTTTATCTAAGCGAGAGGTCCAAAATGCAATATTGACGGGTATTCAGCTTGATGTATTAACAGAGAAAGGGCTAATTGAAGAGCCGCTATTATCTACTCTAAAATCAGATGAAGGTTTATATGGAGTAGATGAGATTTTAGCCTTTTCAATCGTCAATGTGTATGGTTCAATTGGTTTTACCAACTATGGATTTATAGACAAACAGAAACCTGGAATATTAGAGAAGTTAAACAATAAAGATTCAGGGGAGTGTCATACTTTCCTTGATGATATTGTGGGTGCAATTGCAGCAGCAGCATCCAGCCGTCTTGCACATAGAGCTGCAAATGAAGAGTAATACACAAAAGCGCAAGCGCCTTGAACAGCCCCGACAAGCAAATGTTCTGTGACAGAAAAAGTCTGCACTTCGACTTTTTATGGCGCAGGTTATTTGACCTCGAGGGGCTAGGCGCTGGAGCTGGACGTAGTAAAAGTTAAGACCTAGTTATCCATATGTTACATTTTAATAATTTCCATACAATAGGGTGAGTCATAATTTCCATACAATAGGGTGAGTCATAATTGACTCACCCTCTGTTACTTTATATTTTATTTATCCATTCCTCTAATGAGTCGATAACATATGTAGGTTGCTTGTCATAACCTTCTAGGTGTGCTTTTGTTGTTACACCTGTATGAACAAGTAGGGTATCTAGACCAGTATTTATTCCTGCTAAGATATCCGTTGCATAGTTATCGCCAACCATCAAAGTCTCCTCTTTAGTTGTACCAAGGACCTTTAATGCTTGTTCCATAATAATTTTTTCTGGTTTACCTATAAAGATAGGATTCGTTTCAGTAGATACTGTAATGACTGACGTTAATGAACCGTTTCCTGGTAACAAGCCCCGTTCAGTAGGAATAGCTATATCACCATTAGTTGATATAAACGTTGCACCAGCCCTTACTGCCAAACAAGCCGTTGCTAACTTCTCATATGTAATGGATTGATCTAGTCCAACTATTACATAATTTGGATTGGTCTCCTGAATGGCAATTCCTTTCTCTTTAAGTGCATGACGTATACCGTCTCCTCCAATTACATATGCAGAGGCATTTTGATTTTCCTCATAAATATAGTTTGCAGTTGCAAGGCTTGTCGTGAAGACTTGCTCTTCTGTAACTGGAATATCAAAGCCTTCAAGAATAGTTGCAACTTGAGATGGCATTTTTGATGAATTATTTGTAACAAAAAGGTACGGAACTCCTTTTTCTTTTAGTGCTTTAACAAAGTCACTAGCAGCTTCAATTCGTTCTTTACCACGGTACATTGTGCCGTCCAAATCAATTAAATAGCCTTTATATTGTTTTACCATGTATCTTACCTCCAAAATGATAACCTTATTGTAATGCGATGTTGATGATTAAAGTGTCTTATGGTTAGTTTTTAAAGGCAGAAACCGGACCGAGCTCATTTTCTAAATAAGTTCTAATATTAGCCGAAAAAGAGCTTAATGCAGACTCATTGTCCTTAATAATCTGTGAAACCTCATTATGATCGATTTCTAAATACTCTTGAACAATGTTTTTTCTCATTTTAATTACTTGTTTTAATTGAGAAGCATGTGTAGTATTCACTACCTTCTCATCCTCTAATATATCGATGATATCCTCATAACTGCCTGGGTCACGCATGATAAACCCGTCAATCATTGAATTTCCTACATCCAGTATCGCTTCAATAACAATATGTGTTATTCGTTCAAGAGCTTTTCTTTCAATCGAACTAGCCCATTCTTCCTGTTGATGATAAAGGTCTAAATGGTTTTCGAGGCATATTAAAGTTTGTTCAATTTTTTCCCTATCTACAAAATACATATCTTTAAACACCCTCACTTTCTCTGTCACTCAATGTTGCTAGGAAATCTTCTCTAGTAAATTTCCTGGCCGAGCATAAAAATAGCCTTGTGCAAGATCAACCTTGTTTCTTGTTAGTACTGCAGCTTCACTCTCATTTTCAATACCTTCAGCTACCACTAAGGCTCCGGTTTCTTTTGCAATGAGTAACAGTCCCTTAAGCATCGATTCCTTCACTTTGTTTGTATCAATATTTTGTATAACAGAACGATCAATCTTAATAATCTCTGGCATAATTTCACTAATTGTATGCAAGCTTGCATACCCAGCACCAGTATCATCAATCGCCAATCTAAATCCTAAAGCACGAAGTTTTTTGATATTTCCAGTAAAAAAGGTCTCACCTTCAATTGAATCTCTCTCCGTTATTTCAAGGATAATTCTCTTAGGATTAATTTCACTGTATTTTATTAAAAATTTATTCACTTCACGAATGAGTCTTGGGTTACCTAAGGTAACAGGAGTAAAATTAATAAAGATATTTTGTCTACATCCTGTGTCTACCACTTGTTTGAATGCTTTTTCAAGCACAATCATTTCAAGTTCAAATAGCTTTCCAGTTTGTCTGGCCACAGAAAATAACGATAATGGATTTTCTAAGGAAGTCCCCTTTGGTCCACGTGAAAGCATTTCCCAAGCTTGAATTTCATTTGTTGACACATCAATTATAGGTTGCGCTAATAATGATAACCCTTTTTCTTCTATAATGTTATTAATGTCAAAAAGCATTTCATTGTATTCTGAAGTTACTCTTTTTTCAGCCATTGCAATGGCTTGTTGCCATGCTTTTTGGAAAGATGCTTCTACTTCATACTTTTTCTCAATAAACATGTAGCCAGTATGGTAGACAATTTTTAATTGGGGATATTGTTCCCCTAAATTATGATTAACAGTCTTTTTCAATTTATGGATTAGGGTTTCTATATCAGATACGGTCGTGGTTTTTGGATCCACTCTTAGAAGAAGACCTATATCTTCATTATTAAAATTGCTTAAAGCAATAACATCTTCTTGATGCACTAACTCCTGTACAACTGTTTTAAATATAGCTTTTATCGCATTCTTACATTTATTTATTTGCTTGTATCCTAATAAATCAGCCAACTCATGTAAATTAGCTAAGTTAAAGGCAATAACTACTACTTGGTCATCCTGCTTAAACGCACGTTTTATCCCAGAAACTAAAGGGTTTCTAAGAGTAAAAACGGGTGGATAATATCTTAAGTAACGATGTGGAAGTACGATTTTACTCCACTTTTTGACGTATGAACGAACAGTATGTGTTGATGTAAACATGGAATATTTATCCACCCCTTCTGACAAGACAGCTTCTTCTTTCATTTTATCATAAAATGACTAAATTCGATTTTTTTCTCCAAAAAAAATTTCTATAATTGTTATATTTTTCAATAATAAGTTGTATCTCTGTTAACAATTTAATTTTAGTACTTACTTTGATATGATAGCAGATGAGAACAAAATTGATTTTACATAAAGGGGTATAAAAAAATGGGTGAAAGATTCTTTCTATATGATGATACAGTTGAGACGAAAACAAGATTTATTAGCTTCATGGGAGATACTCAACGCTTTGACTTAGCGATTATAAAGTCTGATCGATACTATGGTAAATCACTTGTGCTTGATATTCAAAGCAATAGGTTTGCAATTATCGGAACAGATGACCTTGATGAGCCTGGTTATATTGAGCATGCCTATAATTTGTCAGAAGAGGAAGCAGAAGAGTTAAAGTCCTTTTTATATGAAATAGTCTAATATCTAACTAAAAATACCACTAAAGATCTCCTTCTTTTCGGACAAACTAATTAATACTAGGTGAAAAGGAGGGTCATTATGGCTAGGAAGGACAAAGAAGAAGAAGCTTATACTGACTTTTCAAATGTTGAAACGATGCACAACTTTTTAACAGTTGAAGATTTACCAGAAGGACCGTACGGCTCACCAAGAGGGCTTCATGAACCTGTCTTTAATAAAAGTGAACCTTGGGAAGAAGGACAAAGGTATTATAGTGCTTTTAACTATGAGGCCAAAGCTTTTCACGAGAACTTGCCACGTCAGTTTCCAGGGGCTCATCCTACACACGATGATCCTGATGTTAGCCTAGAGCAACCTTATATGGATAAACAGTAAATAACATTAAATAAAAAAAACTGATGCACCAGAAGAAATTCATCTTCTCGCATCAGTTTTTTACTTTTTGACTCTTCTTAGAACAAAGTAAGCACAACCAAAATTGCAGTACTCATATAAGTATTCCGACAGCGTACTGATTTTAGTATCATAGCTAGCCTTTTGATTTTGATCTTCATAAAACCCACGAAGCCTCAATTGACTATAACCCCAGTCACCTACTATGTAATCATACTTATTTAGAATTTCACTGTACCTCGCTTTAAAAGCGTCTTCGTTAAATCCATTTTTTGTATCTTCAAGTAATTCATAACAAATATTATTTATACAAATCAAATGACTCTCACCTCTTTAGAAAGCTCTAATCCTATCCAATACAAGCTTACCATTACTTTACCATAAATTATATCCTATTCACCATCAATTGCTAAGAGAAAAAAATCAAAAATCGGTCATTATAAGATTGAGGGGGTGCTTAAATTGAAGAAGTCAATTTTCATAACTGGTTTATGTTGTATGGCAGCATTGACTGGTTGTATGAATCCAAATGAAGCAGAAGTATATGAGGAAAGTGGATATACAATAAATCAACAGGATAGAAATGAAATATACAATGATGATGGTATATTAAATAACGGGGATGAGCAATCAAATTTTGGTTATGTTCGTCACCAAAAGAGCCCTGTACCTGGAGAATCAAGAACATATAACAACTTACCAACGTTAAACAGAGAAGTGGTAGCTGATTTAATTAGTAAGATTAGTACAACTTTACCAAATGTTAATGAAGCAGCAACTTTAGTTACAGATGAAGAAGTACTTGTTGTATATGAGACTGATTCAGAAAATCGTTTTGAAACAGCAGACCAAGTAAAAAAATCAGCATTGTCAGTTGTTCCAAGATGGTATCACGTTTATGTTTCAGATAATCCCGTATTAATAAGAGATATAGAACGATTTGGATTACTGGATACAAATGTTCGTGATGTGGACAAAATTCTTGAATCAACAATCTCAAGAATGCTCGAGTCGCCACAAGGAAGAAAAATAAGTACAGGGGAAAACGAAAATGGAGAAATCACTGGCGGCATGAATGATGAATATGAGAAACGTGCAGGGGAAGAAGATGCTGATAAGCACAATATTATGCAACAAAATGGCAACAAGAAGATGATAGATGATGGTCATACAACACCGCACGGATTAGGTGGATTAGGGGATTATGACATCTATAAACCAGAAGAAAATGAAAATTTATATAGAACCAATGATAATCGTGGATAACAACAAAAGCTAAAAGCGCCTTGGTTAGCCCCGACAAGCAAATGTTCTGTGACATAAAAAGTCTGCACTTTGACTTTTTGTGGCACAGGTTATTTGATCTCGAGGGGCTAGGCGCTGGAGCTAGATGAAATAAAAAAAAGGGGCTTTTCGCCCCTTTTTATGCTTCTTTCGCTTCTAAATCCTGTGCTTCAAGCTTAGCTTTTTTATTTTTCTGAGCTGAATTTACTTGTTCGTCTGCGTGATATGAAGAGCGTACTAATGGCCCAGCTTCACAATGACTAAATCCTTTTGATAATGCGATTTCCTTTAATTCTGCGAACTCATCAGGATGGTAATATTTTTGTACTTTTAGGTGTTTTGTCGAAGGTTGTAGATATTGACCTAATGTTAGAATATCTACATCATTCGCACGTAAATCATCCATTGTTTCAATGATTTCTTCTTTTGTTTCTCCTAAGCCAATCATGATGCTTGATTTAGTAGGAATGGAGTTGTTCATCTCTTTAGCACGTCTTAAGAACTCTAATGATCGGTCATATTTTGCTCGTGCTCTAACTCTGTCAGAAAGGCTTCGAACTGTTTCAATGTTGTGATTCATGATATCTGGTTTGGCATCCATTAATACTTTTAAATTTTCGAGTACCCCACCCATATCTGAGGGTAAAACTTCAATAGAAGTTAATGGACTTTTTCTTCTAATAGCTCGTACCGTTTCTGCAAAAACAGCAGCTCCACCATCTTTTAAATCATCACGGGCTACTGCTGTAACTACTACGTGTTTTAAACCCATAAGTACAACTGAATCTGCTACTCGTTCTGGTTCTTGCCAATCTAACTCATTTGGTAACCCTGTTTTTACCGCGCAGAAACGACATGCTCTCGTACACACATCACCTAGTATCATGAACGTAGCGGTTTTTCTGACAGCCCAACATTCATGTATGTTAGGGCATTTAGCTTCTTCACATACAGTATGTAGCTGCTTCTCTCTCATCATCTTCTTTAAGCCTGTATAGTTTTCATTGGTGTTTAATTTTATTTTAAGCCATTCTGGTTTTCGTAAATGTTGTTCTTTTTTTGCCAAAATAATCAACTCCAAGTAAAATTTCTAATTTCATTATATCGATAATATCAAAGTAATCCAACTGTGTTCCGTGTCTTTTGTCACTTTATCATACAAAATCTAGAACCTCAAGAAATTGATTTTCGGCAATTTCCATCATTTAGTATTTATTAAAATGGCTGTATTCAACAAACTAACAATATGAAAACATCGAAAGGAGCTATTTATGAGAAAGTTCATTCTCTCTTTTTTAATCATATCACTTATACTTCCATTATCGATATCAACTGCATTTGCAAATTCTGAAATGGACCAGAAACAGATCTATGAAGAGCGAATGCTATTATATAAAAATGTGGAGACGGTTACTCACATTCCATGGTACTATTTTGCAGCGGTTGACCAATATGAACGAAGCTTACGTCGCTCTCGAAAGGACTTACCAAAGGCTGAAGGGCTTATCGCTATTTATTTTAAACCTGAAATTTGGTCAGGTACGTTAAACCCAGATACTGAAGATACAAACCCTTTAAGTATTAATATTTTTGGGGGACTTGGACTTGATGGAAATGGGGATGGAATTGCTGATCGAAATAATGACGAAGATGTATTGTATACAATGGCTAACTACCTATCCAGGTATGGATATGATCATGAAAATTTAAAAATTGCTTTGTGGGATTATTACCAAAGAGACAAAACGGTCGATATCATTCTAGGAAAAGTAAAGATTTATAAAGCGTACAATACTCTTGACCTGGACAAGCATGCCTTTCCAGTCCCTCTAAGGTTCAATTATAGTTATAAGAATACGTGGGGAGACGCGAGAGGTTGGGGTGGACGACGGATACATGAAGGAACAGATATATTTGCAGGCTATGGTACTCCCGTACGTTCGACTGGTTACGGAATTGTAGAGATTAAAGGCTGGAATAAGTACGGTGGATGGCGTGTAGGTATTCGCGATATTAATAATACCTATCACTACTTTGCCCACTTAAATGGATTCGCGAAGGATCTAAAGGAAGGCCAAATTGTAGAACCTGGTATGATTATTGGTTCAGTCGGCAGCTCTGGATATGGACCTCCAGGGACCTCAGGAAAGTTCCCTCCTCATCTTCACTATGGAATGTATAAAGATAATGGATACACCGAATGGTCATTTGATCCTTTCCCTCACTTGAAGAAATGGGAAAGAGCTGAGCGTAGAAAGAAAAAATAATTAAAAGGTGGTCAGTTAGAAATCTGACCACCTTTATCTTGTTATATTAATTTTGTTTCGCTTTTTTAACTGCATTGATAATACTAGCAGCCAAACCGCCCCAAATAATAACCATTCCTACTAGCATCATTACAACAGCACTTGCTTCCATTATTGTGATACCTCCTTATCAGTAGGTACAGCTAATTTTCCTTTTTCCCACTTAACTAATGAGAAAATCACTCCAACAAGAATTGCTCCAATTGCTACTGACCAACCTGTGTAAAGTAAGAAAGATGTTGGATATCCTTCATAATTTTCAGCGATATTCGTTCTAATGTTATCAAACATCATATACCCAAGAACGATTGGTGTTATAAAACCTAAGCAAACTTTCCACCATGCACCTAACATGATGTCAGACATTGAGTTTGCATGCTCTTTTAATGAATCTACTTCTTTCAGGAACCAAGTTACTACAATTACTTGGACTAATCCTGCTAGAGCAACACCGAAGTTATTGATAAAGTAATCTGCAGCATCTAGGAAGTATAACCCACCTTTAGTTGCGAAAAGAATTGAGATAAGAGCTGATAATCCTCCACCGATCATTACTGATTTTGTTCTAGATACTTTAAATTTATCTTGAACACCAGCAACAAACGTCTCAACAATTGAGATTAATGATGACAATCCAGCAAGTACTAAGCTTCCAAAGAATAAAAATCCAAAGAACTGATTAAATGCTGGAAACTCATTAATAATCTGTGGGAATACTACGAATGCAAGGCCCACACCTGCAGATACAACTTCAGAAACTGCAACGTTTTGCTGAGCAGCCATAAACCCTAAAATACTGAATACCCCAATACCAGCAAGAAGCTCAAATGCAGAGTTTCCAAAACCGGTGATGAACGCATTGTTTGTAATATCTGTTTTCTTCGGTAAATAACTTGAATAAGTAATCATAATAGCAAAAGCAATTGATAAACTAAAGAATATTTGACCATATGCTGCAACCCAAACCTTACCACTCATAATCGAATCCCAATTTGGCTTGAAGAATGCATTTAATCCGTCCATTGCACCATCTAATGTAAGTGCACGAACAACAATGATAAAGAACAATACTAGAAGCGTAGGAATGAAGATTTTGTTTGCAACCTCAATCCCTTTCTTAACTCCTTTAAATAAAACTCCTAGAGTGATAATCCACACTAATACTAATGGGATAAATACACCTGGAACAATTCCACCCACTTGACCTGGAGCTTCAGCAAGCTTTAAGTATTCACCAAATAGGAATCCGTTTGGATCGTCTCCCCATTTTAGGTTTAACGCGAATACAGAGTATGACATTGCCCATGCGATAATCACTGCATAATAGGTTGAAATGACGAATGATACAGCTACTTGCCACCAACCAATCCATTCTGCTTTCTTATTCATTCGAGCATAAGTTAGAGGCGCAGAACCTTTGTACTTGTGCCCCATTGTAAATTCTAATACTAAAATCGGTATACCAGCCGTTAATAATGCGAATAGATAAGGAATGAAGAATGCTCCCCCACCATTCTCATATGCGACTGCCGGGAAACGCCAAATGTTCCCTAGTCCAACTGCTGAACCAACTGCGGCTAAAATAAATCCTGCTCGTGTTCCCCATTGTGGACGATTATCCATATAAATACCTCCCCTTAGCTTGTTCCTTCTATATGTATGAACTATGTCCTACATTAAGAATCGGAACTTTTTATATTTTCTGATTTTTTAATCTAAAATTAGTATAGCTAGACTTGTCTAAATTGTCAAAACATTATTCAAAAAAATATTTTCCAGCTAATTTAAAAAGGAAAGAGCTACGCTCCTTCCTTTTATTTACAGATTCTTACTAGTAACCTTATAGGAAAATACTATTCATTCTCTAAAGCTTTATTCTAGTACCGTTGTCTTTTGTTTTCAAAAACAAAAGTAAAAACTAGCAATGATAATAGCACTACCATAATTCCTAAAATGGTACTACCTGTCATACCCATTACAATAAAACCAACTGACGCAATAATCGCCGAAGTAAGTGCATAAGGAAGTTGAGTTAATACATGATCAATGTGGTGACTTCCTGCACCTGTGGATGAAAGAATCGTCGTATCTGAAATTGGTGAACAATGATCTCCAAATACTGAACCAGCCAGTACTGCAGCTAATGCAGGCAATAACATTGAAATATCAGTTGAAGCCATGATTTCTCCTGCAATAGGAAGCATAATTCCAAATGTGCCCCATGAAGTACCTGTTGAAAAGGCCATTAAACCAGCTACAATAAATAAAATTACAGGTAGATAGGCAATATTAAGATTTGCCTCTTCAACTCGTGAAGCGAGGTATGCACCTGTTTCTAGTTGGCCGATTAAATCCACTACCATCCATGCTAATAATAAAATATAAATCGCAGGAAGCATGGATTTTATACCTTCAATAACTCCCTTAAAGAATAAACCTGTTGAAATAGATTTCTTCGTAAAAACTTGGTTAAAAAATAAGATAAATACAACCAGTAACCCAAAAAGGCCACCATACAAAAGTGAAGCTGCAACATCGGTATTTTCAAAGATACCTAATAAAGTTCTATTCTCATCAGTAGCCATATAGCCTGTCCAAATCATCGAACCAACAGTTCCAATTACTAAAGCGATTATTGGCCATATTAAATCACCAATTGTCCCTCTGTCACTTTGAGGTAAATCCTGTTTTAAGTCTCCAATTACAGGTTTAGCTGGATCAATCATTTCTCCTAATTTCACAGCTCTTTCCTCATGAACTTTCATGCTACCAAGATTAATGTTAAAAATGGTCGTTACAAAAACCATTAAAATAGCTGTAATAACATATAAATTCATTGGGATCATTTGAATGAATGCAGATAGTGCAGTATATTCACTGATTCCGTGTGTTGCCAGAATTGTCCCTATAATGGCAATGATATAAGCACCCCAACTGGATATTGGTGAAACTACACAGATTGGCGCAGAAGTTGAGTCAATAATATACGCAAGCTTTGCGCGTGAGACTCTATAACGATCAGTTAATGGTTTACTTACCTGACCAACAGCTAAGGCATTAAAATAATCATCGATAAAGATTATAATTCCAAGAATTGCAGCAAGTAATTGAGCACCAACTCTAGACTTTATACGTCTCCCAGCCCACTCTCCAAATGCACGACTACCTCCTGTTACTGAAATGAAGGCAGTAATTACTCCTAAGAGCAATAAAAAGAAGACAATATACATATTCCAAGTGTTTAGAGAACCTTCTGATACAAAAATGGCTTTAAAACTACTCCAAATTGAGTTGAATACCTCCGATAAGAAGAACAGTATTCCACCCTCTTTTACTGCATTCCATTGTAAAACTAGTGCTGCTGATACGATTCCTACTCCTAATGAAAGCAAAACTCTTCTAGTTAAAATAACCATTAAGATTGCAACCAAAGGAGGAATTAAAGAATAAATTGTTCCAGTCATGAAGTAACCTCCTATTATTAAAGAATTTAACGCGTGATGTTCCTGGGCGTCCTATCATGATGTAAAAAAAGGCACAAAAAAAGAGTAATGATAGAAAATAACTATCACTACTCTATGTAGATATGTTATCCTCCATCACGATCAGTAGCCCCTCATTATGAATGGTTCTCATAATGACAGTGATACCCTTATTAAAGGTAACACCAACAAAGATGATTTGACGCTCACCTTTGCTTCGGCAAAAAGCCCTTTCGTTCATGGTCAACGTTGTCATCCTCACATGAACTACTCTTTCTTTTTGCACCTCTACCTCATCGATCTGATAAGGTGATATTAAGTTTTTTGAAATACTATACTATTATAGTAATATTTTTACTAAAAATCAATATTGTTCTAGTTTCCATTTCGTGGAAGCTGAATAGCAGGTGGTGCACTACCTCCACCATTATTATAGTAATCTGGAACTTTACCATTGACTAGTTGAGCAACTACTGGAACTGTTCCAGTCGCATGTATCTCGTCAGTTGCAAATGGGAGAATAACCCTTACTGTAACATCAAGTTTTACCTCAATCTTAATAATAGTATTATTAATGCCAGACTCTTCAATTTCCGTGATAATATCAGGCATTACATCTCCAATTAAATGAAACCTAACCGGAACCTTAGGACCTAAGTTCCCTAATAATGCATTTTTCGTTGCGGCTCCTAATGGAACCTCAAAATAAAACCCTGAGTTTTTAGTATCATCATCGGTTTCAATAACGACTTCAGGTATTTCAAGTGCATTCACATTTCCTTCATCCACATAGCGAAGGTATTGTTCAACCTTATCTGTTGTCAAAGTTGCCACTCGGTTTATTGCATTCGTATTATAGTACACACCAGTTATATCTCCATTAGAATCTTGTTGAATATTAATAATTTCATCTGCACTTAATTCTTCTTCGGTAATCTGCTTATTAACTGCATTTTTGATAACTAATGTAGCAATCCTTTTCGTTTCGTTTTCCGCATAAGCCATTAGTACAGGCTCAATTCCCTTATTCACCATGATTAACCCGGCAGCAGTAGAGAATATGAAAAAGACAAACGTAAGCAAAAATACATAACGAAAAGGCAATGGTCCTCCTCGGGGAAGGCGTCCTCGATATTTTGCCATCACTTTTCCCCCCTTTACAAGCTATGTTTATGCATCAAAAAAGGGGTCTAGGCCAATTTTTTCAAAAATAAAACAACCTATTTAATAACAGGTTGTCCACAATTTATTGATTGGGATTTAGACTTTCTCCGACAAGTGTTGTTTCACATTTCGTTATGACGATATCAAGTTTTTGCTTTAGGTCTACTTCATAAGGGTTTTCTAAGTCCCTTCCGTTTTCCTCTAGAACTCTAATAACCGGTCTTTCACTTAAGCCTTGATTTTGTTTTGATACTATACCCTTTCTGCCATCATTTAAATAGACTGTAAGGCCTACTGGATAAATAACAACAGCCTTTCTAAAGGCTTCAACAATCTTTGTGTCAAACAGATTTCCTACACCAGAGTATAGAATTTCCAGTCCTTCATGTGGAAGCATAGCGCTTCTGTAGACACGATTTGATGTGACAGCGTCAAACACATCTGCAACTGCCATGACCTTAGCAAACTCGTGTATTTCTGGTCCTTTTATCCCTCTAGGATACCCAGAGCCATCTATCCTCTCATGGTGCTGGAAGGCACAATGCGCTGCAACAAGTGGGACCGTAGGCATTCTCCTAAGTATTTCAAAGCCGTGTTCAGTATGGAGTTTAATGGTCTCAAACTCTTCTAATGTAAGTCTACCGGGCTTCATCAATATATCAAGTGGAACAGTCATTTTACCAACATCATGTAAAATTGCACCAATGCCTAATATTTCAAGTTGCTTCTCGGACATTTTGAGCTGTGTACCAATAGCTAATGTATATAAGGTTACATTTAACGAGTGTGTAAAAATATAATTGTCATAAGTGTATACTTCTGACAAGAGTGTAATTAAATCTTTATTATTTTTAACTTCATGAACAACAGAACGGATAACCTTTAACAGGTGTTTAGAATTCTTTTCTAGAAACAATGATCCAGATGAATGGTTTTCTTTTTGCAAATCTAAAAATATATTTTCAATGGTCTTGATTGCTTCTTTTCTCAGTGTCCTAGGTATCGGTTGAATCGTTTCAATATCCTCAGTTCTATTATCTTTAACGTAAACAAATGTAATTCCAAGCTCTAATAGCCGTACGATCATTCGCTCAGTTAGAGGGACATCTTCACTAATTAAAACTTGTCCATTTTCGTTATAAATTGCTTTAGCCAAGATTTTTCCAGGTGCTAGTGATTTTGTAGAAACTAATATCATAATGTACCCCTTCAATAATATCTCTTTCGCTATCGTATACTGAAACGGCTTATTTGTAAAACATATATTGTGTAAATCCTAAAAAACTTCACAATTCATTTCAAAATAAGAAGAGGCCTTTCTAAAGACCTCTTACACTTGTTTTATATCATTTTTAAAAGGGCATCTTTCCCCTTCATTCCTGCAGTAATCCCAATATTTTCAGCTTCTATAGTAACTGATTCTAACGGAGCATCAAGAAGTTGGTCAATTGTTCGAACTCCTACAGCCCTGCCCGCAATAATTCCGCGGTCCTTCAGTTTTTCATTTAAAAGGGCAACATCTAGAGCTCCACACATGATATACCCTTTTTCATTCGTTACCGCCATAAAATTCGTCTTAGGCAGTTTTACCGTGATAGCAGTAAATTGGTGTGAATCGATTATTATTGGAGTCATCGTTACCATAAACTAATTACACCCCTTTCTCTAATCAATTTATGAAAAGAGAAATGATTTGTGTATAATTTTAAGTAGGTTATGGCCTTTTTTCATCCTAATTAAGACCTTGAAAAATTAAACGGATACCCAGGATAATCAGAATAATGCGGAGCAAGTTGATTACCGTGTTTCCTTTTAATTTTGTATTAATTTTCGCTCCTAACATGGCTCCTACCCAAGCTCCTGGCACTAACACTAAAGTTAAAAGCCAATTCACATTTCCTAATCCGATATGAGCTATCGAACTTGTAATTGCTGATAGAAAGATCATAAACATTGAAGTAGCAACAGCAATATGAGGTGGAAACAAAAATAATAAAATCATTGCAGGAACCATGAGCGAGCCTCCACCCACTCCGAACAATCCAGATATAAATCCAACCAGAAACGAGATTGGTAATGCAATTAGTGGATTAAATCCATAGTTAGATTCCACCCCTTCATCGTTCGTAAAGGAACGTTTGTAGTGGTATCTCGTTTCTGATGTTTTCATTGGTTTTATTTTGTTACGAACCATTAGGATTATTGAGATAAAAATCATAAAAATACCAAAATACAGAGAAAAAGTTTGTACGTCCATTGCTTTATTTACAAATGCACCAACGATTCCTCCTGGACCACTGCCAATAAAAAAGAGCAAACCACTTTTATAATCGACAGTTTTATATTTCATATAAGCTAATGTTGAGGAAAGACCAGTAAAGATAACAACAATAAGGGAAGTACCTACTGCTACTTGAGGTGAGATATCCCCAAAGCTAGGTATGATTGTTCCTAAATAAATCAGTGCAGGAACAACAACAATCCCCCCACCTAAACCGACTAAACTTCCTAACGTACCAGCGGCAATACCGACTATTAAAAGTAAAACCCATTCCACTATCTTTCAACTCCAATAGGGTTAGAGATGTTCAAAAAAGTCTAACTGACGAGGAGCTAAGCCCTCATAGTTTAAATCTAATAACTGAATAAATTGCTTAGCATTATCAGCAGCATCTCCACCAGAATTATTATTAAATAACACATAGATATCTTTTGATTGTTTATGTAGAGCTTTTATATGATCAGCCCATTCTATTAATTCCTTTTCATTATACCTGTAAAGATAACGAACCTCTCGCCAATTTCCAGCACTTGGCTTTTGCCATCCATGAATGTTGCGTCCATGAAACCTGACTAAAGTTGCTTCTTTATTGGTAGGCTTTAGTACTGTAGGAATGGAGCCACTGCCCGCCTGGGGCTCATCACAAATACTATGGATCCAGTTTTCTTGTTCCATAAAGCTTAATGTTTTATCGTAAAACTGTGGTGAGAACCATGATTGGTTACGGAATTCTAAAGCTAAAGGAAAATCCTTCATCTCTTCCCTGGACCAACGTAAGTAGTTAACATTTTCCCTTGTACATTCAAACCAAGGTGGAAACTGAAAAAGCACCATCGCCAGTTTAGCTGTCGCTTGATAAGGTTCAAGGGATTCCCTGAAGGCTAGGAACATCTCTTCCTTTGAAGGAAAGGGGATTTCACCACGTTGATGGCCTGTCATTCCTTGATATGCTTTCACAATAAATTGAAAAGATGGAGGAGTATCTTTTACCCAACGCTCTACATTTTTTTGAGGTTGTATGGCATAAAAGCTTGAATCCACTTCAACTATTGGAAAATGGCCCGCATATTGCTTTAGTTTACTAGCTGAATTCGTACCAGCTTGATAGAGGCTATCCTGATCACCCCAACCAGTCACACCGACGTATATCATCGGTCTTCCTCCTTTGAAAAATAGACCCCCGGCGTTGGCCGAGAGTCTAAGTAATGTCATTTATTATCTCACTTCATGAGGATTTTGACAATTTTTTGGTCTTAAATTTTTGAATGTTGAAAATATAGAAGGTTTTACATACAATTAGTTTGAAAGGAAGTGGATTATGATAATTAAAACTCGTGAAGAACCACTTGAATTGAAGTTACTTCGATATTTAAACAACCGCATGAATCTGTTTGATAAAGAGGTAAATTACCTTATAAGTTTAGAGAAAGGATATAAGGGGGAAGAAAAGTATGATGAATGGTTGAAAAAGTACCTCATCGGTGAATGGATTGTTATAAATGATTTATTACTCAATTATAACAAAAACGTTTTTCAGATAGACTCTTTGTTAGTTTCAAGCAAGAAAATCTATCTGTTTAACGTTAAAAATTATGAGGGTGATTTTTATGTTGAATCTGATAGATGGTATTCACCGTCTGGTAGTGAAATTAAAGACCCATTACTTCAATTGAATCGTAGCGAGACATTATTACGACAATTTCTTGTAGACCTTGGGATTGGCACCCAAATTGAGTCCTTACTTATTTTTATTAACCCCGAGTTCCATCTTTATCAAGCACCTCTGAAACTTCCTGCGGTTTTCCCTTCACAGCTAAATCGTTTCATGAACAAATTAAATTTGAGCACGTCAAAATTAAGGTTTAGAGATATAGAATTTGCAAAAAGACTAGTAACTTTTCATAGAGAAGATGATCCTTACTCAAGATTACCGGATTATAGCTTTGATAAGCTTAAGAAAGGAATTATATGTGCAGGCTGTAACTCATTTTTTGGTAAATGTTCTTATAATACTTTGGTATGTTCAAAGTGTGGTTTTATCGAGGATGTAGTTTCAGCTGTTATGCGGAGTGTAGAGGAATATCAGTTACTCTTTCCCGATAAAAAAATCACAATGAACTCGATTCATGAATGGTGTGAAGTAATTACATCAAAAAAAGCAATTAGAAGGATTCTTAAAAAAGAGTTTAGACAATTGGGACATGGCAGCTCTGCTTATTATGTTAAAGAGTAAGTTGTGTTTATTTATAAGAAACACTTAGACACTTTGGTTTCTCTAGTTTGTGCTTTATTACATCTAGAGGAACCATTTACTCCATTTGGTTACTCCGATTTCCAACTTCTTACATAAAGAGGAACCATCTACTCCTTTTGGTTACCCTTGTTTCCAATTTATTACATACAGAGGAACCATTTACTCCTTTTGGTTACCCTTGTTTCCAATTTATTACATACAGAGGAACCATTTACTCCTTTTGGTTACTCCAATTTCCAACTTCTTACATAAGGAGGAACCATCTACTCCTTTTGGTTACCCTTGTTTCCAATTTATTACATACAGAGGAACCATTTACTCCTTTTGGTT
>CANMHG010000020.1 GCA_947497585.1 uncultured Bacillaceae bacterium | reverse complement strand
GAGTCCGAATCCTGAGGTTATTCGGACAGGTTGAGTAGTAGCAGGAGTGAACGAGTCCGAATCCAGAGCTGATTGGGCCAGGTTGAGTAGTAGCAGGAGCAAACGAGTCCGAATCCAGAGCTGATTGGGCCAGGTTGAGTAGTAGCAGGAGCAAACGAGTCCGAATCCAGAGCTGATTGGGCCAGGTTGAGTAGTAACATGAGTAAAGGAGTCCGAATCCTGAGGTTATTCGGACAGCTTGAGTAGTAGCAGGAGTGAACGAGTCCGAATCCAGAGCTGATTGGGCCAGGTTGAGTAGTAACAAGAGTAAACGAGTCCGAATCCTGAGGTTATTGGGCCAGGTTGAGTAGTTGCAGGAGTGAACGAGTCCGAATCCCGAGCTGATTGGGACAGGCTGAGCAGTAACAAGAGTAAACGAGTTCGAATCCCTATCTGATTGGGCCAGGTTGAGTAGTAGCAAGAGTAAAGAGTCCGAACCAGAGGTTATTCAAACCAAAAGCACGAGAACTCCCCAGTCTAGTCCGAATACCAGGTCCATTTGGAGAAGATGCATGTGAATTAGCTGCTCTAGTTCGACTCCAGATTAGTAACCAAGTCAATCATTAAAAAACTAACAATTCATTTATATTAGAATAGCCCCAATCAATAAATGATAGGGGCTACAAAATCCAGAAAAACCTTTTAACGGTTTTTCCCTTGTCTTCTGTCTGCAGCATCAGCACGTGCTTGTGCTTCCAAGTCGTTTTGGTCTGCTAGTTCACGTGAAAATTCCTCGTCGATGCCATCAGATTTCATGTTTTTAGGTACTTGTGGTAATGTTGCTTTATTTTTGTCTCGTGTTTTATGTCCATGCGATCTGCCCATATCATATGCCCCCTATCATGTATATGAAGAATGTGATATTCCTCATCTAATAGGTTGTCTTACCCGAGACTAATTCATAAGTGGCAGTAGAAGGAAATATTAATGACGAGCTTTTTTCTCAGTGTAGCCACCAGCTTGGTCAGCCATTTTAAAGTCTCTAGCGTATGCTAATTCCTGTGCGCTGCTTAAAGTGCTTTTTGTACGTTCTCTTCTTTTTTCTTTTGCCATAATATAGAACCTCACTTTCCACAATTTAGTATTATTTTGCCCTTATTGTTAGTTATTTAAAACACAAAAAAAGCCTATTTCTAAAAATAGGCTTTTTTACAATTAAGCTTCTAATAAATGTTGGCTTTCTTCATAAACTGCAGCTGTTCGTAATGTGTGAAGTGTGTATTGGTCCTTAGAGATTTCATACAAGTTGTAGATATCTTGCCCAGCGTTAATTTCATCAAGTAGGCTTTTTCTTGTATTGTTTGCAAAGGCCACATATGGTAATTTTGCAGCTGCTTTATTAGAACGTTCATTTATTTTTCGAACACGCATAAAGATCTTTTCAATATCCATATCGTAAAATAGTTCATTGAAGAATGCATCTTTTGCTAACTGGTTGTATCCTTTTCCATGATAAGGTTTACCTAACCACGTACCAAGAAACCCTGCGTTGTCTTGTAAATCAAATAAATTAATTGTCCCAATTGGAGAGCCCCACTCATCAAGAATGGTACGTGAAATCAATTCACCACGCTCTTCCGCTTCAATTGTTTGCTTTGTTAAAAATAGAAACTCTTCATATGAATATGCTTTATGACGCACAAAAGGGAAGACATCTGGGTGCACCATTAATTCATAAAGAGCCTGGCAATCTTGAAGATCACGTTTTTTCAGCATCTTTATCCCTCCAAAAGAGGACAGACAGACCCGTAGTATCGATCCACCCTCGAAATTTTTGTGTTGAGAAAAATTTCGGGGTGGGAATCGAACCCACTAGAACCAGTCACACTGGTGGCGCACCATTTGCCTTCCCATAAATAATCACAGATTATTTAAGTTAAGTTATTAAATTTTTTAATTACTAACGTATAATACTAAAAATTAAATGAAAAAGATACTACTTTTTTGTAAAAATTTAATGTAAATTTCTTCTATAATTCGACGAATAAAGTTTACATTTGTCGAGCGGTGTCAAAGGGCGTAAAAATCCCTTAATCACCTTGATAAACGATGTCTCCACCTATCATTGTTATTTCAGGTTTTGCAAGAAAATGAAACGGATGATGATTCCATAAAACGATGTCAGCATCTTTACCAACTTCAAGGCTTCCTACTTGATCTTCAATTCTTAAGTTCCTTGCAGCCGTTATGGTGATTCCTTCTAACGCTTTATGTTCATCCATACCTTCACGTACAGCTATTGCAGCACATACATTTAAATATTGAATCGGTGTATAAGGATGATCAGTCGTTATTGAAACTTCAATTCCGTTATCAGTTAACACTTGATACGTTTTCCAGGTTTTATTTTTCAATTCAACCTTTGAACGGCGTGTTAGTGTTGGTCCAACGGAAACCTTTAAATTCCTATCAGCTAATTCATCTACAATTAAATGTCCTTCAGTACAATGTTCAATTCTAAAGTCTAAATTAAACTCATCGGCAAATCGAACAGCTGACATTATATCGTCCGCACGATGGGCATGGATTCGGACAGGGATTTCTCGTTTTAGTGCTTTAATAATAGGAATCACACGAATATCATTTTCTGCATGGGTTCCGTATATTGCTTTATAGAAGGTTTCTCTAAGCATCCCCATGATACCCATTCGCGTAATTGACTCTTTATTCCCATGGCTATGCATTCGTTTTGGATTTTCACCAAAGGCTACTTTCAAGCCTGCTAATGGCTGCATCAGCATTTTAGAAACATTGTTACCATGTGTTTTGATAACAGAGGTGGTACCACCAATAATGTTTGAGCTGCCAGGCATAATATGTGCTGTAGTAATACCATATCGGATGGCATCTCCGAATGCTGGGTCTAGCGGATGTACGCTATCTAATGCACGAATATGTGGTGTGAGTGGCTCAATTGTTTCGTTCGCATCGTTACCAGCCCATCCTGTTCCTTCATCATATAAACCAAGATGAGTATGAACATCAATCAATCCTGGCAGAAGATGTTTGCCATCACATTCAATAACCTTCATTTGCTCAGTAGGCTGTATTCCAAAGCCAATCTCTTTAATTTTGCCATTTTCGACGAGTAGATCTGCATTCATTAACTTAGCTGAAGTAATAGGATAAATCGTTGCATTTTTAAATAAAATCTCTGACATTTTGTACTCCCATTTCTATCAATAAAATTAAATTTACTAGCTTCAACAATACTATGTTTTTAGTATGTTTTCTAGTGCTTCTTCAAGGTTTTCATAAAGAAAACTATAGCCCATTTGCTGTATCTTAGTAGGTAATACTTTCTGCCCATCTACTACGAGGGTACTCATTTCTCCTAACAGCAGACGTAGGGCAAAGCTTGGTACTGGTAACCAGTGAGGTCGACCAATTACAGAACCAATGGTTTTGCCGAAGTCCTTCATTTTTTTCGGTTCAGGGGTAGTAATATTTAATGGTCCTTGGATGGACTCATGAGTAATGGCAAATTCAATCATTCGAACAACGTCTTGTATGTGAACCCAAGATAACCATTGCTGACCAGAAGCAATTGTTCCTCCTATGAACATCTTATAAGGTAAGACCATTCTTGGTAAAGCTCCTTCACGTTCACCTAGAATAATTCCAAAGCGGGCTAACACAGTCCTAACACCATGGTCTGCGGCTTTTTGTGCTTCTTTTTCCCAAGTATGAACTGTTGTTGCTAAAAAGTCCGAGCCAACACGGGTTGAGCTCTCGGTAAATGTCTCATCTAACGAGGTTCCATAGATACCAATCGCACTTGCATTAACCAGCACTTCTGGTTTTTTTGCTAATGTAGAAATTAAGTCAACAACTTTCTCAGTAGCATGTATTCTACTAGCTAAAATCCTCTTTTTTCTTTCCGTCGTCCATCTACCACTATTAATCGATTCTCCAGCCAGATTCACAATTGCATCTATTGAGGTTAGCTCTGCCTCTGGAGTAGAATCTGGACTTAACCATTTTACATAATGTAAGTTAGGGTGTTGTTCTTTCTTATTGTTTACATTTCGAGTTAAAATAAAAACAGTATGTCCTTTTGATATGAGATAATTTGTCAACGAGGTTCCAACAAATCCTGTGCCACCTGCGATTGCAATATTCAAATAAAGACCCCCTATAATTAAGTTAGATTTTATGAGGTGATAGACATGGCTTATATTACCAAGATTACCACACAACAAAAAAATAAAGAACGTTATAATGTGTTCATCGACTACGGAAAAGGCGAGGAATATGCTTTTAGTGTGAATCAAGATGTTTTAATAAAGTTTCAGCTGAAAAAAGGCTTAGAATTAGATGAGCTTGATTTAACAGAAATTCAGTTTGAGGATGATATAAAGAAGGCATATAATCAGGCGCTGGTATTTTTGTCATATCGTATGCGGTCAGAGAAAGAAATAGTCGCACATCTAAAAAGTAAAGAAGTCGACGACCAAGTCATTCCAGAAATCATACATAAGTTAAAATCATTAAATTATGTAAATGATTTGGAGTTTGCCGAAGCGTATGTAAAAACGCAAATCAATACGAGCAGTAAGGGTCCTGGCATCATAAAACAAGAGCTATTCGAAAAAGGAGTATCAGGGGATATTATTGAATCGAGTTTAGCTTTGTTTAGTAAAGAAGACCAAGTTGAAACAGCGTTAAAGCTTACAAATAAAATTCAGAAAAAGGCAAATAAGGTATCTAAAATTCAACAAAAACAGAAAACGGAAGAGATGTTAATGCGCAAAGGCTTTTCATGGGATGTTATTCAGATTGTGAATGAAGAGCTTGCAACTGACGCTGATGATCCAGAAAAAGATGAAGAATGGGAAGCGGTCCAATATCAGGGGCGTAAAGCGCATAGCCGGTATAAGCAATATGAGGGCTGGGAGTATGAGCAGAAGATGAAGCAGGCTCTTTATAGGAAAGGTTTTTCTATGGATTTGATTTCGAGGTTTATTGAAGCGATGAAAGAGGAGGAGTAGGGTCGCTCTTTAAACTTAGACCGTACCTTTCCGCTGCAGTCATTTGCTTGCCGCGGAGTGCGGAACTCTTCGGTGCTATTATGTGGACTGAGAATCCGTTATGTCATAAAAGCTGCTGTTTTTGCTTTTGAAAAGGACTCAGATTCCACTATTTGCCCAAATTGAAGGTAAAAAGAGCCTGTTTTTGGCAAATAACGGTATGTGAGTCCACGAAAGTCTAAAATACTGCTGTTTTTCTGAAATAGCGGAATCTGAGTCCGAGTAACTTCCTTTCTGCAGCACTTCTTACACAAACAACTCTGCCTGCCCATTAAACTCACTTATAATGATAGAAGCGATTTCCTTCGGTGTGCGGAGTCTGTTTTTGTCTTTGATATGGCGAGGGGCATTGTTCCAAAATGGAGTATCCATGCCTCCCATATAAACAGCAGTGACAGACGTGGAAGACGTTTCAAGCTCTTTTATCAAGCTTTCAGTGAATCCTCTAATGGCATATTTACAAGCAACATAAACAGATTCGTTTACTTTGCCTTTTTGTCCAGCAGTTGAAATGATGTTCATTATTTTTGTGTTTGGATGGGCAAGTAGATGTGGTAGTAGTGACTTTGTAACATTTATGGTACCCGTGATGTTTGTGTGAATCATCTCTTCCACTTGCGTATTAGTTAATGAGGTAAGAGGACCGAAATAGCCGACACCTGCATTATTGATCAAAAGTGAAATCTTATGTGTTTTTAAAATGGTTTCAGTCCATTTCTCAACTTGATCCACATTACCTATATCCACAGCATAAGATGTTGCTTTTCCACCGTTAGTACTAATTTGTTTTTCTGTATCCAATAGTTTATCAAGTGTTCTTCCGACTAATAGTATATGATGTCCTTTATCTGCATATTGAAGGGCTAATTCTTTTCCTAAGCCTGAACCTGCACCTGTAATTAAGATTGTCTCCAAGTGAACTCCACCTTTAATAAGGGAATAATTGTAGTACCATTATACGTTATATCCTTAAAGATTGTATTAAGTCCTAATTTTCTTCTATAATTTAATAAGAGTTTTTACAAATAGGAGTGGAAATATATGCAAGAGAAAAGATATAGCCAAATGAGTGAGTATGAATTGAAGCAAGAAATTGCAACACTTACTGAAAAGGCGCGAAAAGCTGAACAGCTTGGAATGGTTAATGAATATGCGGTGCTTGAGCGCAAGGTGGTAATGGCGAAAGCTTACCTTTTAAATCCCGATGACTTTAAACCGGGAGAAGTTTATGAAATTGAGGGTGACCCAGGGGCTACTTTTAAAATTGACTATATGAACGGTATTTTTGCATGGGGAAATCGTGAAGGAAGTAAAGAGGAAGACGCACTACCTATATCAATGCTCATTAAAAAAGGATAAGCTAGCAAAAACTAGCTTATCCTAAAAGTTATGAACGCTTTCTAGTTTGGTTTTCAAGAATAATTTGGTTTTGTGTCTGTTTTGTCTCACCATTAACTTGAGCCCAAGAATGTTTTGGGTTGGCCCAAGCTTGTTGAAAAGGATTTGAATAAAGATTATCGTAAAACTTCTTCTTAGTATGCTTTCCCAATCTAAGCACCTCCGCTGTTGAATAAGGAATCTTATGCTAATCAGAAATTTTTAAACTGATTCACTTTTTAAAAGTGGTCTTGTCGTCTACCCGATGCTCTCATTCGTTCCTGTGGGTGAGTGTTAATTGTGCCATCAGCTCGGCGTGAATTATATTCAGCTTTTGCTCTTGGCTCACCTTCAAACTTGTTGTTGTTTTGATTAGGGAAACCTCTTTCTTTGTTTCTAACCATATAGAGTATTCCTCCTAAAACACAAGTATCGTGTAAAAAGAAATGTGTTTTTCTTTAAACACGTAATATTAGTATGGGTTTTTCAAGTGTTAGTATGTGTTATTTGCAACGTGAAATATTACCAGAAAGGTGGAAAAATGATGAACGATTATTATGAAAAGTTAACAGCATATCTTTTAGAAAAAAACGAAAGTCTTTCCTATGCCCAGGCAAAAACTTGGGTTGAATTATTATGGGATGATTTTGAAACATCTTATGCTAAAGCGGGATATAATTATAAAGGCAAAGAAGTAACAGAGAAAATTGTAACCCAATGGATCAACCAGTATGGTGCTAACCTACATGAGTTTGTTACAAACAATCCAAAATATAAACACTTGCTAAATCAGGATGATTATTTGCAACATTAAAAGGCGAAGGTTCTAGGACCTCCGCCTCTTTTTAATTTGGTAGTAACTCAAGTTTCTTCCTCAATTTTTCTTCACTAAAAATCCAGCCTGTATAAGAGCTTACAATTTCTAATTTTGCATCAAGCTGTACGACTGCGACAAAGGGGTAGTACCCTTTACTTCTGTATCGTAAATCAATGAATCGAACTTCATAGTGATCATCATATTCATCAACTTCCCATCGATAAACTGGTGAAAAAGATAAAAAAGCAGATATGTTTTTATCTTTTTTAGCTGCATTAAACAAGGGTGACTCAGGAAGTGGGCATTTTTCAAACTTATCATGAATGACAATCTCGTTGTCAACCGCACGAGCAACGTAAAAATAACGGTCAGTCGTAACGGCAATGTGCCACTGGTTGAATCGGTACGTTGGTGAAATAATGATTTCTTCGATATTTTCAATTTTTTCACTGACAGCATTCGCCACTTTTCTACGTTGACTAAACCGTAAAATGTAGTAGCCGATAAGAATCGCGTAAATGGTTAAAAAGGTGTATCCGGGATGTGCGCCATAGCCCCATAGCAAGATTCCCACGATGTGCATGAAAAAAATGAAAGGATCAAATGTGTTAATTACTCCTAAAGCGACCCATTTTTTCGAAAATGGTCGAAGGGCTTGGGTTCCATAAGCGTTAAATATGTCGACAAAAACATGAAGGATTACACCAATAAATGTCCAAATCCATAAGTGGAAAAAGTTCGCGTTTGGTAAAAAATAATAAATGATCCCTGAAATTAATAGTGGCCATAGGATTATGGCTGGAATTGAATGAGTAATCCCACGATGATTCCGAATATATTGTGCATTGTTTCTTAATTTAAGTATGGTATCTAAGTCAGGTGCTTGTGAACCGATAATTGCACCTAACATGACTGCCTGGGCAGTTGCAGGGTGAGCAGATACAGTGGGGTCAATTGTTGCAATTCCACCCAGTGCAAGGCCCATGACTACATGTGTACCTGTATCCAATCAGATTAACCTCCTTAAGCATGAAACTTCTTCACTTTAATTTATCCAACTATATAGATTTTAAAAGGAGTGACAAAAAGAATGTCAAATAGCTTTCAGGTTTTTATTGAATATGAAGTTAAAAAGACTTTTAATCATCAATATGAACAACTTATGAAAAATGTGATATCATTACTATCTGAGTTCGGTGCAGAAAGAATTGAATGGTATTCTTCAATCCACCAAACGAACAAATACATTGAAGTCTTTCAGGTACCTACAGAGGCTCATTTTTACGCCTTAAAAAAGATACGTACCTCTAAGAGTCATGAGATCTTCACTCATTTTGAAAACTTTGTTGAAGGTGGGGGAGCGAGTATTCAGTATTGGGCTTTAAAAAAGAGCTCATAACCACTTTTTACGGACAACCTGGGGGGAAAAATGAACAATACAACTAAAGAGATACTAGAACATTTTTCTATAAATGAATTTCAGGATGATTTAATTACTTGGTTTGAAAAGGAAAATAGAGATCTTCCTTGGCGCAAAAATAAAGACCCTTATAAAGTATGGATATCCGAAATTATGCTACAGCAAACACGAGTTGATACGGTTATCCCTTATTTTAACAACTTCATAGAGCAGTTTCCAACGATAGACGCTTTAGCTGAGGCAGATGAGGAAAAGGTCCTAAAGGCATGGGAAGGGCTTGGATATTACTCAAGAGCGCGAAATCTACAAGCGGGTGTTAGAGAGGTAAAGGAATCCTATAACGGAATTGTCCCTAATACTGCTGAAGAGATCTCGAAGCTAAAAGGAGTTGGCCCATATACAACTGGAGCCATTCTGAGTATCGCATATGGTGTACCAGAGCCTGCTGTTGATGGCAATGTTATGAGGGTGCTATCTAGGATTTTATCGATTTGGGACGATATCGGAAAAACAAAAACACGTCAGAAGTTTGAAGATATTATTAGAGAAATCATCTCAAAAGATAATCCTTCCTACTTTAATCAAGGTCTCATGGAGTTAGGTGCATTAATTTGTATTCCATCAAACCCAGCTTGCTTATTATGTCCTGTTCAAAAGCACTGCAAAGCCTTTGCTGAGGGAGTCCAAAGAGAACTTCCAGTAAAAAGTAAGAAAAAGCAGCCGAGATCAGTTGCAATGGCTGCAGTTGTAATTGAAGATTCAAAAGGAAATGTAATAATTCACAAAAGACCTGGCAAGGGATTACTGGCTAACCTATGGGAATTTCCTAATCATGAAACAGTAACCGAATATGATGTTCAGAAAAAACACTTACAAGATTACCTTCAGGAAACACATGGTCTCGCCGTCGAAATCAAAGAACAATTTACCTCCATTCAACATGTGTTTTCACACTTAATATGGAATATCGCCGTCTATAAAGGAAAATTGGTCGGCCAATTTGAAGGCCAAGAAAACCTAAAACTAGTATCAGAGAAGGAAATCAGTGAATATCCGTTCCCTGTTTCCCACCAAAAGATATATAAAGAATACACCAAATAAAAGCGGGGCCTGACCCCCAGCACGTTAACGCATTAACGCGCCGGGGGTCAGGCCCCAAACTTTTAATCGTAGGTTACTCTTGTTCCGTGCGTCCAATCAGCTTCTTGTCTCATTAGGCCGCCTCTATTTTCGATTTCAATAATGATATCTCTATGGATGGCTTGACCTTCTGCATTTAAATATGGAACAATTTGCTGGAAGGAGTGGTGGAAGAAGGCTAATTCACTATCCTTCCAGTCATTTATGCTCATCATCGTTAGTTCAGTCATATCTCGACCTACATACATAGAATATAACCTCCTCGGAAGTACCGAAATCTTACTTAGTTTTTGATACAATAACACTGTCTATACTCTTAATTAAAATTTACATAAAAGGGGATTTATCATGTCTAATAAAGTAGCACTTGTAACTGGAAGCAGCAGAGGAATAGGAAAAGCCATCGCTATCCGTTTAGCTAAAGAAGGTTATGATATCGTGATCAACTATGCGAGAAGTAAGTCAGCGGCTCTTGAGGCTGCAGCAGAAATCGAAGCATTAGGACGTAAAGCTCTTGTCGTAAAAGCAAACGTAGGAAAACCAGAAAAGATTGCAGAAATGTTTCAAGAAATCGATGAAGCTTTTGGAAGACTAGATATTTTAGTAAGCAATGCAGCATCAGGTGTACTACGCCCAATAATGGAGCTTGAAGAATCTCATTGGGATTGGACGATGGACATCAACAGCAAAGGCCTTCTTTTCTGTGCTCAAGAGGCTGCAAAAAGAATGGAGAAGACTGGTGGAGGGAAAATTGTCAGCTTAAGCTCATTAGGCTCCATCCGTTATCTCAAAAATTACACAACCGTAGGTGTTTCAAAAGCAGCCGTAGAATCACTAACAAGATATCTTGCAGTAGAGCTGGCTGAAAAAAATATCATCGTAAATGCTGTTTCTGGTGGAGCGGTAGATACTGATGCACTAAAACACTTTCCAAACCGTGAAGAATTGTTAGATGATGCAAGAAAAAATACACCTGCTGGCAGAATGGTAGAACCTGAAGACCTTGTAAATACAGTTATGTTCCTATTATCTGACCAAGCAAGCATGATCAGAGGCCAAACTATAATTGTCGATGGTGGCAGATCACTACTCGTTTAATTTTCGAAAAAAAACAAAAAAAATTTACTTTTTTTCTGGATAATAAAATTACCTCCGGGACAAATTAATCTTCGTGGAGGTGATTACAATGGCAAACCAAAATCCAAATCAAACATCTGCTGGAACTAACGTTCAAAAAGTTAGACAACAGAATGCACAATCTCAAGGTCAAGGTGGAGCTGGTCAATTCGGAACTGAATTCGCTAGCGAAACAAACGCTCAAGAAGTAAGACGTCAAAACCAACAAAGCCAAGCGAACAAAGGCCAAGGCAATTCTTAATTAGTACTTAACCCATAGCACTTCTTATCTTACGATAGGGAGTGCTTTTCTTATGGATAAAAAAAGGCTCTTTTAGTATAGATTGTTCGTAGTGACTGCTCTATTAAAGTAAATTAGTGAATTGGAGCGGAAGGCACTTGACTCCTGCGGGAGTTGAGGGAAGTTCGAGACCCCACAGGCGCAAGCGCCGAGGAGGCTCGAATCCCTCCCCGCGGAAAGCAAGTGCCTGCAGCGCAAAGGAACGGGCTATATTCAATTTTGAAATCATCAGTATTTGGAAAAGAGTGTAAATAAAAATCCTCTCTCGACAAAACTTACCAAAATTAGCCATAACTAGTCAGAGGAAATAACAAAAACAGAAAGAAATCTATAGTATGATGATTTTGACATCCACTTGAGACCAAAGTATTGGAAGGGGACAATCAACAATGAATCGCTTTGACCAACTCGTTAGTGAACAACTAAAAACTATGGATAAACTACTATTCATCCAATCAGAAATCGAACGCTGCCAACAACTAGAAAAAGAACTCGTAACACTCCAAAACCAAACAGAACTAGACTCAATCCAAGCAGAAATCAGCAACATGAAACTAGAACTACGCCAAATACAAGAAACCTTCGAACACCAAACCGAAGAAGTCATCCGTACATACCAAGACAGACAACAGCCGATTGCTTAATAATTTTTTAAGATAATTATTAGTAAAAAGTCCGAGTCATCAAAAAACTGATGGCTCTTTTGTTTTAAATTATGACTTTTACCGTTATAATAGGAGTAAATGGTAAAATCTTTGTTTACTAAACAGCACTTTTACATATAATTTTATCGAGCATTCACCACTTAAACTATTTACTGATTTCACAATTTTTTGAATCTATGCTTGATAAAATCAACTAACCACTAATTGCAAATATGCTTATAGTAACAAAGCGTCCAGGATGAAAGTAGGGGAAGAGAAATGGATGCTCCCATGGAAGGAGACAGAGTACAAATACATAGCTATAAACACAATGGAAATATCCATCGTGTTTGGGATGAAACCACTATTTTAAAAGGGACGCAAAGCCTTGTAATTGGTGCAAACGATCGTACAGTCGTGACAGAATCAGATGGACGTACATGGATTACAAGGGAACCGGCGATTTGCTACTTCCATTCTAAACACTGGTTCAATATTATTGGCATGATCAGGGAAGATGGAATTTATTATTATTGTAATATTAGTTCGCCCTTTATTTGGGATCAAGAGGCAGTAAAATATATAGATTATGATTTAGATATTAAAGTTTTCCCGGACATGACCTATATTTTATTGGATGAGGATGAATATGAACGCCATCGACGTGAAATGAAATATCCTGAACCAATTGATCGTATCCTTTGGAGCAATGTGGACAGACTTATTCGCTGGATCCGCGGGCGTAAAGGTCCTTTTGCACCAGAATTTATTGACCAATGGTATGAACGTTATTTAACGTATCGCAGGTAATGAATAAGGCACTTTTTGAAAATAAAGAGAGTATATAGTTTCGGTAGTTAATGAAACCTGTTGAATCAAGTGACAACAGGTTTTTATTCATGAATCATTTTTAGGAGGCCATATGGGTAGTATTAAGCGCTATATGCAGTTTGTTAGACCATACCGATGGCAGATAATTGGTACAGTAGCAATTGGTGTTATAAAGTTTACCATTCCTTTATTAATTCCACTTTTGTTGCAATACGTTGTTGATGATATTATCGGTTCGAAAGACATGTCAACCGAGGACAAGACGAATCAGCTTTTAAAAATAATGGGCTTTATCTTTTTCATCTTTGTTGTTGTTCGTCCTCCAATTGAATATTACAGACAGTACTACGCACAATGGGTGGGCAGTAAAATTTTATATGATATAAGAGATCAGCTCTTTAGACATATCCAAAAACTAAGCTTACGCTATTATTCAAATACACGAATTGGTGAAGTCATTTCTCGTGTTATAAACGATGTTGAACAAACGAAAACATTTGTTATCACAGGGTTAATGAACCTATGGCTTGATATGATTACTATCGTCATTGCTGTAGCGATCATGGTAACGATGGATCCGATGCTTACTCTTGTATCATTAGTGTTGTTCCCTTTCTATGGTTTATCAGTGAAGCACTTTTATGGAAGACTTCGCTCACTAACCCGTGAACGTTCACAAGCGCTAGCTGAAGTGCAGGGATACCTTCATGAGCGGGTTCAAGGGATGCCTGTGATTAGAAGCTTTGCAATAGAAGATTTAGAGCAAAATCGATTTGATAAGCAAAATAGTAACTTTTTAGATAAAGCATTAAATCATACAAGTTGGAATGCTAAAACCTATGCTGTTGTTAATACAATTACGGATATTGCGCCTTTACTTGTTATCTCGTTTGCAGGTTACCAAGTTATCCAAGGTGACTTATCTGTAGGAACAATGGTTGCCTTTATTGCTTTTATCGATCGTTTGTATAATCCACTACGACGCCTAGTTAACTCTTCAACTACACTTACTCAGTCAATTGCGTCGATGGATCGTGTATTTGAATTTGTTGATGAAAAGTATGATATTGAAGATAAGCCTAATGCGGTTGAGTGTCCAACGATTGAGGGACGTGTTCAATTTGAAAATGTTTCTTTTACCTATAATGATGAGGATTCAGATGTGTTACATAATGTATCACTCGACGTTAATAAGGGCGAGACGGTTGCGTTGGTAGGTATGAGTGGTGGAGGAAAGTCCACTCTTGTTGGATTGATTCCACGCTTTTACGATGTAACAGAGGGGCGTATTTTAGTAGATGGCGTAGATATTAAGGATTTAAAGGTTAGAAGCCTAAGAGATAAAATAGGGATGGTTTTACAAGATACAATTTTGTTTAGTGATTCTGTTAAGGCCAATATATTAATTGGAAAAGAAGATGCAACCGAAGAAGAAGTGATCGAAGCAGCCAAAGCTGCAAATGCCCATGACTTCATTTTAAACTTACCTCAAGGCTATGATACAAAGGTAGGAGAGCGTGGAGTTAAGTTGTCTGGTGGCCAAAAGCAGAGGATTGCAATAGCAAGGGTGTTTTTAAAGAACCCACCACTGTTGATTCTTGATGAAGCAACATCTTCACTAGATTTGGAAAGTGAGCACTTAATTCAAGAGGCCTTGGAAAAACTAGCTAAGGACCGCACAACCTTTATTGTCGCTCATCGACTCTCAACTATTACACATGCTGATAAGATTGTTGTGATAGAAAACGGAGAAATCAGTGAGGTCGGAACACATAATGAGTTAATGAAAGCAGAGGGAGCGTACTTTAAGTTGTTCCAGGTTCAACAATTGGATAGTTAGTTAAAATGAGCTGTAGCTACTATTTTTAGTAGTGCAGCTTTTTTGATTTAAGGCAAAATAATCAAACGTTTGAGGAGTTGGATCTAGCTCAATATTATCAAGCTCTCCAAAAAAACAAATAAACATTTGTTTATTTTTTAACTACAAAAAAAGACCAAACAATTACTGTTTGGTCTAAACAAAAGTATTAATAGTTAGAAGTAAGTGTTGAAAAATCAACTGGACCTTCTTCGATTAAGTGGCATGCTGCTTGGTGCTCTTTGCCTGGTACGTTATGAAGCGCTGGCTCTTCAGTTGCACAGCGGTCCATTGCAAATGGGCAACGAGTGTGGAAGCGACAGCCAGCTGGTGGATTGATAGGAGAAGGAACATCACCTTTTAAGATAATTCGCTCCTTTTTCTCATCCAGGTTCGTACTTGGTATAGCTGATAATAACGCTCTTGTATAAGGATGCTGAGGATTTTCGAATAAAGACTTCTTATCACCAATCTCAACAATTTTACCTAGATACATAACAATGATTCGGTCAGAGATATGACGAACAACCCCAAGGTCATGTGAGATAAACAGATATGTTAAGCTAAATTTACGTTGTAAATCCTTTAACAAATTCAGTACCTGAGCTTGGATTGAAACATCTAGAGCAGAAACAGCCTCGTCACAAATAACCAGTTTTGGATTAACAGAAAGGGCACGAGCAATACCAATACGTTGACGCTGCCCACCACTGAATTCATGAGGGTTACGGTCAATTTGGTGAGCACCGATACCAACTGTTTCTAGCAAATCTATAATCTTTTGGCGTCTTTCTTTTACAGGCACTACATTTTGAATAGCAAGGGCTTCTTCCAAAATTTGACTAACTGTTTGACGAGGGTTAAGTGATGCATATGGATCTTGGAAAATGATTTGTAGATCCTTACGTTTTTTCCTCATTTTTGATTTACTAAGGTTTACTAGGTTTTCACCTTCGAAATTAACCTCTCCAGCATATGGGTCATCAAGACGAAGAATCGCACGACCTGTTGTTGACTTACCACAACCAGATTCACCTACGATACTAACTGTTTCACCTTCAAAAACCGTGAAGCTAACATCATCTACAGCTTTTACATGGTTAACAGTACGTCCGAACACTCCACCTTTTATAGGGAAATATTGTTTTAGATTTTTAACTTCTAACAACGCTTTTTTACTCATCGTTTACCTGCGACCTCCTCTACCTTATCCCATTGGTCTGTATGAATCCAGCAACGAACTTGATCTCCGTCTTCAGCTGTAACTAATTCTGGTAATTGGGAGTGACAGATTTCTCTAGCATAAGGGCAACGTGGAGCAAATCTGCAGCCCTGTGGTAGGTTGAATGGACTCGGAACTGAGCCTTCAATAACTGCAAGATCTCCTTCGTAATCTTGATCGTGTTTAGGTACAGAGTTTAATAGACCGATAGTATAAGGATGTTTAGGATCCTTGAAAATCGTTTTTACATCTGCATACTCAACAACTTTTCCGCAATACATTACAGCAACCTTATCACACATTTCCGCCACAACCCCAAGGTCATGGGTAATGATCATTAATGAAGTACCAAGCTCCTGTTGTAGGTTTTTAATTAAGTCTAGTATTTGAGCCTGAATTGTAACATCTAGAGCAGTTGTTGGTTCATCTGCAATTAATAATTCAGGATTACAAGCTAGCGCGATTGCAATCATAACACGCTGACGCATTCCCCCTGATAATTCAAACGGATATTGCTTTGCGCGACTTTCAGGTGATGGAATACCAACTAGACGTAAAGCATCAACTGCTTTTACCCAAGCTTCTTTCCTACCTAGCTTTTGGTGAATACGGATTGATTCAGCAATCTGCTCACCACAGGTTAATGTAGGATTTAATGAAGTCATTGGCTCCTGGAATATCATTGAAATATTGTTCCCGCGGATATTTCTCATTTCTTTTTTCGATTTATTTAATAGATTTTGACCTTTAAAGATAACTTCTCCACCAACAATCTTACCGATACCTTCTTCTAGAAGACGAAGGATGGAAAGAGAGGTGATACTTTTACCAGATCCAGACTCCCCAACGATTCCGATTGTTTTACCTTTTTCGATTGAAAAATCAACACCATCTACAGCCTTAACTTCACCTTCATCTGTGAAAAATGAGGTGCGTAGTCCTTTTACCTCTAGAATTAGATCATTTTTTGATTCAGTCATAGTCTTTCACCGTCCTTCGTTCTAGTTCAAATCAATACGTTTATTTACTAAGCGATACGTAATATCAACAATGAAGTTTACAAATACAAACAGAACTGCACATACAAGAATCGTTCCTTGTACCATTGGGAAATCATGCGCTCGGATTGAGTCAATAATCAGACGACCTAACCCATTAATTGCGAATACTGTTTCAGTTACAATTGCTCCACCAAGTAATCCTCCGAATTGTAAACCAACAACAGTTACAACAGGAATTAATGCATTACGAAGTGCATGCTTGTAGATAACTAATTTATCGCTTACCCCTTTAGCATAAGCGGTACGAATGTAATCTTGGTTAATAACCTCTAGCATACTTGAACGTGTCATACGAGCGATAATTGCAGCTCCACCAGTTCCAAGAGTAATGACCGGAAGTATCATTTGCTTCCAGGTTCCCCAACCTGCTACAGGTAAGATACCCCAATCAACAGCGAATAAGTAAATTAACATAATACCAAGCCAGAAGTTAGGCATAGATAAACCGAATAAGGCTACGATCATGATGGTAACATCAGCAAAACTATATTTTCTTGTAGCTGAAATAATACCTGCTATTAGACCTAATATTACGGATAAAGCTGTACCCAGAATAGCTAACTGAACGGTAATCCAAAATCGATTTGTAAAGATTTCTTCTGTTACATCACGTTTTGTTCGAATTGATTCACCAAGATCACCCTGAATTGCGTTAGTAACATAACGTATATATTGAACATGAAGTGGATCATCAAGTCCTAAATTTTTGCGCATTTGCTCAACTTGTTCAGGATTCGCATTCTCCCCTGCCATAATCTGTGCAGGATCCCCAGGAATTAAGTGCATCATTAAAAATACTGCTAAGGTTACCCCGATCATTACGGGGATAGTTTGAAATAGTCTTCGAATCATATAGATCAACATTGGTTGTCACCTTCCTTTATGAATTATTTCTTCGATTTAGGATCAAGCGCATCTCGTAAACCATCACCAAATAAATTAAATCCAATTACAACAAGTAAAATTGTTAAACCCGGGAATAGCGTAAGGTGAGGTGCCTGTGCAATATATGAACGGCCGTCACTTAGCATCGTACCCCATTCAGGAGTCGGTGGTTTAGTTCCCATTCCTAGGAAGGAAAGAGCACTTGCTGTAATAATTGCTGACGCGATATAAAGAGTGGCTTGTACGATTATTGGTGAAACAATGTTTGGAAGTATATGTTTGAATATGATTCGGAAATCACTAGCTCCCATTGCTTTAATTGCATCAATATATTCTAACTTTTTAACACCTAGAGTGGATCCTCGAACAATACGTGCAAATGTTGGTACCGCGAAGAAAGCAACAGCGATGATAACATTTGTTGTACTTGCACCTAGGATTGCTACAATTGCAAGTGCTAATAGAATACCAGGGAAAGCTAGTAACACATCACAGATTCTCATAATCAAGGAATCTATCCATCTACCATAATAGCCTGCTACAATTCCCATGATGATACCAACGAAGGCACCTAATAGAGTTGATAGAACTCCAACTGTTAACGAAATTCTAGATCCATATAGTAGACGACTTAAAATATCTCTCCCTTTATCATCTGTACCTAACCAGTGCTCGGCAGAGGGTGTTTCAAGCTTTTTGCTCATTACAGGCATGATATGATCATGTGGTGCTAATAAAGGAGCGAAGATTGCTAGGAGGGTAAATACCAATACGATACAGGCTCCTACCAGTGCAGCTTTATTTTTTGCAAGCTTCTTATAGAATGCTTTCCAAGCTGCGGTGTTCGTGTTTTGTACTTTAACAGGAGTTCCTGTTGTAGGTTGAAGTTGCGGTTGACTCATGTCCTTTTTCCATCCTTTCTATAAATGTAACATTTTTAATTTTTGTAATATTTTATACACAGTTAGTAACTATAATAGCTATGTTAAAGTAAATTTACAATAGTTATATAAAGACTTTTCTAGATTTTCTAAATACTATATTTATATAGGAAGAGAAGTGATAACAATATTATATTTGGAAAATAAATACAAATAAATATTATTATTCGAATAATAGAAATAGGTATTTATTGCTAATTTATTACAAACATTACAAAAATATTAATCAAATTAAAAAAATATATTGTAAGTTTATAATTTTTAGATTATTATAAAAAAGTGAAAGGTAGCTAGGCTATCTAGAAAAAAATATTAGGGGGTAAAACACGAATGAAGCTTACAAAAAATTTCTTACTACTATTAGTACTAGCGTTCGTATTTGCGTTAGCGGCTTGTAGCGGTGGCGGAGACAAAGCTACTGATAAACCAGCTGATTCAAAAGACTCAACTGATGCTCCAGCAGCATCTGAAGGTGGCGGAGAGTTAGTATATGTATCTGGATCAGATGCTCCAACACTAGATCCACACGGATCAAATGATACAGCTACTACTACTGCAACATCACAAATTTTTGAAACTTTAACTACTTATGCTGCTGATGGGTCTGTTGTACCTTTACTAGCAACTGAGTTCAGTTCTGTAGATGAAACTACTTGGGAATTCAAATTACGTGAAGGCGTAAAATTCCATGATGGCACAGACTTTAATGCTGATGCTGTTAAATTAAGCATTGAGCGTATTATTGATCCTGAATTTGCATCACCACGTGCGGTTGTACTTAACATGATCACTGAGGTTGTTGTAGTTGACCCATTAACAGTTCATGTTAAAACTGCATTCCCATTTGCTCCACTACCTGCTCACTTAGCTCATAACGCAGGTTCAATCGTTGCTCCTTCTGCAATCGAAGAAGAAAGAAGTGGCGGTAAAAAAGTTGACGAAAACCCAATTGGTTCTGGTCCATTCAAATTCGAATCTTGGAACCGTGGTGCTGAAATCGTATTCGTTAAAAACGAAAACTACTGGGGAGAGCTTGCAAAAGTTGACCGTGTAGTAATGAAGAACGTACCTGAGCAAGCAACTCGTGTTGCAATGCTTGAAACTGGTGAAGCACATGTAATGCTAGTTGGTGCTTCAGATGTTGAACGCGTATCTGCTATGCCTGGTATCGAAATTGATAATGTACGTGGTACACGTATGGACTACCTAGGTTTCAATATGAACGTAGCTCCTTTTGATAACATTAAAGTACGTCAAGCAATTGCTATGGCAATTAATAAAGACGATATCGTAAACGGAGTATTAGATGGCCAAGGTGTTGAAGCTGTAGGACCATTAGCTCCAACTGTAGTTGGTAACTACCAAGGCTTAACTCCACTTCCATATGACGTTGAAGGTGCAAAAGCACTTTTAGCAGAAGCTGGTTTTGCTGATGGATTCAAAACAAAATTAATGGTTAACGAAGGTAACAAAGAGCGTGCAGATATCGCTGAGTTAATTCAAGCTCAATTAATGCCGCTTGGAATTGAAGTTGAAATTGATATCATCGAGTGGGGTACTTTCCTTGAAAAGACTGCTGCTGGTGAGCACGAATTATTCATCCTTGGATGGACTACTGTAACTGGTGATGCTGACTACGGTCTATATGCATTATTCCACTCTAAGAACTTTGGTTCACCTGGTAACCGTTCATTCTACAAAAACGAGAGAGTTGATGAGCTTCTAGACCTTGCTCGTCAAAATCCTGACCAAGACGCTCGTAACGAGGCTTACAAAGAGATCTCTGAAATCCTTGTAGAAGAAGTGCCAATGGCATACCTACAACACCCTGACTTCAATCACGGTATGAATGGTATCGAAGGTTTATTCGTAAACTTCAGTGGTACTCCATTCTTCAAAGGTGTTAGCCTTAAATAATAACTAACTAATGTAAAACCCCCATTCGATATTCGAATGGGGGTTTTTATTATGCATCTTTACCAAAATCGTCATCAGCATTATGATGGGCTTGATATCGATCAATCAATGTATCAAGATGTTCCATTTCATCACTATACTCAACGATTGTGGAAATCAGTGGAAATAAGTGATACCAATCCTTTTGAGCTCGTTCATCATCAAGTTTGTTATACTTAACAAATCGTTCAATCACCGATTTTTTGTTGAATTCCAATTCTCCATGAAGATCCTCTGGGTGTGGTTTTGTTTTTCGGATAAACTTTAAAAGCACTTGTTCGTGAAAATACAATAGGTCGTTCAGTTCTTCTATGATTAACTGCTGAAGATCATCTGGCATACTCTTTAGCTCATTATCAAGTCTATGTAGCTTTTTTAAAGTAGCAAGAGACTTGTTTGTTGTTTTAATCATCTGACGGTAAATAACTAATTTACGCGCTTTAACATATTTGTTATTTTTTAAATAGTTTCGTTCTTCCTTATACAATAAGTAAAATTGCTCTACCTTTTGCATCCCGTCTTTGATTTTATCAATATCAGACTTTAACACTCCAAATTCAGAAGCATTTCGAGTGTTCATTCGAATCCATTTTAAAATTTCTTCAGTTTGATCAACGATCTTATAATAGAGTTTCTTCTCATGCTTTGGTGGAATAAAGACTAAATTCACCAAGAAGGCAGATAGAATTCCAAGCATAATCGTCGAAAAACGGAGCGCGGCAAAGGATAAAAACTCATCTCCAGGATTTTGCATGATGGCAATAACAGTAACCACAGCAACAGGTATGGTAGACTCAATTTTTAGCTTAATGGTGATAGCAATAACCAGGATGGCTGTTAATCCAATGATAAAAGGATCATTACCAAATAATAAGACCGAAAAGATTGCTAAACCGGCACCGATCACATTGGCTTGAAACTGTTCAATAACGGATACAACTGACCTGTATATAGACGGTTGAATTGCAAAAATGGCAGCAATTCCTGCGAATACGGGTGCTGATAAATTCAAGAAATCAGCCAGCACAAGTGCTAAGGTGATGGCTATTCCCGTTTTAAAAATGCGGGCACCAAGTTTCATTATGTACAAACCTTCCTTTGTAAAAGTACCTATATGATAGTATTTAGCCTATTACAAAATGTTTAAACAGTAAAGTCCTAATTGGTTGGTCACATCGGAAAATAGTTATAAAAAGTAAATGGGGTGTTATTGGCTAGAATCCACTTCGCTTTCCGCGGGCTACTCCGACAGGTTGAGCAGCTAATCCGAGAAACAAGTCCGAATTCCGTGGTGATTCGTACAGGTTAAGCAGCTAATCCGAGAAACAAGTCCGAATTCCGTGGTGATTCGTACAGGTTGAGCAGGTAATCCGAGAAACAAGTCCGAGTTCCGTGGTGATTCGTACAGGTTGAGCGGGTAATCCGAGAAATAAGTCCGAATTCCGTGGTGATTCGTACAGGTTGAGCAGGTAATCCGAGAAACAAGTCCGAATTCTGTGGTGATTCGTACAGGTTGAGCGGGTAATCCGAGAAACAAGTCCGAATTCCGTGGTGATTCGGACAGGTTAAGCTGGTAATCCGAGAAACAAGTCCGAATCCCATGATGATTCGTACAGGTTAAGCTGGTAATCTGAGAAACAAGTCGAATTCCGTGGTGATTCGGACAGGTTAAGCAGCTAATCCGAGAAATAAGTCCGAATCCCATGATGATTTGGACAGGTTAAGCAGGTAATCCCCGAAACAAGTCCGAATTCCATCTACCAGCAAGAAAAAGAGCACCCAACACGAGTGCTCCTTTTCACATTATTCAGTAGAAACAGCCGGATCAGCCTGTTCTTTAGTAGGATTAATCTGGAAAAAGTGTTCTGTTGGATTATCAAGTAAAGTCCTTAATTTCTCAGCTTCCTCCACCTGACCATGTAGCACAAGTCCATCAATGTACTTCGTAAGCAGCTCCTCAACATCCTTTTTCCCTTTTTCAGAAAGGGTAGCAATGGAAACTTTAGCTCCTTTAGCAATACGTCTTTCAATTGCTGCTTTTGTTAGGCCCATTTCTGGTTGGTGTCGTAGATAAACTACTCCACCTGTCATTCCTGCACAAATCCATGGACCTGGATCTCCAAGTACAAGGCCTCGACCGTTTGTCATATACTCAAACGCAAAGCCTTTGATGTTTGCATGAACACCGATATTGCCATGTTCACTTTCTTCAATTGGTTTCGTCACTTGACCGCCGATAATCATATCTGCACCTGATAGACGAATGCCAGCACGTGCATCGGCATTACCTTGAACTAAGAGAACGCCACTCTGTGCACCATAGCCAAAGCCTTTTCCGACAGAACCATTATAGAACTGGCCATCCTTTCCTTTTGATTTAAAAATAAGGATGTTTCCGCCGAACGCAGTTTTACCGATGCCATCTTGGGCCCCACCTTGAACGTGGATATTAATTCCACTACTGTTGTAGGCGCCTAAGCCGTTACCAGGGATGGAACCTTCCGTGTACTTCAACGTGATGTCAGGTAGATTTCGATATGAACCATCTAATCTGCCGCGAACACGGTGGCAGGAAACACGACTTCCTAGAACCCTTTGCTCTGATGTAACAGTTGCGAATTCACGAGAAGTGTGAAGGTCTTCTATATTGTTATCTAAATACTCAGCACCAACAGCAACTAGTAATTGTTTTTCCTCGGCACTTGCTGCCACTTCTTTATAAGGCAATTGCTCAATTTCAAGAGGCTTTAAAAGTTCAGTTAAATCCATTGACTCAAGTCCTCGAACTTGTTCTAGTAAATCTGAACGTCCGACAATGCTTTGAAGATTGTCAAAGCCTAATGAAGCGGTTAACGCTTTTAACTCATTTCCAAAGGCACCAAATAGATTAACTAAGCCTTGAACAGCGTTATCAAGCTGACGAGGTACGAAGCGACGTAACCCGTGCTCTTTTGCTTGTGCTTCGGATTCTATTTGTGTTGCAATTCCAACATGACAAGTATCAAGGTGACAGCCGCGGCAAGTAGTACAACCAATGGCAATCATTGATAAAGTACCAAAACCTACGCGGTTCGCTCCAAGAAGCATAACCTTCATAACATCTAGCGCGCTTTTGATACCGCCATCTGCCCAAAGCTCAACATTCTGACGCAAGCCGGCTTCGAGTAACGCATTGTGAGCTGCTTTAACTCCTATCTCAACTGGTAGACCAACGTGCTGAAGTGCGTGAATTCGTGCAGCACCTGTACCACCATCAAAGCCACTTAGCGTGATAACATCAGCACCAGCTTTTGCAATACCTACTGCAATTGTTCCGATATTAGGTACAACAGGCACCTTTACCGATACTTTTGCTTGATCATTGGCTGTTTTTAATTCTGCAATCATTTGAGCCAAATCTTCAATTGAGTAAATATCATGATTGTTTGAAGGTGAGATTAAATCTGAACCAATGGTCGCATTACGAGCTTCTGCAATTTTGGCAGTAACTTTCGAACCAGGTAGATGTCCACCTTCACCAGGCTTAGCACCTTGACCAATTTTTATTTCTAACAGATTAGAAGAGTTTAAAAGCTCAGCATTTACCCCGAAACGACCAGACGCAACTTGTTGTCCTCTTGTACGAGGATACTTCCCAAGCATATCCTTGATTTCTCCGCCTTCACCATTGAGACTGATCATATTTAGACGTTCTGCACCTTCTGCATAAGCGCGGAAGGCAATTTCGTTTTGAGAGCCAAAAGACATGGACGAAATGACAAATGGTAGACTATGGTCACCGACGCCGATGTTCACTTTTTCAGTAGAAACGTTCTTATCTGATTTTTTTAAAGCAGTTAGATGACGAATTGTCGTAGGGTTATTTTCTTCTTGTTCCGTAAGCTTCTCACGGTAACTGTCATAATTCCCAGTTTGAGCAACATCACCGATTGATTTCCAAATACGTGGGAACATGTGGAACAGCTTACCTGGTCTTGCGTTCTCATTCTTGAAATCTTCTGCACGTTCAAGTGCATCTTTTGTAAGAGTTTCAAAGTTATAGGCTACACTCTCAGAACCTAGGAAATTTACAACTCGTAGCACATCCGCAACCTCTTCATTAAGACCGATGGCTGAGAATAACCTGCCATAACCACGTAACTCATGGATTCCAATCGTTGAGATAACTTTTTCTAACCCTTTATTTAGAGATGAAAATAGGTTAACTGATGGCTGAATTGTTTCTTCCACAACGGTTGCAAAAAGTAAATATGGACTAATAATATTCGCACCAAGACCGTAAGCAACAATAATATCATGCAGTGAACGAATCGCTCCTGAACGGAGAAGAATTGAACAATGACGGCGAATCTGCTTACCTACTAATGCTTGGTCGACTGCAGCTAAAATCAAGTGTGGATCAATCCATAGATTCCCATTTTGGTGTGCATTGGCATCATCAATAATTAATAGTGATTTACCTTGTTCTACCGCATCTTCAGCTTCTTTTGCAAGACGAACTAGTGCATCTTGTAAACTCTCATTCTCTGTATAAGTTGCAGATAAATAATGAGTTAGCTTTTTTTCGGAAAAAGCATTCACAACCTGGTCATACGATGGTTGACCTAGTTTTGAAGAGCAATCATAGCCGTTACTGCCTTCAATTAATAAAGGTGAAGATAGCTCAATCACAAAGTCATTCTTGTCGTCGGAAATTAAGGAAGGACGCTTGCCGATAATTGAACGTGTTGAAAAATGTTCTGTTTCACGATCACGATCTATGGCAGGATTTGTTACAACAGCTACACTTTCTTTTATAAAATCTGCTATATTTTTTCTACCAGGATCAATTGCTGCAAGTGGGGCATCATGACCTAATGAACGAATAGGCTCAGCACCTTTTTCAGCCATTTGTTCAATTAACTGAATATGCTCACGGTCCCAACCAAAAGCAGAATATTGTCCGTTGTGAACAGTAGATGATTTTGTTACTGAAATTGTTTTTGGGAAAGAAGGTGTTGATAATCTAGAGCGATAGTTTGTGATATCGACTCTTTTTGTTACTCTTTTATATACCTCTTCTTGAAACTCTGCATAATGGAAAACCTGCATAGTATCATTAGTATCCCAGAGCATACCAACTTTTTCACCAGGAGAAAGTGGTTTTGGCTCAGCCATATATTCGGTAGAAGGAATGATACCCGGTTCAGACGCAAATAGATATGAGGCTTCTCTTTCTAACATCCATACTGGCCTCAAGCCCAGAGCATCAACACTAAAGACTGCTTCTTCTCCATATCGAGAAATTATCCCCGCAGGTCCTTGTGCAAAATGTCCCCAAGCCTCACGAGCATACGTATATAAATCTTGTAGGTGTTCTGGATAAGCTTTCATTTCATTGATGATCGGAGGGAACATAAAGTCAACAGCTTCAAATAAACTAAAACCATCACGTGAAATCATTGTATCAATTGTGCGGTTCAAATCCTGTGAGTCACTTCCGCCATCTGTGAGAGGAACATGAATCATCCTAGCTTCATCGCGAAGCTTTGCAATCGTATTAATTTCCCCATTATGACCTAGGAGGCTAAATGGCTGAACACGGAAAAAGTTAGATAATGTATTCGTTGAATAGCGATTATGTCCTAATGTCATTGTTGAAGCTACAAGTGGGTTGGCCAAATCATGATAATACTTAGGTAAAATATCACCAGCACCTAACACCTTATAGACAGCATGATAATTACTAAGTGATGCAACATGTACATTTCCACACTCTTCAATCTCAATGGAAACATTAAATAGGCATTTTGATAGATTTTCAAGAGATTGTGCTACTAAGGCAACCTGCCAAAAAAGAGGCTCCTGCTGTGTAGCGATTGGACCTAGGGCACTTGAAGATGTCGCTTCATCTGTTTCAAAAATAAGATCTAATCCGTTTTCTTGGAAAAGTTGACGAATAGAGCTTTTCTTTTCTTCGAGGTCAATATTTTGATTGATAAAAAAGTGACCAACAATAAAGCTTTTGTTATCGACAACACTAGGATCTACTTCAGCTTTTCCTAGCTTTTCTGTCCACAGCGCTTTGGGAATGTCGATGTGAATTCCTACTCCGTCACCTTCACCATTGATAAATCCTGCACGGTGATTCATTGTCACGAGGGCATTAATACATGTATCAATATTCAATTTTGTGGGGATTCTTCTTTTTTCAATTGCGGATACGATTCCACAGGCATCATGCTCTTGATTGTGGAAATCTCTAAACGTACTTGGACTCCAATTTTTTTTCATTAATGCGGCTTTTTGAGGAGGGGATAATAATAATGGTTTTAAAAAGAATTGGTTTTATTCAATTAATGAATTCTTTACATTCCCCCTACTTACAGCCTTCACCTCCTGTAAGTTTTTGTTTGCATAAGATTATAGTAAGACTATGTTAATGATAGTGATTACACGGTGAAAAAAAGAACAAATAAAATAAATTTTCAGAAAAGTATACTTTATCTTACCATAGTAAAAAAGTGAAATCAATTATCTATTCATCCAATTGGATAGAGTATTCATTTTATTCAGACTGCTCAAAACAGTAGGGAGTAAGGTGTAAACGTTTTCAAAGAAAAAATAAAAAAAGTTAGGGGAAGTGGAAATACCCTAACTTTGTAAAAGTGTATATTTATTCACCTGACATTATTTTAAAAGAATGCTCAACTGCTTTTAATGTAACATCTAAATCTTCTTCTGTATGTGCAATTGTTAAGAACCAAGCTTCATATTTTGAAGGAGCTAAATTAATCCCTTGTTGAAGCATTAACTTGAAGAATGTAGCAAACATTTCACCGTTTGTATTTTCTGCTTGTTCATAGTTTACAATTCTCTCATCAGTAAAGTAAATTGTTAGAGCACCTTTTAGCCTATTGATCGTAATGGGAATATTATAGGTTTTGGCGTGTGTTAAAATACCTTCTTCTAAGATAGCTCCAAACTTATCAAGCTGTTCGTACACTCCTTCTTGTTTTAAAACCTCAAGGCAAGCTATACCAGAGAGAATTGAAGCTGGGTTTCCAGCCATTGTCCCAGCTTGATAAGCAGGACCTAATGGTGCAACTTGCTCCATAATTTCCTTTTTACCACCATAAGCTCCAATAGGAAGTCCTCCACCAATAATTTTGCCTAAGCATGTTAAATCAGGTTTAACCCCTAGTAAGTCTTGGGCACCGCCATACATAAAACGGAAAGCTGTAATGACTTCATCATAAATAACAAGAGCGCCTGCTGAATGGGTTAGTTCATTTACTTGTTCTAAGAAGCCTTCGTGTGGTTCAACGATTCCAAAGTTTCCTACGATAGGTTCAACTAAGACAGCAGCAATCTGATCTCCCCATTTATCAAGGGCATCCCTTAGAGGTTCGATTTCATTAAAAGGAACTGTGATAACCTCCTGAGCGATACTTTTCGGAACACCAGCAGAATCAGGTGTACCTAATGTTGAAGGTCCAGAACCGGCTGCTACTAATACTAAATCTGAATGGCCATGGTAGCATCCAGCAAACTTAATGATTTTATCTCTTCCTGTATAAGCACGAGCAACACGAATCGTGGTCATAACCGCTTCAGTACCTGAGTTCACAAAACGGACCTTATCTAATGCAGGCATCGCTTCTTTTAACATCTTTGCAAATTTAACCTCATGAGGAGTGGGTGTACCGTACAATATTCCGTTTTCAGCTGCCTCTTGAATGGCTTTTGTAATATGAGGGTGAGCATGTCCGGTTATAATAGGTCCGTACGCGGCTAGATAGTCGATATACTTATTACCATCAACATCCCAGAAATAAGCCCCTTTAGCTCTTTCCATCACAACTGGAGCACCACCTCCAACCGCTTTGTAAGAGCGAGATGGACTATTTACACCACCAACAATATGTTCAAGTGCCTCTTTATGTAATTCTTCTGATTTAGAGAAGTTCATTTAAATACCTCCATTGCTAATTAACATCCATGGTTATTTTAGCATGAATTGGCCTGTTTTTCGACAAATCCCACGCACTTGTCGAATCGTCTTTTGATTAATTCCTTCTATATATATTGTCGAAGGAGTTTGTCCATATATAAGTACTAAGTTAGCCAAGCCTTTCGTATACATAAATGAACCCTATTAATAGAGGTGATAGGTTTGTTTCCATTATTTATTTTATCAATGGTTATAGCGGGTTTAGTAATGAGCATAAAATCGTTATTTTCAATGAGTAGAAAGAGAAATCAGTATATCTCCTTTGAAAATATTGTTTTACTATTTTTTATCTATATAACGGTGTTACTTGGATTTGGAATCATTTATACCTCATTTATAATGTTAGGAGAACCGATCTTAATTGAAGGTGGAACATACATAAACGGTGACTTTTTGTCTGTACTTCAGGATTCTATGTACTTTAGTGCGATTACTCTATTTTCAGTGGGATATGGAGATATAACACCAGTTGGTGTGGGGCGTTGGCTGTCCATTATTGAAGCGTTACTAGGGTATATTATGCCGACTGCGTTTGTAGTTCGTTCAGTTGTAAATTATGAAAGGGACTAACATTTGTATTCCTGCCTAGTTTTCGATAATCTAAAGGCAAAGACTATGTTTTTGGGAGGAAATGTAATGATAGTTGAAGTTGGGAAGACAGCGCCAGATTTTGAATTAAAATCAACCAATGGAGAAAGTGTTAAGTTATCAGATTACAAAGGGAAATATGTTGTACTTTATTTCTATCCAAAGGACATGACACCAGGGTGTACAACTCAAGCATGTGACTTCCGTGATCACTATAAAAGCTTTTCTGATTTAAACGCAGTTATTCTAGGGGTTAGCCCGGATTCGGCAGAGAAGCATCAAAAATTTACAGAGAAATATGATTTACCATTTAAACTTCTAGTCGATGATGAACATCAAGTGGCTAAAATTTATGATGTCTGGAAACTTAAAAAGAACTTCGGTAAAGAATACATGGGAATCGAGCGTTCAACTTTCTTAATTAACCCAGATGGGCAAATTGTAAAAGAGTGGCGTAAAGTTAAGGTTAAAGGTCATGTGGAAGAAGCATTAGAAGAAATTAAAGAAAGATAAATAGCCTATTTTTCAAAACACAGGCATACGTCTATACCAAAAGACTGCCAGGTGAGTATTTTATGAGTGTAGGGCATACCTCCTCAGATGTTAGCGTGATTGCAGTGCGGGAATTAAATTTCCCGCACCTTTTTTTGAGGAAAGTGAATTATATCTCTTTTTTTCTGTATTTTCTTAATCGATAAGACTTGATAATATAGATAATAGATTCAGACAGGGGGTAATATAATGAAAATATATACACGTACTGGTGATAAAGGGACGACTTCTTTGATTTATGGAGAAAGAGTATCTAAAAATGATTTAAGAGTTGAGGCATATGGAACTTGTGATGAAGCTAATTCAGTTATAGGTTTAGCTTTAACGCATATTCAAAAGGCTACCTATAGTGAGAAAGATGACGTCATACAAATCCTACGTAAAATACAAACAACACTTTTCCATGTTGGGGCAGAACTTGCAACTCCAACAGGTAGGGAAGTAAAGTGGAAATTAACTGAAGAAGACATTAAAGAACTTGAGCTAGTGATTGACACATGGGATCAGCAATTACCGCAACTGACTAACTTTATTTTACCTGGAGGCGGCGAAGCGGGTGCTGTTCTACATATTGCCAGAACAATTGTAAGGAGAGCCGAAAGAAGAGCTGTTGCTATTGGTGATGAAGTAAATCCATTAGTTTCTTCTTATTTAAATCGTCTTTCTGACTTTTTATTTGTTGCAGCAAGATTTATTAATTTCAAAGAAGGTAAAGAAGAGCCGACTCTTCACCAATAAATAAGAAAGTGATTCTCTCAGTGATTAAAATCCTGCATTTATCATATAGTAAACGTAGAAATATTGACAAAAGTAGGAATCACAAGGTACACTAATTATAAATATTATAAAGTAAGAATATCTTTATTTAGAAAAGAGGTGCATGGCGATGTCTAATAATCAACTAAAAGAAGCGCTTGAAACGTTAAAGGAGACTGGGGTCAGAATCACTCCTCAACGTCATGCGGTACTTGAATATTTAATAAATGCCATGTCTCATCCAACAGCAGATGATATATATAAAGCACTCGAAGGAAAATTTCCGAATATGAGTGTTGCTACTGTTTACAATAATCTAAGAGTATTCCGTGAAGTTGGTCTTGTAAGAGAATTAACTTACGGTGACGCCTCAAGTCGTTTCGACTATGTTACTACAGATCATTATCATGTGATTTGTGATAGCTGTGGCAAGATTGTTGACTTCCATTATCCAGGTTTAGATGAGGTAGAAGCGTTGGCTGCTCATGTTACTGGATTCAAAGTGAATAAACATCGAATGGAAGTTTACGGAGAATGTCCGGATTGCCAGAAAAATAATGCACATTAAAAAAGCCGATAGCAAGTAGCTATCAGCTTTTTTTATTTTGTGCTAATTAACATTGTTTATCATCTCGATAATAGGCCGTTCCTTTGCGCTGCAGGCACTTGCTTTACGCGGGGAGGAAGTCGAGCCTCCTCGACGTTCCGTCTGTGGGGTCTCGACCTTTCCTCAACTTCTGAGCAGGAGTCAAGTGCCTTCCGCTCCAATCCACTCTTTACTTTCACTATGTTGTAAATCGAATAGAGATTTATTATTTTAAACTTTTACGATTGTAGCTCTCGTCAAATTCTTTTCCTTCAAGAGTGGGATCTAATGTAAGTGTTTCATTGCAGTACATGCAGATGTCAACTCTTCCAAGCATTTTCGTTGATTTATTGCATGAAGGACAGACAACTTGAACGGTTTTCGTTGAAAGCATCCCAATCCAAAAATAAACGACTGTACTAGCGATTATAAAAAGAAGCCCCAATAACATAAAAATGGTCATTGCCCAAACAGATTCACGGAAGAAGATACCTCCATACATTACGGCAAACCCAATGAAAATTAAGGCAAGAGCAAACGATCTAATTTTATTTATTTTACTAGAATATTTTAATGCCATCTTCATTCCTCCTATACATACTATATCATATTACATAATAGCTTTAAAAAGGGGAAATTTTGTGACCCAAAAACTTTCTATTTAGAAAGGGTTTATTGATAGTCCTGTCGAAAGTATTACTCAACTATAAATATGGAGGACAGTTAAATGAAAGATTTGTTACGTCCTATTTATCAAGAAAGAGCGAGTCAAACAAACACACTAGGAATCATTATGGTAGAAAAAGCGAAAAGCTTACTAGCAATTACCGATTCCTTTGATACCGTGATATTAGTTATTGTAAAAGAGCAAGAAAAACAAATGACAATAAGACATTATGAATACGAAAATCAAAAAGCTTCCTTATACACAGTGAGGGATGAGCAACTTAAGAATTGGCTGCTTTACGGAACTAACCGAAAAGTCTCAGAATGGGTACTGCATGGGAAGGTTCTTTTTGATCGAAATGAATATATCCAACATTTAAAAGAAGAATATCATGAATTTCCTATGTCTGATCGTCAAAAGAAAATAGGAATCGAATTTGCTAAGTTAATAAGAAGATTTCAGGATGGAAAGGCATTTTTAGCACAGAAAAATTACCTGGATGCTTATAACAACGTTATACATGCACTTCATCATTTGGCAAGACTATCTGTAATTGAAAAAGGATTTCATCCAGAAGTAACTGTCTGGAATCAAGTGAAACAAATGGAACCCCAAATACATAAGCTTTATCAGGAACTAATTGAAAGTGAAGAGCCGATTAACAAAAGACTTGAGTTACTTTTCCTTGCTAGTGAATTTCTAATTCACTCTCGAGCTGCAACTGGAGGGAAACACCTAATCAATGTTCTGAGTTCGAGAACTGAAACGTGGTCATATAGTGAAATGGAAGAACATCCGGAATTAGATTCGTATAGTGTGGATTTAGAAGTGTTACTAGAATACCTAATCGAAAAAAGGCTAGTATCAGTTGAAAGAATTGAAACAAAAGGTGTGGGTATTTACCATAGAAGATACATCGCTCTGAGCTGATTAAAATGTATGGCTCCTATAGAATAGTATAGGAGCCATTTCATCTCTAAAAAGTTTTTCTGAAAAAGTATTGACTCTGTAAAAGAATACATGGTATATTATATTTCGTCGCTGCGATACACAAACAACAGCGATAAAGAAAAACAAAAAACATGTTGACTTAAAAAACACAACATGTTATATTGATAAAGTCGCTTACGAGCGATTGAGTTAAAAAGTTCTTTGAAAACTGAACACAACACAAGCGTCAATGTTTGTTTTAAAAAAATGTTTTAGCTATGAGCTAATCAACTCTATTGGAGAGTTTGATCCTG
>CANMHG010000019.1 GCA_947497585.1 uncultured Bacillaceae bacterium | reverse complement strand
GCGCGCCCGAAAGGAGTCGAACCCATAACCTTCTGATCCGTAGTCAGACGCTCTATCCAATTGAGCTACGGGCGCATTAATCAACTGCCACTTAGTAGATGTTGTCTCTGTATTTGTTTTAATCAAATTAGCGACTTTTCTATAGTAACACCTTTGAAAATGAATTGCAAGTGTTTTTGTTAAAAACTTTTTTGTTTTTTCTGGTGCGGCCGAGAGGACTTGAACCTCCACGGGATTAACTCCCACTAGGCCCTCAACCTAGCGCGTCTGCCATTCCGCCACGACCGCAGATAATTTGTAAAGTGCGGGTGAAGGGACTCGAACCCCCACGTCAAAGACACTAGATCCTAAGTCTAGCGCGTCTGCCAATTCCGCCACACCCGCATTATTACTATTATAAACAAAATGGCTGGGCTAGCTGGATTCGAACCAACGCATGACGGAGTCAAAGTCCGTTGCCTTACCGCTTGGCTATAGCCCATTGAATAATCAACATGAATAGTACTTAAGTTATTAGGTAGGATTGATACCTATTTTTGATTATATATATGGCGGTCCCGACCGGGATCGAACCGGCGATCTCCTGCGTGACAGGCAGGCATGTTAACCGCTACACCACGGGACCAGTGAATTAAGGAACGTTATTTTCGCCCTGCGAGATTAAGGACAGTTATTTTCACTTCACTCCGTTACGTGAAAAAACTTTGGTGGAGGATGACGGGATCGAACCGCCGACCCCCTGCTTGTAAGGCAGGTGCTCTCCCAGCTGAGCTAATCCTCCAATTGAGAATCGAAGTGGGAGGTAAGATAACAGGTTCGTATCTTACTTCCCACTAATTGTATGACCCATACGGGATTCGAACCCGTGTTACCGCCGTGAAAGGGCGGTGTCTTAACCGCTTGACCAATGGGCCATTATAGTATTAATTTTTATGGCGGAGAAGGAGGGATTTGAACCCTCGCGCCGCTTACGCGACCTACACCCTTAGCAGGGGCGCCTCTTCAGCCTCTTGAGTACTTCCCCATAATGGCTCCACAGGCAGGACTCGAACCTGCGACCGATCGGTTAACAGCCGATAGCTCTACCACTGAGCTACTGTGGAATTGTAGAAATTAGAAAGCCTGTCTTTACTTCTTTTATTATAAGAAGCTGTTATTTTCTTGTCAAGATTATGATTTGTTTCAACGATATTAAAACCGTCTGTTTCACGACGGCTTTTATAATTTATCACAGACCATATTTTAAAGTCAACCTTAAGTTATAATTTCAATAATTTCCCTGAGCACTTCCCACATACATACCTATTTGTATCAACTTTTCTTTTTCTTCTATATTCCTGTTCACACTTCGAGCATTTATATAAATGCTGAACTGAACGTTTTGTTCGCTTAATCGACTTTAAGGGTGTGCAGAACCTAGGGGCTTTCACTTTTTTTAAAAGCTCTTTAAAATCTTCATCTCTATGCTTATATCCTTTACCTTCGATATGTAAGTGATAATGGCATAGCTCATGCTTAATAATATCTATTAGCTCTTGTTCACCATATTCCTCATAGTGCTTTGGGTTTAATTCAATATCATGAGAGTTCAATATATAACGACCACCTGTTGTACGTAGTCTACTATTAAACATCGCTTCGTGACGAAAAGGCTTGCCAAACCACTGAATGGATGTGGTTTCTACAAGTTTCTGTAGTTCCTTTTGCTCCATTATGTTCCTCCTTTTTCGTCTTACAAACTTAGAATTAGTATTTTAAAATAATGAGAACGAGACGAACTATAATTGCATACACTATGTAACACACCATACTCCATTATACCGATAAAGGGAGGTATGACAATGCCCTCATGGTTAAAAAACCAAATGAAACGAGCCTACTACGAGAAAAATAGATATCAAATTAAGATGTTAAATCAATGCTGGTTTTTTTATAGAAAGAAACACTGCTCATAATCAGCAGTGTTTCTTTTGTTACCTATTGTGGGAGCATGGTTAATGCAACTCTACCTTTGGTTGTATCTACATCGTCAATCCAAACTTTAACAACATCCCCAACTGAAACTACATCCAATGGATGTTTTACGAAATTAGGGCTTAATTTTGAAATATGAACTAGTCCATCTTGTTTTACACCAATATCAACAAAGGCACCAAAATCTACTACATTTCGAACTGTCCCTTCTAGTTCCATTCCCTTTTTAAGATCTTCAAGCTGAAGGATGTCCTTTTTAAGTAACGGTTTAGCTAGCTCATCCCTTGGGTCTCTGGAAGGACGAACCAGGGAATCAATTATATCTTTTAACGTTAGTTCCCCAATATTTAACTCCGTAGCTAGTTCTTCAATGGAAACTTGAGATATACCTTCCTTAACTTGCTCACTACCAATGTCATGAACAGTTACCCCAATTCTTTTCAAAAGTTTTTCAACATCTTTATAGCTCTCAGGGTGAATGCCAGTTCGATCTAAAGGTTGGTCTCCGTCCATGATTCGTAAGAAACCAATACACTGTTCGTACGTCTTTGCTCCAAGTCTAGGAATTGTTTTTAACTCTTTCCTACTGACAAATTTTCCATTCTCTTCTCTTTGCTTAACAATATTGGTAGCCACAGCCTTTGAAAGCCCTGCTACATATTGTAATAATGACGGAGACGCGGTATTTACATTTACTCCGACTTTATTTACTACCGTTTCTACTACAAAGGTTAATGAATCAGATAATTTCTTTTGAGAGACATCATGTTGATATTGTCCAACCCCTACCGATTTTGGGTCAATTTTCACAAGCTCTGCTAAAGGATCTTGCAGACGTCTTGCAATAGATGCAGCACTTCGCTCTTCTACTTGAAGATTAGGAAACTCTTCTCTAGCCAGATCAGAAGCAGAATAAACACTAGCCCCAGCCTCATTAACGATTAAGTAATAAATTTCACGTGTAAACTCTTTCAATGTTTCGGCAACAAATTGTTCTGTTTCTCTAGAAGCAGTTCCGTTTCCTATCGCAACCATTTCGATATTAAATTCATTTATGAAAGCTTTGAACTTATCTTTTGCAGCCTCTTTTTTATTTACAGGAGGGTGTGGATAAATCACATCTACCTTCAATAGTTTCCCCGTCTCATCTACAGCAGCGAGCTTACAGCCAGTTCGATAGGCTGGGTCAACTCCCAGAACCATTTTCCCTTTTAATGGAGGTTGCAATAATAAGTTACGTAAGTTCTCTGAGAAGATATGTATCGCACGGTCTTCCGCTTTTTCCGTAAGTTCTTTGCGAATTTCTCGCTCAATGGAAGGTTGAATTAACCTCTTATAGCTATCCTCAATTGTTTCTATTACCTGGTTTAATACGGTAGTAGTCTGTGTTTTTAGGATTTGCTTTTGTAAGTATGAAAGAACCAGGTCAATAGGCGGTTCCACTGATACACGTAATACCTCTTCTTTTTCCCCGCGGTTCAATGCAAGTACACGATGTGGAACAACCTTACTAACAGGCTCCTCATATTCGTAATACATTTCATACACTTTCTTCTCGTCTTTTTCTGTATCCTTAGCAACAGAAACAATTTTACCTTTTTTGAAGGTTTCAGTTCGTATCCATTGACGGTAATTAGCATCATCAGATATCCATTCAGCTATAATATCCTTTGCACCTTGAATAGCTTCTTCTACTGAGTTTACTTCATTTTCATCTGATAAAAACTCTTTAGCCTTCTCTTCTACTTGGACCCCAATCGGAAAACTGAATATCCATTCCGCCAAAGGCTCTAATCCTTTTTCTTTAGCAACTGTTGCTTTTGTACGCCTCTTTTGTTTATAAGGACGGTATAAATCTTCTACTTGTTGTAACTTTGTAGATTTCGTAATTTGTCCTTTCAATTCTTCTGTCAACTTACCTTGCTCTTCAATAAGACGAATGACTTCCTCTTTTCTCGTTTCAAGGTTTTGCATGTATTGCCATTTTTCTTGAATATCTCTAATTTGAACCTCATCTAATGCACCGGTTTGTTCTTTTCGGTACCTGGCGATGAATGGAACCGTGTTACCTTCTGTTAATAGGTCGATTACATTTTTGATTTGCTTTTCTTTGATTGTTAGTTCTTTGGCAATTGTTTTAATCAATTGATCTTCTTTATGTAAGGTTTCCTGCAAGAAATATTCCTCCTAAACATCATTCAATACTTTATTATCTTATCATTTTATCAAAATCTCCCAAAAGATTCATTGTTACTAAAATTATCACATTTAATAAAGTAATCCTCATAGATGATTATCATTCATCCATGAGGATTACATTTACTTAGGAGGCGGTTACTATTTCTTCACGAAGTTTACTTAATGCCTTACGTCTAATTCGAGATACGTGCATTTGAGAAATACCAAGCTTTTTTCCAGCTTCTTTTTGATTCATATCATTATGAAATAGGTAGGTTATGACGTGATATTCACGTTCATCTAGTACTTGAAGAGCTTTTTTGAGGGTTAAACGCTGATTAATTCTTTCATACCCTTTTTCCGGGTTCCCGACTACATCCATTAAAGTAACAGCACTTCCCTCGGAATCCACCTCTAATGAGTGGTCCATTGATAGAGCATTATAGCTTTTACTCATTTCCATAGCTTCAAGGACTTCTTTTTCAGGTACTTGTAAGTAATCGGCAATTTCTTTTGCCTTTGGTGTTCGGCGAAGTTTTGGGGTTAATTCATCGACTGTCTTTTTTATTTTTGGTCCTAGTTCTTTTATTCTTCTAGGAACATGTACACTCCAGGTTTTATCACGTAGGAAACGTTTTATTTCTCCTACAATAGTGGGAATGGCAAATGCTTCAAAGCTTTTCCCGTATGACCCATCATATCGACGGATTGCACCAAGTAAACCCATTAATCCAACTTGTACAATATCTTCATGTGACTCTCGACCTTTAGAGTATTTCCTTGCAAGCTTATGCACTAAGTTCTTATAACGTTCTACCAATACTCGCTGGGCTTTTCTTGACCCATCCACTTGAAACTCCTTAATAAACTCATAGATCTCCTCTTTACTCCTGGGGTATGGTTCAGTCTGTTGCATAATTTACTCTCTCCCTTCTTTTTTAGAACAAAACTAGAATGAATGTTCTTAAATCTATTATTTCATCATCCATTTATCATTTCAAACAATATGCTCGTCTGAGGGAAAATGAGAAAAAAGGACTATCCTTATAGACAATCCCTTTTACAATTTATTTCTTATCTTTTTCTTGCTACCATAGTAAAAGTTTTAGGTAAGCCAATATCATGGAGTTTGTGATTTGGTTCTTCTTCTAGTATCTCTACATATAGACCCTCTCTTGCGAATGAGGTGATTATTTCACCTAGGGTCCACTGTCGTTGATATACTTTCGTCAAACTAGATTGTTCCTCGGTTGGCATGTGCTTTGTGAAAGCAACATTTCCTTCCTTTATAGAAAGATCAAAGTAATTGCCTGTCACCTTATGCTTTTTCCCTGCAGACGTAATAAGCTTTGTTGAGACTGGGTGAAATTCATGCAGTATAAAGGTCCCTCCAGCTTTTAGCAACTTACTAATAACTGAAGCAAGTGGAGTAAGATCTATAAAGTAGTGTAGAACGCCTAACTCCATTAAGATGATGTCTGCTGATTCCCCAGGTAATTTATCCTGTACCCTTAAAACATCTTCCACTACATAGTTAAGTGAGACATTTGCCGCCTCTGCAAGCTCCATTGCAAACCTTTCATTTTCTTTTGAAAAATCTACTACAGTTACATCCCCCCCTAATAAAGCCATAGCGATTCCCTTAATTCCATTTGACCCCATCAAATGAACCACGCTTTTACCATTAATATCACTCATATATTTATAGAAAGGATGTAGGCGCCACTTAGGATTCTCTTTTATTTTTTCTACAATATCAGTTGGATTACCATACCGATTTAATAGTGCTAAATAATTGTTTTGATTCCAGGCAGTTTCATTGTCAGTACTCATTTCTTGTTGTTTAGATCCTAGGAATTTACGGATTGGCTTCACAAATTCCAGCTTATAAGAATATTCATAAGAATAGAGTGATCTGCACCATATCTCTTTTCCCTTTAACTTAACAGGAATTCGGTAAGGGTCTGTCTTGATAGTTGTATTAAAGTAACACATAAAGGTCACCTCAAGACTCTTAAAAACAAAACTAAAACGTGCTTCACTTGCTGACTTTTGTATCTCGGTAGGATTATGCTTTTTAAATAATTCATATGTATTTTCTAGTAGGTCCCATTGAAATAGTATTTCCATCTTATTTTCTGGCGGAAGTCCGACACCTTGTATACGCAAAGCCGCTGATCCAATAAATTGATATGGAATGTTTACTTGTGTGAGAACTTCTGCTAGCTCATCAACAACATTCCAATAGTTTACTTGTTCCAAATAACACTCCTCCATCACTGTTTTTATCAGTTTAAATTATACCGTTATATAAAACAAAAGAAGCTACCCCAAAAGGCAACTTCATTGTTAAAAGAAAAATATTAAAAATCGATGAGTCCTAAACTGATCTGTAAGGCTTCATCCACTCTGTCCATCATTTCATCATCTAGATGAGTGATCTTATCAGTTAAGCGCTGCTTATCAATTGTACGTACTTGTTCTAATAGGATGACAGAGTCGCGCTCGAATCCATAACGTTCAGCATCAATTTCCACATGAGTTGGTAGCTTTGCTTTTTGAATTTGTGCTGTAATGGCTGCGACAATAACTGTGGGACTAAACCGATTCCCTATATCGTTTTGGATGACAAGCACAGGACGAACGCCTCCTTGCTCCGAACCAACAACAGGGGAAAGGTCAGCAAAATAAACGTCGCCACGTTTAACAATCAAGTGATTACCCCCCGCTAACTAGGCGTTCTACGGTGTGGTCTGCCTCGGATTCAGCTAAAAATGCTTCCGATGCGATGTTTAGATTGATTTTTGCCATTTCCATGTACCCACGTCTCATTGATTCACGAATTTGACGTTTCTTTCTTTCACGAAGGTACATTTTTGTCGCTTGATAGATTAGTTCATTACGGTTACCGTTTTCTTGAATTACTAGCCCGTCTAGTTCACTCACTAATGCTTGTGGTAAACGGATTAAAATTTCTGTTGTTGCGCTGGATTCAGACACAAACATACACCTCCACCATAACTACACACCAATTATTCTATTCTATTCCACTTTTAATAATACCATTAATATTCAAAGATGCAAAGTGCAATTAGAATTCCTTCTCTATTATCGTCATATAAATCATGTTCTTATGCATGGAAAATTACACTAATAATGATTTACTAAAACAGGATTTCTAACTTCAATTATACTCTTATTTTTGAAAAAAATACGAGGTACTCGATAACTTATCAAACATGGCACTTCATAATTGATTGTATCTAGGTTTTTTGCTACCTCATCGATTCCAATATTGTTATCTCCTTGTACACCAATTAGAGTGACTTTTTCTCCTCGTGCAAACTCATAAGGTAACCTTACCATAAATTGATCCATACAAACCCGACCAATAATTGGACACCTAATTCCTCCCACTAACACTTCAGAGTCTTGGAGCTTCCGGGACCAACCATCAGCATAACCTATCGGGACCGTCCCTACCCACTCATCAGTAGTTGCAGTATAAGTTGCTCCGTAACTAATATTTTCACCTTTTTTAATTTTTTTCACATGAACTAAACGACTCTGTAAAGAAAAAGCCTCGTGTAGTTGAAAGGGAATGTCATTTTTTATCTCGAGAGATGGTGTTAAGCCGTACATACCGATTCCAAATCTTACATAATTAAACACCTTTTCTGGAAAGCGAAAGCCTGTTGCACTATTTCCACAGTGAATGATCTTTGGACGTACAGGTAACCAATCAACCATTTCCATAAAACGTTCATATTGGTGGTTAAAGTAGGTAGTATTTAGCTCATCAGCCGTAGCAAAGTGTGTGTATGCACCTTCAAGAGTAAGCCGATCATCTTCCTCAATCATATGCAGAAGCTCATTAACCTCTGTCTGATCTTTAATCCCTAAACGTCCCATACCCGTATCAAATTTCAAATGAAATGAAACGGGCTCTTTGAAAGAACTTCTCTCTCTCGCTTCCTTCAGCCAATCTGCTTGAAAAACAGTTAATGTAATATTGTTTTCAGCAGCTATTTTAAGATCCTCAGGCCTTACAGCACCTAGAACTAATATAGGAGCTTGGATATTTTGTTGTCGTAAAGAAAGGGCTTCGTCTAAAAAGGCAACAGCCAAATAGGTTGCTCCCGCTTCAAGCGCAACATTGGCAACCATTGCATCTCCGTGACCATAGGCATTAGCTTTTACTACTGCCATAACACCAGATGTTTCCGGTAAAAAATGTTTCATTGAACGCACATTTTTATAAATGCAATCGAGATCAATTTCAACCCATGAATCTCGATAAAAAGAAGACGAAATTTCCATGAAACACACTTCCTTGATTAGTTTGGTATTCCCTAAGAGTGAGGTTCTAATTATAAGATAGATTATTGATTGTTTCAAAAGTGTTGTCAATAGGGCGCTTTATCGAATTATGGTTTGATGGAGGATTATTTTATAAGTACGAAAAGGAAACAGGCTCAGCAAAGGAGCCTGTTTACAAGTTTTGATTATTTGATTGCTTGACCTTGAACAGATCGTGCAACTGAAATCATTTCTTCTTGTGTCAAATCTTCTGATGCTAACATAAAGTCAACGCCTTGGAGTGTCCATGAAATTGAATTTTCTGTTAGAGCACCTACTGTGAATCCAAGGTCAACTGGCTCGCCACTCATTGAAGTTGTCGTTCCAGCTGGAGAAACCTGTGATCTTTCTTGAATTAAAGTGAACGATTTATCTCCTGCAAATGTCATAACTACACGAGTACCATTTTCAGTCTTCACTTCTTTTTCTTCTACTAATTCAGCACCCGGCATTACTTCAGGGTACATAACTGCAAGTGGAGATTCGCTTACACCAGCCATAACTGGGACTTCAAGCTGAGCACCCGTCATATTTTTCTCCATATCAAATGCATCACCATCAAAGCTTGCATCAAATTCTACATTCGAAAACTCTACTGTTAGTAGTGCATTTTGGTCAGGGTCCATTACCTTAACCATAATTGGAGCTAAATCCTTTTTATTTAGTGTAATTTCTTGCTTAGGTAACATCTTATTGTTTTTGTAGTTTGTTTTTGTTTCAAATACATAATGCTCTTTTGTTGCTGTAAACTTAGCATCTGGATCATCCAAGATATCTTTTACAAGTGACTCATAAAGGTATGCTTGACTGCTGTTTTTAGGCCAATCACTTTGGAAACGGAAGCTTTTGTTTAATGCTGGAGTTAAAACAAATACACCTTCATCGTTTCTTAAAATCATTTGACTTTGTTCTTTTTGGGCATTTTTTAGATTAACACGGTAATAGTGAGGTTGTTTATACCAAATTTGCACATCATATTCCTGTGGCTCACTTCCTGTTTGAAGTGTCATTTTGGCATCTGCCTTATACCCAGATAGCTTTCCTACCTTTTCATTCAGTGCACCAACCACATCCTCTTGTGATTTTTCCCCACAACCAGCAAGAGCAAATACTACGATAAGCCCAAATAATAAACCTAACCATTTTTTCTTCATTTCTTCAACCCCTTTGCCTCATATCGACGATAATATAGAGGAAAGATGAAATGGTTGATAAAAAGATAAGAAAAAGCCTTGTCGCAGAAAAAAGATTTTTTATAAAAGATTAAAATTTTATAAAAAAGTGAAGCTAATTTACTCTTTTTTCTATCTCAGTTTGGCTTTTGACTACCTTTTAACCTCCCCTAACACCTTGTCTCTCCTGCACATTAGAAATATATGAGACAAAGTGTGGTAATATGCAGACTAGCTTGACGAGCTTTCAATAATTACTTGAGCAACAGCATAATTTTTACTATGTGAAATTGAAAGATGAGCTACTTCTCCCTTGATATGAGGCTTATGTATAAAGGGTTTACCTTTATTATCTTTATGTATTTCAATATCTAAAAAACTTAAATCTGAACCAATTCCAGTTCCTTTTGCTTTTGAAAAAGCTTCCTTTGCGGCAAATCGACCCGCTAAAAATTCCACTTGTCTTTTCTCAGTTAGCTCTTCAAAGTATTCCTTTTCCTGGTCAGTTAAGATTCTGTTAACAAACTTAGGCTGCTTTCTTAAAATACTCTCAATTCTTTTTAGTTCACAAATATCTATCCCTATTCCCTTTATCACGAATACAGTTCCTCTCTTCTATTATCTTTTTTCTTATCATAGTATTAGTACAAGGTTTTTTCGTAAAGTTTTAAATTGAAGTAAATATTGTTGCGATATTCACACAGTCCGTTCCTTTCCGCTGCAGGCACTTGCTTTCCGCGGGGAGGGATTCGAGCCTCCTCGGCGCTTGCGCCTGTGGGGTCTCGAACTTCCCTCACATCCCGCAGGAGTCAAGTGCCTTCCGCTCCAATCCACTCTTCAATTTAGATATGACTTGAAACTCTAAGCAAAAAACATCTACTTACTAAATATGTGTTCTGTGTTACCATATTAATTAATAAAAAAAGGAGCGTTATTATGTTTACAAGAACTGAAAACTTTCAAACGTTTTTGCGATTTTATCCAATTATATCAACTTTAGTAGGTATTCACATCCTTCTATGGTTAATCACAGCTTTACCGATACCAGGAAGTACTACACTACTTGAGCAAATGGTCGGTTTTAACTTTTTAGTAGCTGAAGGTGAATATTGGCGCCTCTTAACCCCAATCTTCATGCACGGCAACTTTAGTCATATGCTGTTTAATTCCTTTTCACTTGTGTTATTCGGTCCTGCATTAGAGCGAATTTTAGGAAAGCCCAGATTTCTCTTGACCTACTTTGGTACAGGTGTACTTGCAAATATAGCCACTTATTTTCTTGAACCATTAGATTATCTTCACGTGGGATCATCAGGGGCTATTTTTGGGCTATTCGGTATCTTCGTTTATATGGTCATGTTCAGAAAAGATTTAATAGATCAAGCGAACTCACAGGTTGTCGTTACTATCCTAGTTATTGGGTTAATCATGACTTTTATTAATTCAAATATTAATGTTGTTGCCCATTTATTTGGACTAATCGCTGGGGTTGCTCTTGGACCTATCGTTTTACAAGGAAAGAAGGGTTTCTACACCTCACATCATACTGGGAGTAAACAATCGATGTCCTTCCGGTTACCTAAACTCTCGATGAAACATTTTATATGGGGGATTATCGTGTTACTAGTATTAGTTGGTCTTTTGTTTAGATAAAAAAAGAAGGAGTGAATAGTCTAAGACTACTCACTCCTTCTTTTTGTGTACCATTTCAACATATCTTCACAATCATTTTCTTCAAAATCTACAATTTTAAAATCCTTTCCACCCATTGCTGATTTAACGGAAGTAACAAAGGACCCTAATTTATGTCGAGATTGAAATAGTGATTGTCTTTTCATAACAGATTGAATCCTAGATCTCCTCAATAAAACGGTCGTTTTACTAAACAATCTAAATCGTAGCTGAAGTTGATAGTCATCATACTTCCAACCAGCATCTTGATAACGCCAATAACCAAGCAAAATGGCTAAAGGTAACAGTAGGAGACTCAAATAACTCCATACAGGTAAGAAAATAATGGCTGGTACAATAATAACTAGTATAGGCAACGTGGAGCGAATAAGGTACCTAATTATCGCCCTCTTGGGAGCCTTATTAAAATCTGCTGGAAGTGTATAATTACGAACTAGTTTATTTAAAAGTGTATTAATTTTATCTTTTTTGACTAAAGGAAATAGTATTGTTGAGTGTCCTTCATTCTTATCTACAGAACCCCCAGCACTTTCTACAAATACCGTTGCATAACCTAGTGGCTGACGAATTAAACTTTCTTGTATTCGAATCGCTTGAATTCGTTTAAGGGGAATTGTTAATTGTCTCTTTTCAAGGATTCCCCTAGTAATAATTAGATCTTCCCCCTGTTTAGCGACTGAAAAATTACCATATTTCAAGACCGTAATAACCGTTCCTATTAGCCACGCTAGTAATACTACAATAAAAATGAGAATAACGTAAAAAAAGACCCCTATTCTTACAAAATCTTCAAACTGACGAAAGATGGTTTCATAAGGAATTAATTCATCAGCTTGAACAGCTAATGCTCCTACTGCCGATAACACTACTCCTATACTCCCGGAGGTTACTGCCGCAATAAATAGTTCTGTTGTAGAGATTTGATATCCTTTTGTTATCTCGTTACTTTCTCTTACAACTTCGTCTACTATTTCATCATCCTTTGGTTTTTTAGAGAGCTCGTTCTTAAGTTGCTCTGCCTCTGAAACAGTGATAGCCGTTAAAACTGCCTCCGCTGTATTCCCACCACCTGCTGTTTCAACCTGAAGTTTTACAAGTCCAAACATTCGTTGAATAATACCAGCAGAAATATCAATACTTTGTACCCGCTCAAGGGGAATAAATCTTTTCTTTCTAATGAAAATACCGTACTCAATTCTTAACTCGTCACTTTCGATTCGATAAGTGTAGCGGTACCACTGCAAAATTCCAATGACCAATAAGCCTATAATTAATAGACCAGTCCCAACAAAATAAAGTAGTTGCCAAAAAGGATCTTCTCCTCTTCCTCCGAAAATGATAAACAGGACAACCGGGAATAACATCTCTTTTAACTGTTTTAAGAAGTTAACTATGCCCGCTACTGGGTGGAGACGACGGGGTTCAGATAACATCATCTTCATCCACCACTCTCGCTAATTTTGAAATAAAGTCCCTTAGCTCATCGGCTTCCACTTCGTCAAGAGCGGGAATTTCATGTGTTCCTGCTGCTGTTGAGATGGTAACAGTAGCTAATTTGAATTTTCTTAGTATCGGACCTTGCTGAGTATCAACATGTTGAACACGAACCATTGGGATTAACCTTCTATTGATAGTAAACAACCCATATTGAAGGTCGACTTCATGCTCAAGTACTTCATATCGCCAACGTTTCCACCTTATTTTAGGAACAATTATAATTGATACAACAGATTCTATTACTATTAATGCTAAAAGAGTCCATACTATCCAAATAGGCCATTCAAAGATAAGTGTTAACGTTAAAACCCCGGCAAAGATAAGCCATCCGAAAATGGAGGAGATAGCTGCTGAAATTCTCCATACCCTTAATGCTTTTTCATTAATTCTTTTTTGAGGAGCAGCCCTCATAGTAAAACCCCATTTCTTCTTTTCAAAATTAAAAATGTAGAAAAGTTTTCCTTTTTCAGTATAAACATTGTTTTTTCATTCGAAAAGATAAATTAAGGTCTTTCTTATAGAATTTTAAAGCTAGCTCCATCAATTACTTCTATATTTGGTTGTACTTTTAGATCCTCCATTAACTTAAATAGTGCATCATCTTTTTGTTTCGCCTCAATCATACAATCAATTTGAGGAACACTTCCTTTAACCTTAGACAGAAACTCCATAAACATCTGACTGTCGATATAATCCGCATGAGCTCGGAATTCTTTCTCATTCCTTGGACTTGATATATGGACTTTAAGTGGTAGTGGAGATTGACTCCATGTCTCAATTACTCTCAGCCAGTCTTCTTCCCACTCACTTCTTTCATGATTTGCAAGATGGTGATGGTAATCAAATACGAGTGGGATTGAAAGTTTTTCACAAAGATAGAGAGTATCATATAGGGAAAAAGTTGTATCATCATTTTCTAAGATAATCATGTCCTGAATCTTCTGTGGGACAAATCCCCAGTTATGAATAAACTGTTCAAGAGCCTTTTCCTTGTCCTTATATGCACCACCAACATGAATGACACACCTATGGGTAGGATCAATCTTCATGCCTCTTAGTAATCCTTCATGCATGCTCAACGTTTTTATAGACTGATTCAATATATCTGACTTGCTAGTTGTAAGCACCACAAAGTGGTCAGGATGAAAACCAATCCTAATTTGTTTTTCCTTAATATACTCTCCAAGCTTTAATAGGGGCTCTTGCAGAGAACGTAAATAATTCCATTCTTTAATTTCCTCATGATTTGCTAAAGGAACAATCCTTGAACTAAAACGGAAAAATTGGATATCATGAGCTACATTATGTTTTAGCAATCTTAGACAATTACCAATATTTGAACGAGCAATTCTTTCGAGCTTCTCAACAGCTGCCTCTCGATTTGAAAGCTTTTGGAACTGTGCAAATGTCATTGTTTGCGAAGGTGAAGCATTTTGTAGATGCATACTCATTGCAACATATCCGAGTCGTACTATGGTCATTATCTATACACCTCATATTCAGCTAGGAATTAAGGTTAGTATGCCCCTTTTGACGTTGATAATAAAATTAACTAGCTTTAAACGTGATTTTAGGACTCGAATAGCTCTTCTGCTTAGTTTCAACCAGCGTAGACGTACAGTTTGGGCAACGTGTTGCATCTGTGTGTATCGTTGAAAAGCAGTATCGACACTGTTGTGAAGTAATCGAAGCTCCTGGAGTTCGTCTAATTTTGTTAATCTGCCGAATAGTTAAAAATGTCGCAAATGCTACAATTCCAAAGTGTAGAATTGAGTTTAGAAACATTCCATAATTAATTGTTGCTGCACCCATTTCCTTAGCCTCAGATAAAGAACGGTAAGGAGTATTCGTTAAGTTGATATAAAGGTTTGAGAAATCGACTTTACCTAATAGAAGACCGATTGGTGGCATGATAATGTCTGTTACAAGAGAATCGACAATTTTACCAAATGCCGTTCCGATAATAACACCGATCCCCATATCAATGACGCTTCCCTTCATTGCAAACTCCCTGAACTCTTTTACAACTTGCATACATACAACTCCCTTCGAGTAGGATGTTATGATATAGCCTTATTATTAAAACCTATGTCCGTGCTAGGGAGATATACATAAAAAAGAGTTGGGGCCTGACCCCCGGCGCGTTAAAGCATTAACGCACTGGGGGTCAGGCCCCACCAAAAAACAGTGTAGGCCTCAGGGGCTTACACTGTTTGATTTATTTTATGGTCTGCTTTCCTGTTTGCGTGGAGCACGACGTTTGCCTGCAGGTGGGCGACTTCCTCTACTACCGCCACCGCCGGTACCTCCACCGTGACTTCTGCCACCACCACCGCCACTGCGGTTACGGTCTCCACCACCTCTATAACCACCACTGCGATTACGATCTCCGCCACCACTGCGACCTTTATCGCGTTTTGAAACGATAGGACGCTCTTCAGTAAGCTGAATTGGTGTTTTGTCAGGTTCTTTTGTCATCATTTTAATAGCTGCGGCTACAACCGATACTGATTCATGCTCTTCAAGAAGCTCTTCTGCAGCACGTTTGTAATATGAAATATTTTCATTTTCAATCGTTGCTAAAAGTTTCTCGATTGTAACTTTTTGTTGACCTTCTAATGCTTCATCAAGAGTAGGTGGAACTAAACGCTCCATATTACGTTTCGTTGTTCTTTCAACGTGTTTCAATTGACCCACTTCACGTGGAGTTACAAATGTAATTGCAATTCCGTGCTTACCAGCACGACCAGTACGTCCAACACGGTGAACATAGCTCTCTGGATCTTGTGGAATATCGAAATTATATACATGTGTTACTCCGGAAATATCTAGACCACGAGCGGCAACGTCTGTTGCGACAAGGATTTCAATTGAACCTTCTTTAAATTTACGAAGTACAGAAATACGCTTTGCTTGGCTTAAGTCACCATGAATACCTTCAGCCGCGTAACCACGTAATGTCAACGCCTCAGATAATTCATCTACACGACGTTTTGTTCTACCGAAAATGATAGCAAGTTCTGGTGAATGAATATCAAGAAGTCTAGTTAATACATCAAACTTCTTCTTTTCTTGTGTTTCAACATAATATTGCTCAATATTTGGTACTGTAACTTCTTTTGATTTAACTTTAACGATTTCTGGATTTTTCATGAATCGTTCAGCAATGCGTTGGATTGGTCCTGGCATTGTTGCTGAGAAAAGTAAAGTCTGACGCTCTTCAGGAACAGTTGATAAAATTGATTCAATATCCTCAATAAAGCCCATATTTAACATTTCATCCGCTTCATCAAGTACAACAGTATGTACATTTTGCAGACGGATTGTCTTGCGGTTAATATGATCAATTAGTCTTCCTGGAGTTCCTACGATAATTTGAGGGAACTTCTTTAGTGCTCTAATTTGACGATTGATATCTTGTCCACCATAAATAGGTAAGATACTTGCACGATTAAAGTGTCCAATTTTATTAAGCTCTTCTGAAACCTGAATCGCTAGTTCACGAGTTGGTGCAATTACGATACCTTGGATTGATTGATTTTTCACATCAATTTTTTCAATTAACGGAATACCAAAAGCAGCAGTTTTACCTGTACCAGTTTGTGCCTGCCCAATAACATCTCTTTTCTGTAATGCTAATGGAATCGTTTGAGCCTGGATTGGTGTAGCTTCCTCAAATCCCATTTTACTAATCGATTTTAATAATTCTTCATTAATCCCTAATTCACTAAATGTTGCCAATATTTTCATACTCCTTTTGTGGTATATATTTCACATATAAGTTGACAAGGTTTAGGATTTTCTTTTATAAAACTTGGATTCTTACCAAGTTAACGGCGACTGCCTAGTTGTTTCATACACAGTAGAAGGTTTTAATGCCTTCTTTAGGTAAAAAAAGACTTCTCCCGTTGATCCGGAAAAATGTCTTTAGGTTCACGACCATCATTTGAATTCAACCGGGCACTTTCCTATAGGCTCTTTTCTGAGAAAACAGCCTTCCCATATAACTGAAAGCCCTTCTTGACACTTTATGTGTAATCTTACCATTATGAAAATTTAAATGCAATAAATCTCGCACAGCTGAGATTTAAGTTAACCTTATTATTTCCATATATCTGAAACTATACTAGTCATTTAACAAAAATGTGTCTACCTCAAAAAACAACGTTGCTATATCATCTCCATGACAAACGTGATGCTTCGATTGTGGTAAAAGACATATCTTTTTTACCCTAGAACTGATCGTATTATACAAGAATTGTGCGCTCTTTACAGGAACAATACCATCACATTCTCCTTGAATAATAAGAGTTGGAACATCTATATCCCGTAATTTAGGTCTAATTTTATTAACCAATGTACGAAATTCAAGGGTTGCCCTAAATGGGGTATCGGTTATTTTTTTCTTATATCGTAAATACAACACATTTTCTTTTAAATTTCCTCTCAGTCCGTCTTTGATCATATCTTTTATATCAAATACTAACTGCCTGGGATTTACATAGTATGCTGCAGCGCTCAGTAGAACAAGTTTTTTTACCGGGTATTTAGAAGCAAGGTAACCCGCTATTAATCCACCCATAGAAAAGCCAATCAAATAAACCTCATCACAAAAAGCCAATAAGTCCTGCAGTTCTTCTTCAGCATGATTTAACCACTCCTGGTTTGTAACACCTTTTAGTTGTAGTTCTGTGCCATGTCCTGGTAATGTTGGCATTCTAATTTCCCAGTCGGTTGTCTCCTGAAGGTGTTTTGCTAAAGGTTCAACCTCAAAAGGTGAGCCCGTAAAACCATGTATAAGTAAACATCCTTTCATAAATACCACCCTGTCACTTTGAAATTAGCCCTTTTTTTATTTAGTATATGCACCAACTAATGAATGTCTCATAGAAAAGCATAAAAACAGGTGCGTTCCGTTTAGAAACTCACCTGGATAATACTACTCTTTTAACTCTAAGACAACCTCTTCTAATCTCATTCCTCTTGAGCCTTTAACAAGAATAAGATCATTAGCCGCAACAATTTTTTTTAATTCTTCAATAAGACTTTCTTTATTTATATAAGCTTTAACTTTATCAGGTTCGAAAGAGACTCTTGCACCTTCTGCAATGTGTTTGCTTAGCTCACCAAATGTTAGCACATAATCAACAAATTGAGGTTTTAACAATTCACCGATTTCGTAATGGTATTTTTCTTCATTTGGTCCTAGTTCTAGCATATCACCTAGCACAACAATTTTTCTTGAATAGCCTTTTAAGTTTCGGACTAAATCTATTGCTGCCTTCATGGCAGTCGGACTAGCATTATACGCATCATTAATGATTTTTGAGCCGTTTTTTCCCTCAATCACTTCTAATCTCATATTTGAAACTTTTAATTGCTTTAAGCCCTTTTGAATATTCTCCAAGCTGACATTAAAGTATTCCGCAACAGCAATTCCTGCTAAGGCATTAAATACATTATGTCTTCCTAGTATTGGCATATGGATTTCGGTATCTGGATATTTGTTAATCGTAAAATAAGTGAAATCATTTTCTTGCTTTATTGCAACTGGAACATACGTACAATCAGAGTGACTACCAAAAGTGATTGTATTTATAGATTTTCCCATTACACGTTCATTGAGTAAAGGTTCGTCTCCATCATATATGAGGGTTCCTCCCTCTTTTAAGCCATCAATTATTTCAAATTTCGCATCTGCAATTCCATCTCTAGAACCAAGATCTAGCAGGTGAGCCTCACCAATATTTGTAATAATCGCTGCATCTGGCTGAGCTATTTTTGTTAAAAGTTCTATTTCTCCTCTACCACTCATGCCCATTTCTAAAACCGCAACTTCTGTGTCTTCTTCTAGTCGAAGGATTGTTAATGGAAGTCCGTAATGGTTATTAAGGTTTCCTTCTGTCTTTAACACCTTATATGTGGTTCCCATAATGGATGCAACAATATCTTTTGTAGTTGTTTTCCCATTACTTCCTGTGATCCCGATTACTTTTAGGGATAACTCATTCCTATATGTCTTGGCTAAATCCTGAAGGGCTACTAATGTATCTTCAACATAAATTAATGGAATGTTCTTCGGAGGGTTTTCTTGATTTCGCTGCCATAGTGATGCCTTAGCTCCATTGGTAATTGCCCCCTCAACAAATTCATGTCCATTAAATTTTTCTCCAATAATTGGTACAAATAAATTACCCACTTCAATCGTCCGTGAGTTAATTGAAACCCCTGATAACATCACTTCATTTGTAGAATGATCACATTCTCCTGATACCATTTGCGCTATTTGCTTCATACTTCTTTTAATCATAGAATGACCTCCTAAAAAAGGGTTGGACTATGTAAAATAAGATAAACACTATTCTGCTAAAATAGTGTGTGAATAGTGTTTATCTATCTAAATGCTAGAACGTATATTTTATTTTTTGCTTTTCATTATGTCGCTCAATTGCTAAATTCACTAGCTTTTCAATCAATTCTGGATAAGATACACCAGTGTGCTGCCATAGAAGAGGGAACATACTAAATGGTGTAAAGCCTGGCATTGTGTTTACTTCATTGATAACAACTCTTCCTTCTTTCGTTAGGAAGAAATCAGCTCTAACCAAACCAGCGCAGTCTAATGCTTTAAAAGCTCTAACAGCCATATCTTTCATCACTTCATATTGCTCCCCGGTAACCTCAGCAGGGATAATCATTGCAGTATCCCCATCTTCGTATTTTGCTTTATAATCATAAAACTCTTTCTTTGGTACTATTTCGCCAGCTACTGAGCATTCAGGATGGTCATTTCCTAATACCGCTATTTCAACCTCACGTGCAATAATGCCTTCTTCTACAATAACTTTTCTGTCAAAAATAAATGCTTCCTCGAAAGCCTTTTCTAAACTTGCACGATCCGTACATTTATTTATACCAACACTTGAACCTAAGTTCGCAGGCTTAACAAAACAAGGGTAGCCTAATGCTTCTTCTATCTTTTCATATGCTTTTGTTTGCTCTGCTTCCCACTCGCTACGAATAAATGAAACATACTTTACTTGGTCCAGTCCCGCTTGAGCAAATATGTTCTTCATTACTACTTTATCCATCCCAGCAGCAGAAGCTAGAACCCCATTACCTACATAAGGTATGTTCATTAATTCTAAAAGACCTTGAACGGTGCCATCCTCACCATTTGGTCCGTGAAGTAATGGAAAAATTACATCGATCGTTTGATCTGACCTGTCACCATGTGCTGGAAAAATTTCATTATTTAAAGCTACTGGTGAAATGGTGTTGCCTCCGTCCTTCAGTTCAAGTTTTTGAACCTCTTGTACTGGGCCAGTCAGTTGATTTCCTCTAACCCATTCACCTTGTTCTGAAATATATATTGGATGAATATCATATTTTTCATGGTCAATCGCTTTATTAACAGCAAGAGCTGTTTGTAGTGAAACTTTATGCTCTGCAGATTTCCCACCATAAAGTAAGCCTAACTTCACTTTCATACGCTTTCCCCCTCGTTGCTAGTGTTTTTCTTATTTTAACATTTCACTGTTTGTATTATATACGATAATATCAATTGAATCATACTACACATTATATATGTTTACGAAAATAATCACTGACTGTGTCCGTACATTTGAAAACCATTCCTAATTTTCCTAGAACACACTAAACAAAAAGAACCTTGAATTAGTTTATCAAGGTCCTTGTTTGGGATTAGTCTGCTGTTGCTTTCATGGCAAAGTTTTGGGAGTAGCCAATTTTCTTAATTTCAATTGCTTTGATGTGATGGCCATCCATTGTTAAGATCTTAAATTCATAGTTAGCGAGTTGAATTGAGTCTCCTTGTTTTATATCAATTTGATGCGTCAGAATCCATCCGCTAATTGTATCGACATCTGTATCATCAATTTCTAGGCCAAAGAGGTCATTTATATCACCGATTAACACTTTACCATCAACAATGGTTGTATGGTCATTTAATTTACGAATCATTGGTACTTCGTCTGAGTCAAATTCATCTCTTATTTCACCGACAATTTCTTCAATGATATCCTCAACAGTAACGAGGCCAGCAGTTCCTCCATACTGATCCATCAGTATAGCCATGTGAACACGTTCCTTTTGCATCCTCACCAATAAGTCATGAATAGGCGTTGATTCAATCACTTGAATAATGGGCCTTAAATAGGCTTCAACAGTCTTCGTACTGCTTCCTTTACTAGTAAAGAAATCGGTTAATACTTCTTTCATATTAATCATACCTATAATATGATCTTTATCTCCATCTACAACTGGATAACGTGTATATTTTTCATTCGTCATGATCGCAATGTTCTCTTGTGTAGATTTATTTTTATCAATGGCAACGATTTCTGTCCTCGGTACCATAATTTCTTTTGCAACGCGATCATCGAACTCGAATATCTTGTTTACATATTTATATTCAGACTGATTTATTTCACCGTTTTTGTAACTCTCTGACAAAATAAACAGTAACTCTTCCTCTGAATGAGCTAACTCGTGTTTGGATGCCGATTTAAAGCCAAACATCCCTGTTAAGAATCGTGCTGAACCATTTAATAGCCAAATAAAAGGGTACATTATTTTATAAAAAAACATTAAAGGTTTCGCAAATAACAGGCTAATTTCTTCGGCCTTCTGAACGGCAATTGTCTTAGGAGCCAATTCACCAATGACTACGTGTAAAAAAGTGATAAACCCAAATGCAATGGCAATTGATAAAATGCTAGCTAGTGAAGTAGATATATTTAATTCATTGAAAAGTGGCAGTAGTAGTTTGTGAACTGTCGGCTCACCTAACCAGCCTAGCCCAAGCGCAGTTACGGTAATTCCAAGCTGACACGCAGATAAATATTCATCTAGGTTTGAAATGACGTTCCTCACAGCGAGTGCATTTCTACTTCCTCCTGCAACCAGTTGATCAATTCTTGTAGCTCTAATCCTTACAATCGCAAATTCAGATGCCACAAAAAAGGCAGTTAACGCAATTAAAATTGCAACCATGCCTAAACTAAATATCTCCAAATATTCTCCCTACTTCGTTTTCCACGAGTAAGGATTACACCTCCTGATATAGATATTACATATTGGTATTACTTAATGAATATTTAAGAAGAATGACTTTTATTCTTCATTCTATAGCAAGTTGGGTATTAAATATTAGAATTTTCAATTATTTTATTGTTCTAACGATTCGTTAATGATTCTCACTTTTCCTAATCCCCCATATATACTATGTATTGGTTGACCACTTTCGTGAATCACCACTTTTATATTAGTGTAGATTACTTATCTCTTTTTTTCAAACTATTATGAATTCTAGTTCAACAAAAAATCCCCTTTATCTCAAAGGGGACAATCTACATTTATTTAACTGCTTTTCTATTGTGACTTGTTTCACCCTTCCAGGAGAAAAAACCACCTGAAAGTTGAGAGAGCTCATTTATTTTATGTCTCTTCATAATTAAACGGGCAGCCTGTTTACTTCTAATTCCTGTTTGACAATATAAAACAATCTCCTTGTCCGTAGGAACGTCAACTTTACGCCATTTAAGCTTGGATAAAGGGACATTTATAGCACCTGGAATGTGCTTTACATTGTATTCATATGGCTCTCGGACATCAATAATGGAGAGTGATTTTGTTGATTCTATTTTATGTTTCATTTCTTGTTCATTTAAGTTACGCAAACCTTTTACAGGCTTAAAACGATATACAGCAATTCCAATTAATAATCCAAGTAGCACAATTTTTAATATTGTAGGGAAATCCACGAAGCCACCAACCTTCTTATTTTCTTCTATTTTATCATTATTTTATAACACCTTCTATGAAGAAGTTTTAGGACAATACGAAGACATAAAAAGGTGGCCCCCGAAGGCCACCTTTTTATCGTCTACTTAGCTTTCTAATTATCCCATTACCAACTACATAGAATGAAAGAACAGTTAACGAGATTACAAGAATTCCACTAAACGGAACAATTTGATGGGAATAAATATCCCTTTGAATATTATCTAAAAGGTTGGGCCAGGATTCAGAACCATTCACAATGTTGAAGCCTCCGAATTCCCCTGGTTCAAACACAACATTAATAAAGATTCCAATAACCCCTAGTTGTGCAATTAAAAATAAAATTCGCCCAAGTTCATTCACAATTAGAGTAACCAACTGTGGACTTAAATTGGGTAGTAAATATTTCTTTGACAAGCCTATTGGACTGTTACCAACCACTATTCCCGCTTCATAGTAATTCGTTTGTGTAATGTTTACTACTAGTTTATGGATTGTCTCACCTACTCTACCAACCTCGAGTATCGCTAATACAAATATGAACCAAAAAGGTCGATTAGGAGAAACTAGAAAAAATGGAATTCCGATAATCATTGCAATTAGAAAAATCGGTGGGATATATGAGAAGAGTTGATTCCAAATGGCTAAAAGTGCCTTTATCAATCGACTGTAAGCTGCGCCAAAACCTAAAATAATCCCTAAGAGCATCCTGATAATCACAATACTAAAAATGATAATCATTGTTTCTCTTGCACCCATTACCAACCTACTTAACAAATCAACCCCACGGCTATCGCTTCCTAAAAGGTACTCCTTGGAGGGTGGATATGGAGGTACAATAATCGTATTATCTTCTAAAAACTCATATTTCTTTTCCGTTAATTCACTGTCTATAAAAGGAGTATACGGACCTATAAAAGCAATTAGTATGATTAGGGCTAATATAGTTAACCCTGCTATAAATGAATACTTTTTCATATTCCTGTTCCTTTCGGTGAAATCAGTGAATGAATAATTTTAAAAAAGGTATTAGCTAAGAAAATGATAAGAGTAAACATGATTACAAACCCGAATGCCGCATTGGTATCCGCTCTAAGAAAATGGTAAGCAGCACCACGATAGTTTGACAGATATTCTACAATAAATAAATTGGATAAAACATAAAGTGTTAATGTATTACTGTTCACTATTATTTTTTGTAGTGCATTTTTTAGCATGTGTAAATTTACAATTTTAAAATAACTAACCCCTTTAGATCTTGCTGTATTAATGTAATCCATCTTTTCTTCTTCAACTAAACTTGTGTACGTAATATTTGCAATAAAAAATAAAGGATAGATTGCTAGAAAAATAACGCCTACAATTTGATTATCGATCTTTTCGTGGCCATATAAGTCAACGTGTGGAAACAATCCAATTTGGTATAGAAACATTAGTAATAATTGTAGGAATATCATAAAGAATAAATCAGGAATCGATAACATCATCCAGGTTGTTCCACTTCCTACTCCAACTCGCTTCCCTTTTACTAGAAAATCAAATACCCCTTTAATAATTCCAAAAAAGAAGCCTATTAATATAGCTGGGATGATTAATTTTAAGCTTCTAAGTGTCATTTCAATAACATGTGTTTCTATTGTATCTCCAGTCTTGTATAGACCTAATCCCCCGTTTTCTCCAAAGGCAATAAAGAAGTCTTTTACATTTGTGATATGGTCATTAAAATTATAATGATATACTGCATCTTCAAGTTGCCCAGTTGTATCTGCAACAAGACTATAGTCTCTTGGAATTAATATAATAAGTAGTAAAAAGCATGCAGCTAACATCCATAACACAAACTGTTTTATCACCCCTACAACAATGTCTTTCATCTTGCTCCCCCTGTTCTAAAAGCTAAGTTCACTCTTTATCTAGCTTAGCTTATATAAATGTCTAATCTGCACTGGCTGATTCTTCAGTAATGCCCTCTTTCGTGACACGGTAATGTAGTATTTGCCCATCTTTTACATAATAAATTGAAAATACATCAGCAATGTCATCATCTCCAAATTCTACAGTTAATTGCGCCTCCATTTGCCCACTTTGAAGACCTGAAACATCAACCGAAATGACACTTTCTTCATAGGCATAATTTTCGCTTGCAAAATCATATCTCCAAATTAAATATTGATTCGCATTAACTGATACAGCAGGTTCTCCGTAGAGATTTTTTATTTCCTCTTGACTTAGACCGAGTAAATTTTCACCTTTAATCGAATCAACTAGACTTTCTTCGGGCTTTTCTTCATTATCATTAGTTTCTTGCGTATCCTTTTTATTTTCCTCATTCTCAGTTTGTGAAGAATCTTTTTTCTCCATCTCGTTACTTGGATTAGATTCACTAGATTTTGGCTCATTGGTACCATTTGTATCAGTAGATTGCTCTTTATTACTGCAAGCAATTAAACTAGCTAGTATTAGTCCAATGACTAAGAATTTACTCTTATTCAAAGCTACACATCCCTTGTTAGTTTTATTTCTTGTTACACTATTTAAATATATCAATTTTCGAAATTAATTATAATTTTCCTAATAGTTAACATTTTATATTTTACAAACAAATAACAAAAAAAGGAAGCGATTTTCACAATTATATTTCAATTTCATTACAATTAATTTACAAAAAAACTCTCAATAAGTGTAAACACCACTTTTTGAGAGTTTTTTTGTTAACCTTATTTTTTAACCGGTTCGATATTGTCAATTTCATTAAGTAGATAATGTTCTACCATTTTAGTATCGTCCTTATATATAAGTATGCTTTCTCCATTGAATTGAACAATTCTTCCAAGCACTTCTTTGCGACCTACTTTCTTTAACACCACTTCAATATATAGTAACTGATTATTGTTAACCCAGTTTTGAATTTGTTCGTTAAACATCTCCATCTTTTATTCCTCCCTTTGCTAGCTTTAACAGATGTAGATTGCATGATATTAGGTCTTCTGCAAAAATTAGCACACTTTTATAAAGAGGATGTTTTACTAATAAAACAAAAAACCACCTTTATAGGTGGGTTATGTCCTAGATGATCCATCCCACGGTGACCCGGCTATCATAGCAACAAGATTGCGTTAGACCCGTAGTTTTGCGTCCCTACCTTTCGATAGGTTTGCCATTATCAGAGATAAGTTTTAGTGATATTTAATTTTAACATTATTTATAAGGAAATAAATCACTCCAAAATTAACCAATCGCCTCTTGATTTTATTTCCCAACAGAAAAAGCCCCACAAGATAAATGTCTTGTAGGGCTTTTACTTAGTTTTCCTGAACTTCTTTACGATTTTTCTTGAACATCTTAGATAACACTTCATATACGATAGGAACAATAATAAGTGTTAATAAGGTTGAACTTGTTAATCCGCCGATTACTGTTATTCCAAGGCCTTTAGAAATCAATCCGCCTCCACCCTCAGAACTGATTGCAAGAGGTATCAGGGCACCAATTGTAGCAATTGCAGTCATAAGGATTGGACGAAGACGTGTAGCTCCTGCCTCTAGGATTGCTTCACGCATCGATAAGCCATCACGTTCCATATGAATGATACGGTCTACAAGTACAATAGCATTTGTTACGACAATACCTATTAACATTAATAGTCCCATCATAACTGAAACAGAGATTGTTTCACCTGCAATCAATAATCCAACAAAAGAGCCAATAACTGCAAATGGTAAAGAGAATAGAATTGCAAATGGAGCTACACCCTCTCCAAATGTTACAACTAGAATGAAGTACACAATCGCAATAGCTGCAAGCATCGCTAGCCCAAGCTGAGTAAATGTCTCATTCATATCAGCTGCTACCCCAGCTACACCAACAGTTACACCTTTTGGTAAATCTAGTTCGTCAATTGCTTTATCTACTTCAGTAGTTGCTTTTGATATATCATCACCAATAATTGTTCCTGATACGCTTGCATAGTATTCACCTTTACTACGAGCTAGTGTATTAAGAGTTGTGCCTTTTTCCACAGTTACAAGGTCTAAAAGTGGCATCATTGTACCAAGAGCAGTCGGTACTTGTGTTGCTAAAATATCATCAATTGACTTCGGCTCAGCCGCTTTTTCCTGTTGTAGAATTACTTCTAGAGTATCTCCATCTTTTTCAACAGTCGTAATAACCTCTTCTGTTGATGAAGGCCTTAACATCATCACAATTTGCCCTGTTGTTAAACCATACTGTAATAATTCATCTTGCTTTACCTTGAATGTATACTCTACATACGCATCCTCGGCACTTGATGAAACATCTTCTAATCTATTGTTTTCTCCCATAACGTCTTCTAGCATCTTTACAGCTTCATTTAAATCATTTAAATTCTCACTGTATAAAGTATAGCTTAGTTCATTTGTTGACATAGACATTGAAGTAAAGTTTTGACTTTTCCATTCACCACTTTGGCCTATGCTAAATACATATTCCTCAATATCTTCACGGACACCAGGGAAATCTTTCATTTTTGGATCAAAGATAAGATACATTAATGCTCCATTTCCACTTCCACCCATCATGGCAGTCATTGGGTCCCCGCTTTCAGTAACAGATAATTGTACTATATCAATGTCGTCATGTTTTAGTAATTCATCTTCTACAACTTCAATGTTTGCTAACGTTTCTTCCATTAGCTCACCTGTTGCTGGAGTATACGTTAGGTACATGACTTTTTCTTCTTCACTTCCCATAAAACTAAAACCAATCAAAGGGGTAAGCGCTAGGCTCCCTACTAGTAGTAAGATAGAAATGATAGATGTAATTATTTTATGGTTAAGCGTCCATTCTAAAATACCTTTATACCAATTCGATAATTTACCTACCTCTTTGTGGTTGCTCTCGGTTTTCTCACTATATAGCTTTTTCTTGAATAGATAATGAGATAACGCCGGAACAATTGTAACCGCAACAATTAATGAAGCTCCTAATGCAAACGTCATTGTTAATGCGAATGGCATGAATAATTCACCAACCATACCACCAACAAAAATTAGTGGAGCGAACACAGCAACCGTAACTAGTGTTGAAGATAAGATTGGTTTAAACATTTCAATTGTTGCTTCACGTATAAGTGCTCGACCTGTTAGCTTTTCTTCTTTTAAATGAAGACGTCGATAAATATTTTCAACTACAACAATCGAGTCATCAATTACACGACCGATGGCCACAGTAATTGCACCTAGTGTCATTATATTTAGGGTAATATCCAACCAGTTTAGTAACAGTAATGCCATAAAAATGGATACTGGAATAGATATAATTGATATAATGGTTGATTTAAAGTCACGTAGGAATAATAGAATAATCAATACTGCTATTAATCCACCGAACAAAGCTTTTTCAATCATAGTTGCCACTGATTTTTCAATTGGTGCACCTTGATCTACTGTAATATCAATAATAAGATCCTCTAATTTACTGGTTTCTTCTTCAACAAGTTCTTTTACACTATTTACAACATCAACCGTGTTAGCCTGTTGACCTTTAACAATTTGAATTGCAATCGCATCTTTACCATTTGTACGGGAAACAGATTTTACTTTCCCTACAACTTCAATAGTGGCAATTTCACTTAGTTTTACAAATGGCAATGGTTGTACTTCTGTTGGAGTAACAGGAATAAGCATTTCCTTCAACTCATCTGCTGTCATGAACTTCCCGTCAACAGCTACTGCCTGTTCACCTTCTTCAAACTCGTAAAGCCCTAAAGAAACAGCCAAGTCACTTGCTTGAATCATTTGCTTTACATTGTCTTCAGTAATACCGAATTCAGCCATTTTCTCTTCATTATAAGTAAGATGTACTTCTTCAATATGCTGGCCAGTCATTGTTGCTGATGCAACACCATCTATCTTTTCAAGCTTAGGAAGGATAATCTCCTCAACTGTAGAGGTTAATTCTACAACATCTTCTACCTCACTACTTACACTTAAGGCAACAACTGGCATCATGTTCATGCTAATTGCTGTAATGACCGGTTCTTGCGCTCCTTCTGGTAAATTCACAGCATCTAACGCAGATTCAAGTGCACGTTTTGCCTCGTCCATATCTATGCCATATTCATATTCCACTTGTATACTTGACATATTAGAATATGAATTTGAAAACACTGATTTTACATCTTCTAAATTCTCTACGGCTTTCTCTAATGGTATTGATATTTCATCCATCACCTGTTCAGGAGTTGCACCAGGATATACTCCCATTACCATTAAGTAAGGAATTGATATATCTGGAATTGTCTCTGTTTTCATTTGCGTTCCTGAATAAATTCCTGATACAGTTATAATGATAGTAAGTAACCATACCGCTAATTTATTTTTTAATACGAAATTAACCAAGCCTTTCATACTTACACCTACCCCCAATTGACTTATCAGACTCAGTTATTTATACTAATGACTAACCAGTCAATTGTCAATCATTAAATCTGGGAGAGATAGAAATGATAAAAAAACAACTAATAATGGAGAAGGCAATAGAACTCTTTGCTAAACAAGGGTTTGAAGCAACTTCAGTCCAGCAAATAACAGAGCACTGCGGCATTTCAAAGGGTGCATTTTACTTATCCTTTAAGTCAAAAGATGAGTTGATTATCGCACTAATTGATCATTTCATGATTCAAATCATTTCAAGTATTGACTATGTGGTCAAAAGCTCCGAGGATAGCAATGAACTTTTATATAAATTTTATTATTCAACCTACCATTCCTTCCATAAGCATTCAGATTTCGCAAGAATGTTCATGAAAGAACAAACGCAAACGTTTAATCAGGAATTTATTTCAAAAACCCGCTACTATGATAGCTTGATTGATAAAATTATTTTAACAATGATTGACCGCTTGTATGGTGAAAGTGTCAAAGAAACAAAATATGATCTACTTTTTTGTATAAAGGGCTTTATGAGAACGTATTCTGAGTTATTTTTATTTTATAATGTCACATTAGATTTAAACTTACTTTCTAAATCGCTCGTGGAGAAAACAAATCTACTTGCAAAACATACGAGTATTCCGTTTATCTCACAAGATCTTATGAAAATGTTTGAGCTTTCGACTTTTGAAGAATTAAAGCAGGAACAAATACTTGAATTATTAGAGCAAAAGATTGAGGAATTGGAGGCATCCATTGAGAAGGAATCATTAACATTATTAAAACAGCATATTGTTGAACAGAATTTAAGCCGAGCAATCGTAAAAGGATTAGTAGAAAATATCCGGAATCATCCTCATTGCAGACCAGTCTCTTATTTACTTGATCGCTATTTTCAGTTCTAAAAACTTGGAAGTAAAAACTTTTATATTTCGATTTTAAATTTAAAAAACCTCCTAGAAGTTTAATTCTAGGAGGTTTTTTTGACTTTACCCTTTATTCAACAGTAACACTTTTCGCAAGGTTACGCGGCTTATCAACATCACAATCACGGTGAAGTGCAGCGTAATAAGAGATAAGCTGTAATGGAATAACTGATACTAATGGTGTAAGCATTTCATTTACTGTTGGTAATACATAACGGTCTTCTTCTTCTTCAAGACCTTTCATTGAAATGATACAAGGATTCGCACCACGTGCAACTACCTCTTTTACATTTCCACGAATTCCTAAATTAACATGCTCTTGTGTCGCTAGTGCAATAATCGGTGTTCCATTTTCAATTAAAGCAATCGTCCCGTGCTTTAACTCTCCTCCAGCAAATCCTTCTGCTTGGATATAAGAGATTTCTTTTAACTTTAATGCTCCCTCAAGGCCCACATAGAAATCTAACGTACGGCCAATGAAGAAACAATTTCTTGTTGTTGATAAATATTCACGAGCGATTTCTTCCATTTCCTCTTTAGCATCACATAAAACTTCCATTGCGTTTGCAACAATTCCAAGCTCTTGAATTAAGTCAAACTGTAAATTAATTCCTTTTGATTCAGCTGTAACAGCAGCAAGGATTGATAATACTGCAATTTGAGCAGTGTAGGCTTTTGTTGATGCAACTGCAATTTCAGGACCAGCGTGTAATAATAGCGTATAGTCCGCTTCACGTGAAAGAGTTGAACCTGGTACGTTTGTAATCGTAAGTGCTTTATGACCCAATTCTTTAACTTGAACAAGCACTCCACGGCTGTCTGCTGTTTCTCCACTTTGAGAAATAAAAATAAATAATGGATTCTCAGATAGAATTGGCATGTTATATGCAAATTCACTTGCCACATGTACTTCTACCGGAATTTTTGCCATTTTTTCAATATAGTGCTTTCCAACAAGGCCAGCATGATAACTTGTTCCTGCAGCAACAATATATATACGATCAGCAGCATTCATTGCTTCAACAATTTCCTTGTTGATCGTTAATCTATTTTCATTACCTTGGTACTGCTGGATGATTTTTCTCATTACTAACGGCTGCTCATCAATTTCTTTTAGCATGTAATGAGGGTACGTACCTTTTTCAATGTCACTTGCATCAAGCTCTGCAGTGTAAGGATTACGTGAGATAACCTCACCATCAAGGTTTTTAATGATCACTTCATCTTGTCGTACAAGTACCATTTCTTTATCCATTAACTCAACATATTGGTCAGTAACTTGTAACATTGCCATTGCATCACTCGCAACTACGTTGAAATTATCACCAAGGCCAACTAGCAATGGACTTTTATTTTTAGCTACATAAATTGTATCAGCATCTTCACGATCTAATAACGCAAGCGCATATGAGCCTTTTAAGATCGATAACGTTTTACGTAACGCTGCTTCAGTATCTAATCCTTCGTTAACGAAACGCTCGATAATTTGTACAATAATCTCTGTATCTGTTTCACTTTTTAATTGAACATTTTGGATATATTCACGTTGGAGGATCGAATAGTTTTCAATTACTCCATTATGAACTAATGTAAAACGACTTGAATTACTTTGATGTGGATGTGCATTAACTTGGCTAGGTACTCCATGAGTTGCCCAACGTGTATGCCCTATTCCCACTGGTGCTTGGACTGATTCATCAACACTATCACGTAAAACCGCAATACGACCTTTTTCTTTAAACACACGAACTCCTTGTTCGTTCATTACAGCAATACCCGCTGAGTCGTATCCACGATATTCTAGCTTTTCTAAGCCTTTTAATAAGATTTCCTTTGAATCTTGTTGACCAATATATCCTACAATTCCGCACATATGATTTCTTCCTCCTTGAATTGGAGAACAAGAAAGTGGGGACACTCTCTTGCCCCCTTAGGTTTTAGTATTTTCAAGTATGAAATCAATATCCTTTCGTTTGTGCAAAGAGTTGCCTCTTTGTTTTTCAAAAAGGAATTACGGTTGTGATTTTACCAACCGGGAGGTATCCGCCGATAGTTCGATACTCCTCCTCCTCGTCAACTAAACTCCATTTTCGTTCTGAATTTAGTTCAGGCGCTTATTAAGTTATATCAACCTCTATCCTCACTTTCTATCCTTGATTAAATGAAACACGATTTATCATATCAACTAACTGTAAAAAGGTCAATCATTATCCTTTATTTTACCAGTAATTGTTATTCGAAATTAAATCGTATAATTAAAAAATATGCATAAAGTGGCAATCTTGTGCCCCTTATGCATATTTAGGTTTCTTATTCTATACCCATTTCTTGTTGGATTACATCTACAATTCTTTGAACGTACTCTTTACACAGCTCTTCTGTTGAAGCTTCAGCCATAACACGCACTAGTGCTTCTGTACCGGACGGCCTAACCAGAATACGACCGTTTCCATTCATCTCATTTTCAACTTCTTCTATGATTTGTTTTACCTTTTCATTGTCAGTAACATGATGCTTATCTGTTACCCTTACATTGACTAGTAGTTGTGGAAACTTCTTCATTTCACTCGCTAACTGTGACAATGGCTTTTTAGTCACCTTCATGATATTGACTAATTGAAGACCAGATAATAGACCATCACCCGTCGTATTATAATCAAGGAAAATAATATGCCCTGATTGCTCTCCACCTAGGTTATAACCACTTTTTCTCATTTCTTCGACCACATATCGATCGCCTACAGCTGTTTGTGCACTTTGAATACCATTTGCTTCTAATGCTTTGTAAAAGCCTAAATTACTCATAACCGTTGAAACCACTGTCTGATGCTTCAATCTGCCATTCTCATTTAGATATTTGGCACATATATACATAATTTGATCGCCATCAACAATATCACCATTTTCATCAATCGCTATTAATCGGTCACCATCCCCATCGAATGCTAGACCTACATCGGCACCTTTTTCCTTTAAGAAAGCAGAAAGGGCTTCTGGGTGTGTTGAACCTACACCCTCATTTATATTTAGGCCATTAGGAGAGGTACCCATTGTAGAGATATCTGCATCTAAATCAGCAAATAAATGAGTTGCTAAGGAAGAGGTTGCACCATGTGCACAATCTAGCGCAACATGGATACCAGAAAAGTCCTCATCTACCGTCTGCTTTAAGAATTGAAGATATTTTTGACCACCTTCAAAATAGTCATTCACTTGCCCTAGTTGAGCTCCTACTGGTCTTGGAAGGTGATCTTCACTTTGATCTAATAGTGCTTCAATCTCTTTTTCTTGATCATCAGATAGTTTAAATCCATCTGGACCAAAGAATTTTATTCCGTTATCCTGTACAGGATTATGAGAAGCAGAAATCATTACGCCTGCTTGTGCACCTAATGCTTTAGTTAAAAAGGATACACCTGGAGTAGACATTACTCCAAGTCTCATTACTTCTGCACCGATGGATAGTAAGCCTGCTACTAAAGCCCCTTCAAGCATATGTCCAGATATACGAGTATCACGCCCTATTAAAACTTTTGGACGCTCTTTATCCTTTGTTAGAACATACCCTCCAAAACGACCAACCTTAAAAGCTAGTTCAGGTGTAAGCTCACTATTTGCAATTCCACGAACTCCATCCGTACCAAAATATTTACCCATTCATTTATCGCTCCTTTATAATAACTCACCGCTTCTCTACGGTTTCTCGGTAATATTAACTTTCACTTCAACTTGTGGCAGTACCCACGAAATATTTTGAGGGCCATTCACTTCAATTCTTATGTTATGTTCACCTATACCTATGTCTGTTAAGTTAATATATAACTCAATATCAGATGGATCAATCTCATCTAAAAGTGTTGGCGCACCTAGTACTTCTATATCCAATGTACCGTTTTCTGGATCAATAAACTCTAGTTGTAATTGTTCTCTCAATCCAAAAGTTTGAATCGGTAAATTTGTAAAGGTTCTGCTTTCCTCTTTTTCTATTTCAATTGTAACTTTGATAGATTCTGGTGATATTTTCTTTACACCTTCTGGGACAGGAATTGGAATTTCCAACGTAGTATCACTAGTTAATTCTGAAATATCAACTGTTACTCCGTCTATGAACTCAATTTTATCGATTATTTCTTTAGGACCATATATTGTGATCTCACTTGGAATTGCTTCAATATTTACTATACTTAGTCCTTGCTGTAATGTACCTTTTCTATTGATCTTAAAAGGCACCTTCTTGCTTGGACTGGAGATTGGTACGGTTATGTCCACAACGGAAGGCTCAACCTCTACAGAAAGAACATTACCGTTTTTATCATACACTGCAACCCGCGCCTCTGTTTCTACAGTCTCATCTACACCAGTAAGATCAACAATTGCCTTAACCAATGCAATCTTTTCAACTTCTTCTTTTGCACCAATAATTTTCACACTATTAGGCTTAACAATAGGCTCCTCTGCGATATAACCTTCCTTGATTTTATCTTTGTTAATAAAGTCAACTTCTACAGGATAATTTTCAGATACTCTTTCCTGTATCGTAATTCTTACAGTCGCAGGGTCAATTTTAACTTCAATTTTTTCTGAAACGTTCCTATATTTAAGATTTACATTATGAGTACCAATTCCTAGGTCTCGTAAATCTGCAAACACTTCAATATCCCGCTGAAGACTTGCTGTTTTCGTTACTCCTGTCGGGCCTTCCAAGGTTACCTTTGCATATTGAGGCATACCTGAGATAACTAGGTTTTCACTATCATAATACGTTGTAATTGGAACATCTGTAAGTGTCTCTATATCCCTTGATGCTGTAGGAAAAGATGGCCCTGGAGGACTTGGCTGTGTTTCAAAGCTTACAGACATAAACAACATAAGTGCCAATAGCAAAGCCACTATTTTCATGAACCATCTATTGTTCATAAATTTATCCATTTTTCTTCCCCCTCCATTGCCATAGAGTCGAGGAAGTAGAGCCATTTTTAGCTTGCAGTTCACGGACTAACATCTCCCGAAATGCATCTTGCTTTAGTTCACGATGTAACTCACCATTCTTTGTTAAAGAAATACTACCTGTTTCCTCTGAAACAACAACTGTGATACTATCTGTTACCTCACTTATACCTAACGCTGCTCTATGCCTTGTCCCTAATTCCTTGGAAATAAATGGACTCTCAGAAAGGGGTAGATAACAAGCAGCTGCAGCTACTTTATTTTTTTGGATAATTACAGCTCCATCATGTAGTGGAGTATTTGGAATAAATGTATTGATTAATAATTCGGAAGTAATTTTAGCATCTAAACCTATACCGGTCTCTATGTAGTCACCCATACCTGTCTCACGTTCAATTGAAATTAAAGCTCCTATACGGCGTTTTGCCATATAGTCAGTTGCTTTTACAAGAGAATCTATAAACGATGTTTGCTCGTCCTCTTCAGGAGCATTCGTACGTGAAAATAGCTTTCCCCTACCAAGTTGCTCTAGAGCTCTTCGTAATTCTGGCTGAAAAATAATAATAATCGCTAAAAATCCCCACGTCAATGCCTGGTCCATGAGCCATTGTAGTGTGTTAAGCCCTAAAACACTACTTAACATCCTAATAATGATAATAACAGTAATTCCTTTTAGTAATTGCACAGCCTTCGTACCACGAATTACCATTATTAATTTATAAATGACAAACCAAACAAGGAGAATATCTATAATATAGCCGAGGTAATCTAAAAATGGTAGTTCTCCAAATGGCATTATTCTCACACTTCCTCCAATGTTCAATATTTCCAATTCAAATCAGTAATTTATCATAATCAGTAAAACTTGGATAACTTCCTAAAATTTATCTATATAATTATATCATAAATGTTTTATACACTGTTTACAAATTAGAGCAGTTATAAAGCGTGACAAAAAAGACCACCGTTTGAACTGCTCGTTAATTGTCTTAACAATTGTAGAACAGTTCAATACGAGATGGTCTAAGATAAAGAGTTTTCTTCTTCTTCAAAAATATCAACTACTTCATTTGCTACCTTTTTAATGTGATACCATAACCATTCAAAAAGCTCATTGACTTCTTTAATTTCTCCAGATACATGCCCTGCAGATGCCAAGTATTTATCACCGTTAATAATTGTTACATTGCCTTTAACTTGCCCTTCAATAATAATAGTACCATTCCGAACTACGATATCTTCCTTTATAACCTTATCCTCCGGAACTATTACAGTATTATTTTCAATGATTAGATCCGTTTGTTTAGACACTGAGAACTCCTGGTTTTCGTTCCAAATTGAAAAAATACTTCCAAGCATCAATACACAAAATAAGGATGCAGCAGTAAGTAAGGGATGTATCCTAAACCATCTTTTCATACTTACTGTCTTTTTCTCCTTAGGAAGGTTTTGCATTATCTTCATGGTGAAATCATCTGGTGCAACAACATGGGAAGTGCTTTGCACAAAAGCAATAGCCTTCTCTAATTCATAAAAGTGTCTTGAACAGTCCTCACATTTCTGCAAATGGCTACGAAGTGTAATTTCTTCATTATGTTCAATCTCTTCATCTAGGTATTTATGCATTAACTCAACTATTTCAGTAGGACAATTCATTTTTATCACCCCTATTACAAGTGTCGCAATTGATTTCTTAGAGCTTCGCGGCCCCTATGAACTCTTGTCTTCACTGTACCTACTGGTAAATCTAGAATCTCACTTATTTCCTTTAAAGATAATTCGTCAATGTATTTCAACACGATGACTGAACGGTATTTATCAGGTAGCTTTAGAATTTCTTTTTGAATTGTTTCCTGTAATTCTAAACTCTCTACCTCATCTTCTGGAAGTGAAACATCTGCAGCAACCTGAGAGTACATTGTTAGACCTTCAGCACCGGCTACTTCAGCATCCAAATAATAATCAGGTTTCTTCTTTCGAATCCTGTCTATTGATAGATTGGTTGCAATTCTGTAAAGCCAAGTAGAAAACTTTCTTTTTGTATCATAGCTATTAATATTAACATACGCCCGTAAGAAAGCTTCCTGTGCTATATCTTCCGCCTCATGCCTGTTTCCTAGCATCCTAAAACACAACTGGAATACTTTATCTTTGTATAGCTCAACTATTTCAGCGAAGGCATTTTGGTCACCATTTTTTATTTGCTTTATTCTATTTTTTACGATTGTTTCCATTATATAACCTCCGCTTCACTGCGGGTCTATGTATTTTACGAATGAGAATAAAAAAGGTTTCAATTTATTTTCACATTTAATATTTTAGCAAATATTAGGAGGAGATGTTTAAAAATCTTCAAAATTGGTTAAATAATTTATAAGTCCCATCCTAAAGGAGGATTTTCATGACTATTAACGAACAGCAGTTAATGAATAAAATCGAACATTACAGAGAAAGAATGGTTCAGTTGGCAACGACAACTTCACTTAAAGAAGATGAGGTTATAAAGCTATCTTGTACACTTGATAATCTACTCATTGAATATCAAAAGCTTCAAATGATAAATTTAAAACAGTAACTCAACTCCTGAGTTACTGTTTTACTCTAATAGACTACTATAATAATTTCTCTCCAAACAACGAACCCATTAGTGCTACTGCCACAGATGCAGTTTTATTTCTTTCATCTAAAATTGGGTTCACTTCTACAAATTCCGCTGAAGTTATTACACCAGCTTCAGCCAGCATTTCCATCGCTAAATGACTTTCTCTATAACTAATACCTCCAATTACAGGAGTCCCTACTCCTGGTGCATCATGAGGATCTAAACCATCTAAATCTAATGATAAGTGAACTCCATCTGTACGATCTTTCAGATAAGAGATTGTTTCCTCCATAACCTTCGTCATACCAATACGATCAATCTCATGCATTGTATATACTTTAATGCCTAATTCTTTAATAAGGATCTTTTCACCTTCATCTAATGACCTAGCACCAATGATGACAATATTTTCTGGCTTTACCTTAGGTCCATATCCAGCAATTTCAGTCAAAGTTGGGTGACCTAATCCTAAACTAACTGCTAAAGGCATTCCATGAATATTCCCTGATGGTGATGATTCAGCTGTATTTAGATCTCCGTGTGCATCATACCAAATAACACCTAAATTTTTATAATGTTTTGCAACTCCAGCTAAAGTTCCAATTGCAATACTATGGTCACCACCAAAAACAAGAGGGAATGTATCAGCATTGATAGCTTCATCAATTTTCTTTGCTAGTTTGGTATTTCCTTCAGCAACAGCCTTTAAATTTCTTAAATTCCCTTCAGAGAGCTTATCTAGTTTCTCAGGTCTGCTAATTTCAATATCGCCTAAGTCATCTATCTCGTAATGTAAGTTTTCTAATCTATCTACAACACCCGCATATCGAATAGCACTTGGCCCCATATCGACACCACGTCGCATTTGTCCGAAATCCATGGGTACTCCAATAATTGATATCTGTTTTTTCTTCATCTAGTATTCCTCCCCTTCCCTTTCCTCTATTTTATCGTTAAATAGGGCAATGACTCAACTCGACATATACGTGAATATATATACGATGGTTCATTATGCAAGTACAGGGGCCTTAATTCAATAAAAAATAAAAAAACCTTAAATCATAGGATTTAAGGTTGAATTGGTGTATGTATGGTGGAGCCTAGCGGGATCGAACCGCTGACCTCCTGCGTGCAAGGCAGGCGCTCTCCCAGCTGAGCTAAGGCCCCAGGTGCTTCCTGGAGCGGAAGACGAGGTTCGAACTCGCGACCCCCACCTTGGCAAGGTGGTGTTCTACCACTGAACTACTTCCGCATAATATAATAAATGTAATCTTTTTGCTAACGCAAAAAAATGGTGAGCCATGAAGGATTCGAACCTTCGACCCTCTGATTAAAAGTCAGATGCTCTACCAACTGAGCTAATGGCTCGTACAAATAAAAATGGCTGGGCTAGCTGGATTCGAACCAACGCATGACGGAGTCAAAGTCCGTTGCCTTACCGCTTGGCTATAGCCCATTGATTAATCTTCATGAGTAGTATCTTGAGTTAGCTACATGAAAGATATAATTACTATCTTTATACATAATTTAAATGGTGGAGGGGGACGGATTCGAACCGCCGAACCCGGAGGGAGCGGATTTACAGTCCGCCGCGTTTAGCCACTTCGCTACCCCTCCACAATGGAATGGTGCCGGCGAAAGGAGTCGAACCCTCGACCTACTGATTACAAGTCAGTTGCTCTACCAACTGAGCTACACCGGCGAATTTTAGAAAATAAAGTATATAGTTTTCTTTTTAAAAGAAAGTTATTTTCACTTCACTTCGTTACGTGAATTTAGGAGCGTTATTTTCGCTCTGCGAAAAAACGTTGGTGGAGGATGACGGGATCGAACCGCCGACCCCCTGCTTGTAAGGCAGGTGCTCTCCCAGCTGAGCTAATCCTCCAGATATAATGAAAGTTATTTCTATTTTGATATTATGGTGCGTTATTTTCACTTCGTGAAAAAACGTTGGTGACCCCTACGGGATTCGAACCCGTGTTACCGCCGTGAAAGGGCGGTGTCTTAACCGCTTGACCAAGGGGCCATACTATTCGTATAAGCTTCCAACCGGGATTGAACCGATGACCTCTTCCTTACCATGGAAGTGCTCTACCTACTGAGCTATGGAAGCAAGTGGCTCCACAGGCAGGACTCGAACCTGCGACCGATCGGTTAACAGCCGATAGCTCTACCACTGAGCTACTGTGGAAT
>CANMHG010000018.1 GCA_947497585.1 uncultured Bacillaceae bacterium | reverse complement strand
TTATTCGAACAGGTTGGGCTCTGGTGCTGGACAACGAGTCCGAATCAAGTGCTTATTCGGACAGGTTGGGCTCTGGTGCTGGACAACGAGTCCGAATCAAGAGCTTATTCGGACAGGTTGACCTCGGGTACTGGACAACGAGTCCGAATCAAGTGCTTATTCGGACAGGTTGGGCTCTGGTACTGGACAACGAGTCCGAATCAAGTGCTTATTCGGACAGGTTGACCTCGGGTACTGGACAACGAGTCCGAATCAAGTGCTTATTGGGACAGGTTGGGCTCTGGTACTGGACAACGAGTCCGAATCAAGTGCTTATTCGGACAGGTTGGGCTCTGGTACTAGACAACGAGTCCGAATCCAAAGCTATTCAGAGCACGTTAACGGTAGACCCGCAGGCACAGATGGAGGAAGTTCCATGATTCCCCCAGAATAGCCCTCCAAAATAAAAAAGGATGAACTCAAAACCATTCATCCTCTCTTCCACTCTAATTAATTCAAATTGTCATTCAAATGACGATTAGTTGCAATATTTCCTTCTTGGTCAAGAAGATGTGTCATGCCACGAACCAGTGTATCATCTTCAAGCAGGCTCCAAATGTGATAGCCTAAGTCTTCTCTTTTTAATAATACTTCTTCTAACACTTGAACCGTACCAAAATCATTCAATTCATGTGCTCGCTTAATGGTTTTTCTAAGCATTCCTTGGATTTTAATCTCATGCTCAAGGTCGTTTCGAAGGAAGTCACGCATTGTGTAACGGCCTTCCGCTTCGTGTTTAATATATGAAATCTCGTGTTGTGTTACTGGGTGAGCTGTTGGCACAACTCCTAAACGTGCAACGCGTTCTCCAACATCATCGATATGTTTTTGAGTTACTTCAATATGCTCATCTAAAATATGATGAAGGCTACCAAAAGATTCAGCACCCTCCGTTAACCAGTGGTGCTTTGTATATTGATGCAATGCCACATTTAATGCACATAAATGTTCATCCAGCTGTAAGCCCATTTCCAAGCGTGTTTCATATGGAAGACTAATGCCACAGCCTTGTTTTTTGGCAGTTCTAGGCTCTTGACGAAGAATCATTTTATCCATATGTGGATTGCTATGTCCTGGCATAGCTGGGTCAAAGCCTGATTTCGATAATTTAAATTCATCTGGTGAAAATCCTTGCTCTTCATGATTTTGCAAAGCGTTTCCTCTTTTCTATGTAATTTGTTAGATCACTAATATACATTGTCTCCCTTTGTTTCCAAATTAATTTATGGTACTAAATGTAAAACTCTGTATCTCTAACTCTTTTGTCGCAAATATCGTTTGTCATTCATAAATAAGCTCCAAAAGTAAATAAAGCCAGGAAATAAAATCGCAAAGCCAATGATGTAGGTGATAAACACGGCTCTAAATGAATTTGGGTCTGTAAAGGCTGACTCAATCGTAATATTCGGATAAATAATGTATGGCAAATGTGCTTTTCCATAAACATAACTTGCGATCAGATACTGAATTGTAACGGCAATCACCGATAACCTTGGCATTCCTTTCACATCTTTTCGAAATGGATTTGGTGCGTATAGACCAATGCCAACGAGCAAAAAGAATGCAACTGATAAAATCAAGAGTGGGAGGTCTTCCATCATTTTATCGAACAACCAGGTTGCCTCATTCTGTAATGTGATCATGATTAGAAAGGCCATCACTAGAGTTATAGGACCCATTATCTTACCGTCCCTGAGGTAAACACGGTATGCCTCCATTTCATTCGATGCCTTCGAATAATCTGCTAATAATAAAGATGATAGAAAAAGTGTACTGCTAATGGCAAAGCCGATAAATGCATACACATTCGGACTTGTTAGAAACGCTGAAAAGTCTATATTAGCTGTAATTTCTCTGACATCTACATATTGTCCCTGCGTAATCGGAAGTACACTTATTAAAATCCCTGGAATGATGATACCTGTGATCCCAGAGATGTAAGTTAATGGTTTTCGATAGTCTGTTGCTATATTTGAGAACACTAAAAATGCACTTCTCAATGCTAATAAAAGTAAAATCAAGCTTCCGGGGATGAGTAAAATTGTTCCTAAGCTATATGCGGCCCTAGGAAAAAGACTATAAACAGCGATAACTAAAGCAACAATGAATGTATTGGTTACTTCCCACGTAGGAGATAGATAGCGGTTAGCAATATTCGTAGCTTTTGTTTTTTCACGGTTTATATAGATCATTGCCCAAAAGCCAGCGCCAAAATCCATGGTTGCCATAATAGCATAGATAAAGACAAATCCCCAGAGTACAGTAATTGCGAGAAGAGCATCAGCCATACATATAACCTCCTATGAATTTGAACTGAACAACTGGACTCCTTTTTTTTCTGCTCGCTCGAGATCGTCTAATTCTGTGTTTCTTCTAAAGAAATAGAGCAATACGGAGACGACAGCAATTCCTAATATAATGTAAACAATGATAAAAGAAATGAATAATACGTTTAGATTGGTAGCAGTTGTTGACGCTGCAGCGGTTGTTAAGACTCGGTAAATGACCCACGGTTGACGTCCTGTACACGCAAATATCCAACCAAATTCAATTGCAAGCACTGCCAATGGTCCAGTCGTTACCAATCCCCAAAGCATCCACTTTGGATAATAGTCTTTTTTCAATATTTTTCGCCATGCAAATACGAGGAGTGGAATTAGGATAAGTAGTGTGCCAATACCAACCATTGCATTAAATAAAGTATGTACAAAGAGCGGTGGCCACAGTGCTTCAGGGAAATCATTTAATCCGACAACGACTGTATTAAAGCTATCTCCTGCAAGGTAACTTAGCGCCCATGGAATTTCTATTCCCCACTTTATCGTCTTAGTTTCCCGATCTGTAAAACCTCCAATGGCTAGTGGTGCGTGTGATTGTGTCTCAAATAACCCTTCCGCAGCAGCCAGCTTTTCAGGTTGATATTCATGTAAATATTGTGCAGCTTCATGTCCATTTGTTGCTGTAAAAAAGGCAAAGATTCCACCTACGATTAGACTTACCTTAAGTGCTTTTCGATGAAAGTTATACACGCGCGAACCTGCTTCATTTTTCATCATTTTAAAAGCAGCAACAGAAGCTACAACAAATGCGCCAACCACATACGCTGATAATGCAACATGCCCCGCTGTCACGAAGAAGCTTGGATTAAAAAAAGCAGCCCAGGGATCAATATCTACATATTGTCCGTTTTCATAACGAAACCCTCTTGGTGTCCCTTGGAAGGCATGGACATTTGTAATCAATACAGCTGAAGCTAGTGCTCCAAGAGCAACTAAGGTCAAGCTTAGAATTCGCATCCACGGTGCGATTCTCTCGGCAGCATATACATAGATTGACATGAAAAGTGCTTCAATAAAAAATGCATACATTTCAATTTGGAACGGCAGCGGCATGACCCGACCAACCACTTCCATAAAACCGGGCCAAAGCAGCGATAACTGAACACCGGCAATTGTTCCTGTCGGAATCCCTACTCCCAACAGTACCGCAAAGGTTTTTGTCCAACGCTTGGCCATCACCACATACTCTTGATCTTTTGTTTTTTGATAAAGAAGCTCTGCTATTATCATCATCAATGGCAGGCCTACCCCTATCGTTGCAAAAATGATATGAAAGGCCATTGTTGTCCCGAATAATGAACGGGCTAACAGTAAGTCATCCATCATATATACATCCTCTCGTGAGAGCCACGGGGACAGCCCCCTGGATCCTATCGTGATAACATCTTGATAATTATTTCCAATATGACCATTAATATGTAAAGTTTAATTGTAAAGTTTTTGTGATAGGTGGTGCCAAGGGGACGGTTCTCCCGGTCCCTTGGCCACCAGTTTCAATGCCTGTTTCCTTGCTCTTTTTTTGAATGAAACAATTTGTTCAAATCTTTATGAATAGATTGTGAACTAATTCACAAGTGTATTGTGAAATTCTTCACAACGTATTATGATTTAAGTGTAAAGAAAAACAAATAAATCCTTCAAGGAGAGGATCAAAATGATTAACAACTTCTTAAGAGAAAACCGTATCGTAGCTGGAGCTTTAGCACTTATTCGTATATTTCTTGGTTGGAGCTGGATGACAGCTGGTTGGGGAAAAATTACTGGTGGATTTGATGCAGGTGGATATTTAGGAAATGCAGTTGCGAATCCAGTACTAGATAAAGGAACTGGTGAAGCCATCTACCCAATGTATAATGCGTTCATCGAAGGTTTTGCACTTCCGAATGTTGGACTAATCAATTTCTTGATCCCTTGGGGAGAATTCCTAGTTGGCCTTGGATTACTTCTAGGTTGCTTAACAACTGCAGCTGCATTCTTCGGGCTAATGATGAACTTCATGTTCATGTTCGCTGGTACAGTGAGCACAAACCCTGAAATGATTTTACTAGGTGTGATTGTCCTAGCTGCGGGTGCTAACGCTGGTCGCTATGGTGCAGACTACTTCGTATTACCATATTTAAGAAAAGTAACTAACTTTAAAATCAACAAGAATGATAAAACAGGTACTACAGGCACTGTCGAAGAAAAAATAGCTTAGTTGATTCCTCCATTGCCCTCTAACCTCCCACCATACCCGATGGTGGGGGAGGGACTTTTTGAGAGTCATATAAAAAGCTTAGAGAATAGTTCTCTAAGCTTTTTCAATGTCTTATCGTACTTGCTGCTGGGTATCAAATTTAGGGTGTGAGGGGAAACGAAGTGCTATTCTGTGACCATAGGGAATTTTATGTGACCTGTACTTGCTAATTTTGCTCTTTTGAAGGCTCATAAATCAGTTTATGTGACCTCTGGTTGCTCTTTTTGCTCTTTCGAGGGATCATAAACCGGTTTATGTGACCTTAGTTTGATCTTTTTGCTCTTCTGAGGGCTCATAAAACGGTTTATGTGACCTCAGTTTGATCTTTTTACTTTTCTGAGGGCTCATAAACTCATTTATGTCACCTCAGCTTGGTCACTTTACTCTTTCGAGAGCTCATAAACTTTCAAATAAAAAAATCCCACCAATTTCTGAGCAGGATTCATCATCTATTATTAATTATATAAGCTTCCATTCTAGTTTGTAAGGGATAAAAAATGCTTGGCTTATACGTTATTCTCTATTTTTGCATTACGCGAGATTCTAGTTGTTCTGTAAGGTTTCTCTTACGTAATTCTTCTTCTAACATAGAAATGAACTCATGACTTAACTTCAATTCTATGGCACTAAAATAAGCTTCAATTAACTTCGAATCTGATATCTTCAACTCTAGATTTACCCCTTTGTCTTTATTATTACTCTCTAGAAGTAATGATAGCATTAGCTAGTCAACCTGGCTCAGGCACTGCTTTTTATCTCTAAAACTTGTATGGCTTTTGATAAGCATTCACGGTAAAAATCTTCTTTACCGTCCAATCCTTTACCAGCTATTGCTTGTTTTATTCTTATATAATTATCAATGATGTGCTCTGATTTCATGCCTCGGCTGGTTAATAGTGTGTTTAACCATTCCGTATAATCAAGAAACGCTTGGTCATTGTTTAATTTATAGGCAACTTCAAGTGTATTAAAATGATGCTGATTGTCTTCACGGCATTTCTTTTTACCATGTTCACCGAATCTTGTAAGTAATTCGGGATATGCAGTGTAAATGTCGGCTACAACCTCATCAATGATTGTATCTATGTTATAGGTGCTCAAGTTGCCACCACCTTATATTGTTCCACTTTAGGTATCACTTGTGCAAGTTCTTGGTCCGGGTATTTTTTTTCAAGCTCATGAATTTTCTTAAATTCTTCACTTGTTACCCATTTCATATAACTCTCCTTCGTGTCGAAGGTTAATTGTACGGTTAAAAAGTTTGGTTTCTTTTGATTTTGCAACAGCTGAAATTGCAAAAATCCTTCTGCTTTGTCTACTGAGCGAGAACGGTTTTTATAGATTTGTATAACTTCCTCCACCTTATCCATTGCTGGAATTTCAAAGGTTGAATGAACAATATACACTTGCTTCATCTCCAATTCTATAGTTCGATCGGAAGTACAATAATAAAAGTAGAACCTTCTCCAGGTTTACTTTGTACTTCAATAATACCACCATGGTTTTGAACAATTTTCAGACAAACAGCTAATCCAATGCCCGTCCCTTTTTCTTTCGTTGTAAAAAACGGAGTGAACAGTCTCTTCTTTGTTTCCAAATCAATACCTTTACCGTTATCTTGAACAGATATTTGCAGGGTATTTTTTGTAAGCATGGTTCGGATGGTGATTCGACCATTTCCTGTATTTTCACTACCTTCAATAGCATCAAAAGCATTCGTAATTAAGTTATACATAACCTGCTTGATTTGCTTTGGATCAATGTCTATTACAGGGAGGATTTGTTCCTTCATGTAATTTAATTCACACTGAATATTTGAAGCTACACCTTGGGTAGAGTCAATTACTTCCATGATCATTTTTTGAATATTGACTTGCTTCACTTCAGGTATTGAAGGGCTAGTTGTGCTTAGATATTGATAGATTAGGTTATTGGCATGATCAACCTCTTCTAACGCAATATCCGCATAGTGATCCTTTTCAAACTCAATTAAATATGGCTTAAGTAATTGAAGAAATCCACGAATACTTACTAGTGGTCGCTTTAACTCATTTGCGATACTAGACGCCATTTTTCCGAAATTATTGAGATTATCATGGTGAATGATTACCTGTTCCATTTTCTTCAAGGTATTTTCCATTTGTTCTTGTTTTTCCAACAGAGTAAGATTCTCTGTTTCTAATTGTTTTTCAAGCTTTGTAATAATCGCTTGAATTTGTTGGATGCTTTCTTGCTTTTCAATACAGAAAACAAAAATTTGAGAATCGCCTTCCCATTGTGTATAAACATCATACAAAAGAAGAGAATGATTTTTAGTCATTAAATTCAGTTCCATTTTTGAACTAGCAAATACAGGCTTCATAAAGCGTTCTGCTTTTTTTCGACTGCCAAAATCTACTAATTCTAAGAAGTTAGCTACCGCTGGAAACTGGCTTAATGCCTCTTCAGATCCCCCTGTTATGTTAAAATCAGCATCGATCACAAAAAACGGAAACGGAATAAGGTCAAATGATTTTTTAAGTGATTGCATGTAGTTGATTACACAGCTTGTTTTCTAAAAGCAATTCTTGAAGAGTGTATAAGTCTTTTAGTACAAGTACATTTTCAGGACAATAGCTTTCTAAATGATACAAGGATGTGATTCTCCCTCCTACGATAATTTTGGGATGATAATCCAATTGGTCTATCTTTTTTAAAAATTCCGTAAGTGCTGGAAGATTGTAAATAAGAGCGACAGATATCCCAATCACATCTGGTCTCCACCTATTGGCATATATAATAGAATCATTAATTGGTAGATTTGCTCCAAGATAACGCGTATCCCACCCATGTTCTTTAAACACAGACGATACTAGTTTCATTCCTAGAGAATGTTGCTCTCCTTCGATGCAAAAGAGCATTGCCTTCGGTGTTGTACTAGAAGTTTGTATCTTATCTTCTATACTACCATTAGCTGGTATCGTTTCCAATGTATATCTAGAAATTAGTAGATTACACACATTCGAGGCGACATGTTCATCGGCCACTGTAATCTCATTAATTTCCCACAGTTCCCCAACATAACGCATAGCTGCTGCTAATATATCTTCAAAAAGATAGACACTATCTCTTCCCTTGATCCATTCAGTTATCAGCTTCCACGAGTTGGACTCGTCCCCAATTAACATATATTGAACTAACTCTTTTATTCTATGATGATCCATGATGAATACACTCACCCGCCCTGTTTGAGATTTATTCAGGCTTGAATAAGTTTTTGTAAAAGATAAGTATAAACAATTTCTTTACTTTGGTAAAGGGTGGGTAGCGTTTGCGGACTGAGAGGCCGTTATATCTGAATTTGGGGTTGTTTTAGAGTGGGATTCGGACTAAGATACCGTTATTTACTAAAAATTAGTGTAAAATTACTAGTTTTCTAGTAAATAGCGACCTCTGAGTCCACTTTGTCTATTAAAAGCCTTCTTTTGAAAGAATAAAGGTATCTGAGTCCGCTAGTTTTGACCGAATGTGGTCTTGGAGCCAATTTGCGGGGTTCTTTAAAAAAACTGCACCCTATTACAAGGTGCAGTTCTCCTTCTTCAATTCGCAGGCGGCATAGGAACTAACTGTTTTTGCACCGCGTAAATCACAACCTGTGATCGACTTTTCACATCAAACTTCTTAAAGATTTTACTAACATGAATTTTCACGGTTTTATCACTGATAAAAAGCCGTTCAGCGATTTCCTTGTTGCTTAAGCCCTCAACTAAACACATCAGCACTTCTCTCTCCCGTTCGGTAAGGGATGAATCCTGAACTTGTTCCTGTTGATTCTGTTGGTGAAAGCTTAATAGTTTCTTCGTCATCGAAGGGTGAATAACAGATTCACCACGGGCTACGGTTCGGATCGCTTCGATCACTTGGTTAGAAGGAGCGTCTTTTAATAAATAGCCGTCTGCGCCTTCTCGAATCGCTGCCATAAAAAATTCATCATGGCTATGCATTGTTAACACAAGAACCTTGATACCGGGGTACTGCTTCTTTAAAATCCCCGTAACCTCTACCCCATTCTTTTTCGGCATGTTAATATCCATTAACACAACATCAGGCTGACAGAGCTTTACTTTTTCGATGGCATCCTCTCCTGATACAGCCTCTCCAACCACAGATATGTCATCCTCGAGCTCAAAGATATTACGCAGTCCATCTCTTAACACCGCATGGTCATCAACTAACAGTAGCTTGATCATCTATATACCCTCCTTCTAACCCCATTTTTGGTACAGTAATCGTCACTTCTGTACCGACTCCTTCTTTACTATCAATCTGTAGGGTTGCATTGATTTTGTCCGATGCATCGTTCATTTGTAAAATACCAAAGTGAGGCTGATCCTGAGCTTTTATCATTGCTTGAAACAGTGAGAAGCCCTTGCCATTGTCTTTTATTTTTAAAAGAATATGTTCTGTTTGATAACTTAGAAGAATCTCAATCTTTGTTGCTTCTGCATGCTTAATGCAATTTTGCAGACTTTCGTTACAAGTATCAAATAATACTTTTTCAACCATCGAGCTTAACTGAACTTCTTCTCCTCTAATCTCAAACTGTATTTCCTGTTGAAATTCTGTTTTAATGGATTCAATTCGCTTTGTAATGGCTGTGATCAGGCCGACTCGTTCGGTTGGGTAAGGTCTTAGCGCATAAATTGATTCTCGAACTTCTTTCAAACAGCTGCGGAGCTTGTTTACACTGTCACCGACTAGTTTAATAGCTTCGTCTGGATGCTTAGTGAATTTACGTTGTGAGGTCTCAAGCTTCATAACTGCTCCAGCCATCGTTTGTGCCACACCGTCATGAATATCACGTGCAATTCGGTTACGTTCCTCTAGCAAAATACGTTTTTCTTTTTCTTGAAATAACATTCTCGTTTTAATAACCGCAGCAAGTTGATTGGATAGAGTTGCTATTGAGCTAATATCATTTTCCTCAAAGCTTTTCACTCTGCTTCTGCCTAGAACAAACATCCCGACGGTCTCATTTTCGATTACCAGTGGAGAGTAGACGATTGCTTTTATTTCCGACGTAAAACATTCTCCGATTTGCCCATCAGCCTTCCTTCTGTCGTTGTAGATACTAGGTTTTTTCATATTTTCATAGATGTTTAGAAGCTCAGCCGATGGGGTGTGATCCTTAGAGACTGGTCCATCCTCCATCCGACGTTTCCACATTCCATCTTCTTTGACCCAGAGAACACTTCCCTCTACTTTTATAAAATCATGAATACTATTTTTAAGAACTGCCGCCCATTCCTTCGTTGGTAGCAAGCGATTCAGTTCGGATGTAATGGAAAATAGTGCATCCAGACGCTTCTTTTCATTTTTCAACCGAACAATCACTGAACTAAGGAGCGAGAGACCAACTAAAGGTGAGAAGAAAAAGAAGTACGAAGCGACGTCAATTTCTCCACGATTTTGGCTTCCCAGGAAAAATAACAGCGATCCATACACAAGAGATATTGTGGCACTATTTAATTCCATCAGTGATTTTTGCTTCCAGACTGTGAAAGGGTAAGGCTGTGGTCGAACAAGCAAAACGATGTCTACAAAGATGTTATTGAAAAGATAGAATAAGGAAAGTAGTAAGAAATATTCCGCGATATGACTTGTTATTGTTGTTTGTTGAAGAAAAGGGATTTGCAAAAAATAGACAATTCGTTCAGCGATTAGGAAGCTGAGTACAAATTGAGCTGGATTAAAGCTAATTGTCCTAAGTGGCCTACGCTGAGCAATATTAACAGCCAATACCGCTAATGCAAAGACAACAATTGTGTTAGAAAGGCCAAATAATATGTACAACACATAAACGAAAGGAAAGACAATGGAACTAAACCCTTTCCACACCGGCATTGGGTAGTACTCACATACTGCTAAGAAAACGGTGAGAAGGGCGAAAACGAAAATGTCCCTAGGTTTTTCTAAGGTAAATAAACTTGTTAGGATAACGAGCCATCCAACAATACTAACAGCTGTCATATATAATTTCGAAAGCTTTTCTCTATTCTGTAAGGTCATTTTTTGTTTCACAACGTTCCTCCTGTTTGGATGGGACTTGGGCTTGTATAGGGATTAGTGTGCTGCGCTATAATACTTTTCATATAATTCTGTTAATTTAATGTTAAATGGTAGCTGTAAAAAGTACAATACATAACTTTCTGTGATACTGCAATTTCTAGGTTTTTGAATGCACGAAAAAACCCAGACTGGTCGAATGGCAAGCCACTGACCAACCTCGGGTCAAACTTCAAAAGAAGTTTGTTAAAACATTATCCCAAACATTCCACTCCTCCGCTATTGCTCAAAAGATATATTTATGTAGTACAAAGGTAGTATGTAGATTCAGCATTAAAACGGACCTACTTAAATAAGCAAGTCCGAAAGAAGAATACTCACTTTACCACTTTAAAGTATTGGGGGTCAGGCCCCAGAAGACACAATTTTTAGCGCTTTAAAGCGCCGGGGGTCAGGCCCCGGGTTTTCCTTTGAGGTTTTTGGCGATGTCTTGTATGAGTTCATTTGCGTCTATGTTTTTAAGGTTTTCACCTTTAATGTATGCTCGAAGCATGATTTGCCTTAGTTTTTCTTCGGTTATGTTGTAGTTTCTTTCGTGGATGTTCTCTTTCCTGTCCAAGTTTCGATTCACCTCGCTTGGAGTCTCTGGTAAAAAACTATCTTTAAAATAGTTTATAAATTTTTCGAGAATGTGTGCTTGGTTATGGGGGTACTATGATTCTAGCCTAGATTCTTTGGAGGCATTTCCATTCATTTTGAGGTATAATAAAAGGATGATGATTTTTACAAAAGGGCTTGGAGGACAACGTTCATGCTGCAAAATGAAGTATCAAAAGAACAGATTGAGCATTTTGCTGAAAAACTGCAGTCATTATATAAATATGATAACGAGGTAGACAGGAATCTCATTAAAAAGGGACTTGTTTTGTATCGACAGGGCAGTGTCTATAATGTAAAGCTTGTTGGAAATGAGATTGTTGGCCGTGTTCAGGATGTAACACCTGTTGATGTTACTCTTGACTTGGATTTCCTAGAGATGAGCTCTTGTACTTGTCCAACCGGTGGTTTCTGCCGACATCAATTTGCTATTTTCTTCTCAGCCATTGCTAGCAGTGGAATCGGTGTTGGAAAGCTTTTAGATGATTGGAAATCAGGTGGCGTGAATAAGAAGCCCACTCTTGCTGATATTCCAATTATGAAGGCACGCGATTTAAAACCATTTGAAGAGGCTTCACTTGATAGCTGGGCTGCCTTTTTTGATTCGGAATACAAGAAGTTTGTTGGAGATCGCTCTGAAAGTGACTATTACTTTATATCGAGCATCTACCATCGTTATTTTTCAACCTTAAAAAGTAAAGCACCCAGTGGCACACAGCATAGACGGTTATTTATCATCTATGCAGGAATAACTGGTATCAAAAAGATTATTGAGATTTTGCCAAAACTAAAGCTAACCAATTATCAGTTTGATTCTACAGTCAAACCGTATGTTCAAAATTTTGTAGATGCTGTGATAGACAATGCTTATGAGCTGCAAGCTGTTACCTTCTCATTTTCTTTAGAACCTATACTTGAGGAGATGCAGGAGAAAATTCGAGATGGTTTGCTTGAAAATACTTGGTTTCAATATGAACGTTTTCATTTGTACCGGATGCTTTGGAGTACGATTTTCAATCGGAAAAATTGGGTTGAGCGCGAGACTGAAGTTATTTTACAAATGAAAGAAGAAAATGGCTGGTCAGGTGGAATGGCTATGGCGCTTGCCCATTTATCCTTCCTTTCAAAGCATGACCAGAAAGCAATCGAGTATTTAGAGTTGCTTGATACCCCAGCCATTTATTATACATTTTGGTGGATGAATGAATTATCTGAAGAGCAACAATGGGGTCGACTAAAAATATGGTTGAACTATGCGGATAAACATTTTGAAACGTTTATACAAGGCTTGCAATCGTACGAAAGTCGTCGTCACATGACACGGACATTTTTAAAAATGATTACGGATTATGCGTCTGAATATGATGAGAGCTTATATCTTAATATGATGAAAAAGCTGATGCCATATAGCTATATTGAGTTTACAACCTATTTATTTGAAGAGAAAAATTATCATGGCTGGGTTGAACTTCAATTGGCAGTTGGTTATGAAATAGAGGACCATGATAAATATATTTTAAAAATAATTGAAGATACCGATCGCGGAGCACTATTACCGTTGTACCATCAGGCAGTATCAAAGGCGTTGAAGCAAAAAAATCGCCCGAGTTATAAACGTGCTATTAGGTATTTGCGCAAATTGCGGACATATTATCGTAAATTAAAGCAAGAAGACGCCTGGGAAGATTACATCACCAAGCTCTCAGCTAAAACGAAGAGATTACGAGCTTTTCAAGAAGAATTACTAAACGCTAAATTTATAAGCAGCTAGGAGGTGACGTGGATGCTTGAGATTGGCTTAATGATACTGGATGCCCAATGGGTACCTGAAAAAGGCTTTTATGTTTGGTGTACAGATAAGGATCACCATACTGTTGAGCTAGATAGCTGGCGTGACCGTGTATTTTCACGGCACAAAGCATCTTTTTACGGCACTTTCCTTGAGGAAACATCGATTGGAAAACACGAAGCCGTTTTGTTATCACCTTGGCTAGCCTTGGATTTTTTCGCGAATGCCATGGATGGTTCTTTGCTGACAATTGAATGTAGCGGAAAGGTTCAGGAATACATGACGGCAGCCAAACCATTATTTGAAGTTCTTGAATCTGGAGAGTTCATGCCTGACTTTTCACAGTGGCGTGAAGGTACATTTGGTTGGAAAACAGATGAGGAACTTGATGAGTTTTCGACAAAATGGCTAAGTTCTTCTTTACTTGATTGGACCCGAGAGGATTCAGGTTTGCGTGAAGCATGGGAAGACATTGCTGAAGCTTTTCCTCTTGTTACAAGCACAGAAACTGACTCATTTGTAGATGAATCAAACTGGCTTGAACTGATTGGCTGGAAAAAGGATGAAACACCGTTCCAAGTTATTTTACGTATTGATGAACCTGAAGTAGACAACGGAAACTGGAAGCTTGAGACCATTTTGCAAAACAAAAATGATTCCGACGACCAGATGGTTTGGCACGGTATTATGCCGCGTAAATGGGAGGCCTTTGCTGACCGAGTCGAGCGTGACCATGAACTATGGGGTAAAATTGTTCCTTCATTAAAGGGGCGATACGAAGGAATTGCTGGGGAAATTACGGAGCTTGAGGCTTGGGACTTCTTAATGGAGGATAGCCAGCGATTGATTAATGCAGGGGTAGAAATTCAGTTGCCAGCATGGTGGCAGGCGATTAAGGAAGCTCAAATGGCTGTGAAAGCGAAGGTCAAAGCTTCATCATCTACATCCGGTCGACAATCGTTTGTTGGTTTGAAATCGATCATTGATTTTGACTGGCGCTTTTCAACCAATGGTGTTGAACTATCTGAAGATGAGTTTATGCAGCTAGTTGATCAAAAACGCCGGTTGATTAATATTCGTGGAAAATGGATTAAGCTTGACCCAGAGTTTATGAAACAGGTTCAATCGATTTTACAAAGAGCGAATAAAGAAGGCTTGCATTTTCGAGATGTTCTTGAACAAGAGTTGTTACGTGGTGAAGATGGAGCAGCTGAAGGTTTTGAGGATGACAACCGAGCGTTTGCAAAAATAGAGATTCAACTGAACCGTCACCTTTCAAATATGATCAAGCAACTAACTGAAATTACTGAACTGCCAAAAGTGGATGTGCCTACTAGTTTCAAAGGTGAACTCAGACCTTATCAACAGCACGGTGTCGAGTGGCTATTGTTTTTACGTAGATTCGGATTCGGTGCTTGTTTAGCAGATGATATGGGACTCGGTAAGACCATTCAGATGATTGCTTACTTCCTAACGGTAAAAGAACAAAGTGCTCAATCGAAACCGGCGCTCATCATTTGTCCAACATCGGTTCTTGGAAACTGGCAAAAAGAGCTTGAGAAATTCGGTCCTACCTTGAATGTTCATTTGCATTATGGTCCAAATCGCGGTAAAGGTGAGGATTTCAAAGCTGCCGTCAAGGGTGCTGATGTTGTGCTCACGTCGTATGGTTTATCTCATCTTGATTTCGAGGAGCTTTCAGCTCGTGAATGGAGTACAGTTTGCTTAGATGAGGCGCAAAATATTAAGAATGCACATACAAAGCAGTCTCGTTCCATTCGTAAATTACATGGAGAACATCATATTGCCTTAACTGGAACACCCATGGAAAACCGCTTAACAGAGCTGTGGTCGATCTATGACTTTACAAATGCAGGCTATTTAGGTAGCCTAGGTCAATTTCAAAAACGATATGTAGCTCCAATTGAAAAAGACCGTGATACGGAAAAAATTGAGCAGGTTCAACGATTGATACGACCATTCCTATTAAGACGTACGAAGCTTGATAAAGAGGTTGCGTTAAATCTGCCTGAAAAGCTAGAACAAAAAGAATATTGCCCACTAACAGTTGAACAGGCTAGTCTTTATGAACAGCTTGTAAAGGATACATTTGAACAAGTTGAACAGCTTGCCGGGATGCAGCGAAAAGGGCTTATTTTAAAGATGCTTAGTAAGTTAAAGCAAGTGTGTGATCATCCTGCACTTTATCTGAAAGAAGGGCAACCAAAGGATATATTAGGTCGTTCAAGTAAGATGGAAAAGCTGAGTGAACTTGTTGCGAATATACGCGAACAAAATGAAAGCTGTTTAATTTTCACCCAATACATTTTTATGGGAGAATTGATTCGTGAGGAGTTGCAGAAGCAATTTGGTGAATCAGTGCTGTTCTTAAATGGAAGTGTATCAAAGGCCCAGCGTGATGCGATGATTGAGGATTTCCAAAATGGCAAGCATTCGATTTTAATTCTGTCCCTAAAAGCTGGTGGAACCGGTCTTAATCTAACTGCTGCCAACCATGTTATCCACTATGATCGTTGGTGGAACCCAGCAGTTGAAAATCAAGCAACAGACCGAGCCTACCGTATCGGACAAAGTCGATTCGTTCACGTGCATAAATTCATAAGCACCGGAACACTCGAAGAAAAAATCGACGACATGCTCGAACAAAAACAATCACTCAACGACCAAATCATCCAATCAGAATCCTGGATCACCGAACTCTCCACCACAGAGTTGAAGGACCTATTTACACTAAGGTAATTATTCGGGGCCTGACCCCCAGCACAGTAACGCTGTAAAGCATCGGGGGTCAGGCCCCCGATGAGTTAATGCTTTAAAGCACTGGGGGTCAGGCCCCTGAAGACACAATTGGAGGGGTGTTGTTATGGCTGAAACGAGTAAGGTTAAGAGAAAAAGTCGAAGTAAGAAGCCTGTTGTTGTGAGTGAGAAGCATCAGGATAAGTCTGAGCAGTGGCAGCGCTTTTATCAGTTGGTTGAGCAGAGGTTGAAGAAGTAGATTTAGAGTGAAATGTTAGTGGGTGGTTGCATGTTTTGCAGCTATCCACTTTTTGTGTTAAAACACAAAAAAACCAACCTTAATAGGTTGGCAAAATCCTTAGAAGTGGTGGTGCGTGGGATACAATCATTCTCTATTATTCTTAATTTTTGACTTGCGATTTGTTTCGGGGCTTCTTTTCGAAGGAATCTTTCACGCAAGGAGGTTCGTTCTACTTTTCTGTTTGGTTATAGCCCTCTAGTATGGAGTTTATTTCAAAGAAGCGTTTGGATGTGTTATGTTCAATGGAGTCAAATCTATCACAAATTTGTTCTTGTAGTGTTTCGAGGTGTCTGCCAATGCCCTTGGCTAAGGTCTCTATTCGTTCTTCAAAGAGTCTGAGTTCTTCGTCTCTCATCTGCGACCCTCCATAAAAGTATATAGTTGATTGAATTATTTCTTTAGCCTCTAACTAACCTATAAATTAATTTTCAACCAGTTCACGCGACTGTTGTGGTTTTGTCCCTAAAAATTTTACGGATTCTGCTAAAACATCGGTCACATAAATTTTTTGACCAGCTTCATTTTCATAGTTACGAGTTTGAATTCTACCAGTAACACCAATGACCGATCCCTTTTTACAATAATTCGCTGTATTTTCTGCTGTTTTTCTCCAAAGTGTACAATTAATGAAATCTGTTTCAACTACTCCATCACTCGTTTTAAAATTTCTTGCTACTGCTAGAGTGACATTGGCTACAGCCTGTCCGTCTGCAGTGTACCTCAAATCTGGATCTTTTGTTAATCTACCAACCAAAATAACATTGTTAATCATATCTATAATCCTCCTAATAATATGTTTTCACACGCCCATCTTACAACAAATAAATAGTAAGGTAAAATCGATAAAATTAAAGAAAAAGTAGCAAATCCAAATACAAAATTTAATTTTCTGCTAAGACAAAATTAAATTTTGTATCGAAAAAACACATTAAAATAATAAATTTATTACTTTTTAAAATATTTTTTCAAATTAATTGTTTACACTGCCTAATAGGATTGGACAAATTTGTATGTTATACTTTTTGTAAAAGTACGAATAGAGGAGAGTGTTTCTTTTTGAAAACCTTTAAGCTAGTTTCTCTCGCTATTGTTCAAACACTGGAAAACTCAAAAGTAATCGAAGAAATTTCTTTATTAGACGGGTTAATCATTCATAAGTTGGATGGTGAAAATGGATGGTTAATCGAAGCATATGTTGATAAAAAGTACAGTGAGCTTTTTGAATCTCTACACGAGAAAAATGAACAAATTCAAATTCAAGCCACTATTACGAAAAAAAGTAATGATCCGGCATCACTGTATGCGAAGATTAAATCAATTACTATGATGGAAGAACATATTAGTATTTTAATGGATGCGAATATTGTAGATAAACTTGATCTTGCCGAGTTAGTTCTATCTGACTTAGTGGAGGAAGGTTTGCAGGGAGCTGAGCTTTTACAACAGTTTAAACTTAGATTAAGAGAGAAACGTGGGAGTGCTGCCCCGATTAAAGCTAATCGATAATATAACTAGTGAAGCTTAGATTTTAAAGTCTAGGCTTTTTGATTTTTTCTTCAAAACTAAAGACAGGATCTATTCATCCTGTCCTAAGTCCTACCTATTACTCTTCGTCATCTTCTCCAGTAGTATCACCAGGCGTTTCTGTTCCTGTACCAGCACCACCATTTGTTCCTTCTCCGTTCATGCCTTCATCACCAGTGTTTGTACCTTCACCGTTCATGTCTCCCTCTCCAGGAGTTGTTCCTTCACCGTTCATATCCCCAGTGTTAGTATCTTCATCACCAGTCATATCATCCATTTCTTCCTCAACATCATTTTCTAGCTGATTGTCTTCAGGCGGTGGATCTTGATCGTCTGCTGCACAACCTGAAACAAGCATCGCTGCTAATAAAGAACTCATTAGCATAACAAACCATTTTTTACTCATATAAAATTTCTCCTTTCATTAATTAGATTAAATGTGGACCTAACTACTATTCGGTCTGTGAGTAGCTTTCCCTAAATTTTACTTTTATTACATGAATAATAATTTTTTGTATAAAAACATAAAAAATCGTCCCCTCATGAGGACGATTACCTTAATCTATTCTTTTTTATCACCTAGTGCAAACATAATTTCTGTCTCACAAACAATTTCTCCATCAACCGTCGCAGTACCTTTCCCTTTACCGATAGGTCCACGAACTCGAGTCATTTCAACCTCAAGACGCAGCTGATCTCCAGGCTTTACTTGCTTTTTGAAACGGCAGTTATCAATTCCTGTAAAAAAGGCAAGACGTCCGCGGTTATCTTCTTGTTTTAGCATCGCTACTGCGCCTACTTGAGCAAGTGCCTCAACGATTAAAACACCAGGCATTACAGGATAATCAGGGAAATGGCCATTGAAGAATTCTTCATTACTGCTTACATTTTTTATCCCGACTGCACGTTTTCCTTCTTCTATTTCTAAGATTCGGTCAACAAGTAGGAATGGGTACCTATGTGGTATGATTTCTTTAATTTGAGTGATATCTAGCAAAGCAAATACCTCCTTTATGTATATAACAACCATTATAATCGAAAGTTGGACGAGTGTCAGGTTTCCGAGGGCTCTTTTTCAAGGGTAGTAGTTTTTCATTTTAAACTTAGACCGCGTTCCTTTCCGCTGCAGGCACTTGCTTTCCGCGGGGAGGGATTCGAGCCTCCTCGGTGCTTCGCACCTGTGGGGTCTCGAACTTCCCTCAATTCCCGCAGGAGTCAAGTGCCTTCCGCTTCAATCCACTCATCAATTAATTAGAGTTGTAAGCTACAATCTTTACTAAAAGAGCCTACAAAAAAAGAAGCTAGCCAACGCTACCTTCTTCCACAACTATCTCTATTCAGAATCTTTATTCACAAGGTCAACTAAATGCTGCCATGTTGATTTATCAAATGCTTCAGAGACTTTTCCATCTCCAATTACGCCATATCCAACTGCTATTCCTGACATGACACTAATTGTAACAAGTATCGCGATTAGGACGAGGCGAAGCCATATTGGAATGAGACGAATTCGAATCTTTCTCATACTCTTCTTCTCTGATTCATTATTCAGTTCCGTCTCCAATTCCCGCAAACGAGCTCGACGATAGCTTTCACGTGAATGCCTGCTTGTTTCTTCCTGCGATTTTTCACGTGTATTGTTATAATCAGTAGCCATTAAAATTCCCCTTTTTATCTGATGCCATTGACAAGACCCATCATTTGGTCAGCAATTGAAATTGTTTTGGCATTGAATTGATATGAACGTTGTGTTACAAGTAGCTCTGACATTTCAGTTGAAAGATCTACATTTGATTGTTCTAATGCACCTTGTTGTATTCCGATTTGCTCACCGGCTACCAATGTAAGAACCTGATCAAGTGTAATGTTTAAGTTATCTAGGTTTGGTAAGGCAAAAAGATTATTTCCTTTAGCTTCTAGAAGCTGCGGGCGATTCATTTGCACAATCCCTAAATCAAAAGTCTCTTCTCCAATCTCTGTGGTAACAGAAATTTGACCCGTGGAGGAGATAGAGATACTTTTTGCATTTTCCTCAAATACAATCGATTCTCCATTTTGGTCAAGAACTGGATGACCTTCGCTAGTAACTAACATGACTAGACCCGTACCTTCTCCAAGTGGAGATAAGTACAATGAGCCATCTCGAGTGTATCTTGTGAATGGCTCACCATTCTCTTCAACCTGAACTTGAAGAAATTGACCTTCTTTGGTTAAAGCAATATCAAGTGGACGTTCGGTCGAAACAATTGTACCAACCGAAAACAAGGCATTTGTGTGTCCTAATCTAGCCCCGACTCCTTGTCTTATTCCATCAGGGGTAAGACGACCAACACCATTCCCTTGTGTTGGTTGATTATTAAATTGTTGATACAATAGCTCACTGAAATTAACTTCTCGTTTCTTATAACCAGTGGTGTTTACATTCGCCATGTTATGGCCAATGGTGTCCATCTGCTTTTGAAGTTGATTCATCGTATTCGTTGCAGTGATCATTGAACGATTCATTTACTTCTCCCCCTGATAAAACAAATACATTAACGTAGACGTCCGATTTCGTTTACTGCTTTTTCTAAGCTTCGATCATATGCCTGTAAAATTTTCTGGTTTGCTTCAAAAGCACGATAAGCCATCATCATTTCGGTCATCGTTTGTGAAACATCCACATTTGAACGTTCTATAAAACCTTGAGATAGGGTATAGCTAATCTCTGGGTTATTAACCGCACTTGGTAAATTGGCACCTGCAACTCCGAATAGACCATTGCCCTCTTTTATCAAATCATTTGCATTTTCAGCAAATGCTATATTTAATTGCGCAACTTCTGTATTACCGTCAATAATCGTGCCATTGGAGGTAACTTTAAAATCAGCATTTTGAATCTGAATACGATTTCCTGCATTATCTAGAACATAGTAACCTTCATTTGTTGTTAAAAATCCCGCAGCATCTTGTGTGAAATTACCATTTCTCGTATAACGTAATTCACCATTTGAGCTTTCAACAGAGAAAAGCAAAGCACCATTTAGAGGGATATTTCCATCGACAAGAGCAATATCTGTTGCTCTACCTGTTTCTCGGATATCTCCTTGTTTAAATAAAGCAGTCGCATCTTGAATATATACTCCAGTATTCAAACTGCCAATCCTAGTAGATTTTGCAATATTCTTACCGTTTCCAAGTGGTGTCTTACCTGACTCTAAGCTATGTATTAGCATCTCAGGAAATGAGCGAAGTGAAGACTGGTCAGCTTTAAATCCTGGTGTATTAGAGTTTGCCATATTATTTGAAAGTATTTCGGTACGGCGTTGTTGCGTTAACATACCAGACGCTGCACTGTATAAGCCTCTTAACATACATCTCACCTCATTTTACTTATTAGATAGCTTGTCCTTCTAATCATTATACTGGATTTCCTAAGTGTAGTAGACAGGAAAATATCCCCTGAGGAGTACACTTGTCCACTTTTATTACATGAATTTTGACTTTGGAATTCTGTCTAAATTTTCAAGCATAATCCCTGTACCTACTGCTACACATTCCATTGGATTTTCTGCAATTAGGACTGGAACTCTTAATTCGTCAGCTAAAAGTTGATCAATACCGTGTAAAAGGGCACCGCCACCTGTTAATATGACTCCGCGATCAATAATATCAGCAGATAATTCCGGTGGTGTTCGCTCTAATACGCTTTTTGAAGCTTGTACAATCATATAAACTGATTCACGTAATGCTTTTTCAATCTCTTCTGATTCCACTGTAATTGTTCTTGGAAGACCCGTTACCATATCACGTCCGCGGATGTCGATTTCTTCATGACGTGCTCCTGGGAATACAGTTGCAACTTTTATTTTGATATCTTCTGCCGTTCTTTCTCCAATAAGAAGCTTGTATTCACGCTTAATGTAATTTAAGATCTCTTGATCGAACTTGTCCCCAGCCATCTTAATGGAAGAGGCGGTGACTATATCGCCCATTGATAACACAGCAACATCTGTCGTTCCACCGCCTATGTCAACCACCATATTACCACTTGGTTGGAAGATATCCATTCCAGCTCCAATTGCTGCAACCTTAGGCTCCTCCTCAAGATAAATCTTTTTCCCACCACTTTTTTCAGCAGCTTCCTTAATTGCCTTTTGCTCAACAGATGTAATATTCGTTGGGCAGCAAATCAAAATACGTGGCTTTGAAAGAAAGCCTTTTACATTAAGCTTATTAATAAAATACTTAAGCATTGCTTCTGTTACATCAAAATCAGCAATTACTCCATCTTTTAATGGTCGAATCGCAACTATATTCCCTGGAGTACGTCCAACCATTCGTCTAGCTTCTTCGCCGACTGCTAGTACCTTACCTGTATTTTTATCAATTGCAACAACTGATGGTTCATTTAAAACAATGCCTTTTCCTCTTACATGAATAAGGACATTTGCCGTGCCTAGATCTATTCCAATATCCCTTGCTAACATGCTCTAAATTTCCTCCTTGCAACTAATGGCCGAGACCATATTTTCCTAATAATATATTTTATCATATATTATAATGGAAAGTGGAATTTTGTAAAAAAAGATACAAAAATGTTGTAAGTTATTGTCGATGTTGCAAGAAAAATTTAGAGTAAACGTATATTTTTTCGACAGATGTGTAGCATTTGTCAAGTCTTTGAATTTCTTTCCCAATCCTAGTTAACTGGCTCTTCTTGCAGTTCTTCGTCTTTCTTATACTTAAGTTTTGTAGCCTCGCCACCGCGTAAATGCCTTATTGATTTATGGTAATCAAGGATTTCCTTAACTTCGTTTGCAAGCTCAGGATTGATATCTGGAAGCCTCTCAGTTAAATCCTTATGGACAGTACTTTTTGAAACTCCAAACTCTTTCGCAATCACGCGAACCGTTTTCTTTGTCTCTACGATATACTTTCCAATCTTGATAGTACGCTCTTTGATGTAATCGTGCACACTACTCGCCCTCCCTATTATGGATGTGAGAAGTGTGAAATGAGTTCCGCACGGCTTAAACGTTGAAGTCTTTTGTTTTAGAATTATGGCAACTAGCATTACTAAAACTCCGAAGGCGATTGACGATTCCTCACCTCAAACACTCTCTTTTTAAAAGGTTTGTAACCATTTTATTAGCTTGGGAGAGGGAATATGCTACTAAAGTCAAGAGGGACAAGGGTTTTATCTAATTTTTTTGAAAAATACAGGTCCTGAATCCTTCACAAGCACTGTTATAAGTACATTTTCCTATTTGGAAAAATTTTATATTTTTGTTGTAACTCCATTTTTTACTTTACGTCTAAGACTATGAAAAGTTAAAAAATGGAGGATAAAAAAATGAAGAATAAGACAATTATTACAGGATTATTGAGCTTATCTTTAGCAACAGCAATGATTAGCCCTACATATGCTTCTGTGGGTGCTGAGTGCAAAGGTGGAAATCCTAAATGTGAGAGGGTAATTAACTTAGAGTTAAGTATTGAACAAAAATACGCATTCTTAAAGAAACAGGGAATTTTTAACGGTAAGACTTTCGGAAAGGCCCACTTAAATAAAAAAGTAACTAGAGCAGAATTAGCTGTTGTAATTGATCGAATGCTCGACCTTAGAGCCTCTAAGGATACCTCCTTTAAAGATTTAAAAAAGCATTGGGCTAAAAATGAGATAACTGCAGTTGTAGAAGCTGGCATTATGGAAGGTAAAGGCAATAACACGTTTCAGCCTAATAAGCATGTAACATTAGAGGAATTAGCCCACGTACTAGTTAAGCTAACAGATTTAAATAAGGATGAGTATATGTCCATTTGGCTTCCAGGTTCTGATTGGGCTCAGAGCTATTTAGCCGCAGCTTTAACTGAGGATCTTCTTCAAGGTGCAGAGGACTATACAAAACAAGCAAAAAGATCGCACCTAGTATATGGTATATATCAGGCTTATCAAATGCTTCGGACTAATAATGGAGGAATTGTTGCGGGATCCCTTGAATCTACAATTAACTATACTAAAAATAAAGATGGCTCATATAACTTTACGTACAAAGTAAAAAACCAAACTGAAAAGCGACAAACATTAAAGTACTCAAGTGGACAACGATTCGATTACCGATTATATAAAGACGGCAAACAAATTTACCAGTATTCGATGGATAAACTATTCATTATGGAATACAAAGAAATTGAATTAAAACAAGGCGAAGAGTTAACATTTATTGAGAAGCTAGAAAACTTAAAACCAGGAAACTATGAAATTGAGTTTTGGTTAGTTGCTGCCGATATGGCTGAGACAACTAAAAAGAAAGTTCAATTTAATGTAAAATAAAAATTAAGGTGCACCTAGCATATTAGGTGCACCTTTTAATACATAATATTCCTCGCCTGGCTATCAGTTGCCTTAAGAAGTTCACCCCATGTTCGGCATCCTCTAATCTTAAACTGCCATAATAACTCAACAAACAGATAGGCAGTTGTAAGTGCATCACCTATCGCACTATGCCTTTCATATATTCTCGTACCAAAGGCCATCGCATATCTCTCTAAATCTCTCATATCATATGATGGTGCAATATAACCTATGAAGTCTAGTGTATCAATCGTTTTGGGCTTTTTAAAAGCTAGTTTATTCCGCTTCAGTTCACTTTTTAGTAATAGAAGGTCAAAAGAAAGGTAGTGGCCGACAAGACATGAACTTCCATGTGCCTCTACAAATTGAAAGAATGACTGAATTGCCTCAAGAGACTCAGGATACCCCTCTACATTCTCATTGGAAATACCCGTTAACTCCATTATTTCCCGAGAAATTTGTCGCTTAGGATCTACATATGTGTGAAATTTGTCGACTTCTTTTACCTCTAGTCCTTTTACCTGAACTGCTCCAATTTCGATTAGCCGATCTGTTGACCCAACTTGGAAGCCTGTAGCTTCTGTATCAAAAACAGTAAAAGTTATTTCCTCAATAGGAGTTGATAATGGAATATCATCTTGAAGGTTACATATAATTGATTTTTTTGTAAAAAACACTAATCTACCTCCTTCCCATTAGAAGTAAGAAAATACAACGTTTTGTAGTTCTCTTAATGTTTTCAAGCTTAACATTAGTTCTTCTTTTTCTCTTGATGTGAGGTGGGAGAATTGTAATGTAGATGTAATTGGTTCCTCGCGTTCATGTTGGTGCCATCTCTTTTTCACATAAACTGTCATAATCCCACTAAATGCTAGTTTGATATCCTTCGCAAAGTCTTCGGATAGAATCTTTTTCTCAACGAGTTTTTCAATCCTCTCCACTGGCGTACCTGATAGTATGCCGTTTAATAGACTTAGAATTTGAAGACTATGATGAAATGGAAATAGGACTTCTTTCTTCATATCTACCTGCTTTCGTTCTAATCGAAAAATGGCCCTGATAGGATGTTCTAACAAAGGAATTTGATTCTCTTTTTCAAGTTCTGTTAGTCGATAGTAAAAGATCTTCCCCCTGGATAGTTGTTCCTTTATCGTTTTCTCAAATTCCCCATAAAGTTCACTATTTCCATACATGAAACGATAGGAAAAAAAGTTTTGTGCTAGAAGCAAATTTTGATTTGTAGACTGTAAGGTCCAGTTATGAACCCGATTTTGCCACTGACTGATAGAGCCCATCCATAAGGGATTACTTGCCATCATGTCACCTTTACATTTAGCATACCCAGCAAGCCCTAACAATCTTACAATCTCATGAGAAAGACTTGTAAAGTAGCTTTCATCGCCTCCATCTTCAAACACTAGAAAATGATCTTGGTCTGTTAGTAAAAACTGTTCCTTACGTCCACTACTTCCCATTTGAAAAAAGCAAAAGGAATGTGTAGTTTGTAGTCCTTGTTTTTTTAGATTTGAAACTGCTAGATTAATGCACTGCTCAACTAGTCGGTCATACAGTGTGGTGACGACATCTAGTGTATGAAGAATTGGGACTTTACCATTTAGTAGTGTCGCTACTATTCCATAAATCTCTTGTTTAATCTCCGGCATAGTTTCTTCATTTGCACTTTCAATTCGCTGAATCGTTTTTACCATGTTTTCATTCTTTTTACGAAGAAGATCTGATAAAGTTATAACCCCTACCACCTTTTGTTCATCAACAACAGGTAAGTGCTTTACGCCATTTAGAATGAGCTTAGATAATGCATCATAGTAATAAGCAAACCTAGATATTGTTATAGGACTTGCCGTCATAATTTTGCTAGCAGTGTCGTCCGATGAAACTGTAGGATTCACAATCACTCTAGAAATTAAATCCTGTTCTGTAATAATTCCTGTGAGTCGTTCTTGTTCAGTTACTAAAACTGAGCTAGTACGATGGCTAGTCATTTTTTCAGCGACCGTCTTGATTGTATCTTTTGAAGTTACTGATATGACTGGGGAAGACATGAGGTCTTGCACTCGTACGACCATTGTTTCACTTTCTCCAAATTGACGAGCGAGTTTCACTTGCTCTGCCAATGAGACATAGACATCCTTTAGACGTACAGATACTTGGGCTAATAAGTAATCATGTAAATCCTTATCATCCCAACGTTTCGCAAAGACTGAAAAAGGAATATACAATGCCTCTACTTCTTCTATTGCCCTAACCTCAACAATTTGATCTACTCTTTGATCTTTTTTTGATACGCCTAAAAAATCAGCTAGGCTTGAAAAACCGATCATTTCCCCTGTTTGAACTACTTCTAGTACCTCTTCACGGTGTGATGTGTTTGCTGAGGCAACATACACCTCCGCAATGCCAGAAAGCAGCAAAAGGAGGCCCTCTCGCTGCTTATCTGCATGGAAAATGATATTCAATTTTTCATAGTTTCGAAGCTGGCAAAGGGTCAGTAATTCCATTGCTTCTTCCTTTTCTATACCCCTGAAAATTGGATGAAACTTGACACTTTCATATATCTTTTCCATTTTAGTTAACCCTCTTTATAGTGATGAGTCATCCTTTAACCATACTTGGCCATCCTTATAAGTCATTTGTTCAGGATAACGTAAGTCCATAACTTCGTCTTGTAGTTGTTGTGAAGGTGCTTCTGTACGTAATGACACGATTACGTTTGTTAGAATAGCTGCTGCTGCTCCAAAAACGCCGGCACCTGTATCAATAATTCCAGCGATTGTGAAACCACCGTATTTAGCTGCAAATATATAAGCGAGTGTTACTGCAAGACCAACAATCATCCCTGCCGTTACACCTTGTGCGTTTGAACGTTTCCACCATACTCCTAAAAGTAGTGCTGGAAAGAACGTGCCTGAAGCAAGTGCGAATGCCCATGCAACGATTTGAGTGATTGCTCCTGGTGGGTTTAATGCAATAAGACCTGCAAGTAATGTTGCTACTAAAATCGACCAACGTGCTACACTTAAACGATTTTTCTCTGAAGCTTGTGGTTTTAACACACGATAATAGATGTCATGTGCAAATGAAGATGAAATGGCAATCATTAGACCACCAGCTGTTGAAAGTGCTGCTGCCATAGCTCCCGCTGCTACTAATCCAATAACAAATACGCCAAGGTTAGCAATCTCAGGAGTTGCCATTACAACAATGTCATTGGCAATTGTAAGCTCTTGCCATTGTAAAATTCCATCACCATTGCTATCAGCTAGTTTTAATTTTCCTGTGTTGACCCAAGTTTCCGTCCAAGCCGGAAGCTCAGTCAACTTTTGCCCAACGATATTTTTCATTAAAATAAAACGAGAAAACGCTGCATAGGCAGGTGCAGATAAATATAATAGACCGATAAATAATAGTGCCCAAGCCCCTGACCAGCGTGCAGCCTTCATTGTAGAAACTGTGTAAAAACGAACAATTACATGTGGTAATCCCGCTGTACCAGCCATTAGTGTAAACATAAGTGCTAAGAACTGCCACTTCGTACCGTTTGTAAATGGCGCAAAGTATTCAGAAATCCCTAATTCGCGGTCGAGCGCTCCCATTTCCTCAACAATTTTTCCGTAAGATAACCATGGTGCCGGGTTACCCGTGATCTGTAGTGACATGAAGATAACTGGAATTAGGTACGCAACAATTAAAATGATGTATTGAGCAACCTGTGTCCAAGTGATCCCCTTCATTCCACCGAATGCTGCATAGAATGCGATAAGAACTACCCCAATCATCGTTCCAAGTTTTGCATCGATTTCAAATAAACGACCGATTACAACACCTGATCCAGATAACTGACCAATTGAATATGTAAAACTGATAATAATTGTACATAGTGCTGCAATAATACGTGCAGTATGACTATTATAACGATCCCCGATAAATTCAGGCACAGTATAACGGCCATATTTACGTAATTGTGGAGCTAATAAGAATGTTAAAAGCAAATATCCACCTGTCCAGCCCATGATATAAGCAAGACCATCATAACCAAGTAGCATGATTGTACCAGCCATCCCGATGAATGACGCTGCACTCATCCAGTCTGCGCCGATTGCCATACCGTTAAAAATTGGTGGTACCCCACGTCCTGCTACGTAAAAGTCAGAAGTTGCTTTTGCTTTGTTATAAACTGCAATTCCAATATATAAACCGAATGTTGCTAGAATAATTGTTAATGAGACCAAAAACTGTGTATCCACATTTCATCCCCCTTTTTAAAAAGCAACTCATTTCTAGTGATCAAGTACCTTACCGGAGCTAATTTGCTCATTTTTGCTTTCATCAATTCCATATTTGCGATCAATATTATCACTTACTTTTGCATTAATGAAAAGCAGGACAATAAAGGTTACTACTGCACCTTGTGCTCCCATAAAGTAGTGAAACGGAAATCCGTTAATCGAGAAGCCACTTAAAGGCTCTGCAAAAAATACAACACCAAAGGAAACGATAAACCAAATAATTAAGTAGATAATGATATTACGAGTGCGCTCACGGAAATAGCCATCCGCTATTTTTTTATCAATTTTTTTCAAAAGGTCCACCTCCATTAATCTTTAAAACTAGCTTGATCATGAGACGAGTAGAGTAGGAGTCACCACCTGCCTTTCAGTTTAATTTTCAATTTGAGTTTTACTAAATATGAAAATTTTTTATGGAAGTAACTTAACGTAGACCAAAGATGAATTTAAGTGTGTCGGACAAAGGCGCAGGAAAGAGTATGATTTCAACAATGAAGTAAGCAAAGATGGATGCAAATGGTACGAGTAAGAACTGTGGACGCTTTTTCTTAAAAGCAAAGAATAGACTACCACCTGTTATTAGAAGGATGAAGAATAAGATTAGCAATGTCGAATGACCTCCTATTATGTAAGCGTTGTCATTTAGAGCCCACTAGAAAGGCTTTTTCACTATAGCGATAGTTACAATATAGATGTGTTAATTTTATGAAAATTCTAGTAATTAAATTATGCTTATTTCTTTGTCCACCGTCAATAGTTGTTATATAAAAATTATAATTAAAGTTTCTACAAATTTTGCAGTATGCAAAAGCGCAGGTACCTTGGTCAGCCCCGACAAGCAAATGTTCTGTGCCATAAAAAGTCCGCACTTAGACTTTTTATGGCACAGGTTATTTGACCTCAAGGGGCTAGGTGCCGGAGCTGGACGTAGTAAAGCTTTAGACTTTGTTATACACATGGTTGCTTTCTATTATTCCTAGACTATGAAAAACAGTGCCAACATCTGCTGACACTGCCTGTAAAATCTATTAAGCTTGGTTTTTCATATACTCCAAAATATCACGGTCAATTTTGCCTTCCGCTTGTTCGCGAGCCTCGAAGTTTTCTGTGTGAATATAGGTGGTTAGTGCTTTAAATAGGTTATCATCTACTAAATACCCTAGTCTTTTAAGATGAGTAGTAAGCTCGTTTTGTACTTCACCTGTTATTTCAAGAATGTTCTCTTCCTTCGTTGGTGCAAAGTATAATTGTTGTAATTGATAGATACGAATTAGCTCCTTAATTGGGTCTGGATGATCGTCTACACGAAGGTCGATGAAGCGATCGTTGTATCCGCCGTAACCACCTTTTTCTTTTACAACCAGTAAAGCTGCTGATTGCATACCACGACTATCTCCACCTGCTGCTTGTCCGGCATCTAATGCAGCTAATAAACGCTCTGCAAGGGTACCCTCAGTTTCTTGGAATGTACTTGCCATTGCTTGAACTGTTTCCTCACTTATTAGGATGTTTCCTTGTGCAGCAAAGTTTTCTCCTGCGATTCCGCCTGCCCAGTCATAGCACTTTTCACCTGTGAAGGTAGCCGAATTACCGTTTGCATCAACAACCCCAGCTTGCCTTAGCTCCCTTTGGTCATCATTTGAAGTAAGGATATCTAATGTTTCCTGTGCGCTTTTACCTGATGCCATTAACTCTAGTCCGTTTGGTCCATATGATGTGTTAGCATACGATTGAGTTGCTACAGCTCCAACTCCGGCTACTGCCCAGGGAACGACTGCTCCTACACCTAAAAATTTCGATTGTGTGGCAATACCTAGCTCTTTTGTTTTCGGGTCGAATCCTACGATTGAAAATGTCATGATATTTGGCCTCCTTACGGGATGTTTTTTAGTGATATTTGTTTTGAAAACATATTTTGGGTGTTTAAATTGTTAGATTTACCCCTTATACGGCGCGTCATTTTTCAGATAGACTGAGATATTCGCGGAAAAGGTTACTATTCTCGCGGAAATATAAATATACTCGCTTACAGCTCTAAAATATTCGCCCCTCTAGAAAAATACTCGTCCTTCTCGCTATAATATTCGTTTTCCCCTTAATCTAGCACTTCAATCATATACCTAACTGCTTGTTCTAGATCCGTACTAGACCAACTTGGTAGTTTCGGATGCTTCACAGCTAGCTCGTGTGAAGCTGGGATATGAATAAAGCCAGCGCGAACACCGTTTAGGCCTTCTTGTTCAATCTTATGTAACACGGAGTACATCACGTTATTACAAAGATACGTGCCTGCAGAGTTTGAGATGTTAGCTGGAAGTCCTTTTTCCTGAAGTGTATCTACGAATTTACGGATTGGTAGTGTTGAAAAATAACCAGCTGGTCCTTCTTCTTCAATTGGAGAATCTTGCAGTTTCACACCTCGGTTGTCTGCTTCACCATCACGCACATTGATCGCAATTCGTTCAGGTGTAATTTTTGAGCGGCCACCTGCTAACCCAAGAGAAATCACAACATCAGGTTGAACTTCAGAAAAATATTCTACGCATTTTACTGCTGACTCTGCAAAATCAACAGGTAGTATCTTACCTACAATTTGATAGCCTCCAATGGTTCGACCATCTAATGCTTTTACAATTTGCTCCGTTGGATTAATAGGAAAGCCTAAGAATGGTTCAAAGCCGGTTAGTAATAATGTTTTCATAATTGTCTGTCACCTTTCCCTTTAGATGAAGGTCAGGCTATGTATGCCTGACCTCTATGTTTTTTTTATAAAACTAAAGCTCCGTAACCTAGTGCTCCTACAATCACATAAGCAGGATGCACCTTCCACTTTTCCATTAATAAAAAGCTTGCTACGACTAGAAATAGTGTTTGCCAAGCGCCTGTTCCCTCATAAGATGTGAGAAAGAAACGGATCGCCATTAGTCCGAGAAGTACTGCAATGGTTGGGCGAATGTAGTTTGTCATTCGCTTTACTTTTGGTGAATCTTTGAATTTGTAAAGTAATCCGAGTAAGCCAATCATGAGAATGAGTGATGGTGCGACTGTTGCGAAAACTGCGACAACAGCTCCTAATACACCCGCTTCTGCAAAGCCAATATACCCGGCCATTTTCGTTGCAATTGGTCCTGGTAATGCATTCCCTAGAGCAAGCACCTCACTGAATTCATTAACCGTTAACCACTCATAATTGTGAACAACTTCATTTTCAACAAGAGGAATCGAAGCTGGCCCACCGCCATAGCCAAGTATTCCTGGTATGAAGAAGGCGAGAAAGAGTTGCCAATAGATCAATTTGACGTCCCCCCTTCTTTGACTTCTTGCTTATCTTTTTGGAGAATAGCTGCCAGTAAAAGAATGGCGATGATAATTCCCGGATGAATGCCGAAGCCTTCTAAAAGAACTAAACTGATGATACCCAGAATGGCTACCTTAAGCCAGCCAAGTCCTTTTTTTGCGCCATCTAGAAACTGCCAAGTTAATACAGCTAACATAACACCCACGACCGGGACCACCGCTTTTGTCATACCAGCAACCCATGGTTGATCTTTAAAGGAAGTTAAAGACGTTAACAGGATGATCATAAGAATAATCGTTGGGACAATCGTTGCCACAATCGCATTAATCATCCCTAGTACGCCAGCCACACGATAGCCGATATACCCAGCCATTTTCGTTGCAATCGGCCCAGGTAATGTATTACCAAGAGCCAGTACATCCGCAAACTCATCATTGTTCATCCATTTGTACGTATCGACTACTTCCTTATGAACAAGTGGAATAGAAGATGGTCCACCACCGTACCCTAATATACCTACTTTAAAAAAAGCTAAAAATAAATGCCAATGCTTCATAAAAAAATCCCTTCTTTGCGTGAGACCTGCCCTCTGTTGTTTTACCGCTTTGCTGTGCTGGGGGTCAGGCCCCCATTGTTTTAACGCATTACTGCGTTGGGGGTCTGACCCCCACTGGTTTAACGCACCACCGCACCAGGGGTCTGACCCCCATCAGTTTAACGCACCACCGCACCGGGGGTCTGACCCCCATCAGTTTAATGCATCACCGCACTGGGGGTCTGACCCCCACCAGTTTAACGCATCACCGCACCGGGGGTCTGACCCCCGGCACTTTAAAGTATTAATACCCTACAATCGATCCATCCGTTCTTGATTCGGTTCCACCTGAAAGTACGCCTGTTTTTGGGTCACGCCAGATGATTTGACCGCGACCGAATCCACCTGTATCTAGGGCTACTTCAATTTTGTGACCTTTTCTTGCTAGTGCTTGAGCGATGTGGGTTGGGAAGGTTGGTTCAACTTGAACAGTCTTGCCTTCCATCCACTGCCATCTAGCTGCATCAAGGGCTGCTTGTGGGTTTAGGTTAAAGTCAATTGTATTCATGATGACTTGTGCATGTCCTTGTGGCTGCATGTATCCACCCATTACTCCGAATGGTCCAACTGCTTCATTATCTTTTGTTAGGAAGCCAGGGATGATTGTATGGAATGTTTTCTTGCCTGGTTCTAACGCGTTGTCATGCTCTGGATCTAGTGAGAAATCTGCTCCACGGTTTTGAAGCGCAATCCCTGTTCCTGGTACAACGATTCCTGAACCAAAGCCCATGTAGTTACTTTGGATAAACGAAACCATGTTGCCTTCTCCATCAGCCGTAGCTAGATATACCGTTCCACCGCTAGGAGGCGTGCCTGGTTCTGGAGTTAGTGCTTCTACACCAATTAAACTTCTACGTGCAGCAGCAAACTCCTCTGATAACAACTGCTCTGACGTTACTTTCATTTTTTCAGGATCGGTTACATACTTCTTCCCGTCTACAAATGCTAGTTTCATTGTTTCGATTTGCTTATGATATGTATCAACTGATTCTTTTTCAGTTAGTTCATAGCCTTTCATCATGTTCAGTGCCATTAAAGCAACAATCCCTTGGCCATTTGGTGGAATCTCCCATACGTCATAGCCACGGTAGTTGACCTTGATTGGTTGCACCCACTCTGGCTTATAGTCGGCTAAATCTTCTTTTGAAATATATCCGCCGTGTTGTTTTGAGAACTCATCAATTTTATCTGCTAACTCACCACGGTAAAAGCTCTCAGCATTTGTTTCGGCAATTGAGCGTAATGTGCTTGCATGTCCTTCTGATTTCCACATTTCTCCGACACCTGGTGCTTTGCCTTCTGGAGCAAATGTTTCAAACCAGCCTTTGTATTCATCGCCTTTAAAAATCTCTTTATAGCGTTTGTATCCCCCATTCCAATACTTAGCTAAAATTGGTGAAAGTGGATATCCTTTTTCAGCATATTCAATAGCAGGCTGTAACACTTCTGATAATGGAAGCTTACCGAATTTTCTTGAAAGCTCTGCCCATGCAGCTGGTACACCTGGAACTGTTACCGGAGTTAAACCGAATGTTGGCATTTTCTCGTGACCTTTTTCTTTTACTGCTTCTATTGATATGCTTTTTGGTGCTGGACCACTTGCATTTAAACCGTGTAGTTCGCCTTTTACCCAAACAAGTGCAAATGCATCTCCACCGATTCCATTTGATGTTGGTTCAACAACGGTTAGGCAAGCTGCTGTGGCAATGGCTGCATCAATTGCGTTTCCGCCTTTTTTCATAATATCCAATCCAGCTTGAGCAGCTAGTGGCTGTGAAGTGGCTACCATTCCATTTTTAGCGAAGGTAGTCGTTCTTTGTGATGGATATGGATGGTTCAAGTAATCAAAATTCATAATACAAGTTCCCCCTAAATTTATATGGTTGTATAATTGACTAATTATCTTCCCTTTGTTAATTTATTTTTTAAAAACAATTAACAAACGGAACTATCATGATACTTATAATTATAGTAGAGTTAAAGGTAATATTCCAATAGTTTAGACAAATAATCTAAAAATTTTATTGTGAGAACTAAAGTTGGTACGGTAAGATAGACATGCTGATATTTTTAAAAAGTTGGTGAGCATATTGAAGCTTGATGAAATAGATAAAAAAATTCTTCAACTGTTAACTGAAAACGGTAGGATGTCCTATGTTGATATTGGAAAAGAGCTCAACCTATCAAGGGTTGCTATTCGTGAACGTGTCAATCAGCTGATGGAAAATGGTGTGATTGAAAAGTTTTCTGTCGTGATAAACTCTGAAAAGGTTGGTAAAGGGGTTTCTGCTTTTTTCGAGGTGGACTGTGAACCTGCATCTTTAGTTAAGGTGGCTGAAGCATTGGCAAACAACCCCCAGGTTGCGAGCTGTTACCAGATGACTGGCCCTAGTACATTGCATATGCATGTTCTTGTTGAGGATTTTGTAAAGCTAGAGAACTTTATAAACGAGGAACTATACAGTTTAGAAGGAATTACAAGAGTTGAGAGTCATATTTTATTACGTCGCTTTAAGAGTAGGACAGGACTTAAATTATAAAAAAGACTTTAGGGTATCACAGTACCGTAAAGTCTTTTTACATTTATTCCGGATAACCGCAGTTACCTTCCTTTGTTTCTTCAAGAGACGTTTTGTTGTCTGCGTGCTCTCTGTCGCTGTACTCAGGATAAGCAGCATTTCCTTCATTTGTTTTTTGAAATTGTTCATTTCTACCTTGGTTCTTTTCTGGCATCACTATCACCCTTTCCTACATAGTCGTATGTAGTTTGCGTGAAAGTACCGTATTTTACTCTTATTCTGTCAGCTCTTTTCTACTAAACACCTGTGTTGCCAAGATTAGCAAGCCAATGATTAATGCAATTGTCACCGTTAATGCCAAGACAAAATGTTCTCCAGTTGTATCTGTCATTAAGATGCTGTGTGAATGTCCTGATAGTCGAGCTGGAGACCAGATCATCCATTTTGATAACAATGAAGTGATTGCAGATAATAGAATAGCTGTAAGGATTGTTACGAATGCAACTATCCCACTGCTTTTTAAAAATGAACTGAATAAGACAGTGACTGTTATTAGAAATGCAAGCCATATAAAGTAAATAAACGATCCATTAAGAAGGGTCGAAAAAGCGATATCGCCAATCAATAGAGTTGTATAGTACCAGGAAGCTATCATTCCTAGGAAAAATGAAATTCCTGCAAGTAACACTGCACTCAGCCACTTTGCTGTAATATAAGATGTAAATGACACAGGTTTAACTAAAATCATTCCTGCCACTCCGCTACTTCTTTCCCCTGCAACAATCCCCATAAAACCTAGAGCTAAGATAAGAACGCCAATCTGACTGTATTGTCCAAGTGTTCCCACTAACACCTCTGCACTCGACGGCACAGGAATGTTAAGAACTGCACCCTCAGGTAGCTCTCCCGCTGTTTCAAGGATTTGAGGTAAATAATAGCTTGTTACAGGCTGCATAATACCTAGAAGGATAAATACTAGAGGCATCCATAGTAACTTAAAGTTTCGACTCATTTCCAGCCATTCTTTTTTGAATAAAATAAACCATTGGCTCATGATTTTACCACCTTCATAAATAAATCTTCTAATGATGAACGGCCAACTGAAAAAGAAGTAATTGGAATCTTTTTTGATGAAATGTCTTGAAGTAACTTCACTCTTGCTTCCTCAACATCCTTTACAAAAATTGTTGCTGAATGTTCATCTGAATTCATATCTGACACCCAATCATATTCTTTAATACTAGTAAGCCACCCCTGTATATTATCCTCAGCTGAAACAGTTAGCAGTGGTTGTTGATGGTTGCGTCTAAGCTCTGGTAACGTTCCTTCTAATGCAACCTCACCCTTACGAATAATGACAATATCATCACATACCTCCTCAGCATCATGTAGAACATGTGTTGAAAAAAGGATGGTTGTTTGTTTCTTAAGCTCTCTCATCATTTCAATCACTTCACGTCTTCCAACAGGATCAAGAGCTGAAACGGGTTCATCAAGCATGATAAGCCTTGGATTATGGATCATCGTTTGAGCAATACCTAAACGTTGCTTCATCCCACCTGAAAAACCACGAATTCTCTTTTTCTTTGCATCTACTAGACCTACTAATTCTAGTAACTCATCCGTTTTTGCTTTTGCTTCTTTTTTTGATAGATGCGCAAGTTGACCCACATACAATAGGAATTCTTCAGCTGTCATCCAGTTATAAAACACAGGATGCTGAGGCAAATAACCAATATGCCTGCGATGATCTCCCTTTTCCATCCCTGTAAATTGAATAGAACCACTTGTTGGCTTAATAATTCCAGCAAGCATTCGTAGTGTTGTTGTCTTCCCTGCACCATTCGGTCCAAGTAATGCGATACAACTTCCTTTTTTTATCTCAAATGAAACATTGTTCACAGCTTTTTCTTTTCCGAACGATTTTGTAAGATTGCTAATAGTAACTAATGACATACTCTATTTCTTCCTTCCAACAACAAAGTAAAGAATCGGCCCAATTATACTTACAAATAAAATCAATAATACCCAAAGCAACTTAGGGCCATTCGTTTCCTCACTTCGAATCAAATCTACCAATGCTGTCACCATTAAAATTAACTGTATAATTACGATTGGTGCAAGTAAAGCCCAATTTAACTGTGCAAGTTCTGCCATCATTTTTTCTTCCCCCTCAATTTGTTTTTCCGAAGATAATACGATGGACACAGTAAAAAAGTTCAATGAAAAATAATTTTTTTATTTTGGGGCCTGACCCCCGGTGCGGTGATGCATTAACGTGGTGGGGGTCAGGCCCCAGATGACATAAAAAGGCCTACCCGGTTAGGGGTAGGCCTTTTTTGTGTCAGTTTAGACGGTTGCCATGCCAATTGAAGCATCTGTATTTTTGTCTTGTTCTGATTTATCTTCATCTGCTGGTGTTTCTTCAGCATCTTCTGTTTTTTCTTCTTTTTGTTGAGTTGGATCAGCTTGCTTAGCTGGTTGTTTTGATGCATTTTCTTCTTGTTCTAAAGAAGTTAATGGTTGGTTAAAAAACTCGATTGGATTTACTGCTACACCATTGTTTCGAATTTCAAAGTGAACATGTGTGTCAGCATCTTTGTTAAATAGATTTTTTCCAGCCTTAGCAATTACTTGACCTTGATCTACACGGTCACCTTGTTCAACCATCACATCAGCAAGTGAATGGTATACTGTTACCACACCTTCTGCATGCTCGATTTCAACAATGTTTCCAAATAAAGAATCTTGTTCAGATCTGACAACTGTACCAGATAGTGAAGCTGCTACATCAAAGCTTTTTCCATCTTTCGCTACGATGTCAATTCCTTTGTTTGGATAGTACGTGTTTTCATAGGATACTAGCGCTGCTTCTTGATCTTCTTTGCTACCATCTGCATCATAGAACTGCTTGTGAATCTCAACCGCGTCTTCATCAAGTACTGGCATTGCAAAGTTTTCGACTGTCGAGTTTACCGGTACAGCTGGTTCACCATTTTGGGCTGTTCCTGGTAGTTCCTCGTTGATGTTTGGCTCTTCGTCTGCTACATCATTGTTTGCACTTTGGAACCATAACACACCTGTCAGAATAATTGCTGCACTAGCTAAATAAATTGCCGGGAATACCCAACGCTTTTTGAAAAAACGTTGTAAATTTGAACTTGAATTTTGAGAAGTACGTTTGTTTTCTTCCTCTCTCATGTTTCATCACCTCAGCAATCATTCTGAACAAATCTAGCATTTTATATACATCTCTTAAAAACTTTTTTTCGATTATTTTTCGACAAAATCAAAATAATATACATAAAAGCTAAAATTTCTTTGAAAATGATATACTTAGAGGAGTTTATTAGGTGATATTAGGAGGTTTCTCATTTGTTAAAACGTATTATGTATTTTGGTATTAAAATTGCTCCCTTCTTTTATATGGGATTAATATGGGTATTGTCGAGTCTGCCTCATGATGCAGTTATTGATACACCCTACGCATGGGACCTGGCATTTAAGGAATCACTCCATTTGATAGAGTTTGGAATCTTATACTTACTGTTTGTTCTATTCTTTGCTGTTGATGGGAAGCTAACCCATAGGACAAGTAAGATCGCTGCTGCAATTGCCATCTCCTATGGATTTATTGATGAATTTCATCAATATTTTGTTCCATATCGTTCAGCAACTGTAATCGACATCGTTAAAGATACAATCGGAGTACTCGTTGCATATTATTTAATAAAACGCTTCTACTTTACAAAAAAAGGGGCCTGACCCCCAGCGCGTTAAAGCTTTAACGCAGTGAGGGTCAGGCCCCAGGTGTTATTGTTTGGCTGTGAATTTTGTGATGTATGTGTCTGCGGAAGTGATTTGGACGCCTTGGTAGTAGTGTGAAATAATTTGTTCGTGAGTTTTTCCTTCAGCTGCCATTCCATTGGCTCCATATTGACTCATGCCTACACCGTGACCATAGCCTTTTGTTGAGATAACGATATTATTACCACTCCGTTTCCATTCAAAATCTGATGAGCGTAATTCGAGTAATTCACGTATTTGACGTCCCGTAAATTTTTTATTACCAATTTCCACTTCTCCTACACGTTTCCCTGGTGTCCTCGAAATTACTTTTCCAATGGTACTATCATTCCCCAGCTTTACACCTAGAGCTATCTCAAAATCCTTAACTGAAATTGTTTTTTGATCATAAAATCTCGGAGACTCTTTGTCCCAAGGGCTTTCAACACTCTTTAAATAAGGAAATGCATTCTGCCAATATGCTTCTGAGTTTTCTGTATATCCATTACTAGTGGAGAAAAACTGCGCTTCGATTGGCTGATTATCATAAGTTAAAATTTTTCCTTGTGTTTGTACAACTGCTTCTTGTATTTTGCCTAAATGAACCTCATAGTCTTTTCCCCACTGCTTTTTAAGTTCATCCTTTGACTTATAGACTTGGAATAACACCGTGTCCCCAACATCTGCGTCTTCGGGAATGCCGATCTTTTCTGTATTAAGTAATTGTTTTACTATATATGTTCTTGCAGCTAATGCTTGTGCTTTCAAAGCTTCAGGCTCAAAGTTTGCATGCATTTCTGAAGCAACTACCCCCACTACATAATCTTCAATTGGTACCTTTTCTATGGTATTTAATTTACTCCGATATACAGCCACTTCAAAGGTAGGTCCTGTTGGGAGTGACACCTGTGCTTGTTTTTCGGCTTGAAGCTCTTCTCCAAGTTGGCCACTTACTTTGTCACCAAAGGGCATGACTAGTAATGTAGGGATCATTAAAATGACAACGAATAAGACTGATACGAGTGCGACTATTGGTTTCAATGGGTTCATCAATGCTGGCCTCCATCTATTGTGTAGTGTTCTTGCCTATATTTCATGATATGGAGGAGGACAAGCATTTATGACAAGTAGATTAGACAATCTTTATTTTTTATACATGAGCTGATTCGGACAGGTTGAGTGGCAGAGAAAGTGAACGAGTCCCTATCCTGTGTGGATTCGGACAGGTTGAGTGGTAGAGAAGGTGAACGAGTCCCTATCCTGTGTGGATTCGGACAGGTTGAGTGATAGAGGAAGTGAACGAGTCCCTATCCTGTGTGGATTCGGACAGGTT
>CANMHG010000017.1 GCA_947497585.1 uncultured Bacillaceae bacterium | reverse complement strand
TTAGGCACGCCGCCAGCGTTCGTCCTGAGCCAGGATCAAACTCTCCAATAGAGTTGATTAGCTCATAGCTAAAACAAATTTTCAAAACAAACATTGACGCTTGTGTTATGTTCAGTTTTCAAAGAACTTTTTTACCAATCGCTCGTAAGCGACTTAACTAATATATCATTTATCATTTCCGACGTCAACATGTTTTTTGAATTTCTTTTTTCACATGTCCTTTTCATCGGAGCGACTCACTTATAATATCAAGTTACATTCCCTTCGTCAACATCTATTAACTTGTAAATAATCCCAACGAACAAAAAAGTACAAGTCATATTATAGAAGACTTGTACTTTCACATTTTATTATTCAACTAAAAAGATAAAGTATAGTACAAAGATAACGAATAGACCGTACATGATTGGATGAATTTCTTTTCCTCTACCTTTTACAAGCATTGTGATTGGGTAGAAGATAAATCCGATTGCGATACCTGTTGCAATGCTATATGTTAGTGGCATTGCAATTATTGTAAGGAAAGCAGGAACTGCAATTTCAAAGCGATCCCATTCAATTTTACCTAAAGTTGAAACCATTAGTACACCTACGATAATTAATGCCGGTGCCGTTACGGCTGCAGTAACCACTCCAAGTAATGGAGAGAAGAATAAAGCTAATAGGAACAAAGCAGCAGTTACAACTGATGCAAAACCTGTTCTACCGCCAGCAGCTACTCCTGCTGAAGATTCAATATATGAAGTAGTTGTTGAAGTACCTAAGATAGAGCCAACTACCGTTGCAGCTGAGTCAGCAAATAGCGCTTTACCTGCACGTGGTAATTTATTTTCTTTCATTAATCCCGCTTGATTTGCTACAGCCACTAATGTTCCAGCCGTATCGAAGAAATCTACAAATAGGAAAGTTAAGATAACAACTAGCATTTGAATCGTAAAGACATCACCAAAGTTTTCAAATGCTGCACCAAATGTTGGCGCAAGACTTGGAATTTCACCTACTACTGCTTGAGGAACACCGATAAGGCTAGTTGCCATTCCAACAATAGCAGTAAGAACCATACCAATGAAAATTCCACCTGTAACACGACGTACCATTAAAATAACAGTAATTACTAGTCCAAAAATCGCTAATAATGTATCACCTTTTGTTAAATCTCCTAAACCAATCATTGTTGCGTCGTTACCAACGATGATACCTGCATTTTGCAAGCCAATGAATGTTATAAACAAACCGATACCAGCACCAACTGCAAATTTAAGCTCTGCCGGAATTGAGTTAATAATCTTTTCTCTAAGACCACTTATAGTTAATAGAATAAAAATAAGACCTGATACAAGTACACCTGATAAAGCCGTTTGCCAAGGAATACCCATTGTTAGTACTACTGTAAACGCAAAAAATGCATTTAATCCCATTCCTGGCGCTAACGCGATAGGATATCTAGCAAGAATCCCCATTAACAAAGATCCAAGTGCAGCTGCTAGTGCTGTTGCCACGAATACCGCACCTTCGTCCATTCTCATTTCAGCTGGTAAATCTGGTATTGCGCTTAACGATAACATTGAAGGGTTAACGAATAAAATGTAAGCCATTGATAAAAACGTAGTTAAACCTGCAATTGTTTCTTTTTTATAATTTGTACCTAACTCATCAAACTGGAAATACTTCTTCATACTTCCGACTCCCCCTTAAAATGTCTTTAATAAACAAAAAACGCCCGAGAAATTCTCGAAGCGCTTGACCAAAAGGAATAACAATAAAAGGGAAGAGTAAAATTACTCTGCTTTCACTTTATATCCCGTAGTCAAGCAATTATGGTTGCTTGGTAGAAACTTATGGGCCATATCCCCAAGATTATACGACATATTTCAACAATATTTTATTTGTCTTCATTGTAACAACTTCTAGTTTTAATGTCAACAAAAAACCGAACATTTTTCATGAAAATGTTCGGTTCATTCGTATTTAGATTAAATTAGTTTTTATTCCCATTCAATTGTTGCTGGTGGCTTACTTGTAATGTCATAAACGACACGGTTAACATGACTAACTTCATTTACAATTCTAGTTGATATTTTTTCAAGTACATCCCAAGGAATTCTTGCCCAGTCCGAAGTCATTCCATCAATTGATGTTACAGCACGCAGACCAATTGTATAGTCATACGTACGCGCATCCCCCATGACACCTACACTTCGAATATCTGGTAAAACTGTGAAGTACTGCCAGATCTCACGTTCAAGACCTGCTTTTTTCACTTCTTCACGTAGGATTGCATCTGATTCACGAACGATTTCTAACTTTTCTTCAGTTACTTCACCTAGAACTCTGATTCCAAGCCCTGGCCCCGGAAACGGTTGGCGCCACACAATGTCATCAGCTATCCCTAACTCAGTTCCTAATGCTCTTACTTCATCTTTAAATAGAGTATTTAGTGGTTCAATAAGTTGAAATTGCATGTCTTCTGGAAGGCCACCTACATTATGGTGCGATTTAATGGTTTGTGCTGTTGCTGTCCCACTCTCAATAATGTCTGTATAAAGTGTACCTTGAGCCAGATACTCAATACCTTCTAACTTTGTAGCTTCATCATCAAAAACATAGATAAATTCATTACCGATAATCTTACGTTTTTGCTCTGGATCACTAACACCTTTTAACTTAGCCATGAAACGCTCTTTCGCGTCCACTTTGATTACATTCATGTTAAAGCCTTCACTGAACGTTTTCATAACACCTTCAGCTTCATCTTTACGAAGTAAGCCATGGTCTACAAAGATACATGTTAATTGATCACCGATTGCCTTATGAATTAGTACAGCAACAACTGAAGAATCTACTCCTCCACTTAATGCACAAAGTACTTTCTTATCGCCAACTAATGTTCTAATTTTTTCGATTTCTACGTCAATAAAGTTTTCCATTGACCATTCTTCTTTGCAATCACAAACTTCAAACACAAAGTTTTTAATGAGGTCATTTCCGTATACTGAGTGCCTTACCTCTGGGTGAAATTGTACTCCGTATAAATGACGAGAAGCATCACTCATAGCAGATATTGGACAAGATGGGCTAGTTGCATCTACCTTAAAGCCATCCGGTGTTGCTACAACAAGGTCACCATGACTCATCCACACTACCTGTTCACTTGGTAAGTTATTAAAGATCTTTGACTCATTTTCAAGTGTAATAGTCGCTTTTCCATACTCTCGGTGCTTTGCCTTTTCTACTTTCCCACCAAAATGCTTCGTCATTAACTGCATTCCGTAACAAATACCAAGTACCGGAATTCCTAAATCAAAAATTTTCTCATCACAACTAAATGAGTTTTCATCATATACGCTATTTGGTCCACCTGAGAAGATAATCCCTTTAGGATTCATTTCTTTAATCTCTTCTGCAGTAAGAGTATGAGGGTGTAATTCGCTATATACACCAAATTCACGGATACGACGAGTAATTAATTGATTATATTGGCTACCAAAGTCTAGTACTACAATAGTTTCTTGAAATCCTTTCACTGCCATCACCCCATCAAGTTTAGTAAAACGCACCTTAAACTAAGTCTATCTCTACTTTTAACAACCTATCCAACACAAAAAAACTAGAATCCTCCCTATGTGTATAAAGGCAGAATTCTAGTTTTACCAAGTTGATAAAAAACTCTATTTGAATAGTCTGCCTTCATAGTCAGGTTATTTACGGTAACCCGGTAGAAACTTTCGATCCATATTATCGAGGATATACGAAGGAATATAGTAGTCTATTAAATTTGAGTTAATTTTATCAGCCAATCCTATTTACGGTCAAGATGATGTCTTTTTAATTAAATTTTCCCACAATTCCACCGACTTAACCCATTCATCTTTTGCACTATCACTTCGATAAAGTGCCTTTTCATAACTAAGGGTAAGGTTTCTCATATCATTTGTACTAAAGTACTTATCAACATAAATAGCATAATCGCGTAATGTTTGACCTTCTTTACGTTTTAAGCCAAATTGATCGAGTTGTTTTAATAATGAATTATAGGCTAAGAAATAAACTTTGTCGTTTTTCCGATACTTATACATAAGTATCGCTAGGAACGGATACCATTTACCTCTTGTTTTGTATAATATGAATACCGCAAGCAGCAAAACACTTGAGATAAATAAAACTTTTTTCCAAGAGATTGCAGAGAAGTCAATCTTAATGTTTTCATACCAACTTTTCTCAATTGGACTGTACCCATCACTTTGTTCCTCTTCTAACCCAAGCTCTGGTTGCTCTGGTTTTTCTAGTTCAGGTGTCGTGTTGGGCGAGCTATTATTTCCTGCTGATGATAAGTCGTAAACAAACTCTGATGGGTTACTAAATCCTTTGGTTGGTTCAAATGGAATCCAGCCATAACCTGGGAAATAAACTTCTACCCATGAGTGAGCATTATTGTTTGTAACCTCATAAACTCTTAGTCCCTCGTCCGTATTTCTAAGATATTCTCCATCTGAGTACCCTTTTACCCAACGAGCAGGAATTCCAATAGAGCGAAGCAGAACGATCATTGAAGTGGAGAAATTATCACAATACCCCATTTTAGTTTCAAATAAGAATTGGTCTACATAATCTTGATCTTTACTAGGTACAGCAACATTTTGCGTGTCATATATAAAGTTATTTGCCTTGAAATACGTTTCGACAGCTCTTACTTTTTCATAACGGTTTGATTTATCTCCTGTAATTTCTACAGCTAATTCTCTCACTCGTTCAGGAAGATCTTTAGGCAACTGAGTATATCGATCTAAAAATCCATCAGCCTTTTCTAATCCTTCTCTTACACCGATAACATCCTTCTCTTCTCTAAGCTCTTCTACCGGGAACTGAGGATAATTGTATGTTACTGAGTATTCCTCTGCAGATATAGATGTATCTCCTTTTAACGTGTGAATTTTTTCAGTACTAGGATTTACGCTAAAGATAATATCAGGATCTGTTTCTACTGATACAAGTTCAAGTGGATAGATAATATGATGGTATTTAATATTTAGATCAATATGAGCCTCTGCCAATTCGAAACCAGTTTTTTCTTCATACCAGGTTAATACAGTGTTCTCTTGGTTGAAGGCTTTTCTATCTGTGGAATAAGATGCTTCCCACCCTTTTCCGGTATATTCATCTTTTGTTTCAACTCTCCAATATTGTCTTTTACTAGCTTCAGCAGTAAACACCAAAGTGTTATCACCGATGAACGGTCCACCTAACTGAGTATCATTCGTACCATAACCAATCTTTTTGATACCCACACCTGTTCCATTTCCTTTTCCATATCCGGTTAAATAAGGAACGGGATCAGGCCATTGTGGTGCGGCCTTTGGTGCAAAATAACCAATTGTAGTTGAACAGCCAATAAAAACAATGAGAGGAATAATCCATTTAGCAATATACTTCGAGCCCTTTTGTATACCTTCCTTATCTCTAATACGTTCAATATACAAAATTCCTAACATAGTAAATCCAATGATAATGGTACGCACGATTGCAAACTTAGCGTCATAAGGGCTAAATGTATCAAGAACGGTAATATAAATAATCGTTAGCACTAAGAACAAAAATATTCTCTTTTGAAGGATAATCCAATAAAACATCAAGTAACTCATCAGCCATAATAAAACAAAAAACAACATAGTCCTAAAAGCTGGAGTAATCTCTAGCCATTTTGCATTCAATAAAAGGCTAACATTATATATGATTTCAGAAATAAACAATTTAACCCACTCAATATCAATGAAGAGCCCTTCATAAAAGAGCATATGAATCATAAACACGATGATAAATAGCTTCAGAGCTGAAGAAACTAGTAACCTTGTACGTAAATAATTCAACAGAAAGCAAACACCGATAAATACGATGAAGATATAGACGTTTTCAGTGTCTGTTACTTGAGTTAACGGTCTCAGCCACTCCCATAGTAGGAAAAATCCAAATATGTGCACCAATAGACTTCGATCTTTTGTCATACGATTTTCATGTAGTGTCATGATCTGCTCACCTCAAAAAACACTTCTGAATAATGACCCTCATACACAACCTTCGCAAACACATTTCGCTTCCTAAGTGTTTCTAAGATGCTCAGTTCTTGACTTGAAAGTTGAGTTGCCTTTTCTTTTACAATAAAAATTATCATATTCACTTTACGATGTGCTATTTTTTCAAAAGTACGAAGCATATCCTCTGTAAGCGTGCTCGTTACAATCATAAAAGAAACATGCTGATACATTTTTTTAATTTCACTTTCTATGTTTTGAGAGAAAGGAGTTTTACTATCATCTTGAACTTTAGCCAAATGATAAAAGATTTGTTGTTGCTGCATTTCTCCGCTTCTTAGAGGATAAATTGATTTCTCCTCCCCAATCGAAATAAACGAGACTTGTGCACCTTTTCGAAGAATTGCTTTTGAAAGAGATGCAGAAAACGTTACGACAGGTTCAAAAAGCGAGGACTTTGTACGATCCATAAAAATCACTACATCATGACTTTGTTGTTGTTCAAACTCTTTTGTCATAATGTCATTTTTACGTGCAGACGACTTCCAATCAATCCAAGAGAAACGGTCACCAGGCTTATACTCTCGGATCCCAACAGCAATTGCTGTGTCTCTTTGTAAATTAACGTTGGATGCTGTTGCTCCCTGCTCAAAACGACTTTCCAGCTGGCGATAGACCATGTCAACATAATGAGGGTAGACAAGAAACTTATCTTTTATGGTGTAGTTAATCTCTTTTTCAATCAGACCGAATATATCACCAGTTTTAATGCGAATGGTTGAAAAATGATGTTCCCCCCTTGGAATGGAGTCGAACACATACTGATATGTTAGTGATCTTTTAAAACCAGGATATAGAATCACTTTTGACTTTTTTGATTGCTTACTATAAAGCAGTGTCGGAGATAAAACCTCTTCAACTACTAAATACAATAAAGGAAAAGGGAACCTTCTTGTGATGGTAATCGTACCTACTAGTTTTTCACCAGCACTATATTCTTTTTGATTTGTGATTCTATTAACCTTTAACGTCTTTATAGGATAAAGTGCAAATAAAATAGAATATAATCCAAACGGTAAGAAGCTATAAAATAAAAACCAGCTTACAAATCCTCCTTGGAACATCGCATACACAAATGTAAGACCAATCAAAAATAGCACCACTACCAATTTCCCGAATGTGCGTAATTTATCTTTTGTCGTTTTCATTTACCGATTCAACGACCTTTGAACTGGTACCGGTGTTCGTTCAATTATCTTTGCTACAACACTTTCAGTAGTGACACCATCAAACTTCGCTTCTGATTTTAATATCATTCGGTGTGGAAGCACAAAAGGTGCTAAAAATTGAATATCATCTGGAAGAACAAAGTCCCTACCATTTATTAATGCATATGCCTGCGATGCTTTCATTAAAGCAATCGACCCACGAGGACTTGCACCTAGGTAAACAGAGGAATGTGTTCTGCTTCGGTCAACAATTTCAATAATATATTTCTTTAATGACTCCTCAACGTAGACAAGTCTTACTTCCTCTTGTAATTCAATGAGTTCCTCTATTGTAATAACTGCTTCGAGTTCATTAATCGGTCTTGTTTTTTGAGCTCTATTTAACACTTCTAATTCTTCCTGAACAGAAGGATAGCCCATTCTCATTTTTAATAAGAAACGGTCTAGTTGTGCTTCGGGAAGAGGATACGTCCCTTCGTACTCAATGGGATTTTGAGTAGCCATAACAAAGAATGGTCTTGGTAATAGCCTCGTTACACCATCTACCGTTACGCTAGCTTCCTCCATTCCTTCTAGTAAAGCTGCTTGTGTTTTAGGAGAAGTTCGATTGATTTCATCTGCTAGCACAATATTCCCCATGATCGGCCCAGGGCGAAACTCAAACTGCAATTCTTTTGGATTGTATATAGAAATACCTGTTACATCTGACGGTAAAAGGTCTGGTGTGAATTGAATCCTTTTAAAATCTGCACTTACTGATTTAGCCAGCGCACGAACCATCATTGTTTTACCTACTCCAGGTACATCTTCAAGTAAAACATGGCCCTCTGATAAAATAGCCACTAAACTTAATGTAGCTACATCACGCTTTCCTATCATCACTTTTTCAATATTTTCAATTACTCTCCCTAAAACAGGGTGCATAGTTTCAAGGTGCGCCATTTGCGATTCCCCACTCTCTTTGCGTTTTAACAACTAAAACTGTCCATCTATAACTTATTATACAATTCGGAAAAAAATCATTAAATCCTCTAAAATTTGTAAACTAAATTTAATTATTTTGTAATTTTTAACAAATTAATATTGTGTTCCCAACATAGTTAGACGTGACAAAGCATAAGAGTGTTACATAAATTAATTAATTATGCAAAAAAGCCAGGTAAATGGAAGTCATTACCTGGCTTAGTCTTCATTTTCTTTAACGAAAGAGATTATTGTAATTACTGACCCTGACCTAAGGAATAGCCTCTTTCTCCATTAAATTTATAAAGGTTCTCTGTTTTAATCGTCTCTAAGTTCGCTTCGTGAATTCTGTTTAAAAGTTCAATAATTTCTTTATTGGAGTTTCCACCTTGATTTACCGTACATTCGAAACGGCAGCGCCAGTGGTCTGTTGTGAAAGTTTCTGGGAATCCTTGTGGATATACCTTAACTCCTCGATTCGTTATCACGGCTAATTTGAATTCTGGACCCGCTAGCTCTTCTAGTTTTTTACCGATTTCATCTGGTGTAAGTTCGTTGTTAAATAGAAACACATCGACTCCATCTAATTCACGAACAACATCTTGTTTAGGTCGATCTTTTACTGCAGGATTAAGATGGAAGGCTGAGTCTTCAGTTTGCTCTACCTGTTTATATTCTACTGGTGTGTATGTTGAAGGCTTTTGGCCAAGTCTTTCAATAACTGCTTCTGCAAACGCCATTGTTCCAACTGAGCTTTCACCTTTGGCAATATCTCCTGTATGAATGCCATCTTCTAATGTTTTTAACCATGCGTTATGAATACGAGTTGCCACTTCAGGTTGACCAATATGTACTAACATCATAATAGCACCATTTATAAGACCAGAAGGATTTGCAATGCCCTTTCCTGCAATATCTGGTGCACTTCCATGGATTGCTTCAAACATCGCAACTTGGTCTCCGATGTTTGCTGAACCAGCTAGTCCAACACTTCCTGTTATTTGAGCAGCTACATCAGATGCGATATCTCCATAAAGGTTTGGCATAACGATTACATCAAAGTCCTGTGGTGTATCTGCGATCTTAGCCATCCCAATATCAATAATCCAATGCTCTGTTTCAATTTCTGGATATTCCTCAGCCACTTCTCTAAATACTTTATGAAATAACCCATCCGTTAATTTCATAATGTTATCTTTCGTAAAGCATGTTACTTTCTTACGATTATTCTTTTTAGCATATTCGAACGCATAACGAACAATCTTTTCTGAGCCGGGACGCGTAATTAATTTTAGACATTGAACAACTTCTGGTGTTTGCTGATGCTCAATCCCTGCATATAAATCCTCTTCATTTTCACGGATAATAACTAGATCCATATTCGGATGCTTTGTTTCAACAAATGGTGCATAAGATACGTTTGGTCTTACATTTGCATAAAGACCTAAAGTTTTACGAATGGTAACATTTAAACTTTTATACCCTCCGCCTTGGGGTGTTGTAATAGGTCCTTTAAAGAATACTTTAGTACGTCTAAGTGAATCCCAAGCCTCATCTGGAATTCCTGATGAATTTCCTGCCAGGTAGACTTTTTCTCCTATATCTATGAACTCTGGTTGAATCTTTGCTCCAGCGTGCTCTAAGATTTTTAGAGTGGCATCCATAATTTCAGGACCAATACCATCTCCCCTTGCTATTGTAATTGCTCTCTCATGTGTCATATGTATAATCACCTTTCATCTCTATGTTGTAAAAAGACATTTCTACTATTAATAACATGTTATCATTTCTAATTCATATTTTCTAATAACTCTATCTTTCTAAATCCTTTTTTAAGGGTTACAGAGTGGGCAATTTCCTGGATCGGCAAACTGTTTTCCATTTGGATATAATCTCTCTTCCTGTTCTCCACACTTCTTGCATTTATAAATCTCAGATTTGATTAGATTTGTTTTTATACCACACCCACTACATATAAGTCCCGCTTTTCTTTCTACTACCTCAAAACCCGGAAACGAGCATTTGGAACAAAGAGAATAAATTTTACTTATTAAGTTCTCAGTGGCCAACTTAATATTTTTCATCCTTGTTGGGTTAAATAGCGCTCGCATATCTGTTTCAATAAATAACTCATCATTACTTTTCTTCAAGAAATAGTTAGCTGCTTCCTCCAATTGTTCATGTGTGTTTATTCCCTTTATGATTTCATCCTTACTTCCTATGATGACAGCATGTTCAGGGAAACCAACTGTCTCACAAAACTCTTGGGCATCTTGAAACTTTTCTATTTTCATTTGCTTATAATTGGTATCCATTGTACTAGCTTCTCCAAAGATCTCAAACTCATTTTCTCTATCTATTAAAAATACAATTTCACGATTATACGGAACCCATGGTAGAAATGGGTGTGGACCAAAAATACCCTCACTAGAAATGGCCAGTGTCTCACCTGTTAAACTCATGGCATACTCAGCCTTGTGTTTAGCAGCTTCTAATTGATCTCCTGTTCTTTCTATATCTCGGGTAAATGTACCAAATCGATCTGTATTAAAATCGATTGGAACCTTGACCTTTATCCCAAGTCGGTCTTCTAATATGGGCAGCATCACCGTTTCTTTTTGGTGCATGGTAGCCAGAATACCAATCCTATGCTTAAAAAAGGAATGAATAACCTCTTTCTCGTTCATGATTTGCCCCCTTGTAAATAGTAGACGCTAGTTAACTTTACCTAAGTATATACAAAAATGTATGTTAAAATAAATGATGCTAAAAACTCAGGGGGTGTTAAGCCTAGCCACCTTGTAATTAACAAATCAGGGCAACTTAGGAGCTGTAGGTAAACATGAACAAAAAAGATATAGCAAATATTCGAAAACAATTCAAAAAAGATAATGATTTACTTAAAATCTCCAGTATTTTTAATGTCTATATTATGAAGGAATCTAGTGACATATATCATCACCAGAATCAACCATTTGAAATGCTTGATCAAGATCAACAGGAGTTGTTTTTGAATAACTTCAAAAAAATGCTGGGTGGTAATTTAGACGAAAAGCTGTTTGAACTCAAGTTCAGAAGAGATGCCGAACATAATAGTCAGCTTATCCTGCACCAAGGGCTACTCAGCAGTGAAATAGATGACTGGAAAGAATATATGCTTGAAATTGTTAGCAAGATCCTTTTAAGTCGGCAGTATGAAAATGATATTGTTATCACATTCATTCGTGGGGAATACAGAAAACCAACGAAGCGACGTAATGAGGAAACTGAGGAAAGCGAAAGAGATATGGTTTACTCTCATCCTTTTATATTGTGCAGTATAAATAATACGCAAGAACCAAAAAAAGAACTACTTTTTGATTATGTAGGTAGAGAGTTCAAATACAACTTTGTAGTGGATCCAATAATTAACCTAAATGCTCCAATAGCTGGTTTTCTATTTCCTTGTTTTAACGACAATGCAGCAGATATAAATCATGTACTTTATTCGTCCGGAAAAGTACATGAACCTGATCATCGATTTATTGAAGAAGTTTTAAATGGCGAAGAAACAATGACGGCACAAGACGATAAAATTGTCTTTGAAGAAATTATTAAAGATGTGACTGGTGACCAATTAAGTACTTCTACTCTCTCCAATGTGTATGAAGAGATCAATCGTATGATTGTTGAAAACGAAGAGGAAGACCAACCTAAATTAGACACGAAGGATGTAGAACGTGTATTAAAGATGAGTGGTATTGAAAATGTTAGTACAGAAAAGGTTGAAACTGCTTTTCAAAAGATAATTGATGATGATAAATACGAAATAAAAGCAAGTAACATCTTACCAAAATACAATTCAAAGTCGATTAAAATTAATACAAAAATCGCTAATATTTCAATTAGCCCCCAGGATTTACGTTATGTAAAACAAATTCAATTCAATGGAAAACTCTATCTAATGTTAGAAGTAGAAGAGGATACGATTATTGAAGGATTCAAGATGATTCCTGAAGCACTTGGAGTGGAAAAAGATATGAATTAATAGTAAAAGAGGCTTACCAATTTGAGAAGCCTCTTTTTTTGAAACCATTTATCTTTGTTTGGTTCTCTTTTAGTGATTCGACAAGCTTAGAATTGTTATAAAGCCCCTTTTGAGTACCATCGATTCCAGTTTTTTACTTTCAGGGGCACCATTAGCCCCTTTTGGGTACCCTCAGTTCCAGTTTTTTACTTTCAGGGGCACCATCAGCCCCTTTTGGGTACCCTCAATTCCAGTTTTTTACTTCCAGGGGCACTATTAGCCTCTATTGAGCGCCTCGAATTCCAGTTTTGTACATCGAGGTGCACGTGAGCCCCTTTTGAGTACCCTTAATTCCAGTTTTTTATATTAAATAAGAAAAGGTCTTTCCTCATTACCATGAGAAAGACCTTTTCATTTTATATTAAATTAAAATTCTGCACTTCCAGTTGTACGTGGGAACGGAATAACGTCACGGATATTTTTCATACCTGTTATAAACATCAGTAGTCGCTCAAAACCAATTCCATATCCGGAATGTTTCGTTCCACCAAACCTTCTTAATTCCAGATACCACCAGTAATCTTCCTCTAACATTCCTAGTTCTCTTATTCTTTCCGCAAGGACCTCTTCTCTTTCCTCACGCTGACTTCCACCAATTAGCTCTCCAATGCCAGGCACTAACAAATCTGTAGCTGCTACCGTTTTTCCATCATCATTTGCTCTCATATAGAAAGCTTTGATCTCTTTAGGGTAGTCAGTAACGTATACTGGGCGTTTGTAGATTTGCTCACATAGGTAACGCTCATGTTCAGTTTGTAAATCAATACCCCATTCAACTGGGTAGTCAAACTTCTCCCCAGAATTTTTCAATAACTCAACTGCCTCTGTATAAGTTACTCTACCGAAGTCTGCTGAAACAACTTGTTCCATTCTTTCAAGTAACGTCTTATCAATAAAAGAATTGAAGAACTCCATTTCTTCTTTTGCTTCTTCAAGTACATAACTGATGACATACTTGATCATTTCTTCACCTAACTCCATAATATCAGCTAGTTCAGCAAATGCTACCTCTGGTTCAACCATCCAAAATTCAGCTGCATGACGTGCTGTATTAGAGTTTTCCGCTCTAAACGTTGGGCCAAACGTATAAACGTTGCGGAAAGCCAAAGCAAATGCCTCTGCATTTAGTTGCCCACTAACTGTAAGGTTGGTTTCTTTACCGAAGAAATCTTGGTTTAAATCAACTTTTCCTTCATCAGTCTTAGGTAGGTTATCAAAATCAAGAGAGGTAACTCTAAACATTTCACCTGCACCCTCTGTATCACTTCCAGTAATAATTGGTGTATGTACATGTACGAACCCTTTATCTTGGAAGAATTTATGTAGTGCATACGATGCTAATGATCTTACTCTAAAAACGGCTGCAAACGTATTTGCTCTTGGGCGTAAATGAGCAATTGTTCTTAAATATTCTAGCGTATGCCTCTTCTTTTGAAGTGGGAAATCAGACGTTGATTGGCCTTCAATGATGATTTTTTCTGCCTTAATCTCAAAAGGTTGTTTCATTTCAGGTGTTAAAATAAATTGACCTTCGATGGTAACTGATGAACTAATTGATAATCTTGTAACATCCTTGAAATTTTCAAGCTCATCCTCAAAAACAACTTGTACACTTTTAAAGAAAGTACCATCGTTAATTTCCATGAATCCAATTGATTTAGAATCACGAAGTGTTCTAATCCAACCGGAAATCTGTACCTTTTGATCGATAAATTTATCCTGGTTTCTAAATAGTTCTTTAATTTCTGCTTTGATCATAACTAACCCTTACCTCCAATTAAGTAATTTATTTATGCAATAAAAAAAGCCTTCCAATCCCCCAAAAAAAGGGACGAAAGACAGGATTCCGCGGTACCACCCAAATTGCCATTAAAATGGCCAACTTTAAGCAACGAATTGCTCTCCCTTTTAACGTAGGGCAACGTCTAAGCCTACTAGGTAACCCGTTCGGTTAGAACTTGGAGGTGTTCTTCATTTATGCTTCCCTCGTCAGGCTCTCACTATCCCTAACTCGCTATGGACTTCAGCAAAAACTACTTTCCTCTTCATCGTTTTTAGCATATAGATTTTAATATAATATAAATTATCATAAATCGCTTTCATATAGCAACTTATAAATAAAAAAAGCTTTTCACTAAATTTATTCAACTAAATGAAAAGCCCCATTACAATATTAGTTATGCCTACACTACATAGTTGCGAAGCTTTCCAAGCTTCTCTACTTCAACTACTACAGTATCCCCTGATTTCATCGGACAACTCCCAGAAGGTGAACCAGTAGCAAGAACATCACCCGGCTCAAGTGTCATAACCTGAGAAATCCAACTTATAAGAAAAGGAATGGAAAGCGACATCTCATTTGTATTTCCGTCTTGGACTACTTCTCCATTTAGAGTTGTCACAATTCTTAGGTTCGTTGGATCTATACCAGTCACTATATGAGGACCTAAAGGAGCAAACGTATCAAAGCCTTTACCTCTAGTAAACTGCGGATCAGATTTAGTTAGGTCTCTTGCGGTTACATCATTAAAAATGGTACAACCAAAAACATAATCTAATGCCTCTTCTTCTTTTATATTTTTACCCCTTTTTCCAATGATAAGCGCTACTTCTCCTTCCAGTTCTACCTGATTTGTTAAATCAGTAGGAGGAAGTACGATTTCACCTTGATCTGGGATGAGCGAAGAAGCTGGCTTTAAAAACAGGAACGGTTCAGCAAGGTTAGCTGTGCCCCCTGTTTCTTTTGCATGTCCGGCATAAGTCCAACCAAAATTCACAATCTTTGAGGGTGATACCGGCTCTAAAATCTTCACTTCACTGTATTTAAGCTTTACACCATCATATTTTACTTCGTTGTTCAAGATTTCTGTAAAATTACTAGACAGTTGAAGAATCTCTTCATCCTCAACAACTCCATAATGTACTTTATCGTTTGTTTGATAACGAACAATCGTAAGTTCTTGTTGTAATGTCTTCATTTAAATATAAGCTCCTTTAATCACTTTCTAAATCCTATATAACTTTATACTAAAGAGAACAGCTTTGCCAAGATAGATTATCCTATTTCATTAACCTTCTTTTTTAGCCAAAACCATCCATTCATCAATCTGATGAGATTCAACCCGATTATCTGAATTAATTTTAACTGAAAAATAGTGTTGAATGTCTTTACTAGAATCTAAAATATACTTTTCTACCCGATCCATTTGCTCTTGGCTATCAGCTGTTCTTGCTACCCAAGATGGAAATTGGAAGGTTTTCTTTCGATTGATAGAGTCTGTTTCCTGCAGGCCAGCTTTCGTCAGTAGCTCTTTCCACTGACTAATCGTTAGTGCCCTTACATGGCTCTCATCTCTTAGTTTTTCAACCATGTTCATGAATTCATCATATGCTTCTTCTTCCGGTGCAACATTATCAATCAGTAAGAACTTTCCACCCGGTTTCAATACTCTACCTACTTCACTGATAAAACGGTCTGGATGTGGAAAGTGATGAGGAGCAATTCGACATGTCACTAAATCGAAGGTTCCTTCGAGAAATGGCAGGTTTTCTGCATCAGCAACTACATACCAGATATTATTGAACTCCTCGTTCAAATGCTTAGCCGTGTTAGCGAGCATTTCCTCGGTTAAATCGGTTGAAAAAACTGTGCCAACATAAGGCGAAAGTGTCTTGGTAACATGTCCTCCACCCGTTGCAATGTCAAGCATGACCCAGTCTGAATCAGGTTTAATCCACTCTACTAATAATGGTAGGTCGCTTCCCTTAGCATGTGATTCACTTGTCACATATTTCTCAGCATTTTTACCAAACACATCTTTAACCTTTTGTTTTATTTGTTGCTCATCCATCAGCTTTCCTCCTCATCCCTTCATTAACTTTTCTTCTACACTAGGCAAAATTCCACCGTTATTATAATAGTCAACTTCAACACTGCTATCTAAACGAACAATTGAACGGAACTCAATCCTGGTGGATTGGCCGGTTGCAATGACGGTTACCTCTTGGTAAGGCATAATATCACCTTCAAGTCCTTTGATGGTAAAATCCTCTGTACCGTCCAGATTCAACGTACTTGCATTCTCTCCCTCGATAAACTGCAAAGGTAAAACACCCATCCCTACCAGGTTACTACGGTGAATCCTTTCAAAGCCTTCAGCCAAGACGACTTTTACTCCTAGAAGTGACGTTCCTTTTGCTGCCCAATCTCGTGAACTGCCTGTTCCATATTCTTTTCCCGCTATAATCAGTAGGTTTTGGTTCGTTTCTTTATATTTCATCGCAGCTTCGAAAACCGACATCGTTTCACCCGTAGGTAGATGGGTAGTATAGCCACCCTCGATACCCGCAGCCAGTTTATTTTTTATCCTGATATTAGCAAACGTCCCTCTTACCATTACTTCATGGTTCCCTCGGCGTGCACCATATGCATTAAAGTCTCTTGGTGATACTCCCCTCTCGGCCAAATAAAGACCTGCAGGACTGTTTACTGGTATATGACCTGCTGGAGATATGTGATCGGTTGTAATAGAGTCACCCAACAGCAAAAGTACCTTTAAGCTTTTCACATTTTCACTTACATGTTTTCTCTCGGTTCCCTCGTTAAAATAAGGGGCTTCTTGTATATAGGTCGAATTCGTGTCCCACTCATACAAATTACCTTCAGGTGCTTCTAAGGAGGACCATCTCTCATTTTCAAAAATAGTATCATATTGCTCTTTAAATAGTTTTTCGTCAATTACATTCGAAATCACACTCTGTATTTCTTCAGAAGTTGGCCAGATGTCTTTGAGATAAACCGGTGTGTTATTATGCCCGATTCCGATAGGTTCCTTTTCTACATTTTTGATAACCGTACCTGCGAGTGAATAGGCAATAACAAGTGGTGGAGAGCTCAAATAGTTTGCTTTTATTAATGGATGAACTCTTCCCTCGAAATTTCGATTTCCACTTAATATGGAGGCAACGACTAAATTGTTTTCTTTAATTGCTTCCTCTACTTCTTCGGCCAGGGCACCACTATTCCCACAGCATGTTGCACATCCATAGCCATCAACGAAAAAGCCCAGCTTTTCTAAGTATCTCAGTAACCCTGCTGACTCTAAATACTTTGTAACAACCTTCGAGCCAGGTGTTAAGCTACTTTTCACAAAAGAGGGTTTCTGAAGGCCAAGCTCTACCGCTTTCTTCGCGACTAAACCAGCAGCAACCATCACACTTGGATTTGATGTGTTCGTGCAGCTTGTGATAGATGCTAGTACGACTGAACCGGTACCAATTTCGGTTCCATCACTTAGTGTTACCTTCTGATGAATAACGTCCTCACCTAAACCAAAACCTCGTTCTGCTACTGGCTTTACAAGTGCACTCTTAAAATCCTCACCTAAAGCTCCTAGTTCTACGCTATCCTGAGGTCTTTTTGGCCCTGCAATTGTAGGCTTCACTGTTGCTAAATGAAGTTCAATGACTTCGGTAAAATCAGGATCAGGTGTTTGATCTGTTCGGTATAATCCTTGTGCTTTATAATATGCTGTTGCAAGTGGAACAATATCACCTCGACCAGTAAGCGTTAAATAATCCATCGTCTCATCATCGACTGGAAAATAACCCATCGTTGCACCATACTCAGGTGCCATATTTGAAATGGTTGCCCGATCAGTTAGTGAGATATCTTTAATACCGGTTCCAAAAAACTCGACAAACTTGCCTACAACTCCTTTTTGACGAAGTACACGTGTAACGGTTAAGGCTAAGTCTGTTGCTGTTACACCTTCTTGAAGTCTGCCTGTTAATTTCATCCCGACAACCTCTGGAAGGACAAAATATAGAGGTTGACCAAGCATGGCTGCTTCCGCTTCAATTCCACCAACTCCCCAACCAACGGTTCCTAATCCGTTGATCATTGGTGTATGTGAGTCAGTACCAACTAATGAATCTGGAGAAACCTCAACTTCTCCGTTCACCTCTTTCGTCACGACAGAGCTTGCCAAATATTCCAGGTTTACCTGATGGACGATACCGTTGGACGGAGGAACTGTTCTAAAGTTTGAGAAACTCTTTTTTGCCCACCGTACAAATCGATATCGCTCCAGGTTTCTCTCGTATTCTCGCTCCACATTTGCAGAAAACGAGGCTTTACTTCCGGAGTTTTCGATGATGACTGAGTGATCGATGACAAGGTCCACAGGGATTTGCGGATTAACCTTTGAGACCTCACCACCTCTTCGTTCAATTGCATTTCTCATCGCTGCTAAATCAACAATCGCCGGAATACCGGTGAAATCCTGAAACACAATGCGTGCCGGTTTAAATGGCACCTCTTTCTTCTCGTACTGACTTTTTCCCCAATTCTTTAATTGGTCAATGTGTTGCTCAGTGATATGTGTACCGTCATATTGACGAATGGCTGATTCTAGAAGTATTTTAATTGAAAAAGGAAGAGTAGCAGCGGTGTCTAATTTGTTCACATCGTAATAGACATACTGCTGGCCATTGACTGTTACTGTTTCTTTATAGGTAGCTTGCAGTGCGGATGCGCCCATCACCTTACCTCCATTCTTCATTTTATAGAAAAGTAGTCTAGGTGATTCAATCAACTAGACTACTTTTTGCTTTCATTATTCTGGAATGTAGATTTCGCCTTTCATGATTCTTCGAGCTGTCCGATCAAGACCAACGAATTTTACGTTAAAACCATCTTCTGTCACAGCAACTCGAACTTCAGCGATTCCCTCTGGGTGTCCAATTCTTATTACTTGTTCTCTACTGTCATCCTTCTTATTGAAAAATTGGTTTGGTATGGTGCCCTTTAGTAAAACCGAGGCTGCAAGATTATATAAGCCACTCCCTGCAAACGTACGGTGGAATTTATACATTGACACCATTTTTGCAACAATATCGACTTCTTCTGCTTTAATGATTTTGCCAGCAGAAGTCACATAATCATGAGGTTTCGCAACCATCGCAATCTTAGGAATTGCAGGAGCATTTCTTGCCTCTTCCACAGAGGAATACATCCCCGCTTTTAATGCCAGCTTTACTCGAATAGCTTCTAACTCGGAAACTAATTTTTCGTCGTTTGCCAGGTCACTATTTAACTCTGATCCCTTTAGACCAAATTCACTTGCTGCCACAAATACAAACGGATTAACAACATCGACAAATGATGCGGAATACACCTTTGTCTCGGTTGTAACATGACAAGATGAGCCTATTGGCAAAGTATGACCCGTTTTCCCTCCACCAGGTGAAAGGATATCAACTGATATCTTTGCACCAGGTTTGACAACACCTGGCATGTGATAATCTCCTGATACCTTTGCTTTTCCATTTACCACAGGCACTTCCATTCGAATCATTTTACCGATATTACGGTTAAAAGCGGAAACCGTGACAATGGTGTCTGTTGTATTTACCTTTACAAGACCTTCATCGATTGAAAATGCCCCTATTGCAGACATTAGGTTTCCACAGGTACCTTCGTCATCCACGACTTCTTCGCCGATTCCAATTTGATAAAACGTATAATCGACATCTGCTCCCTCCACACTTGGAGGAGCAATAACCATTACTTTGCTTGTGTGTGACGTACCACTGCCTAAGCCATTAACCTGAGAAGGATTATAAGCATCTATGCCTGCTATAAAAATTTCTCTTTGACGCTCTTTCTCCACAGGAAGATCCTTTTCATGAAACAACAACCCTCGGCTTGTTCCACCCCGGTAGACAACGGCAGGAACGGAATACTGAGACATAGGAAACACCCCCTTACTTCATTTCAGGAAGAATTGTTTTGGAAATTTGCTTATCTAAATCCTCATAATCATGTAGTTTAATCGTTTCATAGAGTTCTTTTCGAGATTGCATTTGGTCTAATACATCCTTTTGCGTGCCTTTTTCAAACACTTCTTTAAACACCATCTCATATGCCTTTGCTGCAGCACGCAAAGAGGTAACAGGATAAATAACCATTGAATAACCAAATGACTCAAACTCATCTGCTGTAAAATATGGAGTCTTCCCAAACTCTGTCATATTTGCAAGAATTGGTAAATCAAATTGTGAGCTTACTTCTCTAAATTCCTCCTCGGTTGTAAACGCCTCAGGGAAGATGGCATCTGCACCTGCTTCAACATATTGCTTTAAGCGGTTGATGGCCGATTCCTTTCCTTCAACTGCCAAAGCATCTGTACGCGCTACAACAACTAAGGTCGGTGCAACCTCTTTGATGACTTTTATCTTTTGAACCATTTCTTCTGTCGAGATAAGCTTTTTCCCATTTAAGTGCCCACATTTTTTCGGGAGATCTTGATCTTCAATTTGAATAGCAGCTACTTTTGCTTCGACCATTTCCTTAGCCGTTCTTGCTACATTGATAATCCCTCCAAATCCTGTATCAATGTCAGCTAAAAGTGGGAGGTTTGAAGCTCTAACTAGTTCACGCGAACGTTCAGCTACTTCTTGAGAATGCAGGATTCCTAAATCTGGTAAACCCCTGCTAGCCGTATATGCAGCACCAGATAGATACAACGCCTTAAAGCCGACATTCTTGGCTACAAGTGCAGCCATCCCATCATGAGCACCCATAATTTTTAAGATGGGGCCAGCGGTCATTAGCGTTTTAAATTCATTTGCTAATTCCTCTTGACTCTTTTGATTTTCGACTAACCATGTCATCATAATCGCCTCTTTTCCTAATCTCTTAAAACTACTACATCACTTACACAATCCAACTCCAATAAAGGAAAACTGAACAGAAGACAACTGCGATCCAGAGCACCATTGAGATAAGTCCCACTCTGAACAAGTCTTTTTCGGTAAAGTATTCATAGGAGTAACTAATCAGATGAACTGGAGATTGTGTGATTAATAGAAAGCCTGGTACTCCCGCCAAAAATACAGCCATCGCCATGATTACAGGATCAATGGTAGATACACTTTGGCCAACTGTGATGGCTACGGGAATTATAATGGTTAAAAACCCCAATACATTCACAAAAATAATTCGTATCAGTGCAGTACTAATAACAAGAAATACGAGGATTACATATGGTGAGAATGAACCAAATGTACCTACTAATTCATCTGCTATCCATACCACCGTTCCGGTTTCAATCAGCATTTTTGAAACCATAAGGGTTGCAGCAAAGAACAAAATCATATCCCAATCGATTTTCTTCTTTGCATCCTCCCAATCCCAAACCCCACTATAGGGCAGGACGGTAAGACTTGCACCTAGCAATGCAATTAATGGAATTGAAAATCCATGTAAACTCTCAGTCATCCATAAGATTAATGTCATTCCAATAATAACTAAAACCTTGATTTCAGATAGTGTAATTTTCCCTAACTCATTTATCTGCTCATCTATTAAACGTACAATAAGTGTCTTGTCTACACTCTCAGGTGGGAAATAAAGCAAAAATAGGACCCACAATAGGACTAGAAATAGTACAATTGGTGGTCCGAAGTATAAAATCCAACTCACAAAGGTCAGTTGAGAAGTGATTTCTCCCAACATACCAAAGGCATAGATTGTAGAGCTCGCACCTGTTGCAACAAAAGCACCTGAAATAGAAGCAATAAAGGCGACCCCAATAAACAAAGATTTTGATAAATTGGGGACGCTCACTATTTTCTTTAAACTCTTTACGAGACTATCTAATACAGAAGCGACAAGACTGCCTTTTCCGATATTAGATGGGATAAACAAGGAAAGAACAAACATTAATAAAAACGATAGAAAGATTAATTGTTTACCAGAGCCTTTTGACATCCTAAGCATTTTTAATGAGATCCGACTTGCCAACCCCGTCTTAATAAATGCACTCGCCATGATAAACGTAGAAAATAATAGCCAAATAATCCCTGAACCAAAATAGCTCATCGTTTCTTCAAACGTAAAAAAGTTAAAAGAGAGCATCAGGATTAATAAAACCGAACTAAATGCTAAAGGAAAGACTCTGCCAATCCAGAGTATTTGAATAATGACTAATGCTACAAATGCTTCTACTTTTACATCCCAGCCAATTAGAGGCGTAAGAAAGATGATATAAAACAAGATTGACAGATAAAACATGATTTTTTTTTTGTTCATTTTTGTTTTCACCCACAATGAAGTGATTAATTACTATTATTTTGCTTCTTGTACTTTTCTGTTCTTTAACCAACTAGCGATAAATGGATACATTAATGATAGGATCGTTAGTATTACGAGTGTTATCGTAATCGGTGAGCCAAATAACACGTCTGAAACTCCATCATTCCCTACAATACTTTTACGGAAATTCTGTTCCATATCAGATCCTACAATTGCAGCTAAAATTAACGGTGCAATTGGGAACTTTAATAGCTTCATTACAAGACCAATTAATCCAAAGATAACTAGAATGTAAAAGTCGATTACGTTATAGCTCAATGTATACGTACCAATAAAGGCAAGTACTAAAATAAGGGGATATAATACCTTCGGTGGTGTCTTTAAGATTTTCACCAACAGTCCTACTAACAGGACGTTTAAAACAACAAGGAAAAGATTACCAATAAACATACTGTTTACAAAGGTCCAAACCATTTCTGGATTGTTTTCAAATAATAAAGGTCCTGGACGCATGCCTAACATAATGAGAGCCCCTAAAATAACAGCCGTTGTTCCAGACCCTGGAATCCCCATTGTTAACATCGGAATAAACGCCCCAACTGCAGCAGCATTGTTTGAAGATTCGGGGGCTGCCACCCCAACTATTTCTCCTTTTCCGAATTCATCTGGATTTTTTGAAATCTGCTTTTCAGTTGTATAACTAAGCATTGAAGCAATGGCTCCACCAGCACCTGGAAGTACCCCAACGATAAAGCCTAACGGTGCATTTCGAATCATTGGCCACTTTGTGCGCTTCCATTGCTCTTTTGTGATCCAAATTTTCCCCATGCCTTTATGGTCTTTGTTCACAGGCTTATCAATTGTAATATAGTTATAAAGCACTTCACCAACAGCATAAATACCAATAATAACAATTAGAAAATCGACACCTTCACTTAGTGCTGGATGATTAAACGTAAAACGATGTACACCTGTCTGTAAATCAATTCCCATTGTTGATACTAATAGTCCTATAGTCATTGAGATAAATCCTTTTACCATCGCACCCTTCGACAATGCAACAATGGCAGAAAGAGTAAAGACCATTAATAAGAAATATTCTGCGGGTCCGAATTTCAGTGCAAAGCTCGCAAGTGGTTTAGCTAAAACGATAAACCCAACCATCGCTACCACTCCACCAATTAAGGATGCAATCGCTGAAATGGCAAGTGCCTGCCCTGCCTGACCCTTTTGTGCCATCGGGTAGCCATCAAAGGTTGCAGCAATAGCTGAACCATCCCCTGGCGTATTTAATAGAATCGAACTTCTTGATCCTCCATACATAGCACCATAATAAATAGCAGCCATCAGCACTAATGCACTAGTAGGCTCCATTCCAAATGTAACTGGTATTAATAAAGCAACCGCAGTGGCTGGCCCAAGGCCTGGCAACATACCAACAACCGTTCCTAAAAAGCCACCGATCGCCACCCACAATAGATTAATAGGTTCCAAGGCTGTCATAAGCCCTTCCATAAATACTGAAAAATCTACTCCCATAACTTAAGTACCTCCCTTCTATGGTAAGCTTACTTTTAGTAAAATTCCGAATGAATACCATGCAATGGCTGAGAATGAAACTGCTACAATAATATTTACTAGCCATTTTTTGGTGCCATTGATTATAAATAGAAGTCCTCCTAAGAAAAGAATCGTCGAGAATAAAAATCCGATCCTCTCAAAAAGAAATGTATAAATAAGTATCATAACCATCGTACTGATGAGTAAAAATGGCATTCGGCCACTTAAAAGCATGGTCAACTCTTTGAATTCTTCTTTTCTATGCTTAAATTCTTGAAAGAAGTAGATCACACTCAAAAGAATTAACAGAATTGTAATGATTGCTGGAAAATATAATGGCGCATTTGGGTCACCGAGCCGTGCTTTCGGTAATTGTAAAGTTGCAATAAGGAACCCCAATCCGACTGCTAAAAAAAAGAGTGGTGTTACTAATCTGTACATACTATCTCTCCTTCCATATAGGAATTTACGAAACTTTCATTTATAACAAGAATGGACCCTAACCTTACCGGGTCCATTCAAAGATTTATTCTTTTTTCTATTAATCTGTTAACCCAGATTCTGATAACAATGCATCATAGTTCGCATTTTGTTCTTTTAAGAATTCCATTGTTTTATTACTATCTAAGTAATAACTAGACCATTCATTATTTTTTAATAATGTTTGCCATGCTTCTGTTTCTACCATTTCACCAATTACTTTATCCCAGTATGCAATTTCTTCTTCTGTCATATCAGGTGGTCCCATAATACCTCTCCAGTGAGGGAATACCATATCTACACCTTGCTCCTGCCATGTAGCTACGTCCTCTAGACCCTCAATTCTTTCGTCTGAAGAAACACTTACAATTCTAAAGTTACCAGCCACATGCTGCTCTTTTGACTCTGACACAGCCATTGTTGCAACATCAACGTGTCCACCTAATAAAGCAGTAACTACGTCTCCACCACTTTCATAGATTAAGAAGTTTAATTTTGTTACATCTACACCATATGTCTTTGCTGCTTGCACGAAAGATAAATGATCATTGTTTCCTAAACCAGGTGCAACCGCAATTTTAAGGGAAGTTGGATCCTCTTTTAATTGTTTCATAATTTCAGTTGCGTTTTGGAACTTTGATTCATTTGGAACAGCAATTGAAATCCACTCCGATGTTAATATCGCTAATGGAGTAAATCCTTCAAACGTTAATTCACTTTGACCTAGCAAGTTATTTGTTAAAACTAAACTAGAATTAATGGCTAAGCTGTGTGCATCCTGCTTTGAAAGATATTGCCAACCCACTTCACCGCTTCCACCAGGCTTATTGACAACATTGATATTTTTTTCAACAATGCCCTCGTCCTTTAGGATTTTCTGGATAGCCCTGGCTGTACCATCCCATCCGCCACCAGGAGTCGCAGGTGCGATTAATTCAATATTTTTTGATGGGAACTCGCTACTACTTGATGTTCCTGTTGAACATGCTCCTAATAGAGCAAGTGCCACAATTGTTAAAATTGACATGAATTTCTTCAATCTCTCCACCCCTTTTTTTATTTAACTAAAATTTCTTAATTTTTATATTACATAGAAAAGCAACGTCTGTAACCGTTTTCAAAATTAAAAAAGTAAAAGATAATAAGAACATTTTGTTCATTTTGTTCAAAGATTACTTTCTGGAAAAATACATCCTTTCTGGTCGTCCAACGATTCCATATTCTAGTTCTGCTTTAACCTTTCCAATCGACACCAAGTACTCCAAATAACGTCTTGCTGTCGTTCTTGAAGCTCCTAATTTCACTCCCATATCCTCTGCTGTTATTCCGTTCGGCAGTTCTTCTATAAATTCAATTACTTTATTTAAGGTTAAGAGATTAACACCTTTTGGTAAATCACTAGAAGTCTCTCGGTCAATTGATTTATTTCCTATAAGATTATCTATAAAGGTTTGATCAACATATTCCATTGAATCTAATGATTTTTTTCTTTTTTTATAGCTCTCAATGACATCGGTAAACTTTTCAATAGAAACAGGCTTCAGCAAATAATAAAATGCACCTGATTTCAGACTTTTATCAAACAACTCCATATTATTTGCTGCTGTAATCACAATAAAATCTATATCCGATTGCCTTGTCTTAATTTCCTGGATTAAATCTGTACCTAGTTTATCTGGAATATAAATATCTAAAAGGACTAAATCGACAGGTTTCTCTGCAATGATTTCCAATGCATCACTCGCCCTAAGAGCCTTACCAACGATGTTAACGTCCTCTATTTCTTTTAAAAATTTTTCATGGATATCTGCAATACGAAAATCATCTTCTACAATTAATACATTTAACATGTTTCTAAATCTCCTATTCTCTTATACGTTTTGGTATATAAACAGTAAACGTGGTTCCATGCTCTCCACTATCAACTTCAATGGTTCCACCTAAATCTTGTATGGTCTCACTAACATTCGCTAGCCCATATCCTCTGCCATCTTTTTGCTTCGTGGAAAAACCTTTTTTAAAGATACGATCAATATCTGCTTCCTGGATTCCTGCCCCATTATCAGTTACTTCAAAAATGATATCCTGTCCCAAATCTAGGGCAAAGAAGCTAACTTTCTTCTCACCGATCTGTTTCCCCACTTCTTCTAAAGCATTATCAATTAAATTACCAATGATTGTTGTTAATTGTCCTGTTTCAATGTGTTCAGGAAGAATTTCCAGTGAACTATTTTCATCGACTTCAAATGAAATCTTTTTCTCAGATGCCTTACCTAGTTTCCCTAAAATAATTCCTTGAACTTTTGGGTCTTTGATCTGTTCAAACACAAGTCTATTGTTGTGTTCAGTAACGTCTATTTCATTTTGAATCATTTCAATGGCATCATCTGAATAACCTAGCTGCAGGAGGCCGGATATAACATAAAGTTTATTCGTAAACTCATGGGCTTGTGCTCTAAGGTCTTCAGAGTATTTTTTCACCTCAGATAATGTATTAATCATTTTCTTCATTTCTGTCTTATCTCGGAAGGTAATCACTGTTCCTACCTCTTTGTTTCCTTCTTTAATAGAGACAATGTTTAAGATTAGATCTTTGTTATTCACAACCATTTCAACGGTTGAATTGGTCCATTTATTCTTAATTAATTTTACGACTGATAAGTTAGGTATGGCGTAATGAATCGGCTTATTGACATAATCTCCAGTGATATCCAAGAGGACTTTTGCTGTTTGATTAATAAGCGTGATTTTATTAGCCGTATCGATGGCAATTAACCCCTCATTAATAGAAGAGAGAATTGCATCTTGATCGCGATATAAAGCTGCAATTTGTCGCGGTTCTAACCCTAAAGTATCTTTTCGAATGCTTCTTGCCAGGACGATACTTGCAATACCGCCTATTAATACCGCACCAAGTGCAAAGTAAAGAATCAATTTAATCCTTTTAACGATAGAAAAAACAATCTCCTCATATAAAAATCCAACAGTAACCACACCAATAATTTGCTTATTTTCATTAATAATTGGAGCTTTCCCGACTATTGCATTTCCTACATGCTCATCTGAACGAATTGTATAATAGCCCCCAAAGACAATTGCTTTATAATTATCTATGATAGGATTTACTTTCCCGATTTGATTGGTATCAGGGTGTGTGAGAATCCTTCCATTACGGTCTTCAATAACGATAAAGTTAGCATCTACTTGATCTTGAATTCTCAAGGCCGTTGGTTGTAGGTTGAGGGTAGGATATGAATTCTCAAATGCCTCCAGTACAGATGGCATAAACGAAATCGTCTTTGCTGTTTGCAACCCAATCTTCCTTGAGTTGTCCATAATAATCTCTGAATCCAAATAGGCAAAGATACTACTTAGAAAAACAATAATTGATAGAATAAGAGCAATAACCCAAATCAATATTTTTGTCTGTAATGAACGATTGAATAGTTTTTTTATCAATAGAATCACCTAGTTCTCATCAGTATAGTAGCTTGTCAAAGCCAACGTCACAAATAGAATAATGATTTTTACTATACTAAAAAGAAACTCCCTATATGTTCAATTTAGTTGTTTATTAATTTATCACATTTTAAGTAGAATTCAACTTAATTAAGAGGAATGTTCAAAGAATTAGAAGAGGAAATCAAGAAAAATAGCAAAAAGAGGTTTCTCAAAGTTAGTCAACTAATGAGAAACCTCTAATAATGTTTTTTACTCAATAACCCAAAATTTTTAAGTTGACGAGAATTAAACGTTCTTCTCTGGATTGCGTTAGCAAAATGATAGGATTTGGATTTTTTAGGTGATGCGTTATTTATGATTATACGTACTAAGCCTTAGTTCATAAAAATATTGCACAATTGGATGCTTTAACTTCATCTTCTCGGTCATGTTTAACAATCGCTTTTTCCCAACCCGTCTGTCCACCAAAGCTAAAATATTCAATAGAATATCCTTGCTCTCTATGCTTTCTTCTATAGAAGTGGATAAAAACTTGTTAGCTACAACGATAAAATTTGATTTACTTAATGATGACTGCGCTGATAAAAGCTCCTTCGCATACTCTGATAATTTTCTATTCCTTGCAATTACTTGTAGTCGATCCTCAGGAACGTTCCCGTTCATTTCTTTTCTTACCGCTTCAATTTCCTCATTTTTGATAGGAATTTGGATATCTGAATCATTCTTAATTTCTAGCTCCGACTGATACCATTTGATTAAGGTAGTACTATCACTCATAGTCAATACATTCTTTTTATCTACTGTAATATAACAAGTCCCTGCTTTATCAGGTAAATAACGATAGCTTGTTGCACGGTATTCTACCCTTCCATATAATGCAGGACAAAGAAAACTTTCTAGATTTTGCTTTACTTTGCTCCAGGCCATGTAATTCTCCTTCATTTTTATATTATTAATTGTTATCAATTTTGGTGCTCTATTATCCAATAATCTTGCCTCACAAATAGTTAGAAAGCAAATATGTGAATTGTTTCCTTGTCAAAGCAATAGTTTATTAACTCAACTAAAAACGTCTGATCATTTCTAATGTTTATTTTGGTTGTGTTCTTGAAAAGCCTGTCATCCAAAGTATCTTGAAAGGGAAACCTTAACAACATAAAAAGACTACCTCCTTATTAGGAAGTAGTCTTTACTTTAGAAAAAAATCATTTACATGACTAGTCTCTGTTTGGTCGAAAAATGCAATTAACCGTTTCTCAAAAGAGAGTGGTTAGATTACATCATGCCGCCCATTCCGCCCATGCCGTCCATACCTGGCATCATAGCAGAACCTTTTTCTTCTGGAAGATCAGCTACTACTGCCTCAGTAGTTAAGAACATAGCTGAAACAGATGCAGCGTTTTGTAGTGCTGAACGAGTAACTTTAGTTGGGTCAACGATACCCGCTTCGATCATGTTTACCCATTTACCAGTTGCAGCGTTGAAACCAACACCGATTTCTTCATGTTTTAGACGCTCAACAACTACAGATCCTTCAAGACCAGCATTGTGTGCGATTTGACGTACTGGCTCTTCTAGTGCACGTAGAACGATATTGATACCCGTTTGCTCGTCACCTTCAGCAGTGATTGCAGAAACTTTGTTGTATACGTTCACTAAAGCAGTACCACCACCAGAAACGATACCTTCTTCTACTGCAGCACGAGTAGAGTTTAGAGCATCTTCAATACGAAGTTTGCGCTCTTTTAATTCAGTTTCAGTTGCAGCACCAACTTTAATTACAGCAACACCACCTGCTAATTTAGCAAGACGCTCTTGTAATTTTTCTTTGTCAAATTCAGAAGTAGTTTCTTCTAATTGAACACGAATTTGGTTAACACGAGCTGCGATTTTAGCAGAGTCTCCTGCACCCTCAACGATTGTTGTATTTTCTTTTGTTACAACGATTTTAGAAGCGCGACCTAATTGAGTGATGTTTGCAGATTTAAGGTCTAAACCTAAATCTTCAGTAATAACTTCAGCACCAGTTAAAGTAGCGATATCTTCTAGCATTGCTTTACGACGGTCACCAAATCCAGGAGCTTTTACAGCAACTGCATTGAATGTTCCACGAAGTTTGTTCACTACTAGAGTTGCTAGAGCTTCACCTTCAACATCTTCAGCTACTAATAATAGTGGCTTACCTTGTTGAACAACTTGCTCAAGAACTGGTAAGATTTCTTGAATGCTTGCAATCTTCTTGTCAGTAATTAAGATATATGGGTTGTCTAAAACAGCTTCCATTTTATCAGAATCAGTTACCATGTATGGAGAAGCATATCCACGGTCAAATTGCATACCTTCTACTACTTCAAGCTCAGTTGAGAATCCTTTAGATTCTTCAATTGTGATAACTCCATCGTTACCAACGCGCTCCATAGCTTCAGCAATTAGTTGACCTACTTCTTCGTCAGCAGAAGAAATAGCTGCTACTTGAGCGATAGATTCTTTGCCTTCAATAGGTTTAGAAATTGCTTGTAATTCTTGAACAGCAACAGCAGTTGCTTTTTCAATCCCTTTACGGATACCCATTGGGTTAGCACCAGCAGTTACGTTTTTAAGTCCTTCACGGATCATTGCTTGAGCAAGAACTGTAGCCGTTGTTGTACCATCACCAGCAATTTCATTTGTTTTGCTAGCAACTTCAGCTACTAATTTAGCACCCATGTTTTCAAATGCATCTTCTAACTCGATTTCTTTTGCGATTGTTACTCCGTCATTAGTGATAAGTGGAGAACCGTATTTTTTCTCAAGAACCACGTTACGTCCTTTTGGTCCTAATGTTACTTTAACAGCATTAGCAAGTGCATCTACACCACGAAGCATAGAGCGACGAGCGTCTTCACTAAATTTAATTTCTTTAGCCATTGTATGTACCCTCCTCAAATTTTTCTAAGTTTTTTTAAATTATGATATCGATTAGCCAAGAATAGCTAAAATGTCACTTTCACGTAAAATTAAGTATTCAGCACCTTCGTATTTTACTTCAGTACCAGCATATTTTGAGAAGATAATGCGATCGTCTACAGAAACCTCAAGAGCCACGCGCTCACCATTTTCTAATACACGACCTGTTCCAACAGCAATAACCTTGCCTTCTTGTGGCTTTTCCTTAGCAGAATCTGGTAACACAATACCACTTGCTGTTTTTTCTTCAGATTGTACAAGTTCAATTACAACACGATCACCTAATGGCTTTAACAAGTGAAACAACCTCCTCAAATAATCTTTTAATTTTTTGTTTTGTTTTTTATTAGCACTCACTATCCTTGAGTGCTAACACAATTATTATATTAAATAATCTCTATTTTTTTTGCAAGTATTTAGGTAAAAAAATTTTAATACTCAGCAAAAATTTCCACACCCTTCTAGATTATGTCACACCAACAAAATTCTAAACTAGATAAGTTAAAAAAATCTCTTATTTTTCTTTTATCTACCCTCTCTACTGAGACTAAAATCATAATAGTAAGAGAAGCAGAGTATTATATGGTAAAATACTATTGTATTTTTAATTCATAAGTAACTAAAAAGGAGACCTCACATTTGGAAAAACGTTATTGGTATGTCATTTTGACTTATATATTAATGCAACTTTCTGGGATTATCGGAATTCCGATTTTATTATACTTTGGGTTTGGTGGAGAAGATTATGATAGTTCCTTCACTCTCTCGTCTACATATTGGCTAATTGTTAGCTTCTTTGCAGCTTTTCTAATTATTTTATATATTTTACGACAAGATATAAAAGACAGACATTTATCTGATCAGCGTTCTTCAGGGGTGAGTGCGGTAGGATGGGCTGTTGGTGGGGTATTTTTAGCCATGTTTGCACAAGGTATTGCTGCAAGTATAGAAATAAACCTTCTTGGTATTGAACCTGGCTCAGAGAACACGCAACAAATTATCAGACTGATACAGACTACACCATTACTGATTATCGTCACTTCTATTATCGGACCTATACTTGAAGAGATTATCTTTAGAAAAATTATCTTTGGATCGTTTTATCGAAAATTCAACTTCTGGATCTCTGCTTTCCTAAGTTCAGTTATCTTCGCACTTGTTCATATGGAACCAGAGCACTTGTTATTATATTCCGCTATGGGCTTTACCTTTGCATTTCTTTATGTAAAGACAGGGCGTTTGCTTGTACCTATATTCGCTCATGTAGCTATGAATACACTTGTCGTAGTCGTGCAAACTATTTTTGCAGAGGATATTGAAAGGATTATGAAAGAAGCCGAGAAAATGCAATCTTTCATATCTTTCTTATTATAAGGTTAACGGAATTTCACTGGAGGACATACAATGCGTCGAACATCACCCTTTTTCATGGGAATTATGTATACACTAATGGGAGTACTATTCACATACTTAGCCGTAGAAAGTGTTGAAGATACAATCTGGAATTTTGGAACCATTCTTTTAATCGCTGTAGCAACTTTTGACTTTGGTGTAGCTATTCGAATGTTTTCCTTAAATAATAAAATCAAAAAGCTTAAAAATAAATAAACCTCCCACATCGGGAGGTTTATTCTTGTTCATTTTGATAGAGCATCTCTGCTTTTTTTGCCTTCCGGTATGCACCTTTAGAGACAAGAATGCTGATTTCATATAGTCCAAACAACGGAAGAGTCACCATCATATGTGACAACAGTTCAGGTGGAGTTATAAACGCACCAATGACCAACAGGACAAAGTAAGCATACTTTCGTACTTTCACCAAAAACATCGGAGTTACAATTCCAAGCCTAGTTAAGAACATAATAACAACTGGCATTTGAAAAAGTAAGCCAAATGGAAGAGTTAGTTGAAAAAGAAACTGAAAGTACTCATTAATTCCAATCACTTGATTTATGTCTAACCGAGCAGCAAGTCTCCCCATAAAATCAAAAACGAACGGGAAAAGAATAAAGTAAGAGAAAGAAATACCCAATAAAAATAGAAATACAGAAATAGGGATATAACTTAATGTTACTTTACGTTCTTTTTCGTAAAGACCAGGACTTATAAATGCCCATAATTGATATAAGATAATGGGTGAGGTAATTACAAATGCTATTATAAAAGCAAATTGCATATATATTTTAATTGGGTCCGCTGGGCGAAACGAGTTCATCGTTAATTCCTTAGCTTCGTCTGCTTGTTGTAAATATACAATTATTGGTTCTGCTAAGAAAAAGCCACCAACCATAGCCAGGAAAAAGAAAACGACTATATAAATCAGTCGTTTTCGAAGCTCGCCTATATGGTCGTATACGGACATTTCTTTTTCTGTCATAATGAATCATCCTAACCACAACTAAAGCATTTTAAATCAAAAGTTATTTTAGTTCTTCATTTTTCTTTTTGTCCTCGTCTTCATCATCAGCTAAACCTTTTGTTGCATTCTTAAATTCACGAAGTGTATTACCCGCTGCTTTTCCAAGCTCAGGTAATTTTCTAGGTCCAAAAATTAATAGTGCTACAAACACGATTAGTAGAAGGCTTCCAATTCCAATATTCGGCATATCCTTCACCTCCTTTAAAGGGATTATTATTTATTCACTTGGATAATGTTTTAAGAAGTATACGAGTGACTGTAATTCTACTGCTAAATCAATATGATGTACCCTAATATGTTCAGGAACATTTATTCGAGCAGGGGTAAAGTTCAATATTCCCTTTATCCCTTTTTGTATTAAGCGGTCTGTAATCGGTTGGGCTGCCCCAACAGGTACAGTTAATATAGCAACCGTTACATCTTCAGGTAAACGCTCTTCTAATTCATCTAAATGATAGACTGATACGCCACCAACTTCTGTTCCGATTTTTGATTGATCTACATCAAAAGCCAATTCTATTTTAGTATTATTGTTTTTAGAGAAGTTATAGTGTAAAAATGCAGTTCCTAAATTACCTACGCCAATTAATGTTACTGCAGTTAATTCATCTTGATCTAATGTTTTTCTGAAAAAGGATAACAGATAATTCACATTGTATCCATACCCTTTTTTTCCCAACGCTCCAAAATAGGAAAAGTCTCGGCGAATTGTTGCTGAATCCACTTTTACTGCCTCACTCAGTTCTGCAGAGGAAACTCTTAACTTTCCTGAGGAGTGTAGGTTCTTTAAAAATCTATAATATAACGGTAATCTTTTAGCAGTTGCTTGTGGTATTTTTGATTGATCTATATTCAACTTTCATCCCCCACATTCAAACCATCTAAAAGGCTTTCATCTCTTTTAAAGTCTCCGTTTTTACCACCTGTTTTTTCTATTAAGAAAGTAGGACCGATGATCATTCCTTTATCGACTGCTTTACACATGTCATATACAGTTAAGGCTGTTGCAGATGCAGCAGTTAGAGCTTCCATCTCAACACCGGTACTTCCCTTTGTCTTAACTTCAACACGTATAAGAAGATGATACTCTTTATCTACATTCTTCCAATCAAATGAAATATCTACCCCTTTTAATGCAAGTGGATGACACATTGGAATAATATCAGATGTTTTTTTAGCAGCCATAATTCCCGCTACTTGGGCAACGGCTAGCACATCACCCTTTTTAATTGCATTTTGGGTAATTTTTTCGTAAATCTCTTTATTTACTTGGACACTCGACCTTGCAATTGCAGTCCGAGTGGTACTCGTTTTATCTGTAATGTCTACCATTTTGGCACGACCTTGATCATTAAAATGAGTGAAAGACGACATATAAATCTCCTCCCATAGTAGACTATACACTATTTTACACCGTCTGTCTTATGAAGTTCTGTGATTTATTTCACTTTCTTATTTGTGCCTAATAAAACCCATATTGGTAAAGGAAAGGTTTGTTCAAAGTTTAGACACAATTAGTAAATTGGTTTTTTTTAGTATTACTCTAATGCTGTATAATAAGTTGCCCTCTCAAGCTCTGATAAGATACACTTAGCTTATACTAAGAGGTGAGTAAACATGATTTTATTACAAGTAAATCAGCTAAAAAAATATTTTGGTGCTGATCTTATTTTATCTAATATAAAACTAGAAGTACAATCAAGAGATAGAATTGCCCTCGTAGGAAGAAACGGTGCGGGTAAATCTACACTATTAAAAATCATTTCTGGGCAAATGTCACATGATGGTGGAGAAATCATTAAGCCAAAAAACCTCTCAATCAACTACTTGGCACAAGATACAGGTCTCGAATCTAGTCTGTCAATTTGGAATGAGATGTTGACTGTTTTTGCACCATTGAAAAAACTAGAAGCTGACCTAAGAGAACTTGAACAAAAAATGGGTGATCCCGATATCATCCAAAATGAAGCTAGCTATCAACGCTTATTGGCTGAATATGACCAATTGCAAATAAACTTTAAAGAGCAAGGCGGCTACCAATATGAATCTGATATTAGATCGATTTTACATGGATTTAATTTCTCAGATTTTGATTATAATACGCCTATTTCATCTTTAAGTGGTGGGCAAAAGACGCGCTTAGCCTTATGTAAACTATTATTAACGAAACCTGACTTATTAATATTGGACGAGCCAACGAACCACTTAGATATTGCTACACTAACATGGCTTGAACAATATCTGCAAGGTTATTCAGGTGCTATTCTCATCGTATCCCATGACCGCTACTTCTTAGATAAGGTTGTTAATCAGGTATATGAAATCTCTAGAACGACTTCAACAAAGTTTACTGGCAACTATAGTCATTACTTAAAGCAAAAGGCTGAAAACTACGAGCTTGAGCTTAAGCGCTATGAAAAGCAGCAAGATGAAGTTGCAAAACTAAAAGATTTTATACAAAAAAACCTTGCTCGTGCTTCAACAACTAAAAGAGCACAGAGCCGAAGAAAGCAACTTGAAAGAATGGATATGATGTCTTCACCGCTCGGAGATGAAAAATCAGCTTCCTTTCTGTTTGATATTGAAAGACAAAGTGGGAATGATGTTTTAAAAGGAGCGAATCTATCCATTGCCTATCCAGGTTCAGAGCCTACCATTAGGGATATATCATTTTCGATTAGTCGCAGTGACAGTATTGCGTTAGTCGGCCCAAATGGAATCGGAAAATCAACATTATTAAAAGCAATAATAAAAAAACTAACACCTGTTGATGGCCATTTTCAATTTGGCTCAAATGTTTCTATTGGGTATTATGACCAAGAACAAGCTAACCTGACCTCAAATAAGCGCGTACTAAATGAACTATGGGATGAGTACCCTCTAAAAAATGAAAAAGATATTCGAACTGTACTAGGAAATTTCCTATTTTCAGGAGACGATGTGCTAAAAACAGTATCCACTCTAAGTGGTGGTGAAAAAGCACGTCTTGCACTGGCTAAGCTGATGATGCAGAAAGCTAATTTCTTAATACTTGACGAGCCTACTAACCATTTAGATTTAGATAGCAAGGAAGTACTAGAAAACGCATTAGTAGATTATCCAGGTACAATTCTTTTTGTTTCACATGACCGTTATTTCATCAACCGAATTGCAACAAAAATATTTGAGTTATCCACATCTTCACTTACAGAATACCTTGGTGATTATGACTACTATGTGGAAAAGAAAGCTGAAATGGTTGAATTAGAGGCCCTTGAGAAGAAGCAGGTACCACAGCAGAAGAAAGTAGAAGAGAAGACAGACAAGCTCTCCTATGAACAAGAAAAAGAAGCTAAAAAGCTAGAGCGCCAACGGAAAAGAAGAATTGAAGAAATTGAAGTTGAAATATCTGAACTAGAAAGTAAAATCGAAGAAAATGATCAATTACTTTGTGATCCTGATGTTTACCAAGACCATGAAAGAGTACAAGCTTTAAATGAGGAAACAGCAAAAGCAAACTCTAAACTAGAATTGTTAATGGCCGAATGGGAAACATTACACGAAATCAGTGGATAACCTCCACTGATTTTTATTTTCCACAACATTATACACATTACTAGCCTTTAAAATAAGGTTATCAACGTAGTTATCCACATTTTCCACAGGTTTAAGAGTATTTATCCACATTTTTTATCCATTGCAAATGATTTGATTTTAGTAGGATTACGGATGTTATGCACAAAACTGTTGATAACCCTGTGTATAAATAAAAAAGAAGCATGGTGATTAACAATTTAATCATCATGCTTTTTCGTTTCTTTATATTATCTGTTGGGAGGAGTCAGATAAGCACCCGATTTGATAAATAGACGGAAAAATTCCTCTTAAATAGAAAATACCATTGAAAATTGCTTAATTAGACGGAGAAATTCCGCCTATTACCTCAAAAAACAAAAAAATAAGGGATTTTGCTTGGCATAACCGGAAATCCTCCCCTTATTTAGCCTCAATTGAGCTCTTTTCTGAATATAACCGGAAAATCTCCGTTTATTTTATTACTGGCACGCTATTTAATCTGTTACTCTAAGATCCATGCTTTTTTTATCCATGTATCTCTAAATCTAGTCCAGGATTTGCATTTAAGGCGTAATCCGAGCGTATTCCTTTATTATAGAGGACACTTCCTGCTGCTGCTATCATGGCTGCATTGTCGGTACAGAGTGAAAGTGGTGGGATAATAAGTTCTATCCCATTTAATTCTTCAAAAGCTTTTTCCAAACTCTGACGTAAGCCTTTATTAGCTGCAACTCCACCAGCAAGTAATACTTGTTTAACATCGTATTCTTTTGCTGCCTTGACTGTTTTTGTAACTAAAACATCAATTACACTTGCTTGAAAACTTGCAGCTAAGTCCTTGGGATCAATGGTCTCTCCACGTTGCTCTGCATTATGTAGAGTATTAATAACGCTTGATTTTAAACCACTAAAGCTAAAATCATAGGATCCTTCTTCTAGCCAAGCTCGCGGAAGATCTATAGTAGGATTCCCTTCCCCAGCAAGTCGGTCGATATGTGGTCCACCTGGATAAGGCAGATTAAGTGTTCGTGCCACCTTATCGTAAGCTTCTCCTGCTGCATCGTCTCGTGTTTCACCGATGACTTTGAAGGAACCATGCTCCTTCATATAGACAAGCTCTGTATGTCCTCCAGACACCACTAATGATAGTAAAGGAAATTGAAGTTCTTGAATTAAACGATTTGCATAAATATGACCTGCGATATGGTGCACTCCTATTAATGGTATATTGTGTGCAAACGCAATCGCCTTTGCTGCATTTACCCCAACTAATAATGCTCCAACTAGTCCAGGACCTTCTGTCACAGCAATCGCATCAATATCCGTAAAATCTATGTTAGCCTGATTCATAGCTTCTTCAAGTACGATAGTCATTTGTTCCACATGATGTCTAGAAGCAATCTCAGGAACAACTCCACCAAACCTTTTATGACTTTCAATTTGAGATGCAACTACATTTGCTACGATCTCTTTCCCATTCCTTATTACTGCTACAGCTGTTTCATCACAGCTTGTCTCTATTCCTAAAATAATTTGGTTATCAATTGTCATAAATTCACCCACATTACTATTGCATCTTCATTATTATCAGTATAATAATTCTTTCTAATACCACCCGGTTGAAACCCTAACTTTTTATATAAAGACTGTGCAACGACATTTGATACACGTACCTCTAACGTCATTGACAGTGCTCCGTACTGCTTTGAAAGCTCCATTGCTTTTTGCATCAAAGCCTCCCCTAGCTTTTTGCCTCTATATTGTGGAAGAACAGCCACATTGGTTATATGAGCTTCATCGACAACAATCCACATACCACAATACCCAATGACTCTTCCTTTATCTAGCATAACAATATACTTTGCAAATTGATTGTTCATTAATTCATTATAAAAGGCCTCTCGACTCCAAGGAGTTGCAAATGCTAGATGCTCAATTACAAGAATTTGATCTATATCGTAAATCGTCATTGGACGAAAGTTAATAGTTGTTTCCATTCTGATCTCCATCTTGCTTTTATATTCTATTTATTTTGTGATGCTAACCAGTTTGTTTCTGCTTCTACCATTCGAATATAATTAGGAACAAAAGAATGAACATCCTGTTCTTTCCTTGTTACACCTAAAAGTGCCAATTCACTTGGACGAGGATTATTCAGGCTCGAGCTTGCAAAGATAGTTAAGTCTTCTAATTCTTCCTGAATCGTTGTCTTATGAATCGCTAAGTCATTCCCCAAAAATAAAACTTTATTATTTTCCTCTTTCAATTCCTTCAACCAGTCTATCAGTAAAACAATCCGATCATTTTTTTTACTAACAAACTGACCTTCCTCATATGCATAAAGACCAGTATACACTTGACCTCTTCTAGCATCAAAAATTGGTGATAGACTTCCCTCAAAATATCGACCATTTGCTGCTAGGACCTCAAGGCTTGATACACCAACTAATGGTATTTTCAAAGACCATGCCAAGGTTTTGGCAATCGTAACACCAATTCTAACTCCAGTATACGACCCTGGCCCATGCGCAACAACAATCTTTTCCAATTCATTAGGCTTAATATCACACTCTTGAAGCAACTGATGAATGGCTGGCATCACTCTTATTGAATGATTCTTCTTTAAGTTTGTAATCACTTCTCCTACAACATCGGCCCCATCCACAATTGCAATTCCCATCACATAGTTAGACGTATCAATTGCTAATACTTTCATTTTGAAAAAATCTCCTCACATACATCATAATACCTCTTACCAATCGGTTGTAGTTCGATCCTACGATTCGAATCACCTTCATGAAAAAGCTTAATTTCTAAACGTTCTTTAGGTAACTGCTCTTCAATTAATTTAGCCCATTCTACGACAGTGACACCGTCACCTTCAAAGTATTCATCAAAACCAAGATCTTCAAAGCTATCTTCTACACGGTATACATCCATATGATAAAGAGGTAAGCGTCCCTTATATTCTTTAATGATCGTAAAGGTTGGGCTACTAACCGTTCTTGTAATCCCTAAACCTTTGGCTAATCCCTTAGTAAACGTTGTCTTTCCTGCTCCTAAATCACCTTCGAGAGTGATCAAATCCTTGGGCTGCAAAAGGCTCCCAAGTTTCTCTGCAAACTCCAAGGTTTGTTCAGGTGTATCTGTTTTAAACGTAAATTGATTCATCATATTCACCCTATGTAAGTTAGCTTTATTTAAAATGATTATATCCTCTTTTTTCAAGAAGCGTTAGTGTACCTTTTTTAGAGAGGTATACTTCACCTTTTCCTTCAACAACGCTACCAACTTTAGTAACTAGTATATTCTGTTTTACCATCTGTTTCTGAAATATCTCCCAATCTGTTGGTGACATAGTCCCAATTAATTCAAAGTCTTCTCCACCAAAGAAGGCATACTCCATTGCTCTTTGTTGATTATATTGTAGAAGTGGAGTGCCAAGGGGGATATCCTTTTCTTCTATATGAATATCTACATCACTAGCCTTAGCAATTTCATTTGCTTCACTAGCGACACCGTCACTAATATCATTTAAAGTTACACGATCAATCTTTGCTAAGTGACGTCCAATATCGACTCTTGGAGATGGAAGTTGATGTCTTCCTGTTAGATAGGATTCAAAGTCGTTGTAAGGATAGTTACGTCCATGTTTTAACAGCAAGTCTAAGCCTGCAGAAGAATCCCCAACAGTTCCTGTTATGAATACGACATCTCCTGGTCTCGCATTACTTCTTAACAGCTTCTTCCCTTTTTCAATATACCCTATTAGAGTAACACTTACCATTAGTGGTCCTGGTGAGGATACTGTATCTCCACCAATTAAATCGATCTGAAAGACTTCACTTAACTTATGCATACCCTCGTAAATAGCTTCTACATCTACTTGTGACCAAGCCTTCGGTATAGCTATTGACACTAAATAATACGCCGGTATTCCCCCCATTGCTGCAATATCACTTATATTAACAGCCAACGCCTTATGTCCAATTTGATTAGGAGACATTGTTTGGGTTGTAAAATGAACATCTTCTATCATTGTATCCAAACAAATAATCTGATCCATATCCTGAGGTAAGCCAACTAAGGCTGCATCATCACCAATACCTGCAATGAGATCTTGATTATGTATTTTATTCGGCTTTATATTGTCTATAAACGCAAATTCATCGTAAATCGTCAAATGATTTCAACTCCAAACGAACATTTAAAAAGAAAACTCGCCAATTGCGAGCCTAACTGATAGCAAAAATTCACGTTCTTTTCTTTGAACTATTTCTAGTTTAGCTTATTTTGGGTAAAAGTACAAAATGGTGAAGGTAGTTTGAAGATTTTAGAGGCTAGGATGGGGGTGAAAACTCATAATGTATGAATTTATTCGCGATAAGAGACTATATTCTCGTGTTCCTCTTAAAATACTCGTGCTTTGCTCTGATTTATTCGTCGTTTTAACCCTTTTTCTCGTCTAACCAAAGGAATTACTCGTATTACTAAAAAAGGCATAAAAAAAACGAAACAAATCGTTTCGCAAGTTAGTTAAATTGGTTGCGGGGGCAGGATTTGAACCTGCGACCTTCGGGTTATGAGCCCGACGAGCTACCGGACTGCTCCACCCCGCGATAGTATAAATGATTCTGTTTGCTTCTCTTGCTTTGATAGCAAGGACTGTCCCAATCTCAGTAAGCTAATTCAAGAAGCAGCTCGATTGGTACAACTCGCTGAGGATTCATGGAAGTAACGCTCGTTGCTCCACCCCGCGATAATAAAAATGATTCTGTTTTCTTCTCTTACCCTAATAGTATATCCCAATCTCAGCAAATTAATTCAAGAAATTTCTCAAATGTTCTAACTGAGTTTAGCCAAGCATCATAAAACACCCTATAAAAAACAAAAAACGAAACCATTGTTTCGCATTACGTTCAAAAAAAATATGGCGGTCCCGACCGGGATCGAACCGGCGATCTCCTGCGTGACAGGCAGGCATGTTAACCGCTACACCACGGGACCTAGTTTTTTCAAGTGTGCTTGAAAATAACAAATTGGTTGCGGGGACAGGATTTGAACCTGCGACCTTCGGGTTATGAGCCCGACGAGCTACCGGACTGCTCCACCCCGCGATAATAAAAATGATTCAGTTTTCTTCTCTTGCTTTGATAGCAAGGACTGTCCCAATCTCAGTAAGCTAATTCAAGAATCAGCTCGATTGGTACAACTCGCTGAGGATTCATGGGAGTAACGCTCGTTGCTCCACCCCGCGACAATAAAATATTAATTTAGATAATACCTGCCTGGCAACGTTCTACTCTCACAGGGGGAAACCCCCAACTACCATCGACGCTGAAGAGCTTAACTTCCGTGTTCGGCATGGGAACGGGTGTGACCTCTTCGCCATAGTCACCAGACAAATATTATTATATTGTTGTTTCCAACAATATTCAAGGGAAATTTGTTCCCTCAAAACTAGATAACGGTTAGACATTCAAGTAAAGAATAAGTGGTTAAGTCCTCGAACGATTAGTATCAGTCAGCTCCACACGTCACCGCGCTTCC
>CANMHG010000016.1 GCA_947497585.1 uncultured Bacillaceae bacterium | reverse complement strand
CCGAACACGGAAGTTAAGCTCTTCAGCGCCGATGGTAGTTGGGGGTTTCCCCCTGTGAGAGTAGGACGTTGCCAAGCAAAGTGAGAGAACCAGCTGAGTGCTGGTTCTTTTTTTGTTTTGGAAACCGTAAGGTTTCAGGAAGTATAATGTGAAAACTAGGTATGGTTGGGTTTCGAGAAGCGAAGAAGACAAGGAAGTGAGTGAGTGAGAACCGGAATGTACTGCGTACATGAGGATCGGAGCGAAGGAAACTGACGAAGGATTCTGAAGCTAATCGGAAGCCGACCGCTGAACACGGAAGTTAAGCTCTTCAACGCCGATGGTAGTTGGGGGTTTCCCCCTGTGAGAGTAGGACGTTGCCAAGCTAAGTGAGAGAACCAGCTGAGTGCTGGTTCTTTTTTGTGTTTAAATGAATACCATGAGGTTTTGTTGATGTATCATGTAAAAGACTAGGTATGGACGGGTTTTGAGAATCGAGGATTTGAGCGAGGAAACTTACGAAGGATTCTGTAGCTTGATTTGTGACAGGTTGAGTGAGAGTCCAGCCAAACAAGTCCGAATCCCAAGATTATTCGGACAGGTTGAGTAAGAGTCCAGCCAAACAAGTCCAAATCCCAAGGTTATTCGGACAGGTTGAGACAGAGTCCAGCCAAACAAGTCCGAATCCCAAGGTTATTCGGACAGGTTGAGTAAGAGTCCAGCCAAACAAGTCCAAATCCCAAGGTTATTCGGACAGGTTAAGTAAGAGTCCAGCCAAACAAGTCCAAATCCCAAGGTTATTCGGACAGGTTAAGTGAGAGCCCAGCCAAACAAGTCCAAATCCCAAGGTTATTCGGACAGGTTAAGTGAGAGCCCAGCCAAACAAGTCCGAATCCCAAGGTTATTCGGACAGGTTGAGCGAGAGCATAGTCAATCAAGTCCGAATCGAAAGGTTATTCGGACAGGTTGAGCGAGAACATAATCAAATGAATCCAAATCCAATGACCTCTAATGTAATACACCACCCATCTACAAATCTATATATCTAAGCCCAAATTTACTCCTTATAGACAGACACAATAATTCAAAAGTGTCATAGAGTAATAAAAAAAGATAGTCGGAACATTTAAATAAATTAAAAATTGTGTATACAACTTAAGTGAATTGGACAGAATTAGTGTATGGAGGTGGAGGCAGATGAGTTCACTCATTGCAAAACAGAACATAGGGGAAACGTGCATTATATGTGAACAGAATAGAGATAGAGGCATACACCTGTACACAAAGTTTATTTGTACTGATTGTGAAAGAGATATGATTCAAACAGAAACAAATGATCCGAAGTACCTTTACTATTTATCAAAATTAAAAAAGGTTACAACACCGGAGATATATTCCTAGATTTAAAGGCCCAAGAGCGGGCCTTCTTTTTTTTGCTATCTAAGGGTTTTTCTTTTTTAAATCGTCTAAAATATAATCTACCAACTACAACGTTTATCCTTAACTCTTATTCTTTTTTCCCTTTTTCCTGTTATAATAGGTAAAGTTAGTGCATGTCTCGAGTTAAAGGAACGTGAAAAATGGACCAAAGACAAACACCGCTATATACAGCATTGGTTAAGCACCTTCAACTGAATTCAATCTCTTATCATGTACCTGGTCATAAATCTGGGATGGTCTTTCCAAAGGATGCTAGAAGCGTCTATGAGGATCTACTTAAGATTGATGTGACCGAACTTTCAGGCTTAGACGACTTACATGACCCAGAGGGACCTATAATGGAGGCTCAGCAGCTAACTGCAGGGTTATATGGGGTTAGAGATAGTTTTTTTCTTGTCAATGGTTCAACAGTAGGTAATCTTTCGATGATTTTAGCAGCTTGTAACGAAGGAGATACTGTATTCGTTCAACGAAATTCACATAAGTCCATTATGAATGGAATTCAGTTAGCTGGGGTAATACCTGTTTTTTTAACGCCTGAATATGATAAGGATATGAAGGTAGTTTCTGGTGTTTCAGAAGAAACGATAAGGCAAGCATTTAATCGTTATCCAAATGTAAAAGCCATTATTTTAACCAACCCAAATTATTATGGTATGAGCAGTGATTTGCTAGCCATTGTTCAGTTAGCACATGAAAACGGGACAAGTGTTCTCGTGGATGAGGCTCATGGTGCTCATTTTGTTCATGAAGGATTTCCGACCTCTGCCATTGACTATGGAGCAGATATTGTTGTGCACTCCGCTCATAAAACGCTACCGGCAATGACAATGGGTTCCTACCTTCATTTTAATAGTGATTTAGTAGATCTAAAAAAGCTAAAACTTTATTTACAGATGTTACAATCAAGTAGTCCATCTTATCCAATTATGGCTTCTCTTGATATAGCAAGAAGTTATTTAGCTTCATTTGATAAACAAGATATAGATAGAATAAGAGAGCAAGTTACAACATTTAAGAAAGAACTAAATGAAATCGACGGAATAAGAGTTGTTGAATCTTCCAACCCTTTAATCAGTCAGGATTTATTAAAAGTTACTGTTCAGTCTGACTGTTCATTATCTGGATATGAACTACAAAAAATCTTTGAACAAAAGGGAATCTTCACAGAAATGGCAGATCCTTATAATGTACTTTTTGTTGTACCTTTAACAACAAGGTTAGAAAGTGAAGATACAATTGACAGAATAAAAGAAGCTCTTCAAAACAAAGTTGAAGAACGATTTACTATAAATAATACTTATCTTTATTTTGAACCTTTAACAGAATTAGCTATAGGGTATAAGGAACAAAATAAATATAGTCAGATAAAGATTTCGATTGATAAGGCGTGTGGATATATTTCTGCAGAAATGGTTACGCCATATCCACCAGGGATACCATTGCTTATGGTCGGTGAAGAGATATCTAAAGAACATATCGAGCTGCTGTTGAAATATAAAAACAGCGGAGCAAGGTTTCAAGGTTCGGTTGCTATAAAAGAAGACTCATTAATTGTATTTGATAAGAAACAACAATGTGATTAGGAGTTAAGTAAAAGGAGAATGGATTGTGACTGGTTATTTTATCACCTTTGAAGGCCCAGAAGGAGCTGGGAAAACAACAATTTTAGGTTTACTTGAGAAAGAGCTTCGTGGGAAAGGATTTGACGTTCTTTCAACGAGGGAACCAGGTGGAATTGCGATATCAGAACAGATACGTTCTGTTATTTTGGATAAAAAAAATACGATGATGGATGGCAGAACAGAAGCACTTTTATATGCAGCTGCTAGAAGACAGCATTTAGTTGAAAAGGTTATCCCAGCATTAAAAGAGGGTAAGGTTGTATTATGTGATCGATTTATTGATAGCTCATTAGCATATCAAGGACATGCAAGAGGCCTTGGAATTGAAGAAGTATTATCTATAAATGAGTTTGCAATTGACGGGGTTATGCCAATTCTAACGTTATTATTTAAGATAAGTCCTGAAAAGGGAATGGAACGTATCTACAAAAATGAAGATAGAGAAGTAAATCGTTTAGATTTAGAGGCAATTGATTTTCACCATAAGGTTTATGAAGGATATATGCTTTTGGCAGATCGATTTAAGGAGCGTATCCAAGTGGTTGATGCAGAACGAACTTTGAACGAGGTCTTTTCAGAAGTAACAGAGTTAATTGAATCAATGTTAGTAAAATAACCTCAGAAATCAGTGGATTTTGAGGTTTTTCTTTCAGATTGGACAATTCTTGCTATAATAAGAAATAACATGGTGAACAATTTGTTACCAATAATCGTAAAATGAAGTATTCTAAAAAAAATGTTAAAATATAAGGAGGCTGAATTCATGAAGTTAATACTTGCAGTCATCCAGGATAAAGACAGTAATCGTTTACTTCAAGCATTAGTAGAAAATAATTTCCGTGCAACAAAGCTATCAAGTACAGGTGGATTTCTTAAATCAGGAAATACGACGTTTATGATAGGTACGGAAGAAATTAGAGTAGAACGAGCATTACAAATAATTAAAGAAAATTGTAAGCATCGAGATCAATTAGTTGCGCCAATTTCTCCAATGGGTGGAAATGCAGATTCATATGTGCCATATCCTGTGGAAGTAGAAGTTGGGGGAGCAACAGTATTTGTTCTTCCGGTGGAGCAATTTCATCAATTCTAAGTTTAGAGGAGTTATGGGATGAAAATTAGTCAAGATTTACGACTATCCATAGATAAAGGAAGAACAGACCAAAAGTCTTCTCTAACTGGGAATGTTAGATTTGGAGAGCTTGTGCAAAAGCAAGAAAGCAAACTGCACATTGAGCAATTGAATAAGCTAATGGCTAACATAGATATTGCGGGACAACGACTTGACCGTTCCCGAACTTTTAAGGATTTAGCTAGTTATAAACGATTAGTCAAACAGTTTGTTGAGCAGGCTGTAGATTTTGGAATGGAACTGAAACAGTCACATAGCTGGAGTTCCCAGGGACATAGTAGGTCTCTAAAACTTGTTGAAGAAATTGATCATACACTTATTGCTTTAACAGAGGATATATTAGCTAAGGAAAAACAGTCCATTGATATATTGGGTAAAATAGGAGAAGTTAAGGGCTTACTTATAAACCTTTATATGTAAGGAAAGAGTGATTTAAATGAGTAAATCGTGGGAACAGCTCGAGCATTATCAGCCTACAGTTTTAAAAATGATCGGTAATAGCATACAAAAAGGGCGTGTTTCCCATGCCTACTTGTTCGAAGGAAGTAGAGGGACAGGAAAGAGAGAAGTTAGCATTCTGTTTGCCAAAAGTCTATTTTGTCTAAATCGTGTTGAATACAAACCATGTAATGATTGTTCTAATTGTCGAAGAATTTCCTCAGGAAATCACCCAGATATTCATATTGTTGAGCCTGATGGTCTTTCGATAAAAAAGGGTCAAATACAAGCCTTACAAGAGGAATTTTCAAAGACAGGCGTTGAATCTAATAAAAAGTTATATATTATAGATCATGCAGACAAAATGACGACAAACGCTGCTAATAGTTTACTAAAATTTTTAGAGGAACCAGGTAAACAAACGGTGGCCATTCTTCTAACAGAGCAAGTTCATCGTATGTTAAATACGATATTATCAAGATGCCAAGTCTTACCTTTTAAGCCTTTGTCACCTCATGTAATTGCAGGTCGTTTGCAGGAAAATGGCTTTAATGCTACAGTTGCTCATCTGGTTGCTCATGTTACCAATAACTTGGAAGATGCTTCCGACTTATGCAAGGATGATTCGTTTGCACAGTCTAGAAAAATAGTGTTACAATTATATGAAGTATTAATAAATAGACCGGGGAATGCCCTCTTTTTTATTCAAGATAAATGGCTTACTCATTTTAAAGAAAAAGAAGAGCTTTTCTTAGGGTTAGATTTATTATTACTAGTTTATAAAGATTTATTATTTATCCAGCTTGGCGATGAGGACAAGGTTATATATAGTGATATTATTCAAGAATTAAAACAACAGGCACTTATTACTTCAGGAAAGCGTGTCTGTGATCAAATAGAAGCCATACTAGAGGCTAAAAAACGGTTAAACACCAACATGAATCCACACTTATTGATGGAGCAATTGGTATTTAAATTGCAGGAGGGGTTAAAGCTTGTATGATGTAGTTGGTGTACGCTTTAAAAAAGCGGGTAAAATATATTACTTTGACCCAAATGGTCTAGTCATTCCAGATGATGAATATGTCATTGTGGAGACAGTTCGAGGAATTGAATTTGGGAAAGTTGTTATAAATAAAAAACAAGTTGGTGAAAACGATATTGTTTTACCACTTAAAAAGGTCATTCGTATTGCGGATGAAAAAGATCGATTGATTGTAGAGGAAAATAAGCAGGCTGCAAAAGATGCTTATGAATCTTGTGTAGATAAAGTATCTGAGCATGGTCTAGATATGAAGCTGGTTGATGTAGAATTTACATTTGACCGCAATAAGGTAATCTTTTATTTCACTGCAGATGGAAGAGTAGATTTTAGGGACTTAGTAAAGGATCTTGCTGCAATTTTCCGTACAAGGATTGAATTGCGACAAATAGGGGTTAGAGATGAAGCTAAGATGCTTGGCGGTATTGGTCCATGTGGGAGAATGCTATGTTGTTCAACTTTCCTAGGTGACTTTGAACCAGTATCAATTAAGATGGCTAAGGATCAAAACCTATCTTTAAATCCTACTAAGATCTCGGGGTTATGCGGTCGTCTAATGTGCTGCTTGAAATACGAAAATGATGAATATGAATCCGCGAAAGAGCAGTTACCGGATATTGGTGAGACAATTGAAACTCCAATCGGTAATGGTAAAGTCGTAGGGTTAAATATATTAGAAAGAATTCTACAAATCGACCTTGGAGATGGAGAGCGTATTGTAGAGTTTTCATGGGAAGAATTAACGAAAGAAGGAGCGGTCTAGATTTAGCGACAGATTAATGAGGTGGATAACGTGGAAAAAAAAGAAATCTTTGAATCTGTTAGTAGCATGGAGGAGCAAATTGGTCATTTATATCGTCAGTTAGGAGATCTTAAACAGCATTTAGCAGAATTGCTGGAAGAGAATAATAACCTTTTAATTGAAAATGACCATCTGCGTCGCCGCCTTGATCAAACATCTGTTCAACAACAAGAAAAAACAAAAGGAAAAAAACCTGTCAAAAATAGTGCAGAAGCAAAAGTGGCTGATATTGGTGAAGGCTATGATAACCTAGCGCGACTTTACCAAGAAGGCTTTCATATTTGCAATGTTCACTATGGCAGTGTTCGAAGAGACGGTGACTGCTTGTTTTGTCTATCCTTTTTAAATAAGAAGTAAATGGACTTTTCTTTTATGAAAGGTCCATTTTTTTTCATCTATTTCATCACAATTTGGTAAACTAGGTTTAGTAATTGTACATAGTGAACACGATAATGAATATATCTTGAAAGGATTCTACTATACATGCTGGAATTATTCGATGACGAACGTTTAGATCATTTATTAGGAGAGAATTTGCGTATTATTCAGAGTCCCTCCGTTTTTGCCTTTTCCTTAGATACAGTACTGCTAGCTAAGTTTGTATATGTTCCTATTCAAAAAGGAAATTTACTTGATTTATGTACGGGTAATGGTGTCATTCCATTGTTATTAAGTAAACGTACAAAGGGAGATATTACTGGGGTTGAAATCCAACATAGAATTTATAGCATGGCAAAGAGAAGTATTGAATTTAACAAACTGAGCACCCAGATAAAGATGATTCATGGAGATATTAAGGACATGCCAAAAATATTAGGTCATGGTAATTTTGATATCGTAACCTGTAACCCACCCTATTTTCCAACTCCTAAGCAAGATGAAATAAATGAAAATGAACATCTAGCTATTGCTAGGCATGAAATCCATTGTACACTAGAAGACGTTATTCGTGTGAGTAGTCAATTAGTGAAGCAAGGAGGGAAGGTTGCATTTGTGCATCGCCCCGGAAGGCTACTTGATATTGTTACTTTAATGAGGAAATATCGATTGGAACCGAAGCGACTGCAGTTTGTCTATCCAAAAGCAGGTAAGGAAGCAAATACCCTTTTAATAGAAGGAATTAAAGATGGTAAACCAGACTTAAAAATTTTACAGCCGTTAATTGTATATAATGAAGAAAATGAATATACAAAAGAACTAAAAACTATTTTATATGGGGAAGATTTCAAGGAACAGTAGGTTCTTTAATAAAGGAGTATGCATACAATGTGGCAACAAAAAAGCTTTCATGGTACAAATAATGGAGGAATTCTTTACCTAGTCCCAACTCCAATAGGAAACCTAGAGGATATGACCTTTCGGGCAGTTCGTATTCTAAAGGAAGTACATATTATAGCTGCAGAGGATACACGGCAAACCAAAAAACTATGTAACCATTTTGAAATTGAAACCCCGGTTACAAGCTACCATGAACATAATAAGCAAAATAGCGGAGAAAAAATCATCACTCTTTTAAAAGAGGGGAAAGATGTAGCCATAGTAAGTGATGCGGGAATGCCTACCATTTCCGACCCTGGTTATGAATTAGTTGTTGAGGCTTTAGAGGAACAGTTTCATGTTGTACCTCTTCCAGGAGCAAATGCAGCCCTAACAGCCCTAATTGCATCAGGGCTCCCAACCGATCACTTTTACTACTATGGGTTTTTAAATCGACAAAAGAAGGATAAACGTAAACAACTCGAAACCCTTAAAAATAGGAAGGAGACACTGATTTTTTATGAGTCTCCACACCGATTAAAAGAAACTCTACAATTGATGGTAGAGATTTTAGGAAATAGAAAGGTCACGCTTTCTAGAGAATTGACTAAGAAGTTTGAAGAATTTATTAGAGGTACGTTAGAAGAAGTAATTGAGTGGGCAACTGATGAAAACGTGAGAGGGGAATTTTGCCTACTATTAGAAGGTGCAAAAGAAAGTGAAATTGAAAAAGAAACAAACTGGTGGGACGTACTAACCATTATTGAACATGTAAATCATTATATTGCTGAAAAATCATTACCGTCAAAAGAGGCAATCAAACAAGTTGCATTAGATAGGGGATTACCGAAAAGGGAAGTTTATCAGCAGTATCATGTAGAATAAAAAAATGGCTGTCTAGAAGTATCAAAAAATTGACACATAGACAGCCATTATTATTTATTATTTTGCAACTTCTAAATTGCTTTGAATTTCTTGTAGGATTTGTTCTGCACCCTCACGGCTAAGTACAATTTTACCGCCAGCTAGAGTGATATTATGATCAGATACTTCTCCAGTTACATGACAAGTCATGTTTGGTTTATATTTTTTTAAGATGATTCTCTCATCGTCAACATAGATTTCAAGTGCATCCTTTTCAGCAATTCCTAATGTGCGACGCAGTTCGATTGGAATTACCACGCGTCCTAATTCATCAACTTTACGTACAATACCAGTAGATTTCATATTAATGTTCTCCTCCCGTAATTTTATTACAAAAATCTATCTTTTTCGTCATTATTCGACAAAATAAATGTACTTTTATAATAACAGTGTTTCCAATAAACGTCAATAATTTAAATTACAAAACTTTGCATTTCTTTAAGAAAATGTCTTAAAAAGTTCACAAAAATATTGATTTATAAATGTTTGTAAAAAAATACAAGTTAGCTATTATTATACATTTGATAACTTTTTTTCAAATCTTTTCTAGTAAATATTATACAGGCGATTCGACAAAATTCAATATTTATTCGACAAAAAATGCCAAATGGTCTTATTTACCAAAATATTAGTTAATCAATAACAAAATTTAATGAACCAATCTGAAGCTTGACCGTTCCTTTTCGCTGCAGGCACTTGCTTTCCGCGGGGAGGGATGTGAGCCTCCTCGGCTTCGCCTGTGGGGTCTCACCGGATATCCCTCACTTCCCGCAGGAGTCAAGTGCCTTCCGCTTCAATCCACTCTTGCTAACATATATAATAAGCTACATTTTCTTTCGAAATAAACTTAGTTGACATTACTTCTATAATATATGTATATTTTGTTGATATAAGAGGTAATCATGAGTTTATGAAGAATGTAGTAGAGTAAAGGATTTTTATGTTGAAATTACTCTCGTCCCTTTAGGCGGGAGTTTTATTACTGTATATATATAGGAGGAAATTTAAATGGCAGAGGAAAAAACATTTTATTTAACGACACCTATTTATTACCCAAGTGGGAAATTACATATTGGTCATGCTTATACAACTGTTGCTGGTGATGCAATGGCACGATATAAGCGTTTGCGTGGTTATGATGTTATGTACTTAACTGGAACTGACGAACATGGTCAAAAAATACAGCGAAATGCAGAAGAAAAAGGGGTTACTCCTCAAAAATATGTAGATGATATTGTTCAAGGTATTAAAGAGCTTTGGGATAAGCTAGATATATCTTACGATGATTTTATTCGGACAACAGAAGATCGACATAAAGAAATTGTTGAGAAGATCTTTGCTCAGTTAGTGGAGCAAGGAGATATTTATTTGGATAAGTACGAAGGTTGGTATTGTACACCTTGTGAATCCTTTTACACAGAAAGACAGTTAGAACAAGGAAATTGCCCAGATTGTAATAGACCTGTTGAAAAGGTAAAAGAAGAATCCTATTTCTTTAAGATGAGTAAGTATGCAGATCGCTTACTTTCTTATTATGAGGAAAACCCTGAGTTTATCCAACCTGAGTCTAGAAAGAATGAAATGATTAATAACTTTATTAAGCCTGGCTTAGAGGACTTAGCCGTTTCAAGGACAACCTTTGACTGGGGTGTAAAAGTTCCAGGAGATCCGAAGCATGTTATTTATGTATGGATCGATGCTTTGTCGAATTATATAACAGCTCTTGGCTATGGTACAGATAATGATTCGAAGTACTTAAAGTATTGGCCTGCTGATGTTCACTTAGTAGGAAAAGAAATCGTTCGCTTCCATACAATCTATTGGCCAATTATGTTAATGGCTTTAGATTTACCTTTACCTAAAAAGGTTTTTGCGCATGGTTGGTTATTAATGAAAGACGGTAAAATGTCAAAATCTAAAGGAAATGTAGTTGATCCGGTAACCCTAATTGACCGTTACGGTTTAGATGCATTGCGTTATTACCTATTAAGAGAAGTACCATTTGGCTCGGATGGAGTATTTACACCTGAAGGTTTCATTGAACGCATTAATTATGATTTAGCAAATGATCTAGGAAACTTATTAAATCGTACAGTTGCTATGATAAGTAAGTACTTTGACGATACAATCCCTGCGTACACTGGTTCACAGACCGAATATGATGAAAGTTTATCGAACTTTGCGAAGGAAACAGTTGCAAGATATGAGCAGTCGATGGAAAAAATGGAGTTTTCAGTAGCACTAACCTCATTATGGCAGCTAGTAAGCAGAACAAATAAATACATTGATGAAACTCAGCCATGGGTACTTGCAAAAGATGAAGCGAATAGAGATGCTTTAGGATCTGTTATGTCTCACTTAGCTGAATCCCTTCGTTTTGTTGCAGTACTTTTAAAACCGTTTTTAACAAAGACGCCTGAAAGAATCTTTACTCAATTAGGTATTATACAAGAAGAGCTTAAATCATGGGAAAGTTTAGAGGAATTTGGTTTAAAAATAGAAGGAGTAAAGGTAGTAAAGGGTGAGCCGATTTTCCCTCGCTTAGAAACTGCAGATGAGGTAGAGTACATTAAAGTTCAGATGCAAGGTACTCCACAACCAAAGCAAGAAGAAAAGGTTGAGATACCAGAGGTTGAAGAAATCACGATTGATGATTTTATGAAGGTTGACTTACGTGTAGCAGAAGTAACACATGCTGAACCTGTAAAAAAAGCAGATAAATTATTAAAGATTCAGCTGGACTTAGGCTATGAGAAACGTCAAGTTGTGTCAGGAATCGCACAATATTATAAACCAGAAGAATTAGTGGGAAGAAAAGTGATTTGTGTAACAAATCTAAAGCCAGTTAAGCTTCGTGGAGAACTTTCTCAAGGAATGATTCTAGCGGGATCACTTGATGGAACTCTTTCTTTAGCTACAATTGCTGAAAATCTTCCGAATGGTGCAAAAGTGAAATAAAAAGATATCGCATTTAGGGCAGATGATCATCTGCCCTTTCTATTATAAAGGAGGCGGCATACCAATGTTAATTGATACACATGCACATATTAACGCCACACAATTTGAATCAGACCTCGAAGAAGTAATTCAGCGTGCTAAAGATGAAGGTGTATCAACCATTGTGGTTGTTGGATTTGATAGGGTTACCATTACAAAAGCGATGGAACTTACGAATACATATGATAACATCTATGCAACAATTGGATGGCATCCTGTTGATGCAATTGATATGACGGATGAAGATCTTAAGTGGATAGAAGAACTTGCAGCTCATCCGAAGGTAGTTGCTCTTGGTGAGATGGGCTTAGATTATTATTGGGATAAATCACCCAAGGATATTCAAAAAGAAGTATTTAGAAAACAGATTGCACTAGCTAAAAAAGTGAAGCTACCGATTGTCATACATAACCGAGACGCGACGGCAGATGTAGTGGAAATTCTAAAAGAAGAAGGCGCGCATGAGGTTGGTGGAATTATGCATTGTTTTACCGGCAGCTATGAGGTAGCTAAACAATGTATGGATATGAACTTTTACATATCATTTGGAGGTCCAGTGACTTTCAAAAATGCAAAGGTTCCAAAAGAAGTGGCTGCAAAAATACCATTAGATCGTTTATTAGTTGAAACTGACTGTCCATATTTAACGCCACACCCTTTTCGAGGAAAAAGAAACGAACCTAGCTATGTAAAATTGGTGGCTGAACAAATTGCAGAGCTAAAAGGTATCCCTTTTGAGGAGTTAGCACAACAAACGTCCGACAATGCACGTAAATTATTCGACATAAAGTGATAGTAACTTTTGTCAAATTTTACGGGGACTTGTCCTAAGATTGAGTGAAAATAAAAAGTTCTACATGTCTCTTTAAATTCATATATTTCTTTGTCGACAAGTTTCCCTTCCCTTTTATCAGAAAATTTAGGATAATGAATCATGCAGTCCAAGCAACCTATGGATGGGGTTGACAGAATGAAGGATACTTTATATAATCACTCCGAGAGAAGGAGGCGTTTTTCATCGTGATTAAAAACATGAAAAAGCTGTTTTCCGAGTCAATGAACAAAAAAAGATTCATAATTTCAATTAGTAGTTTACTAGCTTTTGGAACTGCAGGAACGGGCTATGCAGTTTATGAGGGTACGAAAGAAACAGTTAACCTTTCCCTAAATGGTGAGGAACAAGTAATAAGGACACATGCTAATACTGTTGCTGAACTTCTAGAGAACTATGAAATCTATGTGCGTTCGGAAGACCATTTATCACATTCACAAGATGCTGAAATCACAGACAATATGGAGATTGTTTGGGAAGCGTCAAAACCTGTAGAGATTGTTATAGGAGATCAAAAATCAACTGTTTGGACTACTGCAGATACAGTTAAAGAGTTATTAGAAGCGCAAAAAATTACAGTTACTGAACATGATAAAGTAGAACCAGGTATCGATGCTGAAATTACTAAAGATATTACAGTTACGCTAGAAAAGGCCTTTCAGCTAACCTTGGATGTCGGTGGAACAGAACAGCACGTTTGGGCAACTTCGACTACTGTCGCTGACTTTTTAGAGAATCAACAAATCACACTTAATGAACTAGATCGTGTAGAGCCTGCATTGGAATCTACGATCGCACAAAACAGTGTCGTAAAAGTCGTACGTATAGAAAAGGTCACCGATGTAGTGGAAGAACCAGTTGCTTATGCAGTTATTACTAAAAATGATAGTAGTATTGAAAAAGGTAAGCAAAAAGTAGTATCTGCTGGTTCAGAAGGAAAGCTTGCGAAACATTTTGAAGTTATTCTTGAAAATGGTAAAGAAGTTTCAAGAGAGTTAGTTAAAACGGAAACGTTGAAAGAAAGTAAGGATCGAGTAGTTGCTGTTGGAACGAAAAAAATTCAACGTCAAGTTTCTCGTGGTACAGGTACAGTAGTTAAGGAATTCTACGTTTCTTCAACTGCATATACAGCATACTGTAATGGTTGCTCAGGAACGACTGCAACAGGCATTAACCTGCGAGCAAATCCTGATATGAAGGTAATTGCTGTTGACCCAAGTGTTATTCCTTTAGGAACGAAAGTATATGTAGAAGGTTATGGATATGCAATTGCTGGAGACACAGGATCTGCAATTAAAGGTAATAAAATCGATGTGTTCTTCGCAACGAAAGCCGAAGCTTACCATTGGGGTAGAAAGTCTGTTAAGATTAAAATTCTAGATTAACCTATAAACTCACAGAGGATATCAGATCCTCTGTTTTTTTTCGGTGTAATGGGATATCCTGAAGATAAGGGTTATCAGACTATTTGCTTATTTTACTAATTAGACGAATTAACGATCCAGAAAGTTTCATCATTTGGAGGAAAAAATGAAAATTAAAGAAATAATTGTTGTTGAAGGAAGAGATGATACTGTCAAAATCAAATTGGCAGTGGATGCAGATACATTAGAGACAAATGGTTCGGCCATTAATAATGAAACGATAGAACGTATTAAACATGCTCAAGAGAAGCGGGGCGTCATCATATTTACTGATCCAGATTATCCTGGTGAACGAATTCGAAAAATTATATCTGAGGCTGTTCCAGGTTGTAAGCATGCCTTTCTGCCTAAACAAGAGGCAATTGCTAAATCAGGAAAAGGGCTAGGTGTAGAGCATGCAACCATTGCTGCGATTAAACAGGCTCTAGAGGCAGTGAAACAAGAAAGTGAAGAATTCTCTGGGGAAATTGAGCTACAGGATTTAGTGGATGCGGGCCTTATCGGTGGTCCTAAAGCAAAAGAAAGAAGAGAAAGATTAGGCTCTATCTTAAAAATTGGGTATACTAATGGGAAACAATTACATAAACGTCTGCAAATGTTTCAAATTACGAAAGAAGTATTTGCTGCAGCTTTAACGGATGTTTTACAGGGGGAAAAACAGTGACAAAAGATATAGCAACGCCAATAAGAACGAGAGCTATTTTAGAGAAATACGGATTTTCATTCAAAAAAAGTTTGGGACAAAACTTTTTAATTGATACAAATGTATTAAATCGGATTGTTGACCATGCAGAACTTAAAGAGAATAGTGGAGTGATTGAAATTGGTCCAGGTATTGGAGCACTTACTGAGCAGCTTGCAAAGCGAGCAAAAAAAGTAGTTGCATTTGAAATCGACCAAAGGTTACTTCCAATCTTAAATGAAACACTAGAACCTTATCCACATGTAAAGGTCATTCACAGCGATATATTGAAGGCTAATGTAAATCATGTGATTGAAGAAGAATTTGAAGGCTTCACTGATTTAATGGTTGTTGCTAATTTACCTTATTACGTTACAACTCCGATTATTATGAAGTTACTAGAAGATCAGCTGCCATTGCGAGGAATTGTAGTGATGCTTCAAAAAGAAGTTGCTGACCGGATTGCAGCTAGTCCAGGGACTAAAGAATATGGTTCACTATCCATCGCTATTCAGTATTATACGAAAGCTGAGACGGTTATGACGGTTCCTAGAACTGTATTTGTGCCACAACCTAATGTGGACTCGGCAATCATTCGCCTAACAAAACGTGAAAAACCAGCAGCTGAAGTGAAAAACGAAACGTTTTTCTTTGAAGTTGTCAGAGCTTCCTTTGCACAACGAAGAAAAACAATCCTAAATAACCTAACAAATAACCTTCCACGAGGCAAAGAGTTAAAAGAACAAATCGAACAAGCCCTTCTCCAGGCAGATATCCAACCACAAAGACGCGGCGAAACCCTATCAATCCAAGAATTCGCCCGACTCAGTGACAAATTAAATGAATTAATGTAAAAAGGCCTGTATGGGTCTTTTTTTATTCAACTTCATAGAAGATGGTAGCTAAAGTGTATTTAAGTAGTGTATTGGAGCGGAAGACACTTGACTCCTGCGGGAAGTGAGGGAAGTGGGAGACCCCGCAGGAGCTAAGCGACGAGGAGGCTCGCATCCCTCCCCGCGGAAAGCAAGTGTCTGCAGCGGAAAGGAACGATCTAATTTCAGTGTCTTAATAATATCATTTCACTCACCCAATAGGCATTACCTGCATAGGCTAAAAAAGGATAGATACTAAAAACAATTGGTTTATTTATCTAAAGCCTCAAGGCTCTCTATTGGAGTGAATAATATGGACATAAAAGTGGGGGACATTGTTGCCCGTAAATCATACAACTGTGATTTGATATTCAGAGTAATTGACGTAAAGGTTGAAAGCAACGGCAGTAAACAAGCAGTTTTATATGGAGAAGAAGTAAGACTTATCGCAGATTCATCTTATGAAGACTTAGTATTGGTTGATGAAACCGAACAACTGGAACGACAGAAAAAAGACAGTGACCTTCTCGAAAAGTCATATCGACTATTTAGACAGGATTACCATTTAATCCGACAAAAGAATGAGTACAATGCAACTGGAGGCTATAGTAATAGCCAAGACTTTTTTCAAATTCCCGGAAGAGTTCTCCACATAGATGGTGATCCATTGTACTTAAAAAAATGCTTAGCTTTATATGAAAAAATCGGTGTACCTGTCTATGGAGTGCATTGTAATGAAAAGGAAATGCCAGAACGGGTAGGTGACTTAATCGATGAGTTCCGTCCAGATATTCTTGTTATAACAGGACATGATGCCTATTCTAAGTCTAAAGGAAAAAAATCAGAGCTAAAAGCTTACCGACATTCAAAGCATTTTGCGCAAACAGTTAGACAGGCACGAAGAAAAATTCCTCATTTAGATCAATTAGTTATCTTTGCAGGAGCATGTCAATCCCATTTTGAATCACTTATAAGGGCTGGAGCAAACTTTGCAAGTTCACCCTCAAGAGTAAATATACATGCACTCGATCCAGTATATATTGTGGCTAAAATAAGCTTTACTCCCTTTGTTGAAAGAATCAATGTATGGGATGTTTTACGTAATACCCTGACAGGAGACAAAGGACTTGGCGGGATTGAAACAAGAGGCGTACTAAGAGTAGGAATGCCATACCATAGATTAAACGATGATTAAAAGAAAAAGTCTACTATTCATACATTACATGATAGTAGACTTTTTTGTATTTTATTATAAAGTTTCATTTCATAAAGTCTGTTGTTTTAAATGTATATAAAACAAGAGTGGATTGGAGCGGAGGGCACTTGACTCCTGCGGGAAGTAGAGGAAAGGTCGAGACCCCACAGGCGCTTGCGCCGAGGAGGCTCGACTTCCTCCCGCGGAAAGCAAGTGCCTGCAGCGCAAAGGAACGGTCATGGTTCAATGTGAAAAAAATAACCTTTTAGAAAAGAGCTTATTAACCATTGTGTTATAAAGTCAAGACCGTATATTAATTTACCTAATTAGACATATTTCAACGTTAGTATAGAAATTATCAATTAACATACATAACTTAAGAAAATATGTAAACAATATTTGTAGATGAAGTAAGAATTTTGTAGGAAAAAATACGTTGACAATCATTTAAAACCACTGTTATAATTTTAGTTTTGTGTTTGACTTAATTGTTACTAGGTGCTATAATGAGAATAGTGAGGTGGAGTGATATGGCAAAAACTTTAATGGATATCAAGAGAACTTTAGATGTAAACCTTGGTAAAAGGTTAACACTAAAAGCAAATGGTGGCCGAAGAAAGACAATTGAGCGTTCAGGAGTACTTTCAGAAACGTATCCTTCCGTATTTGTAGTAGAATTAGATCAAGATGAAAATTCGTTTGAGCGTGTTTCATATAGTTATGCAGACGTTTTAACGGAAACTGTACAATTAACATTCTTTGAAGAAACATCTGGGAATATGGCGATAAGTGGGCAGTAGACAGTGGTTTGCTGCTTTTTGTTTTTAAAAAATAACTTAAAAGTTTATGTTGGATATATAAGGAGTTCATAAATGCCCGGCAATTCTTCAAATACTAATTATGTCGTAGGAATTTAGTCAGGAGGAGTTGTTTAACTTGGGTAGACGTCGTAAGGGCATTATGTCTCATCAATTTAAAGAAGAGTTAGCAAAGGACTTAGGGTTCTATGACACTGTTCAAAATGATGGATGGAGTGCAATCCGTGCTAAAGACGCTGGGAATATGGTAAAGCGTGCGATAGAGATTGCTCAGCAACAACTTTCCAACAGTTCAAATAAATAAGAAACTAACATAACTACGGCAGCCGAAGCAAATAGCTTCGGCTCTTTTGTTTTATTTTTCTTGGTATTTGCCAAAAATATAATTATCAAACATGACGTACGCGAAAATAACATTCATTAGTGGTTTAGTGTATTGATGTAAGGCATACTTAAACCATTGATTTGTGGTACAATGTGGATATATATTTTGAAGACGGTAAAGTAGGTGAAAGAATTGAGGTTATTAGTAAAAGCACCGGCAAAGATTAATTTGTCCCTAGATGTTCTACATAAACGCCCTGATGGTTTTCATGAAGTGAAGATGATCATGACTACCATTGATTTAGCAGATCGCATTGAATTATTTGAGCTTGAGAGCGATACAATAAAAATTCTGTCTCATAATCGATTTGTACCAGATGATAATCGAAACTTAGCATATCAAGCGGCTAGTTTATTAAAAAGACGCTATGGCATTAAAAAAGGTGTTGAAATTACAATTACTAAGACCATTCCAGTTGCAGCTGGGCTAGCGGGTGGAAGTAGTGATGCTGCTGCTACACTACGTGGCTTAAATAAATTATGGGGAATAGGTCTAACAATGGACGAGCTTGCTGACATTGGTTCAGAGATTGGCTCAGATGTAGCTTTCTGTGTTTATGGAGGAACAGCCATATCGACAGGACGGGGTGAACAAATTGAGCATATTAGTGCACCTCCACACTGTTGGGTAGTACTAGCAAAACCATCCATAGGAGTGTCTACAGCAGATGTTTATCGTAACCTGAAGCTTGAAAACATTACACATCCTGATGTTTCTGGAATGGTACAAGCTATCGAAAATAAGGATTACCCTGGGATATGCAGCCTAGTTGGCAATGTTCTTGAAGATGTTACCTTGAAATTGTACCCAGAGGTTTCTCACATAAAAGAACAAATGAAACGGTTCGGAGCAGACGCTGTATTAATGAGTGGAAGTGGACCAACTGTTTTTGGACTTGTACAGCATGAGTCTAGAATGCAACGCGTTTATAATGGACTTCGTGGTTTTTGTGATCAAGTGTATGCTGTCCGTATGATGGGAGAACGAAATCAGCTTGATTAAATCCGGATATTAATGGTAATATTAATAAAAATATTCGGATTTACGGGAGGTCATCTCTTATAATGAAATTTCGTCGAAGCAGTAGACTAGTAGATATGACGAACTACTTACTACAGCACCCACGCCGTTTAGTTTCTCTTACCGTTTTTGCAGAACGGTATGATTCAGCTAAATCGTCTATTAGTGAGGATTTAACGATTATTAAACAAACCTTCGAACAACAAGGAATTGGTACGTTGCAAACTGTTTCTGGAGCAGCAGGTGGAGTAAAATATATTCCTTATGTAGGAGAGGTAGAAGCTAAGGGATTTATCAGTGAGTTACGCGAACAGATAGCCAAGCCTGATCGATTACTTCCTGGAGGCTACCTTTATCTTGCAGATATTTTAGGAGATCCACAAATAGTGAACCAGATTGGTCGGCTATATGCATCCGTCTATTCTGACCGTAAAATTGATGTCGTAATGACTGTAGCTACAAAAGGTATTCCATTAGCATATGCAGTAGCCAGGTATTTAGATGTGCCTGTCGTTATTGTAAGAAGAGACAGTAAGGTGACAGAGGGATCAACGGTTAGCATTAATTATGTATCTGGATCGACGAAGCGAATACAAACAATGGTCCTAGCGAAAAGAAGCTTAAATGAAGGATCAAGCGTTTTAATTATAGATGACTTCATGAAGGCCGGAGGAACAATCAATGGCATGGTCAGTATGCTTGAAGAGTTCAATGCACATGTTGCTGGTATTGGTGTCTTAGTTGAGGCTGAGGATATTGAAGAGCGATTAATAGATGAATATATCTCTTTAGTTAAACTAACTGATGTTAACGTCAAAGAAAAACAAATTTCGGTTAGTGAAGGTAACTACTTCTCTTATTTAAAATCACTGGGTGAGATTGCACAGGAACAATATGATGAAGGAATGGTGGATGAAGAATGAAGTACATAAATACTAATAATGCACCAAAAGCAATTGGACCATACTCACAAGGGATCGTTGTTAATAATCTTTTTTATAGCTCTGGACAAATACCTTTAACAGCAAACGGAGATTTAATCACAGGGAATATTAAAGAACAAACTACACAGGTTTTTGAAAATTTAAAAGCAGTGCTAGATGCAGCAGGTGCATCTTTGGATACTGTCATCAAAGCTACTGTTTTTATAAAAGATATGAATGATTTTACAGAATTAAACGAAGTGTACGGAGAGTATTTTGGGAATCATAAGCCGGCAAGATCTTGTGTCGAGGTTGCTCGTTTACCAAAAGATGTACTTGTCGAAATTGAGGTTATTGCACTCGTAAAGTCATAAAAAAACATAAAAAACGCAAATTTTTCATCATTTATCCAAAAATTATCAATTTTTTTAAAAAACTTTTCTAAATTAGAAGGAATACACAAAAATCCGTTGAATAACATAACTAAGTTTTAAATTGTCAGATTACTATAGTCTGGCAATAAGGAAATCATTTAAAACCTAGTCATACTATTTAACCAGGTTTTTGTGTTTTTCTAATTTTAGAAAAGGTGGTGAACACACAATGGAAGTAACTGACGTAAGATTACGACGCGTAAGCACAGAAGGACGTATGAGAGCTATTGCTTCGATAACATTAGACCATGAATTTGTTGTTCATGATATTCGTGTTATTGATGGTAATAACGGCTTGTTTGTAGCAATGCCAAGCAAACGTACTCCTGATGGAGAATTCCGTGATATTGCACATCCAATTAATTCTGGTACTCGCGGAAAAATCCAAGATGCGGTTTTAGCTGAATACCACCGACTTGGTGAGTTAGAGGTTGAATTTGAAGAAGCAGGCGCATCATAAAAATGATTTTCATACATCGAAGAGCCTACATAAGCTTTAGGCTCTTTTTACTTTTCTAAAAAAATCCTCTTATCTATAAAAATTCAATGAAATTCCCCATTTCACTAACTCCTATATTTGTCATATTAAAACAAATATTTCCGATTATAATTGTTTCCTTGAAATAGGTCTCTATTTAAGATATATTCGTATTGGATAAAAAGGTTATATGGAGGCCTAAAAATGATAAATAGATATGCAGTTATATTGGCTGCTGGTCAAGGAACAAGAATGAAATCAAAGCTCTACAAAGTTCTACATCCTGTATGTGGTAAGCCAATGGTGCAGCACGTAGTAGATCAGGTTACTAAGCTTTCTTTACAAAAATCTGTTATCGTTGTTGGTCACGGTGCTGAGCAAGTGAAATCACAGATTGGTGATGGTAGTGAATATGTACTTCAAGAAGAGCAATTAGGTACTGCCCATGCTGTAATGCAAGCTTCTAGCAATCTTGCAGACAAAGAAGGAGTTACCCTTGTTGTTTGTGGAGATACACCATTAATTACAAATAAAACGATGGAAGCGCTTCTACAGCATCATGAAGAAACAGGAGCAAAGGCAACAATCTTAACTGCAAAAGCTAATGATCCGACCGGTTATGGAAGAGTAATTCGCAATGAAGGGCTCGTTCAAAAAATTGTTGAGCATAAAGATGCAACCGAACAAGAACGATTGGTTACCGAAATTAACACAGGTACGTATTGTTTTGACAATAAATTATTATTTGAGGCATTGAACAGTGTTTCGAATAACAATGTGCAAGGTGAATACTACTTACCAGACGTAATTGAGATTTTAAAAAATCAAGGTGAGATTGTATCTGCATTCCAAACAGATTCTTTCGAAGAAACATTAGGTGTTAATGATCGTTTTGCTTTATCTCAAGCTGAACAAATAATGAATTTACGTATAAATAAGCAACACATGTTAAATGGTGTTACAATTATTGATCCTAACAATACCTACATCTCAGCAGATGCAACAATTGAACAAGATACTGTTGTATACCCAGGAACGGTCATTAAGGGTAATAGTAACATTGGAGCAGACTGCACGATTGGACCAAACACAGAAATCAATAATTGCCATGTAGGTAATGGAACGGTTATTCGTCAGTCAGTTGCACATGATAGTAGTATTGGAAATAACGTAGCAATCGGACCATTTGCTCATATACGTCCGGACTCAGAACTTGGCGATGAAGTGAAAATTGGAAATTTTGTAGAAGTGAAAAAGTCGAACTTCGGAAAAGGAAGTAAAGCTTCTCACTTAAGTTATATTGGTGATGCAGAAGTTGGTTCAGACGTAAATTTAGGCTGTGGTTCCATTACAGTAAATTATGATGGAAAAAATAAATTTCTAACAAAAATAGAGGATGGAGCATTCATCGGGTGTAACTCGAATTTAATTGCTCCTGTTACGGTTGGTAAAGGGGCTTATGTAGCTGCTGGTTCCACAGTTACCAACGATGTCCCTGGAAACGCATTAAGTATCGCACGTGCTCGTCAAATAAACAAAGAAGACTATGTAGATCGTCTAAATAGTAAAAAAGATTAAAACCTTACGGAGGGGTACATCACAATGCCAAATCAATACCGCAATTCGAAACTTAAACTATTTACATTAAACTCGAACACAGCTCTTGCTGAACAAATCGCAAAAGAAGTTGGAGTAGAACTAGGCAAATGTTCAGTTGCTAAATTTAGCGATGGGGAAATTCAAATTAATATTGAAGAAAGTATTCGTGGATGTGACGTGTTTGTCATCCAATCTACAAGTGCTCCAGTTAATGAACACCTAATGGAACTATTAATTATGATAGATGCACTTAAACGTGCATCAGCTAAAACAGTGAATATCGTTATGCCTTACTATGGCTATGCTAGACAAGACCGTAAAGCACGCGCTCGTGAGCCAATTACGGCAAAGTTAGTAGCAAACCTTTTAGAGACTGCAGGAGCTCACCGAGTGATTACACTTGATCTTCATGCTCCGCAAATTCAAGGGTTTTTCGATATTCTAATTGACCATTTAATGGGTGTACCAATTTTAGCTGACTACTTTGAAAGTAAAAATCTAAATGATATTGTGATTGTATCTCCTGATCATGGTGGGGTAACACGTGCTCGTAAAATGGCTGACCGTCTGAAAGCGCCAATTGCCATTATTGATAAAAGAAGACCAAGACCCAATGTGGCTGAGGTTATGAATATTGTAGGTAATATTGAAGGTAAAACAGCTATCTTAATCGATGATATTATCGATACAGCGGGTACAATTACTTTAGCTGCGAATGCTTTGATAGAAAATGGTGCATCAGAAGTGTATGCATGTTGTACACACCCTGTACTTTCAGGGCCAGCAATGGACCGTATCCAAAATTCTAAAATCAAAGAGTTAGTTGTTACAAACAGTATTGCTCTAGATGAAGAGAAATTAACTGATAAGATTACTCAACTTTCTGTTGCACCATTAATTGGTGAAGCAATTATCCGAGTATATGAGCAACAATCAGTAAGTACACTTTTCGATTAAGAAAAGTTTTCCATAATTGATACGTTTAGACCACTTTGTTTTAGGGGAAGTTTAATATAGGGTAATTAAATTTTCCTAAGGAGTGATTTAAATGGCAACACTATTACAAGCGCAAGGTCGCTCGGATTTAAGAAATTCTTCTACTAGAAGAATCCGTGAAGAGGGAAATATTCCGGCTATTATAAATGGGAATAACGGTAGTAAGCCGATATTTGTCAATAGCATAGAGTTTCTTAAAACGATACGTGAAAGTGGCCGTAATGGGATTATTCAACTAGTCGTTGATAACGAAAACCATCCTGTTATGTTAAATGAACTGCAAAGGGACCCAGTTAAGGGTGAATATCTTCATGCTGACTTTAAAGTCATCAATATGAATACAAAGGTCGATGTGGAAGTACGAGTTAATTTAGTTGGTGAAGCATTAGGAGTGAAGGATGGCGGGGTACTACAGCAATCCATTCATCAAGTATCAATTACTGCTTTACCTGCTAACATTCCTCAAGCGATTGATGTTGATGTGTCTAACTTGGAAGTTGGACAAACTGTATTGGTTTCAGACGTTCAGACTGGTGGTAAATATGAATTGAATCATGAGGAAAGTGAAGTAATTGCTTCAATTCAACCTCCAAAGCAAGAGGAAGAAATTGATACAGGTGAGGAGCAAGAAGAAGGAGTACCTGAAGCGGAAGAAGGAAGAGAAACAAGCGAAGGTTGAGTTACGGCGTAACCTATTTTGGTTACGTCTTTTTTGACGAAATCCGGATAAATTATATAATATTTAAATACACTAGCAGTTATAACGGTTATTAAATTAGAATTACATAGGATACATATATAGAGCGATTAGAAGTGAGGGGAAGGCAATGAAACTTATTGTTGGCTTAGGTAATCCAGGTAAACAATATGAAGAAACAAGGCATAATGTTGGATTTAAAGTAATTGACCGACTTTCAACCGAACTGCAAATTTCATTAGATAAAACGAAGTTTAATGGGGTATATGGTGTTGGGCATAGTGCTGGTGAAAAAGTATTTTTGCTAAAACCTCTAACTTATATGAATCTATCGGGTGAATGTCTTCGTCCACTTATGGATTATTATGATATTGATCTAGAAGATATCATTGTCATATATGATGATTTAGATTTGCCAGTTGGGAAAATCCGTTTAAGAACGAAAGGAAGCGCGGGGGGACACAATGGAATCAAGTCTATAATTCAGCATGTGGGCACACAGGAGTTTAAACGTGTTCGTATAGGAGTAGATCGCCCTAAAAATGGAATGAAGATTACTGACTATGTCCTTGGTCGGTTTACTGAAGAAGAAAGAGAAAGTGTAGATGAATCAATTATGATCTCTGCAAAAGCTTGTGAAAAGTGGTTTACCAGTGAATTTTTACAAGTGATGAATGAGTTTAATGCAAAATAATAATTAATAATGTGTTTTATTCACATGAATAAGGTTCTCCTTAACTGTTCATACTAGTAAAAAAATGTTAAGTTAAGGGGGAATTTAAATGTCTCTCCATTATTATTGTAGGCATTGCGGTACAAAAGTTGGTTCTTTAGACAGTATGTCGTTACATAGTGAAAGTTTAGGTTTGCATCAACTAACAGATGATGAACGTAGAGAGATGGTATCCTATGAATCAAGTGGGGATATTCATATAAAAACGATATGTGAGGACTGTCAAGAAGCTCTTGAACGTAATCCAGATTATCATCAGTATGAAAGTTTTATACAATAATTCGCTTTGGATTTTCCAAAGCATTTTTCTGTTTTCATATAGGAAACCGAATAACATTAGGTATTGTAACGTATTTATAAACTAAACCAACAGCTAGTTATGAGATTAAATAGATAGTTTTTGTTTGAGAGGAGGGTTCTATTTGTTAGCTGGTTTAAAACAATCCTTTTATAGGAATGATGATATAGCTACTGTCATTAATGGCATAAATGAAGGCTTACGTGAGCAGTTGATAGCAGGCCTTTCTGGTTCAGCCCGGACAGTTTTAATGGCTTCTATATACAATGAAACAAAGCAACCCTTACTTATTGTCACACATAATTTATATCAAGCACAAAAGATATATGATGATTTGACAACATTGGTTCGCGAAGAAGAGGTATTTTTATATCCTGTTAATGAATTAATTGCTGCTGAAATTGGAATTGCCAGCCCAGAATTAAAGTCTCAGCGATTAGAAGCACTCAATTATTGGAATTCACACAAAAATGGAATTGTGATTGCACCTATCTCAGGTTTGAAGCGATTGCTCCCTCCGAAGGATTTATGGAGAGAGAGTCAACTTACCTTTAATGTAGGAGAAGATATTACTTCAGATTACCTAGAAAAATTAATAGCGATGGGATATGAGAGAACCTCCATGGTGTCATCACCTGGAGAATTTAGTGTTCGTGGGGGAATTTTTGATATTTACCCATTGACTGAAGAATTGCCTATAAGAATTGAATTATTCGATACGGAAATTGATTCAATCCGAACATTTGTTATCGAAGATCAACGCTCTCAGCAGAAACTTCACAGCATAACGATTGGACCTGCAACTGAAATACTGGTAGCAAAAACTCAATTGGGTCAAGGTATAAACGCATTAGAAGAGGGACTAGCTACTACTTTAAAAAATCTTAAAGATGATAAGATTAAGGAATTAACATTAGAAAACATAACTTATGAGCTAGACCTATTGAAAAATGGTCAATTTCCTCAAAAAATGTTCAAATACTTAAGCCTATTCTACGAGAGACCTACTAGTTTACTAGATTATTTGCCCCAAAATGGAATTGTTATTTTGGATGAGATTAGTCGTATTCAGGAAATGTCTGATTCTCTTGATAAGGATGAAGCTGAATGGTATACAGGCCTTCTAGAAAATGGAGAAGCTATTCAGAACTTGCATCACTCACATAAATTTAATGTTTTGATTCAAAAGTCAACTAAACCTTTGCTTTATTTATCTTTATTTTTAAGGCATGTACCTTATACAAGTCCACAGAACATATTAAATATGACTTGTAAGCAAATGCAAAATTTCCATGGTCAAATGCATGTTTTGAAAACAGAACTTGATCGATGGAAGAAGGGAAATTTCTCAGTTGTTTTCCTGGGTGCAAATGAAGAAAGAGTCAAAAAGCTTCAAAATGTGTTAGAGGATTATGATATAAATGCCACCCCATTAAAAACAGATGCTGACATTCTTCCTGGGCAAGTTCAAATTATTATCGGAGATTTAAATGACGGGTTTGAACTACCTTTACAAAAGCTCGCAGTCATTACAGAAGAGGAGCTTTTCAAGAAAAAATTAAAAAAGTCAAAGAGTAGACAAAAGCTTTCTAACGCAGAGAGAATAAAAAATTACTCTGAACTTCAAATTGGTGATCACGTTGTTCATATTAACCATGGTATTGGTAAGTATTATGGTATTGAAACATTAGAGATTAACGGAATCCATAAAGATTATATTCATATTCGCTATCAAGGCGATGATAAACTTTATGTCCCGGTTGACCAAATTGATCAGGTTCAAAAGTATGTAGGCTCTGAGGGGAAAGAACCGAAGATATATAAGCTCGGCGGTAGTGACTGGAAAAGGGTTCGTAAGAAAGTTGAGTCTTCAGTACAGGATATTGCAGATGACTTAATAAAGCTTTATGCAGAACGTGAAGCAAGCAAAGGTTATGCTTTTTCTCCTGATGGTGACATGCAAAGAGAATTTGAAGATGCATTCGCATACCAAGAAACAGAGGATCAACTACGTTCTATTCATGAGATTAAATTGGATATGGAACGCGAACGCCCAATGGACAGACTCTTATGTGGAGACGTTGGATACGGTAAAACGGAAGTTGCTATTCGCGCGGCATTTAAAGCGATTCATGATGGAAAACAAGTAGCTATTCTTGTTCCAACTACTATATTAGCTCAACAGCATTATGAAACCATTCGTGAACGGTTTCAAGATTTCCCTGTTACCATTGGTTTGTTAAACCGTTTTAGAACTAGAAAACAACAATCTGAAACCACTAAGGGGTTACAGGCAGGTACAGTAGATATTGTAGTTGGTACTCATCGCTTATTATCAAAAGATATCACATATCGTGACCTTGGATTGCTAATTATTGATGAAGAGCAGCGCTTTGGAGTAACTCATAAAGAGAAAATTAAACAGTTAAAGGCTAATATCGATGTGTTGACTTTAACTGCAACACCGATACCACGAACATTACACATGTCAATGCTAGGGGTTAGAGATCTCTCTGTTATCGAAACACCTCCAGAAAACAGGTTTCCTGTACAAACCTATGTGGTTGAATATAATGGTGGTTTGATTCGTGAAGCAATTGAGAGAGAGTTAGCGAGGGATGGTCAAATATTCTTCCTTTATAACCGTGTAGAGGACATTGAAAGAAAAGCTGAAGAAATATCAATGCTTGTACCTGATGCAAGGGTTGCTTATGCTCATGGAAGAATGACAGAAAATGAGCTGGAAACAGTCATGCTCAATTTTTTAGATGGTCAGTATGATGTGTTAGTTAGTACTACGATCATTGAGACAGGTGTTGATATCCCTAATGCTAATACACTGATTGTTTTTGATGCAGATCGTATGGGATTATCACAATTGTATCAGCTTCGTGGTAGGGTAGGTCGCTCTAATCGAGTCGCTTATGCTTATTTCACATACAGAAAAGATAAAGTTTTGACGGAAGTATCTGAGAAAAGACTACAGGCTATTAAAGAATTTACTGAATTAGGATCAGGGTTCAAAATTGCAATGAGAGATTTATCTATTCGTGGAGCGGGTAATATCCTAGGTGCTCAGCAGCATGGATTTATTGACTCTGTAGGATTTGACTTGTACTCACAAATGCTTAAGGATGCCATTGAACAGAGAAGAACAGATATCCCACGTGAGGAGAAGTTCTCTGTTGAAATTGATGTAGAAGTTGATGCTTATATTCCTGATGCTTATATATCAGATGGACGTCAAAAAATTGATATGTATAAGCGTTTTAGAGGAATTGATACTTTAGAAGATGTTGAAGAACTGCAAGAAGAAATGATTGATCGTTTCGGTGAGTTCCCAACAGAAGTCTCTTATTTATTTAAGATTGCTGAAATGAAGGTTTTTGCAAGAAAAGAACGAGTTGAACAAATAAAACAAGTTAAGAATGAAGTCACTATTCTTTTATCAGAGGAAGCTAGTAATACAATAGATGGCCATAAACTATTTATAATCGGTAATCAGTATGGAAGAATGATTAGTCTAGGAATGGAAGGGACTAAGTTAAAAATGGTCCTGCACATAAAAGGCGTTATTGTAGATAAATGGCTCACTGTGGCATCTGATATGATTAAAGCCCTAGCTGATACAAAAAAAGAAAATGTGAATGCTAGCTAAAATATTTTTGATAGATGATTAAGTCCTTTTTAAATTGGCGAACATGAAAACTGGAGTAATTTCACTTTATATGAAAAAATCACTTTCATCATGAATAGAACTTTGTAGGTTACTCATACTAAAACCAACACACAAATGGTGATAAATTCTTTTAAAGACAAATTGTACATCACCAAATCTTTAATCATCAGATGAAAGTGAGGCAACTTAAGATGAAAGCAACTGGTATTGTTCGTCGTATTGATGATTTAGGTAGAGTAGTAATTCCAAAAGAAATCCGTAGAACTTTGCGGATTAGGGAAGGGGATCCACTTGAAATCTTTGTCGATCGTGACGGAGAGGTTATCCTCAAAAAGTACTCACCTATAAGCGAGCTGAGTGATTTTGCTAAAGAGTATGCAGAGGCTTTGTATGACAGCTTAGGCCATCCTGTTCTCATCTGTGACAGAGATGTATTTATTGCTATGGCTGGCGGGTCGAAGAAAGAATACTTAAATAAGAATGTCAGTGAACTAATTGAAAAAACAATGGATGACCGAAGCTCTGTTCTGGAGACTGAGGAGAAACAAGTTTCGATTGTTGATGGAAATGAAGAAACAGTTTCCTCCTATACTGTAGGTCCAATTGTTGCAAATGGTGACCCGATTGGCGCTGTTGTCATTCTCTCCAAAGAAAGAGCACTTGGAGAAGTAGAACAAAAGGCTGTAGAAACTGCTGCAGGATTTTTAGCTCGTCAAATGGAGCAATAATATACTTAGAAGTGAAAAGGTGGCTTAAAGGCTGCCTTTTCTTTTTTTGATAATCTCTTTATCCATTATGTGGTATAATACACAGGATATTTTAGATTGGAAGGAGATTGGCATGAGCGTCCAATCCAAAAGTAAAATCCAAGTGTTATTAGAAGGGGCATTTATTTTAACGATTGCTGGTATTATTACAAAAATCTTAAGTGCTGCCTACCGAGTTCCCTACCAAAACATTGTTGGCGATATAGGGTTTTATATATATCAACAGGTCTATCCTATCTATGGAATTGCCTTAGTCCTTTCTACATATGGATTTCCTGTTGTCATTTCGAAATTAATTGCTGAGCGGTATGAATATGATGATGATAGTGGAGCACAAAGAATACTGATTATCTCGTTTTTTTTATTATCCTTAATAGGATTAGTTAGTTTCTCTACCTTATATTGGGGAGCAAGTTTGATCGCCGGTATGATGGGGGATTATGAACTTTCTTCCCTAATTAAAGTAACATCCTTCTCTTTCCTATTACTACCGGTTATTTCTCTCTTTCGTGGTTATTTCCAAGGCCGAAAAAACATGATACCTACTGCAACATCTCAGATAGTTGAACAGCTTGTACGTGTGATAACAATCTTGCTTTTTTCTTATCTACTGCTATTAAATGGTTATGGTATTTATGAAGCAGGAGCAGGAGCCATATTCGGATCTGTTCTAGGTGGTTTTTCAGCCATACTCGTCTTATTTTATTTTCTTTTTGATAAAAAAACATTGCCTTTCAAGAAGGTTAATTGGAGGAAAGTAAAACAGTCCAGCCGTGGGACAATTAAGGTAATTGTTATTCAAGGGCTTACAATCAGTGTTAGTGGTTTACTACTAATCGTCATCCAATTAGTTGATTCTTTCACCCTTTATTCATTATTAGTCTCAAATGGGTTGGAAGAGACATCAGCTAAGACCTTAAAAGGTGTTTATGATCGAGGGCAACCTCTAATCCAATTAGGTACAGTCGTAGCAACATCATTGTCGTTAACACTTGTTCCACTTATAGCAAGTGCAAAGAAAAGAGAGGATTTTACTTTTATTATTAAAAAAGTGAGAATCTCTCTGAAAATTGCAGTAGTTATTGGGGTTGGTGCTGCCGTCGGATTGGCTAGCATTATAACTCCAACTAATAAAATGTTATTTCAGAATTCTACTGGTTCACTGGAATTAATGATCTTGGTGGTTTCAATCTTTTTTACAACAATTATTTTGACAATATCAGCTATACTGAATGGACTAGGATATTCTTATTTCCCAGCAGTCAGTGTAATCATAGGTGTTTTTATTAAAATGGGATTAAATATGCTACTAATTCCCTCTTACACCATTTTGGGTGCTGCCCTTGCTACTGTTATTGCTTTTTTATTAGTTGCAACCTTGAATGTTTTATTTTTATATAAAAAGTTACCAATTAAAATTATTAGTAACAGAACCTTAGTTATGACAATGGTTGCAGCTGGAGGGATGGTTTCCACACTATTTATATATCAAAGTGCTCTACATATTATTTTTAGTGCAATAGTTGATTCAAGGTTATTTTCGACTCTTCATTCGCTTTCAGCAGTTTTACTTGGCGGAATGGTGTACATACTTGTAATTATTAGAGGGAATGTATTTACAAGAGAAGAATTATCTTACTTTCCACTTGGAGAGAAAGCGACAATTCTACTAAGAACTCGTAAATAAGGAAGGTAGAAAGATATGGCAAAAAACATAAGTATTATTGGACTTGGAGCTGGCGATTTGAATCAGTTATCTCTCGGTTTATACCGAAAGATAAAAGAAACCCGCTATTTATACTTACGAACGAAGGACCATCCTGTCGTTAATGATTTAGTGAAAGAAGGATTAACCTTTCAATCGTTTGATGAAATTTATGAGAAACATGATCAATTTGAAGATGTATATGAAGAGATAGTAAACGAACTTTGTACACAGGCAAATGATAAAGATATTGTTTATGCTGTTCCAGGACATCCACTAGTAGCAGAAAAAACCGTACAGCTTTTATTGGCAAAAAAGGATGAATACAATGTAGTAGTTGAGGGCGGACAGAGCTTTATTGATCCGCTTTTTGCTGCACTTGAGATAGACCCAATTGAAGGATTTCAATTTGTTGATGCATTATCTTTTGATAACACCCATTTACAACTTAATCACCATATTATTATCTGTCAGGTTTATGATCAAATGATTGCATCAGATGTTAAACTAAGCTTAATGGAGCAATTTCCAGATGACTATGAAGTTTATATTGTAACTGCCGCTGGAAGTGAGCAACAGCTAATAAAAAAGGTTCCTCTGTATGAGTTGGACCGAGGAATGGAACTTACAAACTTAACAAGTATCTATGTTCCTCCAGTAAAAGAAGAGAGTTTGCTTTATCATAAATTTTCAACTTTACGTAAAGTGATAGCTACATTACGTGGACCGGGGGGATGCCCATGGGACCAAAAGCAAACACATAAATCCTTAAAGAAGTATTTACTTGAAGAAGCGTACGAGCTTATTGAAGCCATTGACAATGAGGATGATGATCATATGGCAGAAGAGCTCGGAGATGTGTTGCTTCAAATCATGTTACATTCCCAAATCGCTGAGGAAGAAGGAATGTTCACTGTAAGTGATGTCATTCAAAGAATTACAGAAAAAATGATTAGAAGACATCCGCATGTGTTTGGTGATGTATCAGCAGATAGCGTTGATGATGTTATAAGTAACTGGAACGAAATTAAGAAAATGGAGAAAGCAAATATTGATGAAGAATCACTCCTAGATAGTGTTTCTAAAAGCCTTCCGGGTTTATCTAAGGCTTATAAATATCAAGCAAAAGCAGCAACTGTTGGATTTGACTGGAAACATGTCGAGCCAATGTGGGAAAAAGTTTTTGAAGAACTGAATGAGTTCAAGGCCGAACTTAATTCAGAAAACGTTAACCAAGAGAAGATGCTTGCTGAGTTTGGGGATATAATGTTTGCCTTTGTAAATATTGGAAGATATTATAAAATCGATCCTGAGGAAGCAGTTATGGCAACCAACCAAAAATTCTATAGGCGATTCGTTTATATAGAACAAGAGGTAAAAAAACAGGGTAAACAAATGGAATCACTTTCACTTGAAGAGTTAGATTTGATTTGGGAAGAGTCCAAAAAACAAGGACTTTAGGTAAGTTGTATCGAAAAGGTATCTTAGTTTATAAAGAAAGAAGTGATAGAAACATGCGTTTAGATAAATTTTTAAAAGTATCTCGAATTATAAAGCGTCGAACATTAGCGAAAGAAGTAGCAGATCAAGGAAGAATCTTAATAAACGGTGAACAAGCAAAAGCTAGTTCCAATGTGAAAATCGGTGATACACTTACCATCCGTTTTGGTCAAAAACTTGTAACAGCTAGAGTAAATGATTTGAAGGAAACAACAAAAAAAGAAGATGCATCAGAACTTTATGAAATTATTAAAGAAGAAAGAATTGAAGATTCGCAGCTCTTATAATTTCCTATAAAAAGGAGAGGCTTGTTCTAAATATCATCCCAATCTCATAAATATATACCAAACAAAGAAGGAGAGGCTTTGTGTTTTACAAAGAAGGTATACGATCTTAAATGACCGTCTCACCTCTTACTTCCAACTTGTAGAAAGCGTGGGATGATGATGAGTCAATATTATGAAGCGAATGGATCAAACAAAGGAACTGTCCAGGAACATGATGTAGTTATGAGAAGTAGAAGGCTACTTGATATTACAGGAGTAAAGCAAGTAGAAAGCTTTGATAACGAAGAGTTTTTGTTAGAGACAGTAATGGGCTTTTTAGCGATCAGGGGACAAAATCTACAAATGAAAAATCTAGATGTGGATAAAGGTATAGTGTCAATAAAAGGTAAAGTGTTTGATATCGTCTATTTGGATGAGCAACACGCGGAGAAAGCTAAAGGATTCTTTAGCAAGTTATTTAAATGAGCCTAACGACACAATTCTACACAATGATTGCCATGATTGGCATGGGAAGCTATTTAGGTGCTGCGCTTGATACATATGGTCGCTTTCTAAAGCGACCAAAGCGTGCTAGATGGCTTGTATTCATTAATGATATCTTGTTTTGGGTGTTACAAGGCCTCATTATATTTTATATACTTTTATCTGTGAATGAAGGGGAGCTACGCTTTTATGTATTCCTTGCTCTTCTATGTGGATTTGCTGCCTATCAAAGCTTATTACGTACAGGCTATCAACGTTTACTTGAAGTGTTGATTCGAGCTGCACTAAGAACATATCATTTCTTGGAGAAAACATTCCACCTTTTCATTGTTCGACCAATTCAATTATTCATTCAATTGATCATTGTTTTATTAATGGGTCTACTTAATATTCTTATTGCCATTGGGAAAATACTTTTAAACATTTTTACTGTTCTTGTAAAAGTTTTACTTTCCCCGTTTAAATGGATTGGGGTATTATTATGGAGAATGCTACCGCAAAATTTGAAGAAATTTTTGTTAAAATATTTTACGAGTTTTGCAGGTATTCGAAGGCATGCAAAGAATATGAAACATATGATAATTAAATGGTGGAATAAAATTCGTAAGTCTTAAATTGATTTACGTTATGTAAGGAGGAAATGATTCTGAAATGGCAGCGATAAGAAAGCAAAAAGTAACTCAGATCCAAACACCATATGTGACTAATTATGAACAAGCAGAACAAAAAAACAACATGAAGCGAAAAGGGTTATTTCGAAGACTTATAGCCTTTGCCATTTTTGCGGCGATCATTTCTTATGGCTTAATTTCAACGCTTATGGCACAATCTGCAGTGATTAGAGAAAAAGAAACCGAACGTCAACTGTTAGATGAACAGCTTGTAAAGTTAAAAGAAGAGAAGATTTATCTCGAAGAAGAAATTGTTAAGTTAAATGATGATGAATATATAGCCAAGATTGCTAGAAGAGACTATTTCTTATCAAAAGATGGTGAAATCATCTTTAAAATCGCTGACGAATCCTCGTCTTATTGACACTCGTTTTTATTATTATGTATAATGGTATAGGATGATTTTTTAATTTTTAAGGAGGAGCAATTTTTTTATGTCAATCGAAGTAGGCAGCAAGTTGCAAGGAAAAGTAACGGGAATAACAAATTTTGGGGCGTTCGTGGAGCTGCCAGGAGGCACAACAGGACTTGTTCATATAAGTGAAGTTGCTGATAATTACGTAAAAGATATTAATGAACATCTAAAAGTCGGTGACGAAGTAGAAGTTAAGGTCATTAATGTTGAAAAAGATGGTAAGATTGGTTTGTCTATTAAAAAGGCGAAAGAGCAACCACAACGTGAACAGCGTGAACAACGTGAATATCGTCCACGAAACAACAATGGTCCGCGCAACAATAACAGAAATGAAGCACCTCGTGCTAAAGAAAACTTTGAACAAAAAATGAGTCGTTTCCTAAAGGATAGCGAAGATCGTCTAACTTCATTAAAACGCCACACTGAATCAAAACGTGGTGGACGTGGAGCTAGAAGAGGCTAACTTGCTGCACTTGAATATAGATAATAAAAGCATCCTTTTATGGGTGCTTTTTTGTTATTAGCCTTCGAGTTTTTCTATTTTTCTGTTATTAAATAAAACTATTGACGAAAACGTCTCCAGAAAGTATTATTTATCTTGTGCTTATTTAGATTTTTTACTATGGCGGTGTAGCTCAGCTGGCTAGAGCGTACGGTTCATACCCGTGAGGTCGTGGGTTCGACTCCCTCCGCCGCTACCATTTTAAGAACAAAAAATAAGGCCCATTGGTCAAGCGGTTAAGACACCGCCCTTTCACGGCGGTAACACGGGTTCGAATCCCGTATGGGTCATCACTAGAAAAAAGCTAGTCTCACAGAGACTAGCTTTTTTTATGTTCAGATTCGAAAACTATAGTTAATTCTACTTTTTTCTAAGGGTTTCCCTAAAAAATCTGTGTTTTTCAACAGATTGTGTATTCTTATAGAAGGTTTCCTAGAAAGAAGTCGAATGGTTTTGTGTTTTTGTCTTGTTGTTTTGACAAATTCCTAAAATATTCCCTTGTATAATAACAATCAACTATTAAAATACGGGGAGTGTTTTAAAATGGAGAAAATTGAAAGGAACCTCATTGAGCCAGTTGGGGAAGTTAATTTCGAAAAGTCTCAATACGCATTGTCTCGTTGGTTTAGCCGCCTACAATCGATGATACGTCACTTGCTATTACACAAAGGGTTACTCATTATTTTGGTCGGCTTTTTACTTGGACGAGCTTTGATCCTTGCCAAAATTACGCCATTTGCATTACCATTCTTCGCTGCAGTATTGTTAATACGAAAGGACCGCGCAGGACTAGCGATGCTTGCATTACTAGCAGGTTCTATGACGTTATCTGTTAATGCCACCATGTACGTATTTGGATCTATCGTATTGTTTACTTTATGTCATAAGATATCAAAGAGATTAAAATTTGAATCTGTAAAGGCATTGCCTTTCCTGGTCCTAATTGCTTCTCTACTTACCAAAACTTCAATTGTCTACCTTACACAGGGTGAACTAACATTATATGACGGAATGCTTTCAGTCGTTGAAGCAGGTCTTGGGTTTATACTAACTCTTATCTTTCTACAAAGTGTGCCTCTATTAACTGTTAGGAAAAGACATCAAACTTTGAAAACAGAAGAGGTTATATGCATTATCATATTAATTGCCTCTGTTATGACAGGCACAATTGGTTGGTCTATATACGATTTATCGGTTGAACATATTCTTTCAAGGTATTTAGTTTTATTATTTGCATTTGTTGCTGGTGCGACAACAGGATCAACGGTAGGTGTTGTCACTGGCTTAGTGTTAAGTTTAGCGAATGTTGCTAGTTTATATCAGATGAGTTTACTAGCTTTCTCAGGATTACTTGGTGGATTGCTAAAGGACGGGAAAAAGGTTGGTGTCTCAATCGGCCTAATTATCGGTACTCTATTAATTGGCTTATATGGTGAGGGATCTAATCAGCTGCTTGCAACATTATATGAATCCCTTATAGCCATTGCATTATTTTTAGTTACACCACAAATTATTACAAGTAATCTAGCAAAGTTTATTCCGGGAACTTCTGAACATTCAGCAGAACAACAACAATATTTACGAAAAATAAGAGATGTTACGGCAAATAGAGTTTCTCAGTTCTCAAATGTGTTTCAAGCCCTTTCTAATAGCTTCTCAAACTATGGACTGCCCATTGAAGAGGAAGACCAAGATCGAGAGATAGATTACTTTTTAAGTAATGTCACAGAGAAAACGTGTCAAACTTGTTTCAAGAAGGAACAATGCTGGTCGAAAAACTTTACTACAACATATGATTATATGAAGAAGATTATGCATGAAATTGATGATAATTCGATGGTGCATAACCATCAATTGAATCGAGAATGGGACAAGCATTGTGTTAAGTCAAAAAAAGTGATTGATGCAATTGGAAAAGAATTTTCACACTATCAAGCTAATCAAAAGTTAAAAAAACAAGTACTAGAAAGTAGAAGATTAGTTGCGGACCAGTTGTTGGGAGTTTCGCAGGTTATGGGTGATTTTGCTAAAGAGATTCAAAGAGAACGTGAGAATCACCATCTACAAGAAGAGCAAATACTAGAATCGTTACAAGCCTTTGGAATTGAAATAGGACATGTTGAAATTTATAACTTGGAACAAGGGAATGTTGATATCGAAATGAGTATTCCATATTGTAATTCAAGCGGGGAAAGCGAGAAAATCATTGCTCCTATGCTTTCAGATATTTTAGGAGAGACTATTTCGGTGAAAAAAGAAGAATGCTCAGCCTATCCAAATGGATATTGTCATGTTTCATTCGGCTCGGTAAAAGCATTTGTTATTGAGACAGGTGTAGCTCATGCGGCAAAAGGTGGAGGGCTAGTATCTGGCGATTGTTATTCAACTATAGAACTCGGGGTTGGTAAATATGCAGTAGCAATTAGTGATGGCATGGGGAACGGAGTGAGGGCTCATCATGAAAGCAATGAAACTCTTCAGCTTTTACAAAAAATCCTCAAGTCAGGAATTGAAGAGAAAGTTGCAATTAAGTCAGTGAATTCAATTTTATCACTACGCACTACAGATGAAATATTTTCAACATTAGATTTGGCTATGATAGATTTACAGGATGCTTCTGCAAAATTCCTGAAGATTGGTTCAACACCTAGCTATGTAAAGCGTGGCGAAAAAATCATAAGAATACAAGCTAGTAATTTACCGATGGGCATTATTCAGGAGTTTGAAGTGGATGTTGTAAGTGAACAATTAAAAGCAGGAGACTTCCTAATTATGATGAGCGATGGTGTATTTGAAGGCCCAAGGCATGTTGAAAACTATGATATGTGGATGAAACGAAAAATCAGTGAAATAGATTCGAAAGATCCACAAGAAATTGCAGATATCTTAATGGAAGAAGTAATTCGTACAAGAGCTGGAAATATTCAAGATGATATGACAGTTGTTGTTACACAGATAAAGAGGAATATTCCAAAGTGGGCTGCTATTCCTTCGTATTCATACCGAAAAAAAGCTCAATAATACAGGAAAGTGCTAACTAGTATTCTATTGAATATTATAAACAAACATAAATTAAGACTGTTACCTGGGTTTAAAAAAGTTTCATTCCGTCAATGCTGATACTAAATCTAGTAGGAGGGGATGAAACATGAGGAAAGGGACTTTAAAACAAATTCTATTAATTACAGATGGTTGCTCAAATCAGGGTGAAGACCCGGTAGCAATGTCTGCCTTAGCAAAAGAACAAGGTATTACTGTAAATGTAATTGGAGTTATGGATCAAGATACAATAGATGAACAAGGTATGCAGGAAATAGAAAGTATTGCAGCAGCAAGTGGTGGTGTCCATCAGGTTGTTTATGCTCAGCAACTCTCACATACTGTTCAAATGGTAACGAGACAAGCGATGACACAAACTCTACAAGGAGTTATTAATAAAGAACTTCAACAAATTTTAGGCTCTCAAAGCTCTATGGAGGACCTGCCTCCTGAAAAAAGAGGAGAGGTAATGGAAGTAGTGGATGAGCTTGGTGAGACTGTCGAATTAGAAGTTCTTGTTCTTGTCGACACAAGTGCCAGCATGAAACACAAACTGCCAACAGTAAAAGAAGCATTACTTGACCTATCTTTAAGTTTAAATGCAAGAATGGGTGATAATCGATTTGGCGTTTTCGTATTTCCTGGGAAAAGGAATGATGTCGAAAAAGTGCTAGATTGGACGCCTAAGCTCGAATCGTTGACGAGTATTTTCCCAAAACTGACAACAGGAGGGATTACTCCAACAGGTCCGGCTATTAGAGAGGCACTTACTTACTTTAAGAAAAAGCGTTCGTTAAGGAGCTTGATTACTCGTGATGAACAATACTTCGAAGAGTCAGGTATGTAAAGTTCAGCCAGGCACCTATATAACAGGGAAGTGGCATAAACATTCTTATAAAATCATTCAGCCTCTTGGTTATGGTGCTACTGGTTTCGTATATTTGGCCGAGGGCTCTAAGGAAAATGTAGCTTTGAAAATCAGTGAGAGTAGTACGTCAATTACTTCTGAAGTAAATGTGTTAAAGCATTTTTCAAAGGTCCAGGGGTCTGCCCTCGGACCTTCTTTATTAGATGTTGATGACTGGGTGCGTCCAGGCTATCCAAAAGCAATTTCATTTTATGTAATGGAGTATATAAAGGGTGAGAGTTTCTTAGATTTCATTCATAAAAAAGGAAATGAATGGACAGGGGTTCTATGTTTACAATTGTTAGCAGACTTGGACAGACTTCATCAAGAAGGTTGGGTATTTGGAGATTTAAAGCCAGATAATCTAATCGTTACTGGCCCAACACCAAAAATAAGATGTATTGATGTTGGGGGTACGACAATTAATGGTAGAGCAATAAAAGAGTTTACAGAGTTCTTTGATCGTGGATATTGGGGAATGGGTACACGAAAGGCTGAACCAACCTATGATTTATTTGCAGTTGCCATGATCATGATAAACGCCGCCTTTCCAAAGCGTTTTTCCAAAACAGCAGATGGAAAAGAACAATTAAAGAATGTCATCCGAACAAACACCATGCTACGTAAATATGAAAAAGTATTACTAAATGCCCTTATGGGGAGATACCAAAGTGCTGCCGAAATGAGAACAGATATGATTCTTCACCTAAGCCAAAAAATTGTTCAACCAGATCAGCCTCCGACAAGAAGCAATCGGCACCAAATCAAAAAACAAAGTAAACCAGTAAGTAGAACGAGACCAGTAAGTAATAATAAAACAGTCCCACAAAAACAAAAGCCAAAAGGTGGCCTAGCAGAAACAGTCCTCATCGTTCTATTTGTAACACTAGCATATGTGCTATATATTTATGGTCAGATACTATAGAGATGTTAATAGTGGATTGGAGCGGAAGACACTTGACTCCTGCGGGATGTAGAGGAAAAGTCGAGACCCCGCAGACGGAACGTCGAGGAGGCTCGACTTCCTCCCCGATGGGAATCTGACCTTGAAAAAGCCGGCATTTGGGCTTTTTCATGATTCCCCGCGGAAAGCAAGTGTCTGCAGCGAAAAGGAACGGTCAATATTTAAAGTGAAAAACTAGAATCTTTGACAAAAGAGCAGGATTACTTTGTTAAGTAGAAATAGTAATGATACGATAAACACATTACGACTACTTTATAGAGGGATGAAAAGGGAATGTTACAACAAGTCAACGACTTTATTAATAAACACCAGCTACTAGAAAACAATACCAAAATCATAGTTGGTGTTTCAGGTGGACCAGACTCTTTGGCTCTTTTACACTTTCTTTGGAACCAACGGACAATCTGGAACGTATATATAATTGCCGCTCATGTTGACCATATGTTTAGAGGAAAACAGTCAGAAGAAGACATGAACTTTGTAAAAAACTTTTGTGAAGTTCATGATATCCCATTTGAGGGTATCCAAATCGATGTTTTATCCTACCAAAATACCCACGGTGTTAGTGCTCAAGTTGCAGCAAGAGAGTGTCGATTTGCTTACTTTAAACAAGTGATGGAAAAGCATCAGGCTCAATATATAGCACTTGGCCATCACGGTGATGATCAAATTGAAACGATTCTTATGCGACTTGTTAGAGGAAGTACGTGGGAGGGCCAGGCTGGTATCAAAGCAAAGAGAGCCTTTTCTAATGGATATATCATTCGTCCCTTTTTAGCAGTTACTAAAGAAATGATAGAAGAGTATTGCTTTAAAAATAACTTGCGGCCTAGAGTTGATCCTAGTAATGAAAAGGCAACATATACACGGAATCGCTATAGACATACTATTCTTCCCTTTTTAAAAGAAGAAAACAGAAATGTTCATGAAAGATTTCAGCAATTTAGTGAAGCAATACTCGAGGATGAAAAATATCTTCAGGAATTAACCGTGGACAAAATGAATACAGTAATTAGAAGGATTCAAGTAGACGAAATAAACCTTAAGATCAGTAGTTTTCTGAACATGCCTAATCCTTTACAAAGGCGTGGTATTCAACTAATATTAAACTATCTTTATGGAGAGATACCTTCTTCTCTTTCTAACATACATATTGAAAGTTTATTAACCCTTCTTTCTGGCAATCGACCATCTGGAACTTTACACTTTCCGAATCATTTACGAGTTGAACGTTCATATGACGATTGTTTATTTACCTTTCATGAAATGAAAAATAGCTCCTTTTGTTTTACGATAGATGGACCAGGCCAAATTATCCTTCCTGATGGAGGGGTAATAATTACAGAGGTTTGGGAACACTATCCTAGTGTTAAAACAGGTAACAACTATTTTATTATTGATCCTGACACTCTGTCATTTCCCTTAAAGGTCAGAAATAGGGAGATTGGTGACAAAATGACATTAAAAGGCATGAAGGGAAGGAAAAAGGTAAAAGATATTTTTATTGACCGTAAAATTCCCATGAAGGATAGGGACATTTGGCCGATTATAGAAAATGGTAATGGAGAAATTATTTGGTTACCAGGCTTAAAAAAATCAACCTTTGAAGCCACTGATCGATCAAAAGGAAGGTACATATTATTACAACATAAGGGCAACCAACGTCTAGGGGGCAAAGTAGAATGAAGCAAGATATTGAGAAAGTATTGATTACCGAGGAAGAAATTCAAGAAAAAGTGAAAGAACTAGGTAAGACATTAACGGAAGATTATAGAGATCGTTTTCCGTTAGCAATTGGTGTTTTAAAAGGTGCTATGCCATTTATGGCTGACTTATTAAAACGAATTGATACATATTTGGAAATCGATTTCATGGATGTTTCCAGCTATGGCCACTTAACTGTTTCATCTGGACAAGTTAAAATCCTAAAGGATTTAGACACTTCCGTGGAAGGGCGAGATATCTTAATTATCGAAGATATTATAGATAGCGGGTTAACATTGAGTAACTTGGTAGAGCTTTTCAGACACAGAAAGGCAAAATCAATCAAAATTGTTACCTTATTAGATAAACCTTCTGGAAGAAAAGCAGATATAGAGGCTGATTATGTTGGCTTTCAAGTACCGGATGCTTTTGTAGTAGGATATGGTCTAGACTATATTGAAAAGTATCGAAATTTACCATATATCGGAGTATTAAAGCCACATATCTATACAACTGAAGAAGTATGATTATATTCCAGGATCACCTGGAGTAATAGTTGGTAATAAAGGAAATATATAGCACATATTAAGGGCTATTTGTTGTAATGAATCTATTCGCTATGATACTATTGACTATAGTTTGTTCATCGTGGGAGGAGGTAAGGGATGAATCGGATTTTTCGAAATACGATCTTTTATTTACTTATATTTTTGGTAATTATCGGTGTAGTTAGCTTTTTTAATGGAACGAATCAGCAAACAGAGGAAATGAACTACAATGAATTCATCACTCATCTTGAAAATGGTGATGTCAAATCACTATCTATGCAACCTGTACGAGGTGTATATGAGATAAGTGGACAATTGACTAACTATGAAGCTGAAAAGTTCTTCCTTACATATGTTCCAAATATGCCAAGAGTGATGGAACGTATTGATGCTGCTGTTGTAGCAAATACAGATATTAAGATACTTCAAGCGGAAGAAACAAGTGGTTGGGTAACCTTCTTCACTTCCATCATTCCTTTTGTTATTATCTTTATCTTATTCTTCTTCCTGCTTAACCAAGCTCAAGGTGGCGGTAGCAGGGTAATGAACTTTGGTAAGAGTAAAGCAAAGCTTTATAGTGAAGAAAAGAAAAAGGTTAAATTTAAAGATGTTGCAGGTGCCGATGAGGAGAAACAAGAGCTTGTTGAGGTTGTTGAATTCTTAAAGGATCCTCGCAAATTCTCCGAGCTTGGTGCAAGAATTCCTAAGGGTGTCCTTCTTGTAGGACCTCCAGGTACTGGTAAAACTTTATTAGCACGTGCAGTTGCTGGTGAAGCAGGAGTTCCATTCTTCTCAATCAGTGGTTCGGACTTTGTAGAGATGTTTGTTGGGGTAGGGGCTTCGCGTGTACGTGACCTATTCGAAAATGCTAAAAAGAATGCCCCGTGTATTATCTTTATTGATGAAATCGATGCTGTAGGTCGACAGCGTGGTGCTGGTCTAGGTGGAGGACACGACGAACGTGAGCAAACCCTAAACCAACTACTCGTTGAAATGGATGGATTCGGTGCAAATGAAGGAATTATTATTATTGCAGCGACAAACCGTCCGGATATTCTTGACCCAGCCCTTTTACGTCCAGGTCGTTTTGACAGACAAATTACAGTTGATCGTCCAGACCTAAAAGGAAGAGAGGCTGTTCTTGGAGTACATGCCCAAGGTAAGCCTTTAGATGAATCCGTTAATCTTAAAGCGATTGCTGCTCGTACACCAGGTTTCTCTGGAGCAGATTTAGAGAATCTATTAAACGAAGCTGCTCTAATCGCGGCAAGACGTAACAAAAAGAAAGTGGATATGTCCGATATCGATGAAGCGACAGATCGTGTTATTGCAGGACCTGCGAAGAAGAGTCGTGTCATTTCTAAAAAAGAAAGAAATATTGTTGCATATCATGAAGCTGGTCACACCATTATTGGTTGTGTATTAGATGAAGCGGATATGGTTCATAAAGTAACTATCGTACCTCGTGGTCAAGCTGGTGGTTATGCTGTTATGCTTCCAAGAGAAGATCGTTATTTTATGACAAAACCAGAACTACTTGATAAAATTACCGGATTACTTGGTGGACGTGTTGCAGAAGAAGTTGTATTTGGAGAAGCAAGTACAGGTGCTCACAATGACTTTCAGCGTGCAACAGGTATAGCCCGTAAGATGGTAACAGAATACGGTATGAGCGAAAAGCTTGGACCACTTCAATTTGGTCAACCTCAAGGTGGTCAAGTTTTCCTTGGTCGTGATATCCATAATGAGCAGAATTATAGTGATGCTATAGCTCATCAAATTGACTTAGAAATCCAAAGTTTAATTAAGGGTTGTTACGAAAAAGCGAAGGTTATTCTAACGGAAAATCGTGATAAGCTAGAGCTTGTTGCTAAAACATTGTTAGAAGTTGAAACACTTGATGCTGAACAAATTAAAAGTCTATATGAGGAAGGTAAATTACCTGATCGTCCATATGAAGCAGAAGAGATTACTTCTAAATCAAGTGATGATGTTAAGGTAAATATCAACTCTAAAAAAGATGAAGCAAATGATACAGAAGAAAAGTAATTAATTCTACTGGGTGTCGGATACACATTGTTGTATTTGGCACCTTTTTTATAGGATGAAAGGTTCTGGTGAGTTAATATGTTATTTGCATTGGATGTAGGAAACTCAAGTATTGCTTTAGGAATATACGAAAAGAACGAGTTGATCTATAACTGGCGGATTGAAACAAATAGAAATCGCACTGAAGATGAATATGGAATGATAGTAAGATCCTTGTTAGACCACGTAGATATTGAATTTAGCGATATAAAAGGAATCATTATTTCCTCGGTTGTACCTCCAATTATGTTTTCACTTGAGAAGATGTGTCATAAGTATTTTGGTTTAAAGCCACTGGTTGTCGGTCCTGGAATTAAGACAGGATTAAACATTAAATATGATAATCCACGTGAAGTAGGAGCAGACCGTATAGTAAATGCGGTAGCGGGGATCCATTTATTTGGGGGCCCGCTAATCATAGTTGATTTCGGAACTGCTACTACCTATTGTTATATAAATGAACATAACCAATATATTGGTGGTGCAATCGCACCAGGAATTGCAATTTCAACAGAGGCTTTATATTCAAAGGCTGCCAAACTACCTCGTATTGAAATCGTAAAACCAGATGAAATAATTGGGAAAAATACGGTTAGTGCGATGCAAGCAGGGATACTATACGGATATGTAGGTCAAGTTGAAGGAATTGTGAATAGAATGAAGGAACAAGCCAATGTTTTGCCGAAAGTTATAGCTACGGGAGGAATGGCTTCTCTTATAGCAAAGGAATCAAATGCAATAGATCATATTGAACCATTTTTAACCTTAAAGGGTCTGCAGCTTATCTTTGAAAGAAACAATGAAGTGAAAAAGGCTAAATAGATTTAAAACTAGTACATTTCTTCATTAGACCAACAACATGAATGAAAGGGGTATATCAACCAAATGGGAGATTATTTAGTAAAAGCGTTATCTTACAATAAACAAGTTAGAGCTTATGCTCTAAGAACAACAGAAACAGTAGGAGAAGCTCAACGTAGACATTATACATGGCCAACTGCATCTGCAGCTCTTGGTCGAGCAATGACAGCTGGAGTTATGCTTGGGTCGGCATTAAAAGGGGAAGAAAAATTAACGATTAAGATTGAGGGTGGCGGACCAATTGGTGTCATTCTTGTCGATAGTAACGCTAAAGGTGAAGTGAGAGGATATGTCACTAATCCGCAAACTCATTTTGATTTAAATTCACATGGTAAGTTAGATGTTGCAAGGGCAGTTGGAACGGAAGGTACGTTATCTATTGTAAAAGATATTGGAATGAGAGATCATTTCTCAGGACAGGTTCCTATTGTTTCCGGAGAATTAGGCGAAGATTTTACTTATTACTTAGTTACATCAGAACAGGTTCCTTCTTCAGTTGGAGTAGGGGTATTAGTGAACCCAGACAACTCTATCTTAGCAGCAGGCGGTTTTATGATTCAATTATTACCTGGTACAGATGATGAAACAATTTCTAGAATCGAAGACCAACTTAGTAAGATGGAACCTATTTCAAAGCTTATTGAAAGAGGGCTTACACCTGAACAACTATTAGAAGAAATTCTTGGCAAAGATAATGTGCAGATTATCGATAAAATGCCAGTTACATTTTCTTGTCCTTGCTCAAAGGATAGAATTACAAATGCAATCATTAGTCTTGGTACAGAAGAAATACAAGCGATGATAGATGAAGAGGGACAAGCAGAGGCACAATGTCATTTCTGTAATGAAAAATACCATTTCTCAAAAGAGCAATTAGAAGAACTATTACAAGAGTCAAAATAGACGAGTTTAGGAGGGGAGAAACTTGAATTCTAAATACTTATGGTCAATTATTATTGGACTTATTATCATGAACTGTTTTACTATCGCCTATTTTGTTTCTACTCAAGAGGGAAAAGTAAAAGAAGTTGTAAGTATAAGTAATGAAAATGCATCTTCCGGGGAAAATGTTGCGAAAATTGGAGATATCCAAATATCAAGGCAACAATGGTTGAGCGAATTAGAAACAAGATACGGTAAACAAACACTTGAGGATATGATTGATAAAGAAGTGATAAAACAAATGGCTGAAAAATACAATATATCAATCTCTTCAGAAAGTATTGAACAGGAAGTTACTATGATTAAGACGATGTATAACACGTTTGATCATGAAACAATCAATGATGAAGAAAATTGGCGTAAACAAATAGAAATAAGTATGCTTTTAGAAGAATTGTTAACGAAGGATGTTGTCATTCCTGAAGAGGAAATGAAAACATATTACGAGGAAAACCAGGAGTTATATGAAATTCCTAAAACATTTCAACTTTCACATATCGTAGTTGCTACAGAAGAGGAAGCAGAAAAAGTACGAGAAGAGTTAAAAAATGGCTCAAGTTTCACAGCACTTGCTATGGAAAAATCACAGGATGAATTTTCAGCAAATCAAGGTGGCTTACTAGGGTATATTTCGGAGGATACAGAATTTATTCCAAAAGAGTATTTCGCTGCTTTGGAAGAATTAGATGAAAATGAGTGGAGTAATCCTTTAAAGGTAGAAGGAGGATATGCAATCCTACTTTTACATGAAACGATTGATGGAATAAGTTACTCCTTTGATGAGGTTAAAAGCCAAATTAGAAGACAAATGGCTATTGATCAAATGAAAGGCGCAATCACTGTCCAACCTTTCTGGGAAGAAATAAGTGTTTCTTGGTTTTATGATGAAAAGCAATAAGGTTTGTTAAATGTAAATTTATTGACAAATCTGAATAAAGTCTGTTAAATTCGATATAACCAATAAAAATACTTGGAATTAGGGGTGGAGCAGATGACACGTGTAGCAAATTCAATTCATGAGTTAGTAGGGCAAACACCAATCGTTAAATTAAATCGCCTTGTCGGTGAAAATAGTGCTGATGTTTATCTGAAATTAGAATTTATGAATCCTGGAAGTAGTGTAAAAGATAGAATAGCTTTAGCGATGATCGAGGCTGCAGAAAAAGAAGGTAAGTTAAAGCAAGGGGATACAATCATTGAGCCAACTAGTGGAAATACAGGAATTGGTCTAGCGATGGTTGCAGCAGCAAAAGGAATAAAGGCCATACTAGTTATGCCTGATACGATGAGTATGGAACGCCGCAACCTTTTACGTGCTTATGGTGCTGAACTAGTTCTAACACCTGGTGCAGAAGGAATGGGCGGAGCAATTCGTAAAGCGGACGAATTGGCAAAAGAAAATGGATATTTCATGCCTCAACAATTTAAGAATGAAGCAAATCCAGAAATTCACCGATTAACAACAGGAAAAGAAATCGTTGAACAAATGCCGGATGGTCTAGATGCTTTTGTCTCTGGGATTGGAACTGGTGGAACAATAACAGGTGCTGGTGGAGTTTTAAAAGAAAAGTTTCCTTCTATTAAAATTGTAGCTGTAGAGCCTACTGACTCTCCTGTATTATCTGGTGGGAAACCTGGGCCTCACAAAATACAAGGAATTGGGGCAGGATTTGTTCCAGATATACTAGATACAAAGATTTATGATGAGGTTATTACGGTTAAAAACGACGAGGCATTTGAATATGCTCGCCGTGCAGCACGTGAAGAAGGAATCTTAGGTGGTATTTCTTCAGGAGCAGCTATTTATGCAGCATTAAAAGTTGCAGAACAGCTAGGCAAAGGTAAAAAAGTACTCGCAATTATTCCGAGTAATGGTGAACGTTACCTAAGCACACCTTTATATCAATTTGACCAAGAATAACAAACAGTCACTTGACTGTTTTTTTTTTTCTCTATTCTTTTTTAGGTATGAAATGATGAACACTCGAAGATAATCATGTACAATAGGGTTATTCGTATAACCACATGAATGTTTTCCGAGGAGGATGAAATAATGAAGCTTGGAAGAGCTCCATTAGCTAGGAAGATACAATTAAATAATATAAATTGGTTTAAACAATATAAAGCAATTTCCAAACATGAACCCTATCATGTTTTATTAGAAAGTGGTCGAGGTGGAAGGTATAGTATCATAGGGTTACGTCCTTTTGCTATTTTAAAAGGTAAAAATCACAACTTAGAAATCACCTATAATCAAAAGAAAGATGTGCTTACAGGGAACCCATTGGAGTTAATGGAGCAGTGGCTTGGGCAATTTAAAACTGAACAAAATCCAGACTACCCAGAATTCCAAGGTGGTGCAATCGGTTATTTTAGTTATGATTGTGCTAGGTATATCGAAAAGCTAGATACATTAGCAGAAGATGATTTAGAGACACCTGACTTATATTTCTTAGTATTTGATGATGTCTTTGTTATAGATCATCAAGAAAATGCTTTTTGGATAATAACTCATTACCTACCTGGTGAGGAGGAAGATGCGAAAAAGCGTTTAGGGTTTTACGAGCAGTTATGGACAAATGAATTAAACGATGATACTTTTCCACTATTCACTGAGTCGAACCAACAAATTGAACGACCTTATTCTTTTACAGAGGAAGAGTTTGTTACAGCTGTTGAAAGAATAAGAGAATATATTGCGATGGGTGATGTTTTCCAGGTTAATTTATCGGTTAGACAATCAAGACCATTGCATGCACATCCGCTTAATATATATGACACGTTACGTAGTGTGAATCCTTCACCTTACATGTCTTATATGCAGCTGCCAGAATTTCAGGTAGTTAGTGCTTCCCCTGAACTACTTGTGAAGAAGAAGGGTGATGAAATTAGCACTAGACCGATAGCTGGGACAAGGTCAAGAGGTAGAGATGATCAAGAGGATTTACAATTAGCTAATGAACTTATTGAAAATGAGAAGGAACGTGCAGAGCATGTTATGCTAGTAGACCTTGAAAGAAACGACCTTGGGCGAGTAAGTGAATACGGAAGTGTCGAGGTAAATGAATTTATGACCATTGAGAAGTACTCTCATGTTATGCATATTGTTTCAAACGTGAGGGGTAAACTGGCTAATGATAAGACTGGTTTTGATTTAATTAAGGCAACCTTCCCTGGAGGGACCATTACGGGTGCTCCGAAGGTAAGGACAATGGAAATCATTGAAGAGTTAGAGCCTGTTCGAAGAGGGCTATATACAGGCTCAATAGGGTGGATTGGCTTTTCAGGTGACCTGGAACTAAATATCACGATTCGAACCCTAATTGCTAAAAACGGTATTGCACATGTGCAGGCAGGAGCGGGTGTTGTGATTGATTCAAATCCACGCCAAGAGTACAAAGAATCTTTAAAAAAGGCCATAGCCTTATGGAAAGCAAAAGAGCTGAGTGAAGAAGAGATAGTTGATAATAAGAGTATGAGGTGAGCATTATGATAATAATGATTGATAATTACGATTCTTTTACCTTTAATTTAGTACAGTACCTAGGGGAATTAGGTCAGGAGTTATTAGTAAAACGAAATGATGAAATTACGCTTGAGGAAATAGAACAATTAAACCCTGATTATTTAATGATATCTCCAGGACCTTGTAGTCCTAATGAAGCCGGAATTAGTTTAAAAGTAATTGAACATTTCGCAGGGAAGATTCCTATATTTGGTGTATGTCTAGGACATCAATCTATTGCTCAAGTTTTTGGAGGAGATGTTGTTCGTGCGGAGCGCCTTATGCACGGTAAAACTTCTGAGATTCATCATGATGGGAAGACGATATTTGAAGGTCTAGATAACCCATTTACAGCTACTCGTTATCATTCTTTAATCGTTAAGAAAGAAACGTTTCCTGAATGCCTTGAGATATCTGCATGGACCACAGAAGATGAGATTATGGCATTGCGTCATAAAACACTACCTATTGAAGGTGTTCAATTTCACCCTGAATCGATCATGACATCTTTCGGTAAACAACTGTTAACGAATTTTATAGAAAAATATAAAAAAGAAGATGAAGTATGTACACCTATCTAAACGGAGAGTACGTCAAGCAAGACGAAGCGAAAATATCCCCTTTTGACCATGGTTTTCTATATGGTCTTGGGGTGTTTGAAACCTTAAGAACATATGATGGTCATCCATTTTTACTTGATGACCATCTTGCACGTTTGAACGGGGCACTTAAGGAACTTCAAATAAACTATACTGCAAACAGAAAAGATGTTAAGTCCATTGTAGATCTTTTACTTGAAAAGAATGATTTAGAGGACGCTTATATCCGCTTTAATGTATCAGCAGGGATAGGTGAAGTTGGATTACAGGTTGAAGGTTATAATGACCCAACAGTGATTGTCTTTGTGAAACCCCTACCCAAGCTAGTTGAAGGCTTAGAAAAAGAAGCTATAATCTTAGAGCATAGAAGAAATTCTCCTGAAGGTGCTACTCGATTAAAATCTCACCATTTTCTTAATAATGTTATTGGGAAACGTGAGATAGGGGGAAATCCTACCGTAGAGGGAGTCTTTTTAAATAAAGAGGGTTATCTAGCAGAAGGAGTAACCTCAAACTTATTTTGGGTAAAAGATGATAAACTATTTACGCCTTCGGTAGAAACCGGTATCTTAGACGGGGTTACTAGGCGTTTTATTTTGGAGTTAGCAAACTGTCATGGTATTCAAAGTGAAATAGGTTACTATCAACCTGAAGAAATAGAAGTGTGTGATGAAGCATTTATAACAAATTCAGTACAAGAAATTGTCCCACTCTCAAAGATAAACAATATCTCCTTACCTGGAAATAAAGGGTTAGTAACATTAAAGTTGCAAAAATTATTTGCTGAGCAGAGAAGAAGACTGTGGAGTCGTACTGGATTACGAGAGGAAGTAAGTGGATATGAAGAATACTAGTATATCCTGTGGACCTTACACATTAGATTTATCAAAGAAAACCTTAATAATGGGAATTTTAAATATAACCCCAGATTCATTCTCCGACGGTGGCAAATATACTCAGGTAGAGAGTGCAATTATCCATGCCAAAGAAATGATTGAGCAAGGTGCGGACATCATTGATGTAGGTGGTGAATCAACTAGACCAGGATCTGCTAAAGTATCTCAAGAGGAGGAGTTAGCTCGTGTTATCCCCATTATAAAGGCCCTTTCTAAAGAGATTAGTGTTCCTATCTCAATAGATACATATAAAGCTGAAGTTGCAAAGCAAGCAATTGAGGCCGGAGCACATATCATTAATGATGTTTGGGGAGCGAAGGCCGATAAAAAGATGGCGGAAGTGGCAGCTACGTATAAGGTTCCAATTATCCTGATGCATAACAGAGATAATCGAGATTACCAAGACCTTTTGCTTGATATGATTTCAGATTTGCAAGAAAGCATTTCGATCGTACGAGCAGCGGGTGTTCGTGATGAGAAAATTATTTTAGACCCGGGAATTGGCTTTGCAAAAAACTTTGAACAAAATATTGAGGCTCTACAAAACTTAGAAAAAATTACGGAATTAGGATTTCCGGTACTGTTAGGTACATCGAGAAAATCATTTATTGGACAAATTCTTGACTTGCCACCAGAGCAACGTGGGGAGGGAACAGGTGCAACCACTTGTTTAGGCATACAAAAAGGATGTCATATGGTAAGAGTTCATGATGTATTACTTAACGCACGTCTTGCTAAAGTTATGGATGTTTTAGTAGGTAAATAGGGGGCGAATCAAATCGACAAGATATATGTGAATCGAATGGAGTTTTATGGATACCATGGTGTGTTTCCGGAAGAAACCAAACTAGGTCAGCGGTTTATCGTTGATTTGGTTGTTGAACTTGATTTGAAAACAGCAGGAATGACAGATCAGCTAGAGTATACGGTTAATTACGGTGAATTATATAATACATGTAAGGAGATTGTTGAAGGTCAACCTTATAAGCTATTGGAATCTGTCTCAGAGCAATTAACCACTAAAATATTAAAAGAATTTTCATTAATCCATACCGTCACTGTAAAAATGATAAAGCCGGATCCGCCTATCCCAGGACATTATCAATCGGTAGCTGTTGAAATAACAAGGAGTCGTTAAATGAGTAATATAGCTTTTATAGCCATTGGTTCAAACATAGAAAATCGTCTAAAACATTTACGTCAAGCAGTCCATTCACTAAACAATCATAAGTGTATCCATGTAGAAAATGGGTCTTCAATTTATGAAACCGACCCTGTAGGCTATGAAGATCAAGCTCCTTTTCTGAATATGGTAATTAAAGTAAAAACGGAGCTTTCTATGATTGAATTACTGCGTGCTAATCAAGTTATTGAAACAGAGAATGGCAGGAAAAGGGAAATTAAATGGGGTCCAAGAACATTAGACCTTGACATTTTGCTGTATAATCACGAAAATATTGAAACGGAAGAGTTAATTATTCCACACCCACGGATGACAGAAAGAGCATTTGTGATGATACCGTTACTTGAAGTAGAGCCAAATGTAGTCATACCAACTCATGAGCTCGCAGCTTTGAATATAGATGAATTAAGAGATAGAGAAGGTGTGCGTGTATGGAAGCAGAAAAATGGGGAAGACGTATACGAGCTTTTCGAAAACTAAAAGGATTCACTCAAGAAGGGTTTGCGAAGGATCTTGGAGTCTCAGTCTCTGTTCTAGGAGAAATAGAACGTGGTAATCGTGTTCCTAAGGATGATTTATTAGAAGATATAGCACAAGCTTTGAATATATCGTTAGAAGAACTAAAACCGAAAGACGTTAATGATTAAGGAAAAAAGGAGGTTATACCATGTTGAAAATCGGTGATATCCAAATGAAAAACCAGATAGTGCTTGCACCGATGGCTGGCGTATGTAACTCGGCCTTTCGTTTGACTGTAAAGGAATTTGGTGCAGGGCTAGTTTGTGCAGAAATGGTAAGTGACAAAGCGATATTATTTAATAATGCGAAGACCATGGATATGCTTTATATAGATGAGCGTGAAAAACCACTCAGCTTACAAATCTTTGGTGGTGAAAAGGAAACACTAGTTGAAGCGGCTAAATATGTTGATAAAAATACAACAGCAGATATTATTGACATCAACATGGGATGTCCAGTTCCTAAAATTACAAAGTGTGATGCTGGGGCAAAGTGGTTGCTAGATCCAAATAAAATATATGAGATGGTATCAGCTGTGGTTGATGCAGTAGATAAACCAGTTACAGTTAAAATGCGAATGGGCTGGGATGAAGAGCATATTTATGCCATTCAAAATGCTCAGGCGGTTGAACGTGCTGGTGGTCAAGCAGTTGCTCTTCATGGAAGAACTCGTGTTCAGATGTATGAAGGTCATGCCAACTGGGATATCATTAAACAAGTAAAGCAATCTGTTTCGATACCTGTCATTGGTAATGGTGATGTTCAGACGCCTCAGGATGCTAAGCGTATGCTTGATGAGACTGGTGTTGATGGTGTAATGATTGGTAGAGCAGCACTTGGAAACCCATGGGTGATCTACCAAACCGTTAAATATCTTGAGTCAGGTGAATTAATTGAAGAACCGTCCGTTCGAGAAAAAATCGATGTGTGTGTGTTACACCTTGATCGCTTAATCGATTTAAAAAATGAAAATGTTGCAGTAAGAGAAATGCGTAAGCATGCTGCCTGGTATTTAAAAGGAATTCGTGGTAATGCAACGGTGCGTAACCAAATCAATGAATGTGATACTCGTAATCAACTAGTAGGACTACTAAATGGATTTGTTGAAGAGGTTGAAGCCAAAATGCAAGGCAATGCTCAAGTTGTTTGACATCCCCTTGAGGCTCGCCTATAATACCCGTAACGTAATACCTACTGCCAGTCTGTAAACTGGCAGTTTTTCTACTTACATAAACTAGCATACTTTCTTAAAATAAAATAAATTTTGGAGTTGATTTTATGAGTCATGAAGAATTAAATGACCAGTTGCGAGTGAGAAGAGAGAAGTTACATAAGCTGACGGAAGCGGGTCTAGATCCTTTCGGGAAAAGATTTGAACGTACAAATTTGGCAAAAGAACTAGTAGAGCTATATGATCAGTTCTCAAAAGAAGAGTTGGATGAAAAAGAAATCTCAGTCACAATTGCCGGGCGAATTATGACTAAACGAGGAAAAGGAAAAGCGGGATTTGCGCATATTCAAGATTTATCTGGGCAAATTCAGCTTTATGTTCGTAAGGATGCTGTTGGTGATGAGCAGTATGAGGTTTTCGATACAGCAGATTTAGGGGATATCGTAGGAATTACCGGTACGATCTTCAAAACTCAGGTAGGCGAGCTTTCAATTAAAGTTAAATCGTTTGAAATTTTAACTAAGGCTCTTAGACCTTTACCTGAAAAATTCCACGGTCTTAAGGACGTCGAGCAACGGTACCGCCAACGTTATTTAGACTTAATCATGAACCCGGAAAGCAAAGAAACATTTATAGCTAGAAGCCAAATTATTAGAGCGATGCGTCGTTATTTAGATGACCACGGTTACTTAGAAGTAGAAACGCCAATGATGCACGCTATCGCAGGAGGGGCTTCTGCTCGTCCATTCTTGACTCACCATAATGCTCTTGATATTCCTCTATATATGCGAATTGCAATTGAGCTACATTTAAAGAGGTTAATTGTCGGTGGTCTAGAAAAGGTTTATGAAATTGGACGAGTGTTTAGAAATGAAGGTGTATCAACTCGTCACAACCCGGAATTTACAATGATTGAGCTATATGAAGCGTATGCTGATTATAAAGATATTATGAACTTAACTGAAAACTTAGTTGCACATATTGCCAGGGAAGTATTAGGTACAACAACAGTTCAATATGGAGATGCTCAGATTGATTTAAAGCCTGAGTGGAAAAGACTTCATATGGTCGATGCCATTAAAGAATACGTTGGTGTTGATTTCTGGAAGGAAACGAGTGTTGAAGAAGCACGTGCACTTGCAAAAGAGCACGGCGTAGATATAAAAGATAATATGTTATACGGTCATATTGTGAATGAATTTTTCGAGCAGAAAATTGAAGATAAACTAATTCAACCTACATTTATCTATGGACATCCTGTGGAAATATCACCGCTTGCAAAGAAAAATCCAGAAGACCCACGTTTTACGGATCGTTTTGAATTATTCATTGTAGGGCGTGAGCACGCAAATGCTTTCACTGAATTAAATGACCCAATAGACCAAAAGGGTAGATTTGAAGAACAACTTAAAGAACGTGAACAAGGAAATGACGAAGCTCATGAAATGGATGAAGATTTCATCGAGGCACTAGAGTATGGAATGCCACCAACTGGTGGATTAGGTATAGGGATTGATCGTCTAGTAATGTTATTGACGAACTCTCCATCTATTAGAGATGTTTTATTGTTCCCGCAAATGCGTAACAGATAATAAAGTAAAAGGTGATTCTTTTGATGAAGAATCACCTTTTTATTTCAGGAATAAAACACTATTAATATTTTATTGAAATAGTTGTTGCAAAGTTTTTTCTAAGATGGTATATTATTAAACGTCGCTGATGACGGCGATGAAATAAAAAACAACTTAAATTAGTTGTTGACATTAAATTATCAAAGTGATAATATAATAAAGCTGCTTGGGTAACAGACAAGCCAACAAGTTCTTTGAAAACTGAACACAACACAAGCGTCAATGTTTGTTTTAAAAATTGTTTTAGCTATGAGCTAATCAACTCTATTGGAGAGTTTGATCCTGGCTCAGGACGAACGCTGGCGGCGTGC
>CANMHG010000015.1 GCA_947497585.1 uncultured Bacillaceae bacterium | reverse complement strand
ACTTGCATGTATTAGGCACGCCGCCAGCGTTCGTCCTGAGCCAGGATCAAACTCTCCAATAGAGTTGATTAGCTCATAGCTAAAACAATTTTAAAAACAAACATTGACGCTTGTGTTGTGTTCAGTTTTCAAAGAACTTTTTTAGTTAATCGCTCTGAAGCGACTTTATCAATATAACATTTCTAATCTTTCGTGTCAACAACTTTTCAAGAAATGTTTTTTGCTTGTTCGACCAATTCGTTTTCCTCTTTGGCGACGAAATCTAATATAACACGGATAAAAAATGATTTCAACCCCCTAAATAAAAAAAACGAAAAAGAGATTTACTAATACCCATTAAGAGTAACTCTCTTTTTCATTACTATATGAAGAATAATAATTTCTCTATAAAGCATCATAATAATATCCAAGTTCATACAACTCGTTAAACTCTTCTTTTAAACCAAGTTCTTTATATATAGAGAGTAGAACATTAATTGATATAACTCTTTGTATACTTCGTCCCTTCGAATATAGTTCCTTCTGTAAAAGTGGAAGTATTTCTATATCAGACTTACAAAAGACTATACAGTCATTCGTGGATTGCATATTAGACACTCTTAGGTTATCATGCATTTTAATTAGCCAGTGATAAGCAGAATGTACTGATGTAATATCTTTAGCATGGTCAATAGAAGTAAGGAGTAGTTTCTCAGCAAGTACATATTTACTTTCTTCAATAGCCCAAGCAGCACATCCTGTTAAGAAGGAACTCGTATCTCTCCTTGTTCTTAAATTACTTTCTGGAGCATCTACTTCAGATAATGGAAAGGTAACGCCAAATGAATGCTTACAACTTCTTCTTATAAATGATCTTTCATCTTCTGTTAGTGAAGCCCAAAACCTATCTAGCTCGAGCTGTTTTATTAACCCACCATACTTTTCAGAAACCTCTTCGCTACCTGTTGGGGATTTTACTTTAAATAATCTTTTCAATTTCATAATTATCACCTCTTATGTTGTACAAACATTCTATGTCCTATAAGAAGTGTTCATGCTATTTGTAACTTTATTATCATGTTATTCACAACTTTATTAGGTTATCAACACCTTTTCCACCGATTCCAGAAAGTTACCCACAGTTTCAGCTAATTAATCCACATTTTTGTGGAGGTGTTTGCATTCAAGTTATAGTCCCTGTAATAAAAGTTATTGATTTCTGTGAATTGTGTGAGTAACTTATAAAATATGTTGATAACTTATATATAGATTTTTTTAATAGATTCCCTCATATTTGCTAGATTTAATTCATATAGTTGATTAAGAGATTACATAGAGAGGGAGATTGAGATGGAATTTATAAAGGCATTTGCTATGTTTTTATCGCTTGCAATGTGTATCTTTTTATTTGTTTATTCATATATGGAAGGAATACGAATTTGTAATGAGGAAGGAAAGGTTCGTGCCGCTACTTTTCTATTCAGTCTAGTATCTGCTTGTATTTTTGGTTTTACAACCCATTCCTTATACTTCTCATAGAAAAAAATTATGAAGAAAGACCAATTTTCCCATTTGAAATTGGTCTTTCTTCATATATCTAGCTTCTCTTAGAAATTCCTCGCTTATCTGTTCTGCAGTTAGAAATCAAGCAGGATGTTTTATCGATTTATTTAAAAGGAGATCTCTTAAGTTTTCCCTAGCCCTAAAGATTCTGGTCTTTACAGTTGCTTTTTTGAGATTTAATATATCTGCAATTTCATCATCTCTTAACCCTTGGTTTACCTTTAACAATATTACCTCGCGTTGTTCATGCTTTAAATGATTTATTTTTTCCCGAATTTCATCCACAAAGAATAAAATATCAAGCTCACTATCTATAGAGGGTACGTAGTCCTTACAAATAAGTTCTAATATAGTATCCTCAAACGGTATATTCTGACTTCTACTTTCTTTTCTAACTAAATCAATTGCTTTTCTCTTTGTAACCGTCGATAACCATGGACCTATTTTGCTTACATCTTTAATTGTGTTCATTTTTTGGTATGCCTTAAGAAAGGCTTCTTGAATTATATCTTCCGATAGGTATAAGTCCTTAGTAATATAGTAAGCTATTTTAAACAACTTCTCATAGAAAAGCTCATATAAATGATTGTAATCTATCTCATCCACAAATAGCCTAGTCACATTTTCCCCTCCAACAACTTTTTGTAATGCCAAAGTTATAATAGGATTCGAAAGGTACACTGGAAATATGTGGGTAACTTTTTTAAAAAAATAGCAAGCTAAACTTGTCCTAAATGGTGTAACGGGGGTCTAACCTTTCATTCTAAAATTATATCCCCCACATGATAGAATGGAATTGTTATCCGAAGAGTGAACTAGTGGTCTTTATTGTTTTTACTTGCTGCCCAAAAGGCGAGAAAAACTAGAGGAATGAAAATAAACCAAGGAACATGAATCGTACTTTGTGTAATAAACGCAAAGAACAATAGAACGATCACCCCAAAAATACAGTACAAGCATCCTCTCCCAAACGTCTCCAACTAATCACCCCCTTACTTATCATTATGCAGAAGGTAAGTTGTTTCATGTTTTTGCTTAGTAAAAGAGTTACATCGCCTTTGTCAAATTCCAATATTACCTTTAGGTAAACATCAAAAAAGTGCTACAAACATGTTGTAGCACTAGGAATTATTCACTCTTATCACAATTATATCTCTTTCCATGGTGTGGCCAGTGTGGAGCATACCCATGCTCTTTAAGTTTTTCTTGAAATTTATCTAATCGAGCTAATTTTTCTTCAGCCTTATCTTGTGTGATAACACCGTACTCGGCATACTTGTTAATAAGCTGTTTTTTTGTTTCAAACATTTCTTTATATAGATTTTCTAACTCCTCTTGTTGGTCAGCAGAAAGCTTAATGTCTGTTTTGTGCTCTGGCTTTTGGGCATGAATGATTTCAGGTTGGTTAAATAAGTTAAAAATACACAATAAAGAGAAACATAACGCTAATCTTTTCATTTTGATCACTCCATTTTTATATTCTCGGAGTGTAGTATTTTCCATAAATTCGTATCTTATTCAAAAATTTTTAACTAGCGTTCAAAGATTTAGTTTCCTTTACTCTTGGTTTCTTCTTTTCACTAACTGCGTACAAAGAAATTCCTAGAATAATAATGACTCCTCCTACTACCTGTGTCCATACAACATTCTCTCCAAGGATATAATAGGCTAACACGCCTGCTCCAATTGGTTCAAAAAGAATACTCATAGATATAACAGAAGTACTCAGCCACTTAAGGGACCAATTAAACAATGAATGGCCTAGTAGTGTTGGAACAACAGCTAATAAAAGAAAATAGATCCAATCGCCATTATCTGAAGGAATAATAGGATATTGTAAAAGCACAACATACAAAAAGAGGGTTAAAGTACTTATGCCGTAAACAATGAATGTATACGTAATTAATGAGAGTCTTTTTCTGACAGTTTGACCGAATAACAAGTAGGCTGTAACCATAGCACATGAAACTAAAGCTAATAGATCCCCAAACAATGCCATACCACTTATTTTAAAGTCTCCCCAGCTAATAATAAAGCTGCCTATTATGGCAATTCCTCCACTTAATAAAGCTTTATAACCGGCCTTCTCTTTAAAAAATAGATAGGTTCCTATAAATGCAAAAATAGGTTGTAAGGTTACCAAAACCGTTGAACTCGCAACTGAAGTATAGTTTAGTGATTCAAACCATAAGATAAAATGAAAGGCCAAAAAGACACCTGCAACCGCCGACATTAGCCAATCTCTTTTAGATATTAATTTAATTTCATGTCTATACTTTAGAAAGAATAGAGGTGACATTAGTAAAACGGAAAAAAACAATCGATAAAATGCGATGACAGGGGCTGGAGCATTAGCCAATTTCACAAAAATAGCAGAAGTTGAGACCGCCACTACCCCAATAAGTAAAGCAATATATGGTGCACTAATTTTATTCATAACTTCACCTTTTATATAGAAATTAAATATACTATACTCGATAATCTCTAGAAATGACTATACATTTTTAAAAACATATTTTCAGATTCTATTAGTCTAAAAATTACAAATATTCATTGAATAATAGTATACTAGAAACGTTAGTAACCAATACCAAACAATCGAGGAGGAACATATGGATATTTTAAAGGATGTTACAATCGGACAACTACTTAAGGATGCAGTAAATTTGTATGGCACAAAAGAAGCCATCGTCTATTCAAATGAAAATATCCGCTATACATATGCTGAGTTTTACGAAGAAACTTCAAAGATTGCAAAGGGACTTTTGAAACTTGGAATACAAAAAGGGGAACATATTGCTATATGGGCAACTAATGTGCCAGAGTGGCTACTTCTTCAATATGCATCTGCTAGAATTGGTGCTGTATTAGTGACTATAAATACAAGTTATCAATCAAGCGAACTAGAATATTTACTTAAACAATCAGATACGACCACACTTTTTAGTATAGATGGTTTCAAAGGTACGTCCTACATAGACATTATTAACACCGTTTGTCACCATAAACTTACTACCTCTCAATCAGGTAAACTGCACCTAGAACATCTACCCCACTTAAAGAATGTAATCTATATTGGAGGAAATCAGTCCCCGGATGGAATGATGAATTGGAATGACTTAGTTAGACTAGGGGACGATGTAAGTGATACAGTCCTACTTGACCGCGAACAATCACTTGATCCTACTGATGTTATTAACATGCAATATACCTCTGGAACAACCGGTTTTCCTAAGGGTGTTATGTTAACACATCATAATATTGTAAATAATGGTCATTTAGTTGCAAGGTCCATGAAACTAAATGCAGAGGATAGATTGTGTATCCCCGTTCCATTTTTTCATTGTTTTGGGTGTGTGTTAGGCTCACTTGCTTGCGTATCGGTAGGAGCCACAATGGTTCCAATTATAGAATTCAACCCTGAGCTTGTGCTAGAGACGATTGAAAAAGAGAGATGTACTGGGCTACATGGTGTGCCGACTATGTTTATAGCCGAGTTAAACCATGAGAAATTTTCTAACTACAATTTATCAACTCTAAGAACAGGAATCATGGCTGGTTCTAATTGTCCAATTGAAGTTATGAAAAAGTTAATTAACGATATGGGCATGTCTGATATAACAATTGCATATGGACAGACTGAATCATCACCAGTTATCACACAAACAACTACAACTGATGCTCTCGAACGGAGAGTGAATTCAGTTGGTAAAGCACATCCACATGTTGAAGTTAAAATTGTTGACCCTGTTACAGGGACAGAGGTACCACGTGGACTTCAAGGTGAGCTTTGCACACGAGGATACCTAGTAATGAAAGGTTATTACAAAATGCCAGAGGCTACTTATGAAGCAATTGATTCTGAAGGTTGGCTACATACAGGAGATCTGGCAACAATGGATGATGAAGGATATGTTAATATCACAGGCCGTTTAAAGGATATGATTATTCGAGGTGGTGAGAATGTTTATCCTAGGGAGATTGAAGAATTCCTTTATCAGCATGATAGTGTACTTGATGTTCAAGTCGTCGGTGTACCTGATGAAAAGTACGGTGAAAAAGTGGCTGCATGTATTAAGGTTAAAGAAGGACACTCGATTACTTCCGAGGATATACGGAGCTTCTGTACAGGGAAACTAGCCTATTATAAAATCCCTGAATACTTTATATTTGTTGATGACTACCCTATGACAGCTTCTGGAAAAATCCAGAAATTTAAGCTTCGTGAACAAGCAAGTGAATGGATTTCAAAAACAGCTAAAACAGTATGAACAATGTATCGCACCTTATATGGGTGCGATTTTTATTTGGAAAAGTAATTCCTTACTGTTTCCAAATAAAAAAATGATTGGGAAGCCGCTACGTTGGCTTCCCTCCTCTTTATTAATGGAGCTCCGGCTTAGTATCCACATACTTTCCGAAATCAGGAACAGCAATATTGGCAAAATCATTCACAAGCTTAGAAAGGCTTGTTGTTAGTTTCTCTCCGGAAATTGGAATGCCGTGACCTGTTACGGCTACATCAGGTTTTAACTGTTCTAATGTTTTAACCGAAGTAAGAGAAGATTCCCAATCGGTTGTTAAATACCTAGGAGGACCACTTATTTCAAATTCCTGTGTGAATACTTTGTATAGAGATTCTTGCTTAACTGTTACAAATGCATCTCCTGCAATTAATACTCGGTCTTCTTCCCTAAAAAATGATACATGCCCTGGTGTATGTCCGGGTGTATGTATCCAGCGCCACTCAGGCATTTCAGGGACATCACCATTAGCTGGTAAAGGTTTTACATGATTCCCTAAATTAATTGGCTCATTCGGATATAAAGGGGACAACTTTGCTAACATACCACCTTCAACGGTTGGATCTGGCTCAGGATAGCTTTGCTTTCCGGTCAGAAATGGAATTTCTAATTCATGAGCATAGACTGGAACTTCCCAATGATTGATTAATTCAATAATAGCACCAACATGATCAAAATGACCGTGGGTTAATAAGATTGCTCTAGGGCGACTGTTGGATCCAAAGCGTTCTTCAGTTAAAGCTATGATATCATCAGCTGAGCCAGGCATTCCGGCATCAACCAATACAAAATCCTGTGTTTCAGTGTTTCCAACTAAGCAAAGATTTACTACTTGAATGGTTTGACAAAATACATCTCGAGCAACCACTTTACCTAAGCCACTTGCAACTGATGTGGCAGGTATAAATCTATAGTCACTGCCATAACTCATTTCTTTATCCATGCAAAGACCTCGTTTCTTACTATCTTATAACTAGGTATATTGTTTCACATGTCTCTTAGGATTATGTTGTGATAACTACATCATTTTTTTACCAATCTATTTTTATTTGCTTCTTTGTTTAATGGACTAAAATTGCATGTTTTATTCCAAATCAATAGGGTAAATAGAAAATACACACATTTTAAGCTCTATTCATTTAAATCTAAAAGGGAGGATGAGTATATGTCTTGGAACATAAAAGATTATCCTGATTCTATGAAAAATTTAGATGAATTGATTCGAGAGAAAGCAATCGACATTGCAAATGGACTACTAGATGAAGGATATGAAGCTGGGAGAGCCATTCCTATTGCGATAGTACGAGCAAAGGAAACCTATGGAGATGAAAACTCAATTCGCCATGTTGTACCTCATCCTGATGGCTGGGCCATTAAAAAGGAAAAGGCTCATAGAGCGAGCGGAACTTATGATACAAAAAAAGAAGCACTTGAGAAGGCGCAACAAATGGCCAGTAAAGAACAGACAAGACTAATCATTCACAGGCAGGATGGAAAAATCGAAAAACAACAAAATTTTGCATGAAAAGGTAAGGAAACAAGTAATAAAGACAAAGGAGTGTTAAATATGAGTAAAAATAATACAAACAAAAAAGGTGTCGTAATAGGATCATTATTTGGTGTAATCATCGGTGCGACAACAGCGCTATTTGTTTCACCAAAGTCAGGTAAAAGAAATCGTAAAGATTTAAAAAAGCAAATGAATACAATAAAAGATCAAGTATTTAAAATCACAGATCGTACAAAGGAAAAGGTTAGTGATGTCTCACAGTCGATAACTAAAAATGCCTAAACATAAACGCTGAGTTGCAAAACAAATTTTAACAAGGAGGAGATTTTTTGTTACACGAAGGTAATCAGTTAAAAAAGCTTGATATACAAGCAACAGATGGATCGATTGGAACCGTGCACGACTTGTTTTTTGATGATGAGAAATGGACAGCCCGTTATTTAGTGGTGGATACAATGAAATGGTTACCTGGACGAAAGGTACTTATCCCACCGATGTCTATTCAAAATGTTAACGTCTTAGAGAATAAAGTTCAATTAGGATTAACCAAAGAGGATATAAAAAATAGTCCTGAAATTGATGCCGATAAGCCGGTATCAAAGCAAAAAGAAATAGAAATTGGAAGCTATTACGGTTACCCTCCGTACCGAAGCTTTGTTGGGGCAGAAGTTGGCGGACAAGTCTTGGCTCCTCGACAGTTGGTAGATAATTCAGATGATAAAAAGGTACATTCTAATCATGATGAAATTGAAAGAGCTGATGAACCAAATCTTCGAAGTATGAAGGAAGTGACTGGCTACCACATTCATGCGATAGACGGAGACATTGGTCATGTGGAAGATTTCATCATTTGTCCTACAACATGGACCGTACGCTATATGGTTGTGGACACAAAAAATTGGTGGCCTGGTAAAAAGGTACTCGTTTCCCCAGATTGGATAAAAGATGTCAGATGGGGAGATAAGAAGGTCTATGTAGATTTAACAGTTGATATGATTGAAAACGGACCGGATTATGACAAGGAAAAACATATTAATAGAGAATTTGAAGAAGAACTATATGATAAATATAACAAAAGAAAGTATTGGTATTAAGTAAGCACGTGGCAGGGAACTATATTGTTTCCTGCTTTTTTGTGCCTAATCACTAAAAAAATAGATTGTTTTTTATAATATTAAAATGATATTATGTTTCTAGTTAGTATATTGGGGCATTAGCTCAGCTGGGAGAGCGCTACGCTGGCAGCGTAGAGGTCAGCGGTTCGATCCCGCTATGCTCCATCAAAAAAGAACCTTTTTTATAAGGGTTCTTTTTCTTTTTAACATATCTTTCAGAAAGACAAGCATATGATTGTAGAGAACCTTTGTCTGAAAGGAAGTCTCTATGCATGAGTCAATTTAAAACAAAGCTCGGTGCTTCACTTTATGCAACAATGTCAATTAGTTTTTGGGGAGTTTCTTTTGTTTCCACAAAGGCAGTCTTAGGAAAGCTGGATCCCTTTACCTTACTAGTCCTTCGGTTTGGAATCGGAGCTATTTTTTTATTTATACTCTTACTTTTAAAACGTTATAGGCTTTCAATTTCTATTAAATATGTTCAACATTTAGTGATTTTAGGTATCCTAGGGGTTTTTGTACATCAAGTCATACAAGCGTCTGCCTTGTTAACAATTGATGCTTCATCTGCAGGTTGGCTCATTTCATTCTCCCCCATTTTTACAGTAATACTGTCGATGCTTTTTTTACACGAAAAAATGAGTGTTCCTAAAGCCATCGGTATGATTTTAGCTATTACTGGAGTTATTCTTATTACAACAGCAAGAAGTGGGCAATCCCTTCATTTTGCGATAAATGCGGGTTTTCTACTGATGATATTGAGTACATTAAACTGGGCTATCTATTCTATTCTTCTGAAGAAACTAGCAATCCCTTACCCTGCTCTTGTTGTAACTTTCTATATGAGTCTGATTGGCTTTTTACTAACAACACCGTTTATCATTAGAAACAAGGGGTGGTCTTCACTCCATTTATTATCTACTTCAGAATGGGCTCATTTATTATTTTTAGGTGTCTTTGTTTCAGGAATTGCATATTGGTATTGGGGAAAGGCACTTGAAGTATTAGAAGCTTCGAAAGTATCGATGTTCTTATACCTTGAACCAATTACTACACTGATTGCAGCAGTAGTTATTTTACAAGAAGAAATTTTTATTAAAAGTGTTGTTGGGGGCATTATTATAATTGCAGGAGTAATCATTGTTAATGGTCAACTTATGCCTTTATTACTTCGTCCTTTCATAAAGAGGTCGTAGCCTTTACTGGTAGCGAAATTCCCCTACATATTTCCTATCAATAATTAAAAGCCTTCATCAAGTATAGGATAAACCGATTTTGTTTATCCTAAATTTGAAGGAGGTGTTTTTAATGGCACAAGATGTATTATGTGAAGTTAGCAGCTGTGTTCATAACATAACTAATGAGAATAAATGCGGTGCTTCTCAGATTTATGTGGTGAACCACAAGGAAAAAAACGCTTCTTCAAGTGGCGAAACAGACTGCAAAACGTTTGAACCTGCAGACTTATAAGTTTTTTAAAGATTCAGCCGTTGCCGCGGCTGTCTCTTTGTTTCTATTATTGATAATAATTATCAATATTATTCAATAAAGGTAAAAATATTTACCTGTTTATAAAAAAACGAGCCCTTTTATAATATAAGGGGCTCGTTACATTATTATTTACCTTTACTTACAATAGTGACTTGTGCTGCCATTCCACCCTTTATTTCATGCTCCTTATTATCGATTAGTACCATAACAGGGAAAGTTTGAGAATTTGGATTTCCCATAACTGAGATAAAAGTGACTTTTCCTTCTACTGTCTTTCCTAACGTAGGAAAGGATACAGCTACTTCCTGATCTTGTTTAATGTTATTGATAAATGCCTCAGGAACATTAATATTTACATATAACTTATCAATATTTGTGATTGAGAATAAAAGCTCATTGGCTGCAGTTGCTCCCCCCATGATTGCATTATGAGTTGTAATATAGCCATTGGCTGGTGCTGTTACAGTTAAATGATTAAGGTGAAGTTCTAATAACTTAATTTCGGCTTCAGCCCTTTGTAATTCAAAAGCAGTTCTACTAGTAGCAATAGCATTTGACTTTGTCTGGAGGTTAGAGGTTTCGGATAAAGCTGCTCTTTGTTTAGTTTGCTGACTAACTCTCGTGTCTAGAATCTCATTTGCTTTTGCTACATCTCGTTCAATCATTAAAATTTCTTGATTAATTTCTTCAATAGATTTTTTTAGTGTGTCAATCTCTTCCTGCTCTTTTAATTTTGCTTCTAAAACTTTTTTTTCTTTTGCTAAATCTACCTCTATTAAATAAGTTATCTTACCTGGTTTCTCTAATTGTACTAACCTTTTTTCTAGTTGGTCTTTTTCCTTTAATAGCTCTTGCTTAGCAGAATCATCTATAGGTTGATCATTTTGATTAGCAGTATCTCTAGCAATTGTATTCAACCTATTCTGTATCCCTTTTATTTCGTTATTCCGATTGTTAGTTTCATCAATTTCCTTGATCCTCGTGCGTATATTGTCAATTTCCTTTTGACTCATAGCAACCTTACTTTTTAGCAATGATTGATTTTGCTTTAGAAGCTGCCTAGCAAGATTTAATTCGCGTTTAAGATCTGTTATTGTATTGTTCTGTTCTTTTATGTCTGGCGTTCCATCGAGCGATAAATTTACTTTCATCTCATTAAGAGCTATCTGTTGTTCCATTGCAGCTATTTCTGCCTCTGCTTGGTTTAAATTAAGTAAAGTTCTAGCCTGTTCAATTTGGTATTTCAAATCACTATCATCTAAAGTCGCTAGTTGTTGATCCTTTTCAACATATGACCCTAATTCAACTAATACTTCTTTTAGATAGCCACCAACAGACGATGAGACCATTACCTCTTGATAAGGTTCTGAAACTCCTTTTAACGTAATCTCTTGTGTTGTTTTTCCTTCCGCACTAACTCTAGATTTATATTCTACAACATCTTCATACTGCTTGAATGCTAAATTACTAGCTCCACACCCACTAAGCACAACTGAACCAAACAGTACAGCTAATCCTAAATATTTCATCTTTTTAAGCCCCATATAGCCCTCTCCTCAACAGATATTTCTTTACATCTACCATCCACATTATAGACTAATAACGCACAATATATTCTATATTAAGAACAAAATAACATACTCTATCTATTCATAACTACTCCAAGTAACTTGACGTTTGCGAAATCAAGGATTTTTTTTGCTTCAATAGCACTTTCCAATGCTGTTTTCTGTTTATTAACGATCAGAACTACCCCTTCACACCTATTTGCAAGTATTCTAGTCTCTGCAGCTTCTAAAATAGAGGGGGAATCTACTAATACATAATCATACCTATTTTTCATAACACGAAGTAGATTTTTCATAGATTTCAGTCCAATCAATTCAGAAGGATTTTCTTTAACCGAACCACTTGTGAGTAGGTCTAAACCAGTAATATCTGTACGGACTATAGCTTCTTCAAGCTGACTCTTCTCTGTGAGAACATCTGTTAAACCAACATCGTTAGAAACTTTAAAAATAGAGTGGACACCTGGTCTTCTTAAATTTCCGTCTATTAATAATACTTTTTCACGTTGCTGAGCGATAGATACTGCTAGATTCGCCAGTAATGTTGTATTACCATCAGACTTATTAGTGGCTGTAAAAAGCAAGATATTTTTTCTCTCATCTCCTAAAAGGATTTGTATATTAGCCCGAATAGTTTTAAATTGTTCAGAAACCCTTGATTCTGGGCTGGAGTGTGTTACTAATTTTCCTTTTGAGCTTCTTGAAAATGGATTCAAATTAGTTGGTATCAAACGTTTCACCTCTATTTATTGTCTCCTTGCGTCTTTTTCGTTTTACTGTTGTATTACTTCCTTTCATTTTCGGTATAAAACCTAGTACCGGTGCCCCTAAATATTTTTCGATTTCTTGGTCTGATCTAATTCTGTTATCCAGTGAATCTAATAAAAATACAAAACCTATACCCAAAATTAAGCCTAATGCAAACATGATAAGAACCATATTACTACCCGCTTCTTCTAGCGGAGAGGCATCTTGTGCTTCTGAAATTACCTTCACATTTAGAAATATGCCTAATATTCCTGTAATCTCGTTTCTAAATACTTCTATCGTAGTATTGGCAATTTCAACTGCGAGTTGGGGATCAGTGTCAATTACCGTTACTTTAATTATTTGCGAATCATTTACACTTCCTATATTTATTTGATTGGCTAATGCACCAGAAGATTTAGTAAGACCCAACTGTGAAATTACTTTATCAAGTATTAATGGATCTTTTATCATAACCATTAAGGTATTTATTGTGTTTGGTTCTGCTTCTAAAATGACTCTAGTGGATGTCTGATATTGAGTAATAGGAGTATTATTTTTACTATAAATATAGCCTACAGCGGTTGTTAACAGCGTCATTAGAATAATAATCCATACTCGCTTTTTTATGATATCTACATATTCCTTTAAATTAATTTCCTTCACTTTGCCTTCATAGTTGCTCGGATTGTATTTATCGCTCATTAATTTCACCTATTTCTATATGTATTATCTTCTCACAAACAGTTCTGTATAAAGAACGTCCAACTAAAAAATATATGGAAAAACTCTGTAACTATTTTTCCAAATAGAACAATTCTCTTACTCTTATCATTGTAGTTCTATATAAAGAACATGTCAATACATTATCCTAGATTTCCATCATCGCTTTTATCAAATTTAATAAAATCTATAATCTTTATTGTTGACAATGCTAACCTGAAAATCATATAATAATCTCGAAATCAAATATCTTTAATTTAAGATAATTTAATTAAAACTAAAAGATGGAGGAATTTAACATGACAAAAACAAAATGGGCAGTTGACCCAACTCACAGTAGTGTAGAATTTTCAATTAAACATATGATGTTCACAAATGTAAGAGGTGCATTCAATTCTTTTGATGCCACAATTGTGGCTGATCCTACTGATCTAACTTCAGCTGATATCACTTTCAGTGTTGACCTTGCAAGTATCGATACTCGTAATGCTGACCGTGATAATCACCTTCGTTCAGCTGACTTTTTTGATGTTGAAAATAAACCTTCAATGACTTTCACATCAACAAACATTTCAAGAAAAAGTGACAACGAGTATGACGTAACTGGAGATCTTTCACTTAATGGTGTTACAAAGTCTCAAAACTTCCTAGTAACATTTGAAGGTTCTGGTAAGGATCCTTGGGGCAATGAAAAAGCTGGATTTAGTGTAGAAGGTACAATAAACCGTAGTGATTTTGGCTTAACTTGGAACGCAGCATTAGAAACTGGTGGAGTGCTAGTTGGAGATAAAGTAAAAGTATCATTACAAATTCAAGCTGCTAAAGCTGAATAATAGTTATCTAGAGCAAGATATTAAACAAGAAGCAAAGAGACTCTTTTAGAGAGACTCTTTGCTTCTTGTTTTGATACTTATAAACACATGTATAACTAATGCTATGCTCTGCGTTAAAACCCAAGAGAAAGTGATCCATGTGATGATAACTAAGTCCTTCATCCCTTCGTTATGAGCTATCAGGTAATAGATATATCCTATCCAGATAATGAGCCAACCTATTATACTTACAACGTGAAAATATCGCCACCTTAGAAAATAACTAATTATTATAGGTAGGTGCAGTCCAACTATAATGAGAAATAACTTTAAAAAGTCCAAAGTATATAATCCATCCACTACATATAAACCATAAGTTACAGTTATAAGCAGACTACTTAGTATACTGACTGTGACAATTCCCCATTTATTTTTATATCCGGTTTGTTGTACCAACTATCTCTCCTCCAATTCATATCCTTAACTATTAGTCGTTCTGATACAATTAAATGTTACTCTGTAATGTAAAAAGTGAACATTTCGTGAAAATATCCTAAATAGTGTGATTTCCATCACAGTCATTCTTCCATTCACTTGTTATTATAAAAACACTATAACAGCAGTGTTAACGAATTGTTCACATTATAGAGGAGGGAATAGCAATGACATCTGCATATACACTTTCGCCATCTACAGTAACTTTGCAAACGATTTTTGATTTAGCAGATACGGTCAGAAAAATTAACCGTGGCAGCTGTATTTTTCATGAAGGGCAAAAGTCTACTGAAATTTTTTATATTAAGTCTGGAATTGTTCGTTTAAGTAAACAAAGCATTGATGGGCAACAACTTAATTTACGTATGTGTAAAACTGGTGATTTAATTGGTGAGCTTACTTTATTTACAAACAATCCACATTACTTTTTAACTGCAGAAGCTGTTACTCCTGTAGAAGTATACGTTCTAAATCGTGAAACAATTGAAGAAGCTGTTAGTTCGAATTCAGCCTTAGCTAAAGAATTTATTATATGGTTCAACACACATTTTCAAAAAACTCACACAAAGTTTAGAGATCTTATGCTTTTTGGCAAAAAGGGTGCGCTCTATTCTACACTAATTAGAATGTCAAACACTTATGGAATTCCCCAATCCAACGGTTCGATTGTAATCGATTTACAATTAACAAACCAGGATTTAGCAAACTTTTGCGGAAGTACAAGGGAATCTGTCAACCGTTTTCTTTCTAGTCTAAAATCAGATGGAGTTATCTCTATCTCTGGTAGTACTATAACGATTCATAATATCAACTACTTAAGAAGAGAAATTCAATGTGAAGGCTGTTCGAAGGAAATTTGTTGTATAGATTAAGGAGACCTTTGTTTCTCAAGAGCAATAGTTTCTTTATCATATCGGTCAGTATCATTTTATATACAAACAAGGACTCCTCTTCGGAGTCCTTTACTACTTTCATACAATCTCTGCTACTTTTTCTATTTATATGTTTATTCCTTATATACTTACAAATACTAAGACAACTGTTACCTTCTTTATTCTTAGGAGGACTTATGAATAAAACAACGATTGGCTGGATAATTACAGTTCTAGTAATTATGTTTTTCCTAGCCTCCTTTTTTTATCTAAGTTTTGACATTTTTATTAATTTTACAAAAGGCTTTTGGGACTGATAATAGATTGGAATGGTGAGGTTTAAGTTATGAAGTTGAATGAAAAAGAAAAACAGAAGTTGAGTGAATCCATAGACAGAATGAATGAAGCATTAGATGTATTTATTGAATACTATAATGAATCTGAGGAAGATAAACCTTTGATTGAATTTGAACCAGAAGTGATAGATGCTATTGAGAAAGCCAAATCTACTTATGGTGAGGAAGAAACAACTAAAAGAATTAACACTATAATAAAAGAAGTCCTGTCATTTATTCCAAAGAATGAGGCAGAATAACTTTTATCCCCCTCCCCCTTTGGCAATACTTACTAACATACACAACTGAAGGGGAGATTTACTTCTAAATGCGAACAAACAAACTACTGATTACATTTCTTCGATGGCCAATCATTTCGCGTGTACTTTTAATAATCTTTTTAATTATCTTTTTCTTTGGTTCAATCATTCACTTAATCGAACCTGAAAACTTCCCAACTGTATTCGATGGGATTTGGTGGGCACTTGTTACTACCTCAACTGTAGGGTTTGGAGATTACGTACCGTCTTCTATAGCAGGTAGAAGCTTGGGAATGGTTCTTATATTATTTGGGACCGGTTTTGTTACAACTTATTTTGTTACGTTAGCAGCTACAGCGATCACTAACCAAAACTCCTTTCTAGACGGTAAAATGGAGTATTATGGAGATAAGCATATTATCATAGTTGGCTGGAATGAACGTGTGCGCATCATTATTGAACAGCTAAAAAAATTGGATTCTACTGTGAAAATTTTGTTAATTGACGAAACACTTAAAGAAAATCCTAATCCCAAATATGATATCCACTTTATCAAGGGAAACCCAACAGTTGATGAGACTCTCCTCAAGGCGGATATTAATCATGCTGAAATGGTCATACTCACGGCAGACCAAAGCAAGGATGAGCAACAAGCAGATATGTTAACCATACTTACCCTTATAGCGATAAAAGGTTTAAATCCCGATGCCTATTGTATTGTCGAAATATTAGCTGGACATCAGGTAAATAACGCTAAACGAGCAGGTGCAAATGAAATTATTGAAACCAATCATATTTCAGGGCTATTGATGGTTAACGACGTTGTATCCCATGGAATGTCAGATATTTTAGTAACGATGCTTGATCAATTAAAAGGTAGTAAGCTTAAATATATCGAACTATCTAATAAAGATGTGGGAATGACTTTCCAAGATAAGAGCTCAGCGTTATTAAAGGAACGCATTCTCCTTTTGGGTGTCAAAAGAGGCGAAAACTCAAATATCAACCCACCATTGTCTTATACGTTGGAAGAAAATGATGAGCTTTTAGTGATTAAAGACTAAGGGATCCAAGTTCAAGGATCCCTTTAATCATCTGCTAATATGGTCTCCAACTCTTTAACCAAGGATTTTCCTAAATCAATATACTTTTCAGGAAATGTTGCATCCGGGTCTTGTGGCTCCTGAAATTGATCCACCGCCGCAGCAAAAAAGTCCATATCGGTTTGAACTTGATCATCCATCCCTATTTGGTATTTATGAGAAAGTAGAAATGGTCTTCCTAGTTGGACTGTTGCTCCTTGTGAATCAAGCTGCCCATCTACTGCTTCAAAAGGCAACCTTAAAAACTGATACCCTACCTCGTCATCTATTTTATAGTCGAAGTAACCGTGGTCGTATTCCCATCCGCCACCAATTGTATAACCGAGTGGCTTAAGTTCCTTTTCTAGTTTATATAATTGATATGTTTTCCCTTCGAGTGTTGAAGGAACTGGAATCATATGAACAACCCCTTTTTAAGAATTCTACCCTTTAGGTTATCCAACTAATGAAATATTACTAAAAGAAAAAGAGATATTTCACGGGGAAATAGCTCTTTTTAAAAGATTTATTTTAACCTATTTTCTAGTTCTGCTTTCTTCTCTTCAAATCCTGGTTTACCTAATAATGCGAACATGTTTACTTTGTATTCTTCTACGCCAGGTTGATCAAAAGGATTAACTCCTAGTAAATATCCACTCATTGCGCAAGCCTTTTCAAAGAAATAAACAAGGTAGCCAAAAGTATAAGCATCTAACTCTGGAATGTTAACAATTAAGTTTGGAACTCCTCCGTCGGTATGAGCAAGCATTGTACCTTCAAATGCTTTTTTATTAACAAAATCTACAGTTTCACCAGCCAAATAATTTAGCCCATCTAGATCAACGTCTTCTTTTTCAATAGTCAGTTCATGTCGTGATTTCTCTACATTTAATACTGTTTCAAATAAATCACGACGGCCTTCTTGAATATATTGACCTAAAGAATGTAAGTCCGTTGAGAAGTTTGCTGAAGAAGGATAAATTCCTTTTTGATCTTTCCCTTCACTTTCTCCGAATAACTGTTTCCACCATTCTGAAAAGTATTGAAGCCCTGGCTCATAGTTGACTAAAATTTCAATCGTTTTACCTTTATTATAAAGTGCGTTTCGTACAGCAGCGTATTGATATGCCGGATTATCTTTTAACTCTGATGCTGAAAAATCTTCACTTGCCTGAGCCGCACCTTTCATCATTGCTTCGATATCTGCTCCACTTACAGCAATCGGTAACAAACCTACCGCGGTTAAAACAGAATATCTTCCTCCAACATCATCTGGAATAATAAACGATTCATATCCCTCTTCTGTAGCGAGTGTTTTAAGTGCCCCACGCTCTTTATCAGTTGTTGCATAAATTCGTTTACGTGACTCTTCTTTACCGTATTTTTCTTCTAATAGTTTACGGAAAATACGGAATGCCAAAGCAGGTTCAGTTGTTGTTCCAGATTTTGAAATAACATTAATCGAAAAATCCTTGCCGTCTAAAAGATCCGTTAAATCTTTCATATAAGTTGAGCTGATATTATTCCCTACAAATATAACCTGTGGTGATTGACGTTGTTCTTTTGAAAGGGAACTTGCAAATGAATGACTCAGTACCTCAATAGCTGCTCTTGCCCCAAGGTAAGAGCCTCCTATTCCTACTACTAAAAGAATGTCAGAATCTGATTTAATTTTCTCAGCACACTTCTGAATTCTAGAGAATTCTTCTTTATCGTATTCTGTAGGAAGTTCAACCCATCCTAAAAAGTCATTACCTGCTCCTGTTTTTTCATGAATTGAATGATGAGCAACTTTTACAGCATCTTGCAAGTATGTAAGTTCATGTTCACTAATAAAGGATAGTGCTTTTGAATAATCAAAACGAACATGTGTCATAGTTTTGGTCCTCCATGTTTTTGTTTTTAATTTCACTTATTACACTTTATCGAATCACGCAGGCTAAATCAAGAAACACTCTTGTATGTAAGCGTGTCCAATTTAGAACAAACTTTGACAAATTTTTTCGTTCGAACCTAGACCGTTCCTTTCCGCCACAGGCACTTGCTTTCCGCGGGGAGGAAGTCGAGCCTCCTCGACGTTCCGTCTGCGGGGTCTCGACTTTTCCTCACATCCCGCAGGAGTCAAGTGCCTGTGGCTCCAATACACTCTTCAGTAAATATTTTGTTTTTTTAAACTCTATAGGCAAGATACATATAAAAAAATAACCAGAGTATCAAACTCTGATTATTTGTTCGAACTATAGAGATGCTTTTAAGATTGCAAAGGCGTCTTCTTTGCCTAGTTTATTGAAGTTACCGAATTCTCCGAAGGCGACTGTTTTTTCGGCGATTAGTTCTAGTTTGTCGTCACCAATTTCATAGTCGGCAAGTCTTGATGGTGCACCGATGCTGTTCCAGAATTCACGGAGTTTTTCAATACCTTCTAATGCGACTTCTCTGTCTGATTTGCCTTCTGGATTAACATCAAACACTCGCTCTGCTAGTTGTTTGAATCGGTCCACATTGATATCTAGGTTGTATTTCATCCAGTTTGGAAATAGAATAGCTAATCCTCCTGCATGTGGGATATCATAGACAGCGGAAACAGCATGTTCTATATTATGAGTTGCCCAGTCACCACGGTACCCCATATTTAACATTCCATTTAGCGCCATTGTCCCGTTAAGCATAATGGTTTCTCGATATTCATAATTCTCAAGATCCACTAAAAGCTTTGGAGCTGTTTCCATTACGGTTCTTAGTACAGCTTCACACATACGATCCTGTAATGGTGTATTTTCAACATGATGAAAATAGTGTTCGAATACATGAGACATCATGTCTACGATGCCGTAAATGGTTTGGTCAAGTGGAACTGAGAATGTATTTACTGGATCCAAAATTGAAAACCTTGGAAAAGTAGCTGCACTTCCCCAACCGTATTTCTCTTGTGTTTCCCAGTTCGTGATAACAGAACCAGCATTCATTTCTGACCCAGTAGCTGATAGTGTTAAAATAGTTCCAAATGGAAGAGCGTCGCCCGCAATATTTTTTCGAGAAATAAAGTCCCAAACATCACCGTCATACTTTGCTCCAGCAGCAATAGCCTTTGTACAATCAATCACGCTGCCTCCACCGACAGCAAGAATAAATTCGATATTTTCTTGTTTACAAATGTCAATTCCTTTACGTGCTGTTGTTAGACGAGGATTAGGTTCCACCCCTGCCAATTCAAAAACTTGAGCACCAATTTCATTTAATAAATCTTTAACTTGATCGTAGAGGCCATTTCGTTTAATGCTTCCTCCACCATAAACCATTAGTACTTTCTTGCCGTACTTTGGTACCTCATTTTTTAATTCTTCAACTTGTCCCTTACCGAAAATTAATTTTGTAGGGTTATGATATGTAAAATTTTGCATACTGTATCGCCTCCTTATTGTTGATTATGAACGAATTGATTTATGAAAGTAAAGAAATAACTCTCTTATTATTTTCACAGATGACTGTGTGATGCATAAATCGCTCTACTTTTTAACAAAATATAAAGGAATAATTCAATAAGGAGGAAAAAAACATGAGTACATTACAACGTATCGCATTGCTTTTAACCATTGTTGGTGCAATAAACTGGGGTCTAATTGGGTTCTTTAATTTTAATCTTGTAGCGGCTATTTTCGGAGAAGCAACAGCTCTTTCCCGTATAGTTTATGGACTTGTGGGTATTGCAGGACTAATTAACCTTGGTTTATTATTTAAACCAGATTTAGTTCGTGAAAGAGCAACTGAACCAAACCCAACTCGCTAAAATTAATTAAAAGGCTATGACATAATGTCATAGCCTTTTTTGATGATTACTTTTTAATTAAATCTTCACGATTAGATTGTTCGATCCAATCTTCTAACTTTTCTTTTAACGTATTAAATCCTTGTGGAGCTTCTGTTAGTGATGGGTCAATCTTTACTGAAGCTTGACGTTTCTTTGGTTTTGCTTGTTTTGTAACAACTGGCTTTTCTGGTGCTTCTTCAGTTGCACGGATTGAAAGGCCAATCTTACCAGCCTTCTCATCGATAGAAAGAACTTTCACATTTACTTCGTCTCCAACTTTTAAATGCTCATTTATATCCTTCACGAAACCATGAGTTACTTCAGAGATATGAATTAAACCTTGTGTTGATTCGTCTAATGCAACAAACGCTCCGTACGGTTGAATTCCTGTTACTTTTCCTTTAACTACACTACCTACTTGATAATTTTCAGACATGCGAAACACTCCCAAAATCTTATTTTATATACGACAATTATACGCAATTTAAAATTATATCACAGTTAAAGGATATAATCAAAAATTGTTTAATTAGGGCCTTTAATAAGGTTAGGATTTCCGATTTTCTTTTAAAGTATGAAAACCTTTTTATCACAGTCTCAACTCAGGTACTCGTTGCGATTTTCCCTACGGTTCAATGGTAATCAATTCTGGGATTTCTGGATTATCCACACGATTAAAGTTATTTTCTTCAAGCCTTTGATAATATTCGTTTATGACTTGAGCTGTTTCGGTCCCTTTATTAACTTCCATAAATCGTTGGTAGCTATTTTTTACCTCTTCAATCAAAACATCACGTTCATAAATTGGGGTGTTATCTAATAGGCTTGTTGTGTAAAAAGTGAAATACTTACTATACAGTTCATATAGAATCTTATTATCCGGAAAGTTTGGGTTAGAAAGAATAAATCTTTCTAATTTTACAATTCTGTCGGAAAGTTCATTCCAAGTTACTATCAATGCCGCATCCATGACAATTCTTTCTTGAATCATTGTAAAGTAATCTGTAATTTGTTGACTTACATTCAATTGACTCAGTCTAGAATAATCTTTCGAAATTTCAATCATACCCTCGCCAACATGCTCGAAAATATATCCATTACTAACCACTGTTTTTGCAAAAGTATTAACATCTTCAGATTTAAAATCGTGTTTACTATTTAACCTCTCTAGAATCACCGATAGACTGCTGTCACTCATCTCACTATAAATCGCATTTGAATGTGTATTCCACTCAGGCTCATAGATTGTTTTTAAAATCTCCTCTTGTTTTATAATGAGACCTAGTATTTCATCGTCAGGTATTTCAGTTTGCCTTTGACTTAGCGCAGATAATTGTTGTTCCGGAGTTTGTAATTTTTGGGTGATATAGTACTTTGTGTTGTCAAAATAATCGTTTAAATCTTGTTTACTTGTAAATGCCTTGAATGAGGGATCTCCAAAACGGTCTACAACATTTTTGCTGTCTTTCACAAAAGAATATTGATCTATATTTTCAGTTTCCAAATTGGTTTTTAAATTGGTTAAAAGCTCTTCATAATATATACGAAGTTCTTGGGATTTTTCTTCAATTTCTTCCTGTGTTGGAACTTGCTGTTCACTCTGTTCTGTATCTTGATTATTACCTCCATGCTGAACTTCTTGTTTATCGTCAAGTAATTGCAAAGCCAACAAACTTCCAATCAGAAGTACTCCTATAAAACTTGCAGCATAAGGAAAATGGAATAAAAACTTCTTTTTTGATTTTCGCTCCGTCATTTTTATCTTTGTAACAATGTCCTTAGGTTGTGATACTGTTGGCAACTCCTCGTAAGAAGATTTTAGGTTCTGAAGTCTTTTTTCTAAAAATTTATCATCCATGTACTTCACCTTCTTTTTTTTCCATTTCTTCGATTGCTTTTTTAAGCATCGTTTTTCCCCTTAATATTCTAGTTTTTACGGTAGATAGGGTAACTGACATAATTTCGGCTATCTCATCGTATTTCTTATCATGAAAATAAAACAATACAATCGGAATTCTATATTTTTCGTCTAATTTTTGAATACACAGATGTAGTCTCCGGTCCTCTTCATTTTGTAAAATATGAGATTCGACCTCCGGGTAATCGTCATGACGTTCTTTTTGAATTTTAAAGATTTTTTTAAGATTTTGACTGCGTTTTCTAGCCATATCCCTCGTTACATTTAATGTTATTTTGTACAGCCATGTTGAAAATTTCGCTTTTGAGAATTGGTCTAGAAATCTATATACTCGAATAAACACCTCTTGGGTTATATCCTGAATTTCTTCCTGTCGATTTCCTAATTGATAAGCAAACCGTTCAACAGTTGGGTAATATGCCTCGACAAGTTCACTAAAGGCATTCATATTCCCTTGTTTGGCCCGCTGGATTAACTCTTCCTCTTGCATGATGGCTAACCTCCTTTTTTCACATATGTAACGTACTTTTATAAACATTTGTTTCATCTTCTAATAGATTTTTATTAATTATCACAAAACGTTCTAGTTTTGATAATTTTATTACATGTTGGAAATGGTATGATAGTAGTAAGAAATCGTTATTATTTCTGTGGGGTGAGATGATGGGTAGTATAGGTGAGAACATTAAAGTTTATCGTGAACAACGTAGTATGACTAAGCAGGAACTCGCACTAAAAGTACGTGTGGGAACAGGGACTATAGAGAAGTATGAAAATGGAGAACAGACACCTGATGTTCAAACAATCTTAAAAATCTCAACCGTACTTGATATTCCAGCTTCAGAACTTATGGAACAAGAAACTACAGAATCAACATTTGGGATAGATTCAGAGATTGAATCACTCATTAAAGAAATTGGAATAAAAAAATCAAAACTGATCTTACGCAAAGCTAAGGAATTTTCTGAAGAAGATTTTCTTCGCGTTATGCAAATGTTATATGAAATTAAGTATAACGATAAAAATAATTTAGTTTAAGTTGTTTTTAGTGTTTATAAAGTGAAATACTGGGTATCATATTAATTATAAGGCTTTCTAGTATTCCCCCCCTTTTGTTTGTGGACATTACCATTGGTAATGTCCATTTTTATTTTGCACTTAAAAAAGTGTGTTTTTGGGGTAAAGTTGGGTAAAATAGTTTCATATTTTAATTTGGAGTGAAATCAATGACGTTAGTATCTCCCCAGTTTAAAGTAAATGTTCAAGGGATAGACATTTATTATGAGTTATATACCCATAGAGATCGCAATAAACCTGTACTTGTACTTATTCACGGCTTCCTCTCTTCAACCTTTAGCTACAGAAGACTTATTCCTTTATTAAAAGAAGAGTATACTGTACTTGCTCTCGACTTGCCACCATTTGGTCGTAGTGGTAAGTCTACAAAAATGACCTATTCATATCAGAATTTAGCTAACGTTGTGATTAAGTTACTTAATCACCTTAACTATTCTCGCGTAAGTTTAGTGGGGCATTCTATGGGAGGACAAATTTCTTTAAATATTGCAAAGCAATGCCCGGATTTAATTGATAAAATTGTTTTACTTAGTAGTTCTGGTTATATGAAGAGACTACCTTCTCCTTTAATTTATTCAAGTTATTTTCCCTTTTTTCATCTATATGTAAAACGCCATCTTGCAAAACAAGGAATAGATCGTAATCTTTACAATGTTGTTCACGATCATTCGATCATAGATGAAGATATGAGAAAAGGATATCTAGAGCCATTTTCAGATGAAAATATCTTTAGAGCATTAACAAGAATGATTAGGCATCGAGAAGGTGATTTGCCTCCTGAAGAACTGAAAAAAATTGAAACATCTAGTTTATTGATATGGGGACAAGAGGACAAGGTGGTTCCTATTTCTATTGGAGAACGTCTGCACAAAGACCTCCCGAATTCCTCTTTTATTTCGTTATCTAAAACTGGTCATCTTGTACCTGAAGAGAAGCCCTTACTAGTTCATGAGAAAATAGCTCAGTTTATCTAACATAAGAGGAGATTACATCGTAACTACCTGATGTAATCTCCTCTTATGTTTTTTATTTTAGTTAACCTACAATTCACAAGTAGAATCATTTTTAATTAACAGTAGCTTTTCAGCCATTTTTCTACAATCTGATAAAGGAATCAGCTGTTCAAACGAGAATTCATAAATTAACTGAATTTTAGTTGCAAGTTTCTCCGGATCATCTATCTGGTGTACAGCCTGAAGAACATCTACTGCTTCTGTTTCATATGACCCTAGTCCATGCCCTAGAGGGTCCCAATTTTCAAGCAGGTACATGATCTGTAAATTAACATCTCTTTGCATAGTCATTATTATCACCTTTTTACACATAATTTTATCTTTAATGTAATAACTTCTGTCTAGTTACACATAGGTTTCATAAATACAGTATGGTCTATTTTATCACACCTTTACATGTAATACATATTAGGAGGTTGAATGTATGTTGAGCTTTGATAACGAAATTTGCCGTAAGGGAACAAACTCTGTGAAATGGGATATAAATGAAAGAGTATTTGGAACAAAAGATGTTCTTCCTATGTGGGTAGCTGATATGGACTTTCAAGCACCAGAGATAGTTGTAAAGGAACTTGCACAAAAGGTCAACCATGGTATCTTTGGCTATTCTCTACCCTTAGCAGAGACAAGTGAGGCTATTACAGGCTGGTTGAAACGAAGGCACCAATGGGAAGTCACTTCTAGTTCAATAACATACAGTCCTGGAGTCGTTTTTGCAATTAGCATGGCCATTCAAGAGTTTTCAAGCCCAGGAGATAAAATCCTCATTCAATCACCCATTTATACCCCTTTCTTTGAAATGATAGAGAAGAATAATCGGACCGTGCTTAACAGTCCACTAATCTTAAAGAATAACCGCTATTATATTGATTTTGACGATTTAGAAAAAAATTTAGATCCTTCTGTTAAACTATTTCTTCTGTGTAATCCTCATAATCCTGGTGGAAGAGTTTGGTCAAAAGAAGAACTTAGAAGGTTAGGTCAAATTTGTCTAAAGCACAATATTCTTATTGTGTCTGATGAGATTCATTCAGATTTAATTATCGGCGATCAAACACATATTCCTTTTGCTTCTATTTCAAAAGAGTTTGCTGAACAATCCCTCACGTTAATTGCACCTAGTAAAACCTTTAATTTAGCTGGTTTACAGGCTTCAGCCACTATTATTCCAAATAGATCGTTACGAACAAGGTTTGATAAAAGGCAACAACAACAAGGATTTTTTACCTTAGGTACATTTGGCATTATTGGTATGGAGGCAGCTTACCTGCATGGAGACGAGTGGTTGGATAATTTAATTGAGTATTTGCGGCAAAATGTTACGTATCTTATGAACTTCATCGAATCTAATCTTCCTAGAGTTAAGGTGATAAGACCTGATGCTAGTTATCTCGTTTGGTTGGATTGCAGGGAATTAGGGTTAACAGACTCCGAGCTTAAGGATGTCCTAATCAAGAAGGGGAAATTAGGGTTAGAGCCTGGCCCTAAATACGGACCAGGTGGCGAAGGATTTGTTCGGATTAATATTGGATGTCCTTTAAGTACGCTTGAAGAGGGGCTTACTAGGCTGAAGGTTGCATTGGCGTAGAGTATAGAAGGCACCTTATTCTCTCGAGAGGAGAATGGTAGTTTACTCTGTTTACTGGTTTACTGGTTTAGGATTCGGACTGGTTGAGGTTCTGGCTTGGTCAACCTGTCCAAATTACCTCTGGATTCGGACTAGTTGTGGTGCCGGCTTATCCAACCTGTCTGAATAACCTTCAGATTCGGACTGGTCAAGGTGCTCGCTTGCTCAACCTGTCTGAATAAACTCTGGATTCGGACTAGTTGTGGTGCTAGCTTATTCAACCTGTCTGAATAACCTTCGGATTCGGACTAGTCGAGGCGCTGGCTCGTTCAACCTGTCTGAATAAACTCTGGATTCGGACTAGTTGTGGTGCTGGCTTATTCAACCAGTCCGAATTACCTCTGGATTCGGACTAGTCGAGGTGCTCGCTTGTTCAACCTGTCCGAATAAACTCTGGATTCGGACTAGTTGTGGTGCTGGCTTATTTAACCTGTCCGAATTACCTCTGGATTCGGACTAGTCGAGGTGCTCGCTTGTTCAACCTGTCCGAATTACCTCTGGATTCCGACTGGTTGAAGTACTGGCTTGCTCAACCTGTCCGAATTACCTCTGGATTCCGACTGGTTGAAGTACTGGCTTGCTCAACCTGTCCGAATTACCTCTGGATTCGGACTAGTCGAGGTACTGGCTTGCTCAACCTGTCCGAATTACCTCTGGATTCGGACTAGTCGAGGTGCTCGCTTGTTCAACCTGTCCGAATTACCTCTGGATTCCGACTGGTTGAAGTACTGGCTTGCTCAACCTGTCCGAATCCACCTTCTATTCGGACTAGTATTAGAATTCTCTTCGCACACCTGTCCGAATAAAACCTAGACTCCATCTTTTTGTAAATCCACTAAATGCTCCGTATTATTTAACCATAAAATCAGTCTATTATTCTCGGTAATTCGTAAGTAATGAATACCTGTATCGCCTGTAGAAAACCCATACTCTGTAATTGGTGGTAGCCTAAGAAAAGATTTAAGTATATTTGAGATCGTGCCACCATGGGCAACAATAGCAATTCTCGGAGCATCTCCGCTTTCAGCAATTATTTTAGAAAAAACACGCTCCACTCTTAATCTAAAATCGAGGACAGATTCACCTGCCTCGATTGCTTCATGTGGCAATCTTCCACCAGGTGGGAGAGGGTATTTTTGTGCAGCAACTTCCCTTGGTAACCCAGCCAAAACACCATTATTGTATTCCATTAAGTCTTCTTCAAGTATCAGTGGAACGCCACATTTTTGTGATAGTATACTGGCCGTTTCATGTGCTCGCTTCAATGGGCTAGCCCAAATTTTAGTAGGGCTAAAGCTATTGGTTACTTTCTCTGCCATAAGCCCAGCTTGCTCTCTACCTAAATCTGTTAGTGCAAAATCTGCTCTTCCCTCATGGACGCCTAGTAAGTCTGCTTCTGATTGACCATGTCTAATTATAACAATATCCATTTCCATTCCCCACTTTACATCATTTTTAAATCCAACCAAGCGAATAAACAAAGATAACACTTATAGCAATTGGAACAATAAAACGAATTGAGAAATACCATAAATCAAACAAAGTACCAAGACCATTTGTACCATTTTCTAACTCTTGCTTAACTAGCTTCCTTGGTAGTCTGTAGCCAACAAATAAAGAGATAAACAGAGCTCCTAATGGTAAGCCAAGATTAGTAACAACAAAGTCTGCTAAGTCAAATATTGTTTTGTCAAAAATCAAGAAATCAGACAACACTCCAAAGGATAAGGCGCTCGGAATACCAACTAGGAAAACCAAAATACCAGAAATCCAGGTTGCATGCTTTCTCTTCTGGTGTTCTCCCTTTACTATTGCTGCCACAACGATTTCTAGTATCGAGAAGGCAGATGTTAAGGTAGCAAACAGAAGCAACAGAAGAAATAGAAATAAGAAAAAGCCACCGAAAAACATCTCATTAAATACTGCTGGAAGGACAACGAAAACTAAACCAGGTCCTTCGCTTGGCTCAAATCCAAATGCATATACTGCAGGAAAAATAACCAATCCTGCTAAAAGAGAAATCAAAATATTTAATCCAACTACTGTGTATGCAGACTTTGTGATATTCTCCTTTTTAGATAAATAGGAAGCATACGTTACCATTACCAAAATACCGACACTCAAAGCAAAGAACGACTGTCCTAAAGCCATTAATACTGTGTCAGACGTTATGTTCATAAAATTCGGTTTTAATAAGAACGCAATTCCTTCACTCGAACCTTTTAAAGTTACTGAACGAAATACCAAAATCAAAAATAAGATAAAAAGAGCTGGCATCATGTATTTGCTAGCTTTTTCAATTCCTTTTTGAATGCCTCCCTGAACCACCATAATGGTCAGAAGCATAAATAGGAACTGAACCAACACAACCTCAAATGGACTAGCAATAATACTTGAAAAAAGACTTCCATACTCATCATTATTTAGCCCTGTTAACGAACCACTAATACTCCTCCATAGATATGATAAGATCCAACCACCTACGACACTATAAAAAGATAATAGGATAAAGGACAGTACAACCCCCATATACCCTAGTATATGCCAGTTTGTCTGTGGGACTAATTGTTTAAAAGAGCTTACTGCATCTTTTTGTGAAGCTCTACCAATAATAAATTCCGCTATTAAAATGGGTGCGCCTATGAATATCGTTAATAGAAGAAACAATAGAAAAAAGATGGCTCCTCCATTTGTTCCAGCCATATACGGAAACTTCCATATAGCACCTAGCCCGATTGCAGAACCTGCAACTGCTAGTATAAAACCGATCTTTGATGTCCACTGATCATTTTTCATGTATTCTTACTCCTCTTTTATTGCTCATTTTTGAAATAATATTTATAATAGCATAAATCTATTAATAAAATTATTTCAAATAATTAAAAAAATCCCACTTAACTGAGTAGGATTACTTTGCAATCTATTCTTTATCTCTTAATCTCTCTTCAAGTTCTTTTGCTTTTGCTTGTTCTTTTTGAGAGATTTTTATAAAAAAACGCATTGTTAAAACAGCGAATAACAAAAAAAGTACCATCCAAAAGAAGGCTGGAATATACTCCGACTTATCCTCTGGAAAATATAAAAATAAATAAAGCGTGTTGAATACTGCGAACATAGACACACTACCTTTCATATTGCTAGTCTAACTCGCTAAGTATATCATATTAATGATAAGTTCTCGAACATATTAATACAGGATAGAGGGTGGAAAAATTGAGTGAAAACACATTACAAATCGGTGATATTGTCACAGGAATCGCTAAGACTGGTAAATATATCGGTGAAATAACAAACATCCGTCCACAACATTACTTAGTTAAAATTAAAGCTGTTCTTAAGCATCCTCTACAAGGGGACCTTCATGCTCCTAAGGAAGTTAATGTTCCAATCTTTCATGAACGCAGAGCACTGGCCTTTAACGAACAAACAAACATCCCTTTAAAAATGGTACGTCCATATGAAGGCGAAATTCCATCTTATGAAGAATCCCTACACGACTCATTAAATAAAGCAGTAACTGAATTGGAAACAGATAACAGCGAATGGGCAAAAAGAAGTCTAGAAAACCTAGCAATTCTAAAAAAAGACTATTTTAAATAGGGATACACACAAACAAAGGCAGGGTACTCCCTGCCTTTAATAAACTCTTTTCGCCCCCATATAATACTGAGACCAATAACTATTATCTAACGAATAAACTGCAATTCCTTTGGAGGTTGTTGCAGAAATAAACTCATTATTTCCTACATAAAACCCTACGTGCGATACCTCACCTGGGCGATTCACCCCGAAGAACACTAAGTCTCCCACTTCTAAATTCAACTTTGCAACAGAAGTGCCCATTGTAAAATAATCTGCAGAAGTTGTTCTTGGGATATTAATTCCATGTTGCGCAAACATAAAAGACACAAAACCTGAACAATCAAAACCTGCAGGAGTAGAACCTCCCCATACATAAGGAACACCTATGTAGTTAAAAGAGTCCTTAACTAACTCCTGTTTTACTTGCGTAGGGCTTTTAGCCGTTTCACCAGTTGTAGAACCTCCTGCTGAAACCACAGTCAATCTCTGTCCAACATAGATGACATCACTAGCTAAATTATTGGCAGACATAATCGCATTTACCGTAGTATTATACCTTTTAGCAATTGCAGATAATGTATCACCAGATTGAACTATATATGAGGTTGTTGTTGTTGAATTAGTTGTACTTACTTTCAACTGTTGACCAATATAAATTGTATCCGAGGTTAGATTATTAAGTTGCTTGAGTTGTAAGACAGTCATGTTGTATCTCTTAGCAATAACAGAAAGGGAATCACCAGCCTGAACCACATAATTCTGAGTTGAGGTTGTAGGCTGGGGTGTGACGGTTGTACCTCTAACTTTCAAGTTTTGGCCTATAAAAATTGTATCACTTGTTAAATTGTTTAGTTGTTTCAGTTCATTCACATTCATATTGTAAAGTTTGGCAATTACTGATAAGGAATCACCACTCTTTACAGTATAAGATGATTCTTGTACTGTCGAAGAACTTGAGGAAGATACCTTTAAGGTTTGTCCGATATAAATCATATCACCAGTCAAATTATTAAGTTGCTTCAGATCATTTACTGTTATTTTGAATTTTTGTCCGATAGCAGATAATGTATCTCCTTTTTGAACAGTGTAGGTGTGATCTAGTGAGGCTGCTTTTACAGTTGCTTGAGAATTTTCCCCGAGAACCGAACTGCTTCCAAGCATAATTGTAGCAACAACAATGGTTCCGGAGACTACCTTTACTATTCCTTGCTTAAAATTAGGAACATTCTTTTCAAGATATCCTTGAACATTGCCATTAAGATGTCTCTTTTTTTGAGGTGGATTGCTTCCCAATTCATTTGAAAACTCAGTAAGGTTAGGGTCGAGTGTTAAGATAATTGTATCGTTACTTTCCATACGATGACCAACAAACATCGAGCATCTCTCCTCTTTTTTATCTAGTCTTTTCCTAGGAGATGGTTTTTATGAAAAGCAGAAACAGTTATATATCTTGTAATTAATGGATAATAAGGGGTGTTTTGACCATAAAATAGAGCTAAATCACTTGTGTGGATTTAGCTCATCATGCAAACTTATTTAATAACTTTGAAAAATCAACTCTATCGCCAATCGTAGTCGGTTCAGGTTTTTCTAAGTATCGTTTATCATTTTCAACCAATTTAAAAATATTGAAAGTTGTCGTTGCATCATCTAATGCACAGTGATGCTTACCTGTCCCTTCTTTCCCATACTCCTGTACAGCCTTCCAAAGACCAGTTTGATTTTGGTCACCAAAAAAACGTTTATACTCCATTGACAAGTCTCGTTGTTTTCCTTTAAAAGGAAAGGCAATGTTTGCTTTTTGGCAGTTTTGGCGTAGTACCTTCATATCCATATTACCCCAGGTAATTATTGTACTTTCCTGAGCGGGATCAAATTCGTTTAACTTCTTAACTAATTCTTCAAATGTAATACCGTTGTTCACCTGCTCTTGAGTAATGGATAGAAACGTTCGGCATCTCTCTGTGAGAATAGGAAACTTTGATGGTTTAACATATGAAGAAAATGTGCCACGAATTTTTTGCCCTATGACGGCTACTAAACCTACTTCAATTATTTCAGGATAAAAACCATAAGGATTAGATCTATTTTCTGGCATTGTAAATTCAAAATCGATGAATAGATATTGGTGCTTATCATCCATTCTACTTCCCCCTTGTTATGACATACCATCTAAAGATTTTCGAACACCATTATTAAACAATTATACCACGAGATAAGCTTCTGTTTATGTCTTTTTTTCAGAATATAATAAAAATATACAAAAAATTCAATCTAATCTACTACAAATCACTTTTAATATTTGGAATATTATACTATAATATTTAGGGAAACGAAATAATTAAAACAAGAAGGTGTACACAATTACTACTGCTAAGCGAAACTTACTGATTATGTGGTTTACCAATTTTTTTGTAGCAGCTAGTGCTACGATGATTATGCCTTTTTTATCATTATTCATTGATACATTAGGTGATTTTTCAGATGGTTATGTTCAAAAGTGGTCAGGCTTTGTTTTCGGGGTAACATTTCTGACAGCATTTTTTATTTCTCCTATTTGGGGACGTTTTGCCGACAAGCACGGATACAAAAAAATATTGTTAATCACTGGTTCTGGAATTGCAATTAGCATTTTTTTAATGGGATTTGTGCGGTCTGTTGAACAGCTATTTATTCTTAGATTAATAATGGGAATTGTAACAGGCTTTATTCCAACATCATTAGCCTTAATATCTGCTCAAACACCAAAGGAAACAGCAGGAAAAACTCTCGGGACATTACAAATGGGGACAGTTTCTGGTGCCTTATTCGGACCACTGCTTGGGGGAATACTTGCTGATGCAGTTGGATTTCAATACACATTTTTATTAACATCAATCGTCATTGCACTGTCCACTTTATTGGTGGGAATCGGGATTAATGAAATAAGAGTATCAAAAGACAACAAGGACAAAAAGAGATTGTCACGTAAAGAGGTACTTCAACTTATCCTTCACAATCCAGTATTACTTACAATTATGATAATCTCTTTACTAGTTCAGGCTGCGAATTTTAGTATCCAACCTCTTCTAGCGCTCTATGTTGGGGAACTTAATGGAACTGAAAATCTTGCATTCCTAGCAGGTCTCGCTTTTTCAGCAACTGGATTTGGAAATTTACTTGCAACAAGACAATGGGGAAAACTTGGTGACAGGATAGGTCATGATAAAGTACTAATGATATTAATCATATTTGCAGCCATCACCTTTATCCCTCAGGGATTAGCCACTTCACTCTGGCAATTAGTTCTTTTTCGATTTTTATTTGGTATTTCTGTTGGCGGGTTGATACCATGTATGACTGCTTATATTCGTCAAGTAGCCCCGCTCTCAATTCAAGGAGAAGTAATGGGTTACAATGTAAGCTTTAGATTTCTCGGAAATGTAATTGGTCCTGTTATGGGTGGAATAGTAAGTGGATATTTTGGGATTTCTTCTGTGTTCTTTGTAACATGTGGAATCTTTGTATTAAGTGCCCTCATTTTATGGGGAAGTATTCAGCGGCAATCCAACGAAATAAAAAGACATGCAGATGCATAACATAACAAAACAGATGGTTAGACAGCCATCTGTTTTAGTTTGTAAGATATTTTGTTTACTCTCCACCAGGTCTACTATTAACCCTAATATATTCTCTTGGCCTAAAAGGCGGATATAAATTATTTTCTTCGCCTATTAGTCCATTATTTATAGTTTGGATTCGAACGGTTCCATCTGGATCATTTTCATATTTATAATTTCCATAATCACTTTTAGTTTGATCATTCAACCACCAAGCACCTATGAGTAAAATAAAAAAAATTGATATTGCTACCATTACTTCTTTTTTATACATAGTCAACACCTCAGGTATAGTTTTTGGCAAGAAGTATAAATCTATACCCAGAAAAATTTTTTGTGGTTTTTTTTATATATTTTGACGTGTTTTTACTTATTTAATAACTTCAATTAGTATGGCATATACTATCAATTACATTGCATGCAAGATAAATTAGTTTAGTATATAATTTTCACTAGTACGGTATACATACTAATTCTTGATGTTTACTAAGGATTAGTGAACGTCTAAAAATAAATAGGGGGGGTACTACATTGTCATTGTTACATTTAGCCATTTTGTCTCCTTTTTTGCTAGCGGTTTTCATTCCGCTGTTATATAAGCATTTCAGGAAGATTCATACTGGGTGGTTCGTCCTTGTTTTACCGGTCATCTTATTTCTTTATCTTTTACAGTTTATAAAAGGTAATGTTGAGGGTAACCAAATAACAAAGACATTATCCTGGATACCATCACTAGGAATCGATTTCACAGTATATGTTGATGGACTAGGGCTGTTATTTGCCCTTTTGATTACAGGAATTGGAGCGCTTGTTGTCTTATATTCCATATATTATTTGTCGAAGGACAAAGAATCCTTACATACGTTTTATGTTTATCTATTAATGTTTATGGGAGCAATGCTTGGGGTTGTCTTATCTGATAATCTAATTGTTCTTTATACTTTCTGGGAGTTAACCAGTTTATCTTCCTTCTTACTTATTGGATATTGGTATCATCGAGAGAAATCAAGATATGGTGCCCAAAAATCAATGCTAATTACTGTGTTTGGCGGTTTATCAATGTTAGCTGGTTTTATTCTTTTAGGTATGATGGCCGATACTTTTAGTATTCGTGAATTAATTGCACAAGCAGATACAATTCCTTCACATCCTTTATTTATTCCAGCATTATTGCTAGTGCTACTTGGAGCATTTACAAAATCTGCTCAGTTTCCATTTCATATTTGGTTGCCGGATGCTATGGAAGCCCCTACTCCGGTAAGTGCGTATTTACACTCAGCTACAATGGTTAAAGCAGGTATCTACCTTGTAGCAAGATTAAGTCCTGTTTTCGCCGGGTCAGCAGAATGGTTATGGCTCGTTGCTGGATTTGGTATCATCACACTTTTCTGGGGGTCATTCTCCGCTGTAAAGCAAACCGATTTAAAATCAATCCTAGCCTTTTCAACAATTAGTCAGTTAGGGATGATTATGTCAATGTTAGGAATCGGAGCAGCGGCCTTACATTATGACTATCTTGACGACAATATTTATTTAATTGCTACAACTGCAGCTATCTTTCACTTAATCAATCACGCAACTTTCAAGGGTAGTCTGTTTATGGTTGTAGGAATTGTTGATCATGAAACAGGTACAAGGGATATCCGTAAGTTGGGCGGATTAATGACATTAATGCCGATAACATTTACATTAGCAATCATTGGTTCGTTCTCAATGGCTGGTTTACCACCTTTTAACGGTTTCCTTAGTAAAGAGATGTTCTTTACTGCGATGGTTCATGCATCAACACTAAATATTTTTAATTTTGATACTTGGGGAGTGCTCTTTCCAATATTGGCTTGGATTGCAAGTATCTTCACATTTATTTATAGCATGATTTTAGTTTTCAAAACTTTTACTGGAAAATACCAGCCCGAAAAGCTTGATAAAAAACCACATGAAGCTCCACTTGGGATGCTTATATCTCCCATTGTTTTAGCTTCATTAGTAATTATCATTGCCTTTTTCCCTAACCTTATTGCCAAAGGTTTAATTGAACCTGCAATGGTTTCGATTCATCCAACTCTTTTAGAGATGGGCTCGTTTAACACGAAAATATACTTTTGGCATGGATGGAACCTTGAGTTATTTATGACAATTGGAGTAATAGGCATTGGCTCAGCACTATTTTTAACATTAACAAAGTGGTCTGGCTTTTATGACCTATTTCCAAAACGCTTAACACTTAATAATTTATATGACCACGGGCTAATATCAATGGAAAGATCAGCAACCAAACTAAATAGCCTTTACATGACAGGCTCTATAAGAAATTACCTAGTATTTATATTTGGCTTTATGATTTTTGCATTGGGTGGTTCTTTACTGACCAAGAATGCTTTTGTTGTAGATTTTACTGCGGCAGCGCCAGTAGGATTATATGAAGTTGTATTAGCCTTGGTTTTAGTAGCTGGAGTTTTAACAATCTTATTTTCAAAGTCTCGGTTATCAGCAATTATTGCCCTTGGTGCCGTCGGCTACTCGATTGCTCTATTCTTCGTGTTATTTAGGGCACCGGACTTAGCATTAACTCAGCTATTAGTAGAAACAGTATCTGTTGCATTATTCTTACTTTGTTTTTACCATTTGCCTGAGTACAAGAAACAACAAAAGCGACTTTCTTTCCGACTTACGAACTTACTTATTTCTTTAGGTGTTGGAACTGTTGTTACATTAATCGCTTTATCAGCAAATAGCACAAGACTATTTGACTCGATATCAAGTTACTATGTTGATGCAAGTTACACTGAAGCCGGTGGTAAAAATATGGTTAATGTTATACTTGTAGACTTTAGAGGGTTTGATACCTTATTTGAGATTGTCGTACTTGGTATCGGAGCACTGGGGATCTATTCAATGATAAAACTCCGTCTAACAAGGGGGAGACAAGGATGAAAACAAACGATGTAATTCTTCAAACGATGACGAAGATTCTTGTCTTCATCATTTTTGCATATGCAATCAACCTGTTCTTGGCTGGCCACTATACGGCAGGTGGTGGGTTTATTGGCGGACTAATGGCTGCTGGCGCAATTGTTTTGCTGTTATTAGCTTTTGACATGAAGACGGTCCGTACCATACTCCCATTCAATTTCATCAGCATGACAGCATTAGGATTACTTATTGCAGTTGGAACAGGTGTTGGTTCATTTCTATTCGATGTTCCATTCCTAACACATACATTTGGTTATTTCGACTTACCGATCATCGGGAAAACCGGTCTTGCCACAGCCGTATTATTTGATATTGGTGTTTTCCTAGTGGTTGTTGGAATTGTGATGGTCATCATACAAACAATTGGGGAGGATGAATAATGGAGATAGTCATGTCTTTTATCATCGGCATATTATTTACTGCTGCAACCTACCTCATTTTATCTAAAAGTTTAATACGTATCATTATTGGAACTGGACTTCTAAGCCATGGAGCACATTTGTTACTTCTTACAATGGGAGGATTAAAAAGAGGGGCTGCACCGTTACTTGGAGAAAAAGCCAGTGCCTATACAGACCCGCTGCCTCAGGCTTTAATTCTAACAGCGATTGTTATAAGCTTTGGTGTTACTGCTTTCTTCTTAGTACTAGCCTATCGCTCTTACCAGGAACTTGGAACAGATAACATGGACAAATTGAGGGGAACTGATCGTAATGAATAATTTAGTAATACTACCACTGCTTATTCCATTACTAGCTGGGATTGCTTTAATATTCCTACATAAGTATATCCTTGCTCAAAAATGGATAAGTGCTCTTTCAGCTATATTAACTGTTATTGTCTCGGGTTACTTGGTACAATTCGTTTATGACAATGGGATCCAAACCTTAAACTTAGGAAATTGGAAAGCACCTTTTGGAATCGTTTTAGTTGCAGATTTATTCGCTTCTATTCTTGTCTTAACTACTTCCATTGTTTCTTTAGCGTGTATATTGTATTCCTTCAAATCCATTGGGATTGATAGAGAGAGATTTTACTATTACTCGGTCGTACAATTTTTGATTGTTGGAATACTTGGTGCATTTTTAACTGGTGATATTTTCAATCTTTTTGTATTCTTTGAAGTTATGCTAATGTCTTCCTATGTATTAATCGTGTTAGGTGGCACAAAAATTCAATTAAGAGAATCAATTAAGTATATTTTAGTTAACATTATTTCCTCTGCTCTGTTTGTTACAGCGGTCGCCTATCTATATGCGGTTACTGGTACGTTAAATATGGCAGATTTATCAGTTCGCATTAATGAAATCGGTAATGAAGGAATTATCTCGGTTATTGCCATTTTATTCTTAGTCGTATTTGGAATGAAAGCTGCAATATTCCCTCTATTCTTTTGGTTACCTGGATCTTATCAAGCACCTCCAACTCCAGTTACTGCTTTTTTTGGCGCACTTTTAACAAAAGTCGGAGTGTACTCGATTATCCGCGTGTTTACATTGATTTTTAATCAGGATGTTGCATTTACTCATACAATTATTGGAATACTAGCTGGTTTCACTATTATTGTAGGTGTTATCGGAGCTATCGCATATTGGGATGTTAAGAAAATAATCATCTATAATATTATGACGGCTGTTGGAGTCATTTTAGCTGGATTGGCTGCATTCTCTACAACTGCCTTATCTGGAGCCATCTTTTATGTTGTTCATGATATGGTCATAAAAGCTGCACTATTTTTATTAGTAGGAGCCATGATTGTTATTACTGGAACAAATAATTTAAAGGAAATGGGAGGATTAATCAGAAATCATCCTCTTCTAGGCTGGATGTTTTTTGTTGCAGCTGTTACTTTAGCCGGAATCCCACCACTAAGTGGATTTGTAGGTAAGCTATTAATTGTAACTGGTGGTTTTGAAAGTGAACACTATTGGTTAGCCGGATTGGTATTATTATCTAGCCTGCTTGTGCTCTACTCAGTTTTTAAGATCTTTATGAATGGATTCTGGGGAGAAACAAAATTAGCTAAAGAAGAAGAAAAAGGTACAACAAAAGGGTTATTGTACCCATGCGCTCTATTACTATCAATATCAATAATTCTTGGAGTAGGTGCCGATTGGTTCTATCCTTATATAAGCGAAGCTGCTGAAACACTAATGAACCCTTCAATCTATATTCAAGCTGTGTTAGGGGGATAGTGAAAAATGGCCTTTCAACTATTACTTAATATACTTATTGCGTTTACATGGATGTTTTTAACCAACTCGTATGATTTTGCAGCATTTTTTGCAGGTTACCTCGTAGGATTATTAATGATTTTTATCCTTCGGCGATTCTTTAATCATCGCTTCTACCTAGCAAATGTTTATGCTGTAATTAAACTAATCTTGTTATTTATAAAAGAACTTATATTATCAAATTTTGAAATTTTAAAGATCGTCTTAAAGCCAAAATTTGATGCAAAACCAGGGATTTTTGCTTTACCAATAGAACTTGAAAAAGACTGGGAAATTGCGGTTTTATCAAATCTAATAACCTTAACACCAGGAACACTTGTAATTGACGTGTCTGATGACAAGAAAACCCTTTACATTCATGCTATGGATGTACCGGATGTAAACAGCTCGATTAACACAATAAAAAATACGTTTGAAAAAGCAATCAAGGAGGTGAGCCGATAATGGTAGATATTATTTTACACGTATCTTTACTGCTTTTATCGGTTGCAACTCTAGGGTTCTTATACCGAGTGGTAAAAGGTCCAACGGTACCAGACCGTGTTATTGCATTGGATGCTATCGGAATTAACTTAGTAGGAATTACGGCTATTACTTCTGTTATTCTAAGAACGGAAGCCTTCTTGGAAGTCATACTCCTAATAGGTATCGTTGCGTTTATTGGAACCGTATCTTTTGCTAAGTTTCTTGAGAAGGGAGTCGTCATAGAACGTGATCGAAACTCTTAAAGTTATTTTCGCGATAATCATCCTTCTTGGATCAGTAATTAGTATTATAACTATGATTGGTTTAATACGCTTGCCAGATATTTATACTCGTAATCATGCAGCATCAAAAAGTGCAACACTAGGAGTTCTGTTCATATTGTTCGGTACCTTTTTGTTCTTTTGGTTAGAAAATGGCTATATGAATTCAAGACTAATTTTAGCGATTGTATTCATCTTTCTAACAGCACCAGTAGCTGGACATCTAATAAGTCGTGCTGCATATAATTCTGGGGTTCCTCTATGGGAGAATAGTGTTAGAGATGATTTAAAAGCAAAACAAAAAGCTAAATCATAAATAAAACCGAGGTGACAACTAGTCATCTCGGTTTTACGTTATTTTTTAAGTTTTAAAACAGCCATTGTACATCTTGAAACACATATTAGATTTTCTTCTTCATCCACGATTTTAATGTCCCATACCATTGTTGTCCGACCTTTATGTAAGGGAGTTGCAATTGCAGTTACAATCCCGTCTTTCTTAGACTTTATATGATTTGCATTAATTTCAAGTCCAGCACATGCTTCTGTTTCTTGATCCACTAGGTTGTAGGTACCTACACTGGCAACCGTTTCAGCTAGTGCTACTGAAGCACCCCCGTGAAGAATTCCAAATGGTTGTCGTGTTTTTTCATTTACAGGCATCGTTGCAACAACCCGATCCGGTGAAAGCTCTTTAAACTCAATTCCGAGTGCTTCAACGAGTGTATTTTCTCGGTTCATCTTAATATCCATGATTATCCCCCTATTTTATCTTTTCTCTTATTGTACATCGTTTCCAGATAATTTCAAATGTTTATACATCAAACTTAAAGCTCCATCTATTCAAGCCCAAATTTCAGTAGTTTATCATCATCTTCTTGTGGATTTCCTCTTCCATCTCGATTATTAGTCAATGCATATAATTTTGAACCCTCAATATAGACATCCCTTATTCTTCCCGCTTGATTAAATTCAACCGTTACTTCCCTAGTGTCTAACTCAAAACTGCGGATACTTTGCCCTCTTAAAGTAGCTACATAAAGTTTTCCATTATAATAATCAACCCCAGATGGTGCCCACGTATCTTCTCCCGATTGGAAAAGTGGTGCCTCTAAACCAGGTGATTTTTCATTACCCTCAATAATTGGCCAGCCATAGTTCTGTCCAGGTCGTATCAAATTAATTTCATCATGAGCACTTTGTCCATGCTCTGTTGCATATAGATTATTTTCATCATCCCAAGTGAGTCCTTGCGGGTTTCTGTGACCATAAGAATAGATATAGGAATTATCAAATGGGTTACTACTAGGAATAGATCCGTCTCTCTCCATCCGCAAAATTTTACCAGAAAGATTAACCAAGTTTTGTGCATTGTCTGGAACACCAGCATCACCAGTTGTTATATAAAGATATCCATCAGGACCAAACTTAAGTCTACCTCCATTATGTATTCGTCCACCTGGTATATCTTCGAGTACAGGTCTTTGCTCAACCCATACGTTTCCTGCTCTTTCAATTAATACTACACGATTTTGTATTTCATTATTTTCTTCATATGTATGATATATATAAGCTTGATTACTAGTTTCAAAATCAGGTGATAATGTAAACCCTAATAAACCACCTTCTCCTACATGATAAATTTCTTTTTTCAAACTCAGCTCCTGTGGTATCATTTGCTTCGTTTCCTCATCAACCTTTAAAAGTGTTCCCTTTCGCTCAGTTAGGAATAAAGATTGACCTACCTTTGAAATGGACCACGGAATATCTAATTGTATTGAAATAATCTCTGGTTGATCTTTGAATACCTCAATTGTTTCATTTTGCATACGATCCCCGGCACACCCGACACAGATTACTAACGAGAACAGGATTAACCAATTTACTTTCATACCTGCTAACATCCTTTCATTTTGCTAACTAAAACTATATCCTACATTTCAAAAAAAATAAGACAGTATTCTTTACTGTCTTCATGTTTTCCCAAGTTAATGAAAGGTAAACTGAACCTCTACTCTTGCTTGAAACTCAATCTCTCTCACTTGAATAGGAGTTGCTGTACCCATACTTGTAGCAACCTCCTGTACACCATACTCTCTTGGGCTGAAATTTGTACTAATTTCCTCCACACGCAATGGTTGCTGACTTAAAGTCACACCAAGGGTATATGCTATGGTTGTGGCTTTAATAACTGCATTTTGCAAAGCTTTCTGTAAAGCTTCCAGCTGGTAGGCTTGCTCATTCTCGACCATATAGATAGGATTTTCAGCAATATTGGCACCTTCATTAAAAGCAATATCGTAGATAACTCCTGCCTTTTGCACATCATCTAGCCTCACAGAAAGGAGATGTCTCACTTCATAGCCTTGTAGTATTTTTTCATTGTTTGTGTATTGATATTGTGGACTAACAGAGAATGATACTGTTTCAATTTGATCCTTTTGAACACCAGCATTAACGATAGCTTCGATAATATCATTTATTATTTTGGCATTCTCATCCTGTGCATGCTGAACATCCATACCTTCTGTTAACACACCGAATCTTACACTTACAATATCAGGCCTTACCTTGAGTTGTCCAACCCCTTCCACTTCTATGATTGGGTTTTTATAGTGATTTGCAGACCTTTGTTGGACTATACCATTTTGATAAGAAAAGTAAGAATTTGGATACATTCATTTATCCTTCCTTCACATTAGAGATAGTTACTATATCAATGTATGCTAGCTTTCAGTAATTATTGAAATTTCCTATTGAATAGAATAGACATCTGAAAGTACACTTAAGTAAACCGTAAAAACAGGAGGCCCTATGAAAAAAGTAGCAATAATTACTGGAGCGTCAAGTGGCTTTGGATTTTTATCAACAATTGAGCTAGCAAAAGAACAATTTCAAGTGATTGCTACCATGCGTGACCTTTCAAAAAAAGAGCGCTTACTAAAGGTCTTAACACAATTAGGTTTGCAGGAATCTGTACAGTTTCAAAGCTTAGATGTTACAAGTGAACAATCCTTACAGGAATTCACTACATTCTTAGCAACTTTAGGACAAATAGATGTATTGGTTAACAACGCAGGATTTGCATTAGGTGGCTTTGCTGAAGAAGTAAGTCTACATGAGTATAAAAAACAGTTTGATACTAATTTTTTCGGATTAATTGCAGTTACACAAGCTGTATTGCCTTATATGAGGAAACAACGAGTAGGTAAAATTATTAACATTAGTAGTATAAGTGGGCACATTGGATTTCCTGGCCTTTCTCCCTATGTATCCTCAAAATTTGCACTAGAAGGTTATAGTGAGTCCCTTCGACTAGAGCTGAAGCCTTTCGGAATAGAAGTGGCTCTTATTGAACCAGGCTCGTACAAAACAAATATCTGGAGTTCTGGGAAACAAATAGCGCATAAATCACTAGACCCCAATTCCCCATACAGACATATGATGATGAAGATCGAAAACCAGCTTGAACTAGGACAGAATCAATTTGGTGACCCGCAGGAGGTTGCAGAGCTAGTTAAAAATATAGCATCTAAAAAATCAGGTGAAACAAAGCTTAGGTATCCGATTGGAAAAGGAGTACGCGTAGGATTACTTTTAAAAAAGTTGTTACCTTGGAAGTTATGGGAGAGGATTGTTATGAAAAAGTTATCCTAAAACCGTAAATGATAAGCTGTATTTTACTTGGTTCAGGCACCTAAGTGGGTATTTGTACATATAGTGATAGGGAGTTTTGCTAGGGAGGGACAAAGTTTGTACAATTACCCATATCATAATGTTAATAGGATGTATTGTTATCCTGCGACAAGTTATCCAACGGTTCAGTCCACCGCTTATCCACAAGGAATACCATCTTTTCAACCAAATAACCAATGGTATTCATATCCTACTTATAGACAATATCCAGATGTAGACCCGACGCTGTTTAATGAGTCTGCGATTGAAATGCAGAAGCTTATGAATGATGCTAGTATTGTCTTAAAGCGAATCGCAGAATCAAAAGATTTTGCGAAGAAAGTAATGTCGGCAGCACAAGAGTCACATCTACAAGAAGTTGATCGACTCATACAATCAACTGGAATTAAATCAAAGGTCGAAACCTCTTTTAATCCTGATGGTATAAATATGACTTTTAAGTCGAAAGTCGGTCAAACAGATTGCTGTAAACTAACGGTTGCACTTCTTTGGAGAGGATAACAAGCATTTGTCTGGAAATCCACCAGCGTTAAAAGTACTCTGGTGGATTTTTTATGAAGAATTTGAAATTACGTTCAAAACAATCTAAGATGCAATGATATTCACTCATTGCATCTTAGATTGTTTTATTTTTTTCGAGGAATGAGTTTTGGCTTTTTGTGTTGCTGTCTAATTTCAGGGTTTGTTACATAGGTAGATGCAGTTAAATTATTATTCATAGCACCTTCTTCATTTAACCTTTCATCACGTGCCATTATGTTCACCGTCCTGTATATTGTTCATCCTGACTAGCATTTTCGCTTAGGTAATGATTTTCTCCTGTAGCGAAATTGACATTTCGTAAGTCCAGCTCAGGATCTAAACCATGATTTAATGAATTATTTTTTGTGTTTTCTTCTTTTAGATCATTTATGACCTTATCATACATTTCCTTTTTACCTCCTTGCTATTCATATCATATCAATCTTCATATCATTTCATTCTCTTGAATTAATGGAAGAGCAGTTATGTATTTTCCATAGTATTGATAATTTAAAAAGGGATGATTCATTAAAATCATCCCGGGTACCTAATAAATTAATTTAATTCCGCTCATTAAAATTATGACACTTATTATTGTTCTCAAAGGTTTTACTGGAACTTTTGCTGAAAGTGTACTTCCTAAGATTACCCCTGGTATGGAACCTACTAACAAATTTAGTACAAGCATAAAATTCACATTTCCAAGGCCCATATGAATAATTCCACTTACAGTAACTAAAATAAAAGCATGTGCAATATCCGTTCCTACAAGTTCTGACGCTTTTAAATTATATAAGTATAGCATTGCTAAGGCAAAGAGCGACCCTGAACCAACAGAAGTTAACCCAACGATAAAACCTAATACCCCCCCAACTATAATGGTAACTGTAATTTTTTCATCCAGCGGTTTTTCCATATAATTATTCTGTTTAAAGTGATGTCCAAACAGGGTCTTTATAATTGTAGCGATCGCAACAATGATTAACACATAGCCTAAAGCCGTTTTAATAATCTCACCTTGTAGGTATTGTGTACTTCCGTATATTTGCAAAAAAACAAGAGCAATAAGTGCACTTGGTATACTTCCTATTGCTAAATATTTTACCAACTTTAGGTTTATTGTCTTTTGTCGATAGTGTTGGATTGATCCAAACAGCTTTGTAATAGAGTTATAAACAAAATCAGTACCAACCGCAACCACAGGATTAATTCCCAGTAAGATTAAAAAAGGTGTCAAAAGCGCCGCCCCACCTACACCTGTTAAACCTACTAAAAACCCTACAACAAGGCCCATAATTAATATTCCTATACTCAATTGCCTAACACCTCTCCAACTTCCCGGATATGGGCATTATATTGTAGAAATTGAGTTTATGACACTAAAACAGATGCCCATTTGCATCTAGTAATCCTCAGGTTCAAAAAGTGATTTTTACCTCTGTACCTTTTCCTTCCTGGCTCTGAATTAATATTTTCCCTGAATGAGCTTCTACAATCCATTTCGCAATGGATAAACCAAGTCCTGCACCACTTCCAGTACGAGACTTATCTCCTCTATAAAAACGGTTAAATATATAAGGTAGATCACCATCCTTTATCCCAATACCACTGTCTTTTACAATAATTGTTACTTGACGGCCATTTCCTTGTGCTTTTAAAGATACAATCCCTTTTTCATCAGTATATTTTAAGGCATTATCCAAAATGATATAAAGTAATTGCTTTATTCTCTCTTCATCTCCAGCCATCTTTAGCTCATTATCAATAGTGGCCTCAAAAGTTACACCTTTAATTTCACATAAAACACTAAACTGTTCAATAACAGTTTGAATAACCTTATCAAGCTGTAGCTCTACCTTTTGCAACTGCAGCTGATTTGTATCTGATCTTGCAAGCGTTAGTAAATGATCGACTAGCTTATTTAATCTTTTTGTTTCTTTCAGCACGTTTGCAATCGTCTTACTTTCACTTTCAATTGTTTGATGTGGTTGATGTAGTAACAGTTCTGTATTTGCTTGGATAGCCGCCAAAGGTGTACGTAATTCATGCGATGCATCTGCAACAAATTGTTGTTGTTTATCCCATGAAACCTGAATTGGCTTAAGTGCTCTCTGAGCTAAATAAAAAGCTGTGATAATAGCTACAATCATCCCTACCCCAATACCGACTAAAATGATGATTCTAAGGTCCTTCAGCATCCCTATTTCTTGATCAATATTACGAATGGCTTGTAAAATTTTTCGTTCTTCTCCATTTTCATATCTTTCAACAAAATTAATGATTCTAAATGAGCTATTTTGAATTTCAACCGTTTCTCCTTTTGAACTAGAAAGAGTAGATGAGAGAAAAAGCAACTCATCGTTTTTAAAAACGGTTAAAGGATATTGAAAAGCGATATTTCGATTTCCATCCCATAGTAAGTAAAGCGTTGGAGTTTGTGCTATTTTAGTTAAATTTGAACGATTATTATAATTTTGATTTATATATAACAGCCTTCTCTCGTCCAATAAATACGGTTTAGCCTCAGTTACCATTTTTGAATCAATTTGAGAATATATGCGTTGTTCAGTAAAAAGGTATAATGCACTACTAAACAAGATTAAAATAACAAACAAAATACTCGCATTTGTAAACGCTAATCTGTGTCTAGTCTTCCTAAACATCCTACTCATTTCCTTTCATCATATAACCTACACCGCGAATCGTTTCAATATATCCCTGACAATTATAATTTGCTAGTTTCTTCCGTAAATGGTGTACGTAAACATCGATTACACTAGGTGCTGAATCTGACTCGAACCCCCAGATGCTATCAAATATCTGATCTTTGGTTAATATCCGTTTTGGGTTCCTTAAAAAGAGTTCCAACAAATCATACTCTTTCCCTGCCAATTTCAAAGGTTGGTCATTTACATACCCATCGTGAACTTCACTTCGAATGCTTATAGGACCATACTTTAGAAGTCCCTCTGATTGCATTCCAGCTTTCCTACGAATCAGTGCACGAACACGAGCCAATAATTCAGAAATAGCAAAGGGCTTTGTCAGATAATCATCTGCACCAGAATCTAGCCCTCTTACTCTATCTTCTATAGCATCCTTAGCAGTTAATAACAAAATAGGGGTATCTAAACCTTGTTTTCTAATATGTCTAACAATTGTTAAGCCGTCTGCTCCTGGTAACATAATATCAAGGATGATAAGGTCATACACAGCATTTGAAGCGTAGTACTTACCCTCATCGCCTGTGCTACATGCTTCTATTTGATATGAGTCATTTCTAAGTGCTGTACAAATGACCTCAAGCATCGAATTGTCATCTTCAACTACAAGTATCCTCATATAAATTCACACCAATCAACTATTTTTACTTCATTATAATTCATTTGTCTTAAAATTTTATTAAAGAATTCCGGACAAAAATCAAGAGCCTCCTAAAAAGACGAAGCCAACTTCTTATAAACAAAGAGAGTTGGCTTTTACAAGTACTTTATAGGTAGGTCATTTCGACTTAGAACCGCTTCGAAAATGCTGAAATGATACGTAAATTCGTCGAAAAGAAGAGTTTTCTCAGCATCGAAATTATATAGTTCAAGAAAGTTCTCAAGCATTTCAATCTCTATTTTATCCATCGCTCCTGAGAGGTATAGTGGATAGTGTAGTTTGTCGTATAAATGACTGTTACCATAACAATTAAAAACATCTTCTATTTCATTTTTTAACATACAATCCACTCTTTTCTGCTTTATTTTCTACTAGTATTGAGATTTTGAAGGAATCCTAAACCTCATTTACCTTTCTATAAATTCTTTGCAATTGGGTAGCATAAGGATAAACAATCATTGGAGGAAGTATTAGTTATGACTATCGATAGCAGAACGACTTTTTGTCAGAGCGAGTATGATGTTTTGAAAAGAGTAATTCTATGTGAGCCAAAATATATGACGATACGTGATGTTATAAATGAAACACAAAGGCATTTTGAAAAAGAAGGCATACATATTGAAAAGGCGATGCAACAACACAAACTGTTAGTAAAAACCTTAGAAAGCAACGGTATAGATGTTGTTCTATTACCAGCAGAGGAGAAATTTCATGAACAAGTTTTTACTCGAGATATTGGATTTACGTTAGGAAAGACTACTTATGTTGCTGAAATGGCAGCAGATGCACGAGTAGGAGAAGAAAATGTTCTAAAAAAGTGGCTTGAAGATAATGAAATTTCCTATTACAACCTGATTGGAGATCATATTGAGGGCGGGGATGTCATTATCGATCGAGACACTGTTTTTATAGGGGTAAGTGATCGTACCAATATGAAAGCAATTGAGCATATGCAAAGTTTAATGTGTGACTTCGAGGTAGTTGCCGTTCCTTTTACTGAGAAATTTTTACACTTAGATTGTGTTTTTAATATTATTTCTCCTGACCTTGCTCTTTTTTATCCTGAGGCTTTTACTGAAAAAGAGAAAAATATTCTTTCTTCACGATATGAACTTATTGAAGTGAGTAAGGAAGAACAATTTACGTTAGGCACAAATATTTTATCTATAGGTAATAAAAAAATACTAAGTTTACCGGTAAATAAAGGGGTAAATGAACAACTTCGCAGTAGAGGTTTTGAGATAATTGAAGTAGATATAACAGAAATTATTAAATCTGGTGGATCGTTCCGCTGCTGTACCATGCCGATTTTACGTGAGGCATAAAAATCACAGAAGCCCCTTAACTAGGGGCTTCAGATTTTAATTCAATAATTTTATCTAAGTGATAGTTCAGTTGTGCTTCTAGTTTCATTTTTAACGTAGGGTCAAGACATGATTCGAATAAGGCATTAAAATACCTCGCTCTAACAAAGTGCCATCTTAATACAATTTTAGTTAGCATTAGGGTGTCCTCCTTTGTTATGTAGTTTTTAAACTTATTCGTTATCCTTTCTATGTATATGACCGTATCTTCTGTAAAATTATTGTTACATTAATCCCAGCTGAATCTTTGCTCTTTAAAGGGATCTCCGTACATATGGTACCCGTTTCTTTCCCAAAATCCAGGTTTGTTTCGATCAGTAAACTCAATAGCTCTAACCCATTTTGCACTTTTCCAAAAATATAAATGAGGTATGACCATGCGTGCTGGAAAACCATGCTCTGGAGTTAACGGTTCACCATTATGGGAGTGAGCAAGCAAGCTTGTTTCTTTAAGAAAATCCTCGATTGGAAGATTTGTCGTCCAGCCTTCTTCTGCATGTAAAATGACAAACTTAGCTTCTGGCTTAATTTTAGCTTCCCTTATTAAATCCTTAACTAATACACCATTCCAAGTGTTATCAAGCTTAGACCACCCTGTTACACAGTGAATATCATTTGTAGTATTAGCTTGTGGAAGCTTGTAAAATTCATCATAACTTAGTACCTTCGCCTCTCCTTCGATTAGCCCAAACAAGGTTAGACTCCATTCTTCTTGAAGATTACTATAGTAAGGAACATTGCCATGATGCAGTACAGGAAAAGACGTTGTAACATGCTGATTTGGAGGTATTCTTTCGTTTGTTTTCTCAACTATCTTACCAAAGTACAAGGATATCCCTCCTTTTTTATTATTGTCACCATATTTCGTTAAGTTTAATTTGTCAACTTTTTTTAGTTTGGTTAACTTATATAAAAAATAAGTTGACATAAATACAACTTTTCCGATACTATTTTGTTAACATCATATTTTAGGAGGTTTACATAAATTATGTCATCTACAAAATCTAAATTCCGTGCTATTGATATTACGTATGTCGGAATGTTCGCTGCTCTAATGGCAATTGGCGCTAACATTACTTCATGGGCACCGTTTTTACAGGTCGCAAATGTACCATTATCTATGGCACCATTTTTTGCTATTTTAGCAGGTTTACTATTAGGTAGTAGACTTGGTGCTATTTCTATGACTGTTTATATGCTAGTAGGGATCGCAGGTGCTCCTGTATTTGCTCAGTTTAGTTCAGGAATCAGTGTTATCATTGGAAATACCGGTGGATTTATTTTATCTTATATTGCTGCTGCTTATCTTGCAGGAAAGATTGTTGAAGCTAAAGAAAAACCAAATCTATCGGTTTTTATAACTGCATCTCTCGCTGGAATTGCAGCTATTTACTTTATAGGTACAAACTACATGTACCTTGCTTTAAATGTCTGGATGGAGGTTGAAATGGGCTATGGTACTGCTTGGGTAGTTATGACATGGTTTGCCGTTAAAGACATAGTCTTTACACTTCTTGCTGCCATGATTGCTCCACGTATCTACTATGCAATTAAGAGAAAGCCTGGTGTGAATACGATTACTACAAAAGCATCATAGATGCTTAAAGCTGGTATTTTATTACCAGCTTTTTTTATTCGTTTACAGGAAGATGGTATTCTCTATCCTTAGTTGTGCCAGAATACGAAAGATTTAAAGTGGCAATCATCTTTTTAACTATTGAAGCTGAGGGAATAAGCAAGAACTCTCTCATTTCCTTATTGGTAATAGTAGGCTTAACTAGTAGGGAGTAGTCATTTAATGAAGCTTGGTATGCGTCCTTAGAAATTGTGGAGCACTGTGAACATAAAAAATTACCTCTTACTCTAGCCATTGGAATTGTATCACAGCTCGGGCAGTGAACACCTTTTACTAATTCGTTAGGATTAATTTGATATGTTTTTAATATTTCCGGATTTAAAGGGGTATCTAGCTTTAAGAGGAGATTCGAAAGCCTTCTAATTTCTTTTCTAGATAATAAATCATCGTTGAATTGTGTACTTAATTCCTTAATTTTCTCAAACAGTATAGTGCTTCTGATAATTTTCTTTTGGTAATATGTATTTCTGGGAATGATTCTTATTAGTGAACTTGGATTTGTGATTACTACGTGAGTCTTTATTGGAATTGTTGTTATCTTATTTAATTCTAGCCAGGAACCTAGTTGAAAACGCTGCATTTTAACTTGCTGCACCGGATCTGGGTAGACGTTAATGCTATCGTTAATAGTTCGAATAAGTTGTTTATTTAAGTGGTCGAATTCCAATATTCCGGAAATATTTTTTGATTCAATGATGAGGATGAATTTAGGAGAAACTAAAAGAGTATCGATTTGGAAGTAATTATCTTTATACTTCAATCTGATATTATGAAATATTAAGTAATCTTTTTCAGGTAAAAATCCTAAAGGATAATCCAAAGATAGCTCTCCCCTAAAACCAGCTGATTTAATTGCATAGTCTTTCTCAACTAATTGCCTTTTTGGGTGACTTTTAGATAATCTTCGTAACAGAGCCTCCAATTTCATTAATTCAATTGATTTTTTCCAAGTTTTTATTATCAATATATCACTCTCCTTCATTACTTAAGTAAAATACGCCTAAAAGCTGGGTTTCCCTGCTTATATTAAGTGACTTTTTTGTGAACATATAAGCTGAGTGACTCTCTAAAATTGAAATCGGGCCAAACTGAAGAGAAATCGGGCCAAACCTTAACAAAATCGGGCCATTAACACTATAATCGGGCCAAAAGCAAATCCACTAAAGAAAAAGACTAATCACCACGTTCACGGTAGCAATTAGTCTATATATCAATTATAAAACCATACTAGCAATCCACCCAAACACAATGAGTGGAACATTGTAATGTAAGAAAGTTGGAACACATGTGTCCCAAATGTGGTTATGTGCACCATCTGCATTCAACCCAGCAGTTGGTCCAAGCGTACTGTCAGATGCTGGTGAGCCCGCATCCCCTAGTGCTGCTGCAGTACCAACTAATGCAATCGTGGCCATTGGGCTGAACCCTAATTGAATGCTTAAAGGAACAAAGATAGTTGCAATAATAGGAATCGTTGAGAACGATGACCCAATACCCATTGTGATTAATAAGCCAACTAGTAACATAAGAAGTGCTGCTAGCGATTGATTTCCTCCAATAATAGCCGCAGACTGCTCTACTAGACGGTCTACATCTCCAGTTTCTTTCAATACATCTGCAAAGCCTGAAGCAGCTAGCATCACAAAACCGATAAAGGCCATCATCTTCATTCCATCTGTTAGCAGTGAGTCTGCTTCACGCCATTTCATTGAACCACTTACATAGATAACAACAATACCCGCTAATGCACCAAATATCATTGAATCTACTTGAAGTTGTACAACTAGTGCTACAACAATTGATATAACTGCAAAAAGTAAACTTTTAGTCGAAAATGATACCGTATTATTTTCAGTGCCACCCGCAATTTGTACAGTCTGATAGTTTCTTTGTTTTCGATAAGAGAAAAACACTGCCCATAAAAGTCCTACTAACATTCCTAAAACGGGAATTAACATGGCAATAGGAATGTCACTAACACTTACTTCTAACCCACTATCCTTCATATTCGTTTGAAGGATATCATGAAAGATTTTTCCAAAACCAACTGGTAGTAATATATATGGAGCTGTTAATCCAAATGTAATTACAGTTGCTATTAATCTTCGGTCAAACTCTAATTCATTTAACACCTTTAACAGAGGTGGAATCAAAATTGGGATAAATGCAATATGAATAGGTATTACATTTTGAGAAAAAATAGAAATTACTAGAATAATAAGGACTACAAGAACTTTTGAATAAGACTTTTTCTTTAGTTTCCCCATTTCTACCAACCATTCTTAGTGCCATTTGCACCATAGCATCTGGTAAACCAGTCTTAGATAAAGCTACTGCAAAACCGCCTAGTAAAGCATAACTTAAGGCAACCACTGCACTACCTCCTAGACCTTCACTAAATGTCGAAATGGTAGTTTCTAAACCTAAACCTCCAGTTACGCCTCCAATAAGTGCACCAGTAACAAGAGCAAATACAACATTGACACGCAGTAAGCTTAAAACTAACATAACAGCTACCGCTATAAGTACAGCATTCATAATAAATTTACCTCCAAAAAATTAAATACTTTAGCGTATTAGAGAATTAGTGAATTAAAACACTAAAATAAACTATCATACTCTTAAATACACGTCAATGGAAAAAACAACAAAAAAGACTTACCCGCTAAGAAGCGAGTAAGTCTCCATTCAAAATCTATTTTTCTGTTGTAAACCTCTCAACAAATGTTGCTAGTGTTCGTACCATTACCCCGGTTGCGCCTGCAGGACCAAGGTCGTATGCAGCATTAGTAGTAGCTGTACCAGCAATATCTAAATGTACCCAAGGTGTATCTTCTGCAAATTCACCGATGAAAGTACCTGCGAAGATTGCATGTCCGTCACGACCAGGTGAATTATTTAAGTCTGCCACTGGGCTCTTACGAACACGTTCTTTATGTTTTTCAGTAATTGGTAAGCGCCAAATCGGCTCACCAACCTCATTTGATGCTTCAAGCACTTGTTCAAATAATCCCTCGTTATTCGTCATTGCCCCAGTAATGTCATTACCAAGTGCAACAATTACCCCACCAGTTAGAGTTGCAACATCTACTAAGTAGCTTGCTCCATGTTGTTTAGCATATGTTACTGCATCAGCTAATGCAAGACGACCTTCTGCATCTGTATTTAAAATTTCGATTGTTTTCCCACTCATTGCTGTAACAACATCATCTGGTTTAAACGCACTACCACTGATCATATTATCGGTAGCTGGAATTACTGCAACTACGTTTTGCTCAGGCTTTAACTCGCCAATTACTTCCATTGCGCCTAATACTGCAGCTGCGCCACCCATATCAGATTTCATACCAACAATTCCATCTTTAGGCTTAATAGAATAGCCACCCGTATCAAACGTGATTCCTTTTCCTACAAGGCCAATCACATCTTCCCAATTCTCTTTTCCTTGGTATTTCAATACAATCATCTTAGGAGGTTCTACAGAGCCTTTATTAACAGCTAATAGTGCGCCCATACCTAACTTTTCCATTTCTTCTTTTTCAAGTATTTCAACTTCAAATTGATATTTTTCTCCAAGCTCTTTTGCATAGTTTGCCATATCAGTTGCTGTAAGCATATTACCAGGAAGGTTTACCAATGTACGAGCTGAGTTCGTTCCTTTAGCATAAGCAAAACCAACCGTTAACCCTGCCTCGATCTCATCTGAATCGGAATTACTATAAATAACAACGTCTCTAATGTCTTTCTCTGGCTCATTCGACTTTTGCTTATAATCAGCAAATCGATAGGTTGCAAGTGAGACTGCTTCACCAATAGCATGGGCTGCTTCTGTGTGGTCGATAGTCTCTGTTGTAAATGAGTCTAGGGCAATCGTGATTTCTTCAATCTTTGCACCCTTTAATGTCTTGAATAACTTTCCATATGTATCACGTAAGTTTTCAAAAGATAACTTATCTTCCTTACCTAAACCAACAAAATAAATGCGTTTAGCCGGAAGTCTACCTAAAGTATGTAATTTTGTGATGGATTTTTTCTTAGCTGAGATGTCTCCATCTTTTAGTAAATTTGTTAGTTGTCCTTCTAGTATGGAGTCAACCTCAGCAGCCAACCCTTCTAACTTATTCGTTTTTTCAAATAAGCCAATGACAAGTGTTTCCTGAACCTTTGATAATTCTAATGCTTGTTTAACAGTAAACATTTAATATCCCACCTCCGAATATAATCCGCTTTAAAATTTAACAATAACGGTAAGATTACTACAAGTGGTAGTAAGTCTTTGTACTCTCTATTATAAGAGAAATGCTAGAATATTTCGAGCTTCTAACTATCATCTTTCATAAATAAAATTAAGGCTGGCAGTTTTGGTAATGTTTCTACGTCTTCAAACGGAACCAGGTCGATATGTTGTGGTATAATAGAAAGGCATCTTTCAATGAAGCTGTTTACTTCTTCTAAATCTAGTCCCCAATGAAAAGGACGATATTTTTGAATATAAAGATGACCAGCATTCATCATTAACCGAGCACCTTTCACATTTCCATATTCATAGTGGTAAATGGCTACAGACATTTGCAGAAGACCCTTAAGAAAGAGATTGCTTTTCTCTGTTAACCACATTTCTTCAAGAAGATCGTGGCAGGTGTAGTAATCACCTTCGTTAAAATGAATAAAGAATTGATAATATTCCATTGGGTAATCGTTCAACATGGTCACCCCATTTTATTAATAATTACACTTATAATCTTACACTATTGTGATCGAAAGGAAGTAAAGTATGGACTTATTCACCAATTTCCCGTTATGGGCTGCGCTTGCGGCCATTGGTTTTGCACAATTTGTAAAGGTTCCAATTCAATTTATTGCCTCAAGAAAAGTGGATTGGTCACTCATAACAAGTACTGGCGGTATGCCTAGCTCTCACTCAGCTGCAGTAACTGCACTTACCACTGGAATTGGAATTGAAGAAGGGGTCGGATCCCCTCTTTTCGCGGTCTCTGCAGTATTCGCGATTATCGTTATGTTTGACGCAACAGGAGTACGCCGTCATGCTGGAGAACAAGCTACCGTCTTAAATCGACTTGTCATTGATTTTAATAGGTTTGTAGAGGAAGCAAAAATGTGGCCAAAAATGGATGAAACCGAAAAGAGAAAAGAGCTCAAAGAGTTATTAGGACATCAGCCAATTGAAGTATTCTTCGGTGGCCTTTCTGGAATCTTACTAACACTTCTATTACATTATTTACTTGTCATAATGTAGGAGGGATTTTATGAGAATTATCTCAATTTGTCCAAGTAATACTGAACTACTGCATTACTTAGGGTTAATAGATCAACTTATTGCTGTAGATGACTTTTCTGATTGGCCTGTTTCAGTACAAAGCTTACCACGTCTTGGACCAGACCTTTCAATAAACATGGACAAAGTTGAGCAATTAAAACCTGATTTAGTTCTAGCATCTTTAAGTGTACCAGGTATGGAAAAAAATGTAGATGAACTACAAAAGAGAGGGATTCCACATATTGTCTTAAATCCTAATTCTCTTGAGGAAATTGCTCAGGATCTTATTACTGTCGGAAAATATACAAACCGTACTAAAGAGGCAGCACAAGTAGTAAATAAGTATAATCAATTCATAATAGAATATGCTCAGATTTCAAAAGGAATTTATAATAGGCCCACTCTTTATTGGGAGTGGTGGCCTAAACCTGTATTTACACCAGGAAAGCTTAATTGGTTAACTTATATTAGTGACCTTGCAGGGGCTAGTAATTTGTTTGAGGATGTTGAACTTGCAAGCGTTCAGACAGACTGGGAAGATGTTTTAAACCGGAAACCAAATCATATTTGCCTAGCATGGGTTGGTGTTCGCCAAGATAAAGTAAATCCAAGTACTGTAAAAAAAAGACCTGGATGGGTCAATCTTGAGGCAGTAAAAAGTAATAACATTCACATCCTAGAAGAAGCCCTTTACTGTCGTCCATCTCCTAGATTATTGCTAGGTTTAAAAAAGCTGGCATCCCTTGTTCACCCTGAACATTTTCCCATTAACGATGGTCATGACCCACTACTATAAAAGGGAGATCTCTGTTTATATAGAGGTCTCCCTTTTCAACTACTTAACTATGAACTTTTTTGATTAATATATTGCTGACGAAATACCTGCATAGTCTCATCTTCATTTAGACTAGCTAATTCTTCTTCAGTTAACTTCCCTTTACCCATTTTAACAACGTAAACTTCGACCTTCTTTTTCCCCCACTGCTCATAAACATCAGCTACTGTTTCATAGTACAAATCTATTTTATTTCCTTTAATTGCGCCACCCTTATCTGCTACTACCCCATATCCATAACCAGGTATGAACAGTATTGTACCTAGTGGAAATACTCTTAAATCTGCAGCTACAGTCGAATATAAATCACGCTTAACTTTCACACCAGAATAAGTTATTCCATATTGAGGATGACTCTCTGTTTTTCCAGTTGATTCTACACCGGCTGTATAACCAGTTGCAACAACAGTATGGCTTGGATATCTTGTCCAATCTATTGCATCTTCAAGCTTTAATGAGCTTTTCACCTCTTCACTCGATGATATCGAATAAGAGACTGGAGCTGACCTTCTTATAAATTTGTGAAAAAGGCTAACTCGTTTCTTTGAATTTACATTGTACGTATATCCACTATACTCTTGTTGTTGTAGCTTCACTCGATAATCATCAAACCAATCCGATAAATCCTTTGCTTCAACACCCGAGAATGATTGAAATGTAGTAAAGAAAGCAAAAATAAATAATAGAGCCATTACTATTCGTCTTGACGTATTTTTTAGTATATTCATTTTTTCCACTCCTCTCACGAATCTATTTCTTTCCAAAACAATTGAAAATTATTCGTAGGATGGAAAAAATAATTTATAATTTTAAAACAATTCACAATTAAATCTTCACCTTTTCCCTGAAATTTGTATAAATTAAGGTGAGATTAGTATGCTTTTTTTGATAAAAGATTACTCTTTTTTTGTTTTAAAATTTGGTAATTGAAGAGTGGATTGGAGCGGAAGACACTTGACTCCTGCGGGAGTTGAGGGATATCCGTCGAGACCCCACAGGTGCGAAGCGCCGAGGAGTGGTTTTTTTCACGACAGTGAAAATAACCTTCCATCCGCGGAAAGCAAGTGCCTGCAGCGGAAATGAACGGTCTAAGTTCAAAGAAAAAAAAGACCCTTACAATTGTAAGAGTCTCTAACTGAATGTATTAAAACATTTGATAACCTTTTGATCTAAGCATGCGAATCACAATTCCTGAGAAAATTGCCCCAATAAAACCACATAGTAAAATTAATATATCAGCTGGAGCAAGTGCAACTGTATTATTAATTAGTGCAGAAAAAGATTCGGATGGTGATCTAAAGTAATTAATAAATCTTATATCATCAATAATAAATATTGCAATAATTGGATAGAGAATCGCCATTATCCATGACATACGTAGTAGCATATTTAGTAAGAATCCGATTCCGAAAAATAAAACAAAGAAGAGTAACATTGAAATAATTAAAACCGGTATGCTCATTGGCATATGTAACCTTCACCTCCAGTACAACTCACCTGAATAGTGTACTAAAGGAGTAAATGGCTAGTCAATCTAAAACAAATGAATAAGCTTATTTTTTACCACTACCGCCACATGATGTACATGTTTCAGATCCACCTAAAACCAATTGAAAGTAACCCTTCCCAGAACAATATACACATTCTACTCTTTCTGTTTGCTGGCTTTTCATCTCAAATCTCTCCTCTTTTAAAATGTTTTAATTTTCTGATAATATATCAGTTTTAACTAAAAAAGAAAAGATTCAAATATACCTGAAAAACCCCATGTAAGCGAATACATTTAAGTAATGCTTTTACAATCTATATTTTTCTCATAATTCTAATAACTATAATTTAATTTAAAAAAACAACTTATAAGCCGTGTATCCAAATTGATCACCGGGGTTAACTCCGTCATGAGCTTTGTGTGGTTCTGATATACCTTTTTCCAGGAGATATTTAATGATTACCGATGATGTGGGATCCTTTGCTAATTCATCTGGATGGACAAATTTTGCTTCTAGTAATTCAGATTCCTGAATTGTAATTTTCTCATCCTCAGTTGTCAGTGAAAAAATGATCATATTATCACTAATCTCATTTTGGATTACGCCTGATCGAAAACCTATTACTCCCTTAATATTCCCGATAATACCAGTCTCTTCTTTAATCTCTCGAAGAACTGCTTCATCAACAGTTTCATTAGGGTCTACAAAACCAGCTGGTAATGACCATTTGCCTTTCAAACCACCATACTTTTTCTTAACCACTAGCCATTCTCCCTGTCTATTTGTAACCAACCCTGAGACTGCCAACCAGACATTTCCCCTTTTTATACTCAAACGATCACCCTTTTCATTTTTTTATTTAAAAAAACTCCAAAAAAAAGAGAGGTGTGTTCACACTTCTCTTTCAATTCTTATAAAAGGTTAAACTTTCCTTTTTTCAATACAGTAGAAGCTCCACCGATCATAAATAATGCACGGTTATCAACCATCTTTTTCATAAATGAAGCTTTTGAGCCCCAAATTTTCTTACCAAACACAACTCCAATTGCGTCATCTTCTCCAAGAGAACATACAGAACCTTTTAGGTCAGGTGTGAATGCTTCTAATTCTCCCTGTCCACGAACTAGAACAGCTAAATTTTTAGCACAGTTTTCACCCATCTGCATCGCAATTTGTGCAGTTGGTGGATAAGGACGGTTTATCTCTTCATTAATCATTAATGCGCAATCACCTACGATAAATACATCCTCATGACCTGGGGCACGTAATTGAGGGTCTACCTTCACGCGTCCACGCATTGATTCAAATCCAGCTTGTTCAATAACACTGTTGCCACGAACACCTGCAGCCCAAACTACAGTACCAGCTTTAATTTCTTCTACCTCTTCACCTTTTGCGACAAGAATTCCTTCTTGATTAGCTTCTTTAATAGCTGTCCCAATTTTGAATTCTATTCCCTTACGTTCTAAGTGATTTACAGCATATTCTACAAGTTCTGGTTCAAAACCTGGTAACACTGTAGGAGCAGCCTCTACACAAATTACACGAACTTTGTTTTGATCAACATCGTATTCTCTGCATAGCTCAGGAATTCGGTTACCTAGCTCACCTAAGAATTCGATGCCTGTAAAACCAGCTCCACCAACAACGATTGTTAAGCGAGCATCATTCTTTTCTTCTTCTGTATTATATGTTGCAAACTGATATTCAATATGTTCTTTTATTTGGCGTGCAGTATTTACATTTGTAATGGAGAATGCGTATTCCTTTAAACCTTTAATACCGAATGTTTCAGATTCTCCTCCAAGAGCTACTACTAAATAATCATATTCAACTTCGCCTTCTTCGAGGATAACACGCTTTTCTTCACGATTAATCGTTGAAACAGTACCTTTAATTAAATGAACCTTACTGCTATCTAGTACATCTGAAATACTATAACGGACACGATCATGGTGCAATGTACCAGCAGATGCTTCATGTAACCAAGTCGTTTCATAGTGGTAATCATTTTTGTTAATAAGAGTAATATCAGCTTCATTTACTCCTAATGCCTTCTGCAAACGTACAGCAGTCATTAATCCACCGTATCCTGCTCCTAAAATAACAACCTTTGGCTTTCTCAACCGTATCAACTCCACCTTCATTAATTTGTTTTCACGATAGATACTTTTTCTTTACTCTTATCATCTACCGATATTTTTTATTTATGGTTAGAAAAACTTGGCGCTTCGCTGAGATATCAGCCGTCCAAAAGTTTGTGATATTCTTCACTAACAATATCACAATTAAGTACATATAACTGTACGAAATTTGTCATTAAATCTTAACAATTATATCTCCTTTATCATATTATTCCTTTTATCTCTTTATTTCAAGCCAAAACAACACTTTTTGAAACTTAAAAATATTTAAACAAATGTTTAAAAGTTAAGATTAAATAATATCTGATTACTCACAATCATAATGTAGTAAAAAGCCACCTATAACCAAATATGATACCAAACATATTGGGGGGATTTGGATGAAAGAAGATCAAAAGGTTTATGACATAACAATAATTGGTGGAGGTCCCGCTGGCTTGTTTACTGCATTTTATGGAGGCATGAGGCAAGCAAGTGTAAAAATCATTGAAAGTTTACCACAATTAGGCGGACAGCTATCTGCTCTTTACCCTGAAAAATACATTTATGACGTTGCTGGATTTCCTAAAATTCGTGCACAAGATTTAATTGATAATCTTAAAGAACAAATGTCAAAATTTGAGCCTACAATAACTCTAGATCAATCTGTTAAAACAGTAAAAAAGCAGTCTAACGGTGTTTTTGAAATATCTACGAACAGAGAAACACATTACTCGAAAACAATTATAATTACAGCTGGTAATGGTGCTTTTCAACCACGTCGTCTTGATCTTAAAAATGCCGATAAATACGAAGAGAGAAATCTTCATTATTTCATTGATGATTTAAGTCAGTTTTCCGGAAAAAGAGTTGCCGTATTTGGCGGAGGTGATTCAGCAGTGGATTGGGCCTTAATGCTAGAGCCTATCGCAGAGAAAGTCATGCTGATCCACCGTCGTAGTAAATTTCGAGCACATGAGCATAGTGTAGAAAAATTGCTAAATTCGAAAGTAGAGGTTAAGACACCCTTTGTTCCGGTTGAATTAATTGGAGATGACTATATCTCTCAAGTTGAATTGCAGGATGCTAAAGGTGAACGAAGAGAAACACTTGATGTTGATGCTGTTATCGTTAATTATGGTTTTGTTTCTTCGCTTGGCCCGATAAAAGACTGGGGACTAGAGATCGAAAAGAACTCTATTGTCGTTAATTCAAAAATGGAGACTTCAATTGAAGGCATATATGCTGCAGGAGATATTTGTACGTATGAAGGAAAAGTTAAGTTAATTGCTTGTGGTTTTGGTGAAGCACCAACTGCTGTAAATAATGCCAAAGCTTATATTGATCCAAAAGCGCGGATACAACCTATGCATAGTTCTAGTATGTTCTAATACCGAAAAGCGTAAGATGCCCGGTCAGCGACGTATGGGCTGAACCGCTCCGCATGAGATAAAGGAAACACGAAGAGCTTGCGATTCGATGTTGACTTATCGTAAGGAGGAGAGGTGAAGACCACTAGTCGTTGGGCATCTGGAGCTAGACAATCCGAAAAGCGTAAGATGCCCGGTCAGCGACGTATGGGCTGAACCGCTACGCACGAGATAAAGAAAACACGAAGAGCTTGCGATTCGATGTTGACTTATCGTAAGGAGGAGAGGTGAAGACCACTAGTCGTTGGGCATCTG
>CANMHG010000014.1 GCA_947497585.1 uncultured Bacillaceae bacterium | reverse complement strand
TATTAGGCACGCCGCCAGCGTTCGTCCTGAGCCAGGATCAAACTCTCCAATAGAGTTGATTAGCTCATGCTAAAACATTTTTTTAAAACAAACATTGACGCTTGTGTTGTGTTCAGTTTTCAAAGAACTTTGTGTTTCGCTCGTAAGCGACTTTCTTAATATAACATGGTGAACTTTTCAAGTCAACATGTTTTTAAAATTTTTCGCTGATATGTGGTTACTTGTAACAGCGACGTTTATTAATATATCAGGATAACAATTTAAAGTCAACAATCTTTTTTAAAAAATATCAAACGTTTCTCAAAGAAAAAACCACAGCAGTTATACTGTGGTAACTACAATACTCTATACTTAATAATTCCTAATATTTATCTATTAGATATCAACATTACTCTTCATTCGTTTTGGTCTTATGTATTGTGTACAATCTTTCGGTGGTGCCACGCGACGGAATAAGTTAAATAATATGCTATAGCGCTCCTCCATCGCTCTTTTCACTATATGATCAATTCTAGGTTCTTCTATATCATGCAATATTTCCTCCATCTCTCGTTTCAATAAGTATTCTATTTCTTTCACTTCTTTTTGATTAATTAACAAACCAATCATAATTTCACCTCAATACAGGATTTAATTCTAGTTATTTCCATAAATAGATATTTTATGATTTTTTATTTTTACCGACATATTCATATATTAGATTGACAAGCATACTATTTAGACAAGGACAGTATTGAATGGGAGGTCTAAATAGTGAATTTCTTCTTTATTGTAAATGGTAAAAAAGTAAAACAAACAATGATCATTCTTGTTGCTTCATTTTTTACTGCAGGCATTTTATATATAGAAAATGGCTTGCATCTTCCTGTGTTTTCAACAAGTGATGGTCCAAAAGCTATTTATCAAGGTGAGCAAAAGGACAAGAGTGTTTCTTTAACTTTTGATATTAGTTGGGGAGATACTAAGGCAATGCCTATCTTAGATCTTCTAAAGCAACAAGGAATTAAGAATGCTACTTTCTTTTTATCTGCCGCATGGGCTGAAAGACATCCAGATGTGGTAAAAAGAATTATTGAAGACGGACACGAAATTGGTTCGATGGGATATCAGTATAAAAACTATACTGAATTAGAAGAGGCCAAAATCAGAAAAGATATACTACAAGCTGGAGAAGTTTTTAAAACATTAGGGGTTAAAAAGGTCGATCTATTGAGACCACCTACTGGTAACTTCGATAAAAAGGTTTTAAAAGTTGCTGATTCTCTAGGGTACACAGTTATCCATTGGAGCGTTGATTCGAAGGATTGGACAAATCCTGGCATTGAAACAATAATTTCAAATGCAACAAGTAATTTAAGTGGTGGAGATATTATTCTTTTACATGCCTCAGATTCAGCTAAGCAAACAGAAAAGGCACTACCAGAGATTATTAAGATTATGAAACAAAAGGGTTATAAAAATGCAAAGATATCTGATTTAATGGCAAATGCTGAAGCTAAAAGTAATGAAATTAAATGATTAAAAAAGCTGACCAAAAAATGGGTCAGCTTTTTACATTTGTATTATTTGATATTTTACTGAGAAGTAGCAATTGATATGCATTACAGACTAATAAAGGAATTAACATAAGGTATAACCAACTTTCTTCATTAACACGAAGAGCCGGGAACCATTCAATTGATGTGATGACAAACATAAAAAATAATGCAGGAATAAAAGCATGACTATTTGTTTGCTTTTGTTTTATATAGGCTACTATTAGTGAAAATAAAAACAATATGAAAGCTAATACAATGTACGGTAACAGCATGTCTCCTTCTTCAGCAAAAGCTTGGTATCGGAAGTAAACTAAATCAAAGAATACAAAAGCAATTAATACTACTTGCACCGGTTTCCATAAACTACGGAAAATCCCTAAACCAAAACGATGAACTGTTAAATATGCAAAAAAGCCCATCTGGCTAATAATACTAAAAATAAATCCAACTCCCACAAGCCACAATAAAATAGAAAGTATCTCTAGAATATCAAAGGAAATAAATAATTCCTTGTATTCATTCCATTTAACTGCAAATCCTACTATTGAAGTACTTATAGCACCTACCAATAATGTAGATAAAAACAATCGAACCCAATTTCGACTATTCACGATGAATCCTCCAACTTATCAAAAATTATTACCTAACAATTGTACCAACGAAATTATTAAATTACCAGTTAATCAGCCAAGTTTTTGTGTATATTTCTTGGCGATTTCCTCATATTAAAAGTAAGGATTACTGTGAAAGGAGCTTAAATAAGTATGAAAAAATGGATGTCGCTCCTAGTATTTAGTTGCTTTCTTTTGATTATTGGGTGTGCACCTAGGGAACAAGGAAATCAAAAGCTTGATTACGAAGAGACTAAAAAAATGGTCGTCGATATACTAAAAACAGATGAAGGTAAAAAGGCCATCGAAGAGATGTTGACAGATGAGAAAATGAAACAAAATTTAGTTATTAACCAGGATGTCGTAACAAAATCAATACAGGATACACTTTTATCTGAAGATGGCATTACTTTTTGGAAAATGAACTTTGAGGATCCCAAGTTTGTAGAAACCTTTGCTAAAAGCATGCAAGAACAGCACGAAAAAGTTATTAAGGATCTAATGAAAGATCCTGAATACCAAAAAATGATGATTGAGATATTAAAAAATCCTGAAATGGAAGAAGCAATGGTAGAAGTATTACGAAGCCAGGAAATGAGAGCTCACATTCAAACTGTAATAACTGAGACAATCGAAAGTCCTCTTTTCAAAGCAAAAATGCAAGATCTGCTTATTAAAGGTGCTGAAGAGATTCAGGCTAATAAAGATAAGAAAAAGGAAGAGGGCGGCGGTGAGAGTTAGGTCGCAAAAAGGCAGTTGAATGAAAATAATTATAGATAGCCCTAATCATTTAATGATTGGGGCTATTGTAATCTTATTAAACAATAAAAGGATGCAAATCATCGATTCACATCCTTTAAAAAGCTTATCTATTTATTTAATGTATTAATCACATTCTGTGCAATATCCATATAGATCTTACCTACACGGTGATCTGCATCATATACTGATGGTGCAAAATCATCCTCATTCCAATCTGGTTGTTGCAATGGTAATTGACCCAGTAGTGTAGTTTGTAATTCTTCAGCTAACTTCGTTCCTCCACCTTGGCCAAATACGTATTCTTTCTCGCCAGTTACCTTGCTCTCAAAGTATGACATGTTTTCAATAACACCCATTACTTCGTGTTCTGTTCTTAAGGCCATCGCTCCCGCTCTCGCTGCAACGAATGCAGCAGTTGGATGAGGAGTTGTGACGATTATTTCTTTACATGAAGGTAGCATTGTATGAACATCTAGTGCCACATCTCCTGTACCTGGAGGTAAGTCTAATAAAAGGTAGTCTAACTCTCCCCATTCAACATCGTTAAAGAAATTATTCAACATTTTCCCTAACATCGGACCACGCCAGATAACTGGTGAATTGTCTTCTACAAAGAAGCCCATTGAGATTACCTTAACACCTAAGCGCTCAACTGGGATAATTTTTTCTCCACGAACTACAGGGCGTTTTGTAATACCCATCATATCAGGCACACTGAATCCGTAAATATCAGCATCTACTAGGCCAACCTTTTTACCAAGTCTCGCTAAAGAAACAGCTAGATTAACGGATACTGTAGATTTCCCTACTCCACCCTTACCACTTGCAATTGCTATAAAGGTTGGTTCATTCGTTGGAGATAATGGTGAACCCGTATCTTGTCCAGCATGTTTTGCTAGTTCTTCTTGAGGTAAATCAGTAAATCGGATTCCTACAGAATCTGCACCGACTTCCTTTAACTTAGCAACAACCGTACTTTGAAGCTGCATCTGTTCACCTGTGCCAGTTTTAGCAATAGCTAATTTTACGCTAACATGATTTTTTTCTTCCTTGATTTTCACTTCTAAAATACCATTTGTTTCTTGTAGAGTTTTATGTAGGAAAGGATCTTTCAGATTTTGTAATGTTTCTAATACCTTTTGTTCTGTTAACATGCTATGCACCACCTATAAATGAATTGGTTTTCATTAGTATATCATAACTGTCCATGTTTCATATGTGATGAAACTCATACCCTAAAAAAATAACCCTCATTATTCTGGAGGGTTGGTTTCATTTGATGCGTATCTTAAAATTCCTTTATAGATTGAAGCCGCAACTTTATCTTGATAATGTTCTTTTACTAGAAGTTGTTTCTCTGTATGATTTGAGAGAAAACCAATTTCAACTAATGCCCCAGGTTTATTAGCATTTTTTAATAAAAAGACACTATTAATACTTTTCGCCTTACGCGTTGTATTTTCTAGGTTGGTACGCAACTCATCTTGAACAAACTTTGCTAATTCTTCATTCTCTTTATAAGTACGATAATAAAAAGTTTGCGCACCACTCCATTTAGGAGACGGAATAGCGTTTAGATGTATGCTAATAAACAAATCAGCCTCTGAACTATTGATTAACTCTACACGTTTTTTTAAGTCCTCTACCTTACGACGACTATAACCTCGAGTATCCGCAGCTGCAAGATCTGTATCTATTTCACGGGTCATTAAAACAAGTGCACCTTGTTCCTGTAGGTAGTCACGGAGCTTTAAAGATACGTTTAAGGCAATATCCTTTTCAAATATATCTCCACTATCTGCTCCTCCATCTGGGCCACCATGACCTGGATCTAAGATAATTATCTTTCCGGCTAATGGAAGGCTCCAGGGTTTCCAAGAATCATTATCTAAAAACTGATATTGAAATAAGATAAATAATAGTATTAATCCAGTTATAAATCCACCAATTTTTAATTTCTTCTTCACTAATTTCTCCCCTCCTGCTAGTCCCTTCTATTCACTATATGGGACAAGGAGAAAAATTATGAATACTTACAAAGTGTTGTCGAAAAGTTTACTTACTAAAAAAATGCCCTACTAATGTAGGCGGAGCCGATATCTTTTTTCACTTTTAGTGAATCCTTCTTGCCACCATTTATTTACGTAATTTTCGCAGCTGTAATAAAGGGATTCATTAACAAAATCATTATCTCCAATTTGCCCCCAGTACGTTAGGAAGTCAAACAATGTGTCTACTAGGTACTTTTCCTCAAAGTAACATCTAGCTTTTACATCTTCAAAAGACTCCCCATAATATCCAAACTTTCCATACTTAGAGCCTAACAAGTAGCTTTCTATTGCAATGTCAACACATCCATCTTCAATTGATTTTGCAAATAAACCAGTTCTATAAAAATGACTAAATTGCTCATTCACACTTTTCTTTAAGGTTTCTAAGGAGAGTTCACGTAACATTTTTCTTTCATACTTCATTTGCTTTTCTTTTCTTTTTTCCTTTAGTGTTGTAATTACGTTCATAAGCAACTTCCCCCCTTTTAAAGGTAGTTTCCTACGCAATAGACATATCATGTAAAACACTATCTACCTTTAATGGTAATTTGCGTAAAATTGTCTTATTCCTTGTAATTCTCCAAATGAAAATCCCATAATCCAAGCTTTCCTTTTGCAGGGAGTTGCTTCTTCAGTAATCTCTTATCCTTAACTTTCCATACAAAACCACCAATTGTGTAATCCCCTAATATATATTCAGTTCCTGATATCACTTCTCCATCCTCTAGTACTGCGGACTCATTATTGTTCTCTATGATCATGAGACAATTCTCTAGTTCACAAACACCAATAACAGTACCTAAAGGTAACGTATCATGTGTATAGCCATACTTCTGAAGCAAACTTTCAACATAGGTTAGACGACATGCATGCTTATCTAACTTTTGACTTGAATGAATTGCAATCGGTCCACGATATTTCGTTTTCCATGATCTAGTTTCATGGTTTATCGCTCCAAGTATAAAAAGACTTGCCCAAGGCTGAATCATTGATAAGGTCTTAATTTTATTCACTCCAATCTGAAAAATGAGCTGGGTGCTACTTTCTTTACTTTTCCCTTAAAACTCCATACACATAAAAAAGACCCCCAACCAATATGGTTGAGAGCCTTTGAAAGCTTGAAATTAACGTTTTGAGAACTGAGGTGCACGACGAGCGCCTTTAAGTCCGTATTTTTTACGTTCTTTCATACGTGCGTCACGAGTTAATAGACCAGCACGTTTTAAAGTTCCACGGAATTCAGGATCAGCTTGAAGTAATGCACGAGAGATACCATGACGAATAGCTCCAGCTTGGCCAGTATAGCCTCCACCTTTAACACTAACTAGAACATCATAGTTACCTACAGTTTCAGTAGCGTTAAGAGGTTGTTTAACAACTTCTCTTAATGCCTCAAATGGAATATAATCTGCGATATCACGATCATTAATTACAATGCGTCCGTCGCCAGGAACTAAGCGTACACGTGCTACAGAGCTCTTACGACGACCAGTGCCATAATATTGTACCTGTGCCAATATAATACCCTCCTTATTAATTAACCACGAAGTTGGTAAACTTCAGGTTGTTGTGCTTGATGTGGATGTTCGTTTCCAGCATATACATGCAATTTTTTGAACATTTGACGACCTAGAGAATTTTTTGGAAGCATACCTTTAATAGCAAGCTCTAACATTCTCTCTGGGTAGTTTGTACGCATTTCTAATGCAGTTCTTGACTTTAATCCACCTGGGAATTGGCTGTGACGATAGTAGATTTTGTCAGTTAATTTTTTACCAGTTAATTCGATTTTCTCAGCGTTGATGATGATAACATTGTCACCAGTATCAACATTCGGTGTATAAGTTGGTTTGTTTTTACCACGTAAAATTGTAGCTACTTCACTTGCAAGACGACCTAAAGTTTGACCTTCAGCGTCCACAACGTACCATTTACGCTCTATATTATTGGCATTTGCCATAAATGTTGTGCGCATTACTTTCCCTCCTAATATAATAAACTTTGGTTTATTTCAACACGAATAGTTTACGGGGCTAATCGTGGGGTTAAAATACATACCATAGGATATGATATAACTTTGTAAAGCTATTGTCAAGAAGATGTTACACCAGGTTTAGTTGTCATAATAAACTTTCCATAAATAAAGTCCATGGCCTGGTGCTGTTTTGCCTGCATAGGCTCTATTTTTTTGCTCTAAAATGGTATTTATTTCAGTTGGGAGTATTTTTTTCTGTCCAACATCCAGTAAAGTACCTACAAGGATCCTTACCATATTATAAAGAAAACCGTTCCCTACAAAGCGAAAAATAAGTTCATCTTCTTCGGTTATACAATCGATATCATAGATTGTACGAATCTTATCATCTACTTCAGTTTTCGCAGAACAAAAACTAGTAAAATCATGTGTTCCTTTCAAATATAGCATGGCCTCTTTCATTAAAGTAACATCTAATGGGTACGGAAAATGATAGCTATATTTTCTTTTAAAAATATCTCTATCGGGGGTAAGTAGTACTTTATATCTGTACTCCTTTTTTACCACATCAAAACGAGCATGGAACTCATTATCCACCTTATTTACCTCTAAAACTTGAATATCATCAGGCAACAAAGCATTAAGTGCCTTTTTCCAGCTCTCTTCAGACAAATGTAAGGGTGAATCATAGTGAATCACCTGACCAATAGCATGAACTGTTGCGTCTGTTCTTCCAGATGCAAAGACTTTAACAGTCTTACTTTTATGGATTTTCTGTAAGGTTCTTTCAAGTTCTAGCTGAACTGTTCTGGCATTTGGTTGAATTTGATACCCTGAAAATTGTGACCCATCATATGAAATGATACATTTCAATTTCTCCATACACATACCTCATTATTGCCGTAGTAAAAATAAGCATATTGCCGTAATCCCCAATAAAACCAGCATGCCCGTATCTATAATGCCCCATTCTAGTTTTCGATACTTTGTTCGGCCTTCTCCACCACGATATCCTCTAGCTTCCATGGCAGTAGCTAAATCCTCTGCTCGTTTAAAAGCACTAATAAATAATGGAACCAGTAATGGAACAATTGCTTTTACTCTGTCTTTTATAGGCCCACTAGTAAAATCCGCACCACGAGCCGATTGTGCTTTAATAATCTTTTCCGTTTCCTGCATAAGGGTCGGTATAAAACGTAGTGATATAGACATCATTAAAGCTAGTTCATGAACCGGAAGCCCCACTTTTTTAAAGGGTGATAACAATGCCTCCATACCATCTGTTATTTCAATTGGTGTACTTGTAAGAGTCAATAGTGTTGTCATCAAAATTAAAAAGAAGAAACGAAGAGAAATAAATACCCCTTGTCTTACTCCCTCTTCATAGACTGTTAGAAAGCCATAGGAGAATACAATCTCCCCTTCCTTTGTCATGAAGATGTGGAGCACAAACGTAAATAAGATGATCCATAATATTGGCTTTAAGCCGGCTAGTATAAATCTTATGTGAATTCGGGTAAGGGCTACAATACTTAATGTAATTATTCCTAGAAAAAAATAAGTAATAGCATTATTCGCTAAAAAAACGATAAATAAGTAGAAAAAAACCATAATTAATTTAGCTCGAGGGTCCATACGGTGAATTAATGACATACCTGGTACATATTTACCAATAATCATACTTTGCATCATTGTTCTTCACCTACTTTTACTAATCTTCGGACCTCTGATATTAAATCATTAAGTGTTAGACAAGAAGGAGATAAACTCGTGTTAAATTTTTGTTCCAATAGCAATTTAAATCGAACAATTTCAGGAACATCCAGACCAATTTCAACGAGTCTGTCAGCCTCTTGAAAGACACTTGTGGGATTACCCTGTAAAAAGATTGTCCCTTTATTTAAAACAACAATCTCATCTGCATAAAGAGCTGCATCTTCCATGCTATGCGTAACTAGAATGGTTGTTAGACTTTGTTCCTTATGGAGATTATAAAATAACTCCATAATCTCTTGTCTACCTCTTGGGTCAAGACCTGCAGTTGGTTCATCTAGTACAAGAACCTCTGGTTTCATTGCAAGCACACCAGCTATAGCAACCCTTCGCATTTGGCCCCCACTTAAATCAAAAGGAGACTTCTGGAGATACTCTTCTGAAAGACCTACTAAACCAATGACTTCTTTTGCTCTTTGTTTTGCTTCCTTCTCAGATACACCAAAGTTCATCGGCCCAAAGCAAATATCTTTTTCGACTGTCTCTTCGAATAGCTGATGCTCAGGAAACTGAAAGACGATTCCAACACGCTTTCTAAGCGACTTTAAATCCTTTACCTTCTTTGAGGCTTCTATCTTCTGATTACCAATGGTAATCGACCCTGCTGTGGGTTTTAGAAGTCCATTTAAGTGTTGTAATACCGTTGACTTACCAGAACCGGTATGACCGATAATACCCACGTAAGAGCCTGAGCGAATAGTGGAGCTAATATCATATAATGCTAATCTTTCGAAAGGAGAATTAGGTTGGTAGCGGTGCTCAAGCTGTTCTATTTTAATGTCCATAGCTCATTCACCAAACCTTCTTCATCTAGATGATGTTTTGATAGAGGAATTCCATTATCCCGCAATGCTTTACTGAGTTTTATAGAAAAAGGAAGATCTAATCCTATTTCGACTAATTTGTCGTCTAGCTTAAAAATAGTCTCAGGGTCTCCTTCTGCGAAAATTTCCCCCTTATTCATAACTATCATTCTGTCTGCCTTTGCCGCTTCATCTAAATCATGCGTAATGGATATTACCGTTAAGTTTTTCTCGATTTTTAACTGGCGGACAACGTTAAGCACTTCTTCCCGTCCTTTTGGATCTAACATTGAGGTTGCTTCGTCAAGTATAATAATATCAGGCTGGACTGCAAGAATACCGGCAATAGCTACCCTTTGCTTTTGACCACCTGAAAGATTATGAGGTTCTACATCAAGAAAATCTTCCATTTTCACAAGCTTTACTGCCTGCTCCAAGCGAGAAATCATCTCTTCCCTTGGAAATCCATTATTCTCTAGGCCAAATGCAACATCATCTTTGACAGTAGTCCCTACAAATTGATTGTCTGGATTTTGAAAGACCATCCCAATTTTCCTTCTAATCTCCCATATAGTCTCTTCCGACAAGAGGTATTCACCAACTTGCACTTTGCCTTCTTGAGGTAATAGCAAGCCATTTAAAATTCTTGCTAGTGTCGATTTTCCTGACCCATTATGACCAACAATAGCTAACCACTCACCTTTAGCCACGGAAAATGTAACATCTTTTAAAGCGTAATCTGCTTCGTTATATTGAAAAGTTATATTATTTACTTGGAGAACCTTATTTTCACTAACCATACTCGTCTATCCTCTCTCTTACTATAGAAATAGTACTAAACTCTACTCTACTAAACGTACGAAAAAATGTCACTTATTCACAAAAAAGTTTTCAATAAATATAGGGACGTTATTCGCTAACATCCACTTCGCTTTCCGCGGGCAGTCCGGGAGCCTCCTCGGCTTCGCCTGTGGGGTCTCCCGTTGACGTGCTACTCCCGCAGGAGTCTTCGTGGATGTTAGCGAATAACTGTAAATTTGAATATCGGTTATAAACGGGACTATCTATAAAAAACATGCCTGATTGAGAGTAAGGTTTTAATTATATTAAAAAATTATTCAATCTTTTTCTAAAAATTGTTACTCATTGTAGCTATACAGAGTGTATTGGAGCGGAAGGCACTTGACTCCTGCGGGATGCAGAGGAAAAGTCGAGACCCCGCAGGCGAAAGCCGAGGAGGCTCGAATTCCTCCCCGCGGAAAGCAAGTGCCTGCAGCGAAAAGGAACGGTCAATGTACAAATCACTAAAACAATATACCTTTAAAAAAAAATACAAATAAAAAAGGGCATGAATCCAGTTTAAAGTAAAACTGCCCCGCCCTTGTTACAATATCTGTTTATATAATTATACTAACTCAATGATTACCATTGGCGCACCGTCACCACGGCGAGGTCCAAGTTTCATGATACGAGTGTACCCACCTTGGCGCTCCTCGTAACGAGTAGCGATATCACTGAATAGCTTTTGAAGTGCATCCTGACCAGACTCAGCGTTTGCTACTTCATTACGAATGTAAGATGCAGCTTGACGACGAGCATGTAAGTCACCACGCTTACCTAGAGTGATCATTTTTTCTACAACTGAACGTAATTCCTTAGCACGAGCTTCAGTCGTTTCAATACGCTCGTTGATAATTAAGTCTGTTGTAAGATCACGTAAAAGTGCTTTACGTTGTGAACTTGTACGTCCTAATTTTCCATATGACATCAGTATTTCCCTCCTTTGTTGAAACATAAAGTCCGAAGACTAATCACAAGAAAATGCCTAGTCAGCGAGAGACGCGAAACTAGTCATCTTTACGTAAGCCTAAACCTAAATCTTCAAGCTTAGCCTTAACTTCTTCTAGTGATTTACGACCAAGGTTACGAACCTTCATCATATCTTCTTCTGTTTTATGAGCAAGTTCTTGTACGGTATTGATGCCAGCACGCTTCAAGCAGTTGTAAGAACGAACAGAAAGATCTAGTTCTTCAATAGTCATCTCTAGAACCTTTTCTTTTTGGTCTTCTTCTTTCTCTACCATAATTTCAGCGTTTTGCGCTTCATCAGTAAGTCCAACAAAGATATTTAAATGCTCAGTTAAGATTTTGGAACCAAGTGCAATTGCTTCTTTTGGACCAGTACTTCCGTCAGTCCAAACGTCAATTGTAAGCTTATCGAAGTTTGAAACTTGACCCACACGAGTGTTTTCAACTTGATAAGTAACACGAGATACCGGTGTAAAGATTGAGTCAATAGGAATAACACCTATTGGTTGATCTTCACGTTTATTTGCATCGGCTGGGCTATACCCACGCCCTCTTCTTGCTGATAATCTCACGCGAAAATGTGCATCTTTTGCTAATCTAGCAATGTGAAGGTCCGGATTAAGAATCTCTACATCACTATCGTGAGTAATATCTGCTGCCGTTACTGCTCCTTCACCCTGTACATCAATTTCGAGCGTCTTCTCTTCATCAGAGTAGATTTTAAGTGCTAGCTTTTTCACATTTAAAATAATAGATGTTACATCTTCGACGACGCCTTCAATTGTTGAGAACTCATGCAGTACACCATCTATTTGTATAGATGTTACAGCGGCACCAGGGAGAGAAGACAATAGGATACGACGCAAGGAGTTACCCAAAGTTGTACCATATCCACGCTCGAGTGGCTCGACCACGAATTTACCAAACTTGGTATCTTCGCTGATTTCAACCGTTTCGATTTTTGGTTTTTCAATTTCGATCATTTATAAACCCTCCTTCAAAACGTCGAAACCCCGGCTAGATTGTATCTATATATGGATCTAACCGAAATTCCCTATAAGTAAGTTCCCGAATGTGCACAACAACTGGTTAATAATTCTGTAAGAACTTATAAATTACTTTATCATAACCCATTATTGACATGGATACAAAATCTATACAGAAAAATTAAACACGGCGACGTTTTGGTGGACGGCATCCGTTATGAGGAACTGGAGTTACGTCTTTAATTGCTGTAACTTCTAGACCTGCAGCTTGAAGGCTACGAATAGCAGCTTCACGACCAGCACCAGGACCTTTTACAGTAACTTCAAGAGTTTTCATACCATGTTCAACAGAAGCTTTTGCAGCAGTTTCAGCAGCCATTTGTGCTGCGAAAGGTGTAGATTTACGAGAACCTCTGAAACCTAATGCACCAGCACTTGACCAAGCAATTGCATTTCCGTGAACATCAGTAATAGTAACAATTGTGTTATTGAATGTTGAGCGGATGTGAGCTACACCAGCTTCAATATTCTTTTTCACACGACGTTTACGAGTATTCGTTTTACGTGCCATTGTTCAATTCCCTCCTTTACTATTTTTTCTTGTTCGCTACAGTACGGCGTGGACCTTTACGTGTACGAGCATTGTTTTTCGTATTTTGACCACGAACTGGTAATCCGCGACGATGACGAAGACCACGGTAAGCACCAATTTCGATAAGACGTTTAACATTTAGTGAGATTTCACGACGAAGGTCACCTTCAACCTTTAGACGGTCAATAACTTCACGAATTTTTCCTAATTCATCTTCTGTAAGATCACGAACGCGTGTATCCGGTGATACGCCAGCTTCAGCAAGAACTTTCTGTGCTGTAGTTTTTCCGATACCGAAAATATATGTTAATGATATTACAATACGTTTTTCACGTGGAATATCAACACCAGCAATACGTGCCATTTATACACACACCTCCTTGTATATTAGCCTTGTTTTTGTTTATGTTTCGGGTTTTCACAAATAACCATAACTTTGCCTTTACGACGAATAACTTTACATTTTTCGCAGATAGGCTTTACAGATGGTCTAACTTTCATTTTTCAAACCTCCTTGATAGTACGGAGTGCATTTATTTGAATCGGTAGGTAATTCTACCGCGTGTTAAGTCATATGGTGATAATTCTACAGTAACTTTATCTCCAGGTAAAATGCGAATAAAGTGCATGCGGATCTTACCAGAGACATGAGCTAATACAGTATGACCATTCTCTAATTCAACCTTAAACATTGCGTTAGGTAATGTCTCAGCAACAGTACCTTCCACTTCAATTACATCGTCTTTAGCCATCGAATTGTTCTCCCTTCTTCAAATCAGTAACGTGATCATTAATAAACTTTTGTAATGCATACTTAAGTTTACCATTTGTCACACGACTCGTTTCATTAATACTGCTCTGAACTTCCGGAGATACGCAATTGAAAAATTCAAGATGATTAATGTTTTTCTTTTTAGGCTTATTGAACTTCCGCTTATCCCCATCTGCAAGTAATACGAAGCGTTCATCGAGAATTTGTATGATCACTGCATACTGACCGGCATCTCTGCCCTCTGTAATCATTACAAACTGACCTATGAGTGGACTCGAATCAGATTCGCGCAAACCATAATCACCTTCACTTAGGCTTTTGTAAGGATCTCATATCCATCGTCTGTAATAGCAATTGTATGTTCAAAGTGAGCACACATTTTACCATCAATTGTGACAACAGTCCAGTTATCAGCTAACGTTTTCACGTATCGACTACCTGCATTCACCATTGGTTCGATTGCAAGCACCATCCCTGGCTTTAGCCTTGGTCCTTTATTAGGAGGACCGTAATGAGGGATTTGAGGGTCTTCATGCAAGTCTTGCCCAACACCATGCCCAACATACTCTCGTACGATAGAAAAGTTGTGTGACTCAACGTGGTTCTGAATTGCATGAGAGATATTCGAAAGCCTCTCACCAGGCTTTGCTTGATCTAAACCTTTGAATAGTGATTCCTCGGTAACCTTTAGAAGTTTTTGGTTTTCCTCTGATATAGTACCAACTGCATATGTCCATGCAGAATCTCCATGGTAACCATTATACTTCGCACCTATGTCGATACTAATGATATCACCATCTCGAAGTATTCTATCACCTGGTATCCCGTGTACTAATTCTTCGTTTACAGAAGCGCAGATGCTTCCGCGAAAACCATTATACCCTTTAAAGGAAGGAAGTGCATCAGCTTTGAGAATAAACTTCTCAGCGATTGCATCCAATTCTTTTGTACTAATACCTGGTGTAATATGTTTTTGCAGTTCTTGGTGTGTTAGAGCAACGATTTTGCCAGCTTCACGCATGATCTCTATCTCACGTGGAGTCTTACAAATGATCATTCACCCGAACCTCCAAGTAGTGCTTTTATATCAGCAAATACCTCATCAATATGTTGCTGACCATTAATATTACGAAGATACCCTTTAGCATTATAAAAATCAAGAAGTGGTTTAGTTTGTTCTAAGTTAACCTCAAGTCTATTACCTACAGTCTCAGCATTATCATCTGGACGCTGATATAGCTCTCCTCCACACTTGTCACAAACACCATCTTGTGCTGGTGGATTGAAAACTAAGTGGTAAGTAGCTCCACAGCTTTTACAAATCCTACGGCCTGTAAGACGATCCATAAGAATACTTTGGTCAACATCAATGTTAATAACATAGTCAATTGTCTTTCCTAATTCGGAAAGCATTCCTTCTAATGCTTCAGCTTGAGCAACAGTTCGAGGAAAACCATCAAGTAAAAATCCTTTTTCACAGTCATCTTTACTTAATCGTTCACGAACAATACCGATTGTCACTTCATCTGGAACCAAGTTTCCTTGATCCATAAATGATTTTGCTTTTATTCCAAGTGGTGTTCCTTCTTTAATCGCAGCACGGAACATGTCACCCGTTGAGATATGAGGGATTGAATAGCTATCAACAATTCGCTCTGCCTGAGTACCTTTACCAGCACCAGGTAGTCCCATCAATACTAGGTTCATATTTGTTCCCCCTCAGTCTCTTATATTCAGGTTCTGGGAAATAAATTCCCAGTACCATATTATTTAATAAAGCCTTTGTAGTGGCGCTTAACAAGCTGACTTTCAAGCTGTTTCATTGTTTCAAGTGCAACACCAACAACGATTAGCAAACTTGTTCCACCAATTTGTGCTGAAGGTGGTAGGCCAGCAAAGTTTATAAAGAATACAGGAAGGACTGAAATTACTGATAAGAAGATCGCACCAACAAATGTAAGTCTATATAGAATACGAGTTACATATTCCTGTGTATTCTTTCCTGGACGGATGCCGGGAATATATCCACCTTGCTTCTTTAAATTCTCTGCCATTTGTTCTGGATTTACCTGAACGAATGTATAGAAATAAGTGAAAGCAATAATTAGTGCAACATATAAAATCATTCCAACCGGTTGTGAATAATCGAATGTTCTTTGAATCCATAATGTTACATCATTTTGACCAAAGAACGATGCGATAGTTGGTGGAGTAATGATAAATGAAATAGCAAAGATTACTGGAATTACTCCTGCAGCATTTACTTTAAGCGGTAAGTGAGTAGAATGACCACCTACTGGGCTATTCGCTACTAAACGCTTTGCATATTGAATCGGAATTTTACGTAATGCTTGTTGAATGAAGATTACACCAACAACGATTGCAATAACAGCTAACAAAAGTAAAACAACAGTAACAATACGTAAGAATAAAGCATCTCCTGCATCGCCAAACTGCTGTGCATAGATTTGATTTACTGTTGTAGGAATTGCAGCTACGATCCCTGCAAAGATAATGATTGAAATACCATTACCTACTCCTTTAGCAGTAATCTGTTCACCTAACCACATTAAAAATGCAGTTCCACCAGTTAAAACTGTAGCGATTAACAGGTAAGTCCCTACTCCTGGATTTTCGATCAATTGACCGCCAGCCATATTGTTGAATCCATAAGACATACCAAGTGCTTGGATGAAACCTAGCACGATTGTACCGTAACGTGTAAACTGAGCCAACTTACGTCGACCAACTTCACCTTGCTTTGACCACTCAGTGAACTTTGGTACAACATCCATTTGTAATAATTGCACGATAATGGATGCTGTAATGTATGGCATAATCCCCATTGCTAGGATAGAGAAGTTATAAAGTGCTCCCCCACCAAACGTATTTAAGATACCAAACACATTTAATTCATCACTAGCTTTTAGGACTTCTGGATTTACACTAGGAACTGGTATAAATGTACCAATTCGAAATATAACTAACATTAAAAGAGTGAAAATGATCTTATTTCTGATATCACTTACGCGCATAAAATTGGAGATTGTCTGAAACATTAGATCACCTCAGCCTTACCGCCTGCAGCTTCGATCGCTTCTTTAGCGGCAGTTGAGAATTTATGAGCTCTCACTGTAAGTTTCTTTTCAACAGCACCTTTAGCAAGAACCTTAACGCCTGCGTTTAGCTTACTGATTACACCAGTCTCTAATAAAAGTTCAGGTGTAACTTCAGTGCCATCTTCAAAACGGTTTAATGTGTCAAGGTTTACAATAGCAAAGTCTTTACGACTAATGTTAGTGAAACCACGCTTCGGAAGACGTTGGAATAAAGGTGTTTGACCACCCTCAAATCCTGGACGAACACCACCGCCAGAACGAGCGTTTTGACCTTTATGACCTTTACCAGCTGTTTTTCCGTTACCAGAACCTATACCACGACCAACTCGATTACGAGTTTTACGTGAACCTTCTGCTGGTTTTAATTCATGAAGTTTCATTTGGGCACCTCCTTATTGATAAAGATTCGATTATTGTTCTGTAACTGTAACTAAATGAGAAACTTTATTAATCATACCGCGAATCGCAGCATTGTCCTCGTGCACTACAGTTTGATGCATCTTTTTCAAGCCAAGTGTGCGAACAGTTACACGTTGATCTTCAGGACGACCTATTACACTACGAGTGAGGGTAATTGCTAATTTGTTTGCCATTTTATTTCCCTCCTTATCCTAACAGTTCTTCAACTGATTTACCACGTAACTTAGCTACATCTTCAGCACGCTTCAATTGGTTAAGACCATTAATAGTAGCACGCACCATATTGATAGGTGTGTTTGTACCTAGAGATTTAGATAAAATGTCATTAACACCAGCTAATTCAAGTACTGCACGCACTGGACCACCAGCGATAACTCCAGTACCCTCTGAAGCAGGCTTAAGTAGAATGTTACCTGCACCAAATTGTCCGATAACTTGGTGTGGAATTGTTGTTCCAACCATTGGTACAGTGATCAGGTTTTTCTTAGCATCTTCAATAGCTTTGCGGATAGCTTCTGGTACTTCTTGTGCTTTACCAGTACCCATTCCAACATGGCCGTTCTTATCGCCAACAACGACTAATGCAGCAAAGCGGAAACGACGTCCACCTTTTACTACTTTAGCAACACGGTTGACAGTAACAACGCGCTCTTCAAGTTCTAATTTGTTTGGATCTACGCGACGCATTATATGTCCCTCCTTTTTTGATTAAAATTCTAGACCAGCTTCACGAGCAGCGTCAGCTAAAGCTTTAATACGTCCATGATATAGGTATCCTCCACGGTCGAATACTACCGTTTTAACACCTTTTTCTTGAGCACGCTTAGCAACTAGCTCACCAACTTTAACTGCAGAATCCATGTTTGCCGAAGATTCTAAGCTAAGTTCTTTATCTAAAGTCGAAGCACTAGCAATCGTTACTGAATTTAAATCATCGATTACTTGAGCATAAATGTGTTGATTTGAACGGTACACATTTAAACGAGGGCGTGTAGCAGTTCCTGATAATTTTGAACGAACACGTGCATGTCTTTTCTTACGAACTGCATTTTTATCAGGTTTCGTAATCATCTACGTCACTCCTTTCTTTTTTCTAAGCGGTATTACTTAGCAGTTTTACCTTCTTTACGACGAACTTTTTCACCTTCGTAACGGATACCTTTTCCTTTATAAGGCTCAGGTGGTCTTACATCACGAATATTAGCAGCAAGTGCACCAACACGTTCTTTATCGATACCTTTAACGATGATCTTAGTGTTAGCTGGCACATCTACTTCAACTCCAGCTTCAGGAGTAATTTCAACAGGATGAGAGTAACCAACGTTAAGAACTAGTTTGTTTCCTGATTTAGAAGCACGGTAACCGACACCCACTAATTCAAGACCTCTTTCATAACCTTTTGCTACACCTTCAACCATGTTTCCTAGAATACTACGAGTTGTACCATGAAGTGCACGATGCTCTTTATTATCAGTAGGACGAGTAACGCTAAGAACGTTATCTTCCACATTAATAGTCATATCAGGGTGGAAAGTACGAGTAAGTTCGCCTTTCGGACCTTTCACAGTAACAGTGTTATCATTCATTGTAACAGTAACACCAGTTGGGATTTCTAAAAGTTTTTTACCAACACGTGACATCTATTACACCTCCATTCATTTAAAAACTTATTACCAAACGTAACCTAGTACTTCTCCACCAGCTTGTTTTTGACGAGCTTCTTTGTCAGTTAAAACACCTTGTGAAGTTGAAATAATCGCAATTCCTAAACCGTTTAATACTCGTGGTACTTCATCAGCTTTCGCATATACGCGAAGACCAGGTTTACTAATACGTTTTAATCCTGTGATTACACGCTCATTATTTGCACCATATTTTAAGAAAATACGGATGATTCCTTGCTTGTTATCTTCTACATACTCAACATCACGAACGAATCCTTCACGCTTTAAAATTTCGGCGATTTCTCTCTTAATTTTTGAAGCTGGGATTTCTAATTTCTCGTGACGTACCATGTTCGCATTACGGATGCGAGTTAGCATATCTGCAATAGGATCTGTCATGACCATTGTAATTTTACCTCCTTCCCATTATCGGGTTTTACCAACTTGCTTTTTTAACACCAGGAATTTGACCCTTATAAGCTAGTTCACGGAAACAAATACGGCAAAGTTTAAATTTGCGTAATACTGAATGAGGACGTCCGCAACGCTCACATCGAGTGTACTCTTGTACTTTAAATTTCTGAACGCGTTTTTGTTTCGCAATCATAGATTTTTTAGCCACGATATCGCCTCCTTTACTTTTGGAACGGCATTCCGAATTGAGTTAATAACTCACGAGCTTCTTCATCTGAATTAGCAGTTGTTACAATAACGATATCCATACCACGAACTTTAGATACTTTATCGTAATCAATCTCAGGGAAGATTAATTGTTCTTTAACACCAAGTGTATAGTTACCACGGCCATCAAAAGATTTCTTAGAAATACCACGGAAGTCACGTACACGTGGAAGAGAAACTGAAATTAGTTTATCTAAGAATTGATACATACGCTCACCACGTAATGTAACTTTAGCACCGATTGGCATACCTTCACGTAAGCGGAAACCTGCGATAGATTTCTTAGCTTTTGTTACTACAGGCTTTTGACCAGTAATCGTAGCTAATTCCTCAACAGCTGTATCTAATGCTTTTGAGTTAGCAACCGCATCACCAATACCCATGTTGATAACGATCTTTTCTAGTTTAGGAACTTCCATAACTGAAGAATAGTTAAACTTGCTCATTAAAGCAGGTGTAATGTCATTCTGAAATTTTTCTTTTAGGCGGTTCATTTCAGTACCTCCTTTCTTCTACTATTTATCTAATAATTCACCAGATTTTTTTGCAACACGTACCTTTTTGCCATCTTCTACTTTAAATCCAACTCTTGTAGGAGTACCTGATTTAGGATCTAATGGCATTACATTTGATACATGGATAGGTGCTTCTTTAGTAATGATTCCACCTTGTGGGTTTGCTTGTGATGGTTTTGAGTGTTTTTTAACAATGTTCACACCTTCAACAAGTACACGGTCTTTCTTTGGGTAAGCCTCAAGGATTACACCTTGTTTACCTTTATCTTTTCCAGAGATAACTTGAACTTTATCACCTTTTTTTACATGCATCTAACTCGCACCTCCTTAAAAGGCATTTCTTTAATTGATTTATAATACTTCCGGAGCTAATGAAACGATTTTCATAAAGTTATTGTCACGTAATTCACGTGCTACAGGTCCGAAGATACGAGTTCCACGTGGACCCTTGTCATCACGGATAATTACGCAAGCATTTTCATCAAAACGAATATATGATCCATCATTACGACGTACTCCGCGTTTTGTACGAACAATTACCGCTTTAACTACGTCACCTTTTTTAACAACGCCTCCTGGTGTTGCTTGTTTTACTGTACAAACAATAACATCACCAATATTTGCTGTCTTACGACCTGAACCACCTAGAACTTTAATTGTAAGAACTTCACGAGCTCCAGAGTTGTCAGCTACTTTTAAACGAGTTTCTTGTTGAATCATTATGAAACCTCCCTTCGGATTTGTGATTTATCCGAACATATATTAGATAATAACTGCTTTTTCTACAACTTCAATTAAACGGAAGCGTTTTGTTGCAGATAACGGACGAGTCTCCATAATTTTTACGATATCGCCAATTTTTGCTTCGTTATTCTCATCATGAGCTTTGAATTTTTTAGAATACTTTACGCGCTTCCCGTAAAGTGAATGTTTCTTATAGGTTTCTACAAGAACTGTGACTGTCTTATCCATCTTGTCAGACACGACACGACCAGTATAGACTTTGCGTTGGTTGCGTTCACTCATTTAGCAAACCCTCCTCTCTGGTTAACGATTATTAACGCCGATCTCTCTCTCACGGATAACAGTTTTCATACGAGCGATCGATTTACGAACTTCACGAATACGAGCTGTATTTTCAAGCTGACCAGTAGCTAACTGGAAACGTAGGTTGAATAGCTCTTCTTTTAAAGATTTAACTTTTTGTTCAATTTCGGCAGTGGTTAATTCACGAATTTCTTTTGGATTACTCATTTGATTCACCACCAATTTCTTCACGTTTTACAAACTTAGTCTTGATTGGTAGCTTGTGAGATGCTAAACGAAGTGCCTCTCTTGCTACTTCTTCAGATACACCTGAAATTTCAAACATTATTTTACCCGGTTTTACAACAGCTACCCATCCTTCAGGCGCCCCTTTACCGGATCCCATACGTACCTCTAAAGGTTTTGCTGTGTACGGCTTAGAAGGGAAAATTTTAATCCATACTTTACCGCCACGTTTCATATAACGAGTCATTGCGATACGAGCTGCCTCAATCTGGCGGTTCGTAATCCATGATGCTTCAAGAGCTTGAATACCATATTCACCGAAGTGAACTTCAGTACCGCCTTTAGCATTACCACGCATTTTCCCGCGGTGTTCTCTACGATACTTAACGCGTTTAGGCATTAACATAATTAATTTCCTCCTTCCTCAGTTTTCTTTCTCGTAGGAAGGACCTCTCCACGATAAATCCAAACTTTAACTCCGATTTTACCGTATGTTGTATCTGCTTCTGCAGTGCCGTAGTCAATATCAGCACGAAGTGTATGAAGAGGAACTGTTCCTTCACTATAATGTTCAGAACGAGCGATATCTGCACCGCCTAGACGACCAGAAACCATTGTTTTAATTCCTTTTGCACCAGCACGCATTGCACGTTGGATAACTTGCTTTTGTGCACGACGGAATGATACACGGTTTTCTAATTGACGAGCGATATTTTCAGCAACAAGAAGTGCATCGATATCAGCCTTTTTGATCTCAAGGATATTGATGTGTACGCGTTTACCAGTTAATTGGTTTAACGCTTTACGAAGTGCTTCAACCTCTGTACCACCTTTACCAATAACCATACCTGGTTTTGCAGTGTGAACAGTAACGTTTACACGGTTAGCAGCACGTTCGATTTCTATTTTAGATACTGAAGCATCATGTAGACGCTTAGCGATATACTCACGAATCTTAAGGTCTTCATGTAATAAGTCTGCATAATCTTTGCCTGCGTACCATTTTGATTCCCAATCACGGATAACTCCGATACGCAAACCTATAGGATTAACTTTTTGACCCACTGATTATCCCTCCTTCTTTTCTGATACCACGATTGTAATGTGGCTAGTACGTTTGTTAATTTGTGAAGCACGACCCATTGCACGTGGACGGAAACGTTTCAATGTTGGACCTTCATTAACAAATGCATCTGTAATTACTAAGTTATTAGCGTCCATTTCGTAGTTATGTTCTGCATTTGCAATTGCAGAGTTAAGTACTTTCTCTACAATTGGAGAAGCAGCCTTAGGCGTATGGCGTAGGATCGCCACTGCCTCACCTACTTGCTTACCTCGAATTAAATCTATCACTAAACGTGCTTTACGAGGAGCAATACGAACTGTGTTTGCAACAGCTTTAGCTTGCATAATAAATGCCTCCTCTCATTAGCGTCTTGTTTTCTTATCGTCATTTGCGTGGCCTTTATACGTACGGGTAGGTGCGAATTCACCTAGTTTGTGACCAACCATATCTTCCGTAACATATACTGGTACATGCTTACGACCATCATAAACAGCAATTGTGTGACCAATAAATTGAGGGAAAATTGTTGAACGACGAGACCAAGTTTTAATCACTTGTTTCTTTTCTGCTTCATTCATTTTCTCTACTTTAACCATTAAATGATCATCAACAAAAGGTCCTTTTTTTAAGCTGCGACCCATATGTGAACCTCCCTTCGTGATTGCCCTACGGTTCCTGTGAACCGTAGCTCAACCCCGTTATTTTTTACGACGACGTACGATGAACTTATCTGATTTGTTCTTCTTCTTACGAGTTTTCGCTCCAAGTGTTGGTTTACCCCAAGGAGACATTGGTGACTTACGTCCGATTGGTGCTTTACCTTCACCACCACCGTGTGGGTGATCGTTCGGGTTCATTACAGATCCACGTACTGTTGGGCGTTTGCCTAACCAACGAGAACGACCTGCTTTACCAATGTTAATAAGTTCGTGTTGTTCGTTACCAACTTGACCGATAGATGCACGGCAAGTAGCAAGAATCATACGTACTTCACCTGAATTTAAACGTACAAGTACGTATTTACCTTCTTTACCAAGAACTTGAGCAGAAGTACCAGCAGAACGAACTAATTGTCCACCTTTACCAGGCTTTAACTCAATGTTATGGATTACTGTACCAACAGGAATGTTAGCAAGTGGAAGTGCATTACCTACTTTAATATCAGCTTCAGGACCAGACATTACTTCTAAACCTACTACTAAGTTCTTAGGAGCAAGGATGTAACGTTTTTCTCCATCAACATAATTGATTAAAGCGATATTTGCTGAACGGTTTGGATCGTACTCGATTGTAGCAACGCGTCCAGGTATACCATCTTTATCACGTTTAAAATCAATGACACGGTATTGACGTTTGTGTCCGCCACCTTGGTGACGTACAGTTAATTTACCTTGGTTGTTACGTCCGCCTTTTCTGTGTAAAGGCGCTAATAATGATTTCTCTGGAGTAGCAGTTGTGATTTCTGCGAAATCAGAAACTGTCATTCCACGACGACCATTAGAGGTTGGTTTATACTTTTTAATCGCCATCTCTATTTCCCTCCTTCACTAATAGACTTATACTTCAAAGAATTCGATTTCTTTGCTATCAGCTGTTAATTTTACGATTGCTTTTCTACGACGAATAGTGTAACCACTGTGACGTCCCATACGTTTGAATTTACCTTTGTAGTTCATGATGTTAACTTTTTCTACATCAACACCGAAGATTTGCTCGATCGCATCTTTAACTTCAGTTTTGTTAGCTTTAACATCAACTTCAAATGTATATTTCTTTTCAGACATTAAGTCAGTTGAACGTTCAGTAATAACGGGGCGCTTAATAATATCACGAGGATCTCTCATTATGCAAGCACCTCCTCTACTTTTTCCACCGCAGCTTTAGTCATGATAAGCTTATCGTGGTTAAGAACATCAAGAACATTGATTCCGTTAGCAGTAACAACAGTTACCCCAGGAATGTTACGTGCTGATAATGCAACAGACTCATTTACATCACCTGTTACGATTAACGCCTTACGTTCTACTGATAATCCTTTTAGAATTGCAGACATTTCTTTAGTCTTTGGTGCTTCTAAAGTAAGGTTATCTAGCACTAGTAAGTTGTTCTCTAATACTTTTGACGATAATGCTGATCTAACAGCTAAACGACGTACTTTTTTAGGTAATTTGAAGCTATAGCTTCTTGGTGTAGGACCGAATACGATTCCGCCTCCACGCCATTGTGGTGAACGAATAGATCCTTGACGAGCGCGACCAGTACCTTTTTGTTTCCAAGGCTTGCGTCCTCCGCCACGTACTTCTGAACGAATTTTTGTTTTGTGAGTTCCTTGACGTAAGGAAGCTCTTTGCATAATAACTGCTTCAAATAACACATGATTATTAGGTTCAATTCCGAATACCGAATCATTTAATTCGATTTCTCCTAAAGTTGAACCAGTTTGGCTATACAATGCAACTTTTGGCATTTGCATTTCCTCCTTTCTTAAAGAGATTATTTCGATTTAACCGCACTTATAACAGTGATTAGAGCTTTTCTTGGTCCAGGAACGTTACCTTTAACAAGAAGTAAGTTACGCTCAGTATCAACCTTAACAATTTGTAAGTTTTGAACTGTTACGCGCTCTCCACCCATGCGACCAGGTAATAATTTGTTTTTGAATACGCGGTTTGGAGCAACAGGTCCCATTGACCCTGGGCGACGGTGGTAACGTGAACCGTGAGACATTGGTCCGCGTGATTGTCCATGGCGCTTGATTGAACCTTGGAAACCTTTACCTTTTGAAATTCCTGTTACATCTACCATATCTCCCTCAGCGAAGATATTAACGTTAACTTCCTGACCTACTTCGTAACCAGCAACCTCAATTCCGCGAATTTCGCGTAAGAAGCGCTTAGGTGCTGTATTCGCTTTTGCAACATGACCTTTTTCAGGTTTGTTAGAAAGCTTTTCTCTCTTATCTTCGAAACCTAATTGAATAGCTTCGTAACCATCGCTTTCAACAGATTTTGTCTGAAGAACAACGTTTGGAGTAGCTTCGATAACAGTTACAGGAACAAGTTCACCGTTTTCAACGAATACTTGAGTCATACCGATTTTTCTACCTAAGATTCCTTTGGTCATTAGTTACACCTCCTATATTTTCAACATGTATTTTATAGTTTAATTTCGATGTCTACACCAGACGGTAAATCTAAACGCATTAACGCATCCACAGTTTGTGGTGTTGGGTTAACGATGTCGATTAAACGCTTGTGTGTACGCATTTCGAATTGTTCACGAGAATCTTTATATTTGTGTACCGCACGAAGAATCGTATAAATTGATTTCTCAGTTGGAAGCGGAATTGGTCCAGATACAGCTGCACCAGAACGTTTCGCAGTTTCTACGATTTTTTCAGCAGACTGATCAAGAATTCTGTGATCATACGCCTTTAAACGAATACGAATTTTTTGTTTTGCCATTATTTTCCCTCCTTTATTCGCCTACTTTTAAAATAGACTTTCTCCGTGGAAATTTCCTTACACTCGCCATGGCAAAGCGGCCGGGTGTATCAGCAACCTTCCACATCATCGCAGTCAAAGACCAACATTCACTATTATATAATAATATAATAGGTAAATGCAACATAAAATATATTTTTATGCATCTCTTACGCACTTTTTTCATTATACATACCTATTAAGCTGTTTTCAAGTTTTCTAGTGTTAATAGTTGGAGTTATATAATGGAAGAAAGTGATTTTAGTTTTTAATTTACACTTGTCTGCATTTAAGTTTTGGGGATACAAATAGATTCAGTAATTTGAGTTTATTAAAGAGAAAAGGCTGTTTATTCTGGTCTATGAGTAATTGATCTCCTTGTATTTGGATTATTAATATGTTTTTGAATTTTCGATATGGGGCTTATTTTTATTAAAAGGCTAGCAAATTGTTATATCGTTCTATGTTTTTTAATATGGCTCACTTTATAAGCTGATAAATTCTTTCATATTATAATCAGCTTTCTTCTATATATATACCTTGATCTCCCCTTAAAAACTAATACACTCCTTCCTAAATACAAAAAAACAGGAAACCCGAAGGCCTCCTGTTTATAATGTTATAAGAATTACTCTTGGATTGAAGCTACAACGCCAGCTCCAACAGTACGTCCACCCTCACGGATAGAGAATTTAGTTCCTTCTTCGATCGCAACTGATGCGATTAGCTCAACAGTCATTTCGATGTTGTCACCAGGCATAACCATTTCTACGCCTTCAGGAAGGTTACAAATACCAGTTACGTCAGTTGTACGGAAGTAGAACTGAGGACGGTAGTTTGTGAAGAATGGAGTGTGACGTCCACCCTCTTCTTTAGATAATACATAAACTTCTGCTTTGAACTTAGTGTGTGGTTTGATAGTACCTGGTTTAGCAAGTACTTGACCACGTTGGATGTCATCACGTGAAACCCCACGAAGTAGAGCTCCGATGTTGTCTCCAGCTTCAGCAAAGTCAAGAAGCTTACGGAACATTTCAACACCAGTTACAGTAGTTGATTTTGGCTCTTCAGTTAAACCGATGATTTCTACTACTTCACCAACTTTAACTTGACCACGCTCAACACGACCTGTAGCAACAGTTCCACGACCAGTGATTGAGAATACGTCCTCAATTGGCATCATGAAAGGTTTTTCAGTGTCACGAGCTGGAGTTGGGATGTACTCATCAACAGCAGCCATTAATTCGATAATTTTATCTTCCCACTCAGTTTCTCCTTCAAGAGCTTTAAGAGCAGAACCTTTGATTACTGGAACATCGTCTCCAGGGAAATCGTACTCAGAAAGTAAGTCACGAACTTCCATTTCAACTAATTCTAATAATTCTTCGTCATCAACCATGTCACATTTGTTTAAGAATACAACAAGGTGAGGTACACCTACCTGACGAGATAATAGAATGTGCTCACGAGTTTGTGGCATTGGGCCATCAGCAGCAGATACTACTAAGATCCCGCCGTCCATTTGTGCAGCACCAGTGATCATGTTTTTAACATAGTCAGCATGTCCTGGGCAGTCTACGTGTGCATAGTGACGGTTGTCAGTTTCGTACTCAACGTGTGCAGTTGAGATTGTGATACCACGCTCACGCTCTTCTGGTGCACCATCGATTTGGTCATAAGCCATTGCTGTACCTTTACCAGATCTTTTTGCTAGAACTGAAGTGATAGCAGCTGTTAATGTAGTTTTACCATGGTCAACGTGTCCAATTGTACCAATGTTAGCATGTGCTTTGGAACGATCAAATTTTTCTTTACCCATTAGGGAAAACCTCCTTAAGTATTTGAGATAATTATTTTAAGTATGGAATGCTCTGAAAGTGAGATGTAGCTCCCACTTTCAAAGCCTACATAAGTAGTTATACTTTAACTATAGGTGAAAATCAATTATTCACCTTTATTTTTTTTGATGATTTCTTCTGCAATACTCTTAGGTACTTCTTCGTAGTGATCAAAGTGCATTGTGAATACTCCGCGACCTTGAGTGTTAGAACGTAATGAAGTAGCATATCCGAACATTTCAGATAGTGGAACCATTGCACGTACAACTTGTGCGTTTCCACGAGCTTCCATACCTTCTACACGTCCACGACGAGCAGTAATACCACCCATGATGTCTCCCATGTACTCATCAGGAATAACAACTTCAACTCTCATCATAGGTTCAAGTATAACAGGGTTACATTTTGAAACTGCGTTCTTTAATGCCATTGATGCAGCAATTTTAAACGCCATTTCACTTGAGTCAACATCATGGTATGAACCATCAACTAGTGCAGCTTTAACATCAATTAATTGATATCCAGCTAAAACACCGTTTTTCATTGAATCTTCAAGTCCAGCTTGTACAGCAGGTACGTATTCACGTGGAACTACCCCACCGACAATTTTATTTTCAAATTCGAAACCTTTTCCTTCTTCGTTAGGTTCGAATTCAATCCAAACGTGACCGAATTGTCCACGTCCACCTGATTGACGAGCGAATTTACCTTCAACTCTTGCAGATCCACGGAATGTTTCACGGTACGCTACCTGTGGAGCACCTACATTAGCTTCAACTTTAAATTCACGTCTCATACGGTCAACGATGATGTCTAAGTGTAACTCACCCATACCAGCGATGATCGTTTGTCCCGTTTCAGGGTCAGTGTGCGCACGGAATGTTGGATCTTCTTCAGATAATTTTTGTAACGCTGTACCCATTTTATCTTGGTCAGCTTTTGATTTAGGCTCAACTGATAACTGAATTACCGGCTCAGGGAAATTCATTGATTCAAGAATAACTGGATTCTTATCATCACATAAAGTGTCACCGGTAGTAGTATCTTTTAATCCAACTGCCGCTGCGATATCTCCAGCATATACCTTAGAGATCTCTTCACGAGAGTTAGCATGCATTTGAAGGATACGACCTACACGCTCACGCTTACCTTTAGTTGAGTTTTGGATATATGAACCAGACTCTAGTGTACCTGAATATACACGGAAGAAAGTTAATTTACCTACATATGGGTCAGTCATAACTTTAAATGCAAGTGCTGCGAATGGACCTTCATCACTTGATTCACGAGTTATTTCTTCTTCAGAATCAGGTAAAATACCTTTAATCGCTGGTACATCAACTGGAGCTGGAAGGTAATCAAGAACTGCATCTAGCATTTTTTGAACACCTTTGTTTTTGAATGCAGAACCACAGATTACAGGATAGAATTCAACGTTAACTGTACCTTTACGGATAGCAGCTTTAATTTCTTCGTTTGTTAATTCTTCACCTTCTAGGTACTTCATCATTAATTCTTCATCAAGCTCAGCAACCGCTTCTACTAATTTAGCACGGTACTCTTCAGCTTGCTCTTTGTACTCTTCAGGAATTTCTTTGTCAACAATATCTGTTCCTAAGTCATTACCGTAGAAAGTAGCTTTCATTTCGATAAGGTCGATAATTCCTTCGAATTGATCTTCAGCACCGATTGGTAATTGAATTGGGTGTGCATTTGCTTGTAAACGATCATGGATAGTCCCTACAGAGTATAAGAAGTCTGCACCGATTTTGTCCATTTTGTTTACGAATACAACACGAGGAACACCATAAGTTGTTGCTTGGCGCCAAACTGTTTCAGTTTGAGGCTCAACTCCTGATTGTGCATCAAGAACAGCTACAGCTCCATCAAGTACACGAAGTGAACGTTCAACTTCAACTGTGAAGTCTACGTGACCTGGTGTATCGATGATATTTACGCGGTGACCTTTCCACGAAGCAGTTGTTGCAGCAGAAGTGATTGTGATTCCACGCTCTTGCTCCTGCTCCATCCAGTCCATTTGTGAAGCTCCTTCATGAGTTTCACCAATTTTGTGGATACGACCTGTGTAGTAAAGTACACGCTCAGTTGTCGTAGTTTTACCAGCATCAATATGTGCCATGATACCAATATTACGAGTTTTGTCTAAGGAGAACTCTCTTGCCATTGGGTGTCTTTCTCCTTCCATAGTTTAAGTATATTTTTTTTGGAAAAGGCTCTGTTAAAATCAGTACTTTAACAGAGCTAGTTTTTATCCTACCAACGGTAGTGTGCGAATGCTTTGTTAGCTTCAGCCATTTTGTGAGTGTCCTCACGCTTTTTAACAGCTGCACCACTATTGTTTGCAGCGTCTAAAATTTCGTTAGCTAAACGCTCTTCCATCGTTTTTTCTCCACGAAGACGAGCATAGTTTACTAACCAACGTAATCCTAAAGTAGTTCTACGTTCAGGGCGAACTTCTACAGGTACTTGGTAGTTAGATCCACCTACACGGCGAGCTCTTACTTCAAGTACAGGCATGATGTTCTTAATTGCTTGTTCGAATACTTCCATAGCGTCCTTTCCAGAACGTTGTTGTACTAATTCAAACGCATTATATAAAATCGCTTGTGATTTACCTCTTTTTCCGTCAACCATCATTTTGTTGATTAAACGAGATACAAGCTTTGAATTATAAATCGGATCTGGTAATACATCTCTTTTTGCTACAGGTCCTTTACGAGGCATTATCATTTCCTCCTTTCAATCATGATATGTGATTTATTTAACTTATTTTTTTGCAGCTTTAGGTCTCTTAGTTCCGTATTTAGAACGACCTTGCATACGGTTATTAACACCAGCTGTATCTAACGCACCACGTACAATGTGATAACGTACCCCTGGTAAGTCTTTAACACGTCCACCACGAATTAACACTACACTGTGCTCTTGTAGGTTGTGTCCAATTCCTGGGATGTAAGCTGTAACCTCGATTCCGTTTGTTAAACGTACACGAGCATACTTACGAAGTGCTGAGTTTGGTTTTTTAGGTGTCATCGTACCAACACGTGTACAAACACCACGTTTTTGAGGTGATGTAAGGTTAGTTTGAGCTTTTTTGAAGCTGTTGTACCCTTTATTTAAAGCTGGAGAGTCAGATTTAACTACCTTAGTCTCACGGCCCTTACGCACTAATTGATTAATAGTAGGCATTGTTGTTTTCCTCCCTTCACATATTTCTAAGTCCACACATCCAGGTGGTTCATTCTTTGACAAAAACAAAGTTCTTGTAGAATACGTTTCTTTGTCTTCCACAAAAACAGTTTTTAACGAATAATCGCTACAGCTGCAGCTCCTACTTCTATTCCACATGCTTTTCCAAGCAATTTCATAGATTCCACTCTAGTTATCTTTACTCGTTGTTCTTCAGCTAGTTGTAATAGTTTATTAACAACTCGCCGATCAGCGTCTTCTGCTACGACAACTTCTAGTACCTTTGTGTTCTGTAGTGCTTTCACTGTTTGCTTAGTACCTATGATTATCTCAGTTGCCTGTAATACTTTATCATAAGACATTATTCATATCCTCCAAAGTATCAGGTAATTAGGAGCACCTTCGATATAGTATCATTGTAAGGAAGAGATGTCAACTATCCCAAATCATATTTTTTCATGTTTCGCATAAAATAATAAGTTAAGGATTGGTTGACACCCTCTCTCACAATTTAAGAAAGATATCTATTCTACAGTAACCGTCTCTTCTTTTTCCTCTGTTTGGAGAACTGGCTCTGCTTTGCGGTAACGTGTCATACCTGTTCCAGCTGGTACTAACTTACCAATAATTACATTCTCTTTTAGTCCAAGTAATTCATCACGTTTCCCTTTTATTGCAGCATCTGTAAGAACTCTTGTTGTTTCTTGGAATGATGCAGCAGATAAGAAGGAATCTGTTTCAAGCGATGCTTTTGTGATACCAAGTAGGACCGGACGACCTGTTGCTGGCATTCCACCTTTTAGTAACACTTTTGTGTTCGCATCTGTGAATTGATGTACGTCTAGTAATGAACCTGGTAACACATCTGTATCACCTGCATCCATAACTCTTACTTTACGTAACATTTGTCGAACCATAACTTCTACGTGTTTATCTCCAATTTCTACCCCTTGCATACGGTATACCTTTTGAACTTCACGCAGTAAGTATTCTTGTACTGCTGTCATATCTTTTACTTTTAAAAGCTCTTTAGGATCAATAGAACCTTCCGTTAATTCTTGACCACGGCTAATTTCTTGACCTTCAATAACTTTTAAACGTGCACTATATGGTGCTGTGTACGATCGACTTTCTACATCACCTTGAATAACGATTTCTTGTTGTTTATCTCTTACCTCATTTATTGCACTAACAACACCTTCGATTTCTGAAATAACCGCTTGACCCTTAGGATTACGCGCCTCAAATAGCTCCTGAATACGAGGTAAACCTTGAGTGATATCATCTCCTGCAACCCCACCTGTGTGGAAGGTACGCATCGTTAACTGTGTTCCTGGCTCACCGATTGATTGAGCAGCAATAATACCTACAGCTTCTCCAACCTCTACCTCTGAACCAGTTGCTAGGTTACGACCATAACATTTTTTACACACACCATGTCTAGTGTTACAAGTAAACGCTGAACGAATCCAAGCATCTTCAACACCTGCTTCTACAATTGTAGTAGCTAGGTCTTCAGTGATTAAGTCATTCTCTTTTACGATAATCTCTTTCGTCTCTGGGTGTTTAATTGTTTTTCTTGCATAACGACCGATTAGTCGCTCTTCAAGTGCTTCAATTACCTCTGTGCCATCTTTCAATGCACGGATATGAAGGCCTCTATCTGTTCCACAATCATCATCTCTAACGATTACATCTTGTGCAACATCTACAAGACGTCTAGTTAAGTAACCTGAGTCAGCTGTTTTTAACGCTGTATCGGCTAGACCTTTACGCGCACCGTGAGTAGAGATGAAGTATTCTAATACCGTTAATCCTTCACGGAAACTCGATTTGATTGGTAACTCGATGATTCTACCAGCCGGGTTGGCCATTAGACCACGCATACCAGCTAACTGCGTAAAGTTAGATGCGTTACCACGGGCACCAGAGTCACTCATCATGAATATTGGGTTGCTTCTATCAAGTGTATCCATTAGCTTACCTTGGATAACATCTTTTGCAGCACTCCAGATTGAAATAACTCGATCATAACGTTCTTCTTCAGTAATTAATCCACGACGGAATTGTTTTAATACATTATCTACTTTCGCCTGTGCATCAGTTAGTATTACTTGTTTTTCAGGTAAAACTACGATATCTGATACACCTACTGTAATTCCAGCTTTAGTAGAGTATCTGAAACCAAGGTTTTTCATTCGGTCTAACATCTTTGAAGTCTCAGTGATTTTGAACTTCTTGAACACTTCAGCAATGATGTTTCCAAGAATTTTCTTCTTGAATGGATCGATAATTTCTTGGCTCGTAATTGCTTCTAATACGTTAGCACCTTTAGAAACAAAGTATTTTTCAGGTGTTTTTTCTTCAAGATTACGTTTTGTCGGTTCATTAATATAAGGGAACGATGTAGGTAAGATTTCATTGAAAATCAGCTTACCAACCGTAGTTATTAATAACTGTTGATTTTGTTCCTCTGTAAAAGTCTCATTATTCAATGAGCCAGCATGAACCGCAACTCTTGTATGAAGATGTACATAGCCATTTTGGTAGGCAATTAAAGCTTCGTTTGTATCTTTAAATACCATACCTTCACCAATTGCCCCTTTACGCTCAAGCGTTAAGTAATAGTTTCCTAATACCATATCTTGAGAAGGAGTAACAACGGGCTTACCGTCCTTAGGGTTAAGGATGTTTTGGGCCGCTAGCATTAGTAAACGTGCTTCGGCTTGTGCTTCAGCTGATAAAGGTACGTGTACCGCCATTTGGTCACCATCGAAGTCAGCATTATACGCTGTACATACAAGAGGGTGAAGACGAATTGCACGTCCTTCAACAAGTGTAGGTTCAAAAGCTTGAATTCCTAATCTATGTAGAGTAGGTGCACGGTTAAGTAATACAGGATGTTCTCTAATAACTGATTCAAGAACGTCCCATACTTCTGGGTTTACGCGCTCTATTTTACGTTTCGCACTCTTAATGTTGTGGGCCAGGCCTTTTTCTACTAATTCTTTCATTACGAAAGGCTTAAATAGTTCAAGTGCCATTTCTTTAGGTAATCCACATTGGTACATTTTTAAATTCGGTCCAACTACGATAACTGAACGTCCTGAGTAGTCAACACGTTTACCAAGAAGGTTTTGACGGAATCGTCCTTGCTTCCCTTTTAACATATGTGATAACGACTTTAATGGACGGTTACCAGGACCAGTTACTGGGCGACCACGACGACCATTATCAATAAGTGCATCGACAGCTTCCTGTAACATACGCTTTTCGTTTTGAACAATGATACTTGGAGCACCAAGGTCTAATAAACGTTTTAGACGGTTATTACGGTTGATAACACGACGATATAAATCATTTAAGTCAGATGTCGCAAAACGACCACCATCTAATTGAACCATCGGACGTAATTCAGGTGGAATTACCGGAAGTACATCTAAGATCATCCAAGATGGCTCATTTCCTGAATTTCTAAATGCTTCTAACACTTCTAGACGTTTAATCGCACGAGTACGACGTTGCCCTTGAGACGTTTTTAATTCTTCTTTTAAGAAATTAACTTCCTTGTTAAGGTCAATGTCTGAAAGTAATTTTTTAATTGCTTCTGCACCCATTGAAGCTTGGAATGTATTTCCGTACTTCTCGCGATATGCACGGAATTCTTTTTCTGAAAGAAGCTGCTTTTTTTCTAATGGAGTGTCACCAGTTTCTGTAACAACATAAGAAGCAAAGTAGATAACTTCTTCCAGTGCACGAGGGGACATGTCTAAAACAAGTCCCATTCGGCTTGGAATCCCTTTAAAATACCAGATGTGTGAGACAGGGGCAGCTAATTCAATATGCCCCATTCTTTCACGACGTACTTTTGCACGTGTTACTTCAACACCACATCGGTCACAAACTACACCTTTATAACGGACACGTTTATATTTACCACAATGACATTCCCAGTCCTTTGTTGGACCAAAAATACGTTCACAGAATAAACCGTCCTTCTCAGGCTTTAACGTACGGTAATTTATTGTTTCTGGCTTCTTTACCTCACCAAAAGACCATGAACGAATCTTATCAGGCGAAGCGAGTCCGATTTTCATATACTCAAAATTATTGACATCTAGCAAGGGGCCTACCTCCCTTATAATCTCCAGGTTTTACCCTTATTGCTGGCTTGTTACCCGAATTATTCCTTTGTAACAGCATCTTTTTCTTCGTTAAGTTCGTTTACTGGCTTCTCATTATCTAAAGACACACTATCATTTTGATTTGGGTCTTCGTCATCTTCTAGATCACGCATTTCAATTTCTTGCTCATCACCAGATAAGATTTTCACATCCATACCTAAGCTCTGAAGTTCTTTAATTAATACTTTGAACGATTCCGGAACACCTGGCTCAGGAACATTTTCACCCTTAACAATCGCTTCATATGTTTTCACACGACCAACAACATCGTCTGACTTAACTGTTAAGATTTCTTGAAGTGTATATGCAGCACCGTATGCTTCAAGTGCCCATACTTCCATCTCACCAAAACGTTGTCCACCAAATTGCGCTTTTCCTCCAAGAGGCTGTTGCGTAACTAGTGAGTAAGGTCCTGTTGAACGAGCATGTAACTTGTCATCAACCATGTGAGCAAGTTTAATCATGTACATTACCCCAACAGATACACGATTATCAAACGGTTCACCCGTTCTTCCATCATATAGAACTGTTTTGGCGTCACGTGACATACCTGCTTCTTGAAGTGTTTCCCAAACATCTTCCTCACGCGCTCCATCGAATACAGGTGATGCTACATGAATACCTAACTGGCGTGCAGCCATACCTAGGTGTAACTCAAGTACCTGACCGATGTTCATACGTGATGGAACTCCTAGAGGGTTTAACATGATATCAATAGGAGTACCGTCTGGTAAGAATGGCATATCTTCTTCTGGAAGAATACGAGATATAACACCCTTATTACCATGGCGTCCTGCCATTTTATCCCCTTCAGAGATTTTACGTTTTTGAACAATATATACGCGAACAAGTTGATTTACTCCAGGTGGAAGCTCATCACCGTCTTCACGATTAAACACTTTTACATCTAGAACGATACCGCCACCACCGTGTGGTACACGAAGAGAAGTATCACGAACTTCACGTGCTTTTTCACCGAAGATTGCATGTAATAGACGTTCCTCTGCTGTAAGCTCCGTGACTCCCTTTGGAGTTACCTTACCTACTAGTAGATCACCATCTTTTACTTCAGCACCCGTTCTAATAATTCCACGCTCATCAAGATTGCGCAATGCATCTTCACCAACGTTTGGAATATCACGAGTGATTTCTTCAGGTCCAAGCTTTGTATCGCGTGATTCTGATTCATATTCTTCAATGTGAATTGAAGTATATACATCATCCTTAACAAGGCGTTGACTCATGATGATTGCATCCTCATAGTTGTAACCATCCCATGTCATGAATCCAACTAATACGTTTCTACCAAGTGCTAGTTCCCCTTGTTCCATTGATGGTCCGTCTGCAAGGATTTCTCCTCTAACAACTTCATCACCAACTGCAACGATTGGGCGTTGGTTATAACATGTACCCTGGTTAGAACGGATGAACTTCAACAGTCTATATTTATCAAGGTTGCCCTTAACCTTTTGACCATCAACCTCTTCATAGCGTCTAACCCAAACTTGTTTTGCTTCTACTCTTTCAACAACACCCGGATACTTACAAATGACTGCAGCTCCAGAGTCTTTACCAGATACATATTCCATACCTGTACCAACAAGTGGTGCCTCTGGGTTCATTAATGGAACTGCTTGACGTTGCATGTTCGCTCCCATTAGTGCACGGTTCGAGTCATCGTTTTCTAAGAATGGAATACACGCTGTCGCAGCAGAAACTACTTGTTTAGGTGATACATCCATATAATCAATACGCTCTCGTTTAACAACTGTATTTTCACCTTTGAAACGAGAAACAATATCTTCATCAATAAATGAACCATCATCTGACAATCTAGCGTTTGCTTGTGCAACAACATATAAATCCTCTTCATCAGCAGTTAAGTAATCAATTCGTTCTGTTACTTTACCAGACTCCGGATCTACACGGCGGTATGGTGTTTCAATAAAACCAAATCTATTTACTTTTGCAAATGATGATAGAGAGTTAATTAATCCGATATTCGGTCCCTCTGGAGTCTCGATCGGACACATACGGCCATAGTGAGAATAGTGTACGTCACGAACTTCAAAGCCCGCACGCTCACGTGTTAATCCACCAGGTCCTAAAGCCGATAACCTACGTTTGTGGGTTAATTCTGCTAGAGGGTTCGTTTGGTCCATGAATTGAGATAACTGTGAACTACCAAAGAACTCTTTAATAGACGCAATAACAGGGCGAATATTAATTAATTGTTGTGGTGTAATTGTATTTGTATCTTGAATAGACATTCTCTCACGAACAACACGCTCCATACGAGAAAGTCCGATTCTAAATTGGTTTTGTAGTAATTCACCTACAGAACGTAAGCGACGATTACCAAGGTGATCAATATCATCTGTATCTCCTACTTGGTGTAACAAGTTAAAGAAATAACTAATAGATGCTAGAATATCAGCTTGTGTAATATTTTTAATTGACTCATCAATGATTGTGTTACCAATTACATTAATAACTTGTTCCCCATCTGGATCACTAGGAGAGACAATTTTAATAGATTGAATCGTTACATCTTCTTCCAGCACACCACCATTAGGTTGAACAACCTTGAATCCAATCCCCTTTTCAAGATGTGGAATGAGTCGGTCTAGAGCTCTTCTATCTAGTAGAGTACCCTTTTCAGCGATAATTTCACCAGTTTCACCATCTACTAGAGTTTCAGCTAGACGTTGGTTAAATAGGCGGTTTTTGATATGCAGCTTTTTATTAATCTTGTAACGACCAACATTTGCTAGATCATATCTCTTCGGATCAAAGAAACGAGATTCTAGTAAGCTTTTTGCATTATCTACTGTTGGTGGCTCTCCAGGACGTAAACGTTCATAAATTTCTAGTAACGCCTTTTCCGTACTCTCAGTGTTATCTTTATCAAGAGTATTTCGAAGGTACTCATTCTCGCCAAATAAATCGATGATTTCTTGATCAGACCCAAACCCTAATGCACGCAAAAGAACCGTAACCGGTAATTTCCGAGTACGATCAATACGAACGTAAACTACATCCTTCGCATCTGTTTCGTATTCTAACCAAGCACCACGGTTTGGAATTACTGTTGCTGTAAATCCTCTTTTTCCATTTTTATCAATTTTTCCGCTGTAATACACACTCGGAGAACGTACTAACTGTGAAACAATTACACGTTCAGCTCCATTGATAACAAACGTGCCCGTTTCAGTCATTAGTGGGAAATCACCCATAAATACGTCCTGATCTTTCACTTCACCGGTTTCTTTGTTTATCAGACGCACCTTAACACGTAATGGCGCAGAGTATGTAACATCACGCTCTTTTGATTCTTCGACCGGATATTTAGGGTCTCCTAAACTATAATCGATAAAATCAAGCGATAAGTTACCAGTAAAATCTTCAATCGGAGAAATATCCTGGAACATTTCTCTAAGACCCTCATCAAGAAACCATTGATATGAAGAGGTTTGGATTTCGATAAGATTTGGTAATTCTAAAACTTCACTAATACGCGCATAACTCCTACGCTTACGGTGTCGTCCATACTGAACTAGTTGACCTGTCAACTGATTCACCCCTCAAATCAAGCGTTAAACTTGCAAATTTTATTTGTCTAACCATAAACACAATAGACAAAAAGAAAAATGGTTTCTCCTTAGAAAAACACAGCAAATAAACTGTATCTTTCTTTTAAAAACCAGAAATACTCTTTTCTGATTGAACAAGAAAACCATATTTTCACAAACGAACTATTGATTTTATCAGTCTTTCCTATGCCTCTAAATTTATACATAAAAAAATAAAATAGATGCTATAGAAAAAAATACATATTGGCATTTTTTAATGTTAACATAGGAAAAAATATCCGTCAACATTTTTCACCTTAAAGTATTGACATTAAAATCATTTTCAGTTATAGAGTACTAACATTCGTTTTATGTCTACTTTTCTTTCACTTCAGTCACGGATGGCCCTGATAATATAGTAACCTTTATCCCTTTCCACAATCTCAACCTCATCATAAATAGATTCAAGTTTCTCGATTGCAGATGGTGCTCCTTGCTTCTTTTGAATAACTACCCATAACTCACCTTTTGGGAGTAGGAATTGATAGCTTTCTTCTAGTATTTGATGTACCACCTTTTTCCCTGCACGAATTGGAGGGTTGGAGAGGATGGCAGCAAATCTTTTCTCTGGATCAACTGCATTAAATACATCACTTTTATAGATTTCAACATTAGAAACTTCATTGTTAGCTGCATTTTGCTTGGCTAAGTCAATTGCACGTTCATTCACATCTATCATCTCAACTTTTCGTGAAGAACAATCCTTTGCCAGCGAAAGACCAATAGGTCCATAACCACAACCTACATCTAGCAAATCACCTTCAATAGTAGGAAATTGAAATGTTTCGATTAGAAGGCGAGAGCCGAAATCTACTTCATTTTTCGAAAAAACTCCGCGATCACTTTTAAATTGAAGGACAATACCCCTTAAAGTAAAGTTTATATTTTGAGGATTACTTGCTGTCGACGGTTTGTTTGTATAGTAGTGTTCTGTCATTGTTATGTACCTCCTCTAATATAGGAGTTCCTGAGCTATTCTATAGTGTCGTCAAAAATGCAACTTTTTATCACTGAAGGATGTAGTCAAAAAAAGCTCGCCTGTTTTCAAGCGAGCTTTTCTATTGATCAATGAAATTATTACTTAACTTCTACGTTAGCTCCAACTTCTTCAAGCTTAGCTTTTAATTCTTCAGCTTCTTCTTTAGAAACGCCTTCTTTAACAGCTTTTGGAGTGTTGTCAACTAGTTCTTTAGCTTCTTTTAAGCCAAGACCTGTTAATTCACGTACTACTTTGATAACTTTGATTTTTTGGTCGCCAGCGCCAGCTAGGATTACATCAAATTCAGTTTGCTCAGCAGCAGCTTCGCCACCTGCAACAGCACCCATAGCAACAGGAGCAGCAGCAGTTACACCAAATTCTTCTTCAATAGCTTTTACTAAGTCGTTAAGTTCTAAAACAGTCATATTTTTTACAGCTTCTAAGATTTGTTCTGTAGTCATTGTAAAATCCTCCTTGTTTTTTATCCTATTATGGAAAGTCGAATAGATAATTGTGTTCGTGTGTTAAACTTACGCGCCTTGTTCTTCTTTTTGTTCTGCAACAGCTTTTGTAACAAGAGCGAAATTGCGCATAGGTGCTTGTAGCACGCTAAGCAACATAGAAAGTAATCCTTCGCGTGATGGAAGTTCAGCAAGAGCTTTAACTTCTTCAAGAGTAGCTAAGTTACCTTCAATTACACCAGCTTTAATTTCTAATGCTTCATGCTTTTTAGCAAAGTCATTAAGAATTTTAGCAGGAGCAACTACGTCTTCATTACTGAACGCAATAGCATTTGGTCCAGTTAACGCTTCATTAAGACCAGCTAATTCAGCAGCCTCAGCAGCACGACGAGTTAACGTGTTTTTGTAAACTTTGAAATCGATCCCTGCATCACGAAGTTGTTTACGAAGTTCAGTTACTTCTGCAACACTTAGTCCACGGTAGTCAACAACGATTGTTGATTTACTAGCACGGAATTTATCAGTAATTTCAGTTACGATTTGTTTCTTTGTTTCAACTGCATTACTCATCCTTACACCTCCTGTAGATTTTTATCTCACACTTGAAACCGCATCGGTGTAATCATATAAAAACCTCCACATCTCGAGACATGGAGGCTGTATAGTAAAATTTATAGATGGATAATCCATCAGCAAATCACTACACCTCGGTAGGAAATTAAGCTCTCATTGAGGCACCTACTGTCTACGGTTCAGATGAAACTATTTATTTCAAACAACAAAATTTATTATAGTTAATGACTTATAAAAAGTCAATATCCATTATTTAGAAGTAACGAATGTTGATGGATCTACCTTAACACCAGGTCCCATCGTTGAAGATACAGCAAGGTTTTTCATGTAAGTACCTTTTGCTGCAGATGGTTTAACTTTTAACATTGTTTCGTAGATTGTTGTAAAGTTCTCAACTAGTTTGTCGCTTTCAAATGAAACTTTACCGATAGGCACGTGGATATTACCAGCTTTGTCAACACGGTATTCAACTTTACCAGCTTTGATTTCTTTAACTGCACGGTCTACGTCAAATGTAACTGTACCAGTTTTAGGATTTGGCATTAACCCTTTAGGTCCAAGTACTCGACCAAGTTTACCAACTTCACCCATCATATCTGGAGTAGCTACGATTACATCAAAATCAAACCAACCTTGAGTGATTTTAGTGATGAAATCTGCATCTCCTACATAATCTGCACCAGCAGCTTCTGCTTCTTTAGCTTTTTCACCCTTAGCGAATACTAGTACACGTTGTGTTTTACCAGTACCGTTTGGAAGAACAACTGCTCCACGAATTTGTTGATCAGCTTTCTTAGGGTCAACGCCTAAACGGAATGCAACTTCAACAGATGCATCAAATTTAGTAGTTGTTGTTTTCTTTACTAGTTCAATAGCTTCAGCTACTGAGTAAGCTTGTGTACGGTCTACTAATTTAGCAGCTTCAACGTACTTTTTGCCTCTTTTTGCCATTGTTAAAATCCTCCTCGAATGTGGTTTTAGCGGAATGGAACCTCCCACGAATAAAGGTTGCGAACTGGAAAACCATATCCGCAACCCCCAAAACAAAAACACGTAGGGTTAATTAGTCTTCAATAACAATACCCATGCTACGTGCAGTACCTTCAACCATACGCATTGCAGACTCAACGTTTGCAGCGTTTAGATCTGGCATTTTAGTCTCTGCAATCTCACGTACTTTATCACGCTTAACTGTTGCTACTTTTTTACGGTTTGGTTCACCAGAACCAGACTCAATTCCAGCTGCTTTCTTAAGTAGAACTGCTGCTGGCGGAGTTTTCGTAATAAACGTAAATGAACGGTCTTCAAAAACCGTAATCTCAACAGGAATGATTAGTCCAGCTTGTTCTGCTGTACGAGCGTTAAACTCTTTACAGAATCCCATAATGTTTACACCTGCTTGACCTAGTGCTGGTCCAACTGGTGGTGCTGGGTTAGCTTTTGCAGCAGGGATTTGTAATTTTACCATTTTAATTACTTTTTTAGCCACGAGACACACCTCCTTAAAGTCCGTGATGTGGTAATAGGGGTTTACCCTCCCACTCAACGTATTCTTTATGTGAATATAAAGAATTTTGATAGTTAGTCCTATATATCGTTAAGACATACTGACCTATGAAATATTACCACTTTTCGATTTTAATTTCAAGTTTTTTAAAACTATATTTTTTCAACTTGTGAAAAATCCAGTTCTACCGGTGTTTCACGGCCGAACATATTTACATGCACTTTAACTTTTTGTTTGTCTTTATCGATATCCTCAATGGCACCTGTAAAGTTAGCAAACGGACCTTCTTTTACCTTAACTGTTTCTTTAAGTTCGAAGTCTACTTCGATCACCTTCTGCTCCATACCCATGTGTTTTAATATATTTGCAACTTCATCAGGTAATAGAGGAGTCGGTTTTGACCCTGATCCAGCAGATCCAACAAATCCAGTAACACCAGGCGTATTTCGGACAACATACCAAGAATCATCAGTCATAATAATCTCAACCAATACATATCCCGGAAATACCTTCCTTTTCGTTACTTTCTTTTTACCATTCTTGATATCAGTTTCTTCTTCTTCAGGAACGACTACTCTAAAAATTTTATCCTGCATTCCCATTGTTTCAACACGCTTTTCTAAATTTGCTTTTACTTTGTTTTCATAACCAGAATACGTATGTACTACATACCAATTTTTTTCCATTCTTGTTAGGACGCTATGTCCTTCCCTCCCTAAAAAGTTTCAATTAAAAAAACCCGTCACCGGGCTTTTTTCGACTTCCTGTATTATCCATCATTATACCATGAGAATAGTATACTTATTCAATCACAAAACGAATAATTTCTGAAATTCCTAAATCAATTACCGCAAAGAACACAGAAACGAAAATAACTGTAGATAACACGATAATCGTATAACGCGTTAACTCTTTTCGCTTTGGCCAACTCACTTTTTTCATTTCGCGAACTACATCACGTAAAAACTTAGTTAAACGCTTCATTCAAGTTACCTCCAACAATTTTGAAACAATTCTCATGTCGATCCTCATTTAGTTTCTCTGTGAGGTGTATGAGCATTGCAAGTTTTACAAAATTTATTTATTTCAAGGCGTTCCGCTACGTCTTTTCCATTTTTCATCGTCGTATAGTTACGACTTCCACAGACTACACATGCCAAAACTACTTTTTTCCGCATCGTAGCACCCCATTTCAAAGACCACGTAGGCAATTGTTAAAAATGATAGTACGTCTGACTTGACAAAAAAATTATAAATCATTTCATCTTTAAAACTTTATCATAGGCTTGTTTTTAATGTCAATACCATATGTAACCTTCACTCTATGAAACAGCTAAATGTTTTCATTTAAAACTATAGTGTAAGCTCCCTAATTTCTAAGTAACGCTCGAGCTTTCTTTTTACCCGCTGAAGTGCATTATCTATCGATTTTACGTGACGATTAAGATCTTCTGAGATTTCCTGGTATGATCTACCATCAAGGTACAATGCTAATACCTTACGTTCTAAATCACTTAGAAGCTCGGCCATTTTCACTTCAATGTCATCAAATTTCTCTTGATTAATAATCAATTCCTCTGGGTCTAATACTTTAGCACCAGATATAACGTCCATTAAGGTTCTGTCCGATTCATCATCATAAATAGGCTTATCCAGAGATACGTAGGAATTAAGAGGTATATGTTTTTGTCTAGTGGCTGTTTTGATAGCTGTAATGATTTGACGAGTAATGCATAGTTCTGCAAAGGCCTTGAAAGAAGATAGCTTGTCCTCTTTATAATCACGAATTGCTTTATAAAGGCCAATCATACCTTCCTGAACAATATCTTCTCTGTCCGCTCCAATTAGAAAATAAGACCTTGCTTTTGCACGAACAAAATTACGATACTTATTAATTAAATAATCCAGTGCATCACTTTGACCTATATGAACTAATTCAATGACTTCTTCATCCTCGAGTAGTCCGTAATTAGTGTTGTCTTTGACATCGAAGCTTGAGCTCATACCGATCCCCCCGAACGCACGTAATGGTAAAATACTAAATTCTTTTAGAAAAGTTAATTTCGTACTTTACCTAGATAGAAATATTATACAGGACAAAATAAAATAGCGTCAACCGGTCATTGTTGCCCTCTTCGCCATTTTTCGAAAATTTCTGCAACTTCATTTGATAATTGAATCTTAGAAGTTGGCTTTTTCTCTACTGTTTTTTTGACCTTATTTTCTATCCTCTTTTCTACCGAACCCATTTCATTTAAGAGTTCTCGTGCTGATTTCCTTAGTGCTCCTTGTCCAAATATCGCCCATTGTTCAGTATAATCAGAAGTCGCTACATGAATTTGTGTTTTTATATTATTTAATTGCTTAGCTAATTTCTCGATATGTTCGTCTGCAGTCTCATTACCTTTGGTAAATATTACCTCCACCTTATGTTTATGATTTTTCTTTTCGATTCCTTTCACAAGGTGTGCATCAAAAACAATAATCACTCTATATCCTGTGTACGCTTGATATTCTGCCATTTTTTCAATTAGCAAATCACGAGCTGAAGAAAGGTCCTTCGATTTTAACTCTCTTAAAGAAGGCCAAGCGCCAATGATGTTATATCCATCAACAATCAGGATATCCATGTTAATTAGCTCCCTAGAGGATTACGCTTACGATAAACCTCATACATTAACAAACTTGCTGCTACTGATGCATTTAAGGAAGTAACACTCCCTGCCATTGGAAGTCTAACTAAAAAGTCACACTTATCTCTAATAAGCCTGCCTATGCCCTTTCCTTCACTACCAATAACTAAGCCAATTGGCATTGTACCGTCCATATTACGATAATCATCTTTCCCTTTAGCGTCTGTACCAACAATCCATACACCACGTGCCTTTAACTCTTCGATTGTCTGAGCCATATTCGTGATACGAACAACTGGGATATGCTCAATTGCACCAGTCGATGCCTTAGCTACAGTTGCGGTTAACCCTACTGCTCTTCTCTTAGGAATAATAATTCCATGTGCTCCTACGGCATCTGCTGTTCTCATGATAGACCCTAGATTATGTGGATCTTCGAGTTCATCTAGCAATAGAAAAAATGGATCTTCACCTCTTGATGTAGCTCGAATAAATAGGTCTTCTAATTCAGCATATTTATAGGCGGCAACAGAAGCAACAACTCCCTGATGGTTACCCTCCACCATTTGGTCAATCTTCTTTTTTGGAACAAACTGAACTAGGATTCCTTTTTCTTTTGCCATCCCAACAACTTGGCTCATTTGCCCTTTCTGAGAGCCTTCTGCTATCCATATTTTATTAATTTCTCTTTCACTTTTAAGTGCTTCTACTACCGGATTTTTTCCAATGATAAATTCACTAGACATATTTATTCCTCCTTTCATTTATCTTGTTTCGTATATTTAGTTTTAAGCTTTTTATTGTTCAATGATAGATATTGCCCTAGTTATAATTTCAAGCACTCGAACTTCGTTTTTTTGAAGAAAATGGAATCCGATTAGTGCTTCGAATGCTGTACTATATCTATAGGTTTGTACATCTGTGTTCTTAGGGACTGTACCTGATTTTGCATTTCTTCCTCTTCGTATGACAGCTTGTTCTTCTTCTGAAAAAAAGTCTTCTTGTGCAAGAGCAAAAAGAACTTTTGCTTGAGCCTTAGCAGACACATAATTTTTTGCCTTGTTATGTAGCTGATTTGGTTTCACAGCTCCTTTAAGGAGTAGGTGATGCCTTATGTGTGTATCGTACACAGCATCACCCATATATGCTAAAGCTAAACTGTTAATTTGAAGAACATCCAACCTTTGTTCTGTTGACATTGGTATTATCCTCTTTTCCATCGAGTCCCTTGAGGAGTATCTTCAAGAATGATATTTTTTGCCTTTAATTCATCACGAATTTGATCAGACAGTGCAAAATCGCGATCTTTTCTCGCTTGAATTCTTTTTTCAATAAGTGCTTCAATTTCCTCATCGAGTAATTGATCTTCTTCTAATGTTAAACCTAAGACCCCGAAAAGTGTTCCGAATTCTTTTATGAATGCTGTAATGACAACCTCTGCTGTATTTCTCTCTTGTAAATAATAGTTTGCCTGTTTCGATAATTCGAATAGTACCGATATAGCATTGGCAGTATTGAAGTCATCATCCATTACTTCAATAAACTCTTGTCTAAATGAATCAATCTTCACTAACCATTCCTCATTATTTGAAGTTAGGTTGGTACTGCTCTGTAAACGATGATTTAGATTTGCGTAGGAAGTACGTAATCTATCTAAACCATTTTTCGTTTGATTAAGGAGTTCTTCACTATAATTAATTGGATGACGATAATGGACTGACAGCATAAAAAATCGAATTAATTGTGGGTCATAATGCTTGATAATATCATGTACCAATACAAAATTCCCTAATGACTTAGACATCTTTTCATTGTCAATATTAATATAACCATTGTGCATCCAGTAGTTTGCAAAAGTTTTACCAGTAAGAGCTTCCGACTGAGCTATTTCATTTTCATGATGAGGAAACGAAAGATCCTGGCCACCAGCATGAATATCGATTGTTTCTCCTAAGAACTTCTTTGCCATTGCCGAGCATTCAATATGCCAACCAGGTCTTCCTTTCCCCCAAGGGCTATCCCAATATATCTCTCCCTCTTTAGCTGCTTTCCACAGAACAAAATCTAGTGCATCTTGTTTCTTCTCACCAACTTCTATTCTTGCTCCTGAACGTAGTTCATCAATTGATTGATGTGAAAGCTTGCCGTATCCCTCAAAGGATCTCGTTTTATAGTAAACGTCTCCACCCGATTCATAAGCATAGCCTTTTTCAATCAAGGTTTCGATAAACTCGATAATAATATCAATACTTTCTGTTACTCTAGGATGAACATCTGCTCGAGAGCAACCAAGAGCCGATACATCTTCATGGTAGGCATCAATAAATCGTTGTGCTACAGTTGGTACATCTACACCTAGTTCATTGGCAGCTTTGATTAGTTTGTCATCTACATCTGTAAAGTTTGAAACAAAATTCACTTCATATCCACGGAATTCAAAGTATTTACGTACAGTATCAAAAACAATTGCTGGTCTTGCATTTCCTATATGAATATAGTTATAGACTGTAGGACCACATACATACATTTTGACTTTATTTTCTTCAATAGGACGAAAAACTTCCTTTCGCCTAGATAACGTATTATAAATTTGAATTGTCATTCTATTGCTCCCTCTCTTTTTGGACTCTAGCTAACTCTTCTTGTAAATCAACAATTCTATCCTCAAGTTCTTTCAAACGATCTGCTACTGGATCTGGAAGATCACTGTGATTTAGATCTTTTTTAACCTTCATTCCATTTTTTATAACTACCCTACCAGGGATTCCAACTACCGTTGAGTTATCTGGTACATCATGCAAAACAACTGAACCCGCTCCAACTTTTGAATTTTCTCCGATGGTAATGGAACCAAGTACTTTAGCGCCTGTGGCAATTAAAGCATTATCCTTAATAGTAGGATGACGCTTGCCTTTTTCTTTCCCAGTACCACCTAAGGTGACCCCTTGGAATACAGTAACATTATCTCCTATTTCACAGGTTTCCCCAATTACAACACCCATACCATGGTCTATAAAAAAACGTTTTCCTATTTGTGCACCTGGGTGAATCTCAATACCTGTAAAGAATCTGCTAATTTGAGAAATCAAACGAGCTAAAAAGAAAAACTTATTTTTATATAGCTTATGGGCAAGTCGATGGGACCATATCGCATGTAGTCCAGAGTATGTTAAAATTACCTCAAAATAAGATCTTGCCGCTGGATCTTGTTCAAATATAACATCGATGTCTTCTTTTAGTGCTTTGAACATTATTGTCCCTCCGTTCACATTCTTTCTTCCAAAATAAAAAAGCGTCTCTGTGTTTAATAAAAACACAGAGACGCTTTGTAGGCGCGGTTCCACTCTGTTTAGGCAACAATTGCGATTGCCTCAACTCTAACCAGATAACGGATGGTATCCGCTCTTATCTACTTACTTCGAGCATACATTGCCGAACTTTCGATAAGAGGCTCAGAGGTGCATTTCAAAAAACATCTTACGTAAACCACTTTCAGCCGGTGATGGTTCTCTCTGAAAAGAAAATGCTTTTTTACTCTCCTCATCAACACTTTTACGTATTGCATTTTAAAGATGTACTCTTACTATATTACAAAATACTGTAATTGTTAACTAATTTGTTTTGATAGTCTTGCAATTATTTTGTCCTTACCTAGTAAGTGAATTGCTTTTGGTAAATCAGGTCCATGCGTCTGTCCTGTTGTTGCAACCCTAATTGGCATAAACAGTTGCTTTCCTTTAAATCCAGTCGCTTTTTGCACATTTTTCATCGCTGCTTTTATTTCTTCTGCTCCAAACGTAGATAGGGCTTTTACTTCATCTAAAAAGGCAGTAAGAACGGCAGGAACTTGCTCTTCTTTTAATACCTCTATGGCCTCTTCTTCAAAAGTAACATCCTCAGTAAAGAATAGTTCTGTTAATTCAACGATTTGAGCTCCAAAACTCATCTTCTCTTGGAATAAAGCTATTAACTCTTTTGCCCAATCCATTTCCTGTTCACTTAAGTTTGTGTTCAATCGACCTGCTTTAATCAGGTGAGGTAAAGATAGGTCCACTAGGCGTTCTATATCTATTTGTTTCACATATTGATTATTCATCCATGTAAGTTTTTGTGTATCAAATAAAGCCGGTGATTTTGATAGACGATTTGAGTCAAAGATTTCAATAAATTTCTCTTTCGTAAAGATTTCTTCTTCCCCACCAGGTGACCAGCCTAATAAAGCAATAAAGTTAAACAAGGCTTCTGGAAGGTAACCAAGCTCTTCATATTGTTCAATAAATTGAATAATCGACTCGTCACGTTTGCTTAGCTTTTTCCTACTTTCATTCACAATCAACGTCATGTGTCCAAAAATAGGAGTATCCCAGCCCATCGCTTCATAAATCATCATTTGTTTTGGTGTATTTGAAATATGATCTTCTCCACGTAGAACATGAGTTATTTGCATCAAGTGATCATCAACTGCAACTGCATAGTTATACGTTGGTGTTCCATCTTTTTTAACAATGACAAAATCACCGATACCATCTGATTCAAAGGAAATTTCACCCTTAACCATGTCATTGAATGCATAGATTTTTCCTTCAGGAACACGGAAGCGTATACTAGGAAGTTTACCTTCACTTTCGAATGCAGCTTGCTCTTCACTTGTTAGGTTACGATGCTTCCCTGAGTAGCGAGGCATTTCTCCTTTTGCTACTTGCTCTTCACGTTCTTTTTCAATTTCTTCTTCTGTACAGTAACATTTATAGGCTAAGCCTTTCTCTAAAAGCTCTTGAGTATACTTAGCATAAATGTCTGTTCTTTCTGATTGACGGTATGGACCGAACTCTCCGCCGACATCTGTACTTTCGTCCCAGTTGATTCCAAGCCATTTTAGGTATTTTAACTGGCTTTCTTCTCCACCTGCTATGTTACGTTTTTGGTCGGTGTCCTCAATACGAATGATAAACTTCCCATTCTGGTTTCTAGCAAATAAATAGTTAAATAAAGCCGTGCGTGCATTACCTATATGTAAATGACCCGTTGGACTTGGTGCATATCTTACTCTTATTTCATTTGTCATGGTACATCCTCCGTTTTTTAGATGGTATTTTGGGAAGGCTACGAAGCTTGCCCGTTGGTTTCCGGTCCAGGCACTTGCTTTCCGCGGGGAGGAAGTCGAGCCTCCTCGACGTTCCGTCTGTGGGGTCTCGACCTTTCCTCTACTTCCCGCAGGAGTCAAGTGCCTTCCCCTCCAACCAACTCAGTGTTAAATACTTAGAGAGCTTATTATTAATATATGATAAAAATTCACTTTAAACTTGTTTAACTAGTAACACAGTTGCTTGAGCAGCAATACCTTCTCCTCTTCCGGTGAAGCCTAGTTTTTCTGTGGTGGTTGCTTTTACGTTTACTTGAGAGATGGTTGATTCTAGTAGTTTGGCAATTCTTTCTCTCATTTGTTCGATGTGTGGTGCCATTTTTGGCTTTTGTGCAATTATTGAGCAGTCTATGTTTCCGAGTGTATAGCCTTCTGCTTTAACAAGTTTCCAAACATGCTGTAATAGGACTGCAGAGTCTGCATCCTTAAAGTTTGGATCTGTGTCAGGAAAGTGCTTTCCAATGTCTCCAGCGGCAATTGCTCCTAAACAAGCATCTGCAATGGTATGTAATAAAACATCTGCGTCTGAATGTCCTAAGAGGCCCTTTTCATATGGGATTTCTATTCCACCCATGATCAGTGGTCTCCCCTCAACAAGCTGATGTACGTCAAAACCTTGCCCTATACGAATCACTTATGTATCCCCCTTTACCCTAAATGCCTGTCCACTTTTGTAGAATTGCTTCTGCAAAAATGAGATCCTCAGGAGTGGTTAGTTTTATATTTTGATAGTCACTTTCTACAATAATAACTTCATGGTCCAACCTCTCAACTAGACTCGCTTCATCTGTTCCAAGGAAGTCATCATTCATTGCCTTTTCATGAGCTTGTCTCAATATTGAAACACGAAAAGCCTGTGGGGTTTGGACAGCCCACAAGCTTGATCGCTCAACCGTTTCTACAACTTTATTAACACTAGTGGCTTTTTTAATCGTATCCTTAACAGGAACTGCAGCAATAGCTGAACCTGATTCAGAAGCTGTACCTACTAATTTTGTTAGGAGTTTTTGTTTTACAAAAGGTCTCGCACCATCGTGAACAAGAACAATTTCTACCCCATCTACTTCTAGTAATCCATTGTATACACTATGTTGGCGCTCTAAGCCGCCTGAAACAATTGACGATACTTTATGAATAGAGTGTTTCACTAATAGTTCTTCAAATACAACTCGCTCGTTTTCGTTGACTACTAAAATAACACCAGCACAATCTTCATCTTGTTCGAAAACCATTAATGTATGGATAATAACTGGCTTACCAACTAATTCAATAAATTGTTTGTTTTTTCCGGCCTGCATTCTCTTTCCTTGCCCCGCTGCAGGTACAACCACTTGATACTTCATATTTCCTTTGCCCCTATTCATTGAAACAACTAAGACTCATTATAATGCCTTTTCTAGTAGCTTTGGTTTCGCAAAAATCATTCTTCCTGCTGATGTTTGAAGTACACTTGTTACCAATACATCAATCTTTTTACCTATATAATCCCTACCTTCCTCGACAACAATCATCGTGCCATCATCGAGATAGGCAACTCCTTGATTATATTCCTTACCGTCCTTAATTACTTGTACATTTAATTCTTCACCAGGTAAGACAACTGGTTTAACCGCATTTGCTAAATCATTTATATTTAACACAGCAACATTCTGCAATTCACATACCTTATTTAAGTTAAAATCATTGGTAACTACTACACCCATTGTTAACTGTGCTAGCTTTACAAGCTTACTATCCACCTCAGCAATTTCATCAAAGTCTCCTTCATAAATCTCAACTTTGATTGATAACTCCTTCTGGATACGATTTAAAATATCTAGCCCTCTTCTTCCGCGATTTCGTTTAAGTACATCTGAAGAGTCTGCTATATGTTGCAATTCTTCAAGGACAAATCTAGGGATAACAATAACCCCTTCTAAGAATCCAGTTTGACAAATGTCCGCAATTCTTCCATCGATAATTACACTTGTATCTAGAATCTTAAGCTTCTTTGCTGATGGATCTACTTCATCATCTTCTAGACCCTTTTTCTTACCGCTTTTATTAGAGCTTGTAAATAGATTAACTAGTTCGTCTCTCTTTTTAAAACCAACTTGGAAACCTAGGTAACCTAGAAGTAGGGTTATAAAAATAGGGACTACTGTATTTACAACTGTAAATTGAATGGACTTTAAAGGAATAACAATTAAAAAAGCAACGATTAATCCGAAAATAATACCTAAGCTCCCAAATAAAACATCGGTTACAGGTGCTTTCACTAACGTTTCTTCAAGCCATCTGATTAAACCAACAATATAATCGACTAACCAAAATGTAGTAATGAATAAAATAATAGCACCTAAAATGGCAAGTGTATATGGTTTATCTAAATACGGAATATCACCGACATTTAACAGCTCAAATAGTTCAGGTATAAAGAAAATCCCGAGCATTCCTCCTATAATAAGAAAAAATAGCTGTACAATACGTTTTAACATTCCTTCACCTCCTCCTTATCATTATTAACACTTTAAAATTATTGAAACCTGTATCCTATAGTTTTTTTAATTGTCTTTGGAAAGATTCATATAAAATAAAAAAAATATAAATATATCACCATTAGAGTATCATCTACGAATTTTAGTGTCAATTTAACAAAAGGACTCATTTTATCATAGATAATTTGTATTATCAATTCATATTTGTCTATCAATAAATAACTGCTCTCTGATTCTTTTTAACCCCTCTTTGATCTTTCTTGCGCGTACCTCTCCTATCCCTTCAACCTCGTCTAACTGTTCTACGGATGATTGCATAATTTGTTTCATATTTTGAAAGGTTGATACTAGATTTTCTATGATAAGTGGAGGTAGTCTAGGGATTTTATTTAGAATACGATATCCCCTGGTAGCAATTACTTCATCCGGGTCTGTTGCAACTGAATAGCCTAATAATTTCAAGATAATTGTATCATCTAGTAATTCCTCATTTGATAACTCTTGGAGTTTATCTAATATTTCATAAGGCTCACTAGCTCGATCCTTCATATAATCCTTTATGACTAGAGCCGCTTCTTTTTCTACATTCACTAGAAGCTCTGTCATTTGCAAGCGAAGTAGTCTTCCCTCTGTTCCTAATTCGTTAATGTAACAAAGAATCTCACTTTTGATACGAAGTACCATTTCAATCCGGTGAAGAACCTGTAATACCTCAGCATGAGTTACCAGCTCTTCAAACTCGAGTGCACCAAGATCTGTGATCGCTTGGTCAAGCACAGTTTTATATTTTTCTAATGTTTGTATAGCTTGGTTTGCTTTTGTTAAGATAACCCCAATATCCTTTAGTGCATAACGGAATTCTCCTTGATAGAGAGTAATAACGTTTCTACGTTGTGAAATAGCGACAACAAGTGCGCCGGTCTGCCTTGCAACCCGCTCCGCTGTTCGATGACGCATCCCTGTTTCGGTCGACAGTGTATTTGTATTTGGAACAAGCTGTGCATTTGCATATAAGATCTTGCTTCCAGATTCGTTTAAAATGATTGCTCCGTCCATTTTGGCAAGTTCATATAAATAAGCTGGTGAAAAAGGGCTATTTATCTGGAACCCCCCATCTACAACGTCTTTTACTATTTCATTATACCCAACAACAATTAAACCACCTGTTTTGGCACGAAGTACATTATCAATTCCTTCCCGTATAGGTGTGCCCGGAGCAATAAACCGCAGAATATGATTTAAACTCTTATCGTTTTGATGTTGTTCAATCATTTATTATCCCCCTAACGTGTATTTTAGAGCCTCCCTCACACTAGATACTCCAACAACCTCTACTCCTTTTGGTACTGTCCACCCTCCTAAATTACGCTCTGGAATTATTACTCGTTCAAAACCAAGTTTAGCAGCCTCTTGTACCCTTTGTTCAATCCTTGCTACTCGTCTTACTTCTCCTGTTAGACCGACCTCTCCAATGAACACATCAGTCGGTTTTGGTGGTTGATCACGGAAGCTAGAAGCAATACTGATAGCGACTGCTAGATCAATTGCAGGTTCATCAAGCTTTACTCCTCCTGCTACCTTCAAATACGCATCTTGATTTTGTAAGAGAAGACCAACTCTCTTTTCTAAAACAGCCATTAATAAGGATACTCGGTTATGGTCTATGCCGGTTGCCATACGTCTAGGATTTCCAAAGCTAGTTGGAGATATTAATGCTTGAATTTCTACTAATACCGGCCGTGTTCCCTCCATTGAAGCCACAACAGTTGACCCTGCTGCTCCCTTTGACCTTTCTTCTAAGAAAATTTCTGACGGATTAGCTACTTCTTCTAATCCCGATTCCTTCATTTCAAAAATGCCCATTTCATTTGTAGATCCAAATCGGTTTTTTACTGCTCTCAAAATACGGTATGTATGGTGTCTCTCTCCTTCGAAGTATAAAACGGTATCAACCATGTGTTCTAATAATCTTGGACCTGCAATGGATCCCTCTTTAGTAACATGACCTACAATAAAAATCGCAATCCCTTTTGTTTTTGCAATTTTCATCAATTCAGAAGTACATTCTCTTACTTGCGAAACACTTCCAGGTGCAGAGGTAACATCTGAATGATAGACTGTTTGAATTGAGTCTACGACTACAAATCCGGGGTTTGTTTGTTCGATAGCCTGGGAAATATATTCTAAGTCCGTTTCAGCCAAAACGAACAATTGGTCAGAAATAACACCTAGACGGTCTGAGCGTAGTTTTGTCTGTTTAACTGATTCTTCACCTGAGATATATAATACTTTTTCTTTACTCGCAAGCTGTGAAGAAACTTGTAACAATAATGTCGACTTCCCAATCCCTGGATCACCGCCTATTAATACGAGAGAACCTCTTACAATCCCGCCTCCAAGAACACGATTAAATTCAGAAATTGAAGTGTACATACGGGGCTCGCTACTTGTTTCAATTGAAGAGATAGGTGAAGGTTTGGTAACGATTGAGGAATTGCTGTGGACAAACGCACCTCTTCTTGAGGGCTTTGCTTCGATTTCTTCAACAAATGTATTCCATGCTTCACATCCTGGGCACTTCCCCATCCATTTTGGTGATTCATATCCACATGATTGACAGATAAACTTTGTTTTTTTCTTTGCCATGATTTAGATACCCTCTCTTATTAAAATACCTTTGCAAATGTTAAATTATGTTACTATTTGTAAGGAATCCTATCAAACCTTATAAAAAAAGCCGAGATATACATCAAAAATATAGTTTTGAATTGTATACCTCAGCAGGTAGTTAGTTCTTATTTTACCTTTTCAGCAGACCTAACGACAAATTCACCATTTTCAATGTCTAAGACAATACTTTGACCCTTTTCGATCGTTCCTCGTAATAATTCCTCAGAAAGACGGTCTTCGACTTGTTTTTGGATTGCTCTACGTAAAGGCCTTGCTCCATATTCTAAATCGTGGCCTTCTTCCACAATTTTATCTTTCGCAGCATCTGTTAGTTCTAATTTAATTTCCTGTTCAACCAATCGTTTTGTCAATTGATCAGACATTAATGTAACAATGTCTTTCAAATGCTTTTTCTCTAAAGCATGGAAGACAATTATTTCATCAATACGATTTAAGAATTCTGGACGGAAGGATTTTTTAAGCTCCTCCATGACCTTGCTCTTCATGTCCTTATAATCTTGTGTTTCATCTTGTAGATTAAATCCAACATACTTGTTTCTCTTTAAGGTACTAGCACCTACGTTAGATGTCATAATCACAATAGTATTACGGAAATCGACTAATCGACCTTTCGAATCTGTTAAGCGCCCATCCTCTAAAACCTGTAATAAAATATTGAATACGTCTGGATGTGCTTTCTCAATTTCATCTAAAAGAACGACAGAATAAGGTTTACGACGTACCTTCTCTGTTAGTTGTCCGCCTTCCTCATACCCTACATATCCTGGAGGTGAACCTACTAATCTTGAAGTCGAATGCTTTTCCATATACTCTGACATATCAATACGGATCATTGCATCCTCATCACCGAATATTGATTCAGCTAAAGCTCTTGCTAACTCCGTCTTACCCACACCAGTAGGTCCTAAGAAAATAAATGAACCTGTTGGGCGTTTTGGATCCTTTAAGCCTGCTCTCGAACGTCTAACTGCTTTAGCAACTGCTTTAACAGCTTCTTCCTGTCCTATTACACGTGAGTGAAGAATCTCTTCCATGTTCAATAGCTTTTCAGTTTCTGTTTGAGCTAGCTTAGCTACAGGAATACCAGTCCAGTTCGCAACAACTGTTGCAATATCATCCACTGTAACTTCAGAGTTCTCTTGTCCTTGTTTTTCTTTCCAGCTTTTCTTCGTTTCTTCAAGCTTTTCTCGCAAGCGTTGTTCACTATCACGTAAGGATGCTGCTTTTTCAAATTCCTGACTTTGCACAGCCGCGTCTTTTTCCTTCCTAACACCTTCTAGCTTTTGCTCAAGCTCTTTTAAGTTAGGTGGAGCGGTATATGATCGTAAACGAACTTTCGAACCAGCTTCATCAATTAAATCAATTGCTTTGTCTGGTAAAAATCTATCTGAGATATAGCGGTCAGATAGTTTTACAGCTTGAACAATAGATTCATCAGTAATTGAAACACGGTGATGGGCTTCATAGCGATCTCTTAGGCCTTGTAATATTTGAATGGACTCATCAATAGTAGGCTCATCTACTTGTATAGGTTGGAACCTTCTTTCTAATGCTGCATCTTTCTCAATGTACTTTCGGTACTCATCTAGTGTAGTTGCTCCAATACATTGCAATTCCCCACGTGCTAGAGACGGCTTTAAAATATTTGAGGCATCGATGGCACCTTCTGCTCCACCAGCGCCAATTAATGTATGAAGCTCATCAATGAATAAAATAATATTTCCTGCTTGGCGAATTTCATCCATTACCTTTTTTAAACGATCTTCGAATTCACCACGATATTTTGTTCCAGCTACAACTGTTCCCATATCTAATGTCATTACACGCTTATCTCTTAGGGTTTCAGGTACCTCATTATTAATAATTTGCTGAGCTAATCCTTCAGCAATTGCTGTTTTACCTACACCTGGCTCACCAATAAGAACAGGGTTATTTTTTGTACGACGGCTCAGGACTTCAATTACACGCTGTATTTCTTTGCTTCGACCAATAACTGGGTCAAGACTACCTTCTCTTGCAATAGCAGTTAAGTCTCTTGCTAAACTATCAAGTGTCGGAGTATTTGCATTAGCTGCTCCTCCTCCTTGATGCCCTGAAGAAGACTCATTGCTACCTAATAGTTGTAGAACCTGTTGTCTAGCTTTGTTTAAGCTAACACCAAGATTATTTAATACTCTTGCAGCCACTCCCTCACCTTCACGAATTAATCCAAGTAGAATATGTTCCGTACCGACATATGAGTGACCAAGCTTTCTAGCTTCATCCATAGAAAGTTCAATAACTTTTTTAGCTCTAGGTGTATAGTGGATTGTTTGTGACGCATCTTGACCACGTCCGATAAGTCCCTCTACCTCTTTTTGAATTTTTTCAGGACCTAATCCTAAAGCAACTAATGCCTTTGCTGCAATCCCTTCGCCCTCGCGAATTAAACCTAATAAAATATGTTCTGTACCGATATTGTTATGTCCTAAACGCACCGCTTCTTCTTGCGCTAGTGCTAATACTTTTTGTGCTCGCTCAGTAAATCTTCCAAACATCATCGATCATCAACCTCCAAGCTCATTTGTATTTTCTTCTTCAAGCTTTAATCGTTCTCGAATTAATGTTGCTCTTCTTATATCTCTTTCATTTGCTCTTAATGCACCACCTGAATATAACTGTAAAAAACCAGGTTGTGTTAATATCATTAATTCATTTAAAATTGTTCTAGAAATGTTCTTTAGAATTCCTAAATCAATTCCTAATCGGACATCAGATAAGCACTTTGCTGCTTCCTTCGACTCAATAATACGGCTATTAGCCAGAACACCATAGGAGCGATATACTCTGTCTTCTAATTGTATGTTTGAAGTCTTAACTAATGCTTCTCTGGCAGATCGTTCTTGTGAAATCAACTGACTAACAACACTATTTAGATCCTCTACAATATCCTCTTCCGTTTTTCCAAGGGTCATTTGATTCGAAATTTGAAATAAATTCCCTAATGCTTCACTACCTTCACCATATATCCCTCTCACAACCAAACCAAGTTGATTAATAGCAGGAATAATTCGCTTCATCTGGTCTGTTAGAATTAAAGCAGGAAGATGCATCATGACTGAAGCACGCATTCCCGTTCCAACATTTGTAGGGCAGGTTGTCAAATAGCCTTTTTGCTCATCAAATGCATAATCTACATGTTGCTCTATCCAATCATCCAGTTCACTAGCTACCTTTAGTGCTTCATTTAATTGAAATCCGGGGTACAGACATTGTATTCGAATATGGTCTTCTTCATTAATCATAATACTAATTTCTTCATTCTCAGATAAAAGGCAGGCACCAAATGTAGCATCTTTTGCTAAGTGTGGACTAATTAAATGCTTTTCCACTAGTACTCTTTTCTCTAGTGGCTGAAGTTCATCCATTTTTAGTAACTCAAACTCACCAATTTCTTGAAAAGATTCCTTTTCAAACCTTTCTTCAAACAGCTTTACAATCGACTGAGCTTCTTCATTAGAGGATAGAGTTGGGAAAAGCATATCTTCAAAGTTCCTAGCTAATCTAATTCGACTACTCAATACAATATCTGAGTCAGGACCTTCCTGATTCATCCAAGAGCTAATAGCTTGATTAATAAAACGTTGTAGTGACATAGATTAACTTTCCCCCTCTCTATGTTCACTTACCTTTTTTTCTAAGGCACGAATTTGATCCCGAAGTAGTGCTGCTTGTTCAAATTCCTCATTAACAATTTGTTCCTGAAGACTTTGTTTTAACTCTTCAATCTCTTTACGAATATGAATTTTTCCTCCAGCTCGCTTCGGAATCTTTCCAATATGTGCTGTATTTCCACTATGCAACCTTTTTAAGATTGGTGTTAGATGCTTATTAAAGGCTTTGTAACAATCAGAGCAACCAAATCTTCCTACCTTAGCAAACTGTTGAAATGTCATATTACAACGGGGACACTGAGTAATTTCATTATTTAAAAATGGTTTCGTTTCGCTAATGGAAGGTTCAATATTTAATAACCCTGCTAGCAAATTATTGATTGAAAAACCATTTCCCGAAAACATAAACATCTCACTTTTCTCCTGGGCACAATGTTCACAAATATGAACCTCTGTCTTTTCACCATTCACTATTTTTGTAAAATGCAAGGTCGCAGGTCTCTTATTACATTCCTGACAAATCACTCTTCCTCACCTCTCCAAGACCTAAACTTTAGAAAATCAAATCACGCTTATATATGTTTAAAAACTACAACTATATGTGAAACAACTTATCAATATTGAATGATTACTTGTACATTAAGGAAGTCAGCATAGCCTTTATCATTCTTGCCCTTAACTCATCTCTATATGGAAGTTCAATAAATAAGACAGATCGATCAATGACACTAAGCATGATTTTTGCTTCTCTCCCGGAGAGAACACCCTCTTCAACCAAACGGGCAATCACATCTTCAGCACTTGCTTGTGAAATACGCCTATCTATTAAATTTATTAATTGTTTCAGAAGATGTGCATCATCATGAGATTGTACTTTCATGATTCGAATATATCCGCCACCACCACGTTTACTTTCCACAATATAACCACGCTCTAATGTGAATCTAGTATTTATTACATAATTAATCTGTGATGGCACACATTCAAATCGATGAGCGATTTCGCTGCGCTTTATCTCAACAATATCCCGATCACTTCTATCAAGAACTTGTTTTAAATACTGCTCGATAATATCGGAAATATTTTTCACCTATCTTCCACCTCGCTTGACTTTGACTATATTTGACTTTAATTTTATAGGTAATCATAAAAATTATCAAGTTGTAGCACTTACAAGTGTTAGCCTTGCCAAGTTTTTATAGAGTCTAAACCCACTTTTTTAAAAGATTTTTTCAATCCTCTCCATTCTTGATAATTCTTCAAATACTTTTATTTTTTCTTCCGGATTTTTTATATCAGCTTCAATCGTATAACGAATCGTACGATTGTTCTTTCCTTTACCATATCGTAAAGATACATTCATTATTTTTACTTTATGTGAGTCAAATACATTTAAAATTGTCGACAGTGAGGTGTCATCCTTATTAACTACTATATGAAAAAATTGTGCCTTTGACCTATTTAATACGACAGATTCGAATTTATTTAAGAAAATTAAACTAAGTAAAACTACTGCTGTCGTTAATATAGCTGGAGCAAACATCCCAACCCCTACAATTAATCCTAACCCTGCTACTACCCAAATAGATGCTGCGGTCGTTAATCCTCGTATCGTAGCACCTTTTACCAGTATTGTCCCAGCTCCTAAGAAACCAATGCCACTGATGACATAAGATGGTATACGAGCAGGATCAAACCGAATGTTATCATGTTCATTTAGATAAGGACCAAACCCATACAAAGACAATAACATCATCAAACAAGAACCTACTCCAACAAGTAAGTGTGTTCGAAATCCTGCAGGATGCCGTTTAATCTCTCGTTCAAGTCCTACTAGTCCACTTAAAATTGCCGCTAAAAATATGCGAATACTCATCGTATAAAACTCATCATTAAAAATCCCCGACAATTCCATACATATCCCCCCAATACTACATTCCCTTCTTATTTGTAGATAAAACTAAAAAAGTGAGTTTCTATTATGTATACGAGTTGATTAAATACGGTATTACAAGAAATTATTTTAGTAGGATAATGTGAGGAGGGGTGGGGGGAATACTGTTAGAGAAGGTTCTTTGTTAGAGGGTATTGAGGATTCGGACTCGTATTGCTGGTTGCTCCTCATCCTGTCCGGATAACCTTTGGATTCGGACTCATTGATAAAATTCTTGCTCAACCTGTACGAATAACTCTTTGATTCGGACAAGTTGATGAAATACTTGCTTAACCTGTACGAATAACTCTTTGATTCGGACTCGTTGATGAAATTCTTGCTTAACCTGTACGAATAACTCTTTGATTCGGACAAGTTGATGAAATATTTGCTTAACCTGTCCGAATAACTCTTTGATTCGGACTCGTTGATGAAATTCTTGCTTAACCTGTCCGAATAACTCTTGGATTCGGACTTGTTAACAAAAAACTTGTCCAACCTGTCCGAATTAACCTTGGATTCGGACTTGTTAACAAAAAAACTTGTTCAACCTGTCCGAATAACCCCTGGATTCGGACTCGTTGACGAAATACTTGCTCAACCTGTCCGAATAACCATTGGATTTGGACTCGTTATGCTGATTACTCGCTCAACCTGTCCGAATAAAGCTACAGAATCCTAATTCTTCACATAACCTCATTTATAAAAAACACAAAAAAAGAACCAGCACTCAGCTGGTTCTTTCTCTTCGCTTGGCAACGTCCTACTCTCACAGGGGGAAACCCCCAACTACCATCGGCGCTGAAGAGCTTAACTTCCGTGT
>CANMHG010000013.1 GCA_947497585.1 uncultured Bacillaceae bacterium | reverse complement strand
GGAAAACGAGTCCGAAACAAGAGTTTATTCGGACAGGTTGAACTTGTACAAAGGAAAACGAGTCCGAAACAAGAGTTTATTCGGACAGGTTGAACTTGTACAAAGGAAAACGAGTCCGAAACAAGAGTTATCCGGACAGGTTGAGCTTGTGCAAAAGAGAACGAGTCCGAATCAAGAGTTTATTCGGACAGGTTGAGCTCGTACAGAGGAAAACGAGTCCAAATCAAGAGTATTTATTAAATTTCCCCGTACTTCATATCCTTCATATTTAGCTAATTATGATAAAATTATTGTAGATACAGCTAGGGGGTGCAGTTTTTGAAAACGAAAAAACAACTTCGTGCAGAGATTAAACAAGAGCTATTATCACTATCTGAACAATCTCGTTCAGTGCTATCAGCTGAAATTACAGAAAATGTAATAAAAATGGATGAGTGGATTCATTCAGATACCATTGGAATAACAATCTCTGGGGATATCGAACCTAACACAATAAAGCTTATCAAAGAAGCGTGGAATTCTAAAAAAAGAGTCGTCGTCCCAAAGTGCCATCCAGCTACTAAGACAATGACATTCCACGAAATAACCTCCTTCGATCAATTAGAGGTTGTCTACTTTGGATTAAAGGAACCTATCGAGGCTTTGACAAAAGAAGTGAAACAAGATGAAATTCAACTATTGCTTGTACCTGGGCTATACTTTACAACTAAAGGTTATCGACTAGGACATGGTGGAGGTTATTATGATCGGTACTTGGAAACATATAAAGGGGCTACGGTAGCGCTGGCATTCCCAGTTCAGTTTATAGATAAACTTCCAATTGAGTCTTTTGATTTGCCTGTACAGAAGATTGTTACCACCACACAGGTAATAAACTGCCATGAGTGAGCTCATTCTACCTTCTATTCTTAGTGTAATTGTTGCGGTTATTGGATATAAGTTAAAATCCTTAACGATATTAGGTGGTTTTGCAACGATGCTTGTAGGAGTTTCTGTTGCAATAGGCTTTGGGTATGGTGGATTGATGCTATTAGGGGCATTTTTTGCAAGCTCAAGTCTTTGGAGTAAATATAAAAGTGATTATAAAGAAAAACATATTTCCGGAAAGATTGAAAAAGGAGAGCAACGAGATGGTGTTCAAGTGATGGCCAATGGCGGTGTGCCAGCCATTCTAGGAATAGCAATGGTTGTTTTTCCTTCACCGATGTTGTTTTCAGCATTTATTGCTTCAATCGCTGCAGCTAATGCTGATACTTGGGCATCTGAAATAGGTTCTTTAAGTAAAAAAAGACCATTTTTGATTACTAGCTTTAAGCAAGTGGATCCTGGTACATCTGGTGCTGTTTCCAGTTTAGGGACAATTGCTGCCTTGTTCGGGTCGATATTTATTTGTCTTTTGTCTTACTTGTACTGGGATTTAAGCATCTACATAACCGTACTATTAGTTATCGTTGGTTTTGCAGGTAATCTCATGGATACAATCTTAGGGGCAACTGTCCAGGTTAGTTTCAAGTGTAAGGTTTGTAATGTTGAAACAGAAAAAACTATTCATTGTGATCTTAGAACTCTTCACCATAAAGGCTACCAGACCATAAATAATGATCTAGTTAATTTCTTATCCATTTTATTTTCAGCCATCCTTGCAGGACTGATCTCAGTTCTACTTATTATATAAAAATTAACTTCCTTCATTTCCTAAAGTTTTGCCAGCCTTCGTACAGTATAAAAAAAGGTGAAACTTCAAAAAGTAAGGTGAGGAGGGATATACAATGTTAAATGGTATTACAAGACTCTTTGTTGTACTTGGAGGAGTATACGCTTTTTACCGTTACCGTTATAAAATAATGAATGGCTTACTAGGTAACCCATCCATCCGAAGATACTTTGTCTCAATCGCAATGAATATTCCTTTCTTACGAGACCGCTTTATGAGACAGGCATTTCGATACTAAAAAACTCCAACAAAAGGCTTTCGACTAAAGACGAACTCACAACTCTTTAATCGAAAGCCAAATTTTTTATTAATAAGTCATTTAAAGCTTATGTTGATTAAATACCTTTGTATATTTTTAGCCTATAGTTGAAGGGAAAGGTAGTAATGAAGTGGGATATCATTTGCTTTGACCTTGATAATACAATCATCAATTACGAAAAAACATTTGAGAGAACAATGAAATACTGCCTTGCTTTGTTATTAGCAGAAAATAAAAGCATGCAAGAGATACCTATTACACAGTGGTTTACAATCTTTAAAAAATACTGTGATCTATACTGGCCTGCATATTCTCAAAAAACTATGAGTAGAAAAGAATACAGAAGAGCAAGATTTATTTCGTCCATGGAAGAACTGGGAATTCAAGCTACTGTTAACCAAGCCGACCGGTTGCAAGAACTGTTTCATCAACATGTCGCCCAATTCGTAATCCCCATTATAGGAATGGAGACCCTGTTAGAGTGGCTTAAATCTAGTGGTAGGAAACTAGGAATCATAACTAATGGTAACAGCGAAATACAATATAACAAGCTCAAGAAGTCTGGGTTATATTCTTTTTTTGAGAGTATTATCATTTCAGACGAAGTTAAGGTCGCCAAGCCATCTGCGCAAATCTTTGATATTGCAAAAGAAAGACTTGGTACAAAAAATGATCGATGTGTGTATATAGGTGATTCCTGGGAACTCGATGTAGAAGGTGCAATCAACGCCAAGTGGGATGCTATCTATTTTAATACAAGAAATGAAAAACCTGTTATGCAACAAGGTATCGGCATAGAGGTTAGAAATGTTTCAGAATTATCCAATCTATTTTTAAAATAGAAAGGGGGGAGCTAATGGTTTATAGACAAGATTATACCTTTTGGAAGCTAACTAGAACGTTGGTCCTAGAAAAGGAATACCGAGTATTACAGATATCAACAACAAGTCAGGAAATATGGTTAGAATCATTTGAACGGGATTTACCTAAGTTAGTTCGTATTTTACGTTATGACCTAGACTGGGGAAATTGGATGCAACGAGATATGGAGACCACCTTGCAAAAAGTTAGAAGTGTTAGCAAACAACTTGGTCTAAAAAAGGTAGACGTAGCTAATATATATGTATCCACCTACCCACCTGTTGATGATTATCAACAAAGACTTGAAAAACCTTTACATATCAAAGATAATCGAACACAAATAAATATGAAAACCTTCCTTCTTCACGCAGATACAGCAAAAGAAGATAGTCGTCTACAACTTTTAGCTGATTTCTCAATTGAAGACTTCAAAAATACCCCTGGTCCTCTAATTGACACTAGCGGCATAGAGTCATTGAAAAGGGAAGTGCTACAAGAAACACAGAGAAGAATAAAAAGTGAACAACGTATTTTTCAATATAGTAAGCCATTTTTCACCTACTTCTTTATCACAATACAGCTCCTTATGTTTTTACTTCTTGAACAACGCGGTGGAAGTACAAACATAGATACACTACTAACATTTGGGGCAAAAGAAAATAACTTAATATTAAATGGAGAATGGTGGCGATTTTTCACACCTATTGTTTTACATATAGGTATTTTCCATTTATTGATGAACACACTTGCTCTCTATTTTCTTGGAAGTGCAGTTGAACGTATTTTTGGAAGAACTCGATTTTTAATTTTGTATATTTTTGCCGGATTTGCAGGAACTTTGGGGAGTTTTTTATTTAGTTCATCTATTTCAGCTGGTGCCTCTGGTGCCATATTTGGATTATTTGGAGCCTTATTATACTTTGGAATGTCCTATCCAAAACTGTTCTTTAGAACTATGGGAACCAATTTCATTACTATTATATTCATTAATTTAGCATTTGGATTTATCGTACCCGGCATTGATAATGCCGGACATATTGGCGGATTAATAGGTGGTTTTTTAGCTTCAGGGATTGTTTCGTTACCAGAGAAAAAGATATATATAAATAGTATTATTTACGCTATAGTAACTGTGTTGTTAACGGTTTCATTACTTATTATAGGATTTGGATATTAGAGTGGATGCATTATTATTGCTTATTAAATTAAGTAATAATTTTCATTCCACTTTTTTATTTAGTGTGTTTTCACATGTAGAAATTCCCTGAGAAATAATATAAGTATAATAATTTTTTTGTTTGTAAATTAATATTATGCAATCTTTACCATTTCATGTATGTATTCCCAAGAATAAGTCAAAGATGGACGTGAAGGAACTACGTACAATTGTTTAGCGTGAGAAATGTGCGCCTCTTTCTTGCGATTTGATAGGAGTGGTAAAATTGACAACTGAGCGACCAAAACATCCAGTGACATCAAACCTACAAGAAAATGCTTCCTATTTAAAAAATAGGCTTGGTGTCGACAAAAGCTTTGACGTGATTCAGTTAGATTTGAAATATGCTGGTAAAGACATGTCAATGTTTTTAATCGATGGATTTGCAAAGGATGATATCCTTCATCTAATTATGAAGTATCTAGCCGACCTCGATGAACAGAGTCTAAAAGGAGATACACTTGATAAATTACTAAAAACATATATTCCATATGTTGAAGTTGAAAAAGTAGATGATTTAGATAAAGTTGTAGACTCTGTCTTAGCTGGACCAACCGTCTTACTTGTTGACGGACTAGATCAAGCGATCATAATAGATGCTAGAACTTATCCTGTTAGAGGACCACAAGAACCTGATACAGAAAGAGTGGTTAGAGGCTCTAGAGATGGATTTGTAGAAACGATTGTATTTAATACCGCTTTAACAAGAAGGCGGATTAGAGACCGTTCTCTACGAATGGAATATATGCAAGTCGGAAGACGTTCAAAAACAGACATAGTTGTTTGCTATATAGAGGATATTGCAGATCCAGATCACGTAAATGAGGTTAAAAAGTCGATTGATAAAATTGATACAGATGGATTACCAATGGCAGAGAAAACAATAGAAGAGTTCATTTCTGGAAGACATTGGAATCCTTATCCTGTTGTACGTTATACAGAAAGACCAGACACTGCAGCTGCACACCTATATGAAGGACACGTTATCATCTTTGTTGATGGCTCACCAAGTGTTCTCATTACACCTACCACCTTTTGGCATCATTTACAGCACGCAGAAGAATATCGAAACAAACCAGTAGTAGGAGCCTATTTACGTTTGGTTCGATATGTGGCAGTTTGGGCTTCACTATTTTTGCTGCCGATTTGGTACTTATTATCTGTAAACCCAGAGCTTTTACCAGAGAATTTAAATTTCATTGGTCCGAATGAAATGGGAAATATCCCTTTATTTGTCCAATTTATATTAATAGAAATAGGACTCGATATGCTCCGGATGGCAGCTGTACATACACCTACGTCTCTTGCAACAGCTCTAGGACTAGTGGCAGCCCTATTAATTGGACAAGTGGCGGTAGAAGTTGGTTTGTTCACAAATGAAGTAGTGCTATACTTTGCGGTTGTAGCAATTGGGACATTTGCTACCCCTAGTTATGAATTAAGTCTTGCAAATCGGATGGTTAGGATTTTCTTCCTGATTGCAGCGGCTGCTTTTAATGTTGTTGGATTCGTTATTGCTGTTACTCTCTGGATTATTCATCTATCTAGAATGAAATCCTTTAATGTTCCATATTTTTGGCCGTTTATTCCGTTCTCCTATCGTGGATTCCGAGATGTATTATTTAGAGCACCAATTCCTTTAAAAAATAAGAGACCACCTGTATTACATCCTGAAGATCCAGATCGTTAAAGAGTGTCAAATCGGCACTCTTTTTTTCTGTCTGCTCTTGCACATCGTTCCGTTTTTTAATACTCTAAATGGGAAGAGTATTAGTATAAGAATGATTTTTAAATTCTCAGAATAATACATATTAATAGGAAGAAACTCGACATAAGAGGGGAAAATATGAACAGCATATTTGATGTTAGACAGCTACTAAAGACCTATGGAACTTATATTTATCTTGGAGACAGACTAGCTGACTTAGAATTAATGGAAGATGAGGTTAGGGAGCTATACCAATCAAACATGATCGATATAAAACAGTTTCAAAAAGCGATTCTTTTGCTTCGTCAGGAAATGGCAAAGGAATCGGAAAAGCTAAACTAAATATTGAGCACTTAATAAACATAAAAATTCTAGGGTAAAGGATGATTAGAGATGAAAGACCAGTGGTTAGTAGGGGTAGACCTTGGAGGAACAACAATAAAAATGGCCTTCGTTAGTTATTACGGAGAAATTATTGAAAAATGGGAGATTCCAACGAATAAAACACAAATCACAACAGATATAGCAAAGGCGATTGATTCAAAACTTGAAGAATTAAAGCAACCTAAGGATAAACTACTAGGAATTGGGATGGGAGCACCTGGTCCAGTGAATATGGATACAGGTGTTGTTTATGAAGCAGTAAATTTAGGGTGGAAGGACTTTCCGTTAAAGGATCAGTTAGAGGTTGAAACAGGACTGTCTGCTATTATCGATAATGATGCGAACATAGCTGCAATAGGCGAAATGTGGAAGGGTGCGGGTGAAGGGTCGAAGGATCTAATCTGTGTAACTCTTGGAACAGGAGTTGGTGGAGGCATTATTGCGAATGGAAATATTGTTCACGGCGTGAATGGTGCAGCTGGAGAAATTGGGCATATTACTTCCATAGTAGATGGTGGTGCTCCTTGTAACTGTGGCAAATCAGGCTGCCTTGAAACTATTGCTTCTGCAACAGGAGTGGTTCGAATTGCAATTGAGAAGTTGAATGAAGATTCAAGGCCTAGCATATTACGGGAAGAATTTGAACGTAATGGGATAGTTAGCTCTAAACATGTCTTTGATGCAGTAAATGCTGGAGATGAATTAGCGAAGGAAGTTCTTGACTATATCAGCTTCCATTTAGGTCTTGCACTTGCTAACTTAGCCAATGGTCTAAATCCGGAAAAAATCGTATTGGGTGGTGGAGTATCTAAAGCTGGAGATATTTTAGTTCAGTCTGTTTCTGAACATTTTCAGCGATATGTATTTCCACGTGTTGGGCTTGGAGCTAAAATCTCAATTGCAACATTAGGAAATGATGCAGGTGTGATTGGCGGAGCTTGGCTAGCTAAGACTAACTTACTATAAAATTATTTTTAAAGATAATATAGGTCAAATGGAGTAGAAGCTTCAACTTTTTTGGAATTCCAATCAAGTTGAAGCTTCTTTTTAATTTTTTGAAAATATAAACTTTAAGTTCTGCCGAAACTTTTTTACTTTTTATTCGTCTAAGTACTATAGACTTTGAATAAATAAATACGTATCTATTAATGTTACTAGCCTTCCATTAATTAATTATTGCTTTTTTGTAAAAATCATATTAAGATTATTTTCATCGTGCTTCAAAACTAATAAATGGAAATTGTGACCTACAATCCATTTTTTTAAGCGACACAAGGAGGTAAAACCATGAGAAAGTTTTCGTTCTCTAAAATTAAATTTTTAGCTCTAACAACTGTATTGTTATGGATAAAAACCTATATAGTCTATAAAACTAGCTTCGATATAAAAATAGAGTCTCCTATGCAGGAGTTTATACTTTTTATTAATCCATTAAGCTTTTTACTATTAGTATTTGGTCTAGCATTCTTTATAAAAGAGAAAAGAAGGAATGCATATATTCTAACAGTAAGTATTATTACATCATTTATTTTATTTGCGAATGTTGTTTTTTACCGTTTCTTTAACGACTTTATTACGATTCCAGTTTTGTTCCAAACGAGTAATATGGGGGATTTAGGTAGCAGTTTCACAGAACTATTTAAATTCACAGATCTACTTCTATTTGTAGATGTTGCGGTAATCCTTGCTATTGTGTTACTTAAACCTAACTTCGCAAGTATTGAGTCATTTACGAAAAAAGAGCGTAGAACGTATTTTATTACTGTTGCTGCAGTGTTTTTCTTTAATCTTGGATTAGCAGAAGCAGAAAGACCACAATTGTTATCTCGTACGTTTGATAGAGAAATGCTAGTAAAGAATATTGGTACGTATAACTATCACATTTATGATATTGTGCTACAGTCTAAATCTTCGGCGCAACGTGCAATGGCTGATAGTAGTTCATTTATTGAAATTGAGAACTATTTAAAGGCAAACCAAAAGAAACCGAATGAAGAATTATTTGGAGCTGCACAAGGTAAAAACGTGATTGTCATATCTTTGGAGTCTACTCAAAGCTTTGTAATTAATGAAAAGATTGACGGACAAGAAATCACTCCATTTTTAAATGACTTTATTAAGGATAGCTACTATTTTGATAACTTTTACCACCAAACTGGTCAAGGTAAAACATCAGATTCAGAGTTTTTATTAGACAATTCCCTATATCCAATCGGAAGAGGGGCAGTTTTCTTCACACATAGTGGTAATGAATTTAAAGGTACGCCAGAGATTATTAAAGATTATGGTTATTACTCTTCAGTTCTTCATGCTAACGATAAGAGTTTCTGGAACCGTGACATTATGTATGGAGCATTAGGTTATGATCGTTTCTTTGAAATTAATGATTATGTTGTAAATGAAGAAAATTCTGTAGGTTGGGGATTGAAGGATTTGGATTTCTTTGAACAATCCATTGCACATCTAAAATCTCAACCACAACCGTTTTATTCAAAGTTCATTACACTAACAAATCATTTCCCGTTTGAACTTGACCCAGAAGATAAAATGGTAAATGAATTCACATCAAATAGCCGAACATTGAATCGTTATTTTCCAACTGTTCGTTACCAAGATGAGGCTGTTAAACACTTTATTACTCGTTTAAAAGAAGAAGGTTTGTATGATAATTCGATTATTATTATGTATGGTGACCATTACGGTATTTCTGAAAACCATAACGTAGCAATGGAACAATTCTTAGGTCGTGAAGTTACACCATTTGAATCAGTGCAACTTCAACGTGTGCCATTTATTATTCATATCCCTGGTGTAACAGATAAGGATCCACAAACTTATTCTAAAGTTTCCGGCCAGATCGATTTAAAACCAACTATCCTTCACTTATTAGGTATCGATACGAAAGAAGATGTTCACTTTGGTTCTGATGTATTCTCTAAACAAAAATTATCATTTGCTGTTTTAAGAGATGGAAGTTTCATCACTGAAAACTATGTTTACACAAAAAATACGTGTTATGATAAATCAACTGGAGAACCAACTAAAGAAGCATACTGTGAGCCTTTTATGAAAAAGGCTAAGCAAGAACTAGATTACTCAGATCAAATTGTTTACGGAGATTTACTTCGTTTCTATAATGGAAAGTCTTATCAAGATCAATCACAAAACTTAAAGCAATAATGAGAAAAAGCTCTGGCCGTTGGGTCAGAGCTTTTTAACTACTACATAGTATTTATATCTTTAAGAATGATTGTAAAATGTTATACATACAGTTTAATAGAACCTTAAAGGGAGGGTCATTGTGTATGCGAATTAGAGTTCGAACAGGGGATTCACTCTGGTACTATAGTCAGCTGTTTGCACTACCATTACAGCTAGTTCTTGATTCAAACCGTAACGTGAATTTTTCAAATGTTCAGGTTGGCCAAGAAATTAATATACCAGGATTTCGTAAGCTTACCTATACAATTAAAAAAGGTGACACCTTTTGGGGAGTTGCCACGAAAAGAAATATTGCTGTTGATGCCATTCAATTGTTAAATCCAGACAAAAATCCAAATACACTTCAAGTTGGTGAAGAAATAGTTGTTCCATCAAGGGTCACAGAGCCTATTGTTAATTCAAATAGAGAGTACGACTCAACCTTAATGACTAAGGACCTTAACGATTTGTCAGATATATATCCATTTGTACGATATCAGTCTATTGGTAAATCTGTCTTAGGTAAAGACATACAAGAAATCCAAATTGGTAACGGACCTAAACGTGTTCATATTAATGGGTCATTTCATGCAAATGAATGGATTACTACTGCTATCATCATGAAATTTGTTAACCAGTTTTTACTTTCGTTAACGAATTTGTCGTCATTACGAGGATTTACAACAAATCCATTTTATCAGGAGGTTACCCTTTCTATAGTCCCGATGGTAAACCCTGATGGTGTTGATTTGGTGTTAAACGGCCCTCCTACTAGAGAACCTTATAAAAGTGATGTAGTCGAAATAAATAATGGAAGCTTTGATTTTTCTAATTGGAAGGCCAATATACGTGGTGTGGATTTAAATAATCAATATCCTGCAAAATGGGAAGTTGAAAAAGAGCGTAAAGAGCCTAAAGCTCCGGCTCCACGAGACTATCCTGGTGATGCTCCACTAACAGAGCCCGAAGCTATTGCAATAGCAGAATTAACAAGACAGAGAGATTATTCAAGAGTGTTAGCATTTCATACCCAAGGGGAAGAATTCTATTGGGGCTACGAAGACTTGGAGCCTCCATACGCAGAAGTAATTGCGAATGAATTTGAAAGAGTAAGTGGATATAAGTCTGTCCGTTTTATTGATAGCCATGCTGGATATAAGGATTGGTTTATAAATGAATGGCGAAGACCTGGCTTTACTATTGAATTAGGAGAAGGAGTCAATCCGTTACCCTTAACACAATTTGACGAAATATACGAAGAAAGCCTAGGTATATTTTTAGCATCACTGTATATGTAGGTAATTACCAAAATTCTCATTCTATACGAATGAAATTTAGCTATCAGTGAACGATAAATACCAATAGACCTATAAAAAAAAGCCGTGAAATTCGGCTTTTTTCTCTTGAATTGAAACTTTCTAGGCATCATAATCGTAATAGACTATATATGAGAGGTGAAGAAAATTGGTGAGAGTGTTATTCGCTTTAATGTTTACTGTCATTTTCATTTCAGGTTGTCAATCCTCTCATCAATTGTATGAAGTAAGCGATATGCCATATAAAGAAGAAAAGGACGTACTGAAAGGACAAGTACCCGTCCCCTTTTTTAGTACTAGTCAAAAGATTTTATCTCTTGATATAAATGGAGAAGCATTTAATACAGTTGGTGAGTGGTTTGATGACGAAAGTATTTTATACATCGTGGACAAAGATGGAGGGTCAGATATATATTACTACCACCTGTTCTCAGGAGAAAGAAAGTTATTTTATCATACAGATGCACCAATCGTAACAATGAAGGCAAATGAAGATCATAGTCTATTTCTAATTCATTCCTCGAGTGAAAGAAATGTGGCGGAGTTGTTCGTTGTCAACAAAGAAGGGGAAAAGATATATGACTGGAAAATCAATTCCTTTGATTTGCAATTTGTATGGAACCCTAATGTCTTAGATGAGGTTTTTGTTACTGCCTTTTTAGAGGATTGGTCTTTTTCAACATTTGTTTTAAAGATAGGTGAAGAAACAGTAACTCCGTATACTGTTAATGAGCCTTTTGTGCAATGGTTTGATAAAAAGAGCATTGCATTTATGAAGTGGAATCAGAATGAGCCAATGTTTAGAGCACCACTATACACGTTTGATTTTGAAGCAAATAAAGAAAAACTATTGATGGAAGACGTAATCTCATTTACAACCTTTAAGGACGTCCTTTTTACAGTAAGTAATGATAAAGTCCAAACAACTAAGGGAACATACAGTTTGTTTGATATAAGGACAATGGATAAAAAGAAAGAAATAATGGTTCCACTATTGACAACTTATTCAAGATGGTATGTACCATACCACGATTATGTTACGAACCAAAAGCAGTTCTTCACATTTTTACCAGGCGAAAGTGCAAGTTACGATACATACACTGGAAAATTTGAACTAATCGCATTTTCACTTGAAGCTGTTGAAAGTGAAACAATTCTTTCTGATGTAGATAGCCTGCCTATCAACTTTTCTCCAAATGGTTATTACTGCCTATATGGTTATCAATATGAGAAAGTAATTGATGTGAAGGCAAAAGAAGTAAAAGAACTGATTCAATTATAAGGAGAGATTTCATTTGGCAATTGTAGATGTAACTGTTATCCCCATAGGAACAGATTCACCAAGTGTGAGTAAGTATGTGGCTGAAATACAAAAAATCCTTGAGAGTTACCAGGAGAAGGGCACTATAAACTTTCAGCTAACTCCAATGAGCACTTTAATTGAAGGGGAATTACCGTCTCTCTTTGAAGTTATTCAAGCGATTCATGAGGCACCTTTTAATCAAGGTATAAAGCGAGTGGCAACGAATATTCGAATTGATGATAGACGTGATAAAAAAGTGAAAATGGATGATAAGCTTCAAAGTGTCCGTAGTAAAATGTAAACAAAAAAAGCCATCCTAATTGATGGCTTTTTTGCTTATACTTTTTCTTATTAATTAATGCGCTGTAGGGAAACCATGGTTTAGTACTGTCATGATTGTGAACCAACCAAAAACAGCTACAGTTCCTAGAGAAAACATAATCCCAAGTAGGTTTTTAGTGCGAATCGAGTGTAATGCACCAAAAACAGAAAAAATAGTTACTAATGCAAAAATAATTACTAGACCCATTTATTTTGCCCCCTTACTACTATTGTATAAATTGTTGTTGTGTATGCCAGATCTTTTATAACCAATAATATCTGACGCTAGAGAAAATAAACCTTCTCATATTATTTCCATAATTTTAATGATCTACTATACTTTCTATATGTAGATTTACGGACTTGTACGTTACCTATTTTAATCTTTTTCACTTAATTTGTCGAGGTCAAAAAATGAAACTTCTATGTCATATGCTTGTGCAATTTTATTTACCAGATCAATAAAGTTACGATCTACATAATAATACTTCTTTGATTCATATCCGGTATCGATACAAAGTAGATGCTCCTCAAATTGATACAGAGACATCTCGATTTGTTCTTTTTTCCCCTTGTCGATGGTAAATACAGAGACCATTTCAAGAAATAAATAATCTTTTTCTTGAAGAGAGTGAATTCCATAATCGTAAAATGTTTCTTTTGTTTCAGGGTTGTGAAGCTCAATTAGCAGGAAAAAGTCTTCAAAGAGATTTTTTGCTATAAGAAAATCTTGTAATTCTAAAGCTTCTTTGGCAGTAGCTACAATTAGAAGCTGCTCATCACGGTCAATGATTGTAGCCACATCTGCAATTTCTTTAATTAGTGTTGCTGTGTAGCCGGGTAACTTATCCTTCACAATACTCATCTCAAGCCCAAATCTTAGTAACATGATTTAAGCCTCCTTATATGTATTCATTTTTCGATAGTATAATTATAGTGTAAAATAGAAAGATAATAACTGCAATGGAGGTACATAGTATGAAATGGCAAAGAGTTCCGCTTGGTCCGTTATCGACCAATGCCTATATTTTATCTAATCAACAGAAAGAATGTGTAATATTTGATCCAGGTGGTGACGGTCAAAAATTGATAGCAACCCTTAACCGTCAGGGATTAAAGCCATTGGCAATATTATTAACACATGCTCATTTCGACCATATAGGGGCAGTAGATGAAGTAAGAAATCAATATTGCATCAAAGTGTACATACATGAAAGTGAGAAAAACTGGCTTGGTGATTCTTCATTAAATGGTTCTAGATTTTTTATGGGCAATGAAGTTAGAATAAATCACGCAGATGTTCTTCTTAAGGAAGAAGGAAAGTTAACAGTAGGTTCATTTACGTTTGAGCTATTCCATACACCAGGACATTCGCCAGGTAGTGTTTCTTTCTACCATGAAGAAGCTGAAGTAGTCTTTTCAGGTGACGCACTATTTGCAGGAAGTATCGGGCGTACAGACCTTCCTGGGGGGAATTCTGAGCTACTTCTTTCAAGCATCCATAAGAAGCTTCTTTCTTTACCAGAAGAAACAATCGTTTTATCTGGCCATGGACCTGAGACAACTATTCAAGCTGAGATGGACGATAATCCGTTTTTGCATGGGTTTTAGGATAAAAAGTAAAAATCCCTTCTCGACCGACGAGAAGGGACCTCTAGGGATACTCTATTAAAATAATGGGAGGGGATATTGTAAGCTACTACACTAAAGATATAACAAAGTTTTTACCGTGTCAATAGTGCAAACATACGAGAAGGTGACATTATGATAGATTATTTAAAACATGTAATTTCCCAGTCTAAAACAGGTCAAATTCCTTATGATGACTATATGAATATCGTATTATACCATCCTGATTTCGGATATTACATGAAGCAAAAAGAAAAAATCGGTAAGGGTGGAGACTTTATAACATCTAGCAACATTTCTAATGTATTTGGCATTCTTTTTGCAGACGTTTTTATTAAGTTACTTTCAAAAGGGGATATAATGCCTCACATATGTGAGATTGGTGGAGGAAATGGTCGATTCGCAAAAGCAATTTTGGATGAAGTACAAGGTAAAGATCCAGACCTTTATGATCGCCTAACCTATACATTAATCGAAAGTAGTCCTTACCATCGATCACTACAACAAAGCTTACTAGAAACTCATCCTAACATTAAGCAATTCCAAAGTTTAGAGGACATGGAAAACATATATTCTGAATTTAACGGAATCATTTTCTCAAATGAACTTTATGATGCCTTTCCAGTAAGAGTGATTGAAAAGCATAATAATGAGCTGTTTGAGGTCATGGTAAGTCTAGAAAATGAAGGTCAATTAGTTGAAAGGTATACCCCATTGACTAATAAAGCAATCCTCACTTACCTTGAAGAACAAAACATCTCCGTAAAAGAAAAACAGAGATTTGAAGTTCCACTAGCAATGCAAGAGCATATTGAAAAGCTGGGTACATGGATCAATAAAGGTATAGTAATAACGGTGGATTATGGCTACACAAATGAAGAGTGGATGCAGCCAGAACATAGCAAAGGTAGTCTAAGAGGATATTATAAGCATCAACTTGTTGAGAGTGCTTTAGAGCATCCTGGAGAGATGGATTTAACAACGCATATTCATTTTGATTCTTTGGTGGCTACAGGGGAAAAGCATGGATTAAAGTATGTTACAAAATTAAGGCAAGATCGTTTTTTATTAGCTGCTGGTATCCTTGATTACTTACAAGAACACCATGATACAAACCCTTTTTCAGAAAAAAGTAAACAAAACCGTGCACTTCGTTCATTAATTATGGAAGGTAGTATGAGTGCAGCATTTCATGTAGTAATCCAAGACAAAAATGTCTCAATACCATGGGATGAAACCTTAAGAGAATCATGGTAAAAGAAAAAAAGCGATGATATCATCGCTTTTTAATGGGTTGCCCCAGGAACCATCATAAATGTTGTCCAGTAGGTAAATCCAGCAAAGAAAATTGCTAAATATGCGCCGAAAACATAAATATACATACGTTCAGACAATTTTAAATAACTTAAAAGAATAAAGAATCCAGTTTGAGCAAAGAAAAGTAATGCAGTTTGCTCCATGTGGCCAAGGTAAAACATTACTGCGAATATACCTGTCCAAAATCCTAATACGCGGAACATACGATCCATATGTATCCCTCCTTTATACCTCTATCCATCACTTAACTATTATAATGTAAGTTAAAGTGAATTGTAAATATTACTTTACGATAAACTTCTCCCAGTGGAGTTTTCACTATGCTCCACTGAGATATAGCTTTCCTCATATTGGTAACATTAATTCGAAATAAGTGCTTGATAGCTGCAAGATTCACAATTTAACATCATATTTTCTTCTTCAATTAACTCCACATCATTAAATAATACAGAAAACATTCCATTTAAAAAGGCAAAATGCATCGTACAGATGGTTTCATGGTTCGTTTTAGCGATTTCCTTGAAAGGACAATTATAGATTTTAAAAAAGATTTTTGATTTATCAAGATTATGATGAAATTCAGGATAGAATCCTGCTGTATCAGAAGCATCCTTTAGAATCTCCAATTTTTGATCAAAGGCTAAATCAAAAGGAGAACCGCTATTTGCTGAGAGATGACAAGATACTAGTTCTTGACCAAACACTCTTCCAGTTTCATATAATGCATCTTTACCAGCCTCGCCGAGTGACATCATTGAACGTATAGCAATCTTTGCAAGAAGCTTATAATCACGAGCTGGAAAGTGCAACTGTATGACATCCTCAGATAGTCGATATAGCCTACTAGGTCTTCCACCTTTTCCTGTCTTTTTAGTCTCTGAAATCAACATATTTACATCTTCTAATTTCGTTAAATGCAGTCTAGCTACATTGGGATGAATATTGAATTCATCAGCAATCTCTTGAACAGTTACTTCTCCATGTCTTTTAATTACAGATTGGTAAATATAATAACGTGTTGGATCAGACAGTACGTTTGTAATCTTTAATGTTTGTTCCATCCTTCTCACTCCTACCCCTACTGACTTCATTTTATATCTTCAAAAATGTTAGACCGCTTTTAATGTATAGGGATAGTATATACGATGAGCATAGTAGTAACGCTATGATTTATATCACAGTATGACGGCTATATTCACAAAAAAAGAGAAAGATTCAATAAAATGTCAAAAAGAGCATAACTCTAGGAGTTAGCTCTTTTTAAAATAGCTGGGCTAGCTGGATTCGAACCAACGCATGACGGAGTCAAAGTCCGTTGCCTTACCGCTTGGCTATAGCCCATTGAGAAGCAAACATAAATCATCTTCTTTGAATTAACTTCATGAATCCGCACCGCAAGAGGATATTTTGTAATATTTCAGCAGGAAATATTGCGAAATATCATCGACAGCTGAATACCTTTCAAGACGAAATAAACCATCAAGGTGAAATACTTAAACTAAAAGGTACAATTGAAATCTCCATTTAAAATAATTACTTGATGGTACATAATTTATCATAACCGTTTAGCGAGTGAATATACGGAAAAAATGAAAAAACTTTAAAAAGTGTATAGGGATAGCATATTTTCTAAACAATAACAAACAGAAAACTATCTTTTAAAGGAGCTTTTATAAATGGATTTTAACTGGATTTGGAAGGCAGTACTGATTATAGTAGCAGGTACTTTCTTGTTAAGATTTGCAGGAAGAAAGTCAATCTCTCAAATGACATTAGCTCAAACGGTTATCATGATTGGTATTGGGTCATTGCTTGTTCAGCCTCTTTCAGACAGAAACATTTGGGTAACAATCGGGGTAGGAGCAGTTCTAATTTTAACACTAATCGTTATGGAATATGGCCAAATAAAGTCAGATAAACTAGAGAATTTTATCACGGGTAAATCTAAGATGGTTATTGAAAATGGAGAATTGAATGTAAAAAACATAAAAAAGATGAGATTAACAGTTGACCAACTTGAAATGAAGCTGCGTCAAGGAAATGTAGCCAGAATATCAGATGTTAAGTGGGCAACATTAGAACCCAATGGACAATTAGGGTTTATCCTAAAAGATCATCTACAACCTGCCACAAAGCAGGATGTTGAACAAATCCAAAATGATATTAAGGAGTTAAAGATGCTGTTTAATCAGCGTTTACCTAAAGTGAAATTAATTACTAAGTTTAATGAGCCTGCAGTTGAGCCTACGCCACCTGCATCACAAAAGCAAGAAAATGAACAGCCAGATATTTTTTCAGAAGTTAACTATAAGTCACATGAAACACCCCCTCCGAAGTATCTACAGTAAAAACAGAAGCGCAACCATTATTATAAGTGGTTGCGCTCTTGTTTTTATAATTTAAACCTCTTAGAAAGTTGTGATAGAGACTTAGATAGTTGGCTCAACTTCATACCAGCCTCATGCGTACTTTCCATTTGGACAATTTGATTTTCACTTGTGGCTAACATTTCCTCGCTGCTTGCTAATGTTTCTTGTGATACTGAGGCAAAGCGGATTGTTGCTTCTTCCAGTTGTGGGATTCCTTCTTTTAACTCAAATAATTCAGATTTCATATCTTCTAACTTAATTGTTAAACTAGAAATTACGTTCATAAGATGGTCAAAGGACTCTTTGGAATCATGTGCACTTGAAAGGTTTATTCTTATCTTTTGTAGCATTTGGTCAAACTCTTCGGTAGCAACGTATGTTACTTTTTCCATTTCTGAAATCGAACTAGATATCTCCTTACTAGCTTTTGAGGATTCCTCCGCCAGTTTACCTACTTCCTGCGCAACTACAGCGAATCCTTTACCAGCTTCACCTGCCCTAGCAGCCTCGATAGAAGCATTCAGTGATAACAACTTTGTTTGTTCTGCAATTTTTTTTATAAGTCCTACTAAATTCGAAATAGAATTTGAATGATACTGTACTTGCTTTACCGTAGATGTCATATGTTCAAAATCTTTCTCAAAAGAAAGGGTTTTTTCGATTAAAACTGAATTATTCTGTTCACCACGAATAGCTGATCTATTCATGTCTTCTGAACTTTTAAACACTGTATTCATATTATGTAATAATTTATCCACATTTTCTTTCATAGCATGATAGCTTGCTACATTACTTTCAGAGCTTATCGCAGTCTGTTCTGCACCTTCTTTTACAACATTAATAGCCTTTATTAACTGACGGCTATATTCTAAAGCATCTTCTGAAGTACAACTCAGATTTCCACCTGTTGTTTCTAATTGATTTGTTGTTTCATTTATCTCTTTTATAATCATTCGCATTTGAGTTAGCATTGTATGAAAGCTCTTATCTAAAGAACGTATCTCTGGTATCTTTGTCTGTAAAGAATTAGATAGCTCTACTAAATTACCGTCACGTACTTCTCTCATTATATCAGTCAATCTCATCAGCGGTTTTGTTAAGCTTTTAACAAAAAGGCTAAGAATGATTGAAGAGATAATAATACTTATTACTACAGTAATAATTGTAAAGATGGCCATTTTTGTAACAGTTCCTAAGTATGATTTAGTAGGAACGACTAAAAGATAATGCCCATTAACCTCATTCATTTTTAAAGTGGAAATGGTATAATCTTCACCATGTATCTTTTCTTGAAAAACAGCTTTGTCAGATTGGGTTATTTTATCGATAAACGTATCTGAGAAAGAGATTGAACTATCCTTACTACTCTTAAAGGGTGTTACCGTCTTATTAGAAATCGTATAAATGCTTGAAACAATTCCATCTTTCTCTAGTTGTTTTTGTTGATCGCGAACACTAACCTCAAGTTGTTGTTTAAAATATGAATCATCACTTACATATAGAAATTTTAGATTTTTAGCAACATACCCCATCATTTCGGCTTCTCTTTCTAACCTACTTTCAATTGTTTGTATCGTCGCATTTTTTGCTTGAAAATAAGAGCTTACCCCTACAGTTGTTAGTGAGGTAATTAGTAATATAACAAAAAGGAATGACAATCTACTACGTAGACTAAGTTTACTAAACTTAAATTTACTAAAGGGATTTACGAAACTTGTTTTCGACTGTTTGTTTAGTAAGCTCTTTTTTAAATTGTGAATAAACTTATTCATACTTCTGCCCCCATCATCTTCATCATCCTAATACGCCAAATTATAACAATTGAATATTAAGCTAGTATTAAGATTTAGTAGATTAGACCTACCTAATTTACCCCTGTTTAATGGCAAAAAGGGGAGAGAAACCATGGAGGAAAAGGAATGTGGCCAATTTGTGAAAAGTTTACACAAAATTTACAAAACAATAAAAAATTTGAAGGGAAATGTCACTTTTTGTTGAAATGATATAGTTATATAAAAATAAATGAGGTGATTATTATTGAATCCAATTGAACAATTAGGGGACAGGATCTTACAAGATGCCTATATTAATCGAGTATCTGATATCCACTTTGTTCCTCGCAGAAATGATGCAATTATCCAGTTTAGGCTAGACCACGAACTAGTTACAAAGGAAATTATCGAAAAACAAAAATTTGACCGCTTAATCTCACATTTTAAGTTCCTCGCAGAAATGGATATTGGAGAAAGACGCCGTCCGCAAAATGGAGCGCTTTCTACAGTCATACATGACACCATAATCAGTTTACGTCTTTCAACATTACCTACCGCCTATGAAGAAAGTTTGGTTATCCGATTACTTCCACAGGACACAACCTACCCATTGTCTCAGCTTTCACTATTTCCAAACACGACGAAAAAATTAATTTCACTTTTAAAACACTCACATGGCCTTATTTTGTTTACTGGCCCTACAGGCTCCGGTAAAACCACTACTCTTTACTCCTTGTTAGGTGCTACAAAAAAACTATTCAACCGGAATATCATTACCCTTGAGGACCCAATTGAACGTAAGAATGAGGATGTTCTTCAAGTTCAAGTAAACGAAAAAGCAGGTATCACCTACGCAACAGGCCTCAAAGCAATACTGAGGCATGACCCTGATATCATCATGGTCGGTGAGATTCGTGATGCTGAAACGGCTCAAATTGCTGTACGTGCGGCACTTACAGGACATTTAGTACTTTCTACTATGCATACGAGAGATACAAAAGGTGCGATTTATCGACTACTCGAATTTGATGTGTCTCTTCAAGAAATCGAACAAACATTAATTGCAATTGCAGCTCAAAGACTCGTAACTATTAAATGTCCATTTTGTGAGGGACAATGCTCTTCCTATTGTAAAAAAATGAGAAAAACTAGGCGTGCTAGTGTGTATGAACTGTTAAGTGGACGAGCTCTAGAAGAGGTCATGAAAGAGGCGAAGGGTGAAAAGGGTAGTGGGAACTACTTGAAATTACGTGATGTGATTAAGAAGGGGATTGCACTTGGTTATTTGGATAGTAGTGAGATGGAACGATGGGTTATCAAAAATGAACAAGAATAAATGGAAACCTGACGAACAAGTGGTCTTTTTGAAAAGATTAGGAGAACTCTTGGATCACGGCTACTCCCTTACCCAAGGTATCGAATTCCTCCAATTGCAAATGAGTCAAAAATGTAAAAGTGATTTACAAAGTGGATTGCAAAAACTAAAAGAGGGGGAGAGCTTTTATAGCATACTGACAGAATTAAAGTTTCATAAAGATGTATTGTCTTATTTGTTTTTTTCGCAAAAACAAGGAGATATCTCATTTGCACTGCGAGAAGGCAGCTCTATTTTGGCTCGAAGAATAGAACACACCGCAAAGCTTAGGAAAATGATTAGTTATCCATTATTCCTTATCTTCTTTGTTTGCTGCATAGTTATTGTTATGATGAAGGTTCTTTTACCACAGTTTCTGGGGCTTTATGATTCAATGAACCTCGATACTTCATTCTTCATAACCCTCCTACAAAACTTTACAAACATTGGTAAAATCGGTCTTTATGTTGTACTAGCCGTCCTTGCTATTAGCTTCCTATTTTTCTTCCTATACTTTAAAAGAGTTTCAGCAATTAAACAGATGAAGCTTATTGTAAAAATACCGTTTATAAACAAGTGGATCCGGTTACTAAATTCTCATTTTTTCTCAGTGCAGCTAAGCAATCTATTAAAAGGTGGACTCTCAATCTATGAAGCAATTAAATCCTTTGAAGAGCAGCAGCATTCTCAATTTTTCAAAGAAGAAGCTACACTAATCAAAGCTTCACTAACTTCAGGTGAAAGACTAGATACGATCATCCATTCACGAACCTATTTTGATAAGGAGTTAGCACAAATCATCAAACACGGTCAATCCCACGGAAACCTTGACCTAGAGCTATATCATTATAGCCAATATACGTTAGAACAACTAGATAGCAAAATAGCTAGCTTCTTAAAAATAAGCCAACCACTCCTATTTGGGAGCATTGGACTTATTATCGTATCAATGTACATGGCAATCATGCTACCTATGTTTAAGCTTATTAATTCTATCTAAAAGGAGATAAATACCAATGAATGAAAAAGGCTTTACACTAATTGAAATGATCATCGTGCTGTTCGTTATTTCTATATTACTACTAATTACTATTCCAAACATTACCTCACACAATGCTGTTATAAAAGATAAGGGGTGTGATGCATTGATTAAGATGGTTCAGGCACAAGTACAGGTATACGAGATTGAAAAAGAGACCATTCCGACATTGGCTGAACTTAAAACAGGTAACTATATTACTACAGATAAATGTCCGGGTGGGAATTCACTTGTAATCGATTCAATAACTGGAGAAGTTACTCAAAGTGGAACTCCCTAAAAATAATCAAAGTGGTTTCACTCTTATTGAAATTCTTTTGGTCTTAACAATCTTATCTACATTAACTTCCCTTACACTACTTCAGCTTAAGCCTGCCTTTGAAGCAAAGCAACTCCAATCCTTTATCCAAACATTAGAGACTGATTTACTATATGCCCAAAACTATGCAATGAGCCATAGCGAGCCAGTATACGTTTATTTTGTCGAACAGCAATTTCATTATAAGATGTTAGTTGGTTCTAGCAGACTTGAGGTTCTAAGACGTAACTACACAGAAAATATAAAGATTCCTTACAACAATTTAATTCCAGGAGTTGTTTATCTCTCCAACGGAAATTTATCCAAATCAGGTGCGATTATTTTTGATTACAAAGGGGAGCTATATAAAGCTACATTCTTGCTTGGAAGAGGGAGGTTTTATGTTACGAAAATGTGAGCGAGGATTTTCACTATTGGAGGTTTTGGTTTCCTTTTCAATTTGGTTATTACTCTTAACAACCTTGATTCCGTCCTTCGTTTTAGTGAAACAAGAAAGAGCCAATATTCTTTTTGTTAACACTGCAAATCAACTCATTTTTGAAGAGTTAATGGCCATTAAAAATGGCTTAAGAGTGAAAGAAAATAAGGCTATTTCAAGTAATGGTATCCACTATACTTTGGAGTGGAGTTCTGAGGATGAAACAAAAGTTTGTGTTCGTTGGGAAGATAAACGTAAACGTCCAGAAGAAAGGTGTGGATATACAAATAAATGAACAATGAAAGAGGTTTTACATTCTTAGAAATGTTAGTATCACTTTCTATTCTAATGCTATTAATCACATTTGTTGGAGGGTTGTTAGCTATTATGAAGGAGCCTAAGTCAGGAGGAGTAAACAAACTCGAATGGGAAGTCTTTATTCAACAAGCAAAACAGGAAATATACCAATCAATACAGGTTTCAAATACAAACACAACACTTAGATTTTCAAAAAATAATGGAGAAACAGTAACATATGAAACCTATGGTACAAGCATTCGAAGAAGAGTGAATGGAACAGGGCATGAGATACTCCTTCAAAATGTTAGCGGGGTTAAGTATGAAATGCTCATAAATGGAGTCGTCATTGAAGCAATAGATAAACATAACAACGTTTTTAAGTCACAACTATTCTCTGTTTTTCCTTTGGGGTGATGTATGAAAAATGATAAAGGTTTTATTTTACCGACAACTATTGCTATCTCTTTACTATTTTTTGCAGTCTTTACACATCAATTGGATCTTTATCTTACTGAAAAACGATTTTATAAGGAAGTGGAAGAGCAATATCATTTGGAAATGATTATTAGTATGGCGGTAAATGATATTATTGAGGAGATAGAAAGTAAAATAGTTGAGGGAAGCCTCACTAGTGCATATTCAGCATGGTTGTATTATCCAAATGGGAAAGTAAGATATCAAGTGGCTGAACAAACCCTAGAAAGATTTGCAATTACGATGTACTGTGAAACATCAAATGGGAGGAAGTACAACGCGAAGTATTTATATGACTATACAGAAAAGAAACCAAGTCTATGGATTAGGTTTTAAAAATGGTTTAGATATTGTAAAATGACAACAAACGTATTCTAGGAGAAAACAATGAAAGCAATTTACTTAACAGGGTTTATGGGAGCGGGAAAATCAACTATTGGTTTAGAACTTGGTAAGGCTTTAAATCTTCCGGTTATTGATACAGATGACTATATCGAAAAAAAGAAGGATAAAAAAATTAGAGACATCTTTAACACTGAAGGAGAAACCTCATTTAGAACCTATGAGCGAGAAGCTTTGAAGGAGCTACCAACTGAGCATGTGATTATTACAACTGGTGGGGGAATGGTGACTCAAAAAGAAAATCGTGAATGGATGTTATTTAATGGTACTGTTATTTACTTGCACTGTGATTTCAACATTATTGTAGAACGCTTAAAGAATGATAACTCAAGACCGTTATTTAATCATGAGCAAATGTCTAGAACAGAAAAACTGTTCCATGACAGATTACCTCTTTATCAAGAAGCACATTACACAGTTAATACCTCAAACAAAGACGTGAGCGATATTGTAAATGAGATCATGTTGGTGATTAAAAAGTAATAAACTTGGGCAAAATGACACTAAAAGAGTAAGTAGGTGTTATATATGTCTCCAAATGATTATGTGAAATTTATGACGCAGCAAATTGTAAGCTATATAGATAAACCAAAAAATATTCGTAAAGAAACAAGACAACTACGTAAGAGTGAACGCTCACCCTTTATGGATCAATGGTTTGGGGTCATCCCTTTTGCTTTTAAATTATTGTTAAAGAAACGAAAATAGCCCAGAGTGACATTTTCTCATGTCACTCTTTTTTAGTTTTAGTGGGCAACCTCCATTATTTGTATCTCTTTTACCTCTTCTGACTTTACATCATAACTAATCGTCACATACACTCCAAATTCTTTGCCAGAGTGTCGTAATAAAAACTTAAATCGCTTAATACCAGTACCATCCTTCTTTTCCTCATGCCAAACATATTTATATTCCTTGATTAATACACCATCATACTTTTTCTGAACTTCTTCAATAGCTAGCTCTCCCCACTTTTCGCCTTCCTTTAATTGCCCGGATTCAGCTGAAACTTTTTCAGTAGGTAATACGTAAGAATAACCAGAGGGAATGAACATAGCTATAAATAGACTTAATACACATTTTTTATAAATAATAATCACCTCATTTTATAGCATTTACACAACGATTATAACTATACATTAGGTGGGATGAATGATGAAAAAATTTAGTAAGTGGCTAATCGGTTTTAGTATTCTTTTCCTATTTGGTTGTACGCAGGATAAGCCTTCGGAAAATACGTTAGCAAAAGTAAAAACCTCAGATCTAAGTGAAATCAATATGAGCCTTGTTGAATCATTAGGCGTCGAAAAAGTAGCTGTTTACGATATTGATCTTTACAAACCAGAAGAAGTAAAGTACATCGAATTTTGGGTAGAACATTATAAAAATGGTGAAAAACAGGATAATTTAACAGGTGCTGCCATGGGTCTTGGACCTGAGGATAAAGAGAAAGAGAAAACCTTTACAGTAGCATTTGCAAAAACTTCCTTTGAAGTAGATGAGGAAAAATACGATCGTTGGAATTCTTCACTATCCCAAGGAGGTACAACCGCTTCTTCCCAATCTGGTGCCATTAAAGCTGAATATCCAAACTTAAGTGAGGCATATTCGGGTTTTGGTCATGATATCAATATTGAGGGTATACAAAAGCCGGTTACACTAGCAGTTACCATAAGAAATGACGGAAACTCAATGACGATGAGAACTATTAACTTTGAAGACGAAGAAGAGCTTAAGAAGTTTGTTAAGAAATACAAAGAAGTTTTCTTGTATCGGATTATGCTATTAGATCAAGAGCCTTTTTAATAAAAAAATACAATCCTTCTCTTAATTGAAGAATGATTTGCAGCCCTTCCGTACATATTAATGCTATATGAAACAGGCATTATTATTGGGAGGATGTTATGAAAAAATTATTCTTTATACTAATATGCGCGATGACTTTAGTTGGCTGTGGCGGCGGCAAAGACAAAGCCAAGGAAGAGAAAAAAGAAGCCAAAACAGCAGAAACAGAAGGTACCACAGTGAATGATGCAGGCATTGCACGTATCCAAGCACAAACTGAATTAGGTACATTAGGTTTTACACCTGAAGAATTAAAAGAAAACTGGAACGCAGCACAAGCTGAAATGAAAGAAGACGAAGCCTATCAAATCAAAGATCTTGTTGTATCAAATGGAGAATTTAAAACTGATGTAGGTGAAGGCTTAATTTTAGAAGGAATCGTAAACGAAGATACAAACGAAGTCTCAAAGCTTTCCATTATCCGAAAAGAAGTAGAAGCTGAAAAGCTAGAGCAATCTCTTGATCAGTTTGAAGATACACTTGCTTCATTCTTTTTACTCGTATCTGTTACGAATAAAGATAAAAAAGTGAGTGAAGCTCAAATTAACTCAATGGTTCATGATTTGGTTATTTTAGAGAAAGATAAGGACCTACTTGATTCTGAGGCAACGTTAAATAATGTTAACTATAGGGTTATTGAAAACGAACGTGGACTTGTTTTAACTGCAACTGAAGACAAAAAATAGAAGCGGCCTAATTGGTCGCTTTTACTCTTTCTGCATAGATGGTATAAGAATTATCTGGTATTGTTAGAATTAGACATTCAGTATTAGAATTTAAAGGATTGAAATCAGAAGAAGGATAGCTCTCTTTAACTTGATATGTAAAGCTTCCGTATGGAAGATTGATGATAATCTCATCACCATTTTGAATTTCGCTTGCACGATTTAGAACTGAACTCTCCATTAAGTTAAGAATAATTAAACCATTGTCGCTTGGAAAAGCAGAATTCACCTCGTGAGAAATTCCACGACCTAATTCTTCATTTCCTTCTGTTATTCCCAACTCCGAATTTAAGCGGGGAATTGATAATACCCCAATAACTTCTCCAACCGATGGAGAAAATTTTTCCTGAGTAATGTCTTTCTTGATAACGTTATATGCACTTGATAATGGATTTGTATTTGCATGTATTCTATCTATAGAGCGTACTTGTACAATTCCAGCCACCATAATAATAGTAATTATACTTAATGATATAAGACGTTTAATCATATTTCACCTTTAGTCCACAAAATTTTGTTAAATATAGAAAATCCTCAATCACGTAGTTGACGATTCCGCCTCCAGTTCTTAAAGCGAATGAATTCACGATACTCCCTAAAATCATCCTTACTCATTCCATCATCTATCGCTTTTTGAATAATACATCTCCATTCATCGTCCAACTTATCTTTAATCTCAGATTTCGATTCAATCTGTGTATCATCACCAATCAAAAAATCTAAGGAAGTGTCGAGAGGAGAGGCAATCTTTACTAAAAACTGTAACGAAGGGTTATTTTGAAGATTTCGTTCTATATAACTTAAGTATGATTTAGAAACACCAGCTAGAACTGCAAGCTCTGTTATTGAATAGCCTTTTTGCTTGCGTAAGCTTTTTATGCGGTCACCTATCCCTATCATTTGGTTACTCCTTATTTCAAAGTAGCTTTTATCTAAAAGCAATTTAATTAAATTAAGTGCAAGAATTTTACATTAATACGACATTTTCATTATACAGAATAATATGTTCTTTTTAAAGAACTATTTTAATAAAGATGATAAATATATCTAAATTACTATAAAAAACCAATCGTTCTTTTTAGTGAACGTATATTAGAAAATAATATTGTTCAAACTGACAATCCGTGTTATAGTAATTTTATTCTTTATAAAGAACGTAATGTTCTGTGAGTACATAAGAGGTGATAGAATACAGGTGAAGCACATAGGAGACCGTATTAAGGAATTAAGAATTGACCGTGGAATGACGTTAAAGGAATTAGGAGAGGCTATTCAATTTAACTACAGCAATTTATCAAAAATTGAACGTGGAAGTAGAAAACCGGCGATTGACTTTCTAGAGGACTTATCAAAGTACTTTGATATTGATATATCCTATTTCTTTGGTGATCTGAAACCAACTGCCAACCAAGAAGAACCTGATTCATTTGACCTAGAATTAAAACGTCTATCTTTAGAATTAAAAAAATATAACATTACAGTTGATGAGTTAAAAGAACTAGCTTTAACCCTTGGAAAAGAAAGAAACTATAGTTCATAGGTATTAATAAATTCAAAAAAATGTAAAAAACAGATTGACTTGTTCTGTATAAAGAACTAAACTGAGGGTAATAAGTTTTCCAAACTGAACAAAAGTAAGTAAAAAAGTATTTTTTCACAGGAAATGTTCTTTAAAAAGAATAAATCAAACTAAACCAGACATATGTTGGTTATATTTTTACTATAGTGTTCTTTATTGAGAAATTAATGTTCGTTTTATTATGCGGTGATGTCTCCTTACCGTTATCGATGGAGGCACTCGATCATGCTGTGGGTTGAAAAAACCTTAGACACATCTGTTGTCAAAAGTGTGGTGTGAGGGTGGGTTAGATGCCCAATTTTAAATTTAAAGCTTTTAACCATAAGGTTTCCTTACAAGACCTTATAGTTAAGAACTTTAATTTATTCAACTAATAAAATAAGGAGCTGTAGCACTTTTTATGAAGGAATTTGATAAATTTCCAAAATCAATTAAAAAAGCTGTTAGATACATCAAACAAGATGCAACAAAGGAACAACTGGAGGATATTAAAAAACTGATTGAATATGCGATACAAACGAGATTAGTCCATGCAGAGTAAGGATAAATGGTTATTGGAAGGGGGAAAGCTATGACCTACCGTCAGAGGCTATCGTTTTTTATCTTGATAGATTCGTGTATCGTTTTTACTGCAATTTTCTTTAGTAGCTTTTTAGTGAATGCTGACATTCATGTATTCAACCTACAAATCATAATCACTTCAGCTGTCATTCTTTTTAGTCATCATTTTTTCTCATTAAAATTTAAACTTTATAAGAAAGCTTGGGAGTATGCAAGTATTGGTGAATTACTAATCATACTCAGAGTTGTAGGCTTTTCTTTATTATTGGCTGCGATCGTTCAGTTAGTAATGAATCAACAGGTTCACTTTCGGCTTCTTACCGTGACTTATATGCTTCATATGTTATTAATGGGTGGCTCACGTTTTACTCTTAGATTATATCGAAATTCTATAATCAATAAGCCGGAAAACAGAAGGAGAACACTTATTGTTGGAGCTGGTTCAGCAGGTCGAATGGTTGCAAGACAACTTTTAAAAAACAATGAGGGCGATCTATTAGCAGTTGCGTTCATCGACGACAGTGTAAAAAAGCAGAAGCTAGATATTTTAGGATTACCAGTATTAGGTGGGGTTAATCAAATTGAATGTGCTGTAAAGGAACTATCAATAGAAAATATTATTATTGCCATTCCTTCATTAAGTAAACGGGAACTTAATGTCATCTTTCAAGAATGTGCAAAAACAAATGCTAAGACTCAAATCCTCCCAATGTTAGAGGACTTAATCACTGGAAAGGTTTCAGTCAGTCAGTTCCGAGATGTCCAAGTAGAGGATCTACTAGGGAGAGAACCGGTTGATCTAGATATTGAAAGCATTTCTGAATATGTAACTGATAAGGTGGTTCTAGTAACTGGGGCTGGTGGTTCAATAGGTTCAGAGATTTGTAGACAGATTTCTAAATTTAATCCAAAACAGCTTATCCTTCTAGGGCACGGAGAAAACAGCATCTATACCATTGAAATGGAATTAAAAGAGACTTTCAGACAGTCAAAAATTGAGTTCGTAACTGAAATAGCAGAGCTACAAGATGAGAAGCAAATGATGAGAGTTATGAATGCACATCGTCCAAATGTTGTGTATCACGCAGCTGCACACAAGCATGTTCCGTTAATGGAGAAAAATCCTGATGTAGCAGTTAAGAATAACATTATTGGTACGAGGAATGTCGCTCAGGCTGCAAGTTGGCACGGTGTAGAAACATTTGTAATGGTTTCAACAGATAAAGCGGTTAACCCTACAAGTGTAATGGGAGCAACAAAGCGATTAGCAGAAATGCTGATTCAAAATATGGACCGATATAGTAAAACAAAGTTTGTAGCAGTTCGGTTCGGCAATGTATTAGGAAGTCGAGGAAGTGTCATTCCTCTCTTTAAAAAGCAAATCGAAAAAGGCGGACCGGTTACTGTTACAGATCCTGAAATGGTTCGCTATTTTATGACAATTCCTGAAGCATCAAGATTAGTGATCCAAGCTGGTTCTCTAGCAAAAGGTGGAGAAGTCTTCGTCCTTGATATGGGTGATCCAGTTAAAATAGTGGATTTAGCCAAGAACCTAATTAAGCTTTCAGGTAACTCAATTGATGAAATCGGAATTGAGTATACCGGAAAGAGACCAGGTGAAAAGCTTTTTGAGGAGTTACTAAAGGATGAGGAAGTTCATGAAAACCAGGTGTATCCAAAAATTTATGTAGGAAAATCCGCTCACCTGTATATTAACGAAATTGAAGAGCTAATTTCTGTTTATACTAAACTATCAAAAGAAGAACTTAGGGATGAACTTTTAAAGCTAGCTAATCGTAAGCCTGTCGCCCAGAAACTACTATCTATCCCAGGTTAAAAGGAGCAATGTTGATGAAAAGAGTAAGAAAAGCCATTATCCCAGCTGCCGGTCTTGGAACGAGATTTCTACCAGCAACCAAAGCAATGCCAAAAGAAATGTTACCGATTGTTGATAAACCGACAATTCAATATATTATTGAAGAAGCTGTAGATTCTGGGATTGAGGATATAATCATTGTTACTGGTAAAGGTAAACGTGCGATTGAAGATCACTTCGATCATTCGTTTGAGCTAGAACAGAATTTATTTGATAAAGGTAAATTTGAATTATTAGAAGAAGTACAAAAATCATCGAAACTAGTTGATATCCATTATATTCGTCAAAAAGAACCTAAGGGATTAGGTCATGCGATTTGGTGTGCACGTAAATTCATTGGTGATGAACCATTTGCTGTTCTATTAGGAGATGATATTGTCTCTGCAGAAAGGCCATGTTTAACGCAGATGATTGAGCAATATAAACGTTATAATGCTTCTATCTTAGGTGTTCAAACTGTACCTGAAAATGAAGTATCAAGATATGGAATTGTCGATGGAAACAAAATCGGTGAACGTTTCTTCAGCGTAAATAGTCTTGTAGAGAAACCTAGACAAGAGGAATCACCATCAAATCTAGCAATTATGGGACGTTATATTCTAAATCCTAGGATATTTAATATTCTTGAAAACCAGGTTCCAGGTGCTGGGGGAGAAATTCAGTTAACAGATGCAATCGCTGGTTTAAACCAACACGAAGCAGTATATGCTTATGATTTTGAAGGAACTCGTTACGACGTTGGTGAAAAAATGGGGTTTATTCAAACTACATTAGAGTTTGCATTAAAACGTGACGATTTGCGTAACAATTTATTAGATTATTTCAAAACTGTGTTAGATAAAGAGCTAGTAAAATGATGACGAATGGAAAGCAGACGACAAAAAAGCGTGTGCTTTTTTGTGCTACCGTTGATTATCACTTTAAAGCCTTCCACATTCCTTATCTAAAATGGTTTAAAGAACAAGGCTGGGAAGTTCACATTGCAGCTAGTGGTAACCTAGAGCTCCCTTTTGTTGATGAGAAATATGATATTCCAATTCAACGGTCACCTTTTAAGGTTAAGAATCTCACTGCTTATAACCAGTTAAAGGAGACCATTGATAATAACCAATACCAGATTATACATTGTCATACCCCGATGGGTGGTGTACTAGCTCGCATTGCTGCTAGGGCTGCAAGAAAGAATGGAACAAAGGTAATTTATACAGCACATGGTTTTCATTTTTGCAAAGGTGCTCCGTTAGTTAATTGGCTACTCTACTATCCAATTGAAAGAATGCTTGCTTCCTATACTGACTGTTTAATAACGATTAATAGTGAGGATTACAACCTATCTAAAAGTCATGGGTTTAAAGCAGGTGTAATTGAACACGTTCATGGTGTAGGGGTGAATACAGATGTATATAGGCCTGTGGATCAGTTGCGTAAAAATATGATTAGACGATCTTTTGGTTATAGTCCAGAAGACTTTCTTCTATTATATGCTGCTGAATTTAATAAGAATAAAAATCAGCAATTACTCATAAATGCGTTTACCAAAGTTAAGGGTGACATACCTAATGCAAAGCTTTTGCTAGCTGGAGAAGGTCCCTTATTGGAGGAATGTAAAGCACTAGCAAGAAAACTAGGGATTGATGAGTATGTTCATTTTCTAGGGTTGAGAAACGATGTTGAGTTGCTTGTGAAAATGAGCGATTTAGCTGTTGCTTCGAGTCTTCGTGAAGGGTTACCAGTAAATATTTTGGAAGCGATGGCCTGTGGGCTTCCAGTGGTGGCAACCGAGAATCGAGGGCATAGAGAGCTAGTAAAGAATAATGAAACCGGATTTATCAATAACCCTTTAGATGTAGGGAAATTTGCTTCTAAAATTATTGAGCTTGCTCAAAGTGAATATATGAGAAATAAGCTTGGCAAATCTTCAAGGCTAATGATTGAACAAAACTATGGCGTTACAAATGTACTTGACCAAAAGAGTAGGATTTACAGAAGGTATATGAAAGAAATGGAGGAACTAAAGTGGGCGGCCCATTAAGAATCTTGCATGTGGTAGTAAATATGAATCGCGGTGGAGCCGAAACGCTTCTAATGAATCTTTACCGGAATGTGGATCGATCGAAAATTCAATTTGACTTTCTTACTTGTAAGGAAGGTGTGTTTGATAAAGAAATTAGTGAGATGGGTGGTAAGATTCACAGAATACCATATGTTACAGAGACTGGTCATTCGGTTTACCTTAAAGCTTTAGATAGTTTTTTTCGTTTAAATCATTATAAAATTGTTCATTCTCATATGGATAAGATGAGTGGTTTTGTCCTTCGTGCAGCAAAAAAGTCTGGTATTTCAGTTAGAATTGCACATAGCCATAACACTCAAAGTGAAGGTGGCATTGCTGCGAAATTATATAAATCAATCTCCGGAAGTTATATTCGTTTTAATGCAAACTCTCTATTTGCTTGTTCAAATGATGCAGCGAAATGGTTGTTTGGAATTCGAGCTCAGAAAGCTGTCATTCTTAATAATGGGATAGAAACTAATCGATTTAAATTTTCTAAAACCGTTAGATCTAAGATAAGAGAGTCATTACAGATAAAAGAAGACACATTAGTTATTGGTCATGTTGGCAGATTTAATCATCAAAAAAACCATACATTTTTGCTAGATATATTTGCAGGGTTAATTAAGAAAGTCCCAAATGCAACTCTAGTTTTAGTTGGTGATGGAGTTCTTCGAAATAGAATTGAGGAAAAAGTAAAGCATCTTAATCTGGACGGAAAGGTTAAACTGCTAGGAGTAAGAGGTGATATATCTGACCTTCTACAAGCCTTCGATTTATTTGTTTTCCCATCATTACACGAGGGTTTACCAGTTACTTTAGTTGAAGCACAAGCAACAGGGTTACCTTGTATAATATCTCAATCTATTACAAAAGAAGTTGATTTGGGAGTGGGTCTAGTTCATTATGCATCACTGGATAGAATGAACCAGTGGATGAACAGCATTATTGAATGGAAGCAAAAAAGTTACTCAAGAAAGTCACCTTTAAAGGAAATTTCTCTAAAAGGATATGATATTAGAAAAACAGCATTATTTATTGAAGACTATTACCAAAGGTTCGGGGGAGATGTAACTGAAAAAGTTGACAGTATTTACACCAACCTATAATCGAGCATATTGTCTTCATCATTGCTATGAAAGCTTAAAGCGTCAATCCTCAAATGATTTTATTTGGTTAATCATTGACGATGGTTCAACTGATAATACATCCATACTTGTTGATGGATGGATCCAAGAGAATCTAGTTGAAATTAGATACCATTACCAAACAAATCAAGGGATGCATGGTGCTCATAACACAGCTTATGAGCTTATTGATACTGAGTTAAATGTTTGTATAGATTCTGATGATTATATGCCAGATGATGCTGTTGAAAAAATACTATCTTTTTGGCAAAGAAATGGTAGTAAAACAGTAGGTGGTATAATAGCGCTAGATTCCTATACGGATGGAAAAATTATTGGTACTAAACTACCAGAAGGTCTGAAGATTTCAACTCTATTTCATCTCTATTATAAGCATGGAGTTTCCGGTGACAAAAAGCTGGTCTATCGAACAGATTTAACTAAAAAATATCCATATCCACTATTTGAAAATGAAAGATATGTTGGCTTAGCGTACAAGTATTATAAACTAGATATGGAATATGAAATGCTGCTGATGAATGAAGTGGTATGTTGTGTAGAATATCTTCCAGATGGATCGTCTTTGAATATGTTGAGTCAATATCGTAAAAATCCTAAAGGTTTTGCATTTTATCGTAAAGAACTAATGAAACTGCCATTTGCAAGTTTAGGGTTTAAATTTAAGCAGGCTATTCACTATGTATCAAGCAGTTTACTAGATAAAAATAAATCATTTTTAGCAGAAACCCCTCAAAAAGGGCTGACTTTATTTGCAATTCCATTTGGATTACTACTATATCTACTAATAATAACAAAAGCAAAACCGGCTAAAATATAAAGTAAACCTTTTTCTGAAAGGACATATGATATGACTATTCTATGGACTAATCTAGCCATAGTTTTTTTGTTTTCGCTATTTTCGAGATATTTCTCAACCTTTCGGACCATTACAACGACTAACTACTCAGATGTGCCAATTAAACCAAATAAAATATTGGTCCTAATTGCTTTATCTTCTTTAGTTATAGTTTCAGGTCTAAGAAGGAATATTGGAGATACCTTTTTTTATAGGCTGATATATGAGAGAAATGAATTTACATGGGAATTCATTTTAACTCATAAGGACATTGGATTTGGAATTCTTCAGATGTTATTAAAAATGATATCTGAAGATGCACAAATTATGGTATTTACAACTGCATTGATAACAAATATGTGTATTGTGCTTGTTCTTTATAAGTATTCAAGAATGTTAGAGTTGAGTCTGTATGTATATATAACGGGTGGCTTGTTTTTAGTATCAATGAATGGGATTAGGCAAGTACTTGCAGCTGCAATCATATTCACTGCAACAAAATTTATCATTAATGGTAATTGGATGAAATATATTCTAGTAGTCGTTTTTGCATCTTTTTTTCACCAAAGTGCATTAGTACTAATCCCTATTTATTTCATAGTTCGTGCAAAAGCATGGTCGAAATCAACATTTTTTCTTATGGCAGGAGCGGTAATTATCGTTTTAGGATTCAATCAATTTTCAGCAATTTTATTTTCCGCAATAGAAGATACAGAGTATGGAGTTTATCAGAATTCAACTGAAGGTGGAGCAAATATTATTAGAGTAGCTGTGGATGCTGTACCGTTATTGCTTGCGTTTTTAGGTAGGGAAAAGCTCAGACAAATTTTTCCTAATAGTGACTATATTGTTAATATGGCGATGATTGGCTTTATCTTTATGATAATCTCTACTCAGAATTGGATTTTTGCTAGATTTTCTATTTACTTTAGTCTATATTCCTTAATTTTAATTTCATGGGTAGTTATGCTTTTTCATGAAAAACAGCAAAAGTTGGTATACTTTGGAATTATTAGTTGTTATTTTCTATATTATTATTTTGAAAGTGTAATGACCTTATTTATCCAATATCGTAGTGATTATTTACAACTATAATAAGCAAAATTCTTTTGAGTAAATTGATCTCCGTATCAATTTACTTTTTTATTTTCATAAGTGAGGTGTGTAAAAAGTGGCAATATTAGTTACTGGAGGAGCAGGGTACATCGGAACTCACACCATTGTTGAACTTCTTGAAGCTGGATATGAAGTAATTGTATTAGACAACTTTTCAAATAGTAAACCTCAATCCCTAGAGAAAGTTAAGAACATTACAGGCAAAACTTTTATGGTTTACACGATAGATCTTCTTGATAGGGAAGGTTTAAATAAAATTTTTTCAGATAACAAAATAGATGGGGTTATTCATTTTGCGGGCTATAAAGCAGTGGGAGAATCTGTTGAGAAACCATTAGACTATTATAACAATAATATCTCTGGAACAATTGTACTTTGTGAGGTAATGAAAAAATTCAATGTGAAAAATATTGTTTTTAGTTCATCCGCAACAGTTTATGGAAACCCAGAACATGTACCGATTCTAGAAGACAATTCTTTACAAGCTACCAATCCATATGGTCGAACCAAGCTAATGATTGAAGAAATCCTTCGAGATCTTTATGTTTCAGATAATGAATGGAGTATTTCAATCTTACGTTACTTTAATCCAGTCGGAGCTCATAGTAGTGGTGAGATTGGAGAGGATCCCAATGGGATACCGAACAATCTAATGCCTTATATAACAAAGGTTGCAATAGGAGAATTGAAGGAGCTTCAGGTGTTTGGTGGAGATTATCCGACCATTGACGGTACTGGAGTAAGAGATTATGTTCACGTGGTTGACCTAGCATTAGGACATGTAAAAGCTTTAAGTAAAAATCAAAGTTCGAATGAAGTGTCTGTATATAACCTGGGAACCGGAATTGGATACAGTGTGCTAGAGGTAATTTCTGCATTTGAGACTTCAACTGGTATAAAAATACCTCACAAAATTGTAGCCAGAAGACCAGGTGATATAGCAACCTGTTATGCTGATGTAGCAAAGGCTAAAAAGGAGCTTGGTTGGAAAGCGGAAAAAGGGATTCAGGAGATGTGCTTCGATGCATGGAAGTGGCAGTCTAAAAATCCGAACGGTTATAGCCATAGTGAATTGAAGGTAGATAGTATTCTTTCATAAAAGAGTAGAATGTTTGTAGGAAGGATAAGAAAATGAGTATTTCAGAAAAACTAACTGCTGAACAACTTCAAGAGATTTTATTAACTATGTATCAAAAAGGAAATGAAACAGAATCTATGAAACTACTTGAAGCAATTGAAGAAATTAGAAATCAGTTCTTAGGAGTTATAGATACCAATGAGAACACATAGGGGTGTGTGAATGTCCTATTTTAAAGTGGTTGAAGATTCTTATACATGGAATAAGATTTTAAAAAAATTTAAAACAATTGATAGCTATTACTCTTATGAATATGGTAAGTTGTTCGCTACTATTGAAAATGGTCAATTACTAGGAGCATTTCTTGAAGATCATACAACAAAGGTTTTTTACCCATTTATAAAACGTGAAATACCAGGTGATTACAAAGGACTATATGATATTGTTACACCTTATGGATATGGTGGACCTCTTATTGAAGGAGATTCAAAGAAAATAGATCCTTTTTATACTTTTTTCAGTGAGTATTGTGAAACTGAAAATATTATCACTGAAACAATAAGGTTTCACCCATTGTATAAGAACGATGCATATTGCAAAGAGATCTTGAATGTACAATATATCAGAAAAACAACATCAGTTGATTTATCGTTTCCATTAGAGAAAATCAGACAAAATTATTCTTCTATGAATAAAAAAAATATAAAAAAAGCTAAATCAAATCAGTTATCTTGTTTCATGGCACAAAGTTCAATTGAAAATATTGAAATCTTTTTAGACATGTACAAAGAAACAATGGATCGAAATAATGCCATTGGTTATTACTATTTTGATAGAAGTTATTTTTTAGATCAAGTAAAGGAAACATGCATTAGTAAAACATATTTATTATTTACCCAATTTGAAGGTGAAATAATCGCTGGAGTCATGGTCATCCTAGGTAAAGAATTTGCACATTACCACTTAGGGGCCTCGAGAACAAAGTATCTTGATTATCGTCCGAATAACCTATTGTTCGATTATATGATTGAGTTTTGCAAGTCATTAGGAGCAAAGCAACTTCACTTAGGTGGTGGGTATCAAGAGAATGATGGACTGTTTGCATATAAAACATCCTTTACAAATAACAATAACCATGACTACTATATTGGGAAAAAAATCTACAATCTAACAAAATATCAAGAAGTTGTGGGAACAATAAAGGAAAATTATGAAGTTAATGAAAATTTCTTTCCAGTATATCGGGGAATTATTAATAAAAAGGTACTACATAGCTGAATTATTCTAAGGAGGTGTCAACTTGACTAAAAATAAAAGAATTTACTTATCTCCACCTCATATGAGTGGGAACGAATTGAAATATATTAAAGAAGCATTTGAAACGAATTGGATTGCACCACTAGGTCCAAATGTGGATGCGTTTGAAAAAGAACTAGCCAATTACGTAGGAGCCAATGAAGCTGTAGCAGTAAGTTCAGGAACTGCAGCGATTCATTTGGCTCTTTCTTTGTTAGGTGTAGAGAAAAATGATGTTGTATTTTGTTCTACTCTTACCTTTGTAGCAAGTGCCAACCCAATCATTTATCAAGGAGCTATTCCAGTATTTATAGATTCAGAACCTGATACCTGGAATATGTCACCTCAGGCACTTGAAAAGGCTTTAACGGAAGCTGCATATGAAGGAAAACTACCCAAAACCGTTATTATTGTAAACCTTTATGGACAAAGCGCAAAGATGGATGAATTAGTGTCAATCTGTAATCAATATAATGTCCCAATTATTGAAGATGCCGCTGAGTCACTCGGTTCTTATTATAAAGGCACACCAAGTGGAACCTTCGGTAAATATGGTGTGTATTCCTTTAATGGAAATAAAATCATTACTACATCTGGAGGAGGAGTGCTAATTTCAGATGATATTGAGTCATTGCACAAGGCGAGATTTCTTGCGACACAAGCTAGGGATCCAGCACCACACTATCAACATAGTAAGCTAGGCTATAATTATCGCCTTAGCAATGTTTTAGCGGGGATTGGTAGAGCACAATTAGAGGTTTTAGAAAATAGGGTTGAGGCAAGAAGGGCAATTTTCGATTTCTATAAACAGGAACTAGGCCACATCCCAGGAATTCATTTCATGCCTGAATTAGATAATACTCTTTCAAACAGATGGCTAACAGCATTAACAATTGATGAAAATATTGTTGGGGTTACTATAGCGGAATTGTTGCATGCTCTAACAGAGGAAAACATTGAAGCCCGACCTGTATGGAAACCATTACATTTACAGCCATTATTTGAAGGTGTTAAATACTATCCTCATAGTGAAACAGAGGATATTTCTAAACAACTATTTGATACTGGCTTGTGTCTACCATCTGGATCTAATATGACAAGGGAAGAACATTTAAGAGTAATCGATTGTATTAAAAGCTGTCTAAGAGTAAAGGTATAGCCATGCAAGAAGTTAGAAGAGTTCTCCATGTCGTTGGGGCTATGAATAGGGCTGGTACAGAAACGATGCTTATGAATATCTATCGAAATATTGATAGAGAAAAAATACAATTTGATTTTATTTCATATAGCCAGCAGGATGCACATTATGACTATGAAATCAAAGCTTTAGGCGGAAGAGTCATTAAATTATCAAAATCGCAATCAATTAAACAGCTCGTAGACGCAATTAAGAAATATGGACCATATGATGCGATACATTCTCATACCCTCTTTCATTGTGGAATTGCAAATCTGGCTGGGAAAATTGCTGGAATTAAAACGAGAATTGCACATGCCCATACTACTCTGGATAGAAGTGATAGTTTAGCTAGGAAATTGTATATAAAAACAATGCGTACTGTCATTACTGCTTCTTCAACCCATTTACTAGCATGTAGCCAGCAAGCAGGTCACTATTTATATGGGAATAAATCAATAGATGGTGGCACTTATCAATACTTTCCCAACTTGATAGATTATAAGCAATTTCTAAAAGGAAATCGAGAAAAAGTCATTCAGTTTAAAGCTGAACAGGGGTTAAGTGAGAGTTTAGTAATAGGTCATATAGGTAGATTTATGGAAGCGAAAAATCATCATTTTCTATTAGAAATAATGAAAGAAATGCTCAAAAAGCGATTAGATATTAAATTGTTACTCGTAGGAGATGGTGATTTACGGAAAGAAATAGAAGAAAAAGCTAGAAAAGAAGGATTAGAGTCTTATATAAGATTTGTTGGTATTCGTTCTGATATAGAAACAATGCTTCATAGTATGGATGTTTTTGTTTTTCCTTCTATTTATGAGGGGTTAGGGCTTGTTTTATTAGAGGCTCAAGCAACCGGGACACCTTGCATCGTTTCAGAAGCTATACAACCTGAAGCTGATTTGAAGCTTGGTCTCATAACAAGACTTTCCTTATCAGATGGCGCAAAAGAATGGGCCGATAGAATAATTAAAATTGCAGGAAAAAAAGAAAACAATCCTAACAAGATTATCGTTGGTTTCAACGAAAATGGTTATGAAATTCAACGAGGAATAACAAGATTAATGGATATTTATCAGATCTAATCTGTGGGGGAAAGCATGAAGAATCTATTAATTTCTACATTTGATATGGAGGTTGGTGGTGTCGAAAGAAGCTTAATCAGCATGTTAACCAATTTTGACTACAGTAGTTATAATGTTGACTTAATGCTTTATAGTCATACAGGTGAATTCATGGAGTTGCTTCCAAAGACACCGAATCTTTTACAGGAGTCTAAATCTTATAAAACATTTAGGATGTCGATAGGACAGATTATAAGAAACGGTAATTTACCGATTGGGATTGTACGCTTGTTTTCAAAATACAAAGCAAGCTTACATAGTTCATCTGAAAATGGATACAAGCAAATGCAATATATGTGGAAATATTCACTACCTTTTTTACCAAAGCTTGATAAAAAGTATGATGTAGCAATTAGTTATTTGTGGCCTCATTACTTTGTAGCAGAAAAGGTAAACGCAAAGACCAAAATTGCTTGGATTCACACAGATTTTTCAACAGTAGATACGGACATTGTGTTAGATCTTACTATGTGGAATAAATTTAATCATATCATAGCAGTTTCAGAGGAGTGTAAAAATTCCTTTTTGAATAAGTATCCAAGTCTCACTAGTAAGGTAAAGGTAATGGAGAATATCACATCTCCCCAATTTGTTAGGACCCTATCTGAAGAAATTGTTGAGAATCCAATGATTGATGATAACCGCTTTAAGATGATTTCAGTAGCAAGATTTTCACATGCTAAAGGCATTGATAATGCGGTTAAAGCTCTAAAAATATTGAAGGATAAGGGCTATGAAGACATTGCCTGGTACGTAGTTGGATATGGGGGAGACGAGGAAATGATAAGGGAATTGATAGATAAATATGAACTAAAGGATTCATTTATCTTAATAGGAAAAAAGACGAATCCCTATCCTTTTATGAAGGCTGCAGATTTATATGTACAGCCTTCGAGATATGAAGGAAAAGCAGTTACGGTAGGAGAAGCTCAAATCCTTACTAAGCCCGTTCTAATAACTAATTATACAACGGCGAATAGTCAAGTTCGAAATGGCTATGATGGTCTTATTTGTGAGCTGTCCGTTGAAGGATTAGCTAATGGAATTGAAAGGCTATATCATGACCACGAATTAAGGAGCATTCTATCTGGAAATTGTGTTTCAACTAACTTTAGCAATAGCACCGAATTACAGAAGTTATACGAGTTGATATAGGGGGGAACAAAGATGAAGCCAATGGTAAGCGTAGTTGTTCCTGTCTATAAGGTAGAAAAATATATTGATAGGTGTGTAAAAAGTATAATTAATCAGACTTATACTAACTTGGAAATTATCCTGGTTGATGATGGATCGCCAGATAAATGTGGAAGCTTAATTGACCAGTATTCACAAATAGATTCTAGGATTATTTCTGTTCATAAGGAGAATGGTGGATTATCAGATGCTAGAAATTATGGTATGAACTATGTCACTGGTCAGTATACACTTTTTGTGGACAGCGATGATTGGTTAGAGCTACAAATGATAGAAATAATGGTAGATAATAGTATAAAATTCAGAGCTGATGTTGTACAATCAGCTTTTTTTTATGCCTATGAAGATCATTTATTATTTGAAAACAGGTATTTTTCTAAAGACGAACCACCTACTCTACTCGATAAACAAGAGTTAATGAAAGAGCTTGTAATTAATGAGAGAGTGAAAAATTTTGCCTGGGGGAAACTCTACAAAACTGAACTGATTAAAGATATTCCTTTTAAAAAAGGAGTATTATTTGAGGATGTATTTTGGGCACATCAGGTTATGCATCTGGTAAATACCTTTGTTATGTTGCATAAACCAATGTGTTATTACTTCCAACGTAGTGACAGTATTGTATCTACTTATACGCCTAGAAACTTAGATATTATAAAAGGGTTAATTGAGAGGCATGCGTTTTTAGAAACACACTATAAACATCTAACAAGTGCTTCTTATAAGAACATACTAAAAGCAAACCTTATACACTTTAATCTGCTACTTATTAACAGTAAAAAAGATAGAGGCGGAGTCCATAAAAAAGATATTCAGAGATATATCAAAGAAAATAATGTAGTACTAATGAAATCAGTAGAAGAAGACAACTATATAAAGCAACAACTCAAACTGTTTTTAATCCATCCTTATTTAAACATTCTACCTGGAGTTACATATAAAATTTTACGAAAGATTAGATTAGTTCCACAACCTCTAAAGTTAGAAAGAATTAATCTATAAGACTTAGAAAGGAGGGAAATGATGCTTGAGTAATTTAATGAATAGTTTAAAGAAAATACTTTGTTTACTAATTATCTATTTATTTAACTGCTTCCCTATTAAGAAAAATAAAATATTTCTGTTTAGTTATTATGGAAGTCAATATGGGTGTAACCCAAAGTATATAACGGAATACATGATTGAAAATGGCTATCAGGATAAATATGACATTGTATGGGCGTTCAACGATTTAGAATCAAAAGAACACTTAACTGGAATTAGGAAGGTTAAGACAATGTCGATAAAGTACTTCTATGAATTATGTACTGCAAAGGTAATTATTACAAACTTTAGAACAACTGATTTTTTTGTAAAAAGGAAAAATCAATATTACATCCAAACATGGCACAGTTCATTACGATTAAAACAAATCGAAAAAGATGCAGAGAAATCTTTACCTCAAAGCTATGTTCAAATGGCCAAAAAGGATTCATTGAAAGTTGACTTATTATTGTCAGGTTGTAGGTATAGTACAGATATTTTCAAAAGGTCATTTTGGTACAAAGGAAAGATATTTGAAATTGGAACTCCAAGGAATGATCTCCTTTTTAATAATGTCGCAACAATGAAAAAGCTAAGAGAAAGTTTGAATATTCCAATAGAAAATAAGGTTGTATTCTATGCACCAACCTTTAGAAAGAACAATGACACCACAGTTTATAATCTAAATTACTCAAAACTCCTTTCTTCATTAAAATCTAAATTTGATGGGGAATGGACAGTACTAATTAAACTTCATCCACACCTAATATCTCTTTCTGATAAATTGATTAAGGAAGATAAGCTGGTAATCGATGTGACCTCCTATGATGACACCCAAGAACTATTAGCGATATCAGATGTATTAATATCGGATTATTCATCTTTGATGTTTGATTTTTGTATTACTAATCGACCTTGCTTCTTATATGTACCAGATATGGAAGACTACATAAAAAATGATCGAAACTTATATTTTGACTTAAACGAACTCCCTTTTGAGAGTGCAATTAGCAATGAGGATTTATCCAATAAGATAAAGAACTTTAATTATGATTTATATAATAAGAATCTAAAAGATTTTTTACAAGACATTGGATCATTTGAAAATGGAAATGCAAGTGAACATTTACTAGAACATATTCATGATGTTTGTTTTAGTAGGAATCGGAGTGATATATATGAAGCCGTATAAAATTGGGTATACAACTGGGGTATTTGATTTATTTCACGTAGGTCATCTAAATATCTTACAAAAAGCAAAAGAACAATGTGAATATCTTATCGTTGGAGTAAGTACGGATGCGTTGGTCATGGAATATAAAGATAGAGTTCCAGTTATACCAGAAGAGGAAAGAATGGCGATTGTGGAAGGTATAAAATATGTCGATCAGGTTGTTCCTCAAGTGAATCGTGATAAGTATTCAGCGTGGGAAAGTATCAAATTTGATGTCATGTTTGTGGGAGATGACTGGAAAGGGAATCATCTTTTTGAACAAGTAGAAAAGAAATTTAATCAAGTGGGTGTAGATGTTGTTTATTTCCCTTATACAAAAGGCGTTTCCTCTACAATTGTAAAAGAAAAAATTAAATTATAAGGTGGATATATGTACATGAAGCCTAAGATAAGTATTATTGTACCAATTTATAATTTAGAGCCCTATCTCAATGGTTGTATCGATAGTATTCTATCACAATCATTCTCAGATTTTGAATTGCTACTCATAAATGATGGCTCAACAGATGGAAGTGGCTCAATTTGTGATGAATATGCTGATAATGATAACAGAGTGAAAGTCATTCATAAGGAATATGGTGGAGTAAGCTCTGCAAGAAACACAGGTATCAATGCGGCGACAGGTGAATACATTGGTTTCGTTGATGGGGATGACTACATTGAAGCTAAAATGTATAGTAACCTATATGCATTATCCTCTAAAACTAATAGTGATATTGCCATTTGTAAGTTAGGAAGAGTAGTAAACGGAACACTTATAAATAGTGGTGAGGAAGAATTTGTAAAGGAATTAAATCATGTAGAATCTATGAATGAGCTTTTTAAAGGGGCACTTTATAGATTTTCATTATGTAATAAACTATTTAAAAGAAGCTGTTTTGATAAAATTCAATTCCCAGAAGGCCGTATTCACGAAGATCTATCAACTACTTATAGATTGTTTGCCAATGCAAATAAAGCTGTTTACACAAGCTATATTGGCTACATGTATGTAAAAAGAGAAAATAGTATATTAACATCAACATTCAGTGAAAAGAGGCTGGATGCTTTTTTAGGTTGGGATGAAATACTGGTTTTCATGAGTAAAAAGTATCCCCAGCTTTCAGAAACTGTATTTTCCAGTTTTGGTTATTGGTGTGTTGATAATGTTTATTATGTTTTGAATCAGGTTGAGAATAGGGTATACAGACATAAATACTTGGAAATGATTCAAGGATGTGTCAGACGATACTATAGTCAGATTTTAAAGACTGAGACATTATCACTAATGTATAAGTACTTGATTACATTATTGAATTATAATGTGCGTTTTTTAGTTGTTATGATTTCCGTGAAGGGTATCATAAGAAGATAAGTAATATAAAGATTTTTTCATAATTAATTATATGTTAATAGGATAGGGAGATTAAATTGAAAAAGAAACTCTTATTTGCAATTGACTCTTTAGATGTTGCTGGTGCAGAAAAAAGTTTAGTAACCCTTTTATCTATGTTAGATTATACGAAATTTACAGTAGATCTAATGCTGTTTGCACATGGTAAGGTATTAGAGGAACTAGTTCCGATTGAAGTTAACATTTTGGAGCCATTAAAATATTCAAAGTTTTCCGAATTAGGTCTTAAAGAAGCTTTTATTTCTTCAATAAAGAACTTTGACTTTGAGATGTTGAATTCAAGGATAAGTTACTCATTAGCGATAAGAAAAAAACAGTATAGTAACCCTCAAAAAGCTAGAATTTACTGGCAAAGTGTCTCAAAAGTAATCGATAGTAATCCCAAAACATATGACATTGCGATAAGTTACGCTCAAGGGGTTCCAACGTTTTATGTAGCAGAGAAAATAAAAGCTAAGAAGAAATATGCATGGGTAAATGTAAGTTATCGTCTAGAGAAAATTGAAAAAGAATTTCAAAAAAAGTATTATGACCAGTACAACAACATAATAGCTGTTTCTGATTCAACAAAAAAAGTATTTATTGAAACCTTCCCTTACTATTCACAAAAAATGAAGGTGATTTATGATATAAATAATCCTTCTTTTATTGAGAAAATGGCTGATTTAGGAGAAGGTTTTAATGATCAATATGAGGGTTTAAAGATTCTTACGATTGGAAGGTTAGCTTACCAAAAAGGATATGATATCGCACTAGGAGCATGCAAAATGCTAAAAGAAAAGGGCATTGATTTTAAGTGGTATTCACTAGGTAAGGGTCCTTTGGAAAAAGAAATCAGAGAATACATTAAACAAAATAACTTATCAGAGAATTTCATTTTACTAGGAGTTAAAGCAAATCCGTACCCATATATAAAGAACGCAGATATTTATGTTCAAACCTCAAGGTTTGAAGGATTTGGCCTAGCAATTGCTGAGGCAAGGATGTTGAATGTTCCAGTAGTTACAACAAGATTTGATGCAGTTTATAGTCAAATGGTTGATGAAAAAAACGGGCTAGTAGTCAATATGGATAGTGAGTCTGTTTGCGATGGAATTCTTAAACTTATCAAGCAAATTGAGTTAAGACAAAGCATTATAAAATATTTAAAGTCAGAAAAAAAGGGGAATAGTGAAGAAATTCAGATGTTTTATCAATTATTAGGATGAAAGTACTCGATTAAAGAGCAGTAGTTATTTAGTTTTAATAATCTTTAGTAAGTGAGTGAAGTTATGAAAAAAAAGATACTATTTATGATAATAAATATGAACGTGGGTGGCACTGAAAAAGCCTTACTGAATATGATTTCAGTAATGCCAAAAGAGCAATATGATATTACTTTACTTATGTTGGAGAAAAATGGTGGATATTTAAATTATATACCCAATTGGGTGAATCTTGAATATTTAGAATCCTATGACAAGATAAAAGGACTTATTAATAATCCACCACGTGTGTCTTCACTAGATTTTTTAAGGAAAGGAAAAGTAATTGATGCTTTAAATATTATGGCTATCCATTTAATATCTAAATGGATTAATAACAGAAGTGTTTTCTTTAATTACATTTTTAAAAAACATTCATATAAATTAGTAGAATATGATATTGCAGTAGCTTATGCAGGTCCAATGGATTTCATAAGCTACTTTGTTTTAAATAAAGTGAATGCCAAAAAGAAAATACAGTGGATACATTTTGATATTACAAAAATAGGATTTAACAAGAAATACGCTGAAAAAATTTATAAAAAGTTTGATAAGATTTTTGTTGTATCAAATGAAGCTAAAAGTAAATTAGATAAAAAACTACCTGTAATTAAGGATAAAACTGAGAAATTCTTAAACATTATATCACCAAATCTTATAAACAAAATGGCCAATGATGGAAAAGGATTTGAAACTGAGGAAGAATTTAATGGATTAAAAATACTTACGGTAGGACGTTTAAGTAAAGAGAAGGGGCAGGATTTAACGATTTCCGTAATGGCAAAATTAAAATCGTCTGGTTACAATGTAAGGTGGTATTGTATAGGCGATGGTAGTTCGAGGAATGAATATGAGAAACTTATAAAAAGTTATTCAATTGAAGATAGTTACATTTTATTAGGAGCAAACCCCAATCCTTATCCTTATATGAAAAACTGTGATATTTATGTTCAACCATCACGACATGAGGGATATTGTATAACATTAGCAGAAGCAAGGTGTTTTGATAATCCGATAATATGTACTAATTTCACGGGTGCTAATGAACAGATTAGGAATTATGAAACTGGTATAATTGTTGATTTTGATAAGCACCAATTGTATGAAGCTATTACCCAAATAATTAATGAAGAAAAATTACGGAGAGAAATCAAAAGGAACTTACTTAGTGAAAATACAGATACTACTTTTGAAATAGAAAAATTATATAGTTTTGCAAACAATAAGGGTTAACAACACTTATATGTCATGGATAAGTAAAGATAATTAATTCATTTAAAACCTTCAATACTTTAGTTTAATAATTTTTAGAGAGGAACTTACTAAATGGCGAAACCAAAGATTAGTATAATTGTTCCGGTTTACAAAGTTGAAAAGTATATACACGAGTGTGTGGACTCTATATTAGGACAAACATTAAAAGAGTTTGAGTTAATTTTAATTAATGATGGATCGCCAGACAACTGTGGAGAAATTTGTGATGAGTACGCAAGGAAAGATACTAGAATAAAAGTAATACATAAGATAAATGAGGGACCAAGTGCAACAAGAAATTTAGGTATATTAATTTCAAAAGGTGAGTATATAGGTTTTGTTGACGCCGACGATATTATTCAAAACAATATGTATGAAAAAATGTATCAAATTGCACTAAAGAATAATTCAGATATTATATCGTGCGGTTATATCGAATTTGATAAATCTGGAGAATGTATAAGGGAATCTTTAAATCCTTTAGCTGGTAATGTGTGTATTGAAGGGAAAGAAATAAAGGCAAATTTGGAACTATTGTTAAGTGACAATAAAATATTAGGCTATGCAAGTATGTGTAATAAATTATATAAGAAAAGTTTCCTTATTGATAAAAAAATATTAATAAATGAAAAAATAATGATAGCAGAGGATTTGTGCTTTAACTTAATTGCTTTATCAGTAGCAAAAAACATAAGTGCAGTAAATGAAGGTCTTTATAAGTATAGAAGGGTTAATAATGAAAGCATAATGAATAAAACTGAAGGATCATTTTATTTACATTTGGTAGCAAGAGAAGAGATCTTGAAAACATTAAAATTTATCAATATAAATAGGTATATATACTCCAAATGCGAAAAATATGAAAATAGTAAAACTGTAGCAGCGTATTTACAAAAAATTAAAGAAATATTGAATTTAAAAGAAACGGCAGTAAAAAATAAATATTTTCAAATTAAGAATTTGATACATGAAAAATACTTCTTATTTGCAATAAATAACTTTAATAGAAACCTCTTAGTTTTAAAGGCCAATTGTTTGGTGGAGATTGTTAGAAGCATATTATTTCTAGAGAAAATGCTTAGATTTAAAAAAATATAGACGGAGATGGACAATTTGAATCCAAAAATATCCATAATTGTTCCTGTATTTAATGTAGAAAAATATTTAGCTAAATGTATTAAATCTATACTTAATCAAATTTTTACAGACTTTGAATTGATTCTAATTAATGATGGATCAGTCGATAATAGTGGCGAAATTTGTGATGAATTTGCAAAATATGATTCAAGGATTAAGGTTATACATACTAAAAACAAAGGACAATCCAGTGCAAGGAACTTAGGACTTAAAATCGCAAAAGGGGATTATGTTGGCTTTGTTGATAGTGATGATTGGATTGAACCAGAAATGTATAAACAATTATATGAGACATGTTTCCAAAAGAGCTCAGATATTTCAATAATTGGTATAAGGGAAGTAAATGAAGATGGCAGTAAATTAAGAGAATACATTCCAAGAAAAGTTACTTTGAGTGAAATTTTAAAAAGGGCATATCCTTGTAACAAAATTATAAAAAGAGAATTATTCATAAATAATAATTTGTACTTTATTGAGGGTAAATATTATGAGGACGTTGAACTAATTCCAAAGTTATTTATTAAGTCCCAAAAAGTATCGGTTATAAGTGAGATAGCTTATAACTACTTAAAAAGAAATGAATCCACTACTGGCAGAAGAGACGAAAAAATTTTAGATAACCTATGGGCTTATATCCAAATCAAAAATTACTTAATTGAAGAAAAGCTATATGCAAATTACAAAATAGATTTTGAAAAGGCTGTGAAATATTTCAAAAAATATTATATGGATATTCTATATGATTATCCCTCAGCATTTTTATTTAAAAATTCATTCAAAATTTTTAAAGGCTTTAAGGAAATTGGAGGGTTAGCTATTTTAGAATGTTTAATTTTTGTAATTAGGCATTTGAATTTTACTATGAGGAAAAATGGAAGTACACAAATAAATAGAATTGGGCGAGTATTAAAATGAGAACTGAAAATTCCTTGAAAAATATATCCATTGGTATTTTATCGCAAATCGTAATTGTTATATTAGGGTTTGTGTCGAGAAAAGTCTTCATAGATAGTCTAGGTGTTGAATATTTAGGTCTAAATGGATTACTAACAAATGTAATAACTATGCTTGCACTAGTTGAAAGTGGTATAGGTACTAGTATTGTTTATTTTTTGTATAAACCTTTGGCTGAGAAAGATAAACCAAGAATTATTGCTCTTATCCAGCTTTATAAAAAAGCATATAAAGTTATCGCTTCTATAGTTTTTGTTTTGAGCATGGCTTTATATCCATTTTTAGAAATATTAATAAAGGATGGAGATTCACTCTCGCATTTAACAATTGTTTATTTACTTTTCGTTGCAAAAAACATGACATATTACTTAAATGCTCATAAAGTCGTCTTAATAAATGCTGATCAAAAAGGATATGTTATAGCTGGATATAACTTTATCTTCCAAATTATTACAACTGTAGCAAAGATTATTATTCTTCTATTAACACAAAACTATGTTCTCTTTTTGTTAGTTGAACTAATATTATTCATCTTTCAAACGTTATTTAATGGCAGGATTGTTGAAAAAAGATATTCATATATTAAAACTAAGCAAAAATACTATATCACTAATACTGAAAAGGAAAAATTAATAGTTAATATTAAAGCACTTTTTTTACACAATATAGGAACATTTTTTGTATTTGGTACAGATAATATTTTAATTTCATCATTAATTGGTATCGGTGCTGTAGGACTGTATTCAAATTATACCATGATAATTGGTCAACTAGGAGCACTAGTCTCCCCAATTATGGGCGGGGTTGGTGCGAGTATAGGGAATTTAATAGCTGTTGAAACTAATGAAAAAAGGTATTCAGTTTTTAAGGTAATAGATCTAGTGAATTTTTGGATATACTCATTTTGTGTTATATTCTTATTTGTTTTATTAGAGCCATTCATAGACTGGTGGCTAGGTGAAGGGTTATTACTGGATTCTTTAACTTTTTCAGTAATTCTTGTTAACTTTTTCTTGGGAGGTTTAAGAGCATCTATCTTAATGTTTAAAGTTAAGGGCGGAATATTTACTCAGGATAAATATATACCATTATTTGAAGCTGCTATTAATTTGGGTGCATCATTGATACTAGTAAAGTATCTAGGGTTAGCAGGTATTTTTCTAGGTACAACAATTAGTACTCTCTTTATATTTTTTAATGCTCCGTACTTGGTATTTAAATATATCTTCGGAATACCTGTTTGGTCATATTATAAGAAATATCTACTTTATTCTGGATTAACCTTGTTCGCTATGTTTTTGACATCTACTATCTGTAATATATTAATTACTGGTAGTGGTTTTTTAGATTTAATATTAAAAGGATTTATTTGCATAATTGTTCCAAATATAATATATATATCCGTTTTTTATAAAACTAGTGAATTCAAGTACATTAAAAGTATAATTATAAAGAGATTTAGAAAAAACAAGATAAATGTTACTAAAGCAGTTTAAAATATTTTAATTCTAGCCTATAGAAAAACAATCCTAAATGAAAATAATTTGAATATAAACATATTGTATATATTATAAAATAAAGGCTTCTTCAATACATTTTTGTTATTTTTATCAAAATATACTATTGGTAATTTATGTTAATATTAAAGGGGGATGATATAGTGACAAGTATAAGTATTGTTGTTCCAGTATATAATGTTGAGGTTTATTTGGATAGGTGTATAAAGTCTATCTTATCTCAAACTCATCCTGATTTAGAGATAATTCTTGTAAATGATGGTTCTACGGACTCTAGTGGAGAGATTTGCGAGTACTATTCGAAAATTGATAAAAGGATAATAGTTATTCATAAAGAAAATGGAGGTCAATCATCAGCCAGAAATACAGGTATTGACATTGCACGAGGTGATTATATTGGGTTTGTTGACAGCGATGATTATGTACATCAAACAATGTATAAAATATTGTTTGACTTAGCTATTAATAATGACTCGGATATAGTTATGTGTGACTATTATGAATTGGACGAAATAGAGGCTGAAAAACAAAAAATGAACGATAAGAATCTTCAAGTAGATTTAGTGAAAAATACTACTATAGAACATTTATCAAATTTACAAGCATTAAATTTATTAAACGATACAAATCGTGGAACCTATGCAATTGCTTGTAATAAACTTTTTAAACGTCATTTGTTTAATAATTTAAGATTTATTGAAGGTAGAATATACGAGGATGTTTTTTTAGCTCATAGAATTTTATATAGATGCCGAAAGTTAACTTATATAGACTTAAGATTATACTATTATATTCAAAGACAAGGTAGTACAGTTAACTCTCCATTTACTACAAGAAAATTTGATAAGTTATATGCTATGAAAGACAGGGCAGACTTCTTTAGAAAAATAAAGGAATACGAATTAAATGAGAAGGCAATAAAGCATTACATAGACGTATTTTTTTGGAATTATTTTAAGGCAAAGCAAGAATTAACAGGTGTAGAAAGAGATTTAAGATTTCTCAAAAGAACAATAGACAAAAGTGTTTTTCTTATTATTACAAATAAACTTATAAGCTGGAAACATAAAGTAATGATATTGTTATTTGTCTTTAGTCCATCGTTTTATGAGTTGTGTAACAAGGCTTTAAAAATCACTAATGTAAGATAGTATAAGTCAAGAGTTAATGCAATTATTTCGACATAAAAAGATTATTAAATGTAAGATCTTTTAAGTTTTTTAATAATCTTTTGTTTTAGGTAATAAACAATTGCTTTGTTCTTAATAAAGAATTATAATGGTTTTAAATTTATAATCGAATTTTTTTCAACTTTTTTGTTCATTATAAAGAACGTTATTTAAAAATAGGTGATGTCTCCTTACCTATACTAATGGAGATACTCGATCATGCTGTGGGTTTAAATTTAACCTTAGATACTAGGTGTCGGTGGTATGCTGTGAGGACGGGTTTGATGCCCAATATTAAACTCTTAATTTAGATGCTTTTGTAGACTGATAGGCAACTCAGCACTTTGGGAGGACAAATAATTAAATGAAATTAATATTCAATATTTTAAAAAGGCAATATGTTGATTGGAGATATTGGAGTTATATTTATAAGAATATGAAGAGGAACAATAATTTTAATAAAAAAATGGGTCGAAAAAAAGACTCTGCTAATATTCCTTATCTAGATAAACCAGGAATAGCTTTCTCTTTTGATGATAGCTTTCGGGTACAAGACTGGTATTCATATGGTAAGGATTTATTTGGTTTTTACGATGTAAAAGTAACATTTAATGTGAATGCACATCATCACTATGAAGGAAGAAGAAAGCATACCCAATCTGAAATTGATATGCTTCTCGATTTACAATCAAACGGTCATGAAATAGCTCATCATGGTTATAATCATCAAAACGCTGTAGAGTATTCTGAAGTAGAGGGGATAGAAAAGTGGATTGAAGAAGATATAACTAGACTGTTTAATTGGTTAGAAAAACAGTCCCATTCAATAACAGGAGAGAAGTTTAAGAAACCAATTACATTTGTGTTCCCATATTTTCGTTTTAATGAACAAACATTAAATGCAATAGTCCCAAAATATTTTAAGATTGCTAGGGGGCATTTAGCAGGTAATAATTTAACTCCTCATAACCACACTGGATTTGCACCTTCAATTTGTATAGACAGTCATTATTTGAGTAATCCAAGAAATGTAAAGAGAGTACTTAAATATGTTAAGAAATCTGGGAGTAATTTGATTTTAACATGTCATTCTATTTTATCTAAAGATCGTGAATGGGAAAAGTTTGGATGGCATATGGAAAGCCATGAACAAAGGTGGCGTACTTGTCCAAAGAATCTCCAATACTTAATTAATCAAGCAAAAAAAAATGATTTGGAATTTTATACAACTGCAGAGTTGAGTGGAATAGCTACATTCATTGACCGAAATTTTGAAAAGTATATTCGAGAATTACTAGTAATAAACCCGAATCAGTGGATATATATTTCACAATTAAAAAATATCAAAGAGTTAAATTTATGTAACCAAAAAATCACAAATTTAGACGGTATTCAATATTTTATTAACTTGGAAGAATTGGATATAAGTAATAACAACATAAATGATTTAAGGTTACTTGAAAAATTGCAAAATTTAAAGAAAGTTATTTGTGAAAATAAAGCAACCCCTAAAGTTATATGAGAATTGTTATGTTAGGTTAACACCACTTTTGAAACTTCTTAATGAACAGATACTTTGAAATCAAAATTTCTAGGAGAGATTAAAAAATGAACAATCGTATTCAACAATTAGATTCAATTCGTGGTTTAGCGGCATTAGTGGTTGTCTTTAACCATTTACCCCTTATTGCACTTGCAATTCCTCCTTTAGGTGTTTACCTAATAACTTATATCGGAATTGATAATGGTCACAGCTCTGTGATGTTATTTTTCGTATTAAGCGGATTTGTATTATCTTTACCATTTTTACAACAGAAAGAAGTTACATATATTCCTTATTTAATCAAAAGATTCTTTAGGATTTATGTTCCTTACATCTTTGCAATTACTGTTGCAATAATTTTATCACAAATTTTTATTTATGAAAAAGTTAATGGGGTACGTGCTTGGGATATGTTGTGGAGCACACCAGTAAGTATAAAGCTGATCTTTGAGCATTTATATTTTTTAGGTAATATTCACTCAAACTCTTTTAATGGTGTGATTTGGTCATTGATTCATGAACTAAGAATATCTCTTTTATTCCCATTAATTGTAATATTAATAAAACGGTTTAATTGGAAGGTAAGCATTTTAGTTTGTATAGTATTATCTTCAGTTGCAGGAATAAATAAAATATTCGAATTACAGGCATCAAACGGATACAATATAACTTATTTTGCCACGGTTCATTACATTTCACTTTTTATCTTAGGCTCACTATTAGCAAAGTATAAAAATTATTTAATAGCATTTTATAAAGAATTACATATTAGGTTGAAATGGATATTATTTATAACTTCTTATATTATGTATAACCTAGCCGAAATAATAATAGGTTCATTATATGAAATTACAAATATCGAGGTAATTTCTACTTTCTTTTATATCTTTGTGGAATACTTAATTGCAATTGGATCTATGGGACTAATTATTAGTGCACTAGGTTCTACTAGGGTAACAAAGTTTCTCTTATATAAACCAATCTTATTCTTGGGGAAGATATCTTACAGTTTGTATTTATATCACTTACCAGTAATTCTGACATGTATCTATTTGTTTCATAAAATTATTCCATTATGGATCATATGTCTAATAGCTATAGTTTTAAGTTTAATTATATCTGCGGTGGCCTATAATTTAATTGAAAAACCAAATATTAAGATTGGGAGGAATTTAGCTTATAGAGTTAATTATAAACAAGAATTAATAAAATCAAAATCGGTGAAAAATACGGCTTTACCTTTTTAACTATCAAAATCCATAATACTTTGATAGTAACAGGAATAATGATATAGATTATTAATTTTTAAAGGTATACTAAGTCTCTTAATCAATTAACATGTTCTTTATGTTCTGTAAATTGACTACAAATTTATTGGGGAAGTGTTTTATGAATATTGGAATAAGCATCATTGTTCCCATATACAATCTTGAAAGTTATATACCACAGTGCATTGATTCAATCTTATCTCAATCATTCACAAATTTTGAGTTAATCCTTGTTAATGATGGATCAACAGATAATAGTGGAGAACTTTGTGATGAATATGCAAGATTGGATAGTAGAGTTCGAGTTATTCATAAAGAAAATGGTGGAATTGCTTCTTCACGAAATGCTGGACTTGAGGTAGCTAGAGGGGAATATATAGGTTTTGTAGATAACGATGACTATATAAATAAATATATGTTTGAAGAACTATTTAATAATGCTATAAAGCATTCATCCGACACTGTAGTATGCGATTATCTAAAAGTTGAAGAAGACCAGTTCATTGATACAGAGGTGTTCAATTCTGATTATAGTCTCCAAAACTTTAGTAATAAGGAAGCATTACATTTCATCTATAAGAATATGGAAAAAGATACTTTCATTTACCCTTGGAACAAACTTTACAAGAGATATTTATTTGATGAAATAAAATACGAACATGGTAACATCTATGATGATGAAACTATAGCCCACAAGCTTCTTTATAGAAGTAATAAAGTCACATATATTCAAAGTGAACTATATTACTATGTTAAAAGAAAAGGTAGTCAAATAAATTCCCCTTTTTCCACCAAGAAGTTTGGTAGGGTATATGCTTTAAAAGGTAGAGAGGAATTTTTTAGAAACAAAAAGGAATCAGAACTTCACCAAAAGGCATTAAAGCATTATATGGAAGTGTTTTTTTGGTACTATTATATGGCTAAAACAAACCTAACAGATGTTAATAAAGAATTAAAAATGCTCAAAAGAACATTTGATAATAGTATAATTCATTTATTGAAGCTTAAAGATTTAAGTTTTAGACAGAAATTAATGTGTGTGTTATTTAGTATAAATCCAGCTATTTATGAGTTTATTCGAGACGCAAAAACCAAATTAAATCAAAAGCAGCACCTCAATTGATTTGAGGTGTTTTTTAAATTTTATATAAAAAATTGATGAGGTGGTCCTACGATGAAAGGAATCATTTTAGCAGGTGGAAGCGGAACAAGGTTGTATCCATTAACAAGATCTATATCAAAGCAATTACTTCCTATTTATGATAAACCTATGATTTATTATCCAATTTCAGTGTTAATGCTTGCAGGTATCAAAGATATTTTAATTATATCTACACCAGAGGATGTTCCACGTTTTGAACAATTGTTAGGTGATGGAAGTGAATTAGGTATCCAATTATCCTACTCGATACAAGAAAAGCCGAATGGTTTAGCTGAGGCCTTTATCATTGGTGAGGAGTTTATTGGTGCAGATGATGTTAGCTTAATTCTGGGTGACAATATCTTCTATGGGCATGAATTTATTTCTACTCTTGAAAGGGTAACTAAACAACTTAATGGAGCTACAATATTTGGTTACAATGTTAGGGACCCAGAACGATTTGGTGTAGTAGAGTTTAATTCTGATAAAAAAGTAATGTCCATTGAAGAAAAACCAATTTTCCCTAAATCAAATTATGCCATTACTGGCCTTTATTTCTTTGACAATCAAGTTGTTGAGATTGCAAAAGGTGTGAAGCCATCTGCTAGAGGGGAGTTAGAAATTACAGATATTTTAAATGAATATCTAAGAAGAGATAAGTTAAAGGTGGAATTACTAGGTCGTGGGTTTGCATGGCTTGATACAGGAACACACGAATCATTGTTAGAGGCATCCCAATTTATTGAAATTATAGAAAAACGTCAGCTTTTGAAAGTAGCTTGCTTGGAGGAAATTTCTTATAACAAAGGCTATATTTCCGAAGAGAAGTTATTAGAATTAGCAGAGCCATTAAAGAAAAGTGAGTATGGTCAATATTTACTTAGACTAGTAGAAATGAATAAACACAAAGAGAAAGAAATTGAACTTGTTAAGTAGTAAAACATTAACCTTATAGATTGGATGAATGAAACATGAGAATACTAGATACAAAACTTGATGGTGTAAAAATTATTGAACCAAAGGTTTTTAAAGACAATCGAGGATTTTTTATGGAGAGTTTTAATCATAAAACGTTTTCTGAGCTTGGTTTGAATTTCAATTTTATCCAGGATAATCACTCACTTTCAGTAGGTAAGGATGTTATTCGTGGTCTACATTATCAATTAAATCCAAGAGCACAAACAAAGCTTGTTCGAGTTATTACTGGAGCAATATATGATGTTGCTGTTGATATTCGATTAGGTTCACCAACTTATGGGCAGTGGGTAGGTGTAACATTAACAGAAGAGAACCACCGAATGCTCTTAGTACCAAAAGGTTTTGCTCATGGATTCTGTACACTCACAGACAATACACATGTTCAGTATAAGGTTGACGAATATTATTCAGTTGAAAACGATAAAGGAATTTTATGGAATGACCCAACACTTGGAATTGAATGGCCGACTTTAACGCCAATTTTGTCTGAAAAGGATACGGAACAGCCAATGTTTAAAGATGCAGAAATAAATTTTACTTATAAGCCCAAAATGGAGGAAGTCCATGAAGTTCTATGATTACATTATAGTAGGTGGAGGAATCATTGGTTTATCCATCGCGAGGGAATTGAAGACTCGTTTCCCGAAAAATTCTATCTGCATTATAGAAAAGGAATCTGATGTTGCATTTCACTCAAGCGGAAGAAATAGCGGGGTTTTACATGCTGGATTTTATTATTCGGCTAATAGCTTGAAAGCTAAGTTTACTAGAGATGGAAACCGAGAGATGACTAAGTATTGTGAGGAAAAGGGTCTGAAAATTAACAAGTGCGGGAAACTTGTGGTTGCAACAAATGAGGAAGAATTAAACGGGTTAGTAGAATTAAAAAAGAGAGCAGAGAAAAATGGAGTAGAGTTAAACTGGGTGAAAGAATCAGAGGTAAGAAAAATTGATCCCAATGTAAAAACGTATAAAAAAGCACTCTATTCACCGTCTACATCTTCTGTTGACCCTATAGAGGTATGCAAATCAATTAAAACAGATGTAATTAATCTAGGGGTCGATATAATTCGTAATACACAATACCTTGGGAAATCTAATGATGAAATTAAAACTAGCAAGGGATCTTTTCGTTGTAATTACTTTATAAATGCAGCAGGATTGTATGCAGATAAAATCGCTAAGGATTTTAAGTTCGGAGAGAAGTACACAATTATTCCATTTAAAGGAATCTATTTGAAATATGCAAAAAACAAGACGGATGTGTTAACTAATATTTATCCAGTTCCTAATTTAGCAAATCCATTTTTAGGCGTTCATTTTACAAAAACAGTGGATGATTCGATTAAAATTGGACCGACCGCTATCCCTGCATTTTGGAGAGAAAACTACAGCGGGTTGAAAAATTTTAACTTAAACGAGTTTATGACCATTTTATATTATGAAGCAAAGCTTTTTATAAACAACTCTTTTAACTTCCGTTCACTTGCTATTGAAGAAATGAGAAAGTATATGAAATCATATTTTATTAATTTATCTTTAAAAATGGTAAAGAAAGTAGATAAAAACGGATTTGGGCAGTTTATGAGACCAGGTATCCGTGCACAACTTCTAAACAAGGATACTCTAGAGCTCGTACAAGATTTTGTGGTTGAAGGAGATCAACAATCTTTTCATATCTTAAATGCTGTTTCACCAGGATTCACATGCGCATTTCCTTTTTCAAGATATGTAGTGGATCAAATAGTAGTTAAACAAGGTCGACAAAAAGAAAATGTAAATGAAAACATTTCATAGGGGGGAAATTAAATGAAAAATATACTTGTTACAGGTGCAGGTGGCTATATTGGTAGCATTTTAGTTCCAAAGTTGTTAGCAAAAGGCTATGAGGTTAAAGCGGTTGATCGTTTTTACTTTGGTGTCGATAAGCTTCAACCACATCCTAATCTAACAATTGTTCATGAAGATTGTAGAAGATTAAAGGAAGAACATTTTGTAGATGTTGATGCAGTTATTGATTTAGTAGCAATTTCGAACGATCCGAGTGGGGAATTGTTTAAAGAGGTTACATATGAAGTGAATCACTTATCTAGAGTAAATACAGCAACTTTAGCGAAGAAAATGGGGGTAGAGCGTTACATTTTACCATCTTCATGCAGTCTTTATGGATTCCAGGATAAGGACGTAATTGTTGACGAAACATCACCTACTAATCCATTAACCGTTTATGCAAAAGCAAATGAAAAAGCTGAACAAGGAGTTCTTCCGTTAGCTGATCAAGATTTTACTGTTGTGGTAATGAGGCAAGCAACTGTTTATGGGTATTCACCAAGAATGAGATTTGACTTAGCCATCAATGGAATGACTTATGGTGCATGGGAGAATGGTGTTATTCCATTAATGAGAGATGGCTCACAGTGGAGACCTATGGTACACGTTGAAGATACAACTGATGTTATGTGCTTATTACTAGAAGCTGATGGACAAATAATTAATGGTGAAATATTGAATGTAGGATCAAACCGAAACAACTATCAATTAGGACCTTTAGCGGAAGAAATTGCAGAAGCGCTACCTATTGAAGTAAAGATTGAGTGGTACGGTGACCCAGATCATCGTTCATATCGTGTGAATTTTGATAAAATCGAAAAACTTTTAAATTGGGAAGCAAAATATACCGCAGCTGACGGGGCTTTACAAATTTATAAAGCATTAGAGAGTGGTAACCTTAAGAAGTCAGAACAAACAATAACCTTAAACTGGTATAAAGAATTAATTAAATGGCAAAGCATCATGAAACAGGTAGATATGTATGGTGGAATTTTAGAAATTGAAAGTAGTGAAACAGTGGATACACTTGTTTCGACAAAATAATTTTTTTTGCGGAATTGTTCGTTATAATGAATAGTTTGTGGTCATGGTACCAGATGGAGGAATATTAGTGGATAAATTAACTAGAATAGGTATAGCTGGAACAGGTTTAATTGGTAAGGGCTTAGCCTTTGAAGTGGAGAAGCAAACCGACTTAATTTTATCAAAGGTGCTCACTCGCCGTGATATAAACACTATGGAATATCCATTTTCCGAAGTTCTTACAAATTCTATGGAAGAGTTTATTGAAGAGTGCGACTTAATTGTTGAATGTAGTGGGGATGTTATCTATGGAACGGAAGTCATTGATAAAGCCATCAAAGCATCTAAACCAGTTGTAACAATGAATGCAGAGCTTCAAGTAACAACCGGTTCATATTTTGCTAGAAGAGGATTTATTACGGAGGCTGAAGGAGATCAACCAGGTTGCTTAGCTTCACTACATGAAAATGTTGTTCAAATGGGCTTCAAGCCGTTGGTTTATGGAAATATTAAAGGATTTCTAAACCTAGATCCAAAACGTGAGGATATGGAATATTGGTCAAATCGAAATGGTGTAAGACTTGATATGACAACATCCTTCACTGATGGGACAAAAGTGCAAATTGAACAAGCACTAGTAGCAAATGGTCTTGGGGCGGGAATAGCAGTTAATGGCTTACTTTCTCCGAGTTCAGATAATTTAAATGAAACTGGAGAGGAGTTAGCAATAGAGGCTAATAGTTTAGGTTATCCAATTTGTGAATATGTTTTAGCACCTAAAGCTCCTCCAGGAGTTTTTATCACAGCAGAACACGATATTCGACAAAAAGATGCCCTTCGTTACTATAAAATGGGAGAAGGTCCTTACTACACAATTCTACAAAACTACCATCTATGTCATTTAGAAATTATGAAAACGATTAGACGTGTCATTAATGGTGGTGGAGTTCTATTAAACAATGGTGAAAATCCTACTATTAGTGTTGCAGCAATTGCTAAAAGAACACTCCAACTAGGTGAGACAATCGAGAAAGGCATTGGAAGTTTCCAAGTAAGAGGAGTTGCAGTTAAAATTGCTACCAATGCTAACCATGTTCCGATTGGGTTGCTTGTAAATGCAGTGTTGAAAAGGGAAGTTGAAGCAGGAGAAATGATAACTTTTGATGATGTTGAGTTACCTGAAAGCCTGGCATTAACTGCGTGGTATGAAACAATTAATAAGGCACCAATAAATATCTAAAATAATCTAATAAAGAAATTCTAAGTATACGAATGTGGTATAAAGTCTAAAATTCATAGGAGGTGGTCTAAAAAAGGGGACCATCTCCTTAAAGTATTTTTAGAAATGGGGTACAACAAATGAAACTAGCATTTATTTCAGATATTCATGGAAATGCAACAGCATTAGAAGCGGTATTGAAGGATATTAAAGAAAGAAACGTTGACAAAGTTTATGTTTTAGGAGACCTGTGCTTTAGGGGACCAGAACCTAAAAAGTCACTTGATTTAGTTAGAACCTTAAATACCGAAGTAATAAAAGGTAACGCAGATGAATGGGTGGTTCGTGGAATTAGGCAAGGTGAGGTTCCTGATTCAGCATTAGAAATAATGAGTACCGAAAGAGAATGGACTGTCTCTAAACTAGAGTCTAAAGATGTTAGCTACCTTGAAAATCTACCAACCGAATTAGAATTAGAATTTGGTAGAGCTAAAATTCATGCATTCCATGCCACACCTAAAAGCTTATTTGAAATCGTTTCACCACAAGAAAGTGATGATTTACTAACTGAAAAGTTAATGAGCAATAATGCAAATATATATATCTATGCACATATACATAAGCCATATATAAGATACATAAATGGGAAATGTATAATAAATATAGGAAGTGTTGGGCTTCCATTTGATGGTGTGAATCAATCATCCTATGCTCTCGTTGATATTGAGGAAGATTGTGTTCAAACTTCAATAGTGAGAGTTCAATATGATTTGAATAAGGTAATAAATCTTTATAAAGAAATAAACTATCCTAATTCTGAATTAATGGTAAAAATATTAGAAAATGCAGGAGTATGTCTTTTTAAGAGAAAATATGCAAATGCAATTTATGAATAAGGTATTGCAATAAAAGTAATAGTATAGTATTGTTCTTTATAAAGAACCTGTTGTTCTTTGTGGGGGTTTGTTAGTGTTTTTCGAAAGGAGCAAGAAAATGATTGTGGACATTCATAACCACATTTTACCTGGACTAGATGATGGTCCACATGATTGGGAAGAAGCAATATTGTTGGCCAAACAAGCCGTAGAGACAGGAATAACACATGTGATTGCAACTCCACATCATAAACATCAACACCATCAGTATTTTTACGAAAATGATCCTGCTACTATAATAAAAATGGTTGATAAACTAAATCAATTATTGCAAGAGAAAAATATCCCTTTAGTTGTAATGCCAGGAATTGAATTTCATTTACATGAAGAAATTCAATATGATTTAGAAGAAAAGCTCGATAGTTTTTTAACATTAAATAACACAGGAAAATACTTATTGATGGAGCCACATTCTAAAAATTATCCATCATATATAGTAGATGTTTTCTCCCAGTTAAAAGAAATGGGGTTTCTTCCAATTCTTGCTCACCCGGAGAGAAATAGAATTCTAAGAAAAAATCCCTCTGAAATTTATAAGCTTGTACAAAGTGGAATACTTATACAAGTAACAGCTGCAAGTATATTAGGACTGCATGGGAATAGGTTGAAAAACTTTTCTAGACATCTCCTAGATCATGAACTTGTTCATTTCGTAGCATCTGATGCACATCATTACACAAGGCGAAAGTTCGAGTTAACTGAAGCCTATGATTTTATAGAACTACATTATTCATCAAGGTATAGAGAATTCCTACAAAGTAATGCAATCAATGTAGTAGAAGGAAAAGAAATAAAGATCATGACTCCTAAATATATCGAAAAGAGAAGACAATACTTTTTCCTCTACAATCATCCCTTAAACCGAGTTAGAGAAAGAGATATAAATTAACTTAAAATATTTTTCAAAGTAATGTTATGGAGGTGGATACTTTGAAAAGATTAATAGATTTATTTGGTGCCCTATCATTAGTCATTATTTTTTCGCCATTTTTAATTCTGATTTCCGCAATTATTTATATAAAGATGGGTTCACCAATATTATTTAAACAAGTCCGACCAGGTTTATATGGAAAGCCTTTATATATATATAAGTTTAGAACAATGAATGATAAGAAAGATAATCAAGGCAATCTATTACCTGGAAAATACAGATTAACCAAACTAGGAATCTTGTTACGTAAATATAGTTTAGATGAGTTACCACAACTATTCAATGTCATTAAGGGTGATTTAAGTTTAGTAGGTCCCCGTCCATTATTAATGGAGTATTTACCTTTGTATACCGAAGAACAGGCTCGAAGACATGAAGTCAAACCCGGGATAACTGGCTGGGCTCAAATAAACGGACGGAATGCAATTAACTGGGAAGAAAAATTTGAATTAGATATCTGGTATGTTAATAATCAATCTGTTTGGCTGGATATGAAAATTTTACTAGTAACAATAAAAAAGGTATTTAAAAAAGAAGGAGTAAGTTCAAAGAATCACTTCAGTATGGAAAGGTACAAGGGAATATCTAGGAATCTATAATTATAAAGAGGTGCTGAAATGGAGAAAATACTAATAACTGATGTCGGGGTTTCGCCAGCAGAGAATGTTATAAAATCGTGGAATAAGGCGGAAATTAGGAACGAAGTAATAGGGTTATCAAGGAATCCTTATAATTTGTATACTTCGAAGGCTGAAACTAAGCGACACATCCCATATGAATATGCATTCGGAAAAGATTATAAAAAAGAATTACTGGGTATTATGAATAATGATAAACCTAGTTTAGCTGTTTTTATGAATGATAGAGAAATACTCGAAGCCTCAAGATTTCGAGATGAAATCACAGCTACAGGTACAAAGTTATTTATGCCAGATCATGATGTGATTGAAGCATGTACAGATAAATATAAATCCTATAAGGTTTGGGAAGCTACAGGTATTAAGGTGCCAAAAACACTGCCTATTCGAGATAAACATGAATTAAAACAAGCTTTTCAAGATCTAGGAGATGAAGAGGGGAAAATCTGGTTAAGATCTACAGTAGGTGCTGGTGGAAGAGGAGCACTACCTACAAATGATTATGAGTTTGCTCAAAACTGGATAGATATCTATAACGGTTGGGGAAGTTTTACTGCTTCAGAGTTACTCCAGTCTGATAAGACGGTTACTTGGTTATCTATTTGGTATGAAGGCGAGCTAGTTGTAGCCCAAACTAGAAGAAGAAAGTCCTGGGGATTTGGTAATCGGACACTATCAGGTGTGACTGGAATAACTGGGGTAGGTGAGACTTACTCAGATGAAACAGTGAACAAAGTAGCTATGGAAACAATATATGCGATTGATAAGAAGCCTCATGGAGTATACGGTGTGGATATGACGTATGACAGAAATGATTTCCCTAACCCTACTGAGATAAATATGCGCTTTTTTACGACATGTTATTTCTTTACAGAAGCAGGATTAAATATGCCTGAGATCTATAAAGATATTATTCTGTACAATAAGTTTCCTGCGCTTGATACGAAGTTTAATCCTCTTCCGGATGGGTTACTATGGATTAGGGATATGGATAGAGAACCGGTATTGACTACAGAGAATGAAGTTCTAAGAGGAACCCTCGACCATATCGTTTTATAAATTAATAGTTAATAAAATTTGTTATTAGGTATTTAGACACTCATCTTAGTTTGAGTGTCTATTATATTCTCCAATAACCATCAAAAATATAGCTTCTTCTGATTCGCCTTTTGGCCTATTCCTAATAACTGAAATATTGACACTGTTCAGAAAAAGTGTTAACTTTAAATGAAGATGTTCCTTATAAAGAACAAAATTATTGGAACTAAAGATAATTAACTTGAAATTTATAAATTATCCTTGTGTTTAAATTAACTATTGTTCTTTATAGTGAAAATCATAAGTTAGTCAGGGAGAAAAAATTATGAGTGCAATAACAGGAATTATACATCTAAATAAGCAACCTATTCGAATAGAAAATGGTACTAGATTAATGGAGTCCTTAAAAAGATATCCAGCCGATGACATTCAAACGTGGAATAATAATACAGTCTTCTTAGGTTGTCATATGCAATGGATTACTCCTGAATCAATCGGTGAAAGCCTCCCTTTCTATGATTACGAGAGAAAGCTCGCAATAGTATCTGATGCAATTATTGATAATCGTGAAGAACTATTTGGTCTACTGAAGATCGATCCGATACTAGAGAAATCGATACCTGACAGTCAGTTAATTTTGCGAGGCTACGAAAAGTGGGGTGAGGAATCACCAAAATATCTAGTTGGTGACTTTGCATATGTCATTTGGGACGAAAGGGCACACTCTATATTTGCAGCAAGAGACTTTTCAGGGGGAAGAACACTTTATTACCGTCATAATCATCAGAACTTTTCTTTTTGTACAACAATAGAACCGTTACTTACACAGCCTGATGTAACGAGACAATTAAATGAAAAATGGTTAGCAGAGTATTTAGCAATTACTACTGTGATAGATACAATTGATTCCTCTATGACACCCTACCAAGATATAAAACAAATTCCACCAGCTCATTTTATTTCAATTACTAGAGATTCGGTAAAGATTAAGAGATATTGTAATTTATATGCCAGCAAACCATTAAAATTAAATTCTAATGAAGAGTATGTAGAAGCCTTCCAAGAAGTCTTTAGTAAAGCTGTTAAATCTCGATTACGTACTATTCATAAAGTGGGGGCTCAATTAAGTGGAGGCCTTGATTCTGGAGCAGTTGTAAGCTTTGCAGCAAAACAATTACAACTACTAGGAAAAGAATTACAAACTTTTAGTTATATTCCAACCACTGATTTTATAGATTACACCCCAAAATATTTAATGCCTAATGAACGACCTTTCATTGAATCAACAGTTAATTATGTAGGAAATGTCAAGGCACATTATTTAGATTTTGAAGGGAAAAGCCCATACACGGAATTGGATGATTTTTTAGAAACAATGGAGATGCCCTACAAGTTTTTTGAAAACTCGTTTTGGATAAAGGGAATGTTTGAGAATGCTCAAAAAGAGAATGTTGGAGTTCTTTTAAATGGCGGAAGAGGGAACTTAGGTGTTTCTTGGGGGTCGGCAATAGAATATTATGCAATACTACTTAAAAAAATGAAGTGGTTTCGCCTTATTAAAGAATTAAATTATTATAGTCAAAATATAGGCGGTGCTAGATTAAGAAGGTTACCCATTATTGTAAGAGAAGCGTTTCCTATGATTGATCGGTTGTTTCCACTTACCACTCAATATAAAAGTCCCAAGATAATTAACCAAGAATTTGCAAATCGAACTAGGGTATTCGATAAACTTAGAAAATTTGGTATGGATGAAACGGGATGGTACTCTACTGATAATATTTTTAAGCAAAGAAAAAATCACTTTGAAGATGTATTTCATTGGAATGCTACAAATACAGTTTCCACAAAATTTTCTTTGCGTTATTCTCTTTGGAAACGAGATCCAACAAATGATATTCGTGTTATTCGTTTTTGCTTATCACTACCTGAAGACCAGTATGTTCAAAATGGTATGGACCGTGCTCTTATTCGAAGAGCTACACAGAGTTATTTGCCAGATAAAATCAGACTAAACCAACATATTCGTGGAGTTCAAGGAGCAGATTGGGTTCATCGAATGAAACCAAATTGGGGATTATATATAAAGGACATACAACAACTAAAGAAAGATAACCTTATTTTTGAATTTATAGACGCCAAAGTCTTAAATGTAGCAATTAGTAAGGCTGAAAATGGCCCACGAGTAGAAAACGCGACCGACCCTGATTATAGGATATTAATGAGAAGTCTTATAGTATATAAATTTATTAATAAAATGTTTACCTGAAAGGAGGTGATAGGTTTGAAAAAAGAATGGATAAAGCCTGTTCTTGAGGTACTAGATGTAAACTTGACGATGGCGAATACACAACCCGGAGACTTTATCGATGATTCATTCCCTGCTAACACAAGATTTAGTGATTTAACATGGGGAAACGATATTGATAGTTAAGTTTCTATACCCAGCATTCTTAAACCTAGCCCCTAGAAATATAATTAGGGGCCTTGTCTATAGAGTCCCTCTTACCCCCAATAATAATTTTCCTTTTTCCTTTTTAAAAGCCCATTTATTATTGACACCTAAGCTTTAAGATGATATTTTTAACATATATTGTTCTTAATAAAGAATAATTTTGACGAGATATTGTCAAACTAGTTCTTTATAGTGAAAAGACGTTCCGTAGGTAAGTTACAATAAAGGAGTAAGTGTAAAAGTAATACTTACCCAGAAAGGAAAGAATGAATGTCAACTCGTACCATTCGAGTCCCTCAATATCTAAAACAATTCTCATGTGTTGGTTCTTCATGTGAAGATACATGTTGCTCAGGATGGAGGATTACAATTGACCAAGATACCTATGAGAAATACCAGGTATCATCAAATGAAAAGTTAAAGAAATCTCTGAAAAAAATAGAGTTTAAATCAAACAAAGAATGGTTTGCTGAGATTATTCTAAATTCACAATCGTTATGTCCTTTACTTACTGAGGAAAAATTATGTAGTGTGCATATTGATAAAGGAGAAGGCTATCTTTCAAATTTATGTGCAACATACCCTCGTGTGACATCCCTTGTAAATGGGGGACTTGAGAGTTCATTAACAGTGTCTTGTCCAGAGGCAGCTCGTACTGTGCTACTCAATTCAAATGGGATTCAGTTTGAAGAAATAAATGAATCAACCAGTACCCGTCACTTGGTATCAAGAAAGATAAATTCATCTAAATATGAAAGTACCCATAAAGAACGCTACTATTTTCTAGAACTAAGAGATTTTTCAATAAAAATAGTACAAAATAGAAAGTATAGTTTGACTGATCGGTTACTAATACTGGGAGTGTTTATGGAAGAAATCCTAATAAAGTTAGTAGATAATGAAATAACTGATATAATAGGAAATTACGAACAATTAATTGATAGTGGTGAAATAATTAACAGGATCCATGATTTGCCCTTAGATTTAAATAATCAGATACAGATTCTAAGGAAGATTGTAGATATAGGTATTTTCACGGGTCTTAAAGATAAAAGATACTTGGAATGCGTAATGGAATCATTAGATGGAATAAAATTTACTGGTCCAACTCTAGACGAGTCGAGTATAGAAGATTACATGAATACCTATGAAACATTTTTTAAGCCCTTTATAAGAGAACATGAATATATTTTTGAAAATTACCTAGTGAACTACATGTTTAAAAATCTATTTCCAGTAGCAAAAGAAAATGATGTATTTGAAATGTATAGTATGCTAGTTGTCAATTATTCATTATTGAAAATGAAGACTATAGGATTATTGGCTTATCATAAAGAAGACTTTAACGTTAGTATAGTAGTAAAGCTATTTCAAACATTTTCAAGAAATGTGGAACATCATACGTTTGATAAAAATCCAATAATTGATTATTTAACAAAAAATAATCTTACGAATCTGTCATCAATGTCCATACTTATAAAGAACGAACAATAGTTACAGTGAAATTTTTTTGAGGTAGTGTTCATTATAATGAACAAAAGGGTGTGCTGTATAGTTAATTTATCTTTGGGTTGGAGGATATCATGAGTGCAATCGCTGGTCTAATTCATTTTAGTCAAGAGCCTATTAACCTTGTACAAACTAAAGAACTAATGAGGGTGTTCAAGCAGTTTCCTGCGGATGATATCCATATGATTCATACTGGGAATCTGTTCTTTGGTTGCCACGCACAATGGATCACTCCTGAATCAGTTAATGAAAAACTACCGTATTATGACTATGAAACTAATCTATATATAACATCAGATTGTATTATTGATAACCGTAATGAATTGTTTGAAAAGCTAGATGTTCGAAAAGAGAAAAGAGCACTAATGACGGATAGTAAATTAATTTTACTAGCATACAGAAAGTGGGGAGAAGACTCTCCAAAGCATTTGGTAGGGGATTTTGTATTCGTCATATGGGATGAAATTGAGCGGACTCTCTTTGGAGCAAGAGATTTTTCTGGAGCAAGAACTCTATATTTTTTCAATGACTACAATCGATTTGCCTTTTCCACGACTATTGAACCATTGTTTTCTCTTCCCTATGTTAGTAAAGAGCTTAATGAGGAATGGTTAGCAGAGTTTTTAGCAATACCTAGTATGGTGGAATCAGTCGATACACTCTCCACTGTCTATAAAGATATTAAGCAAATACCTCCGGCACATTCCATCTCTATTAAGAATGGTAAAGTAAGAATTTCTCAATATTGCAATGTTGTTGATTGCAAGATGATTAAACTTAAATCAGATAGTGAATATGAAGAGGCCTTTAGAGAAGTTTTTGAAAGAGCTGTTAAGGATAGACTACGTACCTTTGGGAATGTTGGTGCGCAGCTAAGTGGAGGTTTAGATTCAGGATCTGTCGTTAGTTTTGCCTCTAAGGAACTGTGTAAAGAGAACAAAAGATTATACACCTTTAGTTACATACCCTCAAATGACTTTGTTGATTGGACTTCAAAATATCTAATTGCTGATGAACGACCGTTTATTAAGGAAACCGTTAATCAAGTGGGGAATATTACTGACCATTATTTAAACTTTGAAGGCAGGAATCCACTAACAGAGTTAGACGAGTTTCTAGATATTATGGAAATGCCATATAAATTTTTTGAAAACTCGTTTTGGTTGATGGGGATAAATGAGAAGGCACAGCAAAGTGGAATTAAAGTACTCTTGAATGGAGCAAGAGGGAATTTTTCAATCTCTTGGGGTTCTATCATGTGCAACTTAGATTACTATACAGATTTATTTAGGAATCTTAGGTGGCTTAGATTATATAGAGAATTAGATCTGTATTGTGAAAATTTCAATACAGGAAAATCAACTATTCTTCCAGTTTTGGTGAAGAGGAGTTTACCTTCTATTACAAATATTTTTAATAATGATAATCAGGATGATTACCGATTCCCATCCTTACTTCATCCTTTATTAGCAAATAAAACAAACATAAATGAAAAGCTAGCAAATTATGGAGTTAATCATACAGAAGAATCTAGTCGAAAACCATTTATTGGTAGAAATGAGCATTTTGCAAAACTATATTCTTGGAATAAGACAGGAAATGCAACAACGAAATTGTCATTAAGATATTCATTATGGGACCGAGACCCAACTAATGATATTAGAGTGATACGTTTTTGTTTATCTATACCTAATGAACAATATACAAAAGGAGGGTTGGATCGCTCATTAATTAGGCGAGCAACCCGACACTATCTTCCAGATATGGTTAGGTTAAACAACAAAAGCCGAGGTATGCAGTCTGCAGACCTAATACATCGAATGACTCCTACTTGGAAGGCATTTATTGATGAACTTCAACAACTTATTAGAGATCCTATAATAGAAGATCTAATCAATATAGAAGTAATAAAAGATTTAATCCCTAAGTACAGTGAGGTACCTCAACAGGATTTCGTATTAAAAGATGATTTTAGAGTGTTAACACGTGCTCTAGTTCTCTATCGATTTATTAGAAAGACTAGAAGAAAGGGGGTGATTTAATGAGAAAATCATGGAAACAGCCAGTTTTAGAAGTACTTAATATTGGTATGACAATGGGTGGTGATGGTGAAGCAGTTTCAGATAGTTATTGCACGAGTTCGCATCCAAATATTGACCCCGACGGTAAGATAAATAAAGCATGTGTACATCCTGATTTATTAGGTGGTAGCTAATTAATATTAACTATTATTATAACCCTTATATAAATATCATTTATATAAGGGTTGCAAGTATATCTATCTCTTTAACTAGGGGGAAATATGAAAGATACATTATTAAGTGCAGATTTCACAGCGTTTGGGTTAAATATAAGTAGTGAAATCCTTCTACCTGAACTCTATTCAGTTCAAAAACAAGGATTTCAAGTGGATATTGAAATTAAATATTCTAATCTATCAAAAGACTGGTTTGAAGTAGGCGAAAACAATAATTATTACTGTATGGATAAAGATACGATAATGTTTAAAATACCAAATGTAGCTATTTTCCTAGTAAAAGAAGGAAAAGAAATATTAGTATCACCAATGGAGAATGTACATGAAGACCAGCTAAGGCTATATATACTTGGTACATGTATGGGGTTAATCTTATTACAACGAAAAATACTACCATTACATGGTAGTGCAATAGAAGTTAATGGAAAGGCATATGCAATTGTTGGCGATTCTGGTGCAGGAAAGTCAACGCTTGCAACAGCATTTCTAAATAGGGGCCACCAGCTTATTAGTGATGATGTCATACCAGTTATGCTTACTGAAGGAAATGTTCCTGTCGTAACACCAGCTTATCCACAACAAAAGCTATGGAAAAATAGTCTTGAGGAATTTGGAATCGAGCTCGACGGTTTGCGCCCGATTATTGAGCGAGAAACAAAGTTTGCCATACCAGTTCATTCTCAATTTGCAACTAAGCAACTCCCACTAGCTGGAGTGTATGAATTAACAAAGACGGAAAATGAACTTATTGATATACAACCTATTAATAGTCTAGAACGCTTGCAAGTATTGTATTATCATACCTACCGTAATTTCTTTCTAGAACCTTCTGGCTTATTGGAATGGCATTTTACTTTTACGACAAGTTTTGTCAATAATATTCAACTTTACCAAATACGTAGACCAATAAACCGATTTACGGCTCAAGAATTATATTCATTAATCATATCAACCATTAATCAGGGGGAATAAATAGTGATTACGAATCAAAACATCTCAACCAATCATTTCGCTGTTCAAGGTAAGGGGAATATTGTCAGCGATATGGGTGGAGAAAAAGTAATGTTAAATATTTCAAAGGGTAAGTATTATAACTTAGGAGAAATAGGTGGAGAGATATGGGAGTTAATTAAGAAACCAACTCAAATCCTAGTTATAATAAATACTCTTACAGTTAGTTATCTAGTCGAACCTAATGCTTGTGAAGAACATGTATTGTTATTCCTAGAGCAACTGCTAGTGGAGGGTTTAGTAGTAATAAGCCCTGACAATGCTCAAATATAGGTTTGTTTATAGAGGGTGTAAAATATGAGATTGTTTAAAAAGATAAAGATCTTTTTATTTATGAGTAATCATAATAAGTGCTTATTTATTGAGACTTTAATTTTATTAGCCTATGCAAGAATATTGAAGCTTTTTCCTTTCAATAAGGTTGCACCTTCTCTAGGCAAATATATGACGGAATCAACTCTTGTGGAAAGTAAGTCTGATAACCAAACTTTGAAAAGTGTTTGTGATTCCATACATATAATGAGTCGTTATACTTTTTGGGAAAGTCAATGTTTGGTTAAAGCAATAGCCGGTATGAAAATGCTAGAAAGGCGTAAAATAGATAGCACTTTATATTTAGGTACTGGAAAAGATGAGAATGGTAATTTGATAGCACATGCATGGTTACGAAGTGGTCCCTATATTATCACAGGGGCTGAGGGAATAGAAAGATTCACGATTGTAGGGAAATTTGCCAAAATAAAAACGATTGAAAAGGAGTAGCCAATGGAGAGCATTAATCGTCTTGATACATCAAAATTATCGAATGAAATAAAACTTCTTCTGGAAATTATCAAGATGGAAGATGGTACAGATCTATTGGTAGAGCATAGGCACAGATTCAATAATATAGATTGGGAATTATTTCTACAGTTAGTGTGTCATCACCGTATTTATCCATATATAACTCCTAAGCTTAAGAGAATGAATAGAAACCTCATACCAACTGAAATTGTTGAAGCTATTTACCACTTATACAAAAAAAATACGTTCCAAATGCTCCATTTCTGTGGAGAAATGGAATTAGTAAATCAGGTTCTATCGGAAAATGACATACGTTCCCTAATGTTAAAGGGTCCCAACCTTGCTAAGGATCTATATGGTGACATTTCATTAAGAACATCTAGTGACTTGGATATACTTATCTCTATTAAAGATATAGATAAAGTAGACCTAATATTATGTAATCTAGGATATGTAAAGGATGAATATATACAAACAATCTTAGATGATTGGAAATGGAGACATCATCACTTTACTTATTTTCACGCAGAAAAAGGTATAAAACTAGAAGTACATTGGCGATTGAACCCCTCTCCCAGTAAAGAGCCAAGATTTGATGAGCTCTGGGATAGAAGAAAATTTGGATCGAGCACAAATCATCCCATCTTTTCACTAAGTAATGAAGATAGGTTTTTATTTTTAGTAACTCATGGGGCAAGACATGGTTGGTCTAGATTAAGATGGTTAGTTGATATTAAGCAACTAGTTAGTCTAGAGCTAGATTGGCCGAAATTGATCAAATTATTAAAAAGGCATGACTGTGAGCAAATCGGTGGTCAAGCATTAATCCTAGCAACACAATTGTTAAATACAACAGTATCTGCTGTAATGGTACCTTTGACAAAAGGCAATAAACCTAAGAAATTAGCAAAACAAGCTATATTCTATTTAACTAGGATGGTAAATTTGCACGCTATAGAAGTACCTCTTGATATTTCTAAATATCATTCAAAACATTTATTTTCATTAATGTCGCTAAAACAAAAATGTATACATTTATTAAGTATGTTACACCCATTTTATACTGATTTAGAGACACTTCCATTACCAAAGAAACTACACTTTTTATATTTTCCATTACGTCCAATCTTATTGATATGGAGAAGAGTTGCTAAGCCGTCAGTACATTAGGAGGTTAAGTATTGAAACATATTCTATATTTTTATAAAAAGTTACATTCGTATGCGGGTAAAAAATTATATATAAACCTCCTATCAATGATACTAATTAGTTTACTAGATGGTATTGGGATTATACTTCTAATTCCACTTATAAGTGTAAGCGGGATTGTGAATATTAATTCAGATACTACCCCTCTTTCATCAATAGTTAGGTACTTGGATACAATACCAGCAACTTTAGGTTTTACTTTTATTCTAGCTATCTATCTGGTTATTAGTATTTCACAAAATTTACTCCACAGATATTTGACTAGACAAAATGCAAAAATTCAACATGGATTTTTCCGCCAGTTGCGTATAGATACTTACAAATTATTAATGGTCTCAAACTGGAATTTCTTCCTAGAAAGAAGAAAATCTGATCTTATCAATTCACTGACATCGGAATTGGCTACTGCAAGTGCTGGAACAAACACATTTTTACAGTTCCTTACTGCAATAATATTTACAATTATTCAGGTTATAATTGCATTTGTTTTATCACCAAAAATTACTTTGTTTGTAATATCAAGTGGTTGTTTACTTGCACTATTTTCATATAAATTCATATCCAAATCGAGAGCACTGGGAAGTAAAAATTGGGAATTTGGAAGATTGTATCTTGCTTGCATTACGGATAGTTTTAATGGAATTAAAGATATTAAAAGTAATTCACTAGAGGAATCTCGAATTAATTGGTATTCTTCCTTAACCCAAACAATTCATGACGAGCAAATTTCTTACAATAAGTTAAGAACGGCATCCCAATTTTACTATAAGGTCTCGTCATCAATTTTAATTGCTATCTTTTTGTTCTTTTCAGTTAAGTTATTTAATTCAGAGGCAGCACAATTAATCCTAATCGTGTTAATATTCTCAAGGCTGTGGCCAAGAATTACTGGTATACAAGCCAGTCTAGAACAAATGGCAACATTCACTCCGCCTTTAAAAGCAATCATTGATTTGCAAGAGGATTGTATGAAAGCTCAAGAAATTAATTTGGAACAGGATAATAAAGCTAAGGCTTTAAATATAAATAGTGGTATTGAGTGTAGGGATGTGCAATTTCGTTATAACAAGGATGGAAAATTATATGCATTAAAAGATATTAATGTATTTATTCCATCAAATCAGATGACAGCAGTTGTAGGTAAATCTGGTGCAGGTAAAAGTACTTTAATTGACCTTATAATGGGATTAAACCAGCCTGAAAACGGGCAGGTTTTACTTGATGGGGTTCCCATGTCGAGTTCCAATCTTCTATCATTAAGGCGTTCTATAAGCTATGTCCCACAAGATCCATTTCTTTTCAATTCAAGTATAAGAGAAAATCTTCAAATCATTAATCAAAGTGCAAGTGAACAAGAATTATGGGAAGCCTTAGAATTCTCTTCAGCCGCAGAATTCGTAAGAAAGCTACCGAATGGGTTGGACACAATACTAGGTGATCGCGGCATCCGACTGTCCGGTGGAGAACGCCAAAGAATCGTTCTTGCGAGAGCAATATTACGAAACCCTTCTATTCTAGTTTTAGATGAAGCAACTAGCGCACTTGATACAGAAAATGAGTCGAGGATTCAGGAAGCACTAGAAAGATTAAAAGGTAAAATGACGATTATCGTTATTGCACACCGTCTATCCACCATCCGAAATGCCGATCAAGTAATCGTTTTAGATGAGGGGAGAGTTATACAAAAAGGAGCCTATAATCAGCTGGTTAAAGATAAACGAGGCATGTTTAACCATCTGTTGGTAAAACAAATGGGAGAAACTGTATAAGAATCTAGCATCTAGACTAGCTATTATTATCCATATATTGTATAGTTCTTAATAACGAATGTTTTTGTAGAAAGTAGGTTATTATGAACATAATTTTCCGATTAGTGTTAACTTTATTGCCAATAGGATATATGTTTATTATCTGGTTACAATCTAGTAAATTCAATCCATCACAACTAGAGTATATCTATCCTTCAATACATCCTCTAGTCTTTTTGGTTATTGGAGTTACATTAGAACTAGGCCATTTAATACAATTTGGAATTCTGTATTTATTTCTCATCATGGTATTTCTGACTCGTGGTGAGTTAACTGCAAGAAAAGAAATTGTAGCTTTATCGATAGCAATCTTATATGGACTAATTGATGAAACCCACCAGTACTTTGTCCCATTTAGATCCTTTTCTGCTATAGACATTGTAAAAAATATAATTGGGATTTTCGTGTGTTGGTATATCATTCATAAAAGTTATTTTGTAAACAAACAATCTAAGGTTGGATTACTTTTAAAAAGAATTACAAGGATTTCAAAAAATCACAAAGAAAGCATACACTTATAGGAAATGCCTAGATATTATGTTTAGGCATTTTATAAGACTGTTACGTTCTTTATTGAGAACTATTTGATTGAATAAGAAAAGTGGTGACCACCCATTTGAAACTAATCTTCCTATACCTAGCTTTACTTAACCTGGCAGACGGAGCTTTCTCCTACATAGGACTAAAAAACGGACTTATCTCAGAAGCAAATCCTCTTATGAATCACTTATACACTATACATCCATCAGTTTTCCTACTAACTAAGATTTCTCTATCCGTTTTATTACTATTATTCATCATCTTCAATGTCTACCCAAAAATGCAATGGTTCAAAGCTCTAACACTAACAGCAACCCTTTTATACACCGGCACATTTTTATTACACGGTTTTTGGGTCTATCTTGCTCTCTCCTAAAATATCTTATTAAAAAGAGGTGATAATTTATGTATCAAAAAACATGTACATGCTGTAAACGAACGTCCTATAGTAGCTGCAAAACAGATAAATGGTTATGCCCATATTGTACATATGATATGACCCAAATCAGTGCTGTTCCGGCTATCCACAATTTAAAGGTGTCAACCATTTACAAAAAGCTAAACGAACAGAAGGCGAGAGAGGCTTACCAGAAAGTAGCTGGATCAATTCAGACAAAATAAAAACGTTCATGACCATGATCATGAACGTTTTTCGTTTATTTTCCATTTATTAAATTCTAAGAATTCACGGAACTGCTCTTTTGAAACGCCGGATTTCATAGCTTCATTTACGAGGTGAGTCCATTCTGAGTCAAGTTCTGTACCTGTTAGTACTTCATCTTCATCATGTAATAATGTGTTAACCGATACATTTAATACGGAAGAGACTTTTTCTAGAAATTGTACAGAAGGATTTGATTGTAAATTTCGTTCAATTGAGCTTAAATATGATTTTGCGACTCCGGCTCTTTCAGCAAGTTCGGATAAAGACATTTTTCGTTGCATTCGATATTTTTGTATACGTTGACCGATCATGTCACATGTCACCTTCCTTCATCATCGATTATAACACATCTCTGAAGGTTTTGTACTATATGACGAACTAAAGAAGTGGGAAAATATCGTTATTTAATATAAGATTTTAGGGATTTATACGATATTTCGTTGCTCTAATTCTTTTTCAATAAAGAACATTTTAATTTCTTCTTCACTAATTCCCATATCAAGTGCTTCTAAAATTAATTCTACCCACTCAGGATCAAGCTGTTTTACGTTTTTACTCATTCGTCATATTCCCTCCTAAAATACTATGAGCATTCCAGGCAGCCCAGCCATCATCATTGAATGTTACTCCAACCTAAGACCTGTGACTTTGCGTCCCTATTTTTCAATAGGTTTGCCTTTTCCTTGTGCTAATCGTTTAAATGAAGTCTTTTCCATGATACTTTTGGTCTACGTATGTATAAGACTTTTGGTTCGATAGGTAGAAGTATATACGATAAAAAAAGCTTGTTGTGTTGAAGTGTGTCGATGTCTAAAGATTTAGACAACTATGCAAAATACAGTCGGTTTATACTCTATATGTGTTGTTTATTATCAGAAATTAGCGAATGTATAGTCATATATACCTATAAAGTTAACTGATTATTTGTTTTGGTTAACTAATACGATTAAATTAAACAGTAACTTTTTGTAGTATTTCCAAATAAATACAAGTCATTTGTCGATATTTTACGAATGAAAATGGAAACATTACCCACAAAAAATAAAAAGAGCACCTCACTAAAGAAATGCTCTTCTACCCCCTAAACATATCCTGATGCAAATAAAACAACCCACCATTAATAATCTCAACTTTCACCTTAGGCTCATACTGTTGTTTCAAAGCCTCTTTTTCAGTCTCATAGCTCTCTGGCATTTCATCCAAGCCCTCATAAAAATGATTTAGAAGTTCCAGATCCTCATCCCAACGCTCTCTAGCTTTGTCGGCCCATTCGTGGTCATCAGCTTCCACTATATTTGTTATATACTGCTTTATCCGATTTAATCCACTTTGTGGTTTAATCAACGGTGACATCGTAAAGCAATAGTCTGGAATTTTGGCCTTAAGTGAGATACTTCCCATTGTCTCTTGAAAATTTTCAATAATAGACCCACTAATTAAATGCAACCCAAGTGACAGTAGTAAATCCTTCTTCTTATCACATTGGTACGAAACTTTGACATTTAAACCTAACCAAGGATGGAGCGGGACATTACCCGGAGTCTGCACCGATACATCTTGATATAAACGAATGTATCCCCCAAGTGACCTAGTCGATTCAAAAATTTGATGAAGTCTCGGTGCCCCGAAGTGCACCACATCACCCTTCAAGTCATCAGGTGCACGTTTTTGATCTGTAATTACTGTTAACTGCATTGGATTAGGAACACCGTTTGTCTTCTCGAGATAATGCCAGTAAAAAGGGCGGTTCATTAATTGTTTATCAAGTTCAACTGTTAACTGTACATTCATAAAAGCTTCATGGCGTTCAATTATTTCACATTCATTTGCGGTAAAATACCGTTCTAAAAACTTATGAATTTCCTGTTGCTGCACGTTGCTCATCTCCTTCTGACATTTGTTCCTCATAACTAATAATAGAAGTGAGATTTTCCATCTTAATTTTTATTTCACCATCGCTCTTTGAATGGAGCAGGATATCTTTAATATGGTCTTCAATATTGCCAATCTCTAATTTTGTTAAAATTTCATCTAACTGGCCAATAACACGCTCAAATAAGTTGATTTTTTCATATAAAAGCTTCAAGATATGTTCTTCAACTGTATTCTTAGTGGCGAAGTTATAGATATGGACATCCTTCTCCTGACCAAGTCTGTGAATTCTACCAATACGTTGCTCGAGGCGCATCGGATTCCAAGGCAAATCATAATTAATGATATGGTTACAGAATTGAAGGTTAATACCTTCGCCACCAGCTTCAGTTGCAATTAACACTTGAATTTTGTTTTGGAAAAGCTGCTTCATCCAATCCTTTTTCCCACGTTTAAAGCCACCTCTAAACGGCACTGACGAAATACCGTTTTGCTGGAGATACCATTGTAAATAAAGCTGTGTTGCTCGGTATTCCGTGAAGATAATAACTTTGTCATCTACTTTTTTTATCAACTCAAGAGCTTTTTCAGCTTTTGAATTCTTGTTAACCTGCTCCACTTTCTTCATTAAATCAGTAATGATGTGAGTAGGAGCTTGTCTACCTTCTTCATCAGAGTTCTCAAGCATTTTTTTCAACGTAAAAAACACTGCTTCACGACTACTACACGCCTCACGCTGAAGTGTCATGATCGAGAACATACTATTCATAAACGGACTTCCACTTGAACGGTACTGACTAATTGCATCATATAAATCTCGTTCAGTTTCGGAAAACTCAATTGGAACTGTTTCAACATGACGCTTAGTCCACTCAATGCCTGTATCATCACGACGATTTCGAATCATGACTTTATTGACTAACTCTTTTAAATGTTTATCTCCATCTAAAGAACGTTCTTTTGCATTATAGGATTCTTCAAAATAAGATTGGTTTCCTAGGTGACCAGGTTTTAATAATGAAACGAGATTAAAAATCTCTTCTATTCTATTTTGTATAGGAGTTGCGGTTAACAGTAAGCAAAACTTCTTTTTTAGGTTTTGAACAAATTCATAGTTTTTCGTTTTATTGTTTTTAAGCTTATGTGCTTCATCGATAATAATAAGGTCATAATCTTGTTCATAGACAATTTCGCGATGCGGGCTTCGTTTTGCTGTATCTATAGAAGAAACAACAACATCACATTGCTCCCACACATAACTTTTCTTTTGCTGAACGGCTGGTATGTAAAATTTCTGGTTTAACTCTGCTGCCCACTGAGAAACTAAAGAGGCAGGTACTAGAATAAGAACTTTCTTTACTAGTCCACGAATCATGTATTCTTTTAAAATAAGACCAGCTTCAATTGTTTTACCTAGTCCAACTTCATCAGCTAAAATCGCTTTCCCGTGCATTTTTTCCACAACCTGCTTAGCAACCTCTAGTTGGTGAGGAAGTGGTGTTAATTGCGGTAGATGTTTCGGTGCTTGTAGGCCTTCAAATTCAGGAATGGCTGTATGCTGTTCGACTTCATAGGCGAGTTTATAAAGCTCCCAATTAGCCCAAGGACCGTCATCTTCAATTCTTTTTAAAAAGTCATCCTGCCAAGAGTGATCAAACTCTATGTCGACTTTCATCATACCAATCCTTTCTATATATAATAGTGTGTTTCTGTTTTTGGAATAAAAAACAAAAAGGGAGTGTAATTAGACTATATTTGCATTGTAATTACGAACATTTCAAACTGAAAAAAAGTCTTTGTTAAGGAAATATAATTATTGCCGAAAAAGGCTTCAAATGGTAGGATGATAATAGCTTTAAAAAGTTTAAAAACATTACTCTATTAGGGTAGTATAACCAAGTATGGTAAAAATTATATATTGGCGAATGAGAACAAGGGGAGAGACTACCGGCCATGGTGGCGCCGAAGGAGCAAACAGCCTACAAACTGTGAATCTCTCAGGCAAAAAGACTTTTGTTTGACGCAACTCTGGAGAGAGCCCAAGATTAAATCTTTGAGGCCACCGAAGGGGAAATGGCTTTTTTTAGTATGTGTAAAAAGAGGTTATTCTAATGTCTTTTGAACATTCTAATTAAAGGTAAAACTTTCAGGTGCCAGGACAGAGAACTACACGTTTTGTGGTGGTACTCTGTCCTTTTTTTGATGCTCTGAGGAAAGCGTTTTCTATGATTACAAATGTTAAGGGAGGAATTATGATTGACTGAATTACTACGTACACCTTTATATGAAGTTTATTCGCAATACGGTGCAAAAACAATCGATTTTGGTGGTTGGGATCTGCCTGTGCAGTTTTCTAGCATTAAAGAAGAGCATGAAGCTGTCCGCACAAAAGCAGGCTTGTTCGATGTTTCTCACATGGGAGAAATCGATGTAAAAGGTCCAGATAGTCTTACATATTTACAAAAAATGATGACAAATGATGTATCCGTGCTTAAAGATGGCGGAGCTCAATATACAGCGATGTGCTATGAAAATGGCGGAACAGTAGACGATCTACTAGTTTATAAAAAATCAGATGATCACTACCTATTAGTTGTAAATGCTTCAAACATAGAGAAGGATTTCGACTGGCTTTCAAGCCATGTTTCTGGAGATGTTACAGTTACAAATATCTCGAGTGATGTAGCACAATTAGCATTACAAGGACCTTTAGCTGAAACTGTTCTTCAAAAATTAACAAATACAGATTTAAGTGAAATCAAATTCTTCAAGTTCCAGGATGATGTAGAAGTAAATGGTGTGAAAACATTAGTATCTCGTACTGGTTATACAGGAGAAGATGGTTTTGAAATTTACTGTAATACACAAGACGCTACAATGCTTTGGAACAAAATCCTAGAAGTAGGAAAAGAAGATGGCGTTTTACCGATTGGACTAGGAGCGAGAGACACTCTTCGTTTCGAAGCAAACCTAGCACTTTACGGTCAAGAATTAACAAAAGACATTTCTCCATTAGAAGCTGGTATCGGCTTTGCAGTGAAAGTAAATAAAGAAGCTGATTTTATTGGTAAAGAAGCACTGAAAAAGCAAAAGGAAGACGGTTTACCTCGTAAACTAGTTGGAATTGAAATGATTGATAAAGGAATTCCACGTCATGGCTATGAAGTGTTTGTAAATGGTGAGGAAGTAGGGACTGTTACAACAGGAACGCAATCTCCTACACTTAAGAAAAACATTGGACTTGCTTTAATCAAAGCTGAGTTCGCTGAGCTTGGTACGGAAGTCGAAGTTCAAATCCGTAACAAACGTTTACAAGCAGAAGTTGTTGCTACACCTTTTTACAAGCGTCCTAAAAAATAAAATCACACTCTAGATAGAACCGAAAGGGGTTAAACCATGAAACATCGTTATTTACCAATGACGGAACAAGACAAAAAAGAAATGCTTCAAGCAATCGGAGTTTCTTCTGTTGATGAGCTTTTTAATGATATCCCTGAAAGTGTACGCTTTAAAGGGGAGTACAACATTAAACAAGCAAAATCAGAAACAGAGCTTTTCAAAGAATTATCAGCACTTGCAGCTCAAAATAAAGATTTAAGAGCAAATGCTTCATTCTTAGGAGCTGGTGTTTACGATCACTACATGCCAATCATTGTTGACCATGTTATCTCTCGTTCAGAGTTTTATACAGCTTATACACCATACCAACCAGAGATCTCTCAAGGTGAGCTTCAAGCGATCTTTGAATTCCAATCAATGATTTGTGAATTAACGGGAATGGATGTAGCAAACTCTTCAATGTACGATGGTGGTACTGCTCTTGCAGAAGCAGCAATGTTGTGTACTGGTCATACTAAAAACAAAAAGGTTTTAGTATCAGGTGCGGTTAACCCTGAATCACGTGAAGTTCTAAAGACATATGCAAAAGGTCAATATATCGAAGTTGTTGAAGTTCCAGCAGTTAACGGTTTAACTGACCTTGAAGCATTAAAATCAGCAATGGACGATTCTGTTGCGTGTGTTGTTGTTCAATATCCTAACTTCTTCGGTCAAATTGAACCATTAAAAGAAATCGAAGAAATTGCTCATACAGGTAAGAGTATGTTTGTTGTTTCAAGTAACCCATTAGCACTTGGAGCTTTAACACCTCCTGGTAAGTTTGGTGCCGACATCGTTGCTGGTGATGCACAAGTATTCGGTATCCCAACTGGTTTTGGTGGACCACACTGTGGATATTTCGCAGTAACTACGAAATTAATGCGTAAAGTTCCAGGAAGACTTGTTGGTCAAACAGTAGATGAAGATGGTAAACGTGGTTTTGTTTTAACGCTTCAAGCTCGTGAACAACATATCCGTCGTGACAAAGCAACATCTAACATTTGTTCAAACCAAGCACTTAATGCTCTAGCAGCATCTGTTGCAATGACTGCTTTAGGTAAAAAAGGTGTTAAAGAAATGGCTACACAAAATATCCAAAAAGCACATTATGCTAAAAATACATTTAAACAAAATGGCTTTGAAATTCCTTATGAAGGACCTTTTTTCAATGAGTTCGTAGTAAAACTTAACAAACCAGTTAAGGAAGTAAATGCGAAATTAATCGAAAAAGGAATCATTGGTGGTTATGATTTAGGGATTGACTACCCTGAGTTAAAAAATCACATGCTTGTTGCAGTGACTGAACTACGTACAAAAGAAGAAATCGATACATTCGTAAAAGAATTGGGGGATGGCAATGAATAATCATCAAGATCAACCATTAATATTTGAAATAACTAGACCAGGCCGCGTTGGTTATAGCTTACCGGAAATGGATGTTCCTGAGCTAAGCCTAGATGATGTCATTCCTGCTGACTATATTCGTACTGAAGAACCAGAACTACCAGAAGTATCTGAGTTAGACATCATGCGTCACTATACTGCATTATCAAGACGTAACCATGGTGTAGACTCTGGGTTCTATCCATTAGGTTCTTGTACAATGAAATACAACCCTAAAATTAACGAAAACGTAGCTCGTATTCCTGGCTTTGCACACATTCATCCATTACAAGATGAGTCAACTGTTCAAGGTGCACTTGGCTTAATGTATGATCTACAAGAACATTTAAAAGAAATTACAGGTATGGATGAAGTAACTCTTCAACCTGCTGCTGGTGCTCATGGTGAGTGGACTGGATTAATGATGATTCGTGCATTCCATGAATCAAATAATGACACTGCTCGTACAAAAGTAATCGTTCCTGACTCAGCGCATGGAACAAACCCTGCATCTGCAACAGTTGCTGGCTTTGAAACAATCACTGTTAAATCAGATGAAAATGGTTTAGTTGACCTAGAAGACCTTAGAAGTGTAGTGGGTCCTGATACTGCAGCATTAATGCTAACAAATCCAAACACACTAGGTTTATTTGAAGCTCATATTCTAGAAATGGCTAAAATCGTCCATGATGCTGGCGGAAAGCTATACTATGATGGAGCTAACTTAAATGCTGTTTTAAGTAAAGCTAGACCAGGGGACATGGGATTTGACGTAGTTCACCTTAACCTTCACAAAACATTTACAGGTCCACACGGTGGTGGTGGCCCAGGTTCAGGTCCAGTAGGAGTTAAAGCTGATTTAATTCCTTATCTACCAAAACCAGTTCTTGTAAAAGGAGAAGAAGGCTACCGCTTCGAATACGATCGTCCACAAGCGATCGGTCGAGTAAAACCTTTCTATGGAAACTTTGGAATTAACGTACGTGCTTATACGTACATTCGTACAATGGGTCCAGACGGATTAAAAGCAGTAACTGAGTATGCTGTTCTTAATGCAAACTACATGATGCGTCAGCTTGCACCACACTTTGACTTACCGTTTAACCAACATTGTAAGCATGAATTTGTACTTTCTGGTAAGCGTCAAAAGAAACTTGGTGTTCGTACATTAGATATCGCAAAACGTCTATTAGACTTTGGGTATCACCCACCAACAATCTACTTCCCACTAAATGTTGAGGAATGTATTATGATTGAGCCAACAGAAACTGAATCTAAAGAAACATTAGATGAGTTTATCTCAGCGATGATTCAAATTGCAAAAGAAGCTGAAGAAAATCCAGAAATCGTTCAAGAAGCTCCTCACAGCACTGTGATTAAGCGTCTAGACGAGACACTGGCTGCTCGTAAACCAGTTCTTCGTTACCAAAAGCAATAACATATATTATAGAAGAAAAAGAGATTCATCCGAACTTTTCGGGTGAGTCTTTTTTAATTGGAATATATTACCGCGTATTGAAGGGTTGTCTTTTACTAAACTTCGGTGTAATATAAGTACAAGTCACCACGACAAAACAACAACTCACCAAACAATAACAAATCGAAAAAACTTGATTTGTTTTTTAAATCTCTAACCACTTCGTAGAAGTTGACATAGAGTTAATTCGATGGTAAGATAGTTTTTGTCGCTAAAAGAAAGTGACTTAATAAAGAAAGTTGTTGACATGAGATTATAATTTTGATAAATTATGATTCTGTCACAAAAAAAGTTCTTTGAAAACTGAACACAACACAAGCGTCAATGTTTGTTTTAAAAAAATTGTTTTAGCATGAGCTAATCAACTCTATTGGAGAGTTTGATCCTGGCTCAGGACGAACGCTGGCGGCGTGCCTAATACA
>CANMHG010000012.1 GCA_947497585.1 uncultured Bacillaceae bacterium | reverse complement strand
TAAATCCGGTTACGTTTCGGGAAATTGCCTTATTTGGGAAATACGGACACGTAAATCGGTTTACGTTTCGGGAAATTCAGGCACGTAAATCCGGTTTAGGTCTCCTACAAAAAACAAAAACCCCCTAGAAAGGAGGTCCCCAACATATCTTTACTTAGATTCAACAAACTCTGGATCTTGGAATGGATGTGCAACCCATCCTGATGGATCAATAAACAAACGAACAGCAACAACTTGGCGGTCTTCACGAAGTGTAAAGAAGTGAGGTGTGTCAACAGGCACTGAAATTACATCTCCTGCTGAAAGCTCTACATCAAAGTAGCCAAGCTCTTCGCTTCCTTTAATAACGAAAATACCGTTACCAGCAGTGATCGCACGAACTTCATCCTCTGTATGAACATGAACCTGTTCAAACTTTTTCAAAAGCTCCTCTAAATTCGGAGTCACTTCTGATAAAGCAACAACATCCCATTTATGATAGCCATTTCGTTCAGCTAGTGATTTAATCTCATCTTCAAAAATTGATAATACTTGAGCTTTCTGCTCATCATTGATTTGGCAATTACCACGTAAATCCTCTGGTAATTTAGTAGTGTCCCAGTGCTCATAAAGCACTCCTTGTTCCTCTAAGAATTTCGCCACATTTTCATGACCTTCAATGCGTTCCCCTGTGTTACGAATACGAATATTTGCCATTATAAATTCCTCCCCAAATACTATCTTTTTATAGTCAGTAATTTTACTCGGTAACTAAATAAAAACTCATATGCTTCCAAATGCTTTTTCGCTTCAAAAGCATCCCTTCCCCATACTGTAATTCCATGATTACGGATTAAGACTGCTCCCGTATCACCATCTATGTGCTCCGCTAACTCTGCAGCCAATGTCGGTATATGGGCATGGTTCTTAATAATTGGAACACGAATCTCCGCATCCTCTTCCCATATTCCAAGGGCCTTGATAATCTCATGTCCCTTAAATACAACCTCGCCCTCATCTCCATATATCTCAGAAATCACATTGTTATCAATCGTATGAACATGTAGGCTACAACCTGCATTTGTTCGGTTATAGATATCAACATGTAGTAGAGTTTCAGCAGATGGCTTTATATGCGGTGTCTCCTCTACTGCGGCACCAAAACGATCAACTAACAAAAAATCCTCATTAGTCCTTTTACGCTTATCCTTCCCGCTTGCCGAGACTAGGAACGTTAACGGATTGTCACTAACCTTAATTGAAAGATTCCCACTCGTTCCAAAGAACCAATCACGACCAGCTAACTCATCTTTCACATCGGCTAACTCATTCCATCTAGTAAGTATATTACTCAATGCTGTTTCACCTCCAGCCGCTTTGATAGTACATCTATCACATCATAAAAGGTTGTAAAAGATGTATGTGGTAAGTCTAACTGTTGGCATTTTTCTAATAAGAAGTCTCTAGCAATCACATGATCTGCCAATTTTGCAGCCTGCAAATCAGTAATCGAATCACCAATGACTATCTTGTAGTCCTCAGAACCTGCAAGCCTACGAATGAGAGATGGCTTACAACATCCACACCCATTTTGACATCCATCATCACAGCTATGTGGCCAGAGAATCTTTATTGTTTCTCCTGAAAAATCAGAACCATTACAGTAAATTTGCTCAGGCTCTACTAAGCCCTCAAGTAATGGATAAACAAAAAAGTCAATTCCACCACTCACAATATAAAGAGTAACATCGTTCTCTTTCGTAAAAGCAACAAACTCCTCAAAGCCTTCACGAATAACTGCGTTCTCCATCAAATACTGAATAATCGTATCTTTTAAGGAAGATGGTAGTAATGAAAATAACTTTCCAACCCCCTCTTGAATTGACACTTTCTGCCCTAAAATATCATCTTTAATCGCTTCCCACTCAGGTGGTGCATATTTTTTCATCACTGCGATAATATTATCGCTATTGGTAATCGTTCCATCAAAATCACAAAAAATTACTGGTTTCGTCATGACTTTACCTCAACTACTCCCCATAGTGAAATTGCTTTCCCTAGGTATTCATTTTCCTCAGCAGCCTCTGCAAGAGTTTTACCCGCTAGAACTGCATCTACTGCTTCCCTAAATGCCCTTCCACCACCGACTGCTCCATCTGGATGACCGTGAACTCCACCGCCGGCATTGATAATGCTATTCTTTCCAAAATCCTGAATTAAGACTGGTACTAAGCCAGGATGAATCCCCGCAGAAGGAACTGGAAATGCAGTTTTAAATTGATTATCTTGCTTTGTTAATTCTTCTGCAATGCGTAGAGTCACATCTCTATCAAATGCTACACTCCCATATGGTGAAGGGAATAATACAAGATCTGCTCCTGCATATCGTAGTAATTTCCCTAAGAGCAGCTCATTCGTAATCCCATAAAATTCAGATGGTGTAACAGTTCCACTAACTGCGGGGTGGGCCATGATTGGAATTGTAATTTCAGGGTCTTCAGCAAGACTTTGTAACACATCAAGTCCATAGGCGAATACATTAAACAGTAATAAATCAGCACCAAGCTCCACTGCTTTTGTAGCTTTTTCTTTAAGTTCAAAAGTACGTCCCGATATATTAACAGCATATAAGGTTCTATGCCCCGTCTCAGCATACACTTCCTCTAACACTTGCTTACCTGCAACAATTCGTTGTTCAAATGGTGTAAGTGGATTCTCAAAAAGAATTTCATCGTCTTTTACAATATCTACCCCACCAAGGGCTTGCTCCTTTAGTTGCTCCTTTAGGTAGTTTAGGTCTCGGCCAATAACTCCTTTAAAAATACTCATTACTAATGGTCGATCATACACTCCAAGTTTTTCTCGTATTCCTTGTAGTCCATATTTAGGTCCTGGAAAATTTTCTTTTACCTCGTCAGAAAACTCTAAATCTAAAAGTCTGATTTCTCCATCTAGCGAAAGCTTTCCGAAAACAGTTGTTAAGATCGCTGGTAAATCGCCACTAAAATTAGCAGAAGGATAAGCAATTTTAAGGACACCTCTCGTAACATCTTTTCCTAAATAATGATTAACGGAATCACTTTTTGGGAGCTCCTCAATACTGACTACTTGGCCTTTGTGTTTTTTTAGCTGCTCTTGCTCTAATTGTGGAAGATCTGTCCAGGATCCGATTGTTAATCCCAGAGCAATTCCCTCAGCCTTTTTTGCAAGATTATGTGATGAATCATGAATTAGATAGGTTGCAATTACTTCACTCATTTTAAGTACCTCCATTCTGTAAGTATCCTATGTCAGAAAAACAAAAAACCTCTTCAGGAAGAAGAGGTATTATCACTACCATCTCCTTATCTGCCAGCTTTTATGCTGCAAGATTTAGCACCGTGCTTATAAATATAAGTCGGTTGCCGGGTTTCGTAGGGCTAGTCCCTCCACCTGCTCTTGATAAGAAAACAATCTATTTAATTTTACATTCATTTACGAAATTTACTATGGATTATGACAGTATTTTAGTTTTCTGTCAACTAAAATAATTGTAATGCTTTGATTCTTTCGACAGCTTCTTTCAGACGGTCATGATCTGTTAATAACCCTACTCTAACATACCCTTCACCATATTTTCCAAATCCAACACCTGGTGCAACGACAACATGTGCTTTTTCAAGTAAAAAGTCTGCAAAGCTTTCAGACGTATAACCATGCGGAACTGGTAACCATGCAAAAAAAGAACCCTTTGGAGCGGTAACATCCCAGCCAATTTCCTTTAGTCCATCAATTAACGTGCTACGACGTGATTCATACAGTGAAACTAACTCATCTACACAGTTCTGTGATTCTAACAATGCTACAGCAGCAGCCTCTTGAACGGCACTAAATATACTTACATACATATGATCCTGTAGTAGATTCAAAGCCTCAATTACACTTTGATTTCCAACAGCAAAACCAATTCTCCACCCTGCCATATTATACGTTTTTGAGAAAGTGTAAATTTCAATTCCAACATCCTTCGCACCATCTACCTCTAAAAAGCTTACTGGTCTATTACCGTCAAAGCCAATTGCCCCATAAGCAAAATCGTGAACAACACAAAAATCATGTTTGTTTGCTAGTTCAATGGTCTCTTCAAAAAACTCTTTTGAAGCAGTAGCACCTGTTGGGTTGTTAGGATAGTTTAAGAACATAACTTTCGCTTGTTCCAAAACACTCTCGTCAATTTGGCTATAATCAGGCAGAAACTCATTTTCAGCCAGAAGCGGCATATATTCCATAACTCCCCGGGCTAGTTCTACTCCTGACCAATAGTCCGGATATCCTGGGTCAGGAACAAGTGCGATATCACCAGGGTTCATTAGACACTGAGGAATTTCCACTAATCCAGCCTTTCCACCAAATAAAATCGCTACTTCCTTATCTGGATCAAGGTCTACACCATATTCTCTTTTATAAAACGTAACAATTGCTTCTTTCAAGAACTGCTGCCCACGAAAAGGCGAATATTTATGATATGCTGGTTTTTCAGCAGCTACTTTTAATGCTTCAACAATATGTTGTGGGGTTGGTTGGTCCGGATTTCCTTGACCTAAGTTAATTACATCATGCCCTTCGGCAACAACTTTACCTACTTTTGCCACAAGGGATGCAAAGAATTGTTTAGGTAAACCTTGTAACAACTGTGATTGCTCAAAATGCTTCATCATTTACACCTACTCAAAAAAATTCTTGAATTTCTAGTCACAAATCATATATTGTTAATAGCAAAATGTAAAGAAAAAATTTAAAAAGGTGGGACAATTCATGCAACTTAAAATAGCTTGCATTCAACTAGATATTATTTACGGTAACCCAGAAAAGAATAAACAAAATGCTGAGCTTGAAATTTCAAAAGTTATTTCAGAATCAAAACCTGATGTCATTGTTCTCCCTGAACTTTGGACAACAGGCTATGATTTAACAAGATTAGAAGATATCGCCGATCACCAAGGTGAAGACACAACCCAGTTTATCGGTAACCTTTCAAAAAAATTCAAGGTGAATATTGTTGCAGGTTCGGTTGCCAAGAAGACTGATGAAGGTGTTAAAAATACGATGTTTATTTTTAACCGCAACGGAGAAGTTGTCGGAGAATATAGCAAACTACATCTCTTTAAATTAATGGATGAGCATCACTACTTAATTCCTGGAGATGCAAAAGGCCTATTCACGATTGAGGGTATACCTTCATCTGGGGTAATTTGCTATGACATACGTTTCCCGGAATGGATACGTGCTCATACAACCGAAGGCGCTGAACTCGTATTTGTCGTTGCAGAGTGGCCACTTCCTCGTCTTGAACATTGGCGTGCCCTTTTAATTAGCCGCGCAATTGAAAATCAATGCTATGTTGTTGCTTGTAACAGAGCTGGCAGCGATCCTGCAAATGTCTTTGCGGGGCATTCAATGATTATTGATCCATGGGGAGAAATTATAGCTGAGGCTAGTACTGAACCTGAAACATTAATCGCAAGCATTGATTTAGATCAGGTTAAAAAAGTGAGAAATCAAATCCCGATCTTCCAAGATAGAAGACCAAACTTTTACCAATAATTTTTTTGGAAAATACATTGACAAACAAATCATTCACTTGTTATTATTCTCATCAAGTGTTAAAATTCAAAAAATTAAATTAACCTAAATTGTTTTATGCAATTTAATCTCTTATCAAGAGTAGGCTGAGGGAAATGGCCCGATGAAGCCCAGCAACCGACCGTAATTCCACTGCGAAGTGGGGCGCTTTTTTACATGCGCCAAATTGAATGTTTAGTACACATTCAGATAAGGCACGGTGCTAATTCCACAGAAAGATATTCTTTCTGGCAGATAAGAGGTGCGAAGCCGTGTCTTCAAGCCTCTTTCGATGTCGAAAGAGGCTTTTCTATTTTTTCTACATAGAAAAGCCTCCGAAGCTTAAACAAAACAATACTTACTTTGGAGGTTATTCACATATGTCTTTATCAATTCAACATTCTAATTACGAGCCCTTAACAGAAGCATCAGCTATTTCACTAGCAACTAAATTAGGCCTTTTTGAACAAGGTGCTACTTTACGTTCAAAGGAAATTGGGGATGGGAACTTAAATCTTGTCTTTCATATCGTTGATGAAAAAACTAATAAAAGCATTATTATTAAGCAAGCCTTGCCATATGCAAAGGTTGTTGGGGAAAGCTGGCCGCTTACACTTAAGAGAGCTACGATTGAAAGCAATGCATTACTAACGTATTACAACCTCGTACCTGACTTAGTACCAAAGGTTTTTTATACTGACGAAGTACTGGCCATTACTGTGATGGAGGACTTATCTCACTTAGAAATCTCTCGTGCTGGCTTAATTAAGGGTGAAAGTTATCCACTTTTATCAGAGCATATTGGAAGATATTTAGCTCATACGCTATTCTACACTTCTGATTTTGCCCTAAATCCTCAGGAAAAAAAGAAACTAGCTCACCGTTTCTCAAATCCGGAGCTTTGCAAAATTACGGAAGACCTTGTTTTCACGGACCCATTCTTCGATATTGATACAAATAATTTCGAAAGTGAGCTACAGGCTGATGTCGAAAAACTTTGGAATGATTCAAAACTAAAACTTGAAGTGGCAAAACTAAAACAGAAGTTTTTAACACAAGGAGATGCACTCCTACATGGCGATTTGCACACTGGAAGTATTTTTGCTAGTGACCTAGAAACAAAAGTCATAGACCCTGAATTCGCCTTCTACGGTCCTTTTGGATTTGATATAGGTCAATTTCTTGCAAATCTCGTTTTAAATGCATTATCAAGAGAAACGGATAAGCAAGAACCACTATTCACACACATCGAAAAAACGTGGGTTGTTTTCGTAGATACCTTCTCTCATCTTTGGGAAAAAGATAATGTTGAAGCCTACGCAAAGATTGATGGATATTTAGACTCTTTACTAACTCAAATCCTTGAAGATACAATTGGATTTGCAGGCTGTGAGATCATTCGCCGAACCATTGGTTTAGCACATGTTGCTGATTTGGACCAAATTGAAGATTATAATGCTAAAATTCTAGCAAAACAACAAGCTCTTCAGCTAGGTAAAGAACTAATCTTAAATCGTTCAACAATCAATAGTCCAACTGAGATTCGAAGTTATTTTCAAACGAGCTATAGTTACTAAAAAGGAAGTGACAAACACGATGACTAAAAGCTTTACAATTCCACGATCAGTAGAGTGGAAGGAACATTATATTTCTCTACTTGACCAACAAAAACTACCTCTTGAAACAGAGTATATAGAACTTAGAACAGTTAAAGATGTTTGGGAAAGCATTACAAGTTTAAAGGTTCGTGGTGCACCAGCAATCGGTATAACGGCAGCATTCGGTCTTGCTCTTGCTGCACAAAATTATGAAGTTGAATCGATACTGGCATTTAAAACACAGCTGCAAAAGGACCGTGATTACTTAGCAAGTTCTCGCCCCACTGCTGTAAATCTATTCTGGGCATTAGATCGTATGGTTAGAAGTGTTGAAAATGCAACTTCGATTAATGAGGCAAAAACTAAGCTTACCCATGAGGCAATACGTATTCAGATAGAGGATGAGGCAGTTTGTCGACAAATCGGGGAGTATGCACTATCCCTTTTCAAAAGTAACGATAAGGTATTGACCATTTGCAATGCAGGTTCAATTGCAACGGCACGTTACGGAACAGCCCTAGCACCCTTCCATCTTGCAAAAGAAAAAGGAATAAACCTTCAAGTGTTTGCTTCAGAAACTCGTCCGGTTCTTCAAGGCTCAAGACTTACAGCATGGGAACTTAAGCAATCTGGAGTAGATGTAACACTTATTACGGATAATATGGCAGCACACACCATTGCTGCAAAGGGAATTACAGCAGTCATTGTAGGAGCAGATCGTATTACAGCAAACGGTGATACTGCAAATAAAATTGGAACCTATGGTCTAGCTCTTCTCGCAAAAGCCTTTAACATTCCTTTTTATGTAGCAGCACCACTGTCTACCTTTGATATCTCTCTTCAATCTGGAAAAGAAATTCCTATTGAAGAGCGCAACCCTGAAGAAGTAACACATATTAATGGGCATCGAATCGCACCAGAAGGGATTAACGTCTTTAATCCTGCCTTTGATGTAACTCCAAATGAATTAATTACAGCAATCATTACTGAAGAGGGAATTCTTTATAATGGTGAATATAAAGAATCAATCTCTAATTTATTTCAGTAACCAACAAAAAAAGCGGAGAGCATAGTGCTTTTCCGCTTTTTCATTTGATCTTCTCCCACATTTCTGGTGGATTCACTTCGTATATCCCATCTTCACGGTACATAAAATGGCACATGATAAACTCTCTGCGAATTGTTGCGTAGTCTTCGTGGAAATCTTTTATGTATTCATTTATTTCTTTCTCTGTATATTTTTTCCCAGGTTCAAGTCCCTTTACTAAATGCTCAAGGATCATAAGCTTCTTTTTACGCTGAGCAGGTATTGTTTTTAACTTCCCATCTCGTGTCATGAAATTAGCAAGAACTTGTTGGTGTTCATCCTTCTTTTCATCATCATCATCTACTTTTCCATAAGCGGTATTAATAATAGCCTGAGATTTTAACCTCAACTGATCTTCATCTAGGTAAAAATAAATGGTATTCTTTTCTCTTTTTTGCTTAATAATGCCTATTTCTTTTAGCTTCCCTATATGGTGAGTAATGGTAGGCGGGGTAAGTCCTAATTTTCCAGCTAGTGCTTGACCATGATGCGGACCTTTGGCTAATAGTACAATAATTCGTATTCTAGTGGGGTCTCCCATTACTTTATGAAAATTTACGAGCCGACTAAGCTGCATTTAAAACACTCCAATAATTAGTCAATCTTATTTAGTAGTAGCTTTTCTACCTTGTTTTGAAAGGAATTTCTCCATCTTTCCGATAATTCCTTGACCTCTACTAATTGCTTTAATGCCTGAATATTGTCCTCATCATGATAGATGACACTGTTAATATATGCAACAGTTGGATTTTCTTCCTTCCGTTCTAGTAACCGTAAACTTTGTCCTGGTTTTATGAAACCCTCTTTTAATACTCGAAAATAAAACCCAGTATATCCTGTTTGTTGAACTAGGACTGGTAATTCCTCAGCCTTAAAACGATTTCCAAGTTTATAACACGGCTTACGCGGGTTACTAATCTGTATCCTAACGTCTCCAACTTCAAATATATCACCAATATGTGCATTTTCTTCATTCAGACCTTGAATCGTAAAATTTTCACCGAACGCCCCCACTCTAAATGGTTGCTTTAACGTTTTCTCCCAATATTCTAAGTGCTCAAACGGATATGCGCAGATTGCTTGATCTTTACCACCATGATTGACTAAATCAGCTTGTTGATCACCACCAATTTGAAGTGATGAGACAAACACTTCTTCTTCAATTGGCCTTTTATAAATGCCAGTTGCAATCTCTTTATTTTTATAAAGTTCTCGTCTTGCTTCTCCTACATTAATAGATACTAATTTATACTCCAACTACATTTCCTCCTATACATCTTTTAGTGCTGTTCGTTTTGCTTTTCTTTTCCTTATAAAAATAATAGTCGAAATCAATAACACCATTGAAAAAATTCCAATTACACCGCCCGTATAAAGTACCTCCCCAATCATTTCAATATAATTCCCAAAATAATAACCACCTGTAAAAAGTGCCAAAGACCAGATAAAAGCTGTAGTATAAGCGAATAAGGCAAACTTACTAAAATCCATCTTGTAACTACCAACCATAAACGGGATAAAATGCCTTACACCAGGAAAAAAATAGCCGAAAGTAAGAGCAACTGGACCATACTTCTCGATTAGTACTTCAGACTTTTGCAAATAGATTTTCATACGATTGTTTTTCATTAATTTTGGATGAATGGAATGAAAGCTAAATCTTCCTAGACAATAAAGAGTTGTTAAACTACTCATCACCCCTGCGAATGTCACGATAAATGCAGGCAGTGGTTGTAGTAGACTTTTAGAAGTAATAAATCCACTGGTCATAACAATCACTTCATTAGGTACAGGCAATCCGAAAAATCCGAGCCACAACACGAAATACAATGCAACATATCCATATTCTTTTATAATTAACATAACAGACTCAATTTCCAAAGTATCCCCTCCTATAGAGGTTTACGGTAAAAATCTAATTTTGCTCCGAAAAGAAAAAATTGGAAAATATTATAAAATATTTTCCATGAATTATACCATAATAAAGGTTATTTGGTCGATTGAAATCAACTGGTTTTTTATCAGTTAGAAAGTGGTAAGGTTATTCTAAATTCCGAACCGACCCCAACTTCACTAGTAACATCTATCTTTCCTCTATGTTCTTCAATAATTTTGTAACTAACCATTAAGCCCAAGCCTGTTCCTCGTTCTTTCGTTGTATAGAAAGGCTCACCAAGTCTTTTTAATTTATCCTTATGAATTCCGGAGCCTTCATCTGCGATTGATATAACAAAATGATTAGGAACCTCCTGAAACATTTTTACAAAGATTGAGCCACCTTTTGGCATAACCTCAATTCCATTTTTTATAATATTTATAAATACCTGTTTTAATTGGTTAGGCTCACAAAACATCTCTGGCAGCTGGTCATTGTGCTGAAAAACAATTTGCACATTGCCTAAGGTAGCCTGTGGCCTTAATAGCTCAATCGTATCAGACATGACCTTTGATAAATCTTTTTTCTCATAATGTAAAGCTTGTGGTTTTGCTAGAATTAAAAATTCAGTAATAATAGATTCAATCCGTTTCAATTCGGTAGTTATAACATCGAAATACATCGAAAAATCTTCTTTTACGCTTGCTTGAAGTAAGTGGATAAATCCTTTTAGAGCAGTCATTGGATTTCGAATTTCATGAGCAATCCCAGCAGCTAACTCCCCGACAACCGAAAGTGTATCTGACTTCCGGAGGCGCTCCTCCATCTCCTTTTTATCGGTAACATCTCTAAACAATGCCATATGCACATTTGATATCATCTGTCTTTTGTAGGCATACTCGATAATTTTTTCCTTACCATTATGGAGAATAAATTCCTTTTCACCTTTGTATTGCATTTGATTTGCAAATTTTTCATCAAAACTCCCACTCGGTAGACCAATAATATCATCAAGTTTTTTTCCAATTGATGCAATATCAGAAACCTCAAGGATTGAAGCAGCAACCGGATTGATAGCAATAATTTTAAAGTTATTGTTTAAAAGAACAATGCCATCCATAACTGAATCAAATATTTTACGAAATTTTAGTTCACTATCTATTAGTTCCTTCACCATTCTTTTTCTTTCACTAACGTTCCTGAAAGCAGTCATATTATATCCATCAATTACATGCTTTTTAGATGTAAATTCCAGCTGTTTTTGTTCTCCATTTGGCATATTAAAAGGAAGTTCTTCTCTTATTTGACCTTTACGGTTAAACTCTTCGTACATAGCTTGAAACTCTTCGTCATCTTTTACAAAGTCTAATAGAGAATGCTCTAATAACTGTTTATTAGGTAGTTCGAACATTCGACTAGCAGACTCGTTAGCTCTAATAATTTTGAAGCGATCATCCCAGATAATAATAGCCTCAATTGCATGTTCAAACATCTCTCGAAAACGCTCTTCACTTTTTCTTAGCTCTTCTTCCATCTCTCTTTTTTCAGTGATATCACGTAGGATTAAGGTATACAGATTATTATAGGTATTCGTTGTACCTGTAAAATCAAAAATACGTTTCTCATCTTCTTGCGTGACAAGTGGAAGATCACCTCGAACTCTTCCACTTTTTAATAGTACGTTATTTATCTTTTCAGCTTTATATTTATAATTGGGTTCGATTAAATCTTCAAGTGAAATATGTAATAGCTGCTTTTTCTTCATTTTAAGACTTTTACAAAATGACGGATTAGCGTCTACGATTTTTCCTGATTCATTCAAGATAAGGATTCCATCTGGTGATCTATGGTATAGGTCCCTAAACATCTGCTCATTTTCTAACCAATCTTTTTCAACTCGATCATAAGTAACCTTTAGCTTGTCGTTCTCACTTTTCAAAGATTGATTTTCCATCTCCAACGCTTGAACTTTAACCAATAGCTCCTGATATTCTATTTCGTTTTTTGTCAGATTCAAGCCGATGTCCCCCTTACAATTCTATTTCCTAATAAATCTATGTATTTAAAAATATATTCTACACCGTTCAACATTTTCCTTCATTGTATAACATCATTCTTAGTAACTTTATGAAAATATGAAATTATACCCAACGGATTAACCCTATTTCCTCTTCTGTTACTCGATTTACCAATGAAATAAAAAAACCAGTATAAAATCCTCTATACTGGCCTTAACTTTCTATAGTTTAAATTTACTAATCATTGAATTTAATTGATCAGCCAAGTCTGATAAAGTCTCAGCACTTCCTGCAATCAGTTCCATTGAACCATTTGTTTCTTGAACCGATGCTGACGTTTGTTCAATTCCTGCAGCTGCTTGCTCCGAGACAGAAGCAATATTCTCAATTGACTGATTCATCTTAACTGTACTATCTGAGATTGTAGCAAGATTATTTGAGATATCATGTATATCACCTGAGATTGTTTTTACTGCTAAATTTATCTCTTTAAATGTCTGACCTGTATCCTCAATTTGGAGTGTACCTTGTTCCACCTGCTTGTATCCAGCTTGTAAGGAGTTAGCAACCTCATTAGATTCATTTTGAATACTTGAGACAATTTCTCGTATATCTTTTACTGAATGTGCAACCTGCTCGGCAAGCTTTCTTACCTCATCTGCAACAACAGCAAAGCCTCGGCCATGCTCGCCCGCTCTTGCTGCCTCAATCGCTGCATTCAAAGCCAGCAAATTCGTTTGCTCAGCAATTTCTCGAATTACTTGTACTAGTGTAGATATTTGCTTCGTTTGCTCATCAAGTCCTTTAACCTTGCTAACAGAGGCTTTCATAAGTTCATTTATTTTGCTCATTTGCGAGGTTGATAAATTCATTGCCTCATTCCCTTTTTCTGTAAGCTCTAAAACAGCTAGGGATGACTTATGAACTCTAGTACCACTATCATTTGCGGTTTTAATTTTTTTAACATAATCCTCCATCATTTGTGCAAGTAGAGAGGATGAATGTGCCTGCTCCTCGGCACCTGTGGACAATTCTTGCATGGTTGATGCAACTTGTTGGCTTGCTGCTCTCACCTCAGATGATGTAGTGGTTAGTTCCGTACTTTTGTCTGTTACATGTGAAGAAACAGATAAGATTTCCTGAATCATCGCTTGAAGACTTTCTTTCATAGTGTCAATAGATTGACCTAGCATTCCAATTTCATCTAAGGCAGTTGAGTTAATTGAATCTACATTCAAGTTTCCACTTGCTATCTCTTCCGAAGTTTTAATAAGTTTAGTAAATTGTTTCTTCACCATTCTACCAATTACTAGTATGCTGATTGTTCCTAAGATTCCTGAAATCAGGATGGAAGCTATAAGAATAAGGACTGTGGATGCAACACTTGCCCCAACAGATTCTACAGCCTTATCACTATCCATTTTCAGTTGACCTCTTAATTCAGTAAGCATCATTACCGTATCGTTAATGATTTCATTAGCCATATTACTAGCTTTCATAGAATCAAGTGCTTTCTGGGCCTTCACAGCAGGCATGACATCCTCTGCGAATAATTGGATTAACTCTCGTTGATTTGCTACTACTTTATTAAAAATAATCACATGGTTTTCATTGACTAATTGGGGTCTAATTTCTTTCTCTAAAGCAGAAAACTGTGTGGTTAACTCTTGGAAAGAGGTAACGTGTTTAATATTGCTGTTAGCTATGTAAATACTTATTTCGCTTCCAAGCTGTTGAAACACTGATGCCATTTCAGTAATAGCAATTGAGTTATCAGCACTTTTTTCTACTTCAGTCATTTTTTCTTGTACCGATGATAACTGTAAGAAAATAATGATTGCTGAGATACTAAACAAGAAAAGCGTGAGCGTAAAGGCTGCACCATATTTTTGTCCTAATTTTAGGTTTTTCCAGCCTACAGCCTTCCTTTTCACTTTTTTAGGCTTAGGAGCTTTCATGTTATTTTGTAATTTAGGCTTCTTCTCCCTCGATAGTCTAGTTATAAATTTCAACAAACCCTACCCCCTTCATACGACAATTTCAAACAAAAACCTAATTTGTCAAACTATTATTTCTATTCATTATAGATTAAATTGTCGAATAAGAAAATATATTCAGTTATATTTTCCTATAATTATATTGTTTTTTTTAAAAGTGTAAGAATTTACAATTTTTTAGTATTAAAAAACACCTACGGAAAATGTTAATATCCAATAGGTGATTTTGATAACTTTGTTAACTTCATTATTCTTTGATGTATCCCCCAAATAATAGAAGCTACAATAATGAAGCTTATAAATGAATACCAATGTTCCCACTGATACATCTTAAATAAATGATAGTGGACAAAGATAACTTCTATTACAAATGAAAACAGTGAACCTACGACCACCGACCAAAACATATACATCTTATAGGTTGCCGTATATTGATAAACAAACATAAAGGTTACAGGAACAATAGTAAGATCGGCTGGGATTAATGGAGGAATGATGGGGAAAAGCTTTCTTGGATATGACCATAACATCCATGTAGAACTAATTTCATCTAAAACTATAGCAAATATGATCCAAAGCATTCCATATAGTATAATCTCTAGAAACCTAGTGCGATTAACAAATTTATACCAAATTATCCAAGGAATTATTGCCGCAGCAAGCAATACCCACCAGGCAGGGGTAAGGAAAGAGTTATCCAACCAATACTGAATTTCTAACTGAACTATCGTATTTTGGTAGTATTCAATTTTTTCATAGCTCATAAATTCCCCTCCCTACTAACGTTTTTCGATAGGAACTGAAAATGGGACATCAAATGCGTTCATTAAAAAAATAATGATAATAATCGATAATAAATATGTAAGAAGCGGCTTTGTATGATGTAAACGGATCATACAATACATTACGAAATAAAAGGGAATCTCCATCCAAAATTTCCAACCCCTATTAAACTCTAAAAAACCAGTAACTAAAACGACACTCTCTACTATTAGGGAAAGTACAATCCATTTTGAAATATAAGTTAACTGTTTTTGTAACTTCAGCTTAAAGGGATATCCTGTTAAAAACAGTAATGCTATTCCCGGTAGAACAATAAAGGAATAAGCAAGATCGGTACTATTATGGTGAAACAAGAAATCTGGTTCATACTCCCATAATAAATATCCAGCACACAAGCAGTTATATAATAGGTTGCAAACTATAACATATAAAAGAGTTGGGTGATAATGATTCCAATTTTTCCAGTCAGCCTTCCAATACACTGCCAATAGGACGGCTATAGTTATTCCTACATGCATATTGTTTCCTCCAGATAATTCTCTTGTTGTTAGTATGTAAAATACTGGTTATTCTATTCTGGGAATTAATTACCATATTCCTCCTTCTTAACCAATACTTTATGAAGAGAATCATAATATCTTTTTCTTTTTCCCACGTTTTTATCCATACTTTATTGTCTAAAATATGATAGAATAATGGTTTGTACAGTTAGACTTTTCTGCCCTAGAAATGAGGAAAAAAAATGAATATAGTTGTAAGTACATTAAATGCAAAATACATCCATACAAGTTTATCAATTCGATGCTTAAAGGCGTATGCTGCCCCTGAGTTCGATATTGAACTTGCCGAATATACAATTAAAGATCCGGTCATGAATATCGTTACTGACCTTTATAGTAAAAAACCAGATATCATTGGTTTTAGTTGTTATATTTGGAACATTGAAGAGACGATTAAGGTTATAAAAATGTTAAAGAAAATTGACTCTTCACTTACTATTGTCATTGGTGGTCCAGAGGTAACCTATGATGTAAGAGAATGGCTTGAGCGTATACCAGAGGTTGATTATATTGTTATTGGTGAAGGTGAGGAAACCTTCAAACAACTTCTTTTTAAATTACAAAGTCAAGAAAGCGTGAAAGAAGTTAGTGGCCTTGCTTTTAAAGAAAACGACCAATTTGTAATTAATCCACAACGGAATAAATTAGATTTAAAAGAAGTCCCTTCTCCATTCCGTTTTAAAGAGGATATTCCGCAACTTTCAAAACGTGTTACTTATATTGAAACAAGCAGAGGCTGCCCGTTTAGTTGCCAATTCTGTTTGTCTTCTATCGAGGTTGGGGTTCGTTACTTTGATCGTGAGAAAGTAAAAGATGATATCCGATACCTAATGGACAATGGAGCTAAAACGATTAAGTTCGTAGACCGTACATTCAATATTAGTCGAAGTTATGCTATGGAAATGTTCCAATTTTTAATTGATGAGCATCGTCCTGGCACTGTGTTTCAGTTTGAAATTACAGCAGACATTATGAGACCTGAGGTTATTGAATTTTTAAATGAAAATGCTCCTGCAGGATTATTCCGATTTGAAATCGGTGTTCAATCAACGAATGACGCAACAAATGAATTAGTAATGAGGAAACAAAACTTCAGTAAGCTTAAAAGAACAGTTACCCTAGTTAAAGATGGAGGAAAAATTGATCAGCATTTAGATTTAATAGCTGGTCTTCCTGAAGAGGATTACAATTCCTTCCGTCAAACGTTTAATGATGTGTTTGAAATGCGCCCTGAAGAGCTACAATTAGGATTTTTAAAGATGCTGCGTGGAACAGGTTTACGTCTACGATCTGAGGACCATGGTTATGTTTATATGGATCATTCACCATATGAAATCCTTAGAAATAATATCCTTCCGTTTGAAGATATTATTCGTATTAAGCAAGTTGAAGACGTCCTTGAAAAATACTGGAATGATCATAGAATGGACGCAACCATAGAATACTTGGTAACAAAAGTGTTTGAAACTCCTTTTGATTTCTTCCAGCAATTTGGGGCTTATTGGGAAGAACAAGGTTGGTCTAGAATTGGCCATCAACTAGAGGACCTCTTTAAAAGACTTCATGAGTTTATGGTTTCAATGGAGGTAAAGAACATTTCAGTCATTGAAGGTTTTATGAAATATGATTATCTTAAGAATCATAAGTACAAGCCTAGAAAGCCATGGTGGACGGATATGATGACCAAGGAATCTAGATCTTCTCATTATCGAAACATCCTTGAAAGTCCTGCCATCTTAGGGGAAGCGTTTTTAGAGCTTAACCTATCCGAAAAGGATATATTTAAGCACACTGTTTTAGAGACATTGCCTTTCGATTTAGGAGAATACCTGCAGTCTGGGAAGATTATTGACACAGAAACAATGATGCTTGTGTATTTTGATCCGTATGAACCTCATGCTGAAATATTCACTACAAATATGAGTAACGCAAGCTTATAGTAATTTCTTATTTAAAAGCTGACTCACTAAATGAGTCAGCCTTTTTCATCTATTTTTTCTTATCTTGCTTCTTTTTTTGATTTGTATCTGCTAAAAGTTCATAAGCTTTGGTTGAATTGGGGTCTCCCATTTCATGTCCAAATTCTTCTTTTAGCAAATCCTTAGACATAACATGGTTTTTATCGCCAGCATGCTTTTTGTGCTTAACTTCTTTTCTCATCGTCTATTCTCCTGTACTATTGCCTTTTTTTGAATTGCGATTAGCTCCTTTTGCAGGGTTTTCATATCCAACCTCTGCTGAAAACTCATTGTCTGGAAGGCTTTCTGTTGGAGTAAATGCTGATTTTCTTGCTGCGTCTCTAGCTACTTTTCGCTTCATTTCTATTTTCCCCCTATGGTAGTAATAATGAGATGACCTCTTCCTTAGTTTGTCCATATTCGACTCATATATTTATTTCATATGCTCATACTAAAATTGAATCCTATATGGAGAGTGGTGATAGCATGGCAAAGAAGAATAAAGAAGAGAAAATCGATTCACCTATCTTAGATGAAACACAACCCCATCAAATAAGTGCACCTTCGTTTAAAGGAACAGGCATTAAAATGCAAGAACCTTTTGTAAATGAGCATGGTGTAGTTATTGGAGATAGCTTTTATGATTCACCAGATTCCCCATTAAATAATTGGAGCGATGATGTAGATCCTTCCATCATGGCGGGAGATGAATGGGTACATCCAACCAATGACATTGGGTGGAATACAACTGAAAACCGTGAACTACTTGAAAGTAAAAGGCGTCCCAAAGGTGTTCCTTTTATGCACCCTGATAAGGATGTTGGATACGGAAAAGATTAATAAGAAAAGATGGATTACATTATTTTAGCCCCAATCACAAACTGATTGGGGCTACTTTTTCACATAAAATTAACTTGTTTGTTTTGGCTTGATTGCAAAAAGGCTGATAACTCCAGCAAATATACAAACAGCCGTTGTACTATAAAACATTAAAAGACGAGAATTTTCCATTAAGATAGCAAATACAGGTGGGCCAACAGCTACACCAATAAATCGCATCGAACTATAAATAGAAGTAATGGTTCCACGTTGTGACTTTTCAATACCTTCTGTTAAAAAGGCATCCAAACAAGGTAACGACATCCCTATACCAATCCCACATAAGAAAAATATTGATAGTAGGTACCACAAGTTTTCGGAAAAACTGATGATAAATACACCAGTAGCCAATAGTACAAGTCCTATAAACGTAAGCCACTTCATTAATACTTTATTTTTACTTATCTTCTTACCTGTAATAAAGGACGCCAGACACAATGAGGCTAGAGGGATAGCTAATATTAATCCCTTCTTTAAACCATCAATCCCATAGGTATCCTCCAATGTACTCGATAAATAAAAAAGGACGCCAAATAACACGTACATTATGATACAGCCAATCGCAAAAATAGCATAAATCCAACGGCCTTTCTCCTTAAAAACACCTTTAATTTTATAAATAAACTCACCAAAATGAGGTGGCTCCTCAGTTGTATCAGGGGTTTTTACTAAGAAAGTCATTAACAGAATGGAAATGAGACAAAATACAGGGAATGCAAGAAAGGGCGAATACCATAAAATACTAGCCAGTGCAGCTCCTAGTATAGGACTTAGCACCTTTCCAAACGTATTCGACGTTTCAATTACACCTAATGAACTACTTACCTCATCTTCATCACGAAACATATCACCAACTAAAGGCATGACAATAGGTGCTGCCCCTGCTGCGCCTACGCCTTGAAAGATCCGACCAATTAAAACGAAAGTATAAGGATTATCAGCAGCCCACGTACCCCATGCCGCGATGATTCCTCCGACCCCAGCTAGGATGAGGCTAGGAATAATAACCTTTTTCCTCCCAATTCGATCAGATAAATAACCCGCTATCGGAATCAAAAATATCGCCACAACGGAATAAAGTGTGATTATCATACTTGATTGTAAAGAACTGATACCGAGCTTTTTTTCAAACAAAGGTAAAACTGGAATTAACATAGAGTTCCCTAACGTCATAATTAATGGAATGGATGCAATTGAAACGATAGCCCAGCGTTTTCCATTGTGTTTCTTCTTGTTTGCTTTTCGCTTGTTATAGGATAGTTCTTTCGTATATTCCATTTTTAATCCTTCCTTATCACATTACGTTAACCTTCTTACTATTTGTCTAAGAGACCATTTTTATTTTGTCACAAAAAGGAAACGACCAAATAGCTTGGATCGTTTCCTAAAAAGATTACCCGATAATAACTCTTTCCTTTGGATAATGATAATTCACTTCTGCACCTTTTGTTCCTAGTAGGAATAAGAACGTTAAGATACCAACTCTTCCTATAAACATATTGAGAATGATAAAAAACTTCCCAATAATACTAAGATCAGGTGTAATGCCCATTGAGAGACCAACAGTTCCGAAGGCTGAACAAACCTCAAAAACAATTTCGATTAAAGAATGATGCTGTTCAGTAATTGATAAAATGATGATTGACACTGAACAAATAATAAATGCCATCATCGTTACGACTAATGACTTGATAATATCATCTTCATGTAATTCACGTTTGAATATTTTAATTGATTTCTTTCCTCTTGCAAAATGAAACAGAAACAATAAATTTAACGCAAAGGTGGTTGTTCGAATACCACCTCCGACTGAACTTGGTGAAGCACCTATAAACATCAATCCACAAATTACAAGAAGAGTCGGAAGAGTAAATTCACTTACATCCATCGTGGCTAACCCGCCACTTCTTGTTGTCACTGATTGAAACAACGCATAGAAAAAGGATTCGTGCCACGATTTACCTGCAAAGAAATGATTAAATTCCAAGATAAGAATAAGCAATGTTCCGCTTACGATTAACCCTAAAAATGTAATCGTCGTTAACTTTGTGAAAAGAGTAAAACGAAAGCGACCATTTTTTTGACTAAGAAAATCCTTTACCTCTATTAGAACAGGGAACCCAATTGCACCTAGTGTAATTAAGATAATTGTTATAAATTGAACAAAATAATCATTTGCAAACGGAATCATTGAGGCACCCGTAATATCAAATCCTCCATTAGTGGTTGCACTCACTGATGCAAAAAAACCTTGATAGAAAGCTTCTTCCCACGTTGGGTAGTATTTTTTAAAATATGTACCAAGTATTAATGTACCAATTGCTTCTATTAACAAAATGATTACGATAATAGACTTTAGGAGCTTAACTAATCCTGATAAATTTGACTGGTTTTGATCAACCTGTATTAACCTTCGTTCCCTTAATCCAATCTTTCTTCCGATGACTAGGTATATGAACGTTCCAAGTGTCATAATACCGATCCCGCCAAATTGCAAGACAAATGCTAAAATAAATACCCCATGTACACTAAATGTTTCCGCTATAGAAACCGTCGACAGTCCTGTTACACTAACGGCGCTTGCAGCTGTGAAAAGAGCATCCATAAAAGATAGGTCAACCCCAGGCTTATGTGCAATAGGTAAAGAAATTAAGGCAACAGCCACTGATACTGCAATAAAATAGAAGGTTACAATCAGCTGTGCTGGAGTAAGAGTATGTAAAAACTTCAAAACCTTTTTAAACATCTATTCTGTCAGTCCTTTTATTCTTATTATTTTCCTACTATAACACAAAGAATCTTCAGTTAGTACAGGGAGCATCTATATATATTCATGGCTCTTTGTTAATAAGCACACTTCTCTCTGATTAGGATAATCTTCCTAGGAGGAAAATCCCCCCACAAATAAGACTAATTATCCATTAAAAATACACCAATTTTCACAATACACAGAATTTTGAATCTCTGTTAATGTTATTTATAGAGCGTAAGGCCTTACAGACTCTAAATCACTGATTGGAGATGAGTCAATGTTAAAAAAAGTGTTTGCTACACTTACCACTGCGGCATTAGTTGCTTCTTTAGCCATCCAAGCTCCAGCACCAGCTTCGTCCTCAGAGTCAAACGAATTAGAGTTAATTGGTGTAGAAATGTTGCATCATGTTAAAAAATCACCAAGTTTGGGGAAGGCTGAGTTTTTAATCAATACTTCCAATGTGCACATACCACCAGGTATTAAGAAAAAACTTGAAAAAGTCCCTGAAGATAACAATTTACATGTGCTACAGTTTAACGGTCCTGTAACTGAGCAAGATTTAAAAGAACTAGAAAATTTAGGAATTGAGGTCTTAGACTACATTCCTGATTTCGCTTTTACTGTACAAGCTGAAGAGAATCAGCTAGAAAGTCTATCAAGCCTACCTAAAGTTGACTCTGTTACACCTTACCTACCTTTATATAAATTTGATCCACAACTATTTTCAAAAGGAGCTTCTGGGTTAATTAAGGCAACTGTGGCATCTTTTAAAGGTCAAAAACAACAGATTCAGGTTAAAGGGATAGAAGAACTTATTCAATATGGAATGCAGAATGAAATTAAATATATTTCAAAAGTGTCTGATCATAAACTAATGAACAACGAAGCAGCTGGGATTTTAAAAGTTAGTACATCTCAATCATCATACGGTCTTGATGGTTCTGGTCAAACGGTTGCTGTTGCTGATACAGGACTAGATAATGGCAGAAATGATAGTACAATGCACGAATCATTTAGAGGAAAAATCACCGCCTTATATGCCCTAGGCCGAAGTGGCAATGCTAGTGACCCGAATGGACATGGCACGCACGTAGCAGGGTCAGTACTAGGAGATGCAAGCTTTAAGGGGATGGCTCCTAAAGCAAATCTTGTCTTCCAATCAATCATGGACAGTAATGGAGGACTTGGAGGAATCCCAGCTAACTTAAATACCCTATTTTCACAAGCTTATAATGCCGGTGCAAGAATCCATACAAACTCATGGGGTGCTCCAGTAAATGGTGCATACACAACTGAATCAAAAGAGGTAGATGAGTATGTTTGGAACAATGACATGACAATTCTTTTTGCTGCTGGAAATGAAGGGTCTGGACGTCAAACAATTAGTTCACCGGGCTCTGCAAAGAATGCAATTACTGTTGGGGCTACTGAAAACTACCGCCCTAGTTTTGGCGCAAGCTCAGATAATATCAATCAAGTTGCATCTTTTTCTTCTAGAGGACCTACTACAGATGGAAGAGTTAAGCCAGATATTACAGCCCCAGGCACCTATATACTTTCATCACGCTCCTCACTAGCACCAGATACTTCATTCTGGGCAAATTACAATAGTAAATATGCCTATATGGGTGGTACATCAATGGCCACTCCCCTTGTAGCTGGTACAGTAGCATTACTTAGAGAACATTTTATGGAGAATCGTGGAGTTACACCAAAACCTTCTTTATTAAAAGCAGCGTTAGTAGTCGGGGCTCAGGATTTGAACCAATCCTATTATGATCAAGGCTGGGGAAGAGTTCAATTAGCAAATTCCTTAAACGTAGGTTATATAAATGAGACTAGAGCCCTTCGCACAGGCGAAGTAGCTAAATACTCTTTCACAGCTGATGGAAGTGATCCACTAAAACTATCGCTTGTATGGACTGATTATCCTGGCAATCCATCTGCATCAAGAGCATTGGTTAATGACCTTGATTTAGTCATAACTTCTCCAAGCGGAAAGCAATATGTCGGAAATGATTTTTCAAGCCCGTATAATAATAATTGGGACGGAACAAACAATGTCGAAAACGTGTTCATTAATTTATCAGAAGCAGGAACTTACACCATTGAAATTCAAGCATATAATGTTCCTTCGGGTTCACAGGATTTCTCACTCGCAGTTGTAAACTAAAACAAAAAAAGGGTATATCAAGCAACTTTCATGCTTGATATACCCCTTTTTGATTATTTTGCTTCTAATCGACGAATACGCTCATTTAAATCAGGGTGACTTGAGAATAACATATTCGCACCCTTTTTACTGTTAATTTTTAATGTTGCAATAGATGATTGCTCTGTATTTACACGGTTTGTATACTGTTGAAGCGAACGAAGTGCATGAATCATTTTGTCCTTACCTGCGAGATCCGCTCCTCCATTATCAGCATGAAACTCACGGTATCTAGAGTAAGCTAGAACAACAATACTTCCTAAAATAGAGAATAAGATTTGGAATACAATAACCGCAATAAAATGCACAATTGGTGCAAGATCTTCTCTTACAACACGAGATACCCCCCATGCTACAATACGAGCAAAAAAGACTACGAATGTATTTACAACACCTTGTAATAGGGTCATTGTTACCATGTCCCCATTTGCAATGTGTGCAACTTCGTGGGCAAGAACACCTTCAACAGCATCATAATCCATTTCTTGAAGTAATCCAGTTGAAACCGCAACTAGAGATCTATTTTTAGAAGGACCTGTTGCAAAGGCATTTACTTCTGGAGAGTTATAAATACCTACCTCAGGCATCTTCGTAATACCAGCAGCTCTAGATAGCTTGTGAACTCTTTCTACCAATTCTCTTTCCACCTGCGATAAAGAGTCTGTTTCTTTTAAAACTCTTACACCCATCATCATCTTTGCCATCCAACGTGACATTGCTAATGAAATAAAGGCACCTGTAAAACCAATTACTGCACTAAAAATTAATAATGTAACTAAATCTAAATTGCCACTTGCTGTAACATAAGAGCCAATTGGTAAGACTGAAAGAATGATACCAATCGTCACCATTACAAGAATGTTAGTAGCAATTAATAAGAACAATCGTTTCCCCATGTTTTTCACCTCTTGATTTTAAGTTCATATGAACTTATTATAGAGCTAGATTATAAAAATTGCAATTAATTTTACAAGCTATAGATGTTGTTAATGTATGGGATTCCCGACTATCTCGAGGTGTACAATATGAAGACATTTCAATGTAATCGACTGACGATATCACAGGTTTTTATTTTACTAAGAGCTGGAACAATCGATGAATGTTTCTCTGTCATTAAAGACCTATATGATGTTGGTCTAGATGAGCAGATTGGACTAGTATCTATCTTAAAGAAATTTAAAAGAAGAGGTAGCAGTACCTACGGTTTTTCTTTGAATGAAATAGCTACTATAGGAAACCAAATCGAGTTTGCAGGTGTTACCTCTACTGCAGTTGCGAATTGGGTAAAACGCGACGTTAAAGATTTGATTGGTTCTCCATTGAATGGGAAAAAGTATTCTATTGATCAAGCGGTTATCATTCTTATTGTTGAAGACCTAAAAATGGTATTAGATTTCGATTCCATACGAAAAGTACTATCACTTGTTTTTAATAACTTAGAAGACCGACATGATGATTTAATTGACCCTGTTTTATTTTATAATGGATATGCTTTTATCTATGACAAATTGACTCAATCTACTTTCGATACTTCGGATAAAACATGGGTTGAGAAGGAAGCACTCAAGTATATAGAAGAGCATTGTAGCTTACAACCACAAGAACAGGAAATTGTAAAGAATGTAATGGTTTTAGCCATTTTCGCTGTTCATGCCTCTGCCTATAAAATGCGAGCTCATAATTATTTGCAGTCAACTTTACAAATTAAGAATTATATCTAATAAAATAAGAAACCATTTCCAGTATGATTTCTCTTTGTCTACTAATACTAAGAAAGCAACGATATTTTGTTGCACAATGATAAGCAAGGAGATGAATGAATAATGGCTAGAAGCAATAAACTACTTGTTCCTGGAGTTGAACAATCACTTAATGCATTTAAAGAAGAGATTGCTCAAGAATTTGGGGTTAAACTTGGCTCAGACACTACTGCTCGTGCTAATGGTTCGGTTGGTGGCGAGATTACAAAACGTCTGATTGCTCAAGCTCAGTCACAAAACCTTAAATAATGTAGACACTTTCTACAATTAAATACTTGGCTAAAAACCTAGGGAGGATTTCTTCCCTAGGTTTATTTTTGGGGTCTGAATTCCTGGGTGGTGATTAAGAGAAGTTGAAGTATGCTTCAATGGGCAACCTGTCCGAATCCTTAGGTTATTCGGACTCGTTGGTGCAGGTGCGACGGCAACCTGTCCGCATCCTTGGGCTATTCGGACTCGTTTGTGCAGGTGCGATGGCAACCTGTCCGAATTCTTGGGTTATTCGGACTCGTTGGTGCAGGTGCGATGGCAACCTGTCCGAATTCTTGGGTTATTCGGACTCGTTGATGCAGGTGCGATGGCAACCTGTCCGCATCCTTGGGTTATTCGGACTCGTTTGTGCAGGTGCGATGGCAACCTGTCCGCATCCTTGGGTTATTCGGACTCGTTTGTGCAGGTGCGATGGCAACAAGTCCGAATTCTTGGGTTATTCGGACTCGTTTGTGCAGGTGCGATGGCAACCTGTCCGAATTCTTGGGTTATTCGGACCCGTTGATGTAGGTGCGATGGCAACAAGTCCGCATCCTTGGGTTATTCGGACTCGTTGGTGCAGGTGCAATGGCAACCTGTCCGCATCCTTGGGTTATTCGGACTCGTTGGTGCAGGTGCGACGGCAACCTGTCCGCATCCTTGGGTTATTCGGACTCGTTGATGCAGGTGCGATGGCAACCTGTCCGAATTCATAGTCTATTCAGATAGGTTATATCCTGCTCCAATGTAACCTGTCCGAATCCACCACCAACCAAAAAAAAGAACCCAACCTATTAGTTGGATTCCTTAGTCCTCATCTTTATCCCGACCTTTTCCTCTGCCAGGCTTATCGTCATCGTCATCATCATCATCTTTTTTTCTATCTTTGCCTTTTTCCTTAGAGCGCTTTTCCTCTAGCTTGTTTTTTAATCTCTCTTTAATGTGATCAGGCATATTTGAGTTATCTATATTGGATTTTACTTTATCAAGGACTTCTTCTTTCTTTTTATCCTTATCAATAGCTTTTTCAGCCTCTTTCACTGCTTTTTCGATTTCTTTTTCTAACTTCTTCTCAGCATCTGATATAGTTTTTTCGACTTTTTTCTCATCTGCTTCTTTTACAATTTCCACTTTGTCATCATCTGTAGGTTTTTCACCTGTGTTGTCTTCTGGTGCTTCTACCTTTTCTTTAACAGGCAGTTTATTTTCCAGTTGCAATAATCTTCCAGTAGATACCCCTTGCTTCTGAGCTTTCTCTCTTGTTTCTATGTCACTTTCAACAGCCGTGATTTCGATTTGTTTCTCTTTATAGGTTGTAGAGATTAATTGAATTTCTTTTGCCAACTTTTCGCTAACTTCGGCAATCTTTTCTTCATTAATAATAGTTGTAATTAGAACTTCTTGCCCATCAATAAGAAACCCCTGTTCGCGACTCTTACTAATAATTACTTCAGTAACTTCATCGATATGTTGATTTTCCCAATTAGGATATTCTTGAAGTATACTATTCCCATCATTATTTAGTGCGTCAAGGCTAACTACATTCAACTCATTATTTAAACCAATTTCAAAACTTGGATTGATATCAATTGTCATATAGGCATACACAGGGTTTGCCATCATTTGTGGTATAACTGTGATGAAAAATAAAATGGCTGCCACAGAACTCATTAGAGCAACTCTAATTCTATTTAATTGGAACCATTTCTTTTTAGGTGTTTCCACCGCTGTAACTGTTACTGGAAAAAAATCAATTTCTTCCCCGATCTCATAGTCGTTATCATGTTTTCTCGCTTTTAGAAATTCACCTTCTGGCGTTAGCATTGTTAAGAAGTCATTGTTTATTTCCATTATTACACCTTTTCTCATGCCTCTAGCACCCCCTTTATATAATCTTTTAAATACAAGTAATCCCCTACCAATATAATGGCCATAGCAATTATATATTTTCGATTTCTCTCTATTGTTTTTCTACTAACATCTACTTTTGCCTCTAATTGCTTAATTGGTAACTGTTTTTTATCAAATAATACCTGAATAAGGCCTTCCTCTTCTACCAGTGTTTTCGCCACAAGCATCGCATTTTGCCTTGCATCAGCATGTTTCGGTGAATTTTCTACTAGCTCCGAAAACGTTAACCCGAATTCAATTAGCACCTTTTGGAAATGGATAATTTCTTCTTTTCTATGCTCTTGTTGTATCTTTTTTTCATAATCATCAATGGAAAGATCAGATTCTATTTTTGATTGAACATTCTCTTCACCATTATCGTTAGCTGCAACAAGTGTAACGGTCTTTACTCTAGCTTCTTTACGTATATAATCAATTACCCTACGTTTAATTAGTAATTCCGCAAATGATAATAATGAACTTCCCTTATCTACAGAATACTTTTCGATAGCTTCATTAAATGCGATGAGACCAATGCTAAATTCATCATCTGTTTCATCTATATATCTTTTGCAAACAGAAGATACAGTCTTCGCAATAAATGGTTGATATTTTTTTATAAGCTTGTTTTGTAATCGTGAATTTCCTTCTTGAATAAGAAGTACTTCATCTTCTAAAGAATTTCTTTTCTTCCCGATATTAAAAAGTAAACTAAGCATCAGTTTTCACCTCTATTTCTCCACTATAGTATTCGTTAATGGTAGCGGATTTTTAGGGGTGTTACAATGAAAAAATCTTGGTGAATAGATAATTTTTTCCAAAGCTTACTTTTTAGTTATAAATCGCTTATATGGAGTCAAATAGGTATTATTCTGAAGAAAATATAGCCACCAGAAAATGGTGACTATATGTAAGGTGATAGTAAATCCAAACCTTTTGTTTTATTAGTTGTTTCCTCTACCTTTGTTTTCTTCTGATTTCCCTTTACCTTGATTACGGTTTTCTTTAGCTTCTTCTCTATTTTTCTTACGCTCTTCTTTAGCATCTTCTCTATTTTTCTTACGTTCTTCCTTAGCTTCTTCTCTTGCTTCTTTTTTCTTCTCTTTAATTAGGCTTTTAATTTCTTTTGCCTTTTCCTTAGAAACGACTGGTGCTGCAATTGGAAGCTCAGGTAAGTTTAAATCTACTTCAAGTTCAGAAACAATCTCTTCTTCAGATGTTGTTTCAGTAGTTGTTGTTGCTACCTCAGTCTCAGTTTCAATCTCAGTTTCAGTTTCTACCTCTACTTCAATATCAGTATCTGCACTTACTTCACTTTCAGTACCTTCTTCTTTCGTATCTGCTTCAGCATATATTTTTGCTAAAATTTCAAGTTTTAAAGCTAATTTTTTATAGCTTTTTTCAATGTTTTTAGCTAGTGCAGCTTTTGCTACAGGATTCTTTACTTTTTCCATCGCTGCAGTTAAAGCAATGATATTTTGTGTTGCATATTCTTCTAAGTGCGCATATTTATCTTCTATTGTTACTTCTTCCGTTGCTTCTTCTTCAGTTGTTACTTCTTCAGCTACTTCCTCTTCAACCTCAACCTCAGTTGTTTCTTCCTCGGCAACTGCTTCAGTAGCTTCCTCTGTTCCTTCTTCTTCTGTTCCTTCAGTCACAGGTTCCTCTTGAGTTTGGTCTACTTCAGTTTCTACGTTTGTACTTTCTTCTACATTTTGATCAATTGTAATTTCTACTTCTTCCATATATTCAAGTGCTTTAGTAATTGTTTCTAGAGCAGCCTCTGTTTCATTCGCCGCAAATAAAGCTTCTGCTTCTGCTAAACGTTCAGCACTGAATTTAGCAAGTAATTCAGCTTCTTTAATGTTATCAACAGTTAGAGCTAATTGAATGTTCTCTAACACTTCTTTAAGGAAGTAAAAGAAGTCCCCAGGGATAAGAGAAGGTACTTCTGATTGTATTGTTGTTTCTGATTGTATTTTAGTTTCTAAGCTTGCATCTTCACTAGCAAATGCTACACCAGAAGGTAAAGTTAGAGATCCTGCAAGAATAAGAGCCAATGCTTTTTTTGATAATACGTTTTTCATTATATATTCCACCTCATCAGTTTTTTTGTCGCGCGCGCTTGATTCACTATAAAAGTACGAGGTCAAAAAACTTTTTGAGGGGGTGAATGTAATAATTTTAATTTAAAAGTTATTTTTGTAACAAATTACGACAAAAAAGAAGTGGGATTACCCCACTCCTTAATTTATGCATTACCTGCTTTATCAAGATGTACTTCCTGCTTTTCTTCTGCCTCTTTGTCTTTAGATAGAAACCAACCCGATACAGCAATTGATACCAGGACTACCCAGAAGGTAATCTTCCATGCTGGTGACTTCGGGAAACTTTCAGAAAGTATTGCTAGCTCTGGGTGAGATAGTGTATATACAGATAATTTAACCCCAACCCAACCTACAATTAAAAATGCAGCTGTTTCAAGTCCTGGTCTACGGTGAAGTAATTTCACAAAATATGTTGCTGCAAAACGCATAATAATTAATCCAATAAGTCCACCTGCAAAAATAACAGCAAACTGTCCACCATCAAGTCCACCAATCTTAGGAAGGCTTGTTAATGGTAATGTTACCGCTAAAGCTACAGCAGCCAAAATTGAATCGACTGCAAAAGCAATATCAGCTAACTCAACCTTTAAAACAGTCATCCAGAAACCAGATTGTTTGCCTTGTTTTTCGTTTTCTTTTTCTGCTTCTGCAATTTTTTTCCTTAAAAACTTTTTCACGAGATGATTAATTGCAATAAACAGTAAGTAAATAGCTCCAATAGCTTGAACTTGCCATACATTTACTAAGAATGAAATAGCAAAGAGCGATCCGAAACGGAAAACAAATGCTCCTGCTAATCCGTAGAAAAGTGCTTTTTTACGTTGGTCTTCTGGTAGATGTTTTACCATTATAGCCATTACTAATGCATTATCCGCAGCTAAAATACCTTCTAGTGCGATTAAGACTAGTAAAACCCAACCATACTCCAGTAATATTGATAATTCCATGTTCTCTATTCCCCCTATTTTTCGTGTTAACAAGTGAAGAGAACATACTCTCTTTACTTTCAACTCTCACCTATAAGGCAAAAGGGTCTCAATAAAGAACGCAAAAAAGACCTCTGCCTTATAGGCAAAGGTCTTGCTAAACACGTTTTGTGTCAATAAAGCCGATGGATGGTTAAACCCATGAACTGACGACTTTATTTTCAGGTTTCCCTGAACGCTACTCCCCTTTGTCGGAAGCTAACCATTATTTACTATATTTTAACTATAGTATCAATAAGTACAACTGTCAATAAATATATCCTTATTTCTTCCTTGGTACTTCATTCAAAATTGGCTTTTTACCAGTTCTTTTTATTAATATATACACAACTAAGATTGAAACTATTCCAATTCCAGCAGGTAATAAATATTCATTTGCTAGAGACCCAACCTCTTTCCATTTAGGTCCAAGTTGAACTCCAAGGTATACATATAAGAAAGTAATTGGAAACATTGCAACAAATGTATAAATACTAAAAATCCAAACATTCATTTTAGCCATACCACATGGTATAGATATAAGTGTACGAACACCAGGTATAAACCTACCTGTAAACGCAACCTTCCCACCATGTTTCTCAAAAAACTCATCTGCTTTTGCAAGTTGTTTCTCTTTAATAAAAAAGTATTTACCATATCTTAATATAAATGGACGGCCACCATATCTACCTAGCGCATAAAGAGTTAATGGGCCCAAGGTTCCTCCAACTGTACCAGCAATAACAACTAGCCATAAGTTCATATCCCCTTGAAATACCCAATAACCAGCAAGTGGGAGTACAAGCTCAGCAGGAACGAATTCAAACGTTAATGCAATGACAATCCCTAAATAAGATAGTCCTTTTAAAAATTCAATAAACTCTATTATTAGATGCTCCATCTAACTTTCACCACCTGTCCTCAACCATTTTACAATAAATCTATGTATTACAACATTACTTTTTAAAACATTTCGAATATAACATCTTACCCGTTTATAGACTACTTTACAAAAAGAACCAAGGAATAACAGACATGTTTCCTTGTAAATAGGCAAAAATAAAACCTAACCGGTGATACGCACCTTAGTTAGGAGTGAAGTTATGCATACAATGTGGAAAGGTTCGATTAGCTTCGGACTTGTTAATATACCTATTAAGCTTTATTCAGCTACTGAAGATAAAGACATTAAATTACGTAATTTACACAAAGAATGCTCTACACCAATACAATATGAAAAAACATGTCCGAATTGTGATAAAGAGGTAGGCAATGAGGATATTATTAAAGGCTATGAGTACGTAAAGGGTAAGTTTGTTATTCTTAATGAAGATGAGCTTAAGGAACTTAAAGATGAGCATGAAGAAAAAGCCGTAGAGATTATTGATTTTGTAGATTTAAATGAAATTGATCCAATCTACTTCAATCGTTCATACTTCATGGGTCCTGGCGAGAATGGAAGCAAGGCCTATGCCCTATTGCGAGAAGCCCTACAAAAGTCAGGGAAAATTGGTATTGCTGAAATTGCTATTCGTTCAAAACAACATATGGCAATCGTTCGGGTGTATGAAAACAGTCTTGTAATGGAAACCATTCACTACCCTGATGAAGTTAGAAATGTTGGGGAGGTCCCAGGGGTTCCTGAAAATGTTGATATTAACGAAAAAGAACTAGATACTGCAATCATGCTTATTGACCAACTAACAACTACCTTTGATCCTGAAAAATATAAAGATGAATACCGTACGGCTTTAATGGAGCTAATTCAATCAAAAATTGAAAACAATGAGGGAACTACCTCCAAGGAAGGACCGCGAACCAATGTTGTTGACCTTATGAGTGCTCTTCAGGCGAGCATTGAAAAAACAAAAGGTAAGCCAACTCCGGCAGCAGCACCTAAACCTGCAGCCATGACTGGAACAACAACTGAGACCCCAACTGCTGCTGCTCCAGCTAAAGGAGCAAAAACCCGAACAACTCGAAAAAAAATAGGATCTTAACTAGAGGGGCTAATGTAGTCCCTCTTTCTACGGATAAAAAGATTTGCAACTATTTATACTAAAAAGCAACAAAAGTATTTGATAAAGGGATTGATTATAAATTGAATTTAAGCAATCATAAAAAACAATCCGGACGTTTTTTTATTATCGGTTATGATAAAGAAAAGCAAACTTTTGATGTTGCAGTTTTGAATAAAAAGGACATTAAAAAGCTAGGGGCATTTTCTGATGGCCTTTCTGAAGAAGAACGAACAATTCTCTTACAGGTTATCTCAACCAATTCACAATCCGAGACAAGTTCCTATCTTCATGTTGAACCTGGAATCTGTATAGAGCTTGAATATACCGGGTTTGAAAATGGTCACATTGCATCTCCAGTTTTTAAACAATTTCTCTTTGATATTAAGTGGAAGGATTGTACTTGGGAAAATCTCATATCAACAATTAACGGGATTTCCATAAGTCATCCTGATAAACCCCTTTGGAAAGACAATGATGTTACGAAATTCGATTATATTCACTATTTAGATGAGGTCTCAACCTATATGCTACCTTTTTTAAAAAATCGATTGTTAACCGTTATTCGCTATCCTCATGGGATGTTCGGAGAAAAGTTTTATCAAAAAAACTGTCCTGATTATGCGCCAGATTTTATCCAAACTAGAATGAATGAAAATATAAATTATATTGTTTGCAATAATGATGAAACGTTGATATGGCTAGGAAATCAGCTTGCTTTTGAATTTCACATTCCATTTCAAACAATTCATTCAACTGGACCATCGGAAATTGTCTTTGATCTTGACCCACCATCTAGGGAGTATTTTCCTCTCGCCATTAAGGCTGCTAAAATATTAAAAGAGGTTTTTGATGGGTTGAAGCTAATTTCATTTATCAAAACATCTGGTAACAAAGGCCTACAGCTTTATATTCCTTTACCAGAAAATCAATTTAACTATGACCAAACGAGACAGTTCACAGAGTTTGTTGCAAACTTTTTAGTAACAAAGGAGCCCTCTCTTTTTACAATTGAGCGATTAAAAAAGAATCGACACAATAAATTATACGTTGACTATCTTCAGCATGCAGAAGGCAAAACCATTATTGCTCCCTATTCAGTTAGAGGAAATGATGGAGGTTATGTTGCAACCCCTCTATTTTGGGATGAGGTTACCGAACAACTTTCTATTGAAAACTTCCCATTAGAAAGTATCCTTCCAAGAATTAAAGAAAAAGGCTGTCCTTTTTCAACCTACTTTGATGCAAAAGAGAAACAACAATTTCAACCAGTTCTTGATTTCCTGAGTTCTACATAAAGCTTGATAAGATCGACATCCTTCATAAAGGTGTCGATATGTTTACTTAATCATTTATGAGGTTAACTTATTACGAAATTTAATAGAAAAATAGAGTAATTAATATGAAAATAGTATAAAATGAGGAAGACAGTTTCATTGGGACTTTTTACATATTGAGGAGTGGGAATCGTGGATCATGTTTCATTACATACATTGATCAATCATTGGCGTGGAATGTATAAAGCGCTAGAAAATGATTGGCAAACTTCTGCAAAAGATTTAGGCTTAACAACAGCCGAACAACATATGCTTTGGATTATTTTTTTTGAAAAAGAAGCAACCATGACACGTATTGCAGATATAGGATTATGGGATATTTCTACCGTGGTACAGGTGGCAAATCGTTTAAAACAAAAAGGATATATACAAACAGTAAAGCATGACAATGATCGTCGTATTTCTTATTGTATCTTAACTCCCGAAGGAGAAGCGATACGTGAGAAGTCAGCAGAATATAGTTATAAAACTTATGAGTATCTTGCAGCCTTTAATGATGATGATAATAATTTTTATGAAACATTAGCAGACTTTCAAAGGAAGTTTAACGAGCATTTTCATGGGAAGGATTTCGTCGACTGGGTTGATCGAACAACTAAATCATTTAAGGATGAAAAATAATAAAAAAACAGCGAAACCAATTGGCTCGCTGTTTTTTTATGTTTTCACTTTAAATCTTGACCGTTCCTTTACGCTGCAGGCAATTGCTTTCCGCGGGGAGGAAGTCGAGCCTCCTCGACGTTCCGACTGCGGGGTCTCGACCTTTCCTCTACTTCCCGCAGGAGTCAATTGCCTTCCGTTCCAATCCACTTTAGGTTTTTATATAATCTTTACATAACAATACGTTCATACAATTTACTGTTTGTCGTCATTTCCTTTATTTCGATCATCGTCTTTTACAATGGATAAGAGTTGTTCGAGCATGTGAACCATGTCTTGTTTTTCGTATTGTTTGTTATTTTTTGCTGGTAACTGTTGTGCTTGGTCTTCTTCAGGATGATCAGGAGCAATATAGCGATCTTCTAGTAAGTAAGCAGGAATCAGTTGGCCATCTGGTGTAACGTATTTTTTATTTAATCTGCGTGTTTCTTTATCAAACAAGCTGTACACAATCGGGATGATGATTAATGTTAAAAATGTACTGCTAATTAGGCCACCAATTACCGCTAGACCCATCGGTTGGTTCATTTCTGCTCCTTCTCCAATTCCAAATGCCAGAGGTAATAAACCTAAAATGGTGGTTGTTGCTGTCATAAGAATTGGTCGGGTACGATCTTTTACAGACTCAACGATGGCATCATATGTCTTCATACCATCCGCTTTCTTTTGATTAATATAATCAACAATAACAATCGCATTATTAACTACAATTCCCGCTAAGACAATGATTCCAATAATCGCTGTTAATCCAACAGGAGTATTTGTTACTACCAATGCAATAGCAACCCCAATAATCATAAGTGGAACGGTGAACATAATAACAAATGGATATTTAAACGATTCAAACTGTGCCGCCATGACTATATAGATAAAGACGATCGCTAGAACAAATGCCAATAACATCTGTTCCATTGAAGATTCCAATAGCTCGCGGTCTCCTCCGAAGGTTATATCCGTCTCTTCAGGTAGATCTAAATCAGCAATTTCTTTGTCAACGAGCGCCGAGATATCTCCTAAATTCGTAGTTGCTGAATACTTGACAGTAAATTGTACAGCATTCTGTTGATCAACACGGCGTACAGTTGTTGGACCTTCACCAGTAGTGATAGAAGTTACTTCTTCTAATTTCACATACGTATTATCTGGCTTTTTTAATAACAAGCCTTTTAATTGGTCAATATTATTTGTTACTTCTCTATCATAGCTAACAAAGACAGAATATATATTTTCTTCTTGATCGGTTAGCTGCATTGCTGTTGTTCCACGTGTCACATCATTTACAGTAGAAGCAATTTGAATAGGTACAAGTCCCTCATTAAACGCATTCTCACGATTTATGGTAATTTGAACCTCTTCTTGTGTTTCGGATAAATCAGTGGAAACTTCTGTTATTTCTGCAACTTCATTTAAAGCCTGCTCTATTTTCTCGACTGATTCATCTAAGCGCTGCTTATTTGTATCTTTTACACTAAAAGATAGTGTGTTTGGCGAAGAACCAGCAGACGATTGTAAATTAAACGATACTTCTGCAGTTGGATTTCCTTTTTGCGCAGCTTTCTCAACATCACGCTTTACATCATCAACAAATTCAAAACTTGATATGGTTCGCTCCTCTAATTCAACCATTTTTACATAAATTTCAGCTGTATTCGTTTGGCCCGTTCCCCTAAAGGATTCCTCTTGAGTAGATCCAATTAAACTAACATATACAGCTACATCTTCTTTTGTTTTAAGTACCTCTTCTACTTCTAATACAGCTTTTTCGGTCTCAGCCAAGGTTACACCATTTTCTAACTCAACATTAATGGTAAAAAATCCTTCATCGCTGCTTGGGATAAACTCTTGACCCACAGTTGTTAAGCCATAAGCACTTGCTCCAAGTAAAACTACTGTTGTAATTAATACGGTAGCCCGATTTCGAAGTGACCACTTTGCCGCTCCTTCTACTGAACGTATGAAGCCACTTTCTCTGCGAACTTTTTCTATATTTTCTTTAGGCGTCTTTAAAAATCTACTAGCTAGCATTGGAACAACTGTTAACGCTACAACTAGGGATGCAAATAAACTAAACGCAATTGTAAGTGCAAACTCTGTGAATAGCTGGCCGATAATTCCAGAAATAAAGATAACCGGCAAGAAAACTGCAACCGTTGTTAGTGTTGATGCGGTTATAGCTGCTCCAACTTCCTTTGTTCCATCAGAAGCTGCAGTTTTCGGGTCCTTGCCCATTGAGAGATGACGATAAATATTCTCAATAACAACGATTGCATTATCTACTAACATCCCTATCCCTAGTGCCAGGCCACCAAGCGTCATAATATTTAAAGTGAAGTCTGAAAAATACATTAGTACAAATGTAACAATTACAGAATATGGAATAGCTATTCCAATAATTAAAGGACTCTTTAAGCTTCTTAAAAAAGCAAACAATACGAGCATGGCTAGTAAGCCACCAAATAACAAGGTATTGCTCATATTACCAATTGCCAACTGGATGTATTCACCCTGATCAAACAAGATATCTGATTGGATGTCTTCGTATTTTTCATCATTTAATAAAGAATTTAATTCCTCTTGAAAAGCTGTAGAAACCTGTGCTGTATTGGCATCAGATTGTTGCAATACACTTACTAGAAGTGATGGCTCCTGGTTAGTTCTTGTTATTGTATTTTGGTTTTGCGGAGCAATTCTTACCTCACTAACATCATCTACTGTAACCTTTTCACCTGTTGCTGGATCGACAGTTACAACAATATTTCTTAGTGTTTCTAATGAATCTACAGTACTAATCACACGTGTTGTTAACTGCTTTCCATCCGTTTCTATCGTGTTACCAGGTAAAGATACTGAATTTGCTCGTATAGCATCAACTACATCACTTTGACTAATTAAAAATTGTTGCAACTTTGTTTGATCTAATTCAACTTTAATCTCATCTATTACTGTTCCTGACAAATTAACATTCGCTACACCTTCAACCTTGTTTAACTCAAGTGTGAGGTTTTCAACTAAGGCTTGAAGAGTTTTTGAATTCTCCGTTGTACTTAATGATAATTGAATAATTGGAAATTGTGCTGGATCAAACTTAAGAAAGCGCGGTTTTTCTGCGTCATCTGTAAGCGGTGTTTGATTAATCCGATTTTGAATCTCAGATTCAATGTCATCAATTGAAGTCGTCCAAGAGAACTGTAATAAAGTTAAATTGGCACCTTCTTGGGCTGTTGAAGACATTGTTTTTAAGCCAGGGAGGGTAGATAACCCTTGTTCCAAAGGCTTGGTTACCTTTTCAACTACCTCGGTAGGACTTGCACCAGGATAATTGACTACGACTACACCAATAGGTGGGTTAATGTCAGGAATTAATTTTAACGGTATATTCATTAACGAAACTAGTCCTAAGATAATCACAAGAAACATGGTGACTAATGTAAACACTGGACGTCGAATCGAGAAATTACTTATCTTCATAAAAAGCTCCTTCCCTTCCTTTGATGTTTTTTCTTATGTATTTCTGACTATATAGTCAACTATTTAATCTTATAATCATTCAATTGAAAAGTAAACTCAGATGCCCTTATAAGACCGACTAGTCATCTAACATTGTCATTAATTATTCAAAATTAGAATCATCTTATTATTAACCAATATTTGCTATGGTAAAACAAAAACAGAGCGGATATAAAATCCACTCTGTTTGTTGTTAATTATAGTAGTAAATAAATTAAAGCTAAACTAATAACTGATACGAGTACTGAGGCAAATAAGCCGATAGCAAAAGGTTTTACACCCAAATTCATCATTTTCTTAAAATTAACCTGCAATCCGACACCAGCCATGACCATTAGAATAATGTATTTAGCCGTACTTGTGAAAAAATCTTGTGCTTCAACAGGTATATAACCAAATGAGTTTATTAAACTCATTATGATAAATCCTATAATAAACCACGGAAAAACCTTTTTAATGGAAGCTTTCCCAGCTTGGTCAGAACTCTTCATAAATAGCATAGGGATGATAATGATAATTGGTAGTAAAAACAACGTACGTACTAGCTTTACAGTTGTTGCAATATCCCCCGCTTCGTTTCCATATAAATATCCAACAGCTACAACTGACGATGTATCATGGATTGCAGTACCAGCCCAAATTCCAAACTGAAGTGGATTTAAGTTGAGCATATGCCCAATAACAGGGTAAAGGAAGGTCGCAATTAGATTAAATAAAAAGATAGTTGATATTGCATAGGCAGTCTGAGTTTCCCGCGCATTAATTGTCCCCTTTAGCGCTGTAATTGCTGTTGCACCACAAATGCTAGCCCCAACCCCAATTAAAAGAGACAAAACTTTATCTACCTTCAATAATCTTCCTATTAATATAGTGAAACCAATTCCACCAAGTACCACCGCAATTATAATAAGGACAGACTGTCCACCAATGGTAAGAATTTTTCCGAAGCTTAATGTAGCACCTAATAAAATTATGGCCAATTTAAGCATTCTTTTAATAGTAAACGAAACACCATCTTCAAAGATAACATTTATTCCTATTGAATTTCGAATCACAATACCAGCGATTAGAGCAAAGATAACTCCCCCGACTAAAGGAAACAACTTACCAAATACATGTGCAATCGTTGCAATAACAAGAAGCAACATCACACCCGCTGTCCACCCCGGCAAAGGAAGCCTTCTTATAGCACCCAAAGGCGACTGCTTTCGAATAATATTTTCACTCATCAGACTGATCTCCTCACAATACAAACAATCTTACATACTCTTAAAAATTCAGCTAAAAAGCTATATACAAACACTTAGTATACTATAAAACCTAAAACCTTTCACCACTAGTTCTTTCCATATATCCAACCTCCCCTTTACCCCTTTAAAGCACCGGGGGTCAGGCCCCTTTGGACACATTTGCATATTAAATATATTTAAAGGTCTTTACATTCAGATTAAGAAACAATAACATCCTCATTTATGAATTCATAACCGCATAAGCTAAGGTTAATCGAGAAACACCTATCAAGGAGGTGGATTCAATGCCATTTTGGGGTTGGATATTGCTATTCTTCGCAGGAGTAATTTTAATTGGTGCAATTTCTGATTGGAGAACTAAAAGAAAGCGTAAATCTATCTTATCTGAAGAAGAACTTAGTCAACAAAATACAGAAAATAAAATTGAACATGCCAAAAAGGAACATGCAAAGCATAATCATTTTCATGGTGTTTAACAATAAAAAACCTAGCTAAGAAAACTCTTAGCTAGGTTTTTGTTTGATTATACTAAATCTGAAAACGATGTTGGATCTGGATGTTCAGCGTCACCCGCGAATTGGATAGATGTTGGATCTGGATGTTCTGCGTCCCCAGCAAAGTGAGCATTTGCTCCTAATGTTAATAATACCCCTGCAGCTAATACGAATAATAATTTCTTCATCCCTATCTCTCCTTAGTAAATATAATTTAATTTTTTTAGAGCTTTAATCGCCAAACTATAGTAGCGATTTGCTTGCTTATATTTGAACTTTTTTTCAAAGTAAGCTCCCAAAATTTCTGAGTATTTCACAATATATTGCATATTTTCTTGTTTTTCAAAATGAGGTAGTGCAACCTCCTGCATGAATTTTTCAAATTCCTCTGATGGATTATTGATTAGATAATCATATATTTTAAAATGAATCCTATATTCTACTTTTTCACTATATTCCTGAAGTTTCGTTCCCTCTATGAGCCACGTTTTACAAGAATCAAAGTCAGTAAGATTATAGTATTCAGTTATTATTCCGTGAATAGACCTTAGTTTCCCATCTATATTAGAATCTAACTTGTAACGTAAACTCTTCTCATATTCAGTAATAGCTTCATGTGGTTTGTTTTGCAACGAATACAAATACCCCAAATTATGATAAATAATTCCTCTCAGGTTTGAATCATTCATACTTTCAGCAACTTTATTCGCTAATAAGTAGTTTTCTTCTGAGAGCTCGTACTCTTCTGTTCGTAAATAACAGATTCCCAGCAATACATGACATTCGGCACTTCTTTTTAAGTCGTACCGAGATTGGTAGATAGCTAAGGCCAAGTGGGTGTAATTGTTACTCAATGACATCTTGCCTAATTGGCTGTAGGTTAACCCAATCGAGTAATAAAGGTCAGCTTCTTCCCATCTCTCTATGTGGATACTTTTATTAAGAATTCTCTCAGCAAGCTTATAAAAATCCTTGGCAGTTGAAAATCGATTTTTCATATAATGATATAAACCTACAAATTTCCTATAGAAATAGTCCATCTGGTCATCAAAGATATCCTTAAACAAATTAATTTTGTTCAGTTGTTCCTCTGCTTTCTCTAAATCTCTCTGTAACAAAAAGTAGCGTAACTCGAACAAAACAAAATGTATGTAGGCACTCGAATCATTCGTACTTTGAATAACATCTACATATTTTTCATACCGAACAACTACCTCTTCCTTGTTCCGATTGATGATTTGGTAATACCAATCATGTAGGTCTTTTAATAGAGAGTACTCATTTTCCTCAATTAACTTAATCCCTAACCTCTTACAAAGCATCTCTAGAACTTCAACACTAGCGGATGTTTGGTTATTTTCTATTTTTGAAAGATAAGAGATAGAGATAATCCCACTTGCTAGATCCTCTTGTGTCATGTTTTGCTGTATCCGATAAAAACGAAGTCTGTTTCCTATGTCCATAACACATTCAGCTCCTAAATTAAGTTATACTACTAATTCTTTAAAATATTCAGAAAACCCTCTTTTTCAAGCTTGGGAAAATAGATACAAAAATAGGCCTCTTAGAGCTATATTTTTGAGGCGATTTTCCCAACATCCGTAAAAATCTGTGGTTTTTGACGCTGTTACCTTTTTTTCTATGTATCAGTCTAACCGGTAACCCCAACTTTTACCATTGGGAAAATCACCTTTTATTTTGCCCCTTATAGTCTATCTTTTTCAGTTATTTTCCCAATAACAAATTATTCAAAATAGTGTTACGATTTTAATGTGATAATCATCATTTACCCTAGGTACCCGGGAGCCTAAGTTAAATGACTATGTATCTACTTAACTACTCTATATTTAACACTCAAGTCATGTTGGTTATTACAATATTATCGTAGGAGGTTCTAAAATATGGGGAACAGAAAGATGTTTGGTGTTTTATTTAGCTTTCTTCTAGCATTCGGGATGTTATTTGGTACTGTAGCACCAGTAAGTGCACAAAACGATAACGCTCCTAAAGATTACTTAATTGGTTTTAATGCAAAAGTATCAGAAGATGAACTTAAGGACATAAGAGGACTTGGTGGCCAAGTAAAACACCAATTTAAATACTTAAATGTAGTTCATGCAAAGCTTTCAGAAAAAGCTGTATGGGCATTGCAAAGTAAAAATCCGAACATTGCATATATTGAAGAAGATGGAACAATGGAAGCCATTGGTCAAACAACACCATGGGGTATCCCACATATTAAAGCTGATTCAGTTCAAGCAACGGGTGTAACTGGAAGTGGTGTTAAAGTAGCCATTTTAGATACTGGAATTGACGGGAACCATGAGGATCTTAACGTCCTTGGTGGTGCAAGCTTTATTTCAGGTGAACCTAATGCATTAGACGACGGTAACGGCCATGGTACACATGTGGCGGGAACAGTTGCGGGTTTAAATAACACATTAGGCGTATTAGGAGTTGCACCAGCTGCTGACCTTTATGCTGTTAAGGTATTAGATAGCTCTGGTAGTGGATCTTTTAGTGGAATTGTTCAAGGAATTGAATGGGCTGTAGAAAATGGTATGGATGTTATTAACATGAGCTTAGGTGCAAGTTCTGGTTCAACTACATTACAACAAGCTTGTGACCTTGCTTATAACAGCGGTATTGTTGTAGTGGCTGCTGCAGGAAATAGTGGTTCAAAAGGTAAACGTAATACAATCGGCTACCCAGCTAAATATGCTTCTGTAATTGCGGTTGGTGCAGTTGATTCTAGTAATAACAGAGCTTCTTTCTCAAGTGTTGGAAGTGAATTAGAAGTAATGGCACCAGGTGTGAATATTCTTAGCTCTGTGCCTGGTAATAGCTATGATTCTTACAACGGAACGTCAATGGCTTCACCTCACGTTGCAGGAGCTGCTGCATTAATCCTTGCAAAATACCCTTCATTAACTAATGTTGAGGTACGTGAACGTTTAAAAAATACAGCAACACCACTTGGTGACTCATTCTATTATGGAAACGGAGTTATTAATGTACTTGCTGCTCTTCAATAATTAAATAAAGAAGGTGGTATCCCTTTTGGGGTGCCACTTTTTTATGTTCAAAAGATTAAATACCTTTCCATTCGTCTAAAATGAAGAGGAAAAGGAGTGAACAACCCATGAATACTTTTATCTCAGTTATGAGTGCAATTTTATTAGTGTTAGCAGCTTTTGATGTCATACGACGTAAAAAAGAAAATGATAAATTGCGATCAATTATTACAGACTCTATTAATACAAGTAGTGATATTAAAAAAACATTAGCAATGGGTCTATATTATCGATTTAAAAAAGCAACCCCTGAAGAAGCAAACCAAACTGTTTCGAGTTTGTTTATTAGGCAGGACCCGCTTGAGTTTGAGCTATTTGTGATGAATGTGATTGAAGGATATTATGGTGGAACCGTATATATTAGCCCTCCTTCTGATGAAGGAATAAATTTAGAGCATGACCGAGAGGATGGCTTATACATTGGTCAGGTTAAATGTTTAGAAAAAGACCTAGGTTTTGAGGCTATCGCAATCCTCCATTCACAAATGATTAAAAAGGATGCCAAGGGTGGATACATTGTAACAACTGGGGATTTTACGGACAAGGCGAAAACATATGCTGAAGAACTCAATATTGAATTAATCAAAGGAACGCAGTTAGTAGAATATTGGATTTTAGGTTTAGAAGAAAAAAACACAAAAATTAGCTCGATTAAGTCTACGCCTGAATTAGCCTAAAAAAGAGCCTTCTTTGGAAAGGCTCTTTATTTTTTATGAAATTAGCTTGTGTTTTTCATCTATTAAAGATATTTCTATCCATCGAGATAACGCGTTGTCTGTAAGCTGCTCTTTATATAAAATCTTACACTCTTTAAAAATACATATTCTAAACGTCTCAACACCTTCTAGCTCATTGATTACCTCATTGATCTCAGCCTGCACCTCAGGACTTGAATATCGGTCTGTTTCTATTGGATCTAGATATAATTGAATAACCCCATTTTTAGTTTCTTCCATCCAACTTCTTGATAAACCTAGCTTTTTAAACCTCAAATTCAATTTCCATAAATGAATACCGTGTACCTTTTTAAAAAACATATGTATGCCTCCCTTGTTGAACAAACAATACATCCTTCGACAAAAACCTCTGAAATATGGGGGTTTTAGGGAAAATATTTGATCCTATTTCGCTTTTTGTAGTTTATTAGATTGTTTTGACAACCTTTGTCATGTTGAAGATTTCTATATAACGAACATAGTATTATAGTAGTAATCTCTCATATTTTGTCATTTTGAACATACAATGAGAACGATGAATAGGCCAATCTAGTGTAGGAGAGGAATCAAAATGAGGGTATTTTTTACGATAGTGTTAATGCTAATGTTAGCTGGCTGTTCCAATATAATGAACATCTCAGTTCCAACAATGGGAACTACTGAGACAATTGAAAGAGTGGTCCAGGATCACCCATCACGTTCTGTTGTCATGGCTACTGAAATGCATAAGCAGATTCCAGAACCTCCACCTATTACGGAAATAACAGTAAGTGCTGCTGGCGATGTCACCATCGGAAGTGATGATAGCTTTGGGTATAAAGGAACTTTTAACCATGAGGCAGATATGAATGGTCTTGCCTTCTTTGTAGAGCACATACGACCTATCTTTGAAAAAGATGATTTCACAACTGTAAATCTTGAAACAACTCTCACTACGTCTACACAAAAAGCAGAAAAGAAGTTTCGATTCAAAGGAGATCCTTCTTATGCAGATATTTTAACACTAGGAAGCATTGAAGCTGTTAACCTAGCAAACAATCATACGTATGATTATTTAAAAAAAGGATACCAAGATACAATAGACGTTCTTAAAGATAAAAACATTGGATTCTTTGGAAATGACCATATTCATATTTCTACTATTAAAGATATAAAAATTGGAGCACTCGGCTATAACGGATGGTCTGATAACAGTACCATTCGTAAACAGATTCAAGAGGACATCCAAACACTACGTGAACAAGATGTTAAAGTCATCATCGTACACTTTCATTGGGGCGAAGAACGGGCATATGTGCCAAACTCTACTCAAAAGTCATTAGGCCGATTCACGATTGATAGCGGCGCTGACTTAGTTCTAGGGCATCACCCCCATGTAGTTCAGGGAATTGAGGAGTACAATAATAAATTTATCGTATATAGTTTAGGTAATTTTATGTTTGGTGGTAATCGTAATCCAAGTGATAAGGATACATTCGTATTTCAGCAAACCTTCCGTTTACAAGATGGTGAGCTATTGGATGATAAGAAAATTCAAGTCATACCATTTAGCATCTCTTCAGTTACATCACGAAACAACTATCAGCCTATCCCACTAACAGGTGAAGAGGCCGCAAGAGTTAAAAACAAAATCATCGGCCTCTCAGCAAAAATCACCAACTCAAACTGGGTCGTATACGAAACATCAAACTAAAAAGTAGGGGCCTGACCCCCAGCGCTTTAAAGCTTTAGCGCGCCGGGGGTCAGGCCCCTGTTGACTTATTTTTGTAATTCTTTTCCTAAAAATTTCGCTACTTCAAGCATTCCGAACTTACCTGCTACCTTTTCAGCATCAGAGTTATAGTTCGTATTTGTATTAACATCATAAGTAAAAATCTCACCTGCTGCATTTCGAATGAATTCAATGCCAGCAACGGCAATTTTGTTTTCTTGAAGGAATAATTCATATTTCTCAATGATAGGGTCATTGAAACCTTCGATAATTTTAAATTTAGGTTTTTCAGTTACTTCTTCTCCTACCGGACAGAATAAATCGCCGATTTGACATGCATCAGCAGGACATAATTCAAACCCCTCTGATGTATCAACCTGAACTGCATAAACAAACTTTCCTCCAACAAACTCACATCGAGTAATATATGATTCAGGTGAAAGGATATATTCTTGTATCAATGTAATCCCATCAACCGGCTCCTCGAAACCGACACTGTTTACATATTCTTGTAAACCTTCGATGGAATGGAACAACTGAACACCCAGTCCCTTACCTGCACGATTATGTTTAGTGATAAAAGAAGTAGATCCGAGTTGTTTTGCTGCTTCAACAATCTGCTCTTTTCCCACTGCCGCAAGCGTTTTAGGTGTTTTAATTCCGCAGGCATTTAGTGCCATATATTGATTGACCTTACTGACCTCAAGTCTTAAAGCCCGTGTTCCATTAAAGACTTTTTTCTCATTCTTTTCAAGCCATGCAAGCACTGCCTCTGCTAATTCAGGGGCAAAACGATGATCGCGCGTATGTGCAGATGCACTCATTCGACTATAAAATACACCTTCAGGAGGTGCTTCGAATAAATTAACAATTCCTTCATCAAGGTGCCATTCTTCATAAGGAAGCTCTAACTCTTCCAGTCTAGCTGTTAAATGATTGGTCCATTCACTGTTTTCATGTATGATGTAAATTTTGCTCATTTTACTATTCACTCCTGTACTTTGGCTTCTCTAAGTGCTTCGACTAATGGCATAACATTTTTTGAAAAGCGTTCCATTTCTTCAAGCTGCGGTGAAAATTGAAGTAGTAATAAATCAACTCCAGCTTCTTCATACTCAATAATCTTTTTAGCAATTTGTTCTGGAGTACCAATTAGATTAGGTCTTAAACCGCGATTTGAAACAGAGTAGTCATATAATTTTATTTGTTGTTCTAACTGTGACTTACTAACGAAGTCATTGAATCCAGCATATCCACTTGATTCTCTTACATTCGTAATTCGATTTAGCTCTGCTTGAGCCTCTTCCTCTGTATCACGACAAACAATGTACGCAGCCATTCCAAATGATTGGAAAGGTGGGTTGCCAGTTTGCGCTCTTCTTTGTTTCATATCAGCTATTTTTACTGTTACTTCTTCTACTGTTCCTCCATGCATTACATACGCGTCACATTTGTTCGTTATTGCTTGTTTTCCTCTAGGACTTTCACCACCAGCGTAAAGAATCGGATTTGGTCTTTGAACAGGTTTAGGTGATAGAACTGCATTTTTAACTGAATAAAAATTTCCTTCATAGTTAAAGACATCTTCTGTCCATAATCCCTTTAGTACATCTATAAATTCTTCTGTTCGATCGTATCGCTCATCATGCTCAGTGAAAATTCCACCATATTGCTTTGCTTCTTCTTCCCACCACGCAGATACAACATTTAAAGTAAATCTTCCATTACTTATTTGATCAATATTCGCGGCCATTTTTGCAGCAACTGCTGGGTTATGAAACCCAGGTCGAATGGCTGTCATGATTTCAATTTTACTTGTCCCAGCCGCTAGAGCTGCAGCTGTTGACCAAGCTTCTAAAGAGTCACTCTCAGGCCCTTTAATATCATTTAAGTATAATTCAGCGATTAGGGTTGTATCATATCCCCACTCTTCTGCTGATGTGATCACTTCTTTTGCGTACTCGAATGTAGGTGGCATATTTTCATCATCAACATTTCGTAACCATCCACCAAAAATCGGTAACCAAAATCCATATCTCATTTTTTCTCTTCTCCCCTCGTCTATTGTGAAAACAAAAAAACTTCTTCGATACGAAGAAGTTGAAATTGCTTCTATCCTATCTCTCAGAACCTACTGTTCTGCTGGAATTGGCACCTTACTGATTTACTCAGTGGTTGCCGGGCTTCATCGGGCCAGTCCCTCTACCTCTCTTGATAAGAATATTCAATTAATTAATCCATAGTAATCATACTATATAAGTTGGTTTTCCGTCAACAATTATATTTAACTCAGTAACGCATTAACGGACTGGGGGTCAGGCCCCCGATGCTTTAAAGCGTTATGGTTTCTTCCTTCATAGTATATTATGCTATTATTTCGGCAAAAATGTAATAATGTTCTGAATTGTGTATAAAGGAGAAAAGTTGTGAGTATAAAGACGCATAGAAGATTGATTAAAATTGGTAGTTTTGTATTGGGGTTTGGCTTTCTTGGAGCTTTAGACGGTATAATCTTTCATCAACTTTTGCAGTGGCATAGTGTATATATGGCAACCGATCGATCGGGACAAATTGTTAGTGATGGACTTTTTCACTTTGCGGTAACCATCACTTTAGTGATTGGAGGCATTCTTCTATGGGTTGCTGGAAACCCAACTGCTCATAATAGAGGAATTCGATTACTACTTGGCTGGTTCCTTATTGGAGGAGGTATTTTTAATTTAACCGAGGGTATTATTAATCATCATATTCTCCAAATCCATCGTGTGAAGCCAGCTGATCCAAACCCTTTACTGTATGACCTTGCCTTTCTAGGATTAGGGGTAGTATTGATTGTCATCGGTTTTATCATTAAAAGAAATATTGAAACACAACAAACCTCAGTAAATACCTTATGACAGTCTTTCACCACTAAAACGAAGGAGGACACTTAAATTAATGTATAGGCTAGTTAGTTTTTTCGTGATATTTACTTTTGTCTCAGTCATGATATTCTTCCATTATCAATATGGGCACCATAGTACACTAGGTCATTCTCAAACACATCATGAAAAAACAATTGAAATTCCTAATTCTCTTGTTGTCCCAACGATTACATGCTCAGTTACCCAAGATCAATCCGGGACTTGGCTTTTGGAAATAATGACATCTAATTTCACTTTTACACCGCACAAGGTTGGTTCAACTGATATCAAATATAATGAAGGGCATGCCCATTTATATATTAATGGGGAAAAAATAAACCGGATCTACGGTAATTATTATAATTTAGACTATTTAAGTCCTGGTACTTATGAAGTTAAAGTGACTCTAAACGCGAATAACCATGGTATACTCACTAGCGAAGGAAAAGAGATTGCTTACCAACAAACCCTTCAAGTAAAATGAAAAAACAAGATGAAAGACAATCATCGGATATGACTGTCTTTCATCTTGTTTTAAATAATATCCATCCAGATCTTAACCGCCGTTGCAAAGATTAACACTGCTAAAATCACTTGTAACACCTTCGTATTTACTTTTTTCCCAACCATTGCTCCAAGTGGTGAAGCAATTAAACTTGCAATAATCATAATAAATGCAGGGAAATAATCGATTTGTCCTGTAGTAATTTTTCCGACAGTCGCCCCAATAGACGAGATAAACGTGATTGCTAAAGATGAAGCAATCGTCATACGTGTAGGTATCTTTAACACAACAAGCATAATCGGAACAAGTAAGAATGCGCCCGCTGCTCCAACAATTCCTGCTCCGACTCCTACAATTAAAGCAAGTGCTGCAGCAAGCCATTTATTAAAAGTAACTTGGTCAAAAGCTATATCGTCAATCCCTTTTTTAGGAATAAACATCATCACAGCAGCTATTAATGCTAAGATTCCGTAGATAAGATTAATGCCACCCTCTGACATAAGCTTGGATCCATATCCACCAACAAAACTACCTATTAAAATACTGCTTCCCATATAAAGAATTAGTGTCTTATTTAAGTACCCACCTTTACGATAAGCCCAAACACCACCGATTGTTGCAAAGAACACTTGAATTGCACTAATTCCTGATACTTCATGTGCTGTAAATGCTGCCACTCCAAGCATTGGTGGAATATATAGTAGCATTGGGTATTTGATAATTGACCCACCAATCCCTAGCATTCCAGATATATATGAACCGATGAATCCAATTAGAAAAATCGTAATTATAAAGGCAACATCCATTGTAAATCCCCCTAAAAAAGGGAACCTATACTGGTTCCCTCTATTTTCACCCTTTTTTAATCCAAAACTTTAAAACGTCTTCTGCTTCTACATGTTTGATTAACTCATGACCACCAGATTTAGCCCAGGCAGTTAAATCATTTTTTGCACCTTTATCAGTTGCATGAATTTCTAGCACTTGACCAGATTCAAGCTCATTCATTGCTTTTTTTGTTTTAACGATAGGCATTGGACATGCTAATCCTTTCGCATCTAATACTTTGTTTGCTTCCATTTTCAAATTCCTCCTCTGTTCTTTTACTTAACGTACCGCACAACGGTTTGGTCCGATTTCCATTTCACGTTGCTTTTCATCGTCTGGCGTAATTTTCCCCATATTTGTTTCACGAATTTCTTGGTATGCATTTGGTTGTGGTGGTAAGTTTTCTGTTACTAATTTTCTGAATTCATTTTCATCTTCAATGTTTAAACCATGGTTATTTGTAAAAAGTGTACCTAGTTTTTCAGCAACACTTCCGTCCTCATTTAGCTCCTCGATGATCATAAAGTGTGCTGGAAGAACAACTAGTTCCTCTGATAATTCTCTGTAACGTGTGTATAAGCTTTCACGTAAGTCTCCCACCCAATCTTCAGCCATCCCAGCAAGATCCGGTCTTCCAATTGAATCAATAAATAAGATATCTCCTGAAAGTAGGAATGCTGAATCAACAACAAATGAAGTAGATCCAATTGTGTGTCCTGGTGAATACAATGCATGAATATCAATAGCTGTATTACCGATTGTTACAACATTTCCACCTTCTAAAGCTTGGTATTCAAACGTTACTTCTTCTGCATCCTTTGGAGGTAACCAGTACGTTGCATTTGTTTTCTCAGCGATTTTACGGCCTCCAGAAATGTGGTCTGCATGAAGGTGAGTATCAAAAATATGAGTAATCTTTGCCCCGATCCCTTCTGCAAAATCTAGATATACATCAGTCATACGTGTTGCATCAATAATTGCAGCCTCACCGTTTGAAACAACCATGTATGACAAACATCCTTTACCGATACGCACGAATTGATAAATTTCTCCACCATCTTTTAAGTCTCCAACTTTAACTGGCTCTAGGTATTCACTCCAAGCTTTCATACCACCTTCTAAATAAGAAACAGTACGCCCAGCTTCAGCAAGCATCTCTGCTACAAAGATAGAAGATCCTTCTTTTGCACAAACAACGATTACATCCTTATCAGTTGGAATCTTTTCAAGAATCTCTTCAACACCTTCAAGCAATTCAAAATAAGGTACATTTAAATACTCAAAATTATCTCCTTCAATTTTCCAATCTTGAAAATCACTTTCGTTACGTACATCAAAGATAAATAATTCCTCTTTATTAATTACTTTTTTCGTTACCGCTTTTGAAGTCATTGCATAAACAGCCATTTCAAGTTACCCCCTGTGGTATATTTCATTTTAAAAAAATTTATTTATTTAAACTTGCAGTTTCCCCAGACCAGTGGCTCATACCTGGAACAACATTAAATACTTTGCTAAATCCGTTCTCAGCTAGTTTTTGTGCAGCAAAATCACTACGATTTCCGGTGCGACAAACTACATAGATTTCATCATTTTTATTTAAATCATTTAATCGATTTTCTAACTCACCTAAAGGAATTGAGAGCGCACTTGGAATATGATTAAAGGCATACTCAGCTGCTTCCCTCACGTCTAACACAACTATTCCATTATTTAATTTTTGTGCTAATTCTTCATTATTAACTACATTAGGATGTTTTTTATCAAGCTTTTCTTCTCCAGAAGATTTTCTTAAGTAATGCTTTAGGACTTCTCCTTCTTCAAGGGTACCTAAATACTGATGGCCAGTGCTATCAGCCCATGCTTTAATATCCGCTTTAGAACCTTTATCTGTTGCTTGAACCTCTAAAACATGACCAGGCTCTAGACTATTCATGGATTTTTTCGTTTTTACAATTGGCATTGGACACGCTAAGCCTTTTGCATCTAAAATTTCGTTTACTTTTAAAGTATCCATATTGTGACCTCCGTTTTGAAATATATAGTTCAAAAATAACTTAAAAAGTCGGGTTTGGCCGGTAAAGTTACATATAGACCGAAAAACAGTCCCAATCTGCTGATAAATCTTCAATTTGACCGATAAACAGTAGGAATCGACCGATAAATTATTTTAAGTTAGCATATAAACCCCGGTGGGTATATATTTGACTAAAAAAATTACTCAACCTTACCTTCCCAAGTAAGCATTCCACCAGTCATATTAATTACATTAAAGCCTTGGCTCTCTAAAAACTGTGCAGCACGACCACTTCTTCCTCCTGAACGGCAGATCATGAAATATTCTTTCGATTTATCAAGCTCGTGCATACGAAATTCAACTAATCCTAATGGAATATGAATTACTCCAGGAATTTTACCAGCTACTACTTCGTCTACTTCACGAACATCAATCATATTTAATATTTGACCTTCATTTAAAAGAGTTTCAACTTCTTTCGCTGTCATTGTCTTCATGATTGTTCCTCCTAATCATTTATTAAACCCAGGCACTCATACCGCCCTTAACATTCGTTACTTGCTTGAATCCTTGCTTTCTTAATACCTTTGTTGCTTTATTACTTCTGTTTTAAATAAATAGGTTAACATTCCCATCTTCAGCATCTGCTAAATAAGCTGCAACCCCAGCATATTCAATGTTTTCTAGTAACTCATCCTTATGAAGACCTAATAAATCCATTGTCATCGTACAAGCTACTAATTTAACATCTTGTTCCCCGGCCATATCAATTAATTGCTCTAAAGACATTGCATTATGCTTTTTCATTACACCTTTAATCATTTTGGGACCAAATCCTGCAAATTGCATTTTTGATAATCCTAACTTTTCAGCGCCACGAGGCATCATCTTGCCAAACATCTTTTCCATAAAGCCCTTTTTAACCTCCACATGCTCATCTTTACGTAAAGCATTTAATCCCCAGAAGGTGTGGAAAATCGTTACTTCATGATCATAAGCTGCTGCACCATTCGCAATAATATAAGCTGCCATTGCTTTATCATAGTCACCACTAAATAATACAATTGTTGTTTTTTTCTTGTCTGCCATCTTTCTTCCTCCTAACCCCTAGGGGTATATTTATGTCTAAAATTTAGCCCTTTTTAATCCAAAAATCTAGCACATTACCAGTCCTTTTGCGTCTAAAAATTAATTTGAGTGCATTTGATATACCTCCATATAATAATTTTCTTTATAGTACCTTTACCCCTATGGGTATACTAAATGATAAAAAAAAGTATGTCAACCCCTTATAATTATCTACTTTTTACAAGTAAGTTGACTGCTTCTTTAATAAACTCGTCTGTATTTTCTCCTCTTTTCTCAGCATTTAGCACACATTCCACTAAATTAGAGCTGACAACTACTCCTACAGTACGATCAACTGCTGAACGGACAGCAGATAATTGAGTAATTACTTCCTTACAATCCTTGCCGTCTTCCATCATTTTTAGAATACCTCTTAACTGTCCTTCCATTCGTTTTACACGATTTTTCATTTGATCAGTGTATTCCATAGTAATCCTCCTTTTTAGTAGAATTTTTAACCTCTTATTTGAAAGAAGAGTTGTTTAATTATGATAACAATTCATCTGTGTTAGGCTTTTGGTAAAGCAGCCGACACAGCTAATAATATACCCTATTAGGTATTATGTCAACAGCTTCATTAAAAATTTTCTTCCTTGTCGTCATTGAACAGTCTCTCCTTCATTCCTTACGCACTTTTATCAATGCAATTTATTAACCTCTCTTCAATATCCTTCGCTAATTCCTTTAACTTTTCATCCTTTAGCGCACTAATCATTATCGTTGGTTTTGGCATGCCAATTTTCGTTTGTCCTTCACTTGTATAGACAACTATTTTACAAGGAAGAAAATACCCAGCTAACTCATTTTCATTAAGAACTCTTTGAGCTTCGAATGGGTTACAAACCTCTAGAACTTTAAATTCTTTATCAAATTCCAAACCCTTCTCATGTAGTTTATCTTTTATATCAAATTTCCATAGCACTCCAAACTGTTCCTCTTTTAATGATTCTTCCAAAGCGGCAATTGCTTCTTCAATTGTTTTAGAGGTATTGATTGTATAGTCAAACATTATTAGTCCCCTTTAACTTGTTTTTTGATAGACATTGATATTATTTAACTAAATTCAAATTCAATTCGAACTTACGAGTATCTAGTGTGATATTTATCACCTCCTAATCTAAAAATTACAGTTATTAGACGTTAGGGGTATATATATAAATGTTGTATTTTATAAAGGAGTGGCAAGTTTTTTTGAAGATAAACAGGCTACTTCGTTATCAAAATACTATGCGAATCACTATCATTTCGTTTTATTTTTCAAACTATTGACTATTCTTTCCGCAGCTATTCGGGCTCCAGAAATGTTCCTGGCAACTGGCCCTACTTCAAGCTCAGCTAAAGGACCGGATACATATAAATGAGAGCACCATTCCAAAGATTGATTAATGATTGGATAGCCACATACAGCACATTTTAATTGGTATTCCTCGATTATCTCTTTTAGCCATTGTTGGTTTGGTAATGATGGTACAAAGCCCGTTGAACATAATATCGTTTGGGCGGTGAGTGTTTGGTTATCCATAACAAGACTAATTTTATTATCGCCATTGATCTCCGCAGATTGTATTTCTCCTTCTTCTATTCGTAACTTATGTTCTCTATCCAGCCTTTTTAATTTTAGAAAGATTTCTTTTGGGATTGAACCTTTATTTCTTGCATTATTAATTGATTTTCTACGCTCTTCATAAGTCTCAACTTTATAAAAAAAGTACAATTTTTTCGGACCAAGCCATCCAGGATCACTATCAAAATCATGAACTCGAAATGGATGTCTCTTTACTAACGTTACTTGACCTGGATATAGATTACTAAGTTTGATTGAAAGATGAGCTGCAGTAATTCCGCCCCCAATTATTACAATTGGTGGATTAAATGCCTCTACTACATCGATGTTCTCATCAAAGATATGATACAGTTGGTTTGGCAGTTTAGCTTTGACTTCTGCAGCCCAATCTGGCATGTTATGCTGGTCGTTAATACTTATAGAAATGACAATATTCTTTGTAAGGAAATCCTCACCATTATCAGTAGTAACCCTCCATTTCCCTTCCACTTTTTTTACTGAACATACCTTTCCTTGGTGCCATGATTGCTTTAAATTCACTTCATTTATAATCGCTTCACAATGCTCATTAAAAAGGGTTAATGATGGGCGTTTATACTGACCATAAAAACCACTAGAAGAAAGGTTATTTTCTTGTGCATATTTTTGTAAACTGAAAGGGTCAACATCTATCTGATGAACTGAAGGAGAACGTAAATATTCCATACCGATTAATTTTGTGTTCCTTTTCCATCTATACATAGGTTCACTATACGGATCAATGATAAGGAGCTTTTCACTCGTTGTTATTTGATTCTTTATAAGAAATGATGCTACTGTGCACCCGTGTATTCCTCCGCCTATTATAATCCAATCGTACATCCTATTCCCTCCAAAGAATAAATCGTAATGGTTACGGTTAAGTTTATAATAGTTTTAGGAATATAGCAATTGCTAAATTTTATTCGATAATATTTTTCAAAAAAAAAAAAATCCCTCTCTTGGTTGATGAAAGGAATTGGTAATACACTCAGATGGGTGATGTTTCCCCTACAGTTTGTCAATTCAACCTCACTTTTGATATCATTTACAAACCAAAGGAAAAGAGATTATAAAGGTTGTCCCTTTACCTACCTCACTCTCACATTGTATGGAGCCATTGTGATTTCTAATAATTCGTTGGCTAATCATTAATCCTAAACCATTTCCCTTTGTCTTAGTTGTATAAAAGGGTTCTCCTATTGTTTTAATTTTTTCACTTGAAATACCGTAACCTTCATCAACTACCTTAATTATTACTTCAAGTTCATTATGCTCACAAATTATTTGCACTTTACCTTTAAGATTAGTCTCCATTGCTTCTATCGAATTTTTTATCAAATTGAAAAAAACTTGTTTTATTTGGTTCTGATCACCATTTATATAGATGATAGGTTTAGGTGCCCTAAATTCTAACGTCACTCCTTGCGTAAATGCTTGAGATTCCATTAGGAAAATGACATCATTAAGTAAAGATACTATATTAAATGAATTCTTTTGAAATGCTTGTGGCTTAGCAAGCATCATAAGCTCACCAGCTATTCTATCGATACTTTCTACTTCAGCATTAATTATATCAATAAAATCTGGCTTAATATTAGTAGGATCTTCTTTCATCATCTTCAAAAAACCCTTGATAGTAGTAAGCGGATTTCTAATTTCATGACCAATTCCGGCAGACAATTCTCCAAGTAAAGAGAGTTTTTCTTTTTTAAAAAGCGTTTCTTCTGTTCTTCTCTTCTCACTAATATCAATTGTGGAGCCAATAATATTTTGAGTTTTTCCATTTACAACAACAGGACTTAAAACAGTAAGTAGGATAAAACCATTTACAGCTTCTTCAAACACGACTTTTTCTTTATAATTCCAGCAGTGGTCATACTTTTCTAAAATTATTTTGGCTAAGTTAGGATCGATAATATCTTGAGGCCTTTTCCCAACAACTTTACCTCGAAGGTTTTCAAATTGGTTAATTATTTGACCATCAAATAAGGTATAAACAAAATTATGTTCTATCTTCTCTACACTAAATACAATACCTTGCTGATGATGGATAACCTTTTGGAATTTTTCTTTTGTTTGGACTATTTCATTTTCATAATTTTTCCGTTCAGTAATATCTCGAGCAATGCCAATAATGAAATTACATACAACATCATCCTCAAAAACAGGCACAATTGTCGTTTCAAATGCTTTTTCAATCCCATTTAACGTCATCGTCTCTTCATAGGTTAATGATGTATTCAATCTAATAGCCTCTTCATAATTTTGCGCAACCTTTTCCGAATCTTCAAAAGAAACTATTTCATCAATTCGTTGATTTAAAATTTGTTCCTTTGTTAACCCTGACCCGCTAATATAAGCCTCATTTACTTCTATAACACGGAATACTCCATTCTCCTCAACTTTTATAATAAAAATCATATCCTCTAAATAGTTAAAAATAGATTCAAAGTTGATAGTTTTATTTTCTAGTAGTTTATTAATAATCATGAGCTTACCTCTGAATATTTATTATTTAATATATAATTATTATACAAATTTACCACTTAATTGGCTATATTGCTTTCGCTAAGTAACAAATGTATTTCTATTAGATACAAAAAAAACCTTGATAACTAATTGTTACCAAGGCTCTGTTCTAATGACCTGTGAGGGACTTGAACCCCCGACCCCTACCCTGTCAAGGTAGTGCTCTCCCACTGAGCTAACAAGTCGTATTTAAATATTGTATAACAGGATTATAGCCTCTACTTATAAAATTGTCAAAGGGGAAATCTAGTAAGTGGCTATTTCAAAATACATGGTTAAACTTCCTGATTTTTGGACTCAGATTCCGTTATTTGCTTAAAAGTATACAAATTTACTAGCTTTCCGGACTCAGAAATCGCTATTACACTAAAATACCCTCTATTCCACATGATTTTCACCAAATAAGCGCATTTGAGTCCACATTCGCAACCCTAACTAGCTATTTTACTCAAGTAAAGGCCTCTGAGTCCACTTCCTTCCATAAAGAAAAAAACGTTCAAGCCTAAGCCCAAACGTTCTTCCCTCTAAAACTTATGAATTGGCAGTCGCTGGATTACGTGGATTTTCCCTTTTGATAACATACTGCATCACCAATAACCCAATAAACATGACTAGCCCAATTGTATCACTATAACCTTCCGGATAAATCAACAATAACCCTGCAGCCACTGCTAGTATACGTTCAATCCAGTGAGTACTTCTCATCCAATATCCGATCATACCAGCTCCTATAGCAATCATCCCCATAAGAGATGTCGCTACTACCCAAAGCGTACGCGGAACAGTCGTATCAATCATCAATAACTCTGGAGACAAGACAAAGATGTATGGAATAATGAACGCTGCAATCGCAAGCCTTGCCGATTGGAACCCGGTTCGTATCGGCTCTCCTCCTGATACACCTGCTGCAGCAAAAGCTGCTAAGGCAACTGGTGGAGTAACATCAGCAACAATTCCGAAATAGAAAACGAATAAATGTGCAGAAAGATCAGGAACACCTAGTAAAATGATAGCTGGAGCTGCAATTGTAGATGTAATAACATAGTTCGCCGTTGTTGGTGAACCCATCCCTAATACAATCGCTGCTACCATTGTAAAGAATAATGTCGGAAGAATTAAGCCCCCAGATAAATCTAACAGCCCATTTGCAAGCTTTAACCCTAGTCCTGTTTTTGTAACAACTCCAACTATCATACCTGCAGCAGCGGTTGCAGCAGCTACAGCTAGTGCTGTCCTTGCACCGTCTACTAAAGCTGAAATGATTCCTACAAGACCAATACGTGTTTCCTTCCTAATTGCGCTTACTACGACAGTAACAACAATTGCCCAAAGAGCCGCTCTAGTAACACTCATACCTGACATTAGAAGAACAACTACTGCTAAAATAGGTACTAGTAAATAAATCTTCTTTAACACTTCTTTGCGATCTGGCATTTCCTCTTTTGTCAGACCACGCAAACCAATTCGTTTTGCTTCAAAGTGAGTCATAATCCAAATACCAGCAAAATATAATACAGCTGGTATTGCTGCTGCTTTGGCAATATCCCAGTACGTTATTCCATTACCGATAAATTCAACCATTAGGAACGCAGCTGCCCCCATGATCGGTGGCATTAACTGACCACCGGTAGAAGCTGCAGCTTCAACTGCCCCTGCAAACTCTTTACGATATCCAAGCTTTTTCATCATTGGAATTGTAAAAGACCCTGAAGTTACGACGTTTGCAACTGAACTTCCACTAATAGTTCCTTGCAAAGCACTAGAGAAAATTGCTACTTTTGCTGGCCCACCAACACTTCTACCAGCAATGGAAACAGCTAAATCATTAAAATACTGTCCAACCCCTGTTTTAACTAAAAATGCTCCGAAAAGTAGGAACAGGAAGATAAATGTTGATGACACGGCGAGTGGTGTACCAAGTATCCCTTCCGTTGTAAAAAACATCGTTTGAACAAGCTTCTCAAGTCTTAATCCTCTGTGACTCAAGAAACCTGGCATGTAAGGACCAAGCATCGCATACGCCATGAAAACAACAGCGATAATAGTTATAGGCAACCCTACTGCACGACGGGTCGCTTCAAGTACAAGTAGAATGGCACTAATTCCAAAAAACATATCCATCGTTGATAAATCACTTACACGAAGGACTAGTTCATTAATATTTAACGGCCAATACAATCCTACTCCTACTGATAAAAGAGCAAGGAGTGCATCATACCATGTAATGGTAACCTTTCCTTTTTTGGCTGTTCCTTTTTTTGCAGGAAAAAGGATAAAAATTAATGCTAATGCAAAGCCCAAGTGAATTGATCTTTGAATCTGGGCAGTGAAAACTCCAAAAACAGCCGTGTAAAGCTGGAATAAAGAAAAAGAAAGTAATCCAATAAACGCAATCCACTTCAGAATACCCGTGAATTTCCTAGTACCTGCTTCTGGATCATACTTCTCCAATAGCTCCTGCTGCTCTTCTGATGTAATGGTTTCAATTTTTGTTTCTTCAATTTTTGTTTCTTCAATTTTTTGTTTTTTATCTTTGCTCAAGCATATTCACTCCCCTCAACAATTGCCATAAATTGATCTTCTTACTTTGCAGACGTGTCCAAGTCCCTGGTTCGATAAAATCTAGAAGAGAATATTCTTCACCTTCAAAAATCACCACATGATATGGAATAGTTTGTGCTATTTTAATATCTAAATACGAATGAACTCGATCCATATTCGTAATATAGTATTTTCCATTCTTTTCAACAAACTTTTCATTCCCATAGGCGTTAGAAGGCATACCAACATTAAAGTCTTCGAACATGAATTCTGTCTGGTGAATTTTATGGTCCGAATCAATCGAATAGGTTTCAAGAACATCAGAAAGGTGAATAGTGTGGGTGAATTTAATTTGGAATGATTCGCCTCGCATATCAACAGGTATATAGGTTATCACCTTGTTGGTATTTTGGAAGCTAAAAGAAAGGACTGACTTATACGGTATTAAAAAAATGAGCACGATAAGCACACTTACTATTAAAGGGATCATTCGATTAAAAGCTTTTCTACGTCGCATAATTTACCCTACCTAACAAAAGATAGACCGATTATATCGGTCTATCTTCTAATACCTGAACATAAAAACTACTAATTAGTTTAGGAGACCTTTTTCTTTGAAATATTTCGCTGCACCTGGGTGGAAGTCAATTCCTACACCTTTAATAGCATTTTCAGCCGAAATGAAAGCTCCTTTTGCATGTGAGATTTTATCTGTGTTTTCAAAAATTGCTTTAGTCATTTCATATACTAAATCTTCATCTAATTCAGAGCTTACTACTAACATCGCAGAAACTGCAACTGTTGCTACTTCAGCTTCTAATTTATACGTTCCAGCTGGAACTGCATCTTGAGCATAATATGGGTATTTTGCAATTAACGCATCAATTTTATCTTGAGCAATTGGTACAATTGAAACGTCTTTTAATGCAGCAAGACCTTCTACTGCACCAGTTGGTGTACCTGCAGTGATAAACGCTGCATCAATGTTTCCATCTTGAAGACCATCAGTAGATTCATCAAACGCTAAGTTTTGAGCTTTGATATCATCCATAGTCATTCCATGGATTTCCAAGATTTGTTCTGCATTTGCATAAGTTCCACTTCCTGGAGCTCCAACAGAAACCGTTTTTCCTCTTAAATCTTCTACAGACGTAATTCCGCTATCTTTAAGAGTTACGATTTGAACTGTTTCAGGGTAAAGAGTTCCAATAGCTTGTGCATTTGTTACAGCAGTGCCATCAAACATCAATTTCCCTTCAACTGCGTAAGAAGCGATATCTGTTTGTGTAAACGCTAAATCCGCATCTCCATTTGCAATATCCTTCATGTTATCAGCTGATGCGTTTGAAGATTGACTTGTTACCTCTGCATCTGAATTGTCATTAATGATGTTGGCAAGTTCCCCACCTAATGGATAATATGTACCACCTGTACCACCAGTTACTAGTGCAAGTTGTGTTTTACCACCGCAAGCTGCAAGAATCATAGAAAATCCTACTAGCATGATGAACGAAAGTAATAGACCTCGTTTTTTCATTTTTTTCTCCCCCTTAAATTTTCATGATTTCTATATTATGGTACCTAAGTATCAATCTGGTTGTCAATTAATTTACATTCTATTTGTAAGAATATTTAAAACTATTAATTTTTATTACCAATTTTATTACATATTTAAACCCTTTATGAAGAATATATAAAAGAGGTGATATTTATGTTAGAAAGATCTATTCAAATAAAAAATGATTTTTTCCAGTCGAGCCATTATGCAAAGAAAGTGGTTGAAGAACTGAATAATGATGCGGAGGGCCTAATATTTGATGAATTTGTTCATGACATTGGAGCACAGTTAAAAATTGACGTTATTTACGACAAAAAAGGTAAATCTAAATGGCTACTTGGTGAAGATAGTCATGTAAAACTCTATTTAGAAGAAAATCCGGGATTGTATACCTTCACATTTATAGGAACAACCCCGCAAGGTGAGAAACAAATTCAGGACACAATAACTCAAATTAATTCCTACAGTTGAGATTATCTTCTAATTTAATTTCTTTATATCTTCAACAATTTGCTCATAAGGTACTTCTGAAACACCTGAATATTGCTGAACAACAGTTCCACTTTCACTCACTAAAAAGATTGATGTGCTATGCATGAATTGATCAGAACCTTCAAGCCTGGCTGCTGGAGACATAAATGATTTATTAATAAATATTTCTATTTCTTCTTGACTGTACCCTGATAGGAAATGCCAATTAGAGAAGTCCGCATCATAAACCCCTGCAAAATCCTTTAATACGACTGTCGTGTCACGTTCAGGATCAATTGAAAACGAAACAAGCGCTGCTTCAACATTTTCTTCATTTAATTTCTGTTGAAGCTTTGCCATATTAGCCGTCATCGGTAAACAAACTGTATCACAGTTTGTGAAAATTGTACTAGCTACCCATACCTTCCCTTTCAAATCAGCAAGACTAACCTTCTCCCCATCCTGATTAACAGCCTCAAACTCCTGAACCTCCAAAGCCATCGGAAACGACTGCTCAACCTCTTCTTTAGAATTACCACAAGCCACCGTAACAACGGATAATAATATAAGTAAGACTACTACCTTTAATTTTTTCATTAACTTTCTCCTTATAAATTAGGGTGTGTAGGCACTGCATTTTAAAGTTTTTTCTACAAAAGACCGTAACTTTATTTAAGCTGCTAGTGTATTGGAGCGGAAGGCACTTGACTCCTGCGGGAGATGAGGAAAAGTCGAGACCCCACAGACGGAACGTCGAGGAGGCTCGACTTCCTCCCCGCGGAAAGCAAGTGCCTGCAGCGCAAAGAAACGGCCAATGTTTAGAGTAAATAACAACATTCATTTTAATAAGGAGCTGATAAAAAAGACTGAGCAAGATTCAATAACCTCCCTCAGCCTTCACTTCAACTAATTAATCAATAAATTGTGTGTCTATTAAACTTGCAAAATCAGGTTGCTCTTTTAAGAACTTTAATTCAAACGATGAATTTGCAAACTCTTGCATTACCTCTTTATTCACTTCAGTTGTAAACCTAATTTTCTCCCATGCCATATCAACAACATCAGCATCAAGCTCTTGTTTCGTTATCTCTTTAATGCTATCCATCATAATTTGTTTTGATTCTTCTGGGTTAGCATTGATGAAATCTACAGCTTCTTTATTCGCATTTACAATCTGCTGAATAACCTCTTTATCTTCATTAATAAATTTACTATTTGAAACTAAAATTGTATTCGGTAAAGTTTCGCCGAAAGAAATCTCTGAACTATCTACGATAATTTTTGCTCCAGCTTCTTTTACTAACTGAGAAGCCCATGGCTCTGGGACTGCAGCAATTTGTACTTTACCTGACTCGAACATTCCCTTATATTGTGCAGGATTACCTGTTACATGCTTAAGTGTTCCCCCGATACGAGCCGAAGTAATACCAAGATCTTTTAAGAAAGTTTCCATTTGAACACCGTGTGTACAACCTACACCAGGAGTAATAAAAGTATGACCATCAAAATCCTCTAAGGATTCAATGCCACTTTCTTTACTTGCTACGATGTGTGTACCACCAGATGAAGCACCTGCAATAATTTTCACATCGGCACCATTTGTGAAGTTATTCATTACTGGGCCTGGTCCTACAAATCCAGCGTGAATTTCGCCAGTTTTTAAAGCTGTCATAAATGCCCCACCGTCTGGGAATGTTTTGTACTCAATTGTAACATTCTCTCCTAATTGATTTTGAAAGTATCCCTTTTCACGAGCAACCATTGCTGGTGCATGGTCAATATTAGGGAAGTAACCAATAATAACTTTTTTGGAATCGCTCGAACCTGAGGCACCATCACTTGTACCACAGCCAGCAAGTAACCCAATAACTAATACTAAAATAGCACTAAAACTAAATAATTTTTTCATTTCATTCTTCCTCTCTCTTTTTAACTTTCTAATCCCCAACGGCGCATTACATTACGCTCAATACGTTGGAACACGAGTAAATCCATAATTGAACCAATCGTTCCAATAATAATCATGACACCAATAACAAGTGCCATATTGCCAAAGTCTGAAGCAAATCGTAGTGTATACCCTAATCCTGGGCCGGTACTTAATAGTTCACCAGCCATAAGTGCACGCCATCCAAATGCCCAGGCTAACTTTAGACCTGTAACTGCGTATGGAATCGATGCCGGGAAAATAACCTTCCTGAAAAGATCAATTCCCCCTGAGCCCATGGTTTGAGCTGCTTTTATATAAAGAGGAGGTACATTTTTAATACCCACTCTCATATTAATCGTCATTACGAATGTTGCTCCAAGTACGATAATGAAAATAACAGATATTTCATTTAGACCAAACCACATAATTGCAATTGGAAGCCACACGATACTTGGTACACTTTGTAAAGCTAAGACAAGATTTCCTAGCGTTTCATCAGCTGTTTTGGACTTTGCAAGTAAGATCCCAAGCCCGGTTCCTATTGTTACTCCTATTAATAAACCAAGAAACAATCGTCTAAAACTGGCTGTTAAGTCATAAACTAGTGTCAAATCGGCGAATCCTCTGCCTAACTCACGGAATACATCTGTTGGTGCTGGCATTACGGATTCAGAGACACCGGTTAACTTAACTGCTACTTGCCAGACAATTAGAATACTTGCGTAAAATATAATTCGTTTAATTGCTGGACGCATATTCTAACTCCTCTTTAACTACTTTTTCAATTTCCTTTTCCAATAAACCGAGAATTCGTTTCTCTAGTTCTATCGCTTGTTCACGTGAATTACTACGTGGTCTAGGTAATTCAACTTTAATATCTTCTAAAATGACACCTGGTCTCGTACCCATAACAAGAATACGGTCAGATAGTTTAATAGATTCTTGAATACTATGAGTTACAAAAAGGATTGTTTTTTTCGTTTCAAGCCAAATTTTTTCAAGTTCAACATGTAAACGAGATCTCGTTTGTTCATCTAATGCCCCAAAAGGTTCATCCATTAACAATACCGCTGGATTCATCGCTAGTGCTCTAGCAATTGCTACTCTTTGCTGCATCCCACCAGACAATTCATGGGGGGAATGCTTCGTATAATTGCTTAACTGAACCATCTTTAGAAAGCCATGTGCCACTTCTTTCGCCTGGGAATTAGACATTTCTTTTCGTAATGGAAACATCACATTTTCTTCTACAGACATCCACGGAAATAACGCAGGCTGCTGAAAAACCATCCCTCGGTCTTTTCCAGGTTTTTTAATCGGATTTCCTTGAAGCAGAATTTCTCCACTAGTTGGAGTATTCAAACCTGCTACCATTGATAACAGAGTAGACTTACCGCATCCAGATGGTCCTAGTATGGAGACGAATTCTCCTTCATTTATCGTTACATTTATATCAGATAATACTTGATTAACGATGCCTTGGTTTTCATATTGTTTATTAACCTGGTTGATTGTTAAAAACATCCAATCACCAACTTTCTATATAATTCTTATTTGTTTAATCGGATTAATAAATTTTATTATATAATGTATGCAACTAATGTCAACTGTTTAACAAAAATTTTAAAATCTAACTTAAATACCTGATTTGTGCCTTTATATATGAAATACTGTATAATCTAAATTGGCTGCAATTTTTATAGTCTGGAGGTTTTCTTTATGGAAGCAAAAACACATGGCATTACAAAGGAAGTCACTATACATAGTCATTCACTTGGTGAAAATGTTGAAGTACTGCTCTATTTTCCAAGTACCTATTCTTCTTTATATAAATACACAATTCTTATTGCTCAGGATGGTCGAGATTATTTTAATCTAGGTAGAATCGCCAAAACGACTGAAGAACTTTTAAATGAAAAAGAAATAGATAATACAATCATTGTTGGTATTCCGTATAAAGACGTGAAGGATCGTTACGAGAAGTATCATCCCAATGGATCTAAGCATAATAAGTATCAGCGATTTTTAGCTGAAGAATTAGTTCCTTACCTAGATTCTGAATTACCTACCTATCAAATCGGAATGGGAAGAGCTTTAATTGGTGATTCATTAGCTGGAACAGCTTCACTTTTAACAGCACTTTCTTATCCAAATACATTTGGAAAAGTTATTTTACAATCTCCATATGTAAATGACCATGTAAAGAAAGAAGTTGAACAGTTTAGCCAACCTCATCTTTTAAATATCTATCATGTTGTCGGATCACAAGAAACAGCTGTCGAAACAACTAATGGGAAAGTAAAAGATTTCTTAGCACCTAATCGAGAATTAAATGCTTTAATGAAGAACATGAGTTTCACATACTTTTATGATGAGTTTGATGGGGACCATACATGGACTCATTGGCAGCCAGATCTACACCGCGCATTAAAAATGAGTCTTAAGCTATAGACATATAAATATATAATCTATTTTGAATATTTGATATAATATAGTAGAATGCAGCTTTTTAATAAATGTAAATTTGTAAAAATAATATCTAATATATAGGAGGGATTTCTATGAAATATGGTATTGCATTATTTCCATCAAAGAAGTTACAAGATATAGTAAATTCTTATCGTAAACGCTATGACCCACACTATGCCTTAATTCCACCACATTTAACATTAAAAAATGCTTTTGAATCTTCTGATGACATGATAAAGGAAATTTCTTCGCATCTACGCGAAATCGCTTCATCTGTAAACCCTTTTACTCTTCAAGTGTTAAAGGTAAGTTCTTTCTCTCCTGTAAATAATGTCATTTATTTAAAAGTGGATCCTACGCCTGAACTAACTGAGTTACACGAGCGGTTTCATCAGACTCCATTTGATACATCAACAGCGGAATATTCTTTTGTTCCACATATAACGGTTGGGCAGCAGCTTTCAGATGATGAACATTCTGATGTGCTTGGACAACTTAAAATGGAAAGCTTCACACATGAAGAGGAAGTCGATCGTTTCCACCTCCTATATCAACTTGAAAATGGTTCGTGGACAGTTTATGAAACATTCCGTCTAGGAAAGGGACAATCATAATATGGAAGCAATCGTCGTTAAAACAGAAGAGCAAATGCAAGATGCCTATGCAATTAGGCGAATTGTATTCATAGATGAACAGCAAGTTCCTGAAGAAGAGGAAATTGATCAATATGAAAAAGATGCAACTCATGTTGTTCTTTATGAGGACAACCAACCGATTGGAGCTGGGCGTTTCCGTTCACTTGATGGAATTGGAAAAATAGAACGAATCTGTGTCCTTAAAGAATTTCGTAACAAAGGCGCAGGGAAGGTTATCATGGATAAGATGGAAGAAATCGCGAAGGGTAAAGGTGTTTCTAAGCTAAAATTAAATGCCCAAACTCATGCAGAAAAGTTCTATCTTAATATTGGATACACGACCATTTCTGATATATTTATGGACGCTGGTATTCCACACGTTACAATGACGAAAGAAGTCTAAAAAACAAGGGCAGTTACCCTTGTTTTTTTATTTTTCTTTTTATCTATAATAATTCACCCTTTAAATGTTCATGATAACATTGGGGTGAAGACATTGAATTACAGTACAATTGCAATTGAACTTTTAGTTAGTTTTGTCGCTTTATATATTTTAACAAAAATCGTTGGCAGAACATCTATTTCCCAAATTACTCCCTTTGATTTTATCTCAGCGCTTGTTCTAGGTGAAATTGTAGGCAGTGGTGCTTTTTCAGAAGAAGTCAATCTTGGACATATACTTTTTGGACTTCTTATATGGGGCGGTCTTGTTTATTTATTAGAAATTATCTCACAGAAATTTATGAAAACTCGTTCATTAATAGAAGGCCAGCCAGTTGTAGTCATTCATAAAGGACATATTCAACGCGAGAAACTTAAGCAAAGTAAGCTAGACATTGATCAATTGCAACATTTGTTACGATCAAAAGGAACCTTCTCTATACGTGATGTTGAATATGCAATATTAGAGGCAGATGGCTCATTAAGTGTTTTAAATAAAGCAAATTTTGATCCTCCATCAAGAAAGGATCATAATATGCCATTTAAACCTGTTTTCTTGCCTATAACCTTAATTAGTGATGGAGAAATTGTAATGGATAACTTAAAAGAGGCTGGGTTTGATGAACAGTGGCTAAAAAAACAGATAGAACCATTTGGGGCAAAAGATGTGAAGGAAGTTTTATACGCAGAATGGCTTGAAGGAGAAGGCTTGTTTGTACAAAAACTATAGCCTTCCCCTTCTTTTTTACATATTAAAAACTAAAGTATTATCTATTATTTGAGTTGTTACCTCGCCGTCTCTAACCAACTTTGTTACATAAGCAGTAACTGCCGTTCGATAAAGAAGAAAGCCAGAGAGATGTGTTAGTTGGACATTCCATTTTTTACACATTGCTTTTATTAGTTCCTCATGACTTAATGAGTGACCTTTCTCCCTAAATACTTCAGCAACACTAGATAATACAGCAAAATGATAGTCTATATTTTTAACAACTGTACCATTAAAGTCTTTTTCAAAAGTACCGTGACCTGGTACTGCACCATCACACACAATGGTTTTAAGTTTCTCTAGGGACTTTAAAGTTTGAGCCGCATCTACAATATAAGGAATTTTATGCTTCCTTAGTTGTTCCTCACTAAAGTAAGCATCTCCACAATATAAAAGGTTATCAATAAAGATTCCTAACTGGTTTTCACTATGTCCAGGAAATGCTATAGCCGTGAAGTCAAATTCATCTACCTTATAAGTCCCTTCTGCTATTACCTTATCTACCGTAATCGCTTCGCCCTCTAAGAATTTGTTTCTAAGTTCATCCAGTGGGGTATTTCCTTGAAATAGATATATTGGCTCAAGAATAGGATTACGAAGGATTGCCTCTTCTAATACAGGTGCGATTGTGAAAACATTTCTTGCTTGTTGGAGATAAGCAGCTCCTCCAAAGTGATCTGCATGTGCATGAGTAATGTAGAGATGTGTAATAGGAAGTCTCTCTTCGTCAAGCTTTTTAAGCACTTTCTTCATCGTAGATTTATCTAATCCAGCATCAACAAGCATCCCTTTATTGCCATGATTTATATATCCGATATTAACAGCTGCTTGAAAATAGTAACATGTATCCGAAAGCTTAATAAATTCCAGTTTGAGCACCTTCTTTATCTATTGTTGCTTATATTAATTCGTTAATATATTGACCTTTTCCTGTTAATTCAGTTATTAAAATATCTACTTCCTTGTCCATAGTAGAACTTTGCTTTTTATTATCTAGAGGAGTTTCATGAGGTGTATAGACTTTGGAGTGCATGAAGGAACGTACAACTGGCTGAACCGTTGTATAATTATAGTTTCTCATCAGTAATCGATTGGCATATTGTGTATATTGCTCATGATGAATTGGTGCGATATACCCCATTTAAAATCACTCTCCTATCCACTTTTTTCCCTTATGTACTTTATATTAAACATCCATAAAAATAGTACCTATAATAATAATTCGCTTACTAAATTTGTAATAAGAGGGTCATATCTTTAAAAGGTGAATATTCTCTCTTTTTGTAACATAAGAAATAAAGATTAACTTTAAGGAGGAGATCATTATTTCACAAGAAAACAACAAGAAGCGCGAGAACATTGTAAAAAGTACCACAAGTCAAGCAAACGAGCTGGTGCATAAAACGGTTGATAGCGCAAACAAGATTGTGAAAACAGTTTCTGGTGAAGGCGGGTTGGTTGGTAAAGCTGCAGATACAGCATCAAACGTACTTAAAAACACATCAAGTTTTGGGAATGATGTCGTTGGTAAAACCGTAGATACCTCTTCAAAAGTAATAAAAGGAACGACAAGCAAAGTTTCGGTAATAAAAAGAAAGACTAATACTTCTTCTCTTCTTTTAGTCCATAAATAGATATAAAAAAACAGGAGCCCCTTCGTAGAAGAAGCTCCTGTTTATATTAACCAGTTGGTAATACTACTTTTACAATTGTTCCTATGTCTCCACTTTCAATAGAGATTTTTCCATCATGTGCTCCAACTATTCTTTTGGAAATAGCTAAACCTAACCCAATACAGTCCTCTTTCGTCGTAAAGAAAGGAAGACCGATTTTATCTAACAGTGAAACTGGAATTCCTTTACCGTTATCAGAAACTGTAATTATGATTTGGTTAGGATGAGATTGATAAACTTTAATGTCAATTTTGCCATTTGCAACTATAGCTTCCATTGAATTGTTAATAAGATTTAAAATAACTTGTCTAATTTGGGAGTAGTCAGCCATTACATTTGGTAGTTCTGTAGAAATTTCGACTGAGATAGAGATGTTCCTAAGTAATTTTTCTGTTGAAAACTCATTAATTGAATCATAAAGGAGAGAGCTAATATCAGTATATTTTTTTGATGGTGCCGGTGGTTTTGTAGCCAAAATAAAATCCTTTAAAACTTTATTCATATGATTAAGCTCTTGAAACACTACTTCACTATATTCACCAAGCTCCTCGAACCGCTCAAAAGTGAGCTGTAACAACCCCTGGACTGATTGGAGAGAATTACCCATTTCATCTGCCAATCCAGATGCAAGATTTCCTATTATAGAAAGCCTTTTATATTCTGTTCTTTCCTCGTCTATAAGCTTTGAACGTATTTGAGACTTCTGAATTATAGCAGATGCTAATTCAGCAACCATTTTCATGTTTTCATATTCATTTTGCGTAAATGAATATGGACTTGGATCGACAGCACAGATTGTACCAAACATTGTACCATCTTCTAAAAAAATGGGAATTCCCATATAAGAACCTATATTAGTTTCTTTTATAACTTCCATTTTACATGTAACAGGATGTGTATTTGTGTCATTTATGATTAACGGTTCCCGACCGCCAGTAAATATCAAACTTCATACAGAATGTTCTATAGTCAGGGTTGTCCCTTCCTCTATCGTGGAACCATTTTGATTAAGGACTTTTAAGACTGAAAACATATGGTTCCCAGTACGTGAAATAAACAATGTTCGTGTTCCAATTAGTTCTTTTGCAACATCAAGTATAGATGATAATTTTTTTTCGATATCATTTGTTATATTTTCATTCTCATTTACAATTTTATCCTTTGTTATATTAACGTTCATCTAGTTCTCCCTCCATTATTACAATATTCGGGATTTGCCCCCTAGTAAATCTTCAATCTATGAAAAACTTAATTTAGATCAAGAACTTCACTTACCAATAATTGCAATATACATTACAGTTTAAATTAATTTTCTTCATTTGGAAACCAATACCCTATTTTCTTCTAAGGCTACTCAGTTCTATTCCAAGGCAAGCCCTGGTACCATCAACCATATTTTTATGTCTTTATCTCTATACTTTGTTTTGTTATGATATAGTTTGACTTTAAAAAAGGAAGGAAGCGTTCCTTCATGGATAAGGCAAGCTATAATAATAAGATTCTCCAACTAGACTCATTGCCTAGAGAGCAATATCAAATCATATATGAAGCAGGAACAAATGGAAAACTATCTTGTCTTCACTGCGGGGAACCACTCAAACTATACTTAGGAATACAACAAAAACCATTCTTCTTTCACTCCTCTAAAGCCTTTAATAATGATTGTGAGGAGTTCTGTAACAATCTATCTACTTCACCAACCGAAAACACCATTCAAGAAGAAGAACATAATGGATTTCGAATTCCAAAATCTAGACCGATCGGACAAACTTCTACTGTCCAAGTTGAATGGAAGCAGGTCACATTTTTGCGTTCATCAAAACCGTTTGAAAAACAGTCAACACCTACTATTAGTACTACTGATTCTTTAGATTCTAGTCAGCAAAAAGCTGTCTCTATAGTTAATGGACCTCTACTATTATTGGCTGGAGCAGGTAGTGGAAAAACGAGGGTTTTAACAAGACGAACATCATCCATAATTACAGAATATGGTGTAGATCCGAGCACTGTTTTGCTCGTTACCTTTACTGCTAAAGCAGCACAAGAAATGAAAGAAAGACTAAGATCTCTGCTGGCTCCTGGGCAGCTAAATCGGCTAGTGGTAGGCACATTTCACAGTATCTTTTATAAAATGATTGCCTATCACGAACCCAACCGCTGGCAAAGTACCAATCTTTTAAAATTCGATTGGCAAAAGGAACAAATGATAAAAGAAGCTGGTAGGAAGCTTGATATTGATGAACGAGATTTTGCCTTTGACCAAGCCCTTCAGCAAATTGGACTTTGGAAGAACACGTTAACCTTACCTGAGGCTATCAAACCAAAGGATTTGTGGGAAGAACGCGTTCTCTTTATGTACAAGCACTATGAAGACGAGAAAGCTAAGCGTGGCTTATTTGATTTTGACGATATGTTAGTAGGTTGTTATCAGTTATTAAAGAATCAACCCGATCTTTTGACTAGATATCAGCAAAAGTTCCAATACTTTCTTATTGATGAATTTCAAGATATTAATAAAATTCAGTATGAAATTATGAAAATGTTAGCTTCAAAGTCAAGAAATATTTGTGTAGTAGGCGATGATGACCAAGCTATCTATGCTTTCCGTGGAAGTGATCCAAGCTTTATTCTTAACTTCAATAAAGAATTTCAAGATGCAAAGACGATCATGCTCAGTGAAAATTACAGATCTACGCATAGCATTGTCCAGTCCGCTAATACTGTTATCAGTCGGAATGCACAAAGACATCAAAAGCAAATGAATGCTCAATTTGACAATGCGATGCTGCCTGCTTTTTTCTTTCCACATGACGAAGAAGAAGAAGCTACAATGATTGTAACCGACCTCAAGGAACGAATTGAACAAGGCGCATCTCCTTCAGACTTTGCCATTCTTTATCGAACTCATACATCATCAAGAGCACTGTTTGAGAGGCTTGCAGGAAGTAATTTACCATTTACAGTTGAACAAGATGCTGAATCATTTTATAAACGAAAAATTGTTAAAACATTAATTGCTTACCTCCGCTTATCTATAGATCCTAACCATTCAAATGCAATGGGCGACTTATTAGTGGCATTGTTTCTGAAAAAAAATACATTAAATGATTTAAAGGCATCTAGCATTCTAGAAGATTGCTCATTAGTTGAAGCATTAAAGTATGTAAAAAACATACAAGCTTTTCAGGAAAGAAAGCTTAAGAAGATTGTCCCTCTGTTTAAAACAATCATCAAGTTAAAGCCGATTCAAGCAATTGAGATGGTTGAAAAAGAAATGGGTTTTGATGACTTTATAAAAAAGCGCGGGAACGAAGGAAATGTTATAGAAAAAGGGTCAGACGATGTTCGCGACTTAAAAGTGGCAGCAAAAAAATTCCCTACAGTTCAAGATTTCTTAGAACATGTTGATCATATGATCGCAATGAATGATGAAATGAAAAAACTCAGCAAACATTATACAAATGCCATTCAGCTTTCAACGATTCATCGTTCAAAAGGACTTGAATACAAACATGTCTATATACTAAGCGCAGTCGACGGAAGCCTTCCACACGACTTCGCACTCGACTCAAGCAAAAAAGGCGAAACCGCCCCCCTAGAAGAAGAACGCCGTCTCATGTACGTAGCCATGACAAGAGCACAACAAACCCTCCACATCTCAGTCCCAGAAACAAGAAGAGGGAAAACTGCTCAGCCATCTCGATTTATAAGGTCATTATATTAAAAGACTCTAATACGTAAGGATTGTAAGTTACTATCAACATATAAAAGTCTTAGTGGATTGGAGCGGAAGGCACTTGACTCCTGCGGGAGTAGAGGAAAAGTCGAGACCCCGCAGACGGAACGTCGAGGAGGCTCGACTTCCTCCCCGCGGAAAGCAAGTGCCTGCAGCGAAAAGGAACGGCCACATTTCAAAAAAAAACCATGTAAAAAGGTGTCTAGGCATTTAACCAGCCTGACACCTTTTAACTTACTTCTTATTAAGCATCTTCGCAATCGTCCCAAAATCCAAATTCTGATTACCATTAACAATCGAATTCACAATTTTGTCCTCAGTCTGTTTATTAACAGGCTTATTAGCAATCTGTGAAACACGCTTAATAATCGAACGAACTGTCTTCTCATCCTTGAAATTAGCATTCTGTAAGGAATTAGCTAACTGCATTACGTCACTCATATTAACTCCAGTTTTCTGTTCAATATTCTTGAATAAATTATTATCCATTATCGAAGCCTCCTTATGTTTGATATTATCTTATGAACGATTCTCAATAGGCGTGAATCGTCCCACAGAACAACTCTCTAAAAATAGCAATCTTCTTTATTAGAATATGCGAGTATCTTTGAAGCTGTGAGGACAAGTGTACAGGGCAATCGCCCCAATTTAACCTAAAATAAAGATTAAAAGTTATCCTCCAATTGCTTCTGCTTTCGAGCTAGCCACTTATCTATTTTTTCGAGTCTTGCTTCTAACTCCTTCTCAAAACCCCGACTTTGTTTTACAAGCTTTTCGAGATCGGCTTCGGTCTGATTAATAAACTTTTCTGATTTGACCTTTTCTTCATCATGATTTTGATAATATTGCTTAACAAAACGATCCATCTCTATCGTAAATTTATCCATATGTTTCTCTCGCTCCAACCTATCTTCATAGAGATTTTTTATCCCCAATATTAAAGTATGTACTACACCTTAGTTTTGACAATAAAAAAAGCACCACCATTTACAAAGTGGTACTTCTTCTAACTATCTAGATATGGTTTTACTTTATTTTCAATCTCTCTTATGTTTTCGGCATTTTTCATGTACATTTCTTTTGCAGCTTGAGATTCTGTTTGGAGTGCGAATAATTCAAAATCAGCTTCACATTTCTTAATGGAGGCTTGTAGTAACTTAAGTGTTACCGGAGGGGGTACCTGTACTTTATCATCATATAAATCAACAGTTAATTGTCCGAAAGAATCCACCTGAGCTAAAAAGACATTCTCTGGCGTTACCCCAATCTTATCTAGTTCTTCCTTAAGCCATCCACGGTTCAATCCAATCGTTGATAAAGGTTCATTCAAAATACTTCCATCCATCATTACCGTTTGAGGTTCCTTAATTGAAGCAGAGTTTTTAATAATATCTCCTACAGTAAGAGGTTGTTTTTCTCTTTTTAAAAGAGCTGTTATTTCACCAGTTGGTTCAAGTAGAGCAAACTCTACATCAGCTACCCGAAATATATTTTTCCGACGTAATTGTTCTAAGAGTTCATCAGCTGAGTATTGCTCTTTTTTTAGGTTATCCTCCATGATTTTTCCATTCTTAATAAAGACAGTCGACTTTCCTTCTACAAAATCACGAACTGTTTTACTTTTTAATGATAGTAATGAAAGCACTAAAGGAAAAAGCAACCAAACCAATATACTTGATATCCCGTTTGCCATGTTAAGTCCTAAATCCATAGACAACGTCCCAGCGATGTTTCCTATTGTGATACCAGCAATATATTCGAAAAAAGACAATTTAGAGAGCTGCTTTTTCCCTAGAAGCTTGGTTATTAAAAATAATCCAATAAGAATAGCAAAAGAGCGTATGACTACCTCTACCCATTCAGACATATAGCACCTCACTTTCTAACAATTGCTTTAGCTAAAACCCTTTATACTGTGGTTCCTCGTATTCTAATTCTCCAACTCGCGCTTTTACATCCGTTATAATCTCTTCTGTTGTTAACATAGCTTCATGAAATGTTCTTTTCGCATCTTCATCTACGGATGTTAAAGCCAATGATTGAAAGCTTGCATGCATACTTTTTAAACTCGCTAATGTTTGTTTTACCTGGGAAGCAACTGTCAACTACTTCTCCTCCTATCCTTTAGGCTTGAATAGTAATGCACCCACAAAGCCAAAAATGATGGCTGCCGAGATACCGGAACTTGTTACTTCGAACATCCCTGTTAACACCCCTATAATCCCATGCTTCTCCCCTTCTTGTAGTGCTCCATGAACAAGAGCATTACCAAAGCTTGTTATAGGAATGGTTGCACCTGCACCTGCAAACGCAATTAATGGTTCATAAAGGTTAAACCCGTCTAAAATAGCCCCAGATACAACAAGTGTACTCAAGGTATGTGCTGGTGTAAGCTTAAATACATCAAACATGATTTGACCGATTACACAAATAAGTCCACCTACAACAAACGCCCAAAAGAAAGTTTGGATCAATTCCCTTCACCCCCGTACTCAATTGAAACAGCATGTGCAATACAAGGTATTGTTTCTTTTTGCTGAAATGATATTGGAGATAATAGTGCCCCAGTTGCAACAACTAGAATTCTTTTCAATTCTCCTTTTTTCATTCGATTTAATATATGGCCGTATAATACAGTTGCTGAACACCCTGCTCCACTTCCACCTGCTAATACTGGTTGGTCTTCTCGGTAGATTAACAAACCACAGTCTTGATATTTTGAATCCTCAATTTCTAAGCCGTGCTTTTTTAATAAATCTAACGATACTTCACGTCCAATATGTCCTAGGTCACCAGTGACGATTAAATCATAATGAGAAGGATCTATGTTTCGATCTCTAAAGTGTGCTTCAATTGTATCAACAGCAGCTGGTGCCATTGCGCCTCCCATGTTAAAAGGATCGGACAAGCCCATATCAATTACTTTCCCAATTGTAGCTGAAGTAACTCTAGGACCTTCACCTTTATCACTTAAAACAGCAGCACCTGCTCCTGTTACCGTCCACTGAGCGGTAGGTGGTTTTTGACCGCCATATTCTGTAGGATATCTAAACTGCTTTTCCACAGCAGCATTATGGCTTCCTGCTGCAGTTAGTAAGTATTTAGCACCACCATGATTAACGATAAATGCACCAAGTGCGAGTCCTTCCATTGAGGTAGAACAAGCTCCAAAAAGACCGAAATACGGAGTTCCTAGTGTTCTTGCGGCAAAGCTTGAAGGGGTAATTTGATTAATTAAGTCTCCTGCTAATATGAATTGGATTTTCTCTTTATCTACATTCGCTTTCTCTATTGCTTTAAAATAGGCTTCTTCAAAAAGTACTTTATGTGCTTTTTCATACGAATTTTCTCCTAGCCAGAGATCTTCATGTAGAAGATCGAAATCATCAGCAATTGCTCCATTAGCCTCAAACGGTCCACCAACTGCTGCAGATGATATAATTACCGGCTTATTCTCAAACACCCAAGTTGCATGTCCTTGCATCATATTAAAAACCGCCCCATTTCATAAGAATCGTTTTAATTAGAGCAACGACAAACGCTGAAAATGTTCCAAATAAGATAACCGAACCAGCAAGTTTAAACATATTTGAGCCGACCCCAAGAACAAAACCCTCAGTACGATGTTCAATAGCAGCTGAAATAACCGCATTACCAAATCCCGTAACTGGCACTGCACTACCTGCACCTGCAAATTGGGCAAGTCGGTCATATACACCGAATCCTGTTAAAAGCATTGCAAAAAACACCATGGTTGCGACAGTAGGATTTCCTGCTGTTGCCTCAGTAAAATTAAAGTTATAGATATAAAATAATTGGACAGCCTGTCCAATTGTGCAAATAATTCCACCAACCAGAAAAGCTTTAATGATGTTTTTGGCAACTGGCCGTTTCGTTTCATGTTTAGTTTGAAATTGCTGGTACTCTTGTTGTGTCATTGATAGGTTTTTTCTGTTTTTATTTGGCATAATAATCTCCCTGCCTTACGTTTGTTCTTCACTAAGCTTTATTACACGGTCCATTTCTTTTTCCACTTTTGATTCGTCTATTTTATTGGAATAAACATCATTCTTTATTTTCGTTGTTTCTAAATAGATCTTTAAGTCACTAGACACAGTTATATCGTATTCTTTAAAGTCCTTTTTTAATTCTTTCTTAACCTTTTTTTCTATTTGATCTAATCGGAACTTTTCGAACTGCTTAACCCTAAACGCAAGCAGTAACTTCTTATCCTTATTTACAGCGACTACCTCAGTTACCTCATCCATTCCCTTTACCTTTGCTTCTGCTTGCTGGGACGGAATTTGAATTACATCTAAACCTGAAGCTTCAATACCTTCAATGTTTTTCGGCTCATATTGACTACAAGCAGTCAAGGAACTAACTAGTATAATGATAATGATTACCCACTTATTATCCATTGTTCTTCAGTCCATTCTCTCTTATGTAGCTTCATCAAAAAGGCTGGTAGTAGTACCAACCCCTTTGTGTGTTATTGGTTATATTGTGGCTCTTCTTGTTTAATTTCTTGCACACGTGGATCTAACATATCCACAATCGCTTGAGTTTGTTGTGCAGCCTGTTGATACATTTGCTTTGCTTGTTCATTGTCTGTTTGAAGTGCAAATGTTTCAAAACTAGCTTGAGCACTTTTTAAGCCTGCAAGAGTTTGTGCTACCTGAGTGACAACTGTCATTTGTTCTCCTCCTTTGTTTGATACACTTGGTACAACCTTATAATGTATAGCTACTATCTCTTTTATGATTTCCATTTATACCCATCCGAAAAATTATAAAGCAAAAACTCCTTCTTTTCATATTATGTAATTGAAATTATAAAAAGGAGCTATGGAAATGGATATAAAGAAGAGATGGAATGAAATTCCCTACGCTGGAGAACACGCGCCTCCTACTAATCCCGAGGAACCGTCGGCCGGTTCATGGGTAACCCATTATATAAAGACAAATGAAAAAGGTGAGTTTTTTTATAAAAATGGGAAGAAGATACAACTTGATATTCGAAATCCATCTACAATTGACTGGAAACCTCAACTTGCGATCGTAAAGAAAACGTTAGAAAACTTAACCCCACATCAAATGGAAGTGGCTAAATACTGGGGAACAGGAGTACCAACTAAGCAATTTGTTCCTATTATGGATCGCTTAATCGATACTTACAAAGTACCTGCACCGCGAGCAGCACGAATACTTGCTGCTGTACTAGCTGCTGTTAATGATACATTCGTTGTCACATGGAAATGTAAGTTTGATTGGCAAGTTGCAAGGCCCAACCAATTAGACCGGTCATTAGAAACAATCCTTTGTACACCCAGACATCCTACCTACCCGTCTGGACATGCAACAATTGCAGGCTGTGTTGAGGTAGTGTTAGGTTATTTTTTCCCAGGCGAAGCCAAAAAATTACGAAAAATGTCCGAGGAATGTTCAGATTCACGTCTTTATGCAGGAGTTCATTTCCCGCTCGATAATTCAGAAGGTCTTCGACTTGGACGACAAATTGGCCGTATTGTTGTTGAAGAATTGAAGAAAGATAAAAATGAAGAAAACAGAAAAATTGATAAACCATTTCGAGAAAATCTAAATGCAGTTATAAATCCTCCACCATATGAACAAGTCATTCCATACGAATTTTCAAATAATTGCACCTCTCTTTTAACAAATAATAAGAAAGATGATTTGCCAACAAATAATACTACAAAACCTACTTTATTCTATTAAAATTCAAAAAAACCAGCCCCTTATTAGGGTGCTGGTTCCTATTTATCATCGTTCTCTTTATCTCTTCTTCTTCTTCGGCCACCACAGCCACAGCCTCTTCTTCTTCTTTCTCTTTTTGTTTCCTCTGTTCCTCCATTATCAGAAGAAGTGGTTGGTTTAATGGAGGATTTTCTTTTCCTTTCTCTCATCACAGTTCCCCCTGTTCTTTCATATTGCTTTCTCTAACTATTTTATGTGTTTATGAAGTAAATGGTTCTCTAGGCAAGGCCTAATCAAGCAATTTTGTATTAAGTGTTTCGATTAAACCTGCTAACCCTGCAATAGCCAATATGAAAATAACTGGTTGGATAAAAACAGGAATGAAAAGCCAAAGTAAATATAATAAAGTAGAACTCCATACACCTGTACACCAGTAACAACTTAACAATTCACCAAACCATCTTCTAATCCCTGTACCTTTTATTTCTATAAAAGTAGAAACTGTTCCATCTTCTCCTATTTCTTCAATTTCATCTATGAATGGTCGCCGAATAAAAGCTGTAATTTTATCAAATACCAATAGCCTGGTTAAACGGAAAGAGGCTAATCCAAAAGCAAGTAGAAACATCCATGATAATTCCAATTTGCATCTCCTCCTACCTACTATATATCTTCTAAAATATGACGTTATCTACCTGCTAATCACTCTTGTGATTCCTTTAAGGAAGAAATTAGTTCTTCAAAGCTATTACGATTTTTTGACATTCTCTCTTCAATCTTATTTAGAACCTCGTCAATATCTAAATTCTTTTGATCCTTATCACTCATCATTTGATAAAAGAACAAAAGCATTGCATAAGCAATTCCAGAATTATCAATATATACAATACTATTACCACTTTTTAAAATGGATGCTGTTCCATTTGCATTACTTATCTCAGTTGAGGATTGTTTTAACTGATTAAAATGCTTTTCTAGTTTTTCATCTACAACCTTTTCAAATAATTGAATCATCTCCAATTCACGTTCACTCATCGTGAACCTCCTTTCCAAAAGCCTTGCTTTTATATGTATACGTTGTTTAAGTTAAGAGGTAAGGGCATAATCACTAGATTGGAAACAACTTTTAAGATAAAGAAAAACGCCCGACTGGTCGGGCGTCCCATAAAAATGACTATTAGACATTTAAATTAAAATTGTCATTTTCGTTATCGTTATCGTTGTCGTTGTCATTTTCATTGTCGTTGTCATTTTCATTGTTGTTGTCATTTTCATTGTTGTTGTCATTTTCGTTATTGTTGTCATTTTCATTGGTGTTTTCAATGTCATTTTCATTAGTAGCTCTTGCTTCTTGGTCTTGGTCAGTTTCTTGATCAGTCTCTTGGTCTGCTCTGTTTTCAGCATCATTTCTTGATTCTTGATCTGCTTCAACATCTGTTTCAACATCTGCTTCAACGTCAGACTTAGCTTCAACTTTCACCTCAACCTTAGAGTTACCACTGTTCATGATGTAAGAGTTTCCGCCTTTTACATCAATCCAGATTTTAGATTCGTTTTCAGCCTCAGAATCAGAATCTACTTTATTTTCTACTTTGTTTTCAGCTTTAGCTTTCGCTTTAGCCTCAACTTCAGCATCAACTTCAGCTTTTTGCCATTGGTCTTGAATTGCCTGTGCCATTGCTTTTGCAAGCTCTTCAAATTTTTGTTCTAGTTTACCCCAACTCATCTATCTTTCACCTCCCGCTCTCTTGATACTTTATTTATATTAAGAGAATCAAAAAGTGAGAGGACGTATCACCTACGACAATCGTACATTTTAGATAGAATCGAGGTGAATAGTAGAATTTCCACTTTCAGAAATGATAGCTGTACCGTTTTTATTAGAAACCTTGATATCTTGTTGTAACTCTAATTGGTCTTTAGATTTATATTTAGTTCTTTCTGGTACGATTTCAGTAGCATTTCTCTTTAGAGGGTCTATTTTCTGTTCTTCTAATATTTTCTGCTTACCCTCTTCCTTCAGGTCAGCCTTTAACTCATGTTTCGATAAGTTTTCTTGTGAATATTTACTTTTTATTTCTCGTTTACTGTCCCTAATTTCCCTATCTTCCCTATCTTCCTTTTCTGCTACAGAATCTGTTACGTAAGCTTGAAGGTGTTTTAAGACAGAGTTAGAAAATTTATCGTTTTCCATACGCTTTTTTGTTTGTTTTGATTTTGACATTTTAGAATCAACTTTATTCTTGTCCTCTTGAAAAGATTTTCCCTTCTTAACTTCATCTCTTTTTGGTTCAGTACCGTCACCTGTAAGTAGAGAAACAAATCTCTGCTTTGCATCATTAAAATAATCACTATTGTTCGACTCACACTTATCATTTGATATTTGTTTTTCAGTGATTTTCTTTATTTTCTCATTTGATCTAGGTCCAAGAAGCAAAAGTGTATATTTACAACGCAAATAATCTTTATATGTTTGGTCTGAAGCATTGTATAATTCCAACGCACGTTCAATGCTCCACCGGTTATTACTCAACACATTTTTAAATGTAACAGCTAAGCACTCTCTATATGTGTTGAAAGGTATTAGTTTATATTCAGATGCCATCTTCTGATAACCCCCTTTCAAAAATATTCTTATAGTAGTTTATGCAAACTTTAACTCGATTGTATAAACATTATGTGAATTTGGGGGTTCTTCCTAAAGTGATTGATTCACAACTTCATCCTATTTTCATATTAATATATATCGAGATATATGATGAGGGCGATAAAAATGACAAATGATTTCATAAAAAAGATAGAAGCATTATACCAAAATAACCACCGTCTTAAGGAATTTTTAGAGCAAGAATTAGAAGAATTATTGAAGTTACTTTCTCTAGACTCATTTAGTCAAGATGACATTGAACACTTCAAAAATATACAACAATCAATTGAGCATATAAAAAACAACCTTTTACAGGCTGATCGTATGGATTCCTTTAGTCACATAAAGAAGCCCATTTCTTTCGGAATGCTTTACCCAATAAAGAAGGAAAGGTTATTTCTACAACTACTTACCGAGTTACAAGAGTTATCACTTTTGTACAAAACAGATATCGCTTTATTTCCTATTGAGGGAATTAACCTTGAGGCTCAAACAGTAGAGGGAACAATTATTTCCGGTTTAAAAGTGGAAAAAGGGATTACAAATATCCCAAAATTCATCTACAACATGACTTTTCACTCACAGTCAGGCAGTGTTAAGAAAATGCGAAAACTCCGAAGGCTAGAAAAGGTAACGGTCATTAACCCAATTAATCGTTTTAACCAAAGTATTCTCTTTGATATCTTTTCTTCTATACTTTCAAAGGATCAATTTCTACTCCACTATAATGTGTTTTCTCCAAAAACCTTAATGGAATTTCTCAATAGCTATAAAGGTTGCCTTCTTTTACCCGAGAAAGGATCTGCTAGAGATAAAGTACTTTGGATTAATCAGCTACCAGACAATGAAAATTATTACCTTTTGTCTTCAACAAATCGTTCAGTTGAGTGTAGTGAAGAAGAATTATTCCGTCAAATAAAAAAGCGAATAAAAGCAAAAAAATATATGGTCTTAAAACCAATAAATCCAATTAAATGGATGGACACTCCCCTCGAAATAAGGGTCTATCTTCAAAAGAATGGCGATGGAAAATGGAGTGTAACAGATATGATCGGAAAAAGCGAAATTCTTGCTAAAGAGTCTAATTTAAAACATGTAGCCGAAAAACTAGAATGGACACTAGATGAAATTTCGATACAAAAAAAAGAAAAGGTCATCAAAGACTTGACTAATGTATCTACTGAATGCTGTTCGCTAATGGATTATTATATTCCAAATATAGGTACGGTAACGTTAGATTTTTTAGTAGATCAAGACTATAAACCTTATCTTTTTTATGTTAAAGGATGGGAAACAAGAAGTTATCTATATTCTGCGAGTATGATTGATTGGAAGGCTTACTTATCTAATGCATTTCATTATTTAGTATATCTCTATAAGAATAACTAAGATTAAAGGATGCTTATTATGCTATGGGTAAAAATCGAGAAAAACCTTAAACAAGACTATCAGGGCAGTGGGTCCATCATCTATCTCCCTGAATGGTTAGCATTAAAAGTCAACAAAACTACATTTTTGCATTTTGGTAATCAACAAATAAGTGTAAAAGTTCAACCTTTATACACTGAAAAAACAAATTCTAACACCTACACTAATCCACTCGTGATTTATTGTTCCCAAGACCTTTTAGAGGCTTTTCATGTTCTAAATGAGGTTACGTATAAACTCTTTATTAAGGAAGGGAATATTCACATTGGCCCTGTAATTGGCTTGCTATTAGGTGAACAACATTACTATTATCATCATCGCTTTATGCAGGAATACTCTGACGCAGTCCGCAATTATAGTGAAGTTGGCGGCCTAGTTATCGCTTTTAAGGAATGTTCAATTGACTGGGATAAGAAATATATTTTTGGTCTTTACTATCATCCTGAAAGTAAAGAGTGGAAGTATCAGAAACTACCCATCCCTTCAGCAATCTATCGACGTGGCTACAAGTTAAATCAACAAGTCGCTGAAAAGCTAACAGGATTGACTAACGATAAAGTATTTAATTCTTTTCGTTACGATAAGTGGGAACTTTATAAAAAACTTTGCGATCACCCTGAATTCAAACAATACTTACCAGAAACACATAAATTAGAAAACCATAAGCAGGTTCTCAACTTATTAGACGAAAAATCTAGGATCATACTAAAACCATCTGATCTATCAAGAGGAAGAGGCATCTATATATTTAAAAAACGAACCTCTGATTCTATCTTGGCTATTGATCATAATGAAGGAGGTAAACATGAGTTCATCATCCCAAACTGGGCAATTGAAGATTACCTAAACCAGGAGAAATTACTTTCAAAAAATTATATTATACAACCCTATTTAGACTTAGCTAAAATTGAGAAAAATCCCTGGGATATACGTGTAGTTATGCAAAAAAACTATCATACTGGATGGCAATGTAGTGGAATAGAATGCAGAGTGGCAGGAATGAATCAATTTGTTACTAATATCTCTCGCGGGGGAATGGCACTTCCTTTAACTAAAGCAGTAGAGGAGTCTTTCGGTCCAACTGTTTATTCCAAACTCCTCAAGGAAAAAGTCATTAATACAGCGAAAGACTTTTGTGAGATTATGGACGAAACGGGAGAGCATTTTGCAGAGTTTGGATTAGATCTTGCCTTTGATGTTAACCAAAAACTCTGGTTTATTGAAGCAAACATACGCCCCACTTTTAATGGATTTAAAAAAATGGATATGGCCAATTACTACTATATCTGTCAAAATCCCATTCGCTATGCAGCAGCTGTTGATGGCTTTTATTAAAAAGAAACAATATGGAAAAGGATAGCTATTCCGCTATCCTTTTTCTAATTCTCCCATTTAGGTTCTATAATTGGAAGTGCCCTATTTATTAATCTAGGACTAATACATTGAACTGCACTTATATATTCTAATTTCACTTCCATAAAAATAAAAGTTCTTTCAAGACGATAAAGTTCAGTTAAATCTACAGTTGGTTTTGATTCCATATCCAAAGGTTTAAGCAGGGTCATCATTGCGTAGTTAGTTGCAGGGTCAATTTCCTCAACTCTGAAAAAACAAGAGGTAAAACGTAATTCCCCACTATCTTCTTCATCTGTTCCAACTTCTTCTATTAAGATACCATTTTTATGATAAAGCAATAAGGGGATGGTTCCATCATTTTTATCAATGGGTGACACTTTCGTTGAAAATGTATTTAAGAAGCGTTGATAGGTGTCTTGGAATTGTTTAACCACATCTAAAATTTCAATTACATTTTGTTTTGTACTCAAATGCCACCCCTCCCTTATATAATCTTATATTCTATTCTATACATGTACTTGTTCTTCGTGAAAAACGACTAGAAAGATTAGCAAAAGCCAATGTACTAAAACCCTGATAAATACTTGGCGAATAACATATTTTTCAATCTTACTTCATAACTTATGTCTTTTTTCCCTGCATAACTAGCCATTAAATCGTCAGGTTGTCTGTTATTTAACTCTATGATCCAAATCTTGCCCGACTTGTCAACCGCTACATCGGCTCCCAATTTGCCAATAATAGTTCCACATTGATCAATACATTCTGCAGCCATAATAGCAACTTCCTCAAGACGTTTAACATACTCCTTTGCCTTAGAGCGAGATAATTTCAATGATTTTTTTAATAATGTTTCACCCCATACAATTTGAGATCTGTTTAATGTATTTATGACAATACTTCCTGGCTTCCCCTTTTTACCAATAATTCCTGAAGTTGTCCATTTGCCTGTACCATCTTTGTCAAGCATGACTCGAAAATCAATAACCCTTCCTTCCTCGAGTTCTAAATCGAGTTTTTCTTGAATGATAAATCTATTTTTCTTGAATTTTCTACCAAGAAAATGGTGTAATTCTTTTGTATTGTTCATAGAAATACTGTGATTCTTTCCTTTTCGTCGATATCGAACCCTATATTGATGCTCATTTTGTTTTGTAACTTCAACAATCCCTTTTCCAAATGAATAATTAAGGGGTTTTATTATAATACTTTTATATTGCTTGAGTACATCAAGAATTTGTAATGGCTTCTCATAAAGTTCTGTGAAAGGTAAGTTCGTTGTTACTTTTGGAAATTGACTTAGCCATTGATACATCTCCCACTTATTAAATGGGATTGAATTAAAAATTTTACCAGATAAAACAGAATGAAAATGTTCTAGTAGTTTATTTGAAATCTGTATATGCTTAAATATTGAGCCTGGGTAAGGATAGCTTCCTTTTACCCATGTATTATTTTGTGGATTGTACATATACCCTGTAACCGTAAGATTATCTTTATTTATCCCTTCCAAAGAGAAAGCTACTATAGATCCTCTTATTTTTTCATAGTTGCGAATGTAGGTACTTAACTTAGAAACCATTTCATTTAATCTCTTATCCGTTTTAGATGCAAGAATGCCTATAAATGGTCCTACAATTAGTTCATTTTCAATTACAATAAACTCATTCAAACACTTTGTTTGGAGTCCTAGTTTTACAAGTAGATCTGGTGTAATACGTATTTCATTACGGGGTATCGTTGTTTCTATAACAAAAGTAACCAAAACTGATTTTATACCAAACCTCATAAACCCTGTGTTCCAATATTCAACGCCCAGTTCTTTGGCCGGTTCCGGATGTATGGTAATTGTGTGAGTTCCCTTTAGGTTCTCAACAATTTTTAATTGCTTGCCCACTTTGGTACTCCTTTCCAACTTAATTACTTTATTTATAGTTTATGAGAATGGTTGTGTATTTGTTTGGACGCTTTTAGAATGGCTCAAGGTAGAAAGCAATTTCTTTTGCAGCAGTAAGAGCAATTTCTTTCGCCTTTTCGATTGTATGCTCCGCTGCAATAACATAACCATAGCGGTCACCCATTGATTCTGGTGGCTTTAAGGTCATTCCTTTCTTTGGTTTAATATAGACCTCCTGAACCCCTGGAATGGCTTCAGCTCTTGATCTTCCTGTCACCTTTAGCAACCTACCCTTTTGACCCACAGTAATATATTGGGTGTACACACACTTCTCAAATTGGCTTGATATTGAAATAGGCTCACCTGCATATAGTTTTATTGTTTCTTCAGCAATATTAATTCCCGTACCTATTTCAATCATTCGGTTCATTGCTCCCCCAGAAACTCTTGGATTCATCTCAATCAATTTCCATGTCCCATTAACAAGTCTTAACTCAATATGACATGAGCCATTTGTTAATTGAATACCTTCCACAATGCAATAAACAACATCCCTTATATCTTCAATCAAATCACGGTTTTTGGGGTCAAAGCTATAACCTGTAACAATAAATCGTTCAAACTCCGAAACCGTTTGTTCAACCACTCCAATTATATATACCTCTCCATTTCGTACAATGACTTCCACTAAATATTGGGGGCCGTCTAAGAACTCTTCCACGATTATTGGCTCAAGAGGATACTTTTCTAATAGAGAATTGCCTTTTAGTTCTAACTCTTCTTTTGTTCGTGCGAGAAGAACGTCCTTTGAGCCTGTTGAGAAAGGAGATTTAATAACGAGTGGTAATGTCCCATGTGGAATGCTTTCTAGCCCACTTTGGTTGTTCAATATCTTAAAAAAAGGAGTAACCGTACTATTTCGAAGAACGTTCCGTACAAGGGTTTTGTCCTCCATCATATCGATTGCTTCTAAGCTTAGAATAGAACTACAATATTCAACTGATAAGGACGCAGCAACGTACACATATGGCTCAATAAAACTTAGAATGGCTTTTATCTTTCTTTCACCGTGCTTTAATACAGCAATTTCTTTACTTACAACTTCATACTCCATTAAAGATAAAACATAGACCATTAGATCGATGTCAGGAAACTCCCATTTGTTTGATAAGAATTTTTTATTATTCGTTAAAAGGATGGTTTCATATCCTAATTTCTTTGCAGCTCTTATTGCTTCACGACTAGATCCAGATTTATTAGTTCCTATAAAAATGATTGACTCCAACTTTTCCTCCACCTTCGATATATCTTCACTATAGAATATAAAAGGAATCCTTAATCAGTGCTTATATGTGTAAAAACTCCTGATAAAAAGAGAGCAACTGCTTAGCTGCTCTCTTGGTATGGATAACTATACTAAATCCATGAAAAAGGTCTTTTACGATCGTCATCATCAACTTCTACATCTACATCGACATCAACTTTATCATCATCCACCTTAACATCTACATCAACGTCTACATCAATTTCTTCAATATCATCTATTCTTCTTCCTAACCATGGATCATAGCGTCTACGACGACTGTTCTCATCAATCACGATCACTTCATTTGCTTTTATGATCAGTTTATCAACCTTAATTTCCTGTGGTCTTCTTTTCTTTGACATTTCATTTTCCTCCTAGACTAATAGTAATCGGTATATGGTATGCGAATTCCTATAACAAGGTATAGGCCATTTCCTTAATTCGTTTCATTATACCTGCGGATATTTATGACATTAGAGATAGAAGTACATACGGCTTGTTTAACAGAATCATAAACTATTATGAATACTACTTAGGAGGTGATTTTATGGGAAAAATGAAGAAAAAAAAGAAAAAAGATGAAAAGGTAATTAAAGTTGTATGTAAATGTCATGACGATGATTTCCATTGTCCAAGATTCCGTCGTTGCCACTCTTTATGCGATAGATTCCATTGTGGACATGTTTGTGATTTCCGTCCTCACAGACGCTGTCACCATGACTTCTTCCACCATGGTTGTCACCGTGGATTCCATCATTGCTAGAAAAGTAAAATAAGCGAACAAGAAAAATAGACTTGTTCGCTTTTTCTTTTAAGGCGTTTGTCCATTTCAAACAAATTAAAACTTCATAGACTAATAGTACCTTTGAGAATAGGAGGAATAGCATGTCAGATCACCACTTTAATAGGCATTCATGCAATTGTCAGAGTAGTGGCCATTCACACCATACACAATGTGGATGTCGGATGAAACACGACGATCACCATCAAGATTTTAGTAGTTGTAGTTGCAACTCTTTTCGTCATCGCCGTTCGTTTCGTCACGATACATGTAGATGTCAACAAGTAGATCGTTTTTCTAGGAATCACTTTAGAAGAAATGATGATCGATTCGATTCTAACAGAAGAAACAGAGGATTTACTTCTCAAGCATTTTCCAGGTTGACACCACTACGTCACCACCGACATGGAGATGATTGCTTCTCCCATAACCATGATAGGAATTTACATGGTAGGAACCATTCTATTAATGAAACAATTCGCATGAATAAAGATGATGACGGCAAGAAAAACATTGTGATTATTATGTAGTTTTTCTAAGTCAATTAATTTAAGGAAAAATAAAAAGGAGGAATAGTAGTTGAGTCATATGCATTGTTCAACGTGTGGAAAATTTAGACGAGACCATTTTGATCATCAATTTGACCATCATCATAGTCAGCATGGTCATCATGATCATCATCACGACCACCACCATAACGATCATTGTGGGTGTCATGACCACCATCACGGCCACCATCACTTTGATCACCATGGTTGTCATGATTTCCATCATCGTGATTTTATCTGTGATCGCTTTTTATGCGATGATGATTTCCGTTTACGATTAGGTGGATTACAAGGAAATTTAAACTTCCGCCTTCGACAGCTTATCGGATGTAAAGTGAAATTTGAATTAGAAGGGGACAAAAAGATTGACGCAATAATCTGCTTTGTTGGATCAGACTTTGTTGAGGTTAAAGTGTTAGATGATAAAAAAGATGACAAAAAAGATGATAAAGTTGACGAACCCGAAGTCTTAGGTGAAAAGAAAAAGAAGAAAAAGAAGAAGAAAAAGAAAAAATGTCCAAAAGCATTAATCCTTCGATTTGATGCTATTAAATTTATGGAACTTAAAGATGATTGTAAAAAAGACAAAGATTGTGACTGTTGTCATTAACATGAAGGCCGTGTAACAGCGGCCTTTTTTGTTATTATGGCAACCTTAACATATACTGGTAGAATTTCTTCCATTGTTATAAATTCTTGTTAACTAAATAGAGTAGGATGACATATATAGTCAACCTACTCTTCCACTTACAGTACGACTAAATAACAAATGTTATTTAGAGGAATTTCCATTTTTATTTTCTTTTTCTTTCTTTTAACTTTTAAGGTTAGGGATTCTCGATGAACATCAAATAGAATGCCTTTAACCTTCTCGCCCTCTAACCGAACTTTTAATTTCTTATTTACTAAGAGCATTAGATAGATTCTTAATCTTAGTCTAAAGAAGATTTGTATCAGCTCTGGGGAAGAACTAACAGTTTCACCAAATCTAAACGTTAGTCTCCTTCTAAAGCATGGTTCTATATCATTTAATTCAGCTTCATCGTTTGGTTCTGCAAAGCGTCCATTTAGTTTAATCTTATTTATTTTCTCGAACGGGATGATGATTTCTTTTCCATTCTTATTTCTCAGTACAACAAAATCAAAACCAACCAGCATAACTCTCCCGCGCTTCACTATATTTCTAGTAACTTCTTCACTAACAGGGCAGTTAAGTTCTACACGTACCTCTTGACCTACTAGCCCATCAAATGCTCTTTGAAAGATTTCATCCGGAGTACGCTCACCTGACAATCCCAAATCTAGTAGTAATTGATTCGCTTGTCTAATTCTAGCCTCTAGTTCTTCTAGCTGCTCCTCTGGTAAACAACTATTTGGAGAAGGAAACTTAGGTGTTTTTATACGAGGTGGACAGCACTCCTCAGGTATACAGAAATCATCAGGTGCATCTGCTGGAACAAACTCTGGACAATTGAAATCCACACACACTTTTTCTTCTTCCATGTTTTCACCACCTTTTTAAAAAGAGGGAACCTTTAATGGGGTCCCCTTATTTTTTAATCTTCTAATGGATGGAGATGATCTTGTAATTCTCCATGTACACGCATAATTCCCCACATTCCTAGTTCAATATCCCACATAATATTTCCAGAACGGTACATATAGTCACCAGGGAAGTTGTAGACACTTCCTGCTCCACCTATCAACCATAAATTCGCTTTTCTTCCTATCACGTTAAATCCTACAAAGGACTCAACTCGTGAACTTAAATCCCGTGGTTCAAAGTGCCATCTATGACCATGAAGATGGAAGGTGTGTGTACGTCTTCGTTCAGCAGGTGTTACTAGCCTTATCGAGACTGGGTCTCCAGCATAGGCTTCAAATAAAGGAGTTGCTGGGTCACCAAAAACTTTCGAGCTAAATAAATCACTTAGATCTGGGTGCTCTCTATATCTATTAATCAACCGCTCCGTACGATAGTTAAACCCACGTGAACCCTCATCATACGTATCGACTTCTTCGTCGATCTCTCCACCACCTAATAACACTCCGTCAAATGGATCAATAATTAGTTGGTCAAATTTGTCATGCAATCTGAGTCCATCATGCATAATCATGACAAATTCGCGTTTATCCGGTAAAAATGGATTTCGTAAGACAACATTTGCTCCTGTTCGGACTGGCTTCAGCGTATACGGATCTAAATAACTAGTTCCTCTTGGCTCTGCAACAAATGCTCCAAACGCTCCCTGAGAACGGTGATTGCGGATATCAGCCATATCCCACATACCGATCGCTCCGTGTGCATCTTCTACAAACCAACTGTACGTTATCTTTTCTCCAGGTCCTACGGTTTGGTCCGCATTAAATCCTACGGTTTCTCCTGCTGATGTTTTCACATCATATTGAAGGAGTTGAGGATGTAATGAAATTCGTAGAGATGGAGGATAGAAGGCTTGTTCCTTCACTCGAGGATATGGGTATATCCCATCTTTAAATGGAAACAATTCAAATTTTAATCTACTTTCTAACGTGACTTCTACAACGTCTCCGGCGTTAGCACGAAGTACCAGTGGTTCAGGATTCTTCTTCCCGCAAAGGATATCATCCACATCTTCCCTCAGTGCAAATACAATTCCATAAGGATCATGATCTCCATACGCGTTATAGATAATTGGTGTTTGAAACGCAACCACATCATATCTCTTTACTGGGCTATTTGGTGGCCCGACTGAACATACAGTTTTAGCTTTTGCAGGTGGCAATCCTGTGCATCCTGGCAATGGTTTTGAACGTTTTGGAGGAGGTTGCCTATCAGTTAAAGGTATCAAGTCAGGTACTTCCTCATCGTATGCCCTGACGAGTCCCCAAGTTCCATTCCACAAATCCTCTTCCGTTTCAAACGTCCATAAATAGTCACCGCCTCTTGGAACATAGGATTCAAACGTGAATGATTCCGAAATTCCAATGTGCTGTTGATCCTCCATTGTTGTATCTAAGTCTCTTCTTTCAGTTGGCCATTTTAATCCGTGAACATTAAAACTATGAGATTCTTCTTGAGCTCCTTGTAATAACCTAATTCGAATGGAGTCTCCCGCATATGCTTTTAAAATAGGTGTAATTGGATCTCCATGAACATATGAACTAAATGAATAGGCAGGATCACAGTCCTTACCGAGTCTAAATTGTAGTGGCTCGTTTCGATAATTGACTCCAAATAAACCTGGGTCATCCTGTGAACCTGGAAAGTCAGGTGGATTTAATGGTTTACCATCTTTGTCAAAAAGTAGTGCAAAATCGTGAACCATTAATGCAAAGTCACGATAATCTGGAATTAGTGGGTTAACTGCAGTAATTTGTTCTCCCCGTTTCACTTCTTCACCAGTAGAAGAATCTAAAAACTTGGTGAATCTTGGGTGAATTACTCCGGAAGCAAAAACGCCATGTTGCTGATGAACGGTTGCAAACAAATGATCATGGAAGAACCAAGCTTTTAATTCAACATCGGCAAAATATTCATAACGCATAGTTTCACCTGGTAGAACACTAGAATCATAGTTCCAACCTACATTTGCACCATCATTTACTAAAACGTCAAATTTCACAAAGTGAATGTGCATTCCAATCTCATAGGTACGAGTTACCAATTGAAAAGCATCACCATCAAGAATATGAGGCAACCTGTTTGTAAAATTAATCCGCAAACACGTTCCTGCCTGTGCATGAAAAATCAATGGTTCAGGTTTTCTTCTTCCTGCACATATATCATCTATGTCTTCATCAAAAACGTAAATCCGTCCTTTTGGATCGTGCCATCCATGGCGATTATATATGACTGGTAATTCAATCACTGAAATATTATACTCCTTTACTATAGCATTATCAGTACAAGGATCTGCAAATACAGCACCAGGTCTGGCATTGGGAACTGCTGCATTTTTCTCAAGCTCGGTCATCTCACGCCCACCAACAATCCCTAGCGGTGGCCTTGGAGCTTTACAACCTACTTTGCCTGGAATAAAGTTTGGAAATCCTGGTCGTTCCTTCGTTGGTTTCGGTGGAAGTGGCCGATCTGGTAAAGGTTGAAGAGCTGCAATAGGTTCTCCATTCGGATAGCATTGACTTCCATCTTGCAACGTATCAAAAATTCGATTAATCCCCCACATCCCAGCTGCAAAGTGTGGATATAAGTGACAATGAATAATAGCATCACCAATTGCCCCATGTAAGCTACCCAGTCCATACAATGGTTCAATATTATAATGAGTCTGAGGACTAGTAGATTGAGAATCAAAAATCTCTGATTCTAAGTTCTTAGGATCACGGAACCACTGGTGAACGTGGTAATGAAATACGTGAGTTTCTTTAACCCCGCCATGGACGAGACGAATAATTGCTGGATCACCAACATAGCCCCTTAATATCGGCGTTGCTGGATCTCCAAATACCCAAGAATCATGGTGTACCTCTTCTCCATCGCAATCCGGGCACACAACACCTTCATCTATTAATTGTTTTCGTCTATGCTCTGGTTCATATCGATAGTTTACTCCATGGAATGATTCAGCTGGTTGACCTGTTACTGGGTTTAGTGGCCTATTCCCTGTAATATCATTCACTTCCATTTCATCCTGGAAAATCCATGCATATTCACGGCGTGAAGGTAAAAACGGATGATGAATATCAGCATAAACCCCACTATTGATTGGCCCTCCTGTAACCGGGTCTGTCCACCATGATCCACGAGGCTGAACAAATAGTGCACCAAACAATCCATTACTATTCGACCCATCTTCCGTACTTGATGGATTGCCTAAATCTGAAAAATAGTAAATTCCATCATGGTTTGCTTTAATCACATATTTAATCTTTTCACCACATTCTGCCAAAGTATCAGGATTTAAGCCGACATTTGCTCCATCTGAATCCAGTACATCGTAATCTGCTTCCTGAAAATGCATCCCTGCTGCAAACGGGAGCTTGTTTTCGAATAGAATCTCAACAACATCGCCTTCATTTGCACGAATACAAAGCGGTTGAACAAGGTCAACGGTTGTAAAGGGGTTCTTACGAACAAGCTCCTTTACTTTAACTTCGTTTTCTTTCAAAACATACATCATGCCATTCGGATTATAATCTCCAAAATTATTAACTACAATCCGAATGGGAATAGCGACGACATGATAGCATCGCTTCATAGTTGTTTCCCTCCTTTCTATCAAATTAACAATCTTTTAATTCTGGTATTCTTGGGCCATCTTCACGTTCAATAAAGAATATTTCAATTGAGTGAATATGGATATGCCATAATCTATTCTCAAGTACAGCCTGCGAAGTAGTTTCTACTTCAACTAAAACATGATCATCAGCAACGTCTACTATATTGCCAATAAACATAAAGGGGAAGTTAGGAATTAATGCAAACATTTTATGTCCTATTCCATCTTCAAAATGCTGAATAATCGCTTCATCATGAATTGAATTTATGTCGATTCCATTCCCACTTAACATATTATTAACTCGGTCTGTTGACATTTTTTCTCCTCCTACTTATGAAATTGAAAATACTGTGTCACAATCAAATTCGGTTGTGAGTGCTGCAATTCTTTCAAAAGGTATACTTAAAGGTGTTGGAAATTGGTAAAATGGCGCGTTTACCATTTTTATAATGACAGGGTGAAGTGTTACATGCCCTCTCTCAACTTCACTAATTGTTCCACAAAAAATGGGTCTAAACGTTTGCCCTAATAAATTTAGTTGAGGTGCTTGAGTTACCAACAGTATCTCTTCTCCCAATAAATTAGTAAGATCTCTAAATAAATGATCTTCAATCTCTGGATTCATTTTCATTTCCTCCTTTTTAAAACTTGATGCTTAATAAAGTAAAGATAGATTTCTCCATTAAGTCTTATATAAATAGATGCGTACTAGTAATTTATTCACATTTCTAAAATCTGCCAATTATATACAACTAGTTACTGTTTTTTTACTTGCCCAATTTTAAAAGTCTAGTTAGTGCTTGAATTAATCTTATAGATTTTACATAAGATACATCCGATAATGGAACTTCTTCCTTTTTCTTAAACCTATTTAAGGTGATAATCCCATTTATCATTTCAGTTAGTTTTCCATATGTCTTTTCATTATTTGAACAATACACCTCCACCCAAGTTCCCTTCCATCTTCCTAAATTTGTACGTAAGGTTTCTTCATTAAATTGCTGCATTAGAATGTCTCGCTGCGAAACAGTCTTGCCGAAATCACGCACTAATTTATCTCTCAGGTTATTATCATATATAAAATGTTGATGAGTGTTTGAATAGTTAGGAATGCCATATGGTATATTGGCAGAATCAATTGCCTCAAAAGGAATCCACATTCGGTCCTTTAAATCGGTGATCATTACAAAATCCCTTCCTACAGCACTTACCTTGCCCTCGTTGTAGATCGTTTTACTTCCAACTTTAGAGTACACCTCTACTTGTTGATTTCTCTTCATCTTAAAAAATCTTTTTAATGTTAACGATTTCTTTCGAGTAGGATCTGCCTCAGTCACCTTAAATAAGTTTTCTCTTTCCATTAACTCCATAAGAATTCTTGTTTCTTCTGTTGAAAGATTACTAGTTGGTGAAGTTAGCCCTTCCCCTTTTTGTAAACTTACTTCATTAATTGCATCAGACTTAATGACTTCTTTTTTCCTAGATTCTAATAGTTGTTTTATATACTCATCACGTCTTATCTGGTTAGTCATTTTCTCCCTCCTTTTACAACAGATCTCTTATAGATTATGCATTCGTTCCTAATTGGGTTGGGTTTACCTTTTTAGCTACCACTAGAGGTAAAACGCCCCTACACAAATGCCTTTTCTTTAAAAAATAAGACAAACGCCCAAACAAACATTCGGACATTACATACTCTATTAGAGACAATAAGTCAAAAAAAAATTAAGGAGATGAATTATTCATGAGTTGTAGTAAAAGAAACTGTGTATGTGAAGCAGTTGAAGCAATCTTAGATGCTCAAGATGCAGTTAATGACAAATGTCCTACTAGCTGTTTCCAAGATCTTTTAAACCCAGCAGTAGCACCAGGGCGTGATACAATCCCATTTATCTTGTTTGATAAAAAAGGTGGATTGTTCAAAGCATTTGGTAACGTAGGTAAAAGACTTCCAGTAGGCGATGAAATGGAATGCTTCAAGACAATCTTCTTTAGAGTTGAAAACATTAAAGATGATTGCTGTGCAACGCTTTCACTACTAAGACCTGAAAATCCAGATGTGAAAGATCCTTGCGATCTTGAGCAAGATGAAAGATTATTCAGAACAGACTTCTGTATCGAAGTTGACCTTTCTTGCTTCTGCGCTATCCAATGCTTATCACCAGATTTAGTAGCTCGTAGATTCTAAGAAAACTAGAAAAAGACTACGGTTCATGCGAGAACCGTAGTCTTTTTTTATCGCCTAATTAACATAACTTAGGCACTTTACCTAACACATCTAATCATGTCCACCTATATTCTAGTAAAGACAATACGTTCAATACTAAATTTTATAGGAGTGAATTAAATGAGTTGCTGTGACAAAGACAAAGATTTAAACTGTGTATGTGAAGCTGTACTAAATATTAAAGATCTACAAGATGCTGTAGATGATGATTGCCCAACTAGTTGCTTTAGTAACTTACTAGCACCTACTCAATTTGTTGGAGACACGATTCCTTTTCTTCTTTACACGAAAAAAGGAGATCTGTTTAAAGCATTTGGAAATGTAGGTGAATTATTACCTGGTGATTGCTTCAAAACACCATTCTTCCGTGTTGAAGATGTTCGTCGTGACTGCTGTGCAACGTTATCCTTATTGAGACCTGTAGATGGCAGAGGTTCATGTAAAGATGATGTATGCGACGTTGAAAGACTTGTAAGAACTGATTTCTGTATTGAAGTTGACTTAAGATGCTTCTGTGCAATTCAATGTCTAGACCCTCGTCTAGTAGTTCGTAACTTTGTAGCAGATATCGATGACGACGATGACAAGGTTGGCGGAGTAGAAGATAATGATGACCGTGGTCGTCGTCGCCATAGACATTAAAACCCTATTGCATTAATTGCTTCAATATCATCTAGTTGAATTTCAACTTTTCTTGGGCTAGTAAGTGTTTTAATGCTTACTAGTCCTTCTTCATACGATAGGATAACCCCTCTATAAGATCGATCCTTTGTGGTGATTTGACACATTGTTTTCGGAAGGTTATCTGGTAGGTTGATAAAAAATTGAATTCTTTCTTCAATATCCATTTCAGAAAAACGTTTCTTCCTAGTCCTTTTAGGTTCAGATTCCTTAATATCGTCTGTTTTTTCTTCAAGTACTTTTGAAACCTCATCTCTTACTTCAAGTTCCTTTTCCTCACTTACACGTGTGCTCTGCTTAACAACGAAAGATTGCTGCATTCCACCTGGTGCTGGTGTGAAATCAGGTTGTGATATATACATAAGGGGTCTTTGTTTGCTTGAAGTAATTTGTTTATCACTCATATTTCCTTTTCCTCCATTCTGTAAAATTCATATTATGGTATGCAATAATTCTAGGTAATGTGCTAATGCCTATGTGACGAAGCATAAGAAAAGCGACGTTTTCAGCACGCCGCTATTCGTCAAGTAACCTCTCGATATTCTCCAAAATCTCTTCAATATTAACTTCTTTTCCTGCCACATTCATATCATGAACTGAACGGATTTTATTCTCTGAATCAACCAAGTACAACTTCGTACTATGAGTTACAAAACCATTTTCATCCTTTTGGTAGTTCATTTTGAATTGATTGGCTACCTTCCTTGTTTCACTCTCTGAATCTCTTAATATAAACCAACCACTTGTGTCTATGGAAAAATTGGAAGCGTACCTACGTAAGATATCGGCCGTATCGAATTCTGGATCAAGGGTAATCGTTACAATTTGAACATTGGTTCCGAATAACTGTTCTTCTTTTAATTCCTCTTGCAAAAAGGTTAAGTCGTACATAGTCATTGGACATATATCTGGACACTTTGTATAGATAAACGCAACAACCTTCAATTTTTCATTTTGAAAAGTGTAATCTTCGTTTAATACTGACTCAAACTGAATGTCATCTACTTGGGCTATGATAGGTAGTTTTTGTTGGATATTCCATAGCATATAGATTAAGTACATACTTATCGCAGTAAGGATGACCATTACAGTTAACTTTGCTTTTTTTGAAAGCACCACATAACCTCCTTATACCTTTAATGAATAATTGATAAACCAGAAAGTAAGGAGTAAAAGACTCGTCCCGAATAGACTAATTAATGTAGTATTTAACATCAGATTGGCAGCAGCATCTGCTGGAAGACCACAAAGAGTTGGATCTTTGACAACAGCTCCTAACATTGCTCCCATCATTCCACCTACTACTCCATTAAAATACCCTGCTAACACAGAGTGAAATTTAACAAAAGCTCCAAAAGCGACCCCAACAAGAATCCCAAAAACAATTGAAATCATAACAATAACCGGAATTAAGAAATCAATTAGAAATGAGAATAGCAAGCCGATAATAAACGCCAAAATAAAGGACGCACTCATAGCAACTATCATTGCATACCGATCAGAGTATAATCTCCTTCTCTGATATAGAGTTCTATAGCTTTGATATCCTATAAAAAGATTTAACAATAGTAACAAGAATAGAAAATATTTCATTTCAATGCTCCTATGAACTTTTTCTAGAGGTAATAACTAAGAGTGAGGAACAAATAAATAGAATTTCAATAAATAAAATGAAAGGTTTACTACCTTCCAACACAGCTCCAATCATCGGAGCCATGATTCCCATCATCATCCCACTAATAAATCCTGTTAGTAAGGTTTGGTAGTCAAATAAAGCCCCAAACAGTGCTCCAATTCCCATACCAATCAAAGTTGAAGCAATTGTTACTGTTGTAAAATGAAAAGGATACAGTGACACTAAAAACACTCCTGATGCAATACCCATCATTCCACCAACAAGAATGGAAATATTCATCCCCAACTGAAAACCTATAAGTTTACGAATTCTAAAAATATAGAGATAGATGATTGTAGTAATAAGAAAGTTTCCATAAAAAAAGAATGCTATAAAATGTTCTCCCATTTCTTTCACCTCATACTATAAGTATGCAGATTCAGTAAACAGGTGTTTAGTTAGATATGCTACAAAAAGGAACCATTACACACTATCTTTACATTAACTTCATTTTCTCTTAACATTTACCTGTTATTGTCGAAATAGAGAAGATATTATCGAACCTTGCAGCGAGATGAACCATTTACAAAGGAGAATATAGTATGATTATTCCGAAGATATTGATGGAGGACCTTATGGACCTAGACAATCATTCTATAACAAAGATGTCTCATAAAAGGAAGGAATTTAGAGATATCCTTAAAAATAAAAACATAAAAATATTATTTCAACCTATTGTTTGTCTCCAAACTGGTCAGACTCATGGATATGAAGCACTCTCAAGAGGCCCAGAAAATAGTGAATTTCATTACCCTTCTACCCTATTTTCATTTGCAGAAAAGGAAGGCTTTTTGTATCCGCTTGAAAAAATTGCTCGAGAACAAGCAATATATCAAAGTAGGAATTTACTTCAAAACCAAAAGCTATTTATTAATTTAACTCCTCAAGTGATCCATGACCCTCATTTTACTCCTGGTCATACGATTTCTTTACTAGAGCAATATCAAATTAATCCTGAAAACATTGTTTTCGAGATTACAGAAAGAAGTGCCATTACAGACTTTCAAGCCTTTAAAGAGGTCTTAAATCACTACCGTGCTCAAGGATTTAAAATTGCGATTGATGATGCAGGTGCAGGGTATTCCTCTCTTCAGGCAATTTCTGAGTTACAGCCTGACTACATTAAGGTTGACCGCTCGCTCATTAGTGGTATTGATCAAAATGAAGTAAAAAACAATATACTAGAGGCTTTTGTTATGTTTGCGCAGAAAATGAACAGCAAAGTTCTCGCAGAAGGTATAGAAACGTTTGAGGAGCTAGAAAGGGTAAAGGAACTCTCTATTGATTTTGGACAGGGCTATTATCTTGCTAGGCCTAATAATCCAGTAACGCCCGTCCTTAAGCATGTTAAGGAATTTCTTCAAAGTGATAAAAACAAGAAAAACCCAGTATACGTAGATATAAATGATGAGATTGTTATATTAAATAAAGGAAAAGAACTAGCTAGAACATCTGCAAGGTTTTTTCTATAAAAATGAACAAAAACAGTCATTACCATAATGCCGGTAATGACTGTTTTTCTTTTTATTAACCTAAAATATGATACCCAGAGTCAACGTGAATGTTTTCTCCTGTAATCCCACGAGATAGTTGGCTAAATAGGAATACTGCTGTATCTCCAACTTCTTCTTGAGTTGTTGTACGACGCAGTGGCGCTTTTTCTTCGATTGTTCTTAAGATTGAGTTAAAATCACTTACACCTTTTGCAGAAAGAGTACGAATTGGTCCAGCCGAAATCGAGTTTACACGGATGCCATTTTTACCTAAGTCACTTGCTAAATATTTTACACTTGCTTCAAGTGAAGCTTTAGCAACACCCATAACATTATAGTTTGGAAGAACACGCTCTCCACCTAAATAAGTAAGCGTTACAATGCTTCCGCCTTCATTCATTAGATCCTTCGCTTCTTTTGCAACAGCTGTTAATGAATAAGAACTAATGTTGTGTGCAAGTAAGAAGCCTTCACGTGTTGTATTCATATAATCGCCTTCTAATTCTTCTTTATTAGCAAAAGCGATACAGTGAGCTAGTCCATCAATAGAGCCTACTGCTTCCTTAATTTCAGCAAAGCACTTCTTAATATCTTCGTCATTTGTAACATCACATGGTAATACTAAAGAATCTTGTCCAAGTGAGTCAGCTAATTCACGAACACTTTTCTCTAAACGCTCACCTGCATAGGTGAAAATCAATTTAGCTCCAGCATCATGTAAAGAACGTGCAATTCCCCATGCAATACTACGTTTATTTGCTACTCCCATTACTACATATGTACGATCCTTTAAGGATATTGTCATTCGTAAATCCTCCTATGATTATCACAAGTTATTAGTACCTAGTCATAATTATAGCATAGTTCCTTTTAAAAATCATAGTCTTACTACAAACATAAAAAAACTCCGCGCAATACAAAACGCGAAGTTCTTAGAATTATAATAACCCTCTTGAAAATTCCATTTCAACCTTCAACTCATCCACATATTCACGAGAGCCAGTCAGGATCAAACGGTCTCCCATTTTAAGTTCAGTATCTCCATGAGGTACAATGGAATCTTTTCCTCTAAAGATTCGGACGAAAATAACGTCACCTGTAAATGGAAAATTACGCAAGGCTATACCATCATATTTAGGATTGTTCATATTAATTTGATAAAGTGTTGTTTCTTGGTTAGTAAGTATATTCATGACACTCGGTGCTTCAATCAATGCTCTGAGTAAGGTCGTTGTAGACATGAGCATAGAGAACACTTCAATATTTTGCTCTTTAAGAGATTTATTTAATTCTGGAGTCTCAATACGAGCAATGACTCGTTCGATTCCAAATTCCTTGGCAAATATCGCAATCTCTCCATTTTTCTGGTCATCCCCAATTGCAACAACAAGGACATCAACATCAAAAACATTCTTTTCCTTTAGTGTCTCAATTCTATAATCACTAACCTCTACTATATTAAATAAAGAGTCAGAAAACTTTTCCCCATTTTTCTCTTGCTTAACATGGTACATTGTTGTCTCATATAGGTGAGAATTTAACTCTCTTGTAACAGGAAGAGTCATTTGATTAGCGCCAATAAAGGCAACTTTTATTTTCGGACCTTTAGACTCCTGCTTTGGAAACAACTTTTTGAACCAGATTGGTGTAACGATACTGGTAATTACAGCTACTAAAATTAGAGCTCCTGACATTCGAGCATCAATGATCCCCATTCTTTCACCAATCGTTGCGGCTGCAATAACAAGAGATAAAGTAGATGTTAATAATGCCCCTGCAGCAATCGTTGTTTTCCAATCATAGTACTTCCTTAAATAAAGAATTGGAAGCATCTTTGAAATAACTAAGGCGATAAACAATAATGGAATTAATAACAAGATTTTCGGATCTTCAAATAATGACCAAACATCAAGTTGAACCCCTACCATTACAAAGAAGATTGGGATTAAAAATCCATAACCGAATGAATCTAGTTTATGAACCATATCTGAATTCGGAGATAGAAGGGATACTAACACCCCTGCTAAAAATGCACCTAGAATATTCTCTGCACCAATCGATTCAGATAAGGCAACTAACACAATGATTAAAGTAAAGATCGCACGGGTACCAATTTGAATGGTTCCTTTAGACATCGTTTCAAGAAATGATTGATTTCTAAAGTATTTACCAAGGAAGTATAATAACACCCCTGCACCAAATAAAATGAGCAATAACCACATATTACTGTCGCCCGTTCCGTAAATGGATGCGAAAACGGCAAGTAATACCATTGTCACAAGGTCCGCAATAACGGCTATCAGTAAGATGATTTGCCCGATATTTTTCTTCATGATTTGCGCATCTTTTAAGGTTGGAACAACAACACCAAGTGATATTGTTGAAATGATAAGCGTCATCAAGAAGACATTATCTGTAAAGCCTAACCAGACAAAAATATACGATAATAGCAGTGATAAACCGAAAATACCTATAAACACTATGGTCGATACAACAAAAGTGTTTGGTGCATCATTACCATTTGGAAGCTTTTCTTTTTTCTTTCCACGAGCAAATGCTGAAAAATCTATTTCAAGCCCACTTAAGAACATTAAAAAGATAAATCCGAGCATGGACAATGTTTCAAGCCAAATATCTTGATGAACAATATCAAATCCACTTTTCCCTATTATCAGACCAACAATAATCTCTGCAACTACAACTGGAATTATATTTAATTTCAATCTGTGCAAAACAATCGGCGTTAAAAATGCAACAACAAGAACGATAACTAATGAAGTTACGGATGCTCCATGTTCCATAAAATTACCTCCTTTTCAAACAAAACTACTTCACTCATAATAAGAAATTCATAAATACGGTTGCTAACCCGAGATAAATTAAGATACTAATAATATCATTAATGGTTGTAATAAAAGGACCAGAAGCAACCGCTGGGTCAACTTTACATTTGTGCATAATTATTGGAACAAGAGCTCCAGCCAGTGTAGCTACAATTAATGTGATAAGAACAGATAATCCAACTAACATTCCTAGAAATAAGTTTGATTTCCAGAAAAATACTATCCCCATTATAAGTATGCCACAAACACTTCCTGTTATGAGTCCTGTTCCCGCTTCTCTAATGATAAGCTTTATTTTACTTTCATTTAATACGTCACCTGTTGCAATTCTACGAATAGCAACTGCCAGTGCCTGCGTTCCTGTATTTCCTGCCATTCCTGCAATGAGTGGAATGAATACTGCTAAAATAGAAACTTGGTCTAATGTCTCTTCAAAACGACCAATTAAATTCGCTGTTAACATACCTAAAAACAATAATATGATTAGCCACGGTAATCGTTTTTTCGCACTTGCAAAAGGATGACGATCAGCACCATCCACATCACTAATACCAGCTAGTTTAGAGTAGTCATCAGATGCTTCTTCATCGATTACATCAATAATGTCATCGACAGTGATGATCCCAAGTAGATGGTCCTGATGGTCAACAACCGGAACGGCCAAAAAGTTATAATCTCTCATCTTACGTGCTACTTCTTCCTGATCTTCACTAACTGATACAGATACAACTCTTTCATTCGTAATTTCAGCAATCATCGTATCTTCATCAGCGATGATTAAATCCCTCAATGTTAAGACCCCGACAAGTCGTTTATCTTCATCGATAACATAAACATAGTAGATTGTCTCAGCCCTTGGCGCTTCATTTTTTAAAATTTGTAAAGCTGAGCGCGCGGTCTGATTGGCTTCTATTGCGATAAACTCAGTAGTCATGATACTACCAGCTGTATATTCATCGTAGTGCAGTAGCTCTCGAATTTCTTTGGCAGCATCAACATCCATAATTGATAAATAACCAGCTACCTGATCTTTGTCTAATTCATTTAAGACATCAACCGCATCATCGGCATACATTTGTCCTAGCATATCAGCTACATAATTGGAATCCATCTCTGAAAGATATGTTTCGTAGTCTTCCTCATCAGTATTTACATTTTCGATTATCCCTGCCATTTCCTCAGGAGATAGAAACTGGTAAACTTTTTCCCTTTGTTCTTGTGACAATTTCCCAAAGAGTTTAGCTTGGTCATAAGGATGTAGCTCTAGAAAAAGACTACGAAAAACATCTATCGAATCACTCTCTAAGCTATTCGTTAATTGCTCTATTTCAAATTCAATATTTTCTTTCTCATATTCATTGTTCTCATTCATATTTCCCCCTCCCTTCCTCTCATTTTTTCTATACTATCAAATATGTAGAAATTTGTCGTGTGATATGTTTAATACAAACTAATCTGAAATTTCATCGTTATATTTGCAATCACTAAAAAATAGGCTAAGATTAGAGGATAGGACTTTTTTTAACTTCTACCCTAAAAGACTAAACTGAAAACAATTGGAAATAGAAGAAGGGATTTTTTATGGAAAAAGAACATTCACCCGGGCAACAAGTAGACTATACTCTACTTTTTATATTATTCTTAATGGCTATTGTAAGCTGTGTTGCTATAGATAGTTCACAGCCCTTTTTACCAGAAAAATTAAAAAGCATTAACTTTGTGGCACAACAGATCAAATGGTACGTTATCGGTGCTGTTGCCATTGTAATTACAATGATTCTTGATTTTGATCGATTTAAAATGATTTCTTGGTATTTATATGGCTTTGGACTGATTTTATTACTCGGGTTGGAACTTAACTTCCCTAGTGCATTGGTTGAAACTAGAAAGGGAGCAACGAGTTGGTATTCCCTTCCAGGTATAGGTACTTTTCAGCCGTCAGAATTGGTTAAAATCATATTAATTATTGTATTAAGTAAAATTGTTGCAGAGCATAGAGAAAAGTATCCAATAAATACTGTAAAGGATGACTTTTTACTTCTAGGGAAAATCTTTTTAACCGCTGCACCTCCAATTTATTTGCTAACAAAGCAACCTGATATGGGGATGACAATGGTCTTTATGGCCATTATGGGGTCATTAATCTTAGTTGCGGGAATCAAGTGGAGAATTATATTCGGATTTCTTTTTACTGGAATATTCAGTGTCTCTGTGTTTGTTTATATTTATTTTGCATTTCCTGAGTTTTTTAGAACCTACATTATTAAACAAGATTATCAGCTTAATCGCTTTTATGGTTGGCTTGCACCTGAGCAGCATTCCAGTGAACAAGGCTTTCAGTTACTACGTTCCTTGTTAGCAATCGGATCAGGACAACTAAGAGGAAAAGGCTATCAAAATTCTGAAGTTATTATCCCAGAAGGTCATACAGACTTCATTTTTGCAGTGATTGCTGAGCAATTTGGTTTCATCGGAGCGAGTATTGTTATCTCACTTTTCTTCCTATTGATTTACCGACTAATTCATGCAGCACTTGAAAGTCACGATCCATTCGGAAGTTATCTATGTGCAGGAGTCATTGGAATGATTACCTTCCAGGTATTTCAAAATATCGGTATGAGCATTCAGTTACTGCCAATTACAGGCTTACCTCTTCCATTTATCAGTTATGGAGGAAGTTCTCTAGCTACCTATATGATTGCAATTGGTATTGTACTAAATGTGCGTTCACGTACAAGAAAATATATGTTTGATTAACTCAAGTTGGCTATCCATTTTAATGGATAGCTTTTTAACTATCTAGGCAAAGTAAGAAATGGAATTCTTGACGTTTGGAGTGATGCACATGAAGTTAGATGTGATTGGAGATATACATGGTTGTTATGATGAATTAATACATATGTTTGAGACTCTTGGGTATGTGTGGAAGGATAAGATTCCTGTTCATCCAAAAGGAAGAAAATTAGCTTTTGTCGGTGACCTTACAGACCGTGGTCCACATTCTCTTAAAGTTATAGAATTGTTATATGAGCTTGTAGTCGAAAATCAGGACGCCTATTATGTTCCTGGTAATCATTGCAATAAACTATACCGCTATTTTCAAGGTAGTAAAGTTCAAACCACCCATGGGTTAGAGACGACAGTTGCAGAATATAAATCACTACCGTCGCGTGAACAAAAGAAGATAAACCATAAGTTTCGAACTCTATATGAACATGCACCACTTTATCATCGGTTAGATGGTGGAAAGATTGTCATTGCCCATGCCGGTATACGCGAAGATTATATAGGTCGAACAGATAAAAAAGTAAAGACATTTGTTCTTTATGGTGATATAACAGGAGAAAAGCATTTAGATGGCTCACCTGTAAGACGTGATTGGGCAAAGCAGTATAAAGGCAAAGCTTGGATCGTTTATGGACACACTCCTGTAAAAGAACCTAGAATTGTGAACAATACGATTAATATCGATACTGGTGCGGTATTTGGGAACAAATTGACTGCTCTTCGATATCCTGAGATGGAAACTGTGTCTGTTCCCTCTACGATGCCTTATGTTGAGGAGAAGTTTAGGGTGTTGGATTAATAAGGAGTGGAAGCTACGAGTTTGGGTGGAAAGTACAGCGGGACTTGTTTTCCTTTGCTGGAACTCAACCTGTCCGAATAAGCTTGGGATTCGGACTTGTTTTACCTTGCTGTAACTTAACCTGTCCGAATCAGCTTGGGATTCGGACTTGTTTTACCTTGCTGCAACTCAACCTGTCCGAATCAGCTTGGGATTCGGACTTGTTTTACCTTGCTGCAACTCAACCTGTCCGAATCAGCTTGGGATTCGGACTTGTTTTACCTTGCTGCAATTCAACTTGTCCGAATAAGAGTAGGATTCGGACTTGTTTTACCTTGCTGCAACTCAACCTGTCTGAATCAGCTCGGGATTCGGACTTGTTTTACCTTGCTGCAACTCAACCTGTCCGAATAAGAGTAGGATTCGGACTTGTTTTACCTTGCTGTAACTCAACCTGTCCGAATAAGAGTAGGATTCGGACTTGTTTTACCTTGCTGCAACTCAACCTGTCCGAATAAGAGTAGGATTCGGACTTGTTTTACCTTGCT
>CANMHG010000011.1 GCA_947497585.1 uncultured Bacillaceae bacterium | reverse complement strand
CAGTAGCTCAGTTGGTAGAGCAAAGGACTGAAAATCCTTGTGTCGGCGGTTCGATTCCGTCCTGAGCCACCATTTTTTAATATAAATTAATAAATTTGCCGGTGTAGCTCAGTTGGTAGAGCACGACCGAATAAGCATCCTGAATAATCTTCAGCGTACTAATCGAGCTGCTGCTTGAATAGGCTTTCTGAGATTAGGACGACAAATACAAATACCAACACAAAATATTAATACTTTCTAAAAATGCCGGTGTAGCTCAGTTGGTAGAGCAACTGACTTGTAATCAGTAGGTCGAGGGTTCGACTCCTTTCGCCGGCACCATTCCTTTTTTGTGGAGGGGTAGCGAAGTGGCTAAACGCGGCGGACTGTAAATCCGCTCCCTCCGGGTTCGGCGGTTCGAATCCGTCCCCCTCCACCATTTTAAATTTTAAAAATTAAATAGGGGCATAGTTTAACGGTAGAACAGAGGTCTCCAAAACCTCCGGTGTGGGTTCGATTCCTACTGCCCCTGCCAAATTTTTTTGTCTACGGCGGTTGTGGCGAAGTGGTTAACGCACCTGATTGTGGTTCAGGCATTCGTGGGTTCGATTCCCATCAGTCGCCCCATTTTATTTTAAATAATATTTTATCAATAGAGCTTCTTCATTGGGCTATAGCCAAGCGGTAAGGCAACGGACTTTGACTCCGTCATGCGTTGGTTCGAATCCAGCTAGCCCAGCCATTTTGCGGAAGTAGTTCAGTGGTAGAACACCACCTTGCCAAGGTGGGGGTCGCGGGTTCGAATCCCGTCTTCCGCTCCAGACGGCGGCATAGCCAAGTGGTAAGGCAGAGGTCTGCAAAACCTTTATCCCCGGTTCAAATCCGGGTGTCGCCTCCAAAAAAAAGACCATCCTTTTTATCATGCCGGGGTGGCGGAACTGGCAGACGCACAGGACTTAAAATCCTGCGGTAGGTGACTACCGTACCGGTTCGATTCCGGTCCTCGGCATATTTTCAACTTAGTAAATAAAATGCATAATGGCAATATTTTGCCGGTGTGGCGGAATTGGCAGACGCGCACGACTCAAAATCGTGTTCCTCTGGAGTGCCGGTTCGACCCCGGCCACCGGTATCAAGAAAATTAGAGATCAATTGTAGTCAGTGCTTACATGAGCATTGGCTTTTTTATTTGTCTTTATAAAATATTTTCTGATAGGAAGTGAAACGTTACCTTTTGCGTTGGATTTTGTAGAATGGATCATAAATTTTATTAAGCGCACAATGTCGAACTTTCACAATAAATACAATATTTAGAACTTTTTATATTTTCTTATTGTTTTGTATTTTATCATCGTTTATAATGAAAAAAAGTAAAGACTTCAAAATAAATAAATAAATAAAGTGTAAACTTCGATATAAATTTTATCCTTGTGATAGATATTTAATCCGTATTGGGAGGTGTGGATAAGGAAATGAGTCAAATGAAAGCGATTATATATAGACGGATAGATCAGCTGCAGGATATTAACAAAGTAGTTGATCTCCAAGTTGAAATTTGGAGTCAAGATGTTGTTTCTCCTCAACCTCAATTAGTAGCTTCTATTAACCATGGTGGATTAGTAGTTGGAGCCTTTTCTGGAGAAAGATTAGTGGGCTTTTGTTACGGATTTGCAGGGTTTAATGATGGAGAGGCCTATCTGGTTTCTCATATGACAGGTATTTTACCAGAATATCAGAATAGAGGAATTGGCTATAAACTTAAGGTTCAACAAAGAGAATGGGCAATAGATGCAGGATATAAAAAAATTGTCTGGACGTATGACCCATTAGAAATAAGAAATGGGTATTTTAATCTCTGTAAGCTAGGAGCCTATTCTAAACGATATATTCCTTCTTACTATGGAGAGATGAAAGATAAATTAAACAAAGGACTTCCCACAGACCGTTTGCTAATAGAATGGGATATTTGTACAAAGCGTGTAGAAAACGCCATTCTTACCTCAGGTAGCAACAACACAAATAACGAATACCAATTACTTCTTGAATGGGACCATGGAGATGATTTTCCAATCCCACTACCCCTAGAGCCTAATTTTGACCTAAATCAAAAAGGATTCCGTGTTCCAGTACCTTCTAACATTCAATTCATTAAACAACACAATTCAGACGTCGCACTTTCCTGGAGATATGCAGTAAGAAATTCATTAAGTAGAGCACTATCAAGTGGCTATATCATCAAAGGAGTTCACAAAGAACCAAATATAGATGTTCATTTTTACATAGTAGAAAATACACTGACGGAGGGATGACGTGATACAAGCTATAAAAGATTGGGTGATGAAAAACGAGGAAGCGATTAAATCGACTTATCATCACCTACATACAAATGCGGAAGTAAGTTGGAAGGAAGTTGAGACTACTAAGTTCCTATGTTCAAAGCTTGAACAACTCGGCATACCGTATGATACCTTTGAAAACCATACGGGAGTTGTTGGTTATTGGGGAAATAAAGAAGGTGGGCCGGCAATCGGAATAAGATCAGACATTGATGCTCTGTGGCAGCTCGTTGATGGAGAATGGCAGGCAAATCATTCATGTGGACATGATGGACATATGACAATGGTTCTTCATGCTATCACGTGTTTAAAGGAAATTGGCTATGAACCAAAGGGCTTGATTAAAATAATCTTTCAGCCAGCTGAGGAGTCTGGTAATGGCGCAAAAGCGATTATTGAAACAGGAGTAGTGGCAGATCTAGACTACCTTTTAGGTATTCATGTTCGTCCAATTCAGGAAATGCCATTTGGTGTAGCATCACCTGCTATCTATCATGGAGCGACGACTCTCTTAAAAGGTGAAGTAAAAGGCATACAAGCACATGGATCAAGGCCCAACCTAGGTATTAATGTTGCTGATTCAATTGCTGCAATCATTCAAGCTGTTAACTCTATTAAAATTGACCCAACAGTTTCAGCATCTGCAAAGGTAACAATGATCAAGGCAGGTGGAAATAACCTTAATATCATCCCAGATTTTGCGGAGTTTGGTATCGATGTAAGAGCAGAGGATAATTCGGTTATGGCTGATTTACTTGAAAAGGTACATCACGCTTCGATTACAGCAGGGTCAATCAACTATGCTGAGGTAAAGCTAAAACCACAAGCTTCAATGGTGGCTGCTGAACAAAGTCCTGAGGTGGAGGAAATCGTAAAAGAAGCAATAGTTGAAGCACTTGGGGAAGAAGGACTAGTACCACCGCCAGTTACGCCAGGAGGGGAAGACTTTCATTTTTATAAAATGACTTACCCGAACTTACAGACCACATTGGTAGGCTTGGGGACTGGACTATCACCAGGATTACATCATCCGAATATGAGTTTTAACCTTAATGCCCTCTTAAATGGAGTTGAGATTTTAAGCCTTTCACTTGTGAAGGTATTGGAACAGTAAGCATAGTATTGCACAAAGAAAATACCACTTCCTCACAGAAAGGATTCAGTTATATGGAACAATATCAAGAGCGAATTAGAAAAAAATATAACATGTTTACTAAACGACAAAAAGTTGTCGCAAAGCACTTTATTGACTTTCCAAAAGAAGTTGCCTTTCAAACGGCAAAACAAATAGGGCAAGCGTGTGGGGCGAGTGAAACAACCGTCATTCGCCTGTGCTATATTCTAGAATACTCTGGATTCAGTGAACTGCAAAAGGAAATTCAATCAAGCATACTAGAAGATACTTCATCAACGAACCCCATCGAAAATTTCCGAGAAACGTCCCACACTTTAAAGGATACAAACCTAATTCAATATGTAATAGAACAAGACAATGCCTATGTAAAGGCTACATTAGAGGATATTGATTTTAAACAATATCAAATGGCTGTTGAAAAATTAATAAGTGCTGACAATCGAATTGTCCTTGGATTTCGGTCCTCGTATGGTCCAGCGAGTTGGTTTATGTTTGCTCTAAACATTGTTGTTGGAAATACAACACAATATCGAGGAGAAATTGAGGATTCAAACTATTTGTTGTCTAGGGTAAGTAAAGACACTGTCGTAGTTGCAATATCCTTCCCAAGATACGTTCGGGAGACTCTTTCTTTTGTAAAGGCAGCAAAGGAGAAAGGAGCTTGTATTATTGCGATTACGGATGACAGACTTTCCCCAATCGGTCAATATGCTGATATTTTATTTAGAGTTATTGCACCAACGCCTATTCCGTTGAAAGGAATCACACCCACATTTTCTCTATTAAACTTGCTAGTGACAAGTATTGCGGCATCTGATAATCCTATCGTTCATAAACACATGGCTGGGTATGACCAACATAGTAGTGAAAATTATGTATATGCAATTAAAGGTAAAAAGAATGTTGAAGTCAACTTTACTGAAGGTGAGGTGAGTACATGAGTGTGCTACATAACAAATTAGTAATAGATGGACATTTTGACCTATTAATGGATGTTCAAATCCAAAGAGAAAGAGGTAGAACAAAAGTAATTGAGACTGACTACTATCCGCGTTTCGTTGAAGGTGGTGTTAATGTCATTGTCGCAGCTTTATTTGTTGATAGTGGTTTTTTACCAGAAATGGGGCTACGAAAAGCCTTAAGTCAAATTAGTGCACTATATGAAGATGTGAACGAATCTCCAGATAAGTTAATGATTTGCTTAAATGGTGAAGACATGAATAAAGCAAAGCAACTGAACAAGATTGGCTTCCTATTATCGTTAGAAGGAGCAGAACCAATTGGGACAGATGTAAGCTTGCTACGTGTTTTTTATGAACTAGGCGTTCGAAATCTAGGGCTGGTTTGGAGTCGACGAAATGCAGTAGCTGATGGCAGCTTCTTTCAGCCAACTAAGGAAGGGAAGAAGGGAGGAATTAGTAGCTTTGGTGTGAAGGTGATAGAGGAAGCAGAAAGGCTAGGAATGACCATTGATGTTTCTCACTTAAACGATGAAGGATTTTGGGATGTTATGGAAATTGCAACTAAGCCAGTTATCGCTTCTCATTCTAATGCTCGGTCACTCTGCGCTACAATGCGTAATTTAACCGATGAGCAAATAAAGGCAATAGCAAAGACCAACGGCGTGATTGGTCTGAATGCAGCCAGCATGCTCGTCGGGGATGATGATAAGGATTCAACATTGGAACAATTGATGAACCATCTTGACCATCTAGTAAAGGTGGCAGGTGTTAAACATGTGGGTCTTGGGCTTGACCTTTGTGAGGATTTTATGAAATATGTCTCTCCAGAAGATTTAAATAGTTTGCCAAGGAAACCATTCGATATTGTTAAAGGACATCAATCCATACCCCAACTGTATAATGGCCTTGTAAATAGGGGGTACTCAGAAGCTGAGCTAGAAGCCATCTTAGGAGGAAATGTTCAAAGAATCTTTATGAAGTAAGTGCTGTTACTACTAGATAAAAGGAGGAGATGAAAATGACCCATAAGGCAATCTCCATTCGTGAAGTCACTCTTCATCGTATGGTTATGCGACTAAAGGATCCATTTACGACAAGCTTTGGAACCTTCAGCGATAAGGAGTTTTTCGTGGTTGAAATGGAAGATGAAACAGGTGCGATTGGTTTTGGAGAGTCAGCCGCTTTTTCAAGCCCTTGGTATAGTGAGGAAACGGTTGAAACAAACAAACATGTGATGGAACAATTTTTGATTCCATTATTAGTTGAATCACCTATCAACCATCCTGATGAAGTATCAAAACGATTTGAAAATATACGTAGAAACAATATGGCGAAGTCAGCATTAGAGGGTGCCGTTTGGGACTTATATGCAAAACGAAATGGTAACCCGTTATACAAAGAATTAGGAGGGACAAAGCAACAAATTGAGGTTGGCATCAGTATTGGAATTCAACCAACAGCGAAGGAACTTGTTCAAGTAGTAGAAGGTTTTGTCAATGAAGGATATAAACGAATGAAAGTAAAAATAAAGCCTGGTGCTGACTATGAAATGCTAAAGGAAGTAAGAAGACATTTTCCTAGTATTTTGCTCATGGCAGATGCAAACTCGGCTTACACATTAAACGACATAGACATGCTAAAAAAACTGGATAACTTAGATTTGATGATGATTGAACAACCACTTGCACATGATGATATTATTGATCATGCCAAATTGCAATCTGAACTTGCTACTCCCATTTGCTTAGATGAAAGTATCCATTCTTTCGAGGATGCTAGAAAAGCTGTTGAATTAGGTAGCTGTAAAATCATTAACATTAAAATTGGTCGTGTAGGTGGGCTAACAGAATCTAAGAAAATCCATGATTATTGTGCACAGCAAGGAATTCCGGTCTGGTGTGGTGGAATGCTGGAATCTGGGATTGGTCGCGCCCATAATGTTGCCATAACAACGCTGCCTCAGTTTGTGATGCCTGGTGATACAGCAGGTTCATCTAGGTACTGGGAAAAAGACATTATTGATCCTGAAGTAATAGTAGAAAATGGCGTGATTCATGTACCTACTAAACCAGGTATTGGCTATGAAATAAATAGAAAAGTGCTTGAACAATACCGAGTGGATAAGACGGTATTTTCAAATAAAAACATACTAGCTTAGTATCAATCTAGCAAAAAGGATTTTACAGTAAGGGTTGTTACTTGTACAAAACGTACAAGTTTATAATAAAAAATTTAGCGTAAAGGGAGAGGTTTTTTAATGACACAAAAAACAGTAACTCGAGAATTTGAACAATATTGCCAAGAGATTTGTGAGAAGTTTGAAATACCAGGCTTTTCAATTGGATTAGCAAAAGATGGTCAATTATTCTATGATAAAGGTTTTGGTTACCGCGATGTCGAAAACAAACTCCCACTGTCAGCTGATACCGTTTTTGGAATAGGTTCGGTAACAAAAGCATTTACATGTGTTGCGATTATGCAATTACACGAAGCAGGAAAATTAAATGTAGATGATCCAGTTGTCAAATACTTACCAGAATTTAAAACCCCTAATGAAGAATATACAAAGCAAATGACGATACATCATTTCATGACACATTCAGCGGGGTTACCACCCTTACCAACTCTATATAAGGCGTTAAGTAAGAGTATTGCAAATGATCCGAAGTTTGAGGATGAAGGTCAAACGGAAGGTGATATAGGTACGGTTGAGAAAGCAGCATCAGAGCAGCAAAATGAAAGTGTTGATACGTATGAGGAGTTAATGGCAGACATTGCAACTCAAGAATTTACGTTATTGGGAGCACCAGGAGAGGAATTCAGCTACTCTAATGATAGCTACGCACTATTAGGTGCGATTGTTGAGAGAGTTAGTGGGATTACCTATGAACAGTATATGAAAGACTATATTTTAGACCCTGCCGGAATGAAGAATAGTGTGTTTCACTTAGAAGAGTTAGTTGACCATGATGATGTATCATCACTCTATAACTCTCGTAAAAAAGACGGTGAAACGATTATCTTTGAATCGAATAACCCTTGGGATGCGCCATCTATGCGTGCAGCAGGATTTTTAAAATCAACTGTAAATGACATGCTTAAATATGCAGAAATCTATCGTAATAAAGGAAGAGTTGGAAATGCTCAAATTCTAACACCAGAGAGTGTTGAAGTAATAACTACACCGTTTATCGAGTGTGACAAAGGACGTTACTATGGGTATGGTGTGATGGTCACTCCAGACTACTACGGTTACAAGCTTGTTGAACATGGTGGCTCTCTTAAAGGAGTTGCAGCACAACTGAATATCCTTCCTGAACTAGGATTATCTGGGGTATCTTTTTCAAATCTAGCAGGAGTTCCGTCTACTAAACTATTAGAAACTGCCTTTGCCGATCAATTAGGGAAATCAGTCTCTGATTCGTATTTATCTTACGAAGTAATCGATGTTTCCGAAGACGAGTTAAAGCAATATGAGGGAGAGTATGCTTCAGGAGAAGGAACGAAATATGAGGTTGTTGTTGAAGAAGGTAAACTCCAACTTAAAGCTGAAGGACTCGAACTTAGTTATATAAAGCCAATTGGCAATGATACATTTATGGTTGGTTTCAGAGAATCACAGCTTTCCCTTCGTTTTGTAAAGGACGATAACAACCAAGTTGTCCGTGCTGCATTTGGATTTAGGCAAGTACCTAAAGTAAATTAGGAGGAACTAAAATGGCGATTAAATCGATGAGTAAATCAATTTGGTTTTTTATGATGCTAGTTCTATCGTTGTTTATCATTGTTGGATGTAGTGCGGATTCCACTTCTACATCTAATAAAAATTCAGATAATTCAACTGATTCTGAAAATAAATCCGAAGAAAATTCTGGCCCTCAGTCTGGTGGTACAATCACGATTGGTTCCACGGAAGAGCCTGATACGTTAGATGTTCATAAGACAGCCATGGCGGTTGCCAGTACGATTACTCATCATCTAGGTGGAACATTGCTATCAGTTAATCCAGAAACGAATGAATTAGAAGGAGATCTGGCTGAAAGTTATCAAGTTTCAGAAGATGGTAAAACCATTACGTTTAAAATTCGCCAAGGAGTAACTTTTACAGACGGGACTCCATTAACGGCTCAGGTTTTTAAGGATACGTATGATCGTATTTTAAATCCTGATACAGGAGCAACAGTAGCTGCGAGTCTTATACCTGGTATCCAGTCAACATCTGCACCAGATGATCAAACATTCGTCATTGAGTTGGCTGCCCCATCGGCACCATTTTTACGAAATTTATCAGGTAGAGGGTATTTACAGCCATTATCGATGGCAGCAATTGAGAAGCATGGTGATAATTATGGAAGAAATCCAGTTGGTGCTGGCCCATTTATTTTTAAAGAATGGGTAACAGGACAATCCATTACATTAGAACGCAATGATGCTTATAATTGGCCACCTAGATCTGTTGAAAACAAAGGTAAAGCATATCCAGATCAAATTGTTTATAAATTTATTCAAGATCAGCAAACAATGCTTGCTGCACTCGATAGTGGTTCAATTGATGTAGCAATGAATGTGGCACCAAAGGATGTTCTAAGATACCGTAATAACCCTAATTACTATGTATTAGAAGCTGAGCGTCAAGGGCTAGGGTTATTTTTAGAAATGAATCTTGAGGATGAAGTGCTTTCAGATCTTAATGTTAGAAAGGCAATCAATATGGCGATCAATAAAGATGCGATCATTAAGGCTGTCTTAAACGGTGAAGGAACACCTGCCTATGGTCCAATTCCAGCAACTATTTTTGGATATGACTCAAATGTTGAAAACTATGGTCATAAATTAAATCCTGATGAAGCAATTAGTTTATTAGAACAATCTGGGTTTGCGAAAAATAGCGATGGAATGATGGAGAAGGATGGAAAAGAACTAGCATTTGAACTGTTAATCATGCCTACGTATAGCCAAGCAGCTCAAATGGTTCAAGGGATGTTGAAGGACATCGGAGTCAATGTTAGTATCCAATCTATGGAAGCGGGAACATTGATTGAAAAAGTATCACAGGGAGATTATGATATGTCATTCCTTGCCTACTCTTACGGTGACCCTGACATCTTAACACTGTTATTCCACTCAAGCCAGATTGGTGGATTAAATCACGTTCGCGTACAAAATGCTGAACTTGATGCATTGCTAGATAAAGGTAGAACAACAATTGATCCTGAGGAAAGAAAAAAAGTGTATGCTGAGGTACAAAAGATTATTGTAGAAAATGCGTATTGGGCACCTATTTATGCAGAGAAAGTCTTCTATGTAGTAAACAGCAGAGTTCAAGGAGTTAATATGAATAACGTTTATATTGAATTCTACGATAGCTGGGTGAAACAGTAATGAAGCAGTTCATTATTAATCGGGTTTTATCCGGGGTCCTAGTCATCATTGGAATTTCCATCTTTTCATTTTTGTTAATTCACTTTATTCCGGGAGATCCAATTAAAATTATGCTTGGAATAAATGCAACACCTGAGCAGGTGGAAAAACTAAATAACCACTTGGGGCTTGATAAGCCCCTTTTGGTTCAATATGGGCAATACGTCACCAATGCACTTCAGGGAGATTTTGGAACTTCGTTAAAAACAGGTAGACCGGTCTTGACCGAAATTATAGATCGTTTCCCTGAAACTGTGAAGTTAGCAGTCTTTGGCTTATTTGTTGCAGTAGTTATTGGGATAACGCTCGGAATCTTAGCTGCTAGATTCAAAGATTCAATTATTGATAAACTTTGTACTGCTTTTGCTACTTTAGGAATATCCATTCCAAGCTTTTGGTTAGCTATTTTATTAGTATTAGTGTTTTCAGTCAAACTCGGTTGGTTTCCGATTGCAAATGGTACAGGTTTACGTGACCTTATTCTACCTTCCATTACATTAGGTGTCGTAGCATCGACAATGATTATGAGGTTAACTAGGAACGGTATGGTCGAGGTCTTATCAAATGAATACATTCGAACGGCAAGAGCGAAAGGACTTGATGATCGTCTCATTTTGTTTCGACATGCACTTCGAAATGTATTAATACCTGTGGTAACAGTTGTTGGCTTGCAGATGGCGGCTTTGCTCGGAGGAACGGTTATTATTGAACAAGTATTTAACTGGCCGGGACTTGGTACATTAGCACTTGGAGCAATCATGTCGAGAGACTTTCCTCTCATCCAAGGGATTGTTTTGTTTATGGGTGTTGTTTATGTCACGATGAATATTTTAGTAGATGTATTATACAGCGTTATTGATCCTCGAGTGGAAATTGGGACAAAGGAGGCGTGATGAATGGAAAAAGTAAAACTTGAAACCTTTAAACCAATCCAAGCACGTATTACACATAAGAAACCATTGAAAATCAAGTCTGATACAGTAAGACAGCTAGCAAAAGATAAAAGAGCTGTTACTTGCATTAGCTTTCTATTCATCGTTGTCCTTATTGGTATATTCGCCCCAATGCTCGCACCATTTGACCCAGAGAAGCAGTTTTACGAATCGATATTACAAGCACCAAATAAAGAGCATCTATTAGGAACAGATGCTATTGGAAGGGATGTTCTTTCACGTCTCATCTATGGTGTACGTGTGACGATAAGTGTTTCCTTGCTAGCGGTTGCGATAACATTTTTCATTGGAACATTTCTTGGATTAGTAAGTGCCTATGTTGGCGGTTGGGTAGATAATGTTTTAATGCGAATTATGGATATTTTGTTAGCTTTACCGAGTATCATATTAGCATTAGCTATCGTTGCTATATTGGGTCCAAGCCTAACAAATGCAATGATAGCAGTCGGTGTGGCATCAATACCGGGTTTTTCTAGATTAATAAGAGGAACAGCCTTAACAATTAAATCGTCTGAATTTGTTGAAGCTAGTCGTTCGATCGGCAGTTCACATAGTTGGATTTTGCGAAGGCAGTTTCTACCTAATGTAGCAGGTGTATTGCTAGTTTATACAACCCTTTTTATTGGAGTTGCAATATTAGATACGGCAGCACTTAGCTTTATTGGTTTAGGTGCACAGCCTCCAACTCCAGAATGGGGAACTATGCTTGCTGAAGGAAAAAACTATATGTATGATGCATGGTGGTTGGCTACTTTTCCCGGTATAGCCATTACAATGGTTGTTTTCGCAGTTAACTTTTTAGGTGATGCATTGCGAGATATTTTTGACCCAAAATCATCACGGTAACTGATCAGACATAAGGAGGTGGAGAAACAGATGTCAAATATACTTGAAGTAAACGGGTTGACCACTCAATTTGAAACGAAGAACGGTCCGCTGACGGTTGTCGATGATGTTAATTTTACATTGAAAAAAGGCGAAGTTTTAGGAATCGTAGGGGAATCAGGATGTGGAAAAAGTGTTACTTCTCTATCTATCCTACAGTTACTCGATAAGCATGGGAAAGTTTCAAGTGGAGAAGTACTATATAAAAATATGAATCTAGTAAGTAAAACAGAAAAAGAAATGCGGAAAATTAGAGGAAAAGAGATTTCTATGATTTTTCAGGATCCTATGACATCTTTAAATCCTGTATTAACAATAGGAACACAAATAGGTGAAGTCATTGAAAAGCATGAGAAAATAAAGGGTTCAATCGTAAAACAAAAGGTTGTGGAACTTCTAAATCTAGTTGGAATCCCTAGAGCAAATGAAATTTACCATGAGTATCCTCATCGGTTATCAGGAGGGATGAAGCAGCGGGTCATGATAGCGATGGCCATTGCGTGTAATCCGACAATGCTTATTGCTGATGAACCTACAACAGCACTTGATGTGACAATTCAAGCTCAGATTCTAGATTTGTTACGTTCATTGAAAGAAGAGTTGGAAATGTCCATGCTTCTGATAACCCATGATCTAGGGGTGGTAGCAGAAATGTGTGACAGAGTAGTTGTCATGTATGCCGGTCAGGTTGTTGAAACAACGGATACAAGAACGTTACTACGGAATCCAAGACACCCATATACAGTAGGCTTAATCCAGTCAACACCTCATCAATCAAAAGGGGAACGAAGATTGAAATCGATCGTCGGTCAGGTTCCAACTCCTGATGAGTACTCACCAGGGTGCCGATTTGTCGATCGCTGCCCAAAAGCTATTGATATTTGCCACAGCTCAGTTCCTCCTCTATTAGAGATTGAGGGGCAAACAGCCTGTCGATGCTGGTTATACGAGAGGAAGGAGGAGGTCATATGACAACCACTCTATTAGAACTTAAAAACATAGAGAAAAGGTTCAAAACAAAATCAGCATGGTTTCAACCTAAGCAATATGTTCATGCAGTTAATGGTGTAAGCTTAGAGTTAAAGGAACGAGAAACAATTGGAATTGTAGGTGAGTCAGGCTGTGGAAAATCAACAACTGGCCGCTGTGTGTTACGTTTAATTGAACCTACAAGTGGTGAAGTGATTTTTCAAGGCAAAGATATCACGACACTGAATAAAAAGGAAATGAATAAAATCCGTAAAGATATTCAAATGGTCTTTCAGGATCCAATGGCTAGTATGAATTCGAAATTAACGATAAGAGAAATTTTATCAGAGCCTCTAATTGCCCATAAAATTCCTCGGAGTGAGCATGAAAAGCTGTTAATCGAAACAATGCAGCTGGTAGGGTTATCAGAAAGTCATTTAACTCGTTTTCCACATCAAATGTCTGGGGGCCAACGTCAACGAGTCGGTATTGCAAGAGCCATTATTTTACGACCTAAAATTGTTGTTTTAGATGAGCCAGTTTCGGCATTAGATGTTTCTGTCCAATCACAGATTTTGAATCTTTTACAAGATTTACAGGAAGAACTCGGTCTTTCATATCTATTCATTTCACATGATTTAGGGGTAGTAGAACACATTGCCCATCGAGTAGGAGTGATGTATTTAGGAGAAATGGTTGAAGTAGCTGATAAAGATGAGTTGTTTGAAAATCCTTTCCACCCGTATACGAAAGCCTTGATTTCGGCTATTCCAAAAACTGATCCTGATGAAGTTAAAGAACGAATCATCCTTAAGGGCGAGCTCCCATCACCATCCAATCCACCCTCAGGATGTAAATTTCACCCTCGATGTACCTTCGCACAAGATATCTGTATATCAGCTAAACCAGAGATTAGAAATGTTGAAGGTAGGCAAATTGCTTGCCATTTGGTGTGAAGAAAGGGAGATGAACGGATTGAACATTCATTTATTCGACTTTAATTTATCAGCCGAGCAAGAAGCAAGAGCGAAACGGCTGCATGAAGAAAGCATCATTATTGATATGCTCTTTCAAGGGCCAATGTCACCAACAAATTTCACACAAGAAGTAACAGAAGAATTGAAGAAAAGATGTGAAAAGTTTATAAATGACCCAAGTGAATATGTGTTTCGTATCATGCTTGAAGCGTCTAACATGGCAGCCCAAGGTGAGTTACCCGCATACAAGGAAAGCTGGCTACAATCTGGAATTACGGCCGGGAATAGACAAATTACCGGTGGCAAAGATAGTCGCTCTATGGAAGAATCGATTAAGTATTTAACAGCCGTTCAACAGCAATTTGACGCTTTTGACTGGCTTGTAAAAGCAACGAAAGGTGAGCATATTCGTCAGGCCAAACTTGAAGGTAAAGTAGCGGGAATGGTAACAACCCAAGATACTGCCTGGCTTGGAACAAATCTTGAAAACCTTGAAATGATGTATAAATTCGGGCTTCGAGTGGTTCAATTAACCTATAATATGCATAATCATGTTGGATCGGGCTGTACGGAGCGGAATGACGCAGGTATCTCAAATTTTGGTGTGAAATTCATTAAAAAAATGAATGAGTTAGGCATTTTAGTTGATACCGGGCATACTGGTAGACAGTCGACGTTAGATGCTTGTGAAATTTCGGATGCACCAGTCATCGCTTCCCACACAGCATGTAAAGATGTAAGTGGGCACGCCAGAGGGAAGGATGACTTCACTCTTGAAGCAATCGCAAAAACCGGTGGAGTCATAGGATTGGTTACAGTACCGCAATTTCTAAATCAGGAAAAAGAAAGACCAGATATGAATGACTTTTTAGATCATGTCGATCATTTAGTAAAACTCGTCGGTGTAGAACATGTTGGCATTGGCACTGATTGGCCAATGAACATGCCATTATTTGTTCAAGAATTGATTGCCACAAAAGTTGCTCCAACAATCGGTTTCAGAAAAGAAGACAAATTACCAACTACGGATTCCCTTCTAGGATTTGAACAATATATAGAAGCAATAAACATTACTAGAGGCTTAGTAAGCAGAGGATATACGGATAATCAGATTAAACTTATCCTTGGTGAAAATTGGATGAGGGTGATTGAGAAGGTATGGTAAGGGCAAGGGACAGGATGGTTTTCCTAGCACGATTGAAGCTATAGAACCAACGACCTGTCCCTACTACTATTACAAGTGCAAAGGGAAAGTATTTGTCACCTTGTCTCGATTTCTTATAATTTAATCACTTTGGCCTTACAACCGGACTAAACCCGCCTAACTCCACAACCACTTCTTCGTCATCAACTTTTACTAAATAAAAGTCCTCTTTGTCGGTAGGTAATATGGATTGAACGGTATTTCCTCTATTTTTAAAGAATTCATTTATCTCACCACGAGCTGCATCTGATACGACTCCAGAATCTACCTTTTTCTGTTCTATAGTAGCTGACGACCCTTGCTCATTTAGAGTATCTATAACAGATTTTTTTGGTAAACCTTGATTGTAAATTCCTTGTAGTAGCTTTATAACTTCAGAGAATCCGAAGAATACAATTCCCCATATGATACCGCTAATGAATAACGATAGCCCTATTACGCCTCTTAATTCGCCTAATTCTTCCTGACTGCCATAACTAAATCCTGTTATCATTCCAACAACGATAGCTAAATAACCGACGATCATAAGTGCTTTTGCAACTGTATTCTCTTTATTAGTCATTTTTGATACACCTCCAATTAATATTCTACCAAATAGTGGTATGATTGGTGATGGTAGAGTAGAAAATTATTCTTGTTTGAATCTGATTCCGGTGTCATAAGTATGTATTTTGTTTTTTGAGAAATTAAAAATCCAAACTACAGAACATAATAATCTAGAGTTCTTATTAAAGAGAAAGAATAAATTTTAGGGGAGGGAAACGATGAAGATTATTCACAATCAACTAATCCTTTATGGGATGGATCCAACTCTAGCTGAGTATATGGCTGCTTTTTTATTGATTTTATTTGTAGTTATCCTCAGTATCGTTGCGAACTTTATTACTAAAAAAATTGTCATGAGATTTATCACTCATTTTATTAAGAATAATAATTTCAAGTGGGATGATATTTTTTTGGAGAGAAGGGTCTTTCATAGACTATCTCACATTGTGCCAGCAATTATTATTTATTATTTTGCCGGTACTTTTCCAGAGCAGCAGTATTGGATTGAAAAAGGAGTTATTGCTTACATCATTATCGTTGGATTGCTTGTGATTAATAACGTTTTAAATTCATTTAATGATATTTATAAAACGTTTGAAATCTCAAAAACCAAGCCGATTAAGGGATATATTCAGGTAGCTAAAATCATATTTTTTACCTTAGGTAGCATTCTCGTAATTGCCAACCTTATTGGTGAGAGTCCTTTTCTACTTCTTAGTGGATTTGGAGCTTTATCAGCGGTGCTTTTATTAATTTTTAAGGATTCAATCTTAGGGCTCGTAGCTGGAATTCAGCTAGCTGCTAATGATATGGTACGTGTTGGGGACTGGATTGAAATGCCGAAGTACGAGGCGGATGGGGACATAATTGATATCTCTTTAAATACCGTAAAGGTACAAAACTTTGATAAAACAATTACGACCATTCCGAGCTATGCCCTTGTATCTGATTCTTTTAAAAACTGGAGAGGGATGCAGGTGTCAGGTGGTCGCCGTATCAAGCGGTCTATTTTTATAGATACGAACACTATTACTTTTTGCTCGGAAGATATGATAGAGAAGTTTAAACATATACACTATCTTTCTACATACATAACAACGAAACAACATGAAATTGCTGAATATAATACGAAGCATGAGATAAACAGGAACAATCCGGTGAATGGTCGGGCACTTACAAATATCGGTGTGTTTCGGGCATATGTTACTCATTACCTCCAAAATCACAAGGGAATAAGTGATAACATGACCTTGCTCGTCAGACAATTGGCACCAACCGAACATGGCTTGCCAATAGAAATTTATGCATTTACTAGCGATGTACGGTGGGATGTGTATGAATCCATTCAATCGGATATTTTTGATCATCTCTTTGCAGTCGCACCTGAATTCGGTTTGAGAGTATTCCAAAATCCTTCGGGTAATGATTTGAAAAGCATTTTAGGTGAAGCAACTAAGGAGAGATTGGATAGGGGGGAAGTTTAATAAATAAAATATTATCCGTACACATCCAACTTACTAATACGGTAGAAAAGCAAAACTAGTAGATGTAAAGTAGAAGACAGTCTCTTATAAAGGGACTGTCTTCACATGTCTATCTAGCATCCCTTTTTGAAACAGCGCCATGCTCTCTTGAAAATACAAAATCCAAGGAGAACAAACGCAAGGAAGCCAATTATTGCAATAATTAGTCTTATAGCACCAACAATACCTCCTACTAGTCCAAGTAATCCTAGGAAAGTTGGGATTACTCCCAATACAGCTAATAGGAACCATATCACACCTGTTAAAAATCCAAGGAAAAGCCCCAAACTACTGCATGTAGGTTGACCATTGCTCATAGAAATTCACCCCCTTTCTAAAAGGAATGATTGTTCATCAATATAGTATGCTGAGGTCTGACAGGTTGTTTGAGATTGTATAAAAAAAGGCTCTTTTAAAAGGAATTTGTATGTTTTTATTAGCCATAACGACCGATAGAAGGATTAGTGACTATTTTTGTAGAATTGAAAATTAAGAAGAAATTCGGGTTCTGAAAAAGGAGAAATGAGTGTGAATGAATTTAACATAACAGTGGAAAATCATACTTTTCATGGGTATGAAGTAGGCGAACGTGAGTTGCCAGCGCTTATTTGTTTACATGGAATGACAGGTGATTCCAACAGCTTTTTAGCTCTAAGTGAATTTCTGTGTGAAAACTTTCATCTTATCTTGATAGACAGCCCAGGTCACGGGCAAACACAGCCATTGGAAAAGGAAGAAGATTATTGGTTTTCTATTTTAGTAGGAAGAATTGAAAAGGTAATAACCCAATTAGTCAAAGAACCTTTCTACCTATTAGGCCATTCCTGGGGAGCAGACCTTGCATTACACTTTGCGAAGGCTTTTCCTGAAAGTGTAAAGGGAGTCATTCTTTTCGATGGCGGGTATGTATTTCCTGAGCATATACAAGGTTTGACAGAAGCACAAGCCCTATTAGATTGGGATGAGTATATACAGTCAGCTAAATATAAATCCTGGGATGAAGTCGTAAAATCCTATCAAGAATACACAACAAAAAAGTGGGATGAATCTCTTGATTCTATTATTTGCTCCAACTTTAACGAGGTTAACGGAACATACGAATTGAAGGCGGATCGTTTTAGCTTGTTATCAACGATCAAGGCATTCTATAAAGAGCCTTGCTCAACTACTTTTGATAGTATTACATGCCCAGTATTATTGTTTCATGCAACCCTTCCTGAGACGGACCCAGCAAGAATTAGTGGAATACAACATATAAGAAGTGGTATTAAGGATGTAAAAATAGTAGGTATAGACAATACGAAGCACAATGTTCATTGGGATAAACCTGAGGTGGTTGCTAGAGAGATTTTATTATGGAAAGATAAAAAACTCTCTAATCTTTTGTAGTGAATGGAAGATTTCACTTCATACCTACGTTAAAGCATGTTGGATCTTATTAGAAATGTTTGATAGGAAAATTGGTAGAAAGTGTTATAATTTACTTGAAAATAAGATCTAACGTGAAAAAATGTGGGGTTAATATGAAACATTTTATATTCCAGACAATTGGTTTAATGGTATTTTGGGGATTGTTTTTCGTTTATGAAGGAACAAATCTGTCTCCATATGCAATCATGATTTGTGCAGTAGTTATGACATTGTATTTTTTCCTAAAGGTAGCTCCAAAACCGTTTTATTTATATAGTGTCATTTCAGGAATGTTATTGATCATTGGTGTTGTAGAAGCAGATAATCCATACATATTGTTACTATTACTATATACTGCTTTATTAGCTGCTCAACAACTAGATAGTGCCTATTTTAAAATACTCGTAATGTTATCTGTAGTCTGTTTACTTTTGTTCCTTTTGATAAATGTTATTAAGCTCTCTGTCTTTTGCTATATTCTATTATTCTACATTTTAGCCATACAGTTAAATACATTGTGGACGAAGAAACAAGAGCAGCGGGACTTGTATGAAGAATTGCTAGGTGAATATAGAAAGCTAAAAAGACTTGCGCTTGTAACCGAGGAGGAAGCACGCTATCAGGAACGAACGAAGATTGCTAGGGACATTCATGATTCTGTTGGACATAAGCTAACGGCATTACTCATGCAGCTGGAAATTCTCTCTATTCAAAATGGCGCAGAAAACTACCAAGAACTTAAAGAGATTGCTAAAGATAGTTTAGAAGAAACGCGATTTGCTGTTAGAACATTAAAGGACAAGGAATACGAAGGAATTGCAACGATATTGCAGCTTATTAAAAAGTTAGAGGCTGAAAGTCATATCATGGTTCACTTTACTACAAAGCAGGGAATTCTTTCAGAAAGACTCACAAACGAACAAAGTGTTGTGTTATACCGAGTCATACAAGAAGGGCTAACAAATGCGATGCGTCATGCTCACTCACGCGAAGTACAGGTTGTCCTTGGTAAAACGGCAAACGGAAATATCGAATTTGTAGTTTCAAATCGAATCTATAAAAAGGAACCTTTTCAAGAAGGCTTCGGATTACAAAATATGAGAAAGCGTGTGGAGGAGCTTAGTGGCACTCTAACGGTCTATCAAACGGATGAACATTTTATCATAAAAGGGATGCTTCCATAGAAATAGAAAGGAGGATAATTGTATGTGGAATGTGTTAATTGTAGAAGACCAGTCCATTGTTAGGCAAGGTTTAAGGCTTATGCTAGAACAGGATAATCGAATCAAGGTAGTTGCAGAGGCAGAGAATGGAGAAGTGGCAATCAAGATGATGGAAGCTCACGTCATTGATGTTGTGTTAATGGATATACGAATGCCTGTCATGAACGGACTTGAAGCTACTAGACTAATAAAGAAGCGCTGGCCTCTTGTTAAAATTTTGATCTTAACCACTTTTAACGATGACGAGTATGCAATACAGGCTTTGAAGGATGGTGCCAATGCATTTTTATTAAAAACGTCAGACAAGGATGTTTTACTTAATGCAGTTCATAGCTGCTTGCAAGGTGGCTTACCAATCCATGAAGAGGTTGTTGCAAAGGTAATGCCTCGTTTATTACAAAGGGTAGGGAAGAAACTAGATATACCTTTATCCTCTAGGGAGCTGGACATTACAAGATTAGTAGGCGAAGGGAAAACCAATAAAGAAATCGCTGATGAACTATTTTTATCAGTTGGAACGGTTAAAAACCATATTACGCATGTTTTACATAAATTAGAGCTTCGAGACCGCACGCAGCTTGCCATTTTTGCTGTAAAAAATGATATTACCTGACATTCAAGGGGTGTCCAAGGGCCTAAATGGCCTTATGGATAACCCTTTTTCATTTGAAAAAATGACTTAGGTCATGTTTTTATACGGTAACAAGTGACATCAAATAGTGTTGCTATCAACTCAAACTAGCTATTATGAAACTATAAAGGAGGGGATGGTATGCTAGAGGTAACGAATTTATCGAAAAAATATAAGCAAAACTATGCAACACAGGGTGTTAATATGTTCTTGGAAAAGGGGGAGATTGTTGGACTTCTTGGTCCAAATGGGGCAGGAAAATCAACCACAATCTCTATGCTTTCTTCACTCGTTGTACCAACTTCAGGTGATGTAAGACTACTAAACGAGAGTGTAATTAAAAATCCGCGGAACATCCGTAAGGTTTTAGGAGTTGTCCCACAAGAAATTGCACTTTATACAGATTTATCAGCAGAAGAGAATTTACGTTTCTTTGGTGAGATTTATCGTTTAAAGGGAGCTGAATTGAAAAAAAGAATCGATGAGGTGTTAGAACAAGTTGGACTGACTGAACGACGAAAGGATCTTGTCAAAACCTTCTCTGGTGGTATGAAAAGAAGGCTCAATATTGGGGTGGCTTTGCTTCATAATCCTGAAATCATCATCATGGATGAACCGACGGTAGGGATTGACCCACAATCTCGAAATTATATATTAGAAACCGTAAAGCGCCTGAATCAGGAAAGAGGAATGACCGTATTGTATACCAGCCATTACATGGAGGAGGTCGAGTTTTTATGTGACCGAATTTATATTATGGATAAAGGTCATATTATCGCATCTGGAACAAAGGAAGAATTAAAGAATATTCTTTCCTCTGAAAATACAATTTCGATCAAGGTTGAGAGAGTAAAAGAAGAGTTTATCAAACAACTTCAAGAGGACGCTACGATTCGTCAAGTAAAAACACAGGATCATCATGTAACAATCATAGTTCCTAAGGAGTACAACTTGTTTAAGAAAATTTCGCAGGTGGCTGAAGAAACGAATACAACTTTGATTTCAGTTGATGTTAAAGCTCCGACACTAGAGGACGTTTTCCTGCATCTAACAGGAAGGGCTCTAAGAGATTAGTAGGTGGTGAGCAGATGATTATTCCTTTTATTAAGAAAGATTTAGTAGTATTGCTTAGAAACCCCCAGGAATTAATGGTATTACTTCTGATGCCACTTTTGCTAATTACAATTCTTGGTTTTGCCTTAGGGGGTGTGATGGGGAAAGATGCACCTCCAATTTCAGCTAAGGTAGCATTCATTGACCATAGCAATGAGACGAAGGATATAGAAGCTTTTATGGAAAAGGTAAAAGCAAAAAGTCTACCAGTGGAGGCAGTAGAAAGTTTATCTCAAGGGGCAGATCAGCTTAAGCCAATTCAAATACTGGTAAACGAGGTGTTTGGAAGTAAAGAGCTTAAGGAAATTGTTCAGCTTGAAAAGATAAACTACGACCAGTTTGATGCTGTTTTGAATGATGAAAGTTATGCTGCAATCATTGAGATTCCAGAAAATTTCACGCTTGATATCCTTTCTTCTGTTTTACTTGAAGAGCAAGCTTCCACTTCAATTAAGTTATATAAAAATGAAGGGAAGGTAATTTCAACAAATATAGTGGAGGATGTTCTACTTCATTTTCAAAAGCAGCTTTCTACGCTGACAGTCATTGGAAAGGCGGGTATTCAGCTAGAAGGTGTAGAGAGCAAGGCGCTTGGGGGAGTTGAAACTGTTTCAAAGCGGGAGCCTATTAACTCCTTGCAATATTATACAGTTGGTATGAGCGTGATGTTTATTATGTTCATTGCCTCAAATAGTAGTTCCTTTGCCTATCGAGAAAAGCAACTTCATGTATTTAATCGAATTATTTTATCCAATACTTCTAGATGGTCGTATCTTACAGGTATTTTCTTCTCGGTCATGCTTATTGCTTTTATACAACAAATGATTTTATATGGGGTAACTTCTCTTGTGTTTGATGTGGTATGGGAAGACATTCTAGGGTTCGCAGTTGTCAATCTATCTCTATGCTTTGCGATTGGTGGTGTAGCAACATTATTAACCTCACTAAATTTCAGAATCAATTCAGAAGCTGTTTCTAATTTTTTCGGAAATGTACTGGTCGCTATTTTTGCTTTTTTAGGTGGAAGCTTTACTCCAATTGGCGATTCATCCTCCGTAATAGGATTTTTGGGAAATCTAACCCCAAATGGTGCAGGCATGACTTCGCTGTTACAGCTGTTACAAGGAGCAGAGCTTTCAAGTATTTACAACCATATTCTCTTTTTGTTGGTATTTGGTTTAATTATGATGATAGTGGCGGTTGTTAGTTTTCCGAAAAGGGGTGATGCCATATGATCAGCATTCTAAGGGCAAAGTTTCAATTATTTAGTAGAAAGCCAATGCTTATGATTGGCATGACAGTTATGAGTATTCTCTTTGCAGTGTTATTGGGCAGCACGAATTATAAAACAATTACTGTGCCAGTTTATACGGATATCAAGAATGTTGAAGGTACAGCACTTTGGGAGGAGTTAACCCAATCAGAGGCATTTGAATTTGCGATTGTAACAGAAGAAGAAGCAAAGAAAATGGTGAGTGAGGGCGATGTAGAAGCAAGTGTGAAGCTTAATGAGGATTCTTATACAATCAACATTGTAGCAGAAACCAAGAATTTACATTTACTAGAAAGCTATTTTCAATCTGCTTATGCTAATCTATTATTGCAAAAAAGGATCGACGAGGCTGCATCAACAGCTCCAGAAGTTGATAAGAAAGTACTAGTAAGCGAATTAAAGGAACGAGAGAAAAATCCATTGTTTCAGATAGAGACTGCTTCCTTCCGTGGGGATGAATCAGTAATCATTGATAACCAAATGCAGACGATCTTCGGTTTTACACTCTTTTTCGTTATTTACACGATATCCTATAATGTTCATCATATTTTACAGGAAAGAACATTAGGTGTATGGGACCGGATGATTTTATCGCCGCTCAAGAAGTGGGAAATGTATGCAGGGAACCTAACCTATAGCTTCCTAATGGGATACTTTCAAGTTGCCATGATCTTTTTCGTGTTCCGATTTGCAATTGGTGCTAACTTTTATGGAGGATTTGGAAAAACGTTACTCGTCCTAGTTCCATATGTTTTTTCAATCGTAGCCTTAACGATGTTTTTAGTTAGTGTTGTGAAAAGCACACAACAATTTAATGCGATCATCTCTCTTGTATCAGTCAGTATGGCAATGCTAGGTGGTGCCTACTGGCCATTGGAAATTGTCTCATCAGACTTCTTATTAATGATATCTGATTTTGTACCAATTAAACATGCCATGGAAGGGTTAAAAGGTGCAACAATCTACGGAGAGTCCATAAGTGAATTGATGTTTCCGATGAGCATTATGACCTTAATGGGTGTTGTGTTAATGGGGATTGGGATTAATGTGATGGAACGGAGAAATGCGTGATAATAGATGCAGGGAGAGAACATGGGGACGTCCTCATGTTCTTTTTGTTTCGCTAAACGAAGCAATAACTAGTGTCTCCGTAAAATAATGGTTTTATCAGAATTCTATGTTAATAGATAAACATGAAATTGTATTGTATTTTATTGTTAAAATTTATAAAATTATGGATATTAGTACCAAGAATTTATTACCGTTTTGCAGCTTCAAAAATACAAACAGAAGCATCTATAGCCGGATAAACAAAGATATTTCTGTGAAGAATGCCCATCACAATAAGAGTGTGTAGAAAGGAGTGATGTTATGAAGGGGAAAAAAGGCATTATTATACTAGCCATTCCAATCCTTTTAGTTTTGATGTTTGCACTAACATACATCCCTCACAAAGTTGTGGATATAGACCCATCTAACGTTGCTAAGATAATCGTTTTCGATGGGAACACAGGGTACGAAATGGAGATTACTGAAGAAATAGAGATAGAGCATATAATCGATAATCTAAATGATGTAACTTTTCAAAAAGGGAAGTCTTCATTTGGGTATATGGGATATAGTTTTAATACAACCATTATTGATAAAAAAGGTAAAACTATAAAAGAGCTAATAATTAACTCAAGCGACACAATAAGATACAAAGGATTTTTTTACAAATCAGTAGATAATCCAATTGACTATGATTATATAGAGCAGTTAGTTCGGAAATAGATAATTTACTATACGAGAATTAGTTTAGCGTGTCTGTTACTTATCAAACTTGGTAAGTGACAGGCACTCTTTTTATATATTGGCAAAAGTAGCACTATTAAATAAAGCGTCTGTCACTTGCCTATCATGGCCTCTAACAATAGTTTTTTCCACCTCCAACTTAATCAAACGCTTGATGAATTGACTTCACCCCAAGTCTCCCAAAGGGTTAGAAAAAACAAATAAACGTTTGTTTGAGTTTTAATCATAAAAAAAGTAACCAGTAAGGGGAGGTATCCTCATCCAGTTGAGGTCTGAATACACGTTTCATACAGACTTCAACCTGGCCTTGTTCGAGTTGAAGTCCAAAAACATACCTCATTCAGACACTTGACTCTTCCCCATATTTTCCCTAAATCTGAAAACCTCTCATTTGAAACTTTTCCATAGATCATCCGTAATAGACATATAGATTTAATTGAAGGAGTGGTAGTATGGGCAACATTTATTTATTTTCACTTATCGCGGGATTAGCCTCTGCGCTTGTGTTGATTCCGTTTACTAGTAATAAAACGAATGAAAATGAGGGCGTGAAGTCCAAAGCGGGAGCATTATTGATTGGTATAGTTCTTATCGTTGTTACAGTTTTCTCTTTCTATTATTTAACTAATCTTGACCGAAACTTCACGTCATTATGGATATTAGCCATTCTAGTTACCCTTTTTGGTGCATTTTTCGCTACTGGAAAGGAACGAATGGTTAAAGTTGTATTATTTCTAGCAAGTTTAGTTGTTGGAGTGTTTTTCTTATCAGCATTTCTTTTTAATGCGAATGAAAAATATGAAGTTGCCAACATGGCTTCGAAGACAGAAATTGAAACATTTGATGAAAAAGAGACACCAGCAAGTGTCCCACCAAAATTTGCTCGAAATAAGATGAAGAAGGCATTTGGGCAGGTTCCAGACACGAGCTATTACGAACTCGGAAACTTGCAAATCCAAAAGGTCAACGGTAACTATGTTTATATTGCACCTGTAGAGTTTTCAGGATTTTTTAAATGGTTGAATGGGAATACAACGCCTGGTTATTTTACGATTAGTGCAACCAACTCAAGTGATAATCCGAAATTTATAAAGGCAGAAATGGAGTATACACCATCGTCTTATTTTCATAAGAATATTGAACGCCAGATTAGGATGCACTATCCGAACCACATTTTCTACGGCGATGTTCAATTAGAAATTGATGAAGATGGCAAGCCTTATTACATTAGATCCTATGGTCAATTTATTTCAGCCCGTAATGGTTTTGATGTGCTGGGGATAGTCATGGTAGACCCTAAGTCGGGTGAAACAACGGATTATCTGTTAAAGGATATTCCAGAATTTATCGATGGTGCTGTGTCTCCAGAGGTTGTTAGCCTGCAAAATAGCTACTTTGGTAATTATGTTCATGGATTTTGGAATAGCATATTTGGCAAAAAAGATGTAAGACTACCTTCTGATGAAGGAACAGAAGCAAATGTGAGTCCTATTTTTGATGAAAATGGAGTTATGTATTATTTCACTGATTTCACAAGTCCAAAAGAGGGCGTCGATTCTATGCTCGGTTATTCTCTTACGAATTCAAGAACAGGTGAAGCAACTTTCTACACCGGTAATCTGGAAGCATCTTATATGGATTCACAAGGTGCTTTGCAAATCATTGAAAAGAAGTTTATTGAAAAGAAGTGGAATGGAGAAATGCCTGTTCTTTATAACTTCTATGGAGAAGCAAGCTGGCTAACTCCAGTACTTGATTCAAACGGCTTTCTTCAAAATTATTTCATTGTTTCAGCAGCGAACCCAGAAATTTCTGTGTACGCGAATACACCAAATGAAGCATTGAAGCTTTACAAAACTGCCTTGCAAAGAGGTGGAGGTACCGTTGATGGAACCTCAAAAGCTGAGGAAAAACAAGTAAGTGGAATCGTCATTAGAGTATACAAGGAAAAGGTAGGCGATTATACAAGTATCACCTTCTTATTGGACAACAAGAAAAGCTATGTCGTTTCATCTGAAAATAGCCCTCTCGCGATTTATTTGAAAGAAGGAGATAAGGTGAAGGTGAACTATTTAGACACAGGCGAAGTATTTATGCCAGTTAAAGAGATGGTGATTGAAGGGCTGGAATAATGGTCCTTAAATCGTTAAGAAGGGAACAGCAGGTGCTGTTCTCTTTTTGCTATCGTGATATACAAAAGAGAAACCTGGGGTGGTGCACATTTTCTTTATTTCTACAAAACAAACACATTGACCGAAAGTCCATGTGTACTTGAGCAAAAGAATTTTGCATAACCAACTTAATCAAACGCTTGATGAATCGACTTTAACCCAAGCACACCAAGGCTTTTGGAAAAACAAATAAACGTTTGTTTGAGTTACAAATCTTAAGTTTGACTATAGTGTTATGGACATTGCTGAACTATTGTCGCTAATGAGGTTGCAGATACACGCACTCAACTCACACTTGAATCACAACAACCGAAGACTCAAGTATAACTTGATAGGAAACGATACCTCTAAAAGTTACACTTACCTTATACTAATAAAAGAGGTGATTGTTTTGTTCGACATGAAAAAAGTAGGGAAACGTATTGCGCAGTTACGTAAGGAAAATAAAATTACACAGATGATGCTTGCAGATCAGTTAGGGGTTAGTTTTCAAGCCATTAGTAACTGGGAACGTGGTGAAACCATGCCAGATATTTCGAAACTACCTGAGCTTGCAAGGATATTTGATGTCTCAATTGATGAAATTTTAGGTAATAGTAAAGGAACACAATTAGTTAAAGATATCGTAGAAAATGACAATGTTACTGAGGCAGCACCTATCGATAAAGAAGAATTCATTACTGTTGTTCCAATTCTTTCAATAGATCAGGCAGATAAAATTTATCAAAATATAGATGGTGAGCTCTCTTCAAAAGATCTAGCAAAGGTAGCACCATTCCTTAGTGAAGATATCCTAAATGATTTGGCATTAAAGGAATATAAAAATAGAGGTATAAAGGGATTAGTCAATCTAGCACCCTTTATAAGCCAAGAAATTCTTGATGAATGTGCAGAAGAAGATTTTAAGTTACATGGATTAAAAGGTTTAACGGCACTAGCACCTTTTTTAAGTGAGGAAGTAATTGATACGTTTGCTAATAAAGAATATGAAGCAAATGGGTTACAAGGATTAACAGCCATGGCTCCGTTTATTAGCCAAGAAGTGATTAATGAGTGTGCAAAAAAAGAACTTGAATCAAATGGAGTAAAAGGACTAGCATCCATCCTTCCTTTTATAAGCCAAGAAATCATTGATGAGGCAGCAAAGAAAGAGTGTGAGGTTAACGGTTTAGCAGCGATTTCTTCAATTGCATATTCAGTTAGTGAAGATGTAATAAGCGAATGCGCTCAAAAAAGCTATCAAACAAACGGTATCAAATCCCTTGTCTCTCTAGCCCCTTTTATTAAAAAAGAGCTCCTGAACGAAATGGCTCTAGATGCTATTTCTAAAAAAGGGATCAGTGAAGTGATTTCGATTATGCCTTTTATTGATCAAGAATTGATTAAAGGTGTGTTTGTTAAGTAAACAGCTAACAAAAAGCGAAGGGACGGATCGAGTGTTTCTACTAAAACGAAACAGAAGATCCGTCCCTATGTTTCTATGTTTTACCATATGCTATACTCAAGAAAAATGGTTTTTAAGGAGGTAGTCGACTTGAGTATTCGTTTTGAAGTAAAAAGAACGTTCCAGGTATCCCAACAGCAAGCCTATATGGCTTTAGTTAATCTTGATTCTGCCAAAAATTGGATGAAAGGGTTTGTGGGAATCGAGCGATTGGATGAGGGTCCGATACAGGTGGGGAGTCAGTGGAAGGAAACAAGAAAAATGTTTGGAAAAGAGGCTTCTGAACATTTTGAGGTTATAGAGCTTCATGAACCAGATAAAATTGTACTACGTGTAGATGGAACGAAGGGAACAACAGGTAAAGGGGAATATTTGTTTACATATCATATTACATCTACAGGTAATCATTCGGAAGTTACATTACTAGGTGAGATAAAGGGCCTTACAGGCTTTACTAAATTATTTGGTAAATTAATAGTTGGTACTTTTAAGAAAGCTTGCGCAAAAGATTTGGATGCTTTAAAAAGCTATTTAGAGAAGTGATTATACAGCACAAAAGCGGCAATCCTATTCTAGTAGATCGTATTTTTTAAAAGGTTGAGTAAAGGAGTATGTATGAAGACAATTATTGATAAATTGAATTTAAGTAAATATAAGAATGTGGCTGTGCTTCATCAACCAAGTGATTATGACCTTTTTAATGGATATAATAATGTATTAACACGAGACCATGATGTTATATTTATTTTTGCCGAAACGATTGATGACATGGTTAATCAAACTAAACTAATTATAAATGAAGAAAAGTTGCTAGCAAATGGATACCTGTTTTTTGCTTATCCGAAAAAAGGGAACAATCGATACGATACGTTTATACATAGAGATGATATTTTTCCTGCAATGAAAGTAAGCGAAGGTGGATATGTAGGAGATAGCGATGTGAAATTTTCACGAATGCTAAGTATGGATGATACATTTACTGTTGTTGGATTAAAGCGTGAAAAAGAGAAAGGTAAAAAGTCATCCGCTGCGAGTCAATGTGTAGCAGATTACGAGGATAATGTTAAAGATATTGAAAAGCTATTAGCAGATCATCCAAATGAGCTAACGTTTTATCAGGAACTTACACCAGGATACCAAAAGGATTGGGCGCGTTATATTTTTTCTGCTAAGCAACAGAACACACGTGACAAACGCCAAGCACAAATGGTCGATATCTTATCACAGGGTATTAAATCAATTGATTTGTATCGTCAGGTAAAAAAATAGACTACAATTTATAAAAATTAGTAAGACAAATGTTCCTAACAATGAGCATTTGTCTTTTTGTGTTGAAATTGAGTTTTAACTGATTTTTTTAAGTAGTATCCTTAATTTATGACTGTCACTTTTTTATAAATGCTCCTATTCTCTTGCCAGGCTGGTTATAATTATGAAAAATAGACTCAAAGAAACATATATTGTAGTTTCCAGGGGACGGAGGTAAAGGATTGGAAGGAAATCGTATAAAGCTTAGTGGAGGATTCCATAATGATGTCTACCTAATCGAAGGAAAAGATATAGTAGAGAGAATCTCTGAAAAAGGAAAAACAGAGGATATCGTTTTACAAGAGATAGAGTGGATGAATTTCTTGTATGAAAGAGGAGTGGCTCTTCCTAAGCCACACACGTCCCTAAAAGTAGAAAACGGTAGAGTAATAACATATTTTAAATATATTCATGGTGAGCATATTGATGTTACTAACATAAGACATTGGAACACAACTACATTTAAACAACTTGGTAGAATTCTAGGGAGGATGCATTTTTTATCCAAAGGGTTTGAGGTAGATATAAAACATCGTCCTGTATGGAGCGTTGAAAACCCAGATGTTTATGGAATTAGAGAGAATCTGAGTCCCTGGATGGCTGAGAAGTACGATAGATTGATGGAAGGTCTACTTTCATTTAATATTACACGAGATACGTTTGGGCTCATTCATAATGACTTCCATCAAGGTAACATCATGATCAATAAAGACGGTAGCCTAACAATCATTGATTTTGATGAAAGTTCTTTTAACTGGTTTGCCCAAGACATTGGTGCTCTTTTCTATCATGCATACTGGCAGCATAGCTCATTCAACGGAGATAATGATACTTTTTCTAAAACATTTCTGGAGCAGTTCTTTTTAGGCTACCAGGAAGAAAATAATCTTAATAAGGATGTAATCAGCCAACTACCAACTTTCCTAAAATTACGAGAAATATTTCTGTATCAATTGTTTCATAAAAAGTGGGATATGGATAACTTGGAAGATTGGCAGGAATACACCTTACGTGACTTAGAATACAAAATTAAGAATAATATTCCTTATGGAGATATTACGGATTTTTCTATTTATGTGTAATTACAGATCTCTATCTTGAACAGTATTCTTAATAAACCACCTGGAGGAATAATTAAATGACCATGTTAAAAGAATTGTATTTTCGTGATTTATTAGTAGAAGAATGTGACCGAATTTCAGAAATCGATCCAAGCCAGTTTATTGAGAAAGTCTGGAGAAATATCGATGGTGAGTATCAGTTAATTACAATCAATTATATTGAGGAAGATTGGCCAGATGGTTATGAAAAATATCGTGATGCATTGAAAGAAACAATCCGAGCAGGTGGTGTAGCAATCGGTACATTCAGTGAAGAGGACAGATTAGTTGGCTTTGTAACATTAAATAGTGAAGTTTTCGGTGAAACAGCAAAGTATGTATTGCTTGAGTCGATGTTCGTTTCAAAACAATTTCGTAACTACGGAATAGGAAAGCAGCTTTTTCAAAAATGTGCTGAAAAGGCAAAAGAATGGGGAGCCGATAAACTTTACATGTGTGCAGCTTCCTCACAAGAAACAATTGCATTTTATCGCTCCATTGGTTGCGTTGATGCTGAAGAAGTGAACAAACAGCTTTATGAAAGTGACCCACGCGACATCCAGTTGGAATTTGAACTAAATTAAACATGGGGATTTCTTCTTGTATTTATCGGGTGTCCTTTTAATTATAGAAGTAAATGATCTGTATACGAACGGGGATGAAATCATGACGTTACTTCATTCGAACCCAGTACATAATGTCCTCATGTTTGCACTAGAGTGCATTGCACCAATTTTATAGCAGCTTTATTGAAACTTTAATGAACTTAGTACGTAACAATACTAAACTCTTCAAAAAGGTAGGTAATTTTATGACAGTATTAGTAATGATACCTGTGTTAATACCAATTCTTTTAGGGTTGATGGGCTATTTTCTAAGTAAAAAGATTTACATTGGGGTTATAGTTCTCTTGGTAAGTGCGATTCCAACTTATATTTTTTACACACACCTTAAATCCATTTGGATAGTAGTTATCGGGATATTTTTAATGTGGTATGTTATATATCTTTTTATGAATTTCAAAAAATCTTGAACAGGAAGAAGATAACGGAGAAGACAAGGATAAAAATACAAGATTAAAACAAATCTAAGTAGAATTTTTTAAAAAGTAGATATTCAGTATCTTAATGTGGGCTCTAATTTAAGAAGGATTAGGGCTTCTTTTGTTATATAAGGATCAGTTATTTAGAGAAGTGCCTTTTTGACAAGATTGAGGTAGTAGTCAAATATTGAATAAAGAGGTGAAGCTTTGGGATGAACAACATGGAAATGTTTGATGCTGTAGCTAAACAGGCAGTCAACCGGTACGAGATACAACTTCAAGAAATGAGTTTTTTAGCTGAAGAAACCAATATTTTATACAAATTGAGTGATATCAAAGGGAATAAATTCTTACTGAAAATTTTTCAAGAAAACTCAAGCACTTTAGAAGATAATTTATTGGAAGTATTCGTGATGAAACTTGTAAGCCACAGAGGTGGAGTTTCAATTCCATCAATCCTGTCATCTAAAGACGGAAGTGAAATACAAGAAATAAAGTTAGATAAGGGAAGTCCCCCTATGCGAGTTGCTATTTACACCTGGTTAGAGGGGAAAGATTTAGAGGGGAATGAAACCAAAGAGAGTTTTATTCAATTAGGCGAGCTAACTGCCCGACTTCACATAGCTACATACGGTGAAAAGATTCCAAAGACTTTTTCACCAAAAAGATGGGATAATGTATTCTATTATCAAGAAGACAGAGTCGTATATAAAGACAGCAAATATCAGCGTTACTTATCAAGAGAATACCATGAAATGATGGATAGAATTATACCGTATTTAAATAACCAATTGTCGAGGTACTATCGAAAGAATGAAGAACATCTTCAACTCATTCATAGTGATTTAAACCCATCAAACGTCTTGGTCAATGGAAACGAAATGCATATTATTGATTTTGAAGATGTCTTGCTTGGATTGCCGTTACATGACATCGCTATTTTATTGTACTATTACAGGTATGATGAAGAATATAACTTTGATGAAGTAAAGCAGCTTTTCTTCAAAGGGTATAAAAAAATAAGACCATTACCAGTGTTTGAAGAGTTTGACTTAGACTTGTTAATGACCGCGAGGAGGGTAAACTTCCTAAACTATATTTTAGTTGTAAGCGAAGATCCAAGTGTCTTTATTGAAAAAAGTCTACCTAGAGTGAATGAGTTTATTCTGAAATACAAACTAGAAATATAGTTTAAAACTCGTATAATTCGAAAATTTTAGTTAACCAGTTCCTATTTCATTAAATAAGCCTAGTAAAAAAAGAGATGTGATTTTTTAACATCTCTTTTACTTATAATTTGTTCCGATATCCTATTTTTTAAAAGTAAGGTAAAAGTTTGATTAGTAGGCGATACCTACACGTGATTTTATATAATCACTTGCTTGGATCTGTTTAAATGTAAATTCGGCTGTATCGGGTACGGATATTTTAGACCCACCTTCTGGCAAAAGATTTCTTTCAATTCGATATTTACCTAATTTTTCTCCGTCAGGCAAGTACGTAGGACAGACAATCGTCCAATCGAGGGTGGATTGTTTTAACATATCGTAAACTTTATGATGTTCCATTGCTGCCCGGGTTGACTTCTGCTTTGATTCACTTGATTGATAGCGCAGAGAATTTGGCGTGACTCGACTTTGCAAAATACCTGCAGTTCCTATAGTTATTATTCGTTTATTACCTTCGTTTTCCATGGCTTCGATAATGAGAGGCATACTAGCAGATAAAGTTGTTGTGCCATCAGTGTTAAGTGCACTAATCACTACATCAATCCCATGCATTGCACGGACTATATCATCTTTATTTAAAACATCACCTTGAATAATGGTTAAATTTTCATTAGATAGTTGAATCTTCTCTGGAGTGCGAACCAATACAGTAACATGATGACTGTCATGAAGGGCATAAGTAACCATGTGACTTCCAACTCGTCCAGTTGCACCTAAAACTAAAATATTCATAAGAAAGAGGCTCCTTTTATAAGTACTACTATTTTACATAAAAGTTATAATTTTTCCCACCACCAACTTATTCAAACGTTTGTTGAATCAAATTCAACCCAAGCCCATCAAGGGGTTAAAAAAATCATATAAACGTTTGTTTGAAATAAAGACGCTAAATCCGATAAAGCAAAATAGAATTTTTACTTTGTTAGGAATACCATTACATCTAGAAAAAAAGAGTGCCTATTACTTGTCTAAAGTGACAAGAGATAGGCACTCTTTTTCAAATTTATTAGATATTAGGATGGAGTAATTATTTATACTTTACTCCTCCCACACACTATAAGTATTAAAAAAAATTTATATTTACATGCCCCCTTTTATCCCCTTTCTTTATATAACTAAGGTGAAAAAATATCTGGATTATAGAAAGGAACGTGGATAAGATGGCAAAGTACAGAATGGTACATACAGAATTTTGGATGAGTCCGGTTGTTTCGGAGGAGATGACACCGGAGGATCGCTACTTTTTCTTATATTTATTAACAAATCCTCATACAAAACAAACAGGCATTTATCGAATTACAAAAAAACAGATTGCCTTTGATATGGGTTATTCAATTGAGAGTGTGAATGCATTAATGAATCGATTTATTCAACATCATAAACTCATTCGCTACAACACTGAAACAAGAGAGCTTGCGATTAAAAATTGGGGGAAGGAAAACCTGCTTCGTGGTGGCAAACCAGTGGTCGATTGTATTTTAGCAGAGTTAGAGAATGTTGAGGATATCTCGCTTATTCAGTTTGTTGGGGAAAACATCACAAAGCTTGAGTTTCGTAGTCTTTATGAATCCTTTTATACATCAGCGGAAGATACGTCAGAAGTCCCGTCTGAATCGGTAATCAACGATACGTCTGACGATACGTGCACGATACGTGGGCAAAAAGAAAAAGAAAATAAAAAAGAAAAAGAAAAACAACAACAAACAGTTCTCTATCCAAGTACAGTGAATAATACAGAGCAAGCAGTCTTCAAAGAAGATGTGAAGGAAATCATCGAGTTCTGGGATCATAATGGATTTGGTTTTGCAAACCTTCATGCAAAAGCCCAGCTGCTAGCCTGGTTAGATGACTCAGCCTTTATGAACCCGAAAGAGGTTATTTTAAAAGCCATGCACATAGCATGTTCTAACAATAAGCGAAAGCTAAGCTATGTTGTTGCTATTTTAAAAAACTGGCTAAATGAATCACTGCTGACCATTGAAGAAATTGACTTGTATGACGAGAGCAAAGACAAGGGCAATAGAGAAAAGCAGTTGAGCCAATCGAATAAAGTTGGTCGGGATATACCAAGGGAATTTGTACTAGATCTATCAGCTGGTGAGAAATCATGAGTGTTGTAGAAAAGACGTTTCTTGGTAGCTTGATGAAAGCCGATTATTTGATAAAAGATACGGTTATTCGTCCAGAACAGCTAGAAAGTGGACGTCATAAAGAGCTGATGCGGAGAATGATTGACTTTAACCAATCGGGTAAGAATGTTGATTTGATCACCTTAACAACCTTACCTGACCTAGAATCCTTCGGTGGAATGTCATATTTATCCGAACTATTAGCATTTGCGGATATTGAAAAATTTGATGAGATTGAGGAGCTCGTTATTGAGGCTTGGAAGGAACGAGAAAAGCGTAACATTCTAACCTTGGCAGCCTTAAAAGATTGGGAGATTGGCAAGGTTATAGCGGAACTGGACAACATTAATCAGCTGAAAATGAATGATCACACGTCTATCCAGCAAGCACTGGTTAACATCTATGAGGCCCCTTGGAAAGAGCAAGACGTGATAAAAAGTGCCACGACTGAATTAAAAAAGCTTGATGACATGACGGGTGGCTTTCAAGACGGAGAGGTAACGATTCTAGCTGCAAGACCTTCAATGGGGAAATCAGATGTAATGCTCCATTTTTCAAAAGCAGCGGGATGGAATGGCTATGTACCACTTATCTTTTCACTCGAAATGCCTGAAAAGCTCATAACGACTCGCTTAATTGCGTCAACGGGAGACTTCAACCGTTTAAAAATGCGAAATCCAAAGAAAAGTTTAACTCCTGCCCAAAAGCAGAAATGGTCTGAGGTCATTGGGGATCTCAATGAGACTAATATCCAAATATTCGATGGTGCTGGACAAACAGTAGCGAACATGAGAGCCAAAACAAGAAAGGTCATGAATCATTACCCAACCAAGAAACCGATTATTTTGATCGACTATTTAACGCTCATTCAATCTAGCCAAGCATTCGGAGGCAATGCCCACCTACAAGTAACGGAAATCTCGAAAAGCTTAAAGACAATGGCAAAGGATTTTTCCTGCCCTGTCATTTGTTTAGCACAACTAAATCGTTCGGTCGAGACAAGAGCAAATAAGCGACCGATGATGTCTGATATTCGTGAATCTGGAAGTGTCGAACAGGATGCTGACGTTATCTTGTTTCTGTACCGTGAAAAATACTATGACAAAGATTCTGAAAATCCTACTCTAGAAATCATAGTCTCGAAAAATCGGAACGGTCCGGTTGGGACAGTAACTGTTAAGTATAACGAATTTACTGGGACGATTGAGGAGGATACGGGCGACCTATAGGGAAAGTGACTTACTATTTGTGAGCCAGGAATTGTTGAAAATTAAGTATTTTAGTAAATAAGTTAAGTATTTAACTCAGCAGATTAAGTATTTTATCGATTCAATTAAGTATTTATGGTTAATTGTTAAGTATTTGACTCCGAAAGTTAAGTATTTCAATATTTTACCAACAAAGGACTCACTTAAATCTATATATGAGCAGAAAATCCCAGTATTTATAAAAAATTTTAAATTTAAAATGCCACTTTTTCAGTATTAGCCCCTATAACTAGATCGAAAGGGATATTCATAGCAACCCTTATCAAACAACCAATTCGATAATGAGGTGAAACAAATGACAGTAAACGAGTTATACGATTACAGCATTTCTCATGAAGTATCAACATTGGCACATTACATCTTCCACTTATTTCAAGAAAAAAAGGTTACTTCACAAGACGATATTACCAAAATAGATTTCGAACAAGCAGATCATGAGAAAGTAGAAGCGATGATTAAAAACAATGAACTTGGAATATACAAGCTTAGAATCTATGGTTTAAAGATGAACGATCAGGATTTCGTCTATATCTTTGCACGAAATGTGGAAGACGCTATCCAACTTTTTAGTAAAACGTATCACCAGCTTCCGGTGTATTGGAAGGAATCAGACCTTGATACTGACTTTGTTAGGGGGAAAGAGACTATTTCCTTTCGAGACATGAGGAAAGAGTATAACAGCTTTCCGGCTTTTGTTGGGGAGTTTAGTAAATATGGAAATGGTAATGTATTTAATCAATAAATTTTCCTGTCGCCAACTTAATCAAACGTTTGATGAATTGACTTCACACCAGTCAGGCCAACGGGTTGAAAAAAACAAATAAATGTTTGTTTGGATTACAATCTATAAGATAAACATGGGGACGGTTCTCTTGTCTCTTTCGTTTCGCTAAACGAAGCAAACACTAGAACCGTCCCAGTGTATTTAAAAAATACAAATTTACCACCGCTTATTAAAAATAGCCATTCACCAATATGGGGAGAATGGCTATTTTTTTATGCTGTTAGGTAATACCGTTCCTCTGAGTAAGATTAAAGTTATGAACCCTAATTTAACTCAAATAACTTTCCTTTGTACTAAGAATAATTTCTGACATTTGTTCTATATATTTAACAAAAAAATTTTTTATATCCACATCAGCCTATACTAAGTGTCGATACACTCTCATATAGTATAGATGATTAGAAATAGTTAGTAACGACTAGAGGTGAAAGGTGAAAACCACAATTTTTGTTCTATATATAGGACATTTTATCTACATGGGAAGTGAATGGGGATGAATGAGTAAATACTTAAAATTACTTGGTGTTGGAATACTTATTTCTTTAATCCTATCTTTAGGAATATTTTACACACTTTATTTTGTTAAAAAAGAACAGAAAGATTCGGTTTTACTAAGTAAGGAAGTCTATCGTTTGAAAGATAATCTTAAATCAGTTGGTAAAGACTTTGTTACTTTGTTAGATAAAGAAGGTCCAACTGAAATTAGGCCCGTTGATCAAAATAATGTAAGGATTATTGAAGATGGTTGGGAGTTGGTATGGGAAGATGATTTCGATGGTGCTCAACTTAATAAGAAGAAATGGAATATAGAGGATTGGGCTGCAGATAAAAATAACGAACTTCAATACTACTCACCGAACAATATAAAGGTTGAAAGTGGCATGCTTAAGCTGATAAGTAAGAAGGAAAGCTTGGGTGGAAGAGATTATACATCAGGTGCGATTCACTCAAAGGGAAAGTTTAGCTTTTTATATGGGAAAGTTGAGATGAGAGCCAAACTTCCTCGAGGTCAAGGATTGTTCCCTGCCTTTTGGACAATGACAAATCAAGAACATACATGGTTACCTGAGATTGATATAGTTGAAATGCTAGGCCATAAACCTGAGGAAATATGGATGGTCTTGCACTGGTTAGACGATAACAATACTCTAACAAGCGTCTCAACAAGCTATCAAGGTGAGGATTACTCCAAGGAATTTCATACATTCGGCTTGGAATGGACTCCTAACTATGTCTCTTGGTTCATAGATGGTGTCGAAAGATTTAAAACAACGAAATTCATACCGCAAGAGGAAATGTATTTGTATATGAATACAGCTATTGGTGGTAACTGGCCAGGTAGTCCAGATGAAAGCACTTCATTTCCTGCTGTTTTTGAGATTGATTATGTAAGGGTTTATAAGATAAACAGGAGGTAAGAAAATGATAGTTGCTTGCTTGGCGTTGTTCTTGATTTTTATTCTATTTCAACTATTGTATATTTTTATACCACTATATGTAATAAAAAAAGAAAACCGTTTTAAAATGGTTAAGGAGGAAAAGGGGATATCAATTTTGATCCCAGCTTACAATGAAGAAACAGTCATTTTAGATTGTTTACAAGGCATTTTAAACCTTAATTATACAAACTTTGAAGCAATTTTTATTAATGATGGCTCAAAAGACCACACATTTCAGTTACTTTATAGTTATCTAGATTTGATACCTGAAGAAAGAAGTCCTGCTAAGCAATTAAGCCATCAAAGGGTAAGGGGATTTTATAAATCAGCCAATTGTCCTAATATTTATGTTCTGAACAAAGTTAATGGAGGAAAAGCAGATTCTTTAAATGCAGGAATTGATTATGCAAAGAATGAGATTATCATAACATTGGATGCTGATAGTGTGCTTAATACAAAAGCTTTAGCCGCTATGAATGCTGCTTTTGAAGATGAAAAAGTATTAGCCGCAGGTGGGATGGTACAAATTTCGCAAGGGTATAACGGTGTTTTTACAACGCCACAGCCGATTTTTAGTGTTTCAGGATTAATACGCTATCAGCTTATCCAATATTTAACCGACTTTTATCTTCATAAAATAACACAAGCCAAGCTAAAGTCGATCACTGTCATTGCAGGAGCTTTTGGAGCATTTCGAAGGTATGCCTTATTTGAAGTAAATGGTTACAGAAGCACAGTTGGTGAAGATTTAGATATAACTTTAAGAATGCAAGGTTTAATTAAACAGAAATACAAGAATCACAAGCTTATTTTTGTTCCGTATGCCATTTGTTATACAGAGTGCCCATCAACACTCAAAAGTTTATTCAGTCAGAGAATTCGGTGGCAAAAAGGGTTTATCGATTGCATGATAAATTTTAAAAAATCCTTTTTCAGAAGTTTAGGCATCCCAGTCTCTATATATTTACTAGTAGATTCCCTCATTCTTGGCACATTAAATGCTTATCCAACAATCCTTATTCCTATCATCCTACTATTCACTAACAATTACAGTATGGCACTATTCTTCTTATCCATCACATTTCTCTTAGCCTTGTATCGTAGTATCACCGCAATTATCATAAGCAGAAGGCACGGACATAAATATAGTAAATTGGATTATCTAAAGATCTGTTTGTTTATCCCCTTTGAAATCGTCACCTTTCGGTTATTAGGTTTAATCTTTGTAACAGCTGGAACCCTTCTTTATTTAAAAAATAAAGAAGGCTGGAACAAAGTCGATAGAGTTGGAGTTAATCACTTAAAAACAAAGAAAGTTAGTTAAAAGGTGGTATTTAACAAATGAAGAGAATAGTGTTTAATATCATGTTCACTACACTATTTTTGGTTACCTTTTCATGTATTATTGCAGTATTTTTCTGTAGTTTTGATGCAGTCACCACCATTTCTAAGTTCGCTAATTGGTGAAGTTTATCAGAACTCAACAGTTGTAGAATATCATTTCTCTTGTAAACATGGGGACGGTTCTCTTGTCTGTTTCGTTTCACTAAACGAAGCAAACACTAGAACCGTCCCCGTGTATTTTCAGTTGTTCCATATTTTAGCAGCTTGGTATAATGAAGTCATCAATAACCAAGAAGGAGACAACATTCATGCCATTAGAAATAGTTCGTCATGATATCACAGAGATGAAGGTTGATGCGATTGTAAATGCTGCAAATACAGAATTGAGAATGGGTGGAGGTGTTTGTGGAGCTATTTTTAAAGCTGCCGGCGTTAATGAGTTGAAACAGGCCTGTGATGAAATAGGTGGGTGTCCAGTTGGACAGGCTGTCATAACGAATGGATTTAAGTTGCCGGCAAACTACATCATCCATACACCGGGACCCATTTGGAGGGACGGATCTCATCAAGAAGCAGTTTTATTGAAAAATTCATATTATCATTCTCTTGAGTTAGCAAAAAAATATCAATGTGAGTCAGTTGCTTTTCCGCTGATTTCAACTGGTATCTATGGGTATCCAAAAGAAGAGGCATTGCAAATTGCAGTTTCTACAATTAGCTCATTTTTACTAGATAATGACATGCTTGTTTATCTAGTCGTGTTTGATAAAGCGTCTTTTGGTTTAAGTCAAACGCTATTTGAATCCATCAATGAGTATATTGATGAACATTATGTTGAGGAAGCTGAAATTCAGTTTAATCGTCGATTAGAACGATTTACACAGGAACCAGTGAAAGAGTCTGAGGCTATATCGAATGATTTTTATGAGATACATAGCAAATCTATAGTAGAAGATAGTTTAGAACATCTACTGGAGGCACTTGATGAGTCATTTTCAAACCGATTGCTTCGGCTGATTGATGAAAAAGGGATGACAGATGTTGAGGCTTATAAAAGGGCTAATGTTGATCGTCGTTTATTTTCTAAAATACGAAATGAAGTAGATTACTCGCCTAAAAAGAAAACAGCTATTGCCTTTGTAATTGCTTTGAAACTAAATAAAGACGAAGCAAACCATTTGCTGTCTGCCGCCGGTTATACTTTGACACATAGTAGTAAATTTGGCCTCATCATAGAATACTTTATCAAACAAGGTAAGTATGATATTCATAAAATTAATGAAGTATTGTTTCAGTTTGAACAACCTTTACTCGGTGCTTAAAATGTCGCATTTCAAGCGACCTGTTTAGTTTGATTTCTTGTTATCCTACATTTGTAGTTAAATGAAGAGCGGAGGATGACAAGGATGAAAAAGAATATAACAGAAGTAGTGTTTATTTTAGACAAAAGTGGTTCAATGGCAGGGCTAGAAGCAGATACAATCGGTGGATACAATTCTATGTTAAACAAGCAAAAAAAGGCCGTAGGAGAAGCTATCGTCACAACTGTATTATTCGATTATGGTTACGAGTTATTACACGACCGCATCAATGTGCGAGGTATATCTCCGATTACTGATAAGGATTATGAAGTAGGTGGTACGACAGCATTATTGGATGCAATCGGCTTTACCATTCAAAAAATTGTGAATGTACAGAAGCGAACAAGTGAAGAAGAACGAGCAGATAAAGTCTTATTCGTCATTACAACGGATGGCATGGAAAATGCGAGTAGTGAATTCTCTCCTAGCAAAATAAAGAAAATGATAGAACACCAAAAAGAGAAATATGGATGGGACTTCATGTTTCTGGGGGCCAATATTGATGCTGTTTCAACTGCTGCACAATTTGGTATCGATGAGGACTTTGCAGTTGAGTATCACGCTGACCATATAGGAACACAATTAAATTATGAGATGGTAAGTGAGGCTGTAACTAAACTTCGAAGCGGGGATAAAATTGATCGAAGCTGGAAAGCGGGGATTGAGCGTGATTATAATCAGCGTTCACGGAAAGTTTACTAGGGGTAAGTTCTAGTAGTTAACTTCAGAAAGTGAACCGAGGGATGGTCCTTAAGGTTCTAAAAGGTATGTTTGCTAAGTAAGCTAGGATGAAAGACACTCATATTTAATAGTAGGAACAGCTCCTGGTTAGAATTTAGAACTAGGGGCTTTTTGTATTTCGAAACTGAAACTCGTTTGTAAAATTAAGTTATGTTATTTAAAACAAAAAGGGTTCTACATATAATTGGAGAATTATGTAATTAAGTGAAATCTATATATATGAGGTGCCTTTTATGTTAACTGCTTATCGATCAAATACCTATATTCCTAAACTAGTTGAAAGTAGTAAACAACTTGCGAAGAAATTCGAATTTAATCACTCATGCTCCGATGAGACAGGAAGGCTTTTAGCTGTTCTAGCTGGACAAGTCAAAGAAGGTAAGATACTGGAAGTTGGAACAGGGCTAGGTGTAGGAAGTGCTTGGATACTTTCGAATATCTCTCCTTCGGTTCAGTTTATTTCGGTAGATAACTGTGAGGAAAAAGTTGCGCTAACTAGTGAAGCAATTAAACATGAACAAGCAGAGTTTATTTATGGGGATTGGAAGGAAGCTATTAAAGAGGGTCCATTCCAATTCATTTTCGCTGATGCAGGAGCAGTTAAATTAGTCGAAGCATCTGAACTTTATGACATATTGGATATTGGCGGAACACTCTTAATGGATGATTTCACACCAGAAGAACATTGGCCAGATGAATGGAAGGGTAAACCTGATAAGGTTAGGGAATTCTGGTTGAATCATGAGGGGTTAGTGGCAACTGAAGTGTATTTGACGCCAATGTTATCGGCTATTATTGCTGTGAAGGTTCGGAAGGAAATTAATTAAGTGAGCTAATGAAAGATTCCTGAGTCGAAAAAGTAGAAAATAAAAATATTAGGAGTGAAAAAATGGGAAATTTCTTTGTACCTTCAAATGGCCCAACTTCTTGGAGAGAATTACTTTCTGACCCTGATAAACAATGGAAAAGTGGTTATTCTGCTTATGAACTGGCTAATTGTTGGGAGGAGGCTATCGGTTTACCATCTTGTGTTGAAAAAGTGTTCAAACAAAGTCAATTATCTATTTTTAAGAATTTAGAAGTATTATATGGGTTTCCTGAATACAAGGTACCCATGCGTGGAGGTAGTTCAAGTTCACAAAATGATCTATATCTACTTGCCAAGGCTAATAATGAACTTTTAACAATCATGGTGGAGGGGAAAGTTTCCGAGACTTTTGGTAAAACTGTCCAATCATGGTTAGGTGATAATCCTAGTGAAGGTAAGAGAAATAGATTGGAATTTTTACTTAATCTGCTAGGTTTAGATGAAAGTAGTATACAAAATAAAAGATATCAATTATTACATAGAACAGCATCAGCACTCTTAGAAGCGAGTAAAGTTAATGCTAACAATACACTTATGTTAGTTCACTCTTTTACTGAAATGGGTAAAAGGTTTGACGACTATGCTGAATTTGTGAATCTTTTTCACTTAACCCCATTAAAGGATGGTATTGTTGGACCCATTCAATTAAATGGAGTGAATCTATATTTTGGTTGGGTGACTGGAAATACATCTGAAAAAACAAAAGAGTATTTTTATAGTATGTTTAAAACCGAGAAAGCAAGAGTGTTGGCAAAAGAAATTGATAATTACCTCTATAATAAGAGCTCATATAAGGATCAAGTTGAGGACTACCATCATCGTTATAAAAATGGCGTTCGAACAGATTGTATTGGTTATGTAAGCAAGAAAGGATCTTACAAGTTTGCAACATTAACCTCTGCTAGAAAAGTATGCTTTGTCCTCCACTTAGGCAAAAGAATTCACACAGAAACAGCGAAGAATATGCAGAAGGAAATAGATGAATTACTTGGTCATGTATATGAAAAGTCTGATCAGATAAGACTAACTCCAGGAGAAGTGTATATAAGGTTAGAGTGGGTAGATAACTTAGTTCAGATAACTAGATTTATAGATCAAGCATACGAATTGAGGCTTCAGAAATAATTCCTAATTCAATTAGTGTTGACAAGGGTATATGGGTAAATTGGTGAAAAACTAAAAGGGGAAATTATATGTTAACTATTAACGGCTGGGAAGGATAATTTGGTACAAAAAGAGGCGGATTTTGCGCTACATTTTACAACTATCCATTTTAAAAGAAAGTATTTTAAAGTATAACAAGCAGCTAATAAAGTTGTTAGGGAGGAATAATATGTTTATTGTAACTAATGTGCTTAAAGAACTAACTGGTAAACGTCCTGTGTTTCGATCGGAAAATGACTTTCTGCAAGCACTTTTGCAGATGGTCACAGAGATGGGAATAAGATGTGAGAAAAACAAAATAGTAAATGGAACTAAAGTTGATTTATGGCTTGAAGACGGGGAAAAAGAAATACTTATTCAACTTAAACATAAGACAAGAGAATTATCAGTCTCTGTTGGCGGCTCACAATTTGACCTAAAAAAACATGGTGCTTACGATCAAGGGCGATACGATTTTCTAAGAGACATTATGAGTTTAGAGCCGTTATGTTTAGACAATCCTTACCGAATAGGATATGCCATTTTACTAACTAATGACCATCGATTTTGGGAAAAGGCAATTAAAATAAACTCTGTCGATAAAGATTTCCATCTGTATGAAGGTAGGAGAGTTGTTGGAAGTCTAACTTGGAAAGATGGAGCATCGAAAGGTACAAAATATGGGCGAGAAAACTCAATTGATTTAAAAGGAATATACGACTTAAAGTGGAATAACTATTCAAGGTTCGTAGCAAAAGATAGCGAGTTTCGGTATTTATGTGTAGAAGTAAAGTAATGGAGATGAAGTTATGACAATTTGGCAGATTGCTGCTGGAGACGCTGCTAGAGACTACAGTGATTTATTTCTAAAATATGATGTGATGCTAATTGGGCCGGGAACTCCAGGGGATTATAATCTCAACCCTGAAGTTTATGAAAAAGAACACATGAAGAATCAAATTAGGAGTTTTTGCCACAACCCTAGTGCTGGTGATTTAGTTTTACTTCGATATGGAAAAAAGGTAAAGGCTGTCGGAATTATTCCCGATACTCCAGATGAAACATACTTTTGGAGTGGACAATTTGAAGACGTGTTAGGTTGGGATCTTCAACATGTTAGAAGGGTATTGTGGGACACAAATGTTGTTTCTATTTTAAATCAAGGACCTGATGGACTCTTTTCAAACTACAAGCAACAACCAACCTTTACAGCTGTTCATGAAAAACGGATTACGTCTTTAGAAAGTCAATTGAAAGCCTATATACAACAACGTCCCATACATACCCTTCCAGAATTGGTTAGGGGAACATTTACCCAAGATGAGCTAGGAATGGAACTCTTTAATGCAGGGCTACCAAACAATGCCGTAGAAGATGTAATTAAAGCTATTTTACGAATTCAAAGATTGTCAAACTGGTATTCTAGTAAACGTAGTCCAGGTCGTCCTTCTGAACATGAGATTGTTGCTCATATGATTTCCCCCTTGATGCTAGGAATGGGCTGGTCTGAGCAGCTTTTGGCTATCGAGTGGGGGAAGATTGACTTAGCCTTCTTTAAGGGAACACCAACAATAAAAGAAAACTGCATTATGATTTGTGAAGCAAAGCGTCCAAACCAATCTCTTACTAATGCTTTCGAACAAGCAAAAAGGTATGTTCATAAACGAAATCTAATCAATTGTAAGATTATCGTTACAACTGACGGCACTAGATTGTTTATGTATAAAAAAACCAACACTGACTGGAAAGACGAGCCCGATGGGTATGTAAATTTACTACAAATTAGACATGAGAATGTCTTTCCGTTCAAAACATCTGGGGTAAACACTCTGATAGAATTAATTCCATGGCAGGCAATGTCTTAATTAAGGGGGCAACGAATGGAAAGAACTGAGTTTGTTCGTAAATTAAAGAGTGTTATTGACGATAAGGGTGACTGCTACACTAAAACAACTGAGAAAAAAGGTGAGGGGTTTGTGCTTTATAACCTCCATGATGTGAAGTGGGGTCAGGTTGACGTTGAGAAACACCAGGATAAGAGTCGTTATCGACCTGTATCCTGGTAGATACAGTGAAGAAGAATTAGAACAACAACTTGGGATATTCACGAAAGAGAAGCGTAAAAGAATAACGGGCTTTTACTTTGAAAAAATAGATGAAATAAATCCACCTTTTCATGATCTAGTTGTTATCTCACTCTACAACGACTACTTTGAAAATGATGATTATGATTCTTCTAAACTGCTAAAATTTATAAGTAAAACAACTGAAGAATCTAACTTCAAAACGGATTATCCAGAAAAATTAAGGAGGTAATGTATAAAATAAGGCAGAAGGTTGGTAGGACCTGGTGCATTAACCCTTAACACAGCGTAGATAAGGTTTCTACTTCTATAAACACGTATTGGAGGTCTAAAGAATGGCAAAGTTTTTAGGCGAAGATTTTAGTTCTGAACTTATTGAAGAAATAAAAAAATGTAAAACATCCATAATAATTATCTCCCCGTATATTACAAAACTAGCAGTAGAAAAGATAACATATAGTTTGCCGAGAAAAAAGGTTGATCTAATGGTTATAACAAGACCCCCTGGTCCTGAATACATAAATGGTTCTATAGACATAGAGGCTCTATTGCTTTTGTAAAATAAAGGATTTAATATATGCACAATTAAAAACCTACATACAAAGTTTTATATAATTGATAAAAAAATTCTTTTTATGGGTTCTGCTAATTTTACTTCTAGAGGGTTAAATATTAATGATATTGGCAACGTCGAGGAAATGATAAAAGTCCCAGTTACCAATACAGATTTAAAGTATATTGAAAAAAAATATGTAAACAATCTTGCAACTTTAGAAATTACACCTGAACTTGTAAAGAAAGTTAAGGAAGGTAAGAAAATCTATAACAAAAAATATAATGAGATTGTAAGTGATATATTAGACTGGTCATCACTTATTTTTCCAAAAGAAGAAAAAACGATGTTTTCTAATTATCAATCTACAAAAAAATATCCTTTGAATTTTCAATTTGAAATAAAGCGAAAAAGTGGAGAAGAGATATTAAGTGTTCAACAAGGAATATCGTTTAAATTAGGTGGTTTAAAGGAGAAACCTGACGCAGAATTATTTGTAGATTATGAAGGCATCCAGAAATTATTAAAATCCGATACCTTTAATGCGAAGTCAGATTCTTGGATGTTTAGACTTTCTTTTATTGAGAATCAACCAAATTTTAGAATTACTAATAGTAAAAATAAAAAAGAAGAAATAATATCACTTAACAAAAGCGAGTTATTAAAAAGCTTTCGGGGAAGTTATTAAGAGGCTAAGGGCAAATACCCATAGCTTCTTTTTATTTCTTACCGTATTTTTCAACTATAGGTCAAAAGAACGATTAAAACATGGGATCGATCACTCTTATCTTGCAAAATATAAGTAAATTCAAAGCATTTTTTAGATATGGGTAAAAACAAAAACTTACCTGTAGGAACAAACCTTTTCTTATTCAATAACTGGTACAAGAGATTTTATTTACTATTAATTTTACTTAGACATTTAAATAGGACTAGCTAGAAGATTATTTCGGGATATTTTTATTTTCTGACAAAAATCAACAGGAAATGATTTGTAAATGTCGAAAAGTTAAGGTAGCCTGTAAAAAAGAGGAAAAACCTTGAGTGTAAACGATAAACTAATTGATACAACTAGGAGAAATAAATAATGAAACCAATTTACAATAAAGTGATAGAGTTCCGTGACCAAAGGAATTGGAAGCAATACCACAATGAAAAGGATCTAGCCATTTCAATTTCATTAGAAGCGAATGAGCTACTTGAGAACTTCCAGTGGAGAAGTAGTGAGGAAGCTGTAAAAGAGACAAAGCAAAATATGAAGGAAGAAATGGCTGATATTCTTATCTATCTCGTTCAGCTTGCAGATAAATTAGATGTAGATTTGGAAGAAGAAGTTTATAAAAAGCTTGAAAAGAATGCAATTAAATATCCTGTGAAACAAGAATGAATATAAGGTAGGTAATTCATATGGGCGCAGTAGATATAAAAACAATGCCTTTTAATAAGGATTCATTAGAGAGTATTTCAAATGAGTATTATACAGACTACCCGGTGGTGTATTTTCTAAATAATAATACTGCAGTTTATATTGGTGAAACTGTGGCTGTACGAAATCGAATGAGGGATCACTTAAAGAATCATGAAAGAAAATCCTTAAATAAAATGACACTGATCATTCATGAAAAGTTTAATCAATCAGCTACCTATAATATTGAAACCAAGCTAATTAATTATTTTTTGGCTGATGAACGTTATAAGCTACAAAACAAGAGCCAGACTGCCAAAAGCGTTACTCATAACTATTATGAAAAAACGTTTTATAACGAAGAAGTGTTTAAAGATATTTGGAATGAACTTTTGAACCGAAAAATAGTAGACAACTCAAGTACAACTATCGAAAATAAGGACATTTTTAAACTGTCACCTTTTAAAGAATTAACGATAGAACAACTTGAACTTCAGCAAGCAATTATAGAAGTATGTAATGAGCATATTGATGATGATAAAACTTACTTGTTTCTAGTAAAAGGAGAGGCTGGAGTAGGGAAAAGTGTTGTCTTAAGCTCAGTGTTTAACAAGATTCAGGAGCTTTCAAAAGAAAAATCTTCAAGTCTCTATAAAACAGAAAACTATCTATTAGTAAATCATTCAGAGATGCTTAAAACATATAAGAAAATAGCGGGAAATGTTAAAGCATTAAGTAAGAAGGACTTTGATAAGCCTACCAGTTTCATTAATAAGCGAAAAAGCATGAATGAAAAAGCTGATATTGTATTGGTAGATGAAGCACATTTATTACTTACCAAACCAGATCGATATAATAATTTCCATGAAGAGAATCAGTTACAAGAAATTATCAGACATAGCAAGGTAGTCATAGCCGTCTATGATGATAAACAAGTTCTAAAGATGAAGAGTTATTGGGATGAAAGTAGGCTAGAAAATATAGTAGGTGACTGTAACACAGGTGAGCCATATATATTGACTAACCAATTCCGAATGAAGGCAAGTACTGACATGATTCGGTGGATTGATGACTTCGTGGAAAAGAAGCTAAACCCTCTACCAAACCAAACAAAATATGATTTTAGAATCTTTAATTCGGCATCAGATATGTATGAGTTAATAAAAGAAAAGAATCAAGAAGAAGGATTAGCGAGAATCGTTTCTACCTTTGATTATGTACATAAAAAAGACGGCCAGGATTACTACGTAGAGGAAGAGGGATTTAAACTTCCTTGGAACGGTGAATATGGAAGTGATACTTGGGCAGAAAGAGCTGAAACAGTCAAAGAAGCCGGTTCTATTTATACAATACAAGGATTTGATTTAAATTACGTTGGTGTTATTTTAGGACCTTCTATTTCTTATGATGAAGAAACTGACTCATTAAAAATACTAACAGAGAGTTATAAGGATACAGAGGCATTTAGAGGAAAAGATGAGTTTGAAGATAGTGAAAGTATTAAAGAGAAAATAATATTGAACTCTCTTAATGTATTAATGAAGCGGGGGATATATGGGTTGTATGTTTATGCTAGTGATAGGAAATTAAGAGAGAGGTTAGTGGGACTTTAAAGATAAGTTGAAGTAAAGAAACGGACGGTCTACATTTCTCAAGTTTTAAGAAACAGTAGAACTGTCCAATATTCTACACATATGTAAAAAAGTTGTGAGGAAGTTTTGGCCGTTCATTCTTGTAACTTGTTTCTAATATAATTAAGGATTGAGTACAATAAAACGAGATTGGAAGATGTATAGATGCCGAAAACTAATATATAAGTATCCAAATGATAATTTAAAATTACAAGTGAATGACAAATGGGATGTACATTGTCCGATTTGTAACAAGACTGCTAATTATTGGGTAACGTTAACATCAGAGAAAGTATCTAAAAGGACACTTAGAAAGAAACTAAAACAGTAATATGATTAAATCATCTAATAAGGAGACGGTATCAATTAAAGTTATGGATAAAATAGCAATATTTTGTATATTATTATTATTAATAGTTAGTTCAATAGTTTTAATAATCTTTGAGATTTATCTGATTACATATGGAATCATAGAATTTATTCCGAGTTTAGGGTTTGAGATGGACACACTACTTGCTTTTTTAGGTTCCCTAATTGGTGGTATATTAACCTTTATAGGAGTATTAATCACAATAAATTATTATAAACGGAAAGATATTAAACAAAGCTTTCCTAGAAAACAATTCTTATTTTATGTTATAAGTTCAGAAATGTCTAAATTAATAAGTGAAGTATCGGCAAATATAAATACTCCGACTAAGGTCGAAGAAGTTATTGATGTCTTTATTAAAGAAAATAAAGTATCTTACTTTGATAAATCTTTTGAATTAAATGAAGGTATATCGATGGATTGTTACAATTTCTGTAGCGTACTTTACTTAATTAGGAGTGAAATTGGAAAAAACAACGTTTCCCAACAGTTTTATAACATACAAATAAATAATCTTAAAAAATATAAAAAACAAGTAGAAGAAAAATTCTCTGATCTAAAAGAAGATTTTAGTAAAATAACAAGTTATTTATAATATAAGTGGAAAAGAAGCACGGGGACGGTTCTAACAGGGGACAATTGGAAGTCTTGCATGCAAAAAGGGACAATTATTGAAAAAGTTAGTTGTACCTTAGCTCATTTATATGCTAAAAATCAAAATGCGAAATTTTAGATTGCCCAAGATGAATTATTCCTGTGTTTACGCCCCCACAAGGTTAGTGTTAAAGCAAGGTAGTTTATTCAAGTGTTTAATGAATTCCGTTGGATACTGGCACCTGACGATTAGAAGAGAAAATAGATAGATTTATAATGGGAATGTACAGATAAACCTATCAGAAGTTATTAAGTGAGATTAGTAGGGGGAAAATTTGAAGGAAAATATATCCTCTTGTCGAATTATGTAATTTATCGAGTGATAGGAGGAGTTCAATGAGACTTAGAGTAATGAAGAAGATATTAGAAGAGAATGTAGAATGCTTGAGTGTACAGAGAAAAGATCTCGGAGGAAGTAAATATGAAATTACAAATTATAGAGATCTTTATTTTGCAATACAGAATACTGCTGAATTAGGAATCATCCCGAGTGAGTTTAAAAAATTGGAAGATCTTTCTTTTTTTCATGACAAAAGTCAAAAAATAATTATTGATTCTGGGTCTTTAAATCAACTGATTACAATTGTAAATTCAATTAATGAGCAAGTTGTTACTGTCATTCTTGCAATAAAGAAAGCTATTCCGGAGCAGAACGAAAACTCAGTAAGTATAAAACTGCCAGAATACAACGATTTAAATTCGGTATCCGTTTTTATTAAAAAAATTGATACAATTCTCAAACAAACACTAGTAGGAAAATACAAAGGAAATATAAAATTTCAAAACTTTGATACAGGATCCAGTTGGTTAGAGATAATACTAGAAAATAAAGAAGCTATAACTTTCTTAGCTGCATTTGTATACAAAGCCACTGAATTCACAATTAAAAATTATTTACAATGGAAACAAGCAGAAAAAATGATTGAATCAAGTGTTGGGATCGAAGTAAAAGCAAGAGAACAAGTACTGAAGTCGTTGGAAAACACGGTCCAACAACAATCTCATCATTTTGCAAGTATTCAGATGAAAGAATTTGATATTAGTGAGGGAGACCAAGAATATCATACACAGTTATCCCACTCTATTATGGAAATGGCTGAACTGCTTACTCAAGGTACAGAGGTCCATCCAGCATTAGATGCCCCACAAGAAATCCAAGAATCTTTTCCAAATGTGGAACAAACAATCCCACTTATTGAAAATGCATTACAATTAATTACTGGGAATACTGTTAATGATGATGGAAATCAGAAAGAAGAATAAAGAGATTAAATCAAGAGCATCTATATGGATGCTCTACTTATTTATATTGAATTAATTGGATGGCAATTAAACCATTAAGACCGTGGAACAAGTCACTTTTTCCCTAACCTGATTCTATGGGAAAGAAGAATCTAATAATTGAATAGTGTCTGGAACACAGTCAATTATTGTTCCAAGTAAACTGTTTGAGGGGAGGGAACCTTCAATCGGACATCCATTTATTTAATGGCATTGTAAATGGCTCTCTTTTCTTTAAGCTAAGGCTTATAGTAACTAATAAATTATAGACCAATGTTCACTTAACAAGATTATTGGTCTTTTAATCAGCCTATCTTTGAGGAGAAACTTGGCAGAGTTCTACTTGTGTCTATGTATCACTGTACTACCTCAAAAACACATCTCCAATTAAAATCCGCCACCTGCATAGACCCATATACACCCAAATATAGTCTAGTCTAATCCATATTGCACGGGAACGGTTCTTGTGTTATCTTAATCATTTCCAATTAAAGTACCCAGGGGACGTTTCCAGCTGTCGGTTATTAAAACTGAACCGTAGAAACCATCCCCTTGATATTAATTCGTAATAAATGGGAACAATAACTATTCACAATATGTCCCAAAATAATTTTCAGACAACAGTAACCCTCAAGATTTGGGTTACTTTTTTTCATATTTCCGATTACAAGGGGACGGTTCAAACAATCGGTTATTAATAACTGAACTGCAGAAACCGCCCCCATGTTTCCCTCTACTTTTAGTACCTTTGCTAGATAGCATTGCTGAAATATATTTTTTGGGAAGGTGTTAGAGGAGAACCCCAAAACTTTTTTATCTTATTCCCTCCCCCAGCAGTATTTTTAAAATTTTCGGAGAATATATACTAGTAGTCAAGTAATAGGGAGTGGTATAGATGGCAACGAAAAGTGTGAGGCAATATCGTATTGAGGAGCTATTAAATTCAGAATCGGTTGTTTATAACTCAATTTCTTATGATGGAAGCCGAGTTTTGTATTCTAGTGATAAAAGTGGTGTGTTTAATGCGTACTCGGTTCCGACTTCCGGTGGAATGCCTATTGCTTTAACGGATTCAACGGATGATGCCGTTCATGCTATTTCTTATTTTCCACATGATAACCGTTTTCTTTTTTTGCAGGATAAGGGTGGAAATGAGATTCTACATATTTTTGTTCGAGAGGAAAATGGTGCCTCTAAAGAGCTGACTGTTGATGAAAAGGAGCGCGCTGAGTTTTACGGCTGGGCACAGGATGGTAAAAGCTTTTTCTACGGCTCTAATAAAAGAGATCCTAGATTTAACGATGTCTATGAGATGGACATTGAAACTTACCAATCTACTTTATTGTTTGAAAACACAAAGGGTTATAATTTCGGAGCAATCTCGCCAAATAAAAACTTTTTAGCCTTCAACAAGGTTTCCAATGCAAACAACTCGGACCTTTATGTGTTCAATCGTGAAACGAATGAAATGAGTCACCTTAGTGAGCATGAGGGAGATTGTCATTATTATGCTGAGGCCTTTAATCCTACTTCCACTCATTTGTATTTCCGAACAGATGAAGTTTCAGAGTTTTTGGAGCTGAAACGGATAGAGCTTGCGACGAACGATGTGGAACTTGTAGCAAGTGAGTCTTGGGATATTACCAATGCATTTTTCTCTAAAAATGGACGTTTCCTACTTTACAAGATGAATAACGATTCTAAAACAGAAGTGAAAGTAATAGAGGTTCAAAACGGTAAGGCTCTTTCTATTAACGGGCTTCCTGAAGGGCAGATTACAGAAGTAGCGGTTTCTAGTGATGAATCGATGATTAGTTTAAGCATTAACAGCTCCACTTCACCGAAAAATATTTACCTGTATGAAGTGGCAACTGCAAACGTCACGAAACTAACAGATACATTACACCCTGATGTACTAGAAGAGGATTTAGTCAAAGCAGAAATCGTTCGTTTTAGGTCCTTTGATAACCTAGAAATTCCAGCTATTATGTATCTTCCACATCAAGCGGCAACAAAAAAGGTACCGGCTCTTGTTTGGGTACACGGTGGACCAGGTGGACAATCAACCGTAGATTACAACCCTATGCTTCAATACTTAGTGAACCACGGATATGCCGTATTAGCAGTCAATAATAGAGGAAGCTCGGGATATGGGAAAACCTTCTTCAAAGCAGCTGACTTGAAGCATGGGGAAGTCGATTTAGCTGATTGTGTGGAAGGAAAAAATTACTTACAATCGATCGATTTCATTGATCCAGATAAGATTGGTATCATCGGAGGAAGCTATGGTGGCTATATGGTACTAGCAGCACTAGCCTTCCGCCAAGAGGAGTTTAAAGTAGGAGTCGATATTTTCGGTGTAACAAATTGGGAGAGAACGCTGAAGAGTATTCCATCGTGGTGGGAATCGATGAGAGACGCCCTTTACCAGAAACTAGGCAATCCATATGAGCAGGTAGACTATATCCGCAGTATATCACCACTTTTCCATGCAGATAAAATCAACAAGCCTGTCATTGTCTTGCAAGGAGCAAACGATCCACGTGTCCTGCAGGTGGAATCCGATGAGATGGTCAATGAACTTCGCAAAAACAATGTTCCAGTCGAATATATCGTCTTCCCTGATGAAGGCCATGGCTTTTCCAAGAAAGAAAACCGAATTACAGGATATCGGGCGATTTTAGAGTTTTTAAATAAGCATTTAAAGTAAAAAACAAAAAAGGCTTCCAGTAATATTGTGTAAGATCAATCCCGAAGAAATTTGGATACTTATGTTAAAAAATAGAGTAGAATATGGAGGAAGAGGAGCTAATTTATATTGGCTCCTCTTTTTTTAGCGTTCTTTGTAATAGATATTTCTTTTAAGAAGGAAAAATAACATTAATAAAATTATGCAGGATTAAATCTTTTTTTAATTAATTTCGTCTTAAATGGGTGAGGTGATGAAAGTGCCTGATGACCAAGAGTTAATAGAAGAAATAGTAGGCGGTAGTCAAGCTGCGATGGAGGTGTTAACGAGAAAGTATTACAAATCCATCTATGCTTTTATCTACCGTAAAGTGGGCGACAAGGAAACCGCATATGACTTAACTCAAGAAGTATTTATAAAAGTCATATCAAGAATACAATCGTATTCGAATAAAGGAACATTCAAAAGCTGGCTATTTTCAATTGCCATTAATCATTGCAGAGATTACTGGGGAAGTGCGTATTACAGGCATACCTCTTTGAAAACAGAGTTACCTGAGACATTAGAAAGTGACGAGAAGAGTATTCCTTATATTTTTGAACGGAAAGTGATGAGAGAACAAGTGAGATTAGCTCTAGCTAGCCTACCTGATTATCAGAAGGAAGCTCTAATCCTGAAATATTTTCACCACATGAAAATAAAAGAAATTTCTAAAGTGACAAACACTAGTGTTCCGACAGTTAAATCCCGACTGAAACAAGGGCTGAATAAATTAGCCAAACTTTTGAGAAGAGGTGAGGTAGATGAGCAAGAAAAAAATGGACAAGACTGAATTTGAATATGATATGGATTATGATTCGGAACTGGACGAACTTGAACGAGAAATAGGCCTTTTGTTAGATGAATACGATGTGGAGTATCCTAGTGAGTCAGAAATGATGATGACCATTGATGCTATTAGACCTTATGTTCCTGTTAAAGAAAGCAAATGGAAAAATCGTTTTGAGGGCATGTCTGCTATTATGAAGCAATCCATAATTGAATTCTCTTATATGAGCCTTATATTTTGGTTTTTAAATAGTTTATTTCTCCTTATAGGTCTTTCTGCTGTTCTTTTATCTGATATAAATCCCTATGTGATTTTATTGTTACTTGGACCAATTCCTACACTCACTGGTTTGTTGGAAGTGATAAAGAGAATGAATGCTGGAATGGCTGAATTGGAGATGTCTTTTAAATATAGTTTACAGCAAATAGTCCTATCCAAGATGTTGGTAGTAGGTGGATTCAACCTACTCATTAATTTATTTTTCACATGCATTTCCTTCCTCTATCATGATCTTTTGATTTGGAAACTAATGCTTTACTGGGTCACTCCTTTCACTGTGATAACAGCTATCTCTTTTGTCGTCGTAAGCAGATATAGAAAGGTTTATTCGGTTACTGCAGGGCTTGCGATTTGGCTGGTTTTTGGTAGCTTAGCTAGCCGAACAAATATTATTAACAAAATAGAAAGCATATCACCAGCAGTATATATTTTCGTTATTTTTATTGCTGCCATAGTTATCATTTTACAAATCAGTAAAATACAAAAAAGAGGTGTAAATTATGAATTTAACCGTTAAAAATGTTTCTAAAAACTTCGGAAATAAAACTGCTTTAGATCATATGAATTTGGAATTCACAACCGGTGTTTACGGAATCTTGGGAGCGAACGGTTCAGGGAAAACAACATTAATGCGAATTCTTGCAAGTGTGATAAAGCCAAGCTCCGGACAAGTATTTTTCAATGGCCAAGATGCGGTGAATATGGACCATCAATACCGAGAATTAATTGGTTATTTGCCCCAACATGTGGGATTGTATAAAAATTTCACCGCAGAAAAGTTTTTAAAATACATCGCCACATTAAAAGGATTATCAAAAGGGGAAGCACAAGAAAAAGTTGATGAAGTACTGGCACTAGTCGGACTATCAGATCATCGAAAAGGCAAAGTAGGTAAATTTTCTGGAGGTATGAAGCAGCGTGTTGGCATCGCCCAGGCATTATTGAATGACCCCAGGATTTTAATTGTAGATGAACCAACTGCTGGACTAGATCCGAAGGAAAGGATTCGTTTTAGAAATTTGATATCTAAAATATCGACTAATAGAATTGTCCTTTTATCCACTCATATAGTATCGGATATCGAATTTATCGCTAAAGAAATTCTAGTCCTTAAAGATGGTAGATTGATTGAAAAAGAAACTCCTCAAAAACTATTAAAAGGGATTGAAGATAAAGTGTGGACCGCTTTTGTAAGTGAAGCAGAAATTTCGAACTTTCAATCCAAGTATAAAGTAGGAAATATTGCTCGTGCTCAGGAAAAGTTCCAATTGCGGATTATAAGCGATTCAAAACCCCATGTGGATGCAAAAAATGAGGTTCCAAACTTAGAAGACCTATATCTCTATTATTTAGATGGAGAGGTGATCGCATAATGCAACTTTTGAAATTTGAATTATATAAAATTTTTAAACAAAAAAGTATCTGGATTACACTCATTATTCTATTAGGTATGTCTTATCTAGTTTTGGATTATCCTTATGATCCAAATGTAGAAAAAGAGTTATATAAGAAGTGGGAGGGTCCGATTACGGAGGAAAAAGTTAAACTGGCTGAAAGTGAATATGAAATTTTGCAGTCAAAAGGAACACAACATAGTGTAGACCCAGGAGATAATTACACCGATCCTAGATTTATAGAGCCGCAAATTCTTGAAAAAATTATGATGGTACATACGATAAAAAATAATGTTACACAAAGGTTAAACGAACTAGAAGGCGAAAACGGTGTAAAAGCAAATGTGGAAAAGAATATGTTGGAAAAAATAAACCTACATGATTTTTCCTATTTTACAGGACCTTCGGAAGTGGTTACTTTTGTAGCAGACGGTGGTTTCATGGTTCTTGGCGTTATGCTGGTACTCGGATTGTCCTCAATATATTCTAATGAATATAGTTCGAATGTTGATAATTTAATATTTAGTTCCAAAAAAGGTAGAAAAGCGTTAGCTTGGGCAAAAATGGGTGCATCGTTTATTTATACTCTACTTGTTGTTTTTGTATGGGAAATGTTTAGCTTGCTAATGAATTTCCTCCAACACGGGAATGATGGTTGGAGCACACAGATTCAATTATTAACGGCTCCTTTTTATAGGGATTCTCCGTATTCTTTTACAGCGTTAGAGTACCATTTCGTTCAATTAGGAATACATTTACTAGCAGCATTCGCCTTTGCGTTATTGATTGTATTAATTTCGTCTATTAGTAAAAATTCATTAATCGCCTTTTTTGCTTCATTATCTATTTTCGCAATACCCATAATCATAGAAGGTGTTCAGTGGCTAGAAACGATTCTAGCATTTTCTTACACTGAAGTTTTGAGAGTACAATCTTTATTTAATGAATTTAAAACAGTTGACGTCTTTGGATATCCGATCTCATACCCTGTTTTCGCTTGTTTAATAATGATTATGTTACTTCTGATTTCCATTAAGACTGTTTTACAAATAATTAAGCATAAAGAAATTACGTCGTAAAAATCATGGAACTTATATTACGATATGCCATATATAATCCTCTCCTAGTTATTACGTTATCGGGCGCAATTTGTGAATAGCAAGATAAAAAAACAGCTTTATTTACTGCGTAGTACAAGGATACTAGGTACTACACAACTACTAAGAGCCGCTTACTCCAAAAGTAATAGGCTCTTTCCAATTTACAGGGTAAAATCTAAAATAATAAAAATCTGTTTATACTAAATTGGTATTTCAGTTGTTGAATAAGGAATCCTTAGTTGCTAAAGAATTAATTATTTATGGATCTAAGAGAGCAATTACGATACGACGTAGTGGCTGCATTTGTATAAAATTATAGAAGGTTAGAATTAGAGTAGAATTCAAAAGAGATTAATCATATATTACCGCTATCCCTTGTTCACGTAGCTTTTTTAACGTTGTAATCATATTATTTATTTCTTCATCGGAATGTCTTTCCCATGAACGTAATTCAGCTATTATCTTTAGAGGCGATTTAGATCGATAAGAGCGTGTTGGGTTTCCAGGGAACTTTTTATCAGTTAAGTTCGGATCATTTTCAAAATCACCTAAGGGTTCTATAATGTAAATTCTTTCTTTTGCGTTAGATGTTGCTAATTCAGCACCCCATTTAGCGGCATCTAATGTTGCCGTGAAATAGATATAGTTCGATTTTTTGTCTTGGTAATTTGATAAGTGTTGGGGTTCTAACAAGTCTCCAATTCTCAGTTCTGCTTTAGTACCATGAAAGAAAGGACCTAGATCTAAGACGTCTTTTTTATCATTCATTCCTTTACACCTCTTATTTTTAGATTTGTATGTATCAGTATAGGACAGTCACTTTAGAAAGTGTAGTCTATAAATAAGCTGAAATTCGTAGTATACTGTAAGTAGAGAGAATGATTTGCAGCGAAGATCTTCCCGAGATAATTAAAGGTAGAGTATGCCAAAGAAGCACTTTTATTCAGGTGGAACTTTAGGAAATATAATATTAGTAAGAGAAGACAGACGGTCCAATACACGGGCTGTCTTTTTTTGTGTGATTAACCAGACGAACGGGCTTGAAAAATTACTTAAGAATTATTTAAGAATTCCCTAAGAGAATCTTTAGAAATACTCCCTATGATACAGATATAGCAAAACAAAGGGGGGACACAAATTGAAGCAATTAAGGACTAAAAATCATATAGGACGTCTCACTTATTTTGGATTAGCCGTTGTTTTTGTAATATGTATTCTTATTCAAATGTTCTGGGTCGGCATGGCAACATTTGTGAATCCAACTAACTGGAAAAATCATATTGAATTTGTTCATCAGTTTGGATTTTTTATACCTATCTTAATGTTTGTCTTTGCCTTCTTAGGTGCTGTTCCAAAGTGGGTTTACGGACAGTTGATTGCACTAATAGTGGTGATGTTCCTGATGTACTTTACAGCAAACATAACTAGGGCCATTCCGTGGTTAGGAGCTATGCATCCAGTTATGGCAGTTCTCTTAGTTGGTTTATCTTTTGTAATCCTGCTCAGCTCATGGAAGTTGATTAGTAGGAAATGCATTCAGAAAGAGGGGGAGGAATCATGAGAATTTTTTCAGCGATGATTGTTGGATTAGTTGGTGGCTTTATAGTAGGTATTGCACTTTCTAGTTTTATTGGAGTTATAGGAATGACATTATTTGATAAACCAATTGGGGTTAAGTATCTGTCCTTTTACACATCTTTTATATGTGCAATTGTAGTACCAATCATGGACCGGAAATCGATAAAAAAGAAGAAAAGGAGAGTGTACTATGTTTTTAGCGTTTAAAGAAATGGCTCAATCAAAAATTAGATACACATTAATAGGATTAATTATGATTGCTGTGTTATTTTTAGTGTTTTTCATTTCTGGGTTAGCAAATGGATTAGCCTATGGAGATGGGGCTGCCGTCAAATATTTAAGCGCTGAATATGTTGTGATGAATAAGGACGCGAATGGTGCCATTATAAAATCCGAATTAACGTTAGAGGATGTTAATACGATTAGTGAGCAGATTAGCGGGGATTCTACTCCTCTTTCTATTACAATGATGTCAGCTTTAGTAAAAGATGAGGAGACAGCTGCCGATGTTACGTATTTTTCCGTAAATACAGAGAATTACCGGGACATAGAAGTGACAGAAGGAAAAAATATCGGTGAGTTGGATGAAAATGAAGTAATTATAGATGAAAGTTTAAAAATCTATGGATTCCAACTAAATGATACAGTAGTAGATAAAGTGACTAAAAAAGAGATGATCATCGCAGGTTTTTCAAAGGATCAACTCTATTCCAATATTCCTGTAGTTTATACAGATCTTAAGCTGGGGTTAAGCTCCATCTATCAACCAGAATCTATGTACAATGCAGTACTTTATTCAGGGGATGTTGTTGATATGAAAGAGTATGATACAAGGTCTATTAACGAAACGGTGAAGGCAATTCCAGGATACAAAGAAACACAGGGTTCTTTAAATATGATTGTCGTATTCTTATTTATCATTTCGGCATTTGTTTCCACGGTATTCTTTTACGTCATTACGATACACAAATTAAACCAATTGGGAGTTTTAAAGGCTATTGGTGCTACTACTGGTTATATTGCGAAGAGTATTATGATTCAAGTTACCCTACTAACCATGCTTGGATTAACCCTTAGTAGCTTACTCGTTTACGGTATAACGCAAGTAATTCCAGATGATATGCCTTTTCGATTAACTCCAACACTAATGCTTAGTACTGCCGGCTTATTCTTAGCACTTAACTTAAAAGGAGCTTTACTATCTGTATATCAAGTTGCCAAAACGGACGCACTTGAAGCGATTGGGAGGGTTGAATAATGAAACAAGAGATATTGAAGCTGGATCAAATTTCAAAAAAATTTGGTGATGGTGATACGACGATAACTGTATTAAAGGACATTTCATTTAGTGTAAAACGAGGAGAATTTATTGCAATTGTTGGCCCTTCAGGTTCTGGGAAAAGTACATTGTTATCAATTATTGGTGCTTTGTTAACTCCTACAAAAGGAGAGGTTTTGGTAGATCATAAAAACATAGCACAATTTAACTCAGCACAACTTACTTCTGTACGATTGAACAAAATAGGCTTTATTTTTCAGTCTGCTAACTTAATTCCTTATTTAACGGTAAAAGATCAATTATTATTAGTGACAGATATTGCAAAGAAAAGTAGTAGGAAAAATAAAGAAAAGGCGAAAGAATTAATCGCTCATCTAGGTTTAACTAGTAGACTTAACCAATATCCTAACAAACTATCTGGTGGGGAAAAACAAAGAGTTGCCATAGCAAGAGCTCTTATGAATGATCCGAATATTATTTTAGCGGATGAGCCAACTGCAAGTCTGGACTCAGATCGGGGTATACAAGTAGTGGAAATGATTTCACGAGAAGTAAAGTCACGAAATAAAGCTGCCATAATGGTAACACATGATGAAAGGGTATTACATCTTTGTGATCGAGTTTTATATATTGAGGATGGACAAATAGTGAAGCAAGCATAATAAATTGCCTTATTACGTAAGCTGTCAAGGGTACTTGGCAGTTTTTTCTATAATCAGAAGAAGATAAGGCAAAACTGTAAAGTAAGAAGGTGATTGTATGTCGATTCAAAAGAGATTAATCCTCTCTAATCTTGGGATGATTATTATACCAATTGCAAGTTTTTTAATTGTAGAAATAATTGTAGGATACTTCATGTTTTATGTATTTAATGGAAAACCAGAAGGAGAACAGTTAGAGTTCTTTGTTCGTTTTCGACTAACTGCAATGGTAATCATACTAATCGTAACAAACGGTTTATTGACGTATTATGTTTCAAAAAGCATTATAAAACCTATTAGGAAGCTTTCACTTGCAGCAAAGGAGATTAGTCAAGGAAATTTGGAGTTCAATATCGTGTCAGATTCAAAGGATGAGATCGGTGAACTTTCTAACACATTTGAAGAAATGCGACAAAAGTTGAAAGAAGCAGAGGTCATAAAATCTCAATTTGAACAAAATCGGCAAGAGCTTATAGCTAGTATATCTCACGATTTAAAAACACCATTAACCTCTATAAAAGGCTATGTTCAGGGCATCCATGATGGAGTGGCAAATACCCCTGCAAAATTAAATCGATACATGGACAGAATTTATAAGAATGCTACAGATATGGATAGCTTAATCGATGAGCTATTCCTATATTCCAAATTGGACTTACAACAAATTCCTTATCAGTTTGAGGAAGTGGATTTAAGGGTAGTGTTCTCTGACTTTATAGATGAATTATCCTTTAAGCTAGAAAAGGAGCATGGACAAGTAATTCTTTCCTACGATAAAGAAAAATCTTATCTGGTTGAAGCAGACCGAGATAAATTATATAGAGTAGTTACAAATATTGTCCAAAATAGTTTGAAATACATGGATAAAAAACAAAAGAACATAAGGATTAATCTAACGTCATTTCCTAATGAGGTAATAGTAGAAATAAGAGATAATGGTGGTGGGATTAGCAAGGAAGATTTACCTCACATTTTTGAAAGCTTTTATCGAGCAGATGCTTCTAGAAACTCATCAACGGGTGGAAGTGGACTAGGTTTATCTATTGCAAGGAAGATTATAGAAGGACATGGTGGAAGGATCTGGGCTGAAAGTACGTTGGGTGAAGGGACTAGCATCTATATTAAATTAAACAAGGTGAAGTAAAATGATGAAAAAAGTCTTAATTATTGAAGACGAAATGGATATAGCGGAATTAGAAAGAGATTATTTAGAGGTAAATGGGTTTGCTAGTGATATCGCTTCAACAGGTGAGGAAGGGCTGCAACTGGCAAGTGCAAATAACTATGACCTTATTTTGCTAGATTTAATGCTACCGGGAGTAAATGGATTTGAACTATGCAAGGAGTTACGAAAAAACCTTGATATTCCTATTTTGATGGTGACAGCTAGAAAGGAAGATATCGATAAGATTAGAGGATTTGATCGAGGCGCAGATGACTATATAGTAAAACCCTTTAATCCTAATGAGTTAATTGCCAGAGTGAAAGCACACATTGCAAGATATGAGCGCTTAATTAATCGCGAAAAAGAACAAGAAGTGTTGCAAATTAGAGGATTAGTAATTAATCGAGATTCACGAAAAATCTTTATAAATGGTGAAGAAAAACTATTTACAGCCAAGGAATTCGATTTATTATTATTTTTGGCAGAAAACCCCAATAGAGTATTTTCGAAAGAGCATTTATTCGACCGCATATGGGGATATGACTCTATCGGAGACATTACAATAGTTACTGTCCATATTCGAAAGATTCGAGAAAAAATAGAAGAAGATCCATCAAATCCTTATTTCATAGAAACAATTTGGGGTGTGGGTTACCGATTTAAGAAAGAATAAGTAACCATTAGAAACATGCGGACTTCAGTCTTCATGTTTTTTCGTTTTGCTAAACAAAGCAACGCCAGGATGCACTTTTACTACCTCAAATGAACATCGTTCTTTCCCATGATACATCTCTTGTTTTAATAGATCAAAAAAGCTTTTGATGAAACTCATGCAGAAAAATAAGCGGAGAATTTCCGCTTAAATACAGAATGTAGTTCGTTTGGGGCTAAATAAGGGGAGATTTTCCGTTTAATCAAAGCAAAATACCATATTTTCACGTCTTTTGAGTCAATAAGCGGAATTTCTCCATCTATTTGAGCTTTTTTTTATTGAAATGACTAAATAAGCTGAATTCTTCCCTCTATTAATCAAACCAGGTCATTATTCCTTATGGTCAAAACCTCATAATTACATCCTACTAATCCGAACCGCCCTATACAACTGCTCTAACAAAATGGAAATATCACACTTAGAAAAAGAAATGCTTGTCATATCCCAAAAACCTTGCTGATACTCTCTCACAAGCATTAACTTAAATTGTTCGTTGTATTTAGCCATAAAGAGGAACATGGGGATGGACCTCATGTTTCTTTCGTTTAGCTAAACGAAGAAAACACAAGGTCCGTCCCCGGGTTTTCATAAACCATTAAAGGATTTCGTTATTAATCCAAATACCCCTCAACCAATTCAAAACACCTTTTCTCAGTAAAATCCTTTAGTACAACCACATATTCCAGGTGCTCCTGTGTACCGCCTTTATATTTTAGTGAGGCTTGCAATGCACGTTCGTCTCTTTCTTTTATCCAGTTTCGTTGTTTTTCTCTTAGCTGTTCCATTTCTTCTGAGGGCAACTGTTCCTGTAATACCCCATAAATTTCGTTTAATAATTCATCCCACATTTCCCATTTTTCGTTTTCTACTTTTTTCATAGCATAAGTGGATGAATTGATTGCTTCTATTTCTTCTGTTCTCTTTTTTGTATCATCTAGCTTATTCATATATTTTTCCTTTAAGGATGGGTCTTCTTCTTGTGCAGGTGTGTTATCGGGTTCATTTTCACTTTTATTTGCGTTAGTTTCATCCTTGTCAGAGGTTCCTTCAATTGAACTCTCTTTTGAAGAATCGTCATTCGTTTCATTATATGAAAATTTTTTTATGAAATTTGGCGAATTCGATTTAGGATACTATTTCGACAGAAGGAAAAAGAACAGGTACTTATCGTTCTGGAAAAGATCATGTTCTCGTTAATTCAGAGGGTTAGAGCTATATTAGCTATGTAGATTACGCAATTGCAGTGTTAGATGAAATAGAAATTCCCAAGCATATTAACGAAAGATTTACTGTGGTAGGAGAATAGAAATAATACGTTATGTTCATTATGCTCGATAAGCATGAAGAAGAACTATCAAAATTTTTATCATAGGATTTGTCAATTTAAGAGAGAAACAGAATAGTTCTTTTTAAGGAACGATTACAATTAACGTAATCGTTTTTTTATATTAATCTTATAAATCTTATACCTCTTTTCCTTTTTTTTGCTCGTTCCAGTCTCTTTAGAGTACTTGATTAAAATAGGGAAGTAATTCCATTTGGTTGATACTAGGCTTCATCCCTGCAATCTCCAAATTAAAAAGACATTAGCATATGTGATTTAAATATAATCACTTTTTAATGCCTCTTGGTTTGATTACTAATCTTACGTACAAAGAGGGTATGATAGTATTATTAAGCATAGAGAAAGGGTTTTTTTATGAAAAATCTGTTCACAATCGGAGAAATGGCAAAACTCCATAATATGACCATGAAAACACTAAGATATTATGATGAGATTGGATTACTAGAGCCAATTAAAATTGATACTAGTAATGGGTATAGATACTATTCAACCGAACAATTTGAACAACTAAATACGATTCAGTATTTAAAGAAATTAGGGTTTTCTTTAAGAGCAATCAAGGGTCATCTAGACCATAGGGATATTGGTGGTTTCTTAGATTTATTGGAGAAGCAAAAAAAACTGACAGAGCAAAAAATAATGGAATTAGAACAAGTTAACCGTAGATTTCAAAATCGGATTAACGATATTACATTAGCTCAAGAAATAATGGAATTAGAAGTAGTGAAAATAAAAGAAATAAAAGAGAGGAACATAGTGAGGTTGGTGGAAAAAATCCATTCAGAACCCGAGTTGGAGGTTTCATTGAGGCAATTAGAGAATTTGGCAAACATGAATTCCTCCATTTTTATTGGCGGTGTCGGCCTTACCATAGATCTAAATGATATAAAAAGTAATAAGTTTGATAAATATAACTCTATTTTCATCTTAACTGAGGAAGAATATATCCAAAGCCCATTAGTAACAACCTTTCAACAAGGGACGTATGCTAGCATTTATTACAGAGGGGATCATAATAACTCAACTCAATATTATAAAATCCTACTAGATTATATTCTAGAAAACAATCTCCAAATAATAGGGGACTCCATCGAAAGGACAATAATTGACCAATACATATCAAAAAATAAAGATGATCACCTTACAGAAATACAAATTCAAGTTACCTATTGACCTTCCCCTAAGGGGAAGGTTTATTATTTGTATTGCTATTTGAAAAAGACCTTTGATATGTAGTTTTTCAAATACATCATTTCACTTAAGGAGAGCAAAAATGACTACTATGAATAATAAGATATGGTCACTATCGTTTATTTTCGTAGTGATCTCAAATTCATTAGTTTTTATGATTTTTGAAATGCTATTACCGACCCTTCCCTTATTTGTCACTGCTTTAGGAGGAGGAGCAAGCCAGGTCGGTTTAGTAACAGGGATTTTTATGTTATCAGCCATTTTAATCCGCCCATTTGCAGGAATGCTTGCAACGAAGTTTGATAAAAAACTACTTTTAATTTTAGGTATTCTTATTATTGCTCTATCTACGGGTGCCTATTATCTCTCTAGTAACATATCAACATTATTAATTATTCGTTTGATTCATGGTGCTGGATTCGGTTTAGCAACCACTTACTTTGCCACACTTGCTGCTGAAATTGTTCCAAAAGATCGTCGAGGCGAGGGTATTGGCTATTTTGGTGTGGGAGAAACAGTAGCCATCTCTGTAGGTCCAATGATTGGGATTATGACACTAGAATTATATGACTTTCAACGATTATTCTTTGGAGGAATGGCCGTTCTTTTCCTAGCTGTTATCATGGCTGTTTTTATAAAAAGAGCACCTAAAGGAAGAGAGTTAGATAAACAAGTGAGTGGAAAATTTAAATTATTGGAGAAACGAGTTTTGTTTCCTGCGTTTCTCATTTTTTTAATTGGAATTGCAGCAGGAGGAATTATGTCTTTCTTTTCTCTATATGCCATAGAGAAAGACTTTACTCAAGTAGGATTTTTTTTCTTGTTGATTGCCGCAGCAAGTTTTATCATTCGTTTACTATCAGGAAAGTTATTTGATAAGTACGGGCCGTCGATCATTTTAATTCCAGGTTCTATTTTGTCCATTATCGGTTTAGTTATTCTATATGTAGCAGTCAGTGATAGCATGTTTTTAATCGCAGCTACCTTTTATGGATTTGGATTTGGAGCAATCTTCCCTGCCGTTCAGACGTGGTGCATGAACTTAGTAGAGGAACATGAACATGAGGATGCAATGGCTTCCTTCTTCAACTTTTTTGACTTAGGTATTGGAGGAGGTTCCTTCATCCTTGGATTAGTAGCTACTGTTGCATCATATCAAGCAGTTTATCTTGTCGCAATAATTGTGTATGGTATGGTTCTAGTGATCTATGTTGTTTATGTTGTTACCAAAGGAACACTCAAAAAAACTTGCCAAGTGGATAATCAAGCAATTTAGAAAGTGGGAAAAGGGTTAAATGGGTGCGAAGGTTTTGTTAATTTGATAAGGAAATCTAAAAGTATGAAAAATAGGTTAGCAAGAACCTTGCTAACCTATCTAACATTTTGTCCGTGTCTAGCCGTCATGCCTTATAATAGATCATCCATTTTTGTATCTGAATAAATGGCGATAAGAATGACAGCTTTTGTGTCTCCAACGTTTTTTACCATATGTGGAACACTTGCATTCCAGCTAAATGAATCCCCTTCTTCTAGTATAAATGAGTCTTCTCCTTGTTCAGCAAGTACTTTTCCTTCTAGTACTAAATGGACTTCCTCTCCTTCGTGGGCATGGGGTTTATCTTCTCCAATTGCAAATCCAGGTGGAGATTCAGTGATCATCATTCGTAGTGGGCCTTTTGAGGTTATGTGCTCAATGTTTATATTTTTTAACGACGAAGTTCTTCTAGCATCTTTTCGAACAACACGCATGTGCTGTTTTTTTTCTAATAGTAAGTAGGGCAGTGGCACCTTAAGAAATTCTGCTATCGTATTTAATGTGTTAATGGAAGGTGACGTATTGTTGTTTTCGACGTTACTTATAAAGCCTTTGGATAGCCCTGTCCCTTCACACATTTGTGCGATTGTAATTTTTTTTCTATTTCTAATTGAACGGATTTTGGTCCCTATATCCAACCTATTCACCTCGATATGTTTTCTTTTAGGAAACTTATGTTAATAGTAGCAAAAACATTGACAGTCTACAAGCACCTTGTTAACATATAGTGAACTAATATTCATATAAAGAAACTGAGGGTGATGTTTTATTTTTTTGTGTAATAGTTTTCTTATGTGAATATTACTTTTCTATTAAGTTACAACTTACTTCATATTTAGGGGTAATCTGTCCGTAAAAAACGTCTTAATTAAAAGGTGAAAGTTAGGAGGAGAAAAATAGTAGTTGCGAACAAGATATTGGTTTATAAAAAAATATTTATTTCTTTAGGAGGAATTAAAATGAAAATTAAACAAGATATTGGTGCACTATTACTAAGAGTAATTCTCGGGGTTATTTTTATAGGACATGGTGCTGAAAAATTTCAAGGTGGTATTGGAAATATTGCTGGATGGTTCGAAAGTATAGGATTGCCTGGATTCTTGGCTTATATAGTAGCAAGTATCGAGTTAGCAGGTGGCATTGCAATGCTACTTGGCTTGGCCACACGTATCGTAGGAGGACTATTTGTCTTAGTGCTTCTAGGAGCGATTTTAAAAGTTCAATTTGCAGCAGGTTTTATTGGAGGTTACGCGTATGATCTTGCGTTAGTAGCAATGTCTGCCTATTTCTTACTAAACGGAAGTAAGCTTTATTCCATAGACTATTATATTTCAAAAATACAAGAAACAAGTAATAAAAGGGGGCAGACAGCCTAAAGGTTGCAAATAATGAAAAATATGAGGCTCATTGCGCTAGTTATCATTTTGGCTATTGGAGTTGCACTTTTTATATTTCTGAACAAGGATGGAGATAAAGAAAATTTGATTATGAAATCTTATACTGGAGAAATGGAACCTAGAATAGGATATGTTGAACTGCAAGTATCTGACTTAGATCAGTCTGTAACTTTTTACAAGGAATTAATAGGATTTCAGGAGTTAGAAAGAGATGATAAAACAGTAACATTGACAACAGATGGAACTGTCCCGCAGCTTTTATTAAGAGAAGAGGAATCGTTTGTTGAGCGGCCGTTTAGATCAACCGGTCTTTACCACTTTGCGATCCTCGTTCCTACTAGAGAGGATTTAGCTTTATCCTTAGTAAGATTAGCGGAAGCGGGGTATCAAATACAAGGGGCATCAGACCATCAATATAGCGAAGCGGTTTACCTAGCGGATCCTGATAATAACGGAATAGAAATATATGTCGATAGAGAACCTGATCAGTGGGAAAGAGACGGTAAGGGTGGCTATATCGGAGGTACAGCCCCATTAGACATTGAGAATTTATTTGGTGAAATTAAAGAAAATACATGGGATGGTTTACCTAGCGGAACAAGAATAGGTCACATGCATTTACAGGTATCAGATATAGAGGAGTCTGAAAAATTCTATGTGGATATTCTTGGATTGGATATTGTGGCCAAGGATAATCATATGCTTTTTGTATCCAAAGATGCATACCACCATCATATAGGAATGAACATTTGGTCGGGAAAAGGGTTACCTGCACCACCGGAAAATGCATTAGGGTTAAAGTATTTTACCCTTCATTTTACTGAAGAAGAGTATTTTAGTGCAAAAGAGAATCTCGATAAATTAGGGTACAATTATCGAGAGGACAATCTAGAAATATCTGTTCAGGATCCTTCTGGAAATAATATAAAAATAGTATTAAAGGATTGACAGAATCACTTTAACCCTTTTAGATAAGACAAAATATAGAATAGTGATTAAGTAAAATCAAACAGTGCCTCATCCTTTTGGAATTAAGGCACTGTTTTAACTTGTTTTCTATTGCCCAGTACAAATATACTGTTCATTTGAAAAAGTTATTAAACATTTAGCGCGAGTTGAAAGACAAAGCCTAATCACACGGTAAAGACAAGGAGGAGTAGGCTTTATATTTTCAAAGTTCTTCAACAAGGCGGTAGCCAGTGGTTATCAAACATTATCACCTTGTAACCAACTATTTTTCTGGTAATAGATGCCTGGTACCACTCGAAAACTCTTGTTTTACAAAATGTTCCATGATACCAAGAGGACGGTTCTAGCTGTTTACTTTCAAAAACGTTACGCTTAAACTGTCCCCATGTCCCACCAATCCTATACTTTAAGGTGTCCACTCATCACTCACAACCCCAACAAGCTCCCAAATTCCTTGATCATTAGGTTCAAAAGCAAGGTACACACTTTTCCAATCTTCATATTCACTGTCTCTATAAAACTCAACGATTTTAGCCCCTGGAAATGCTACTTTTATTTGTTCATTTAAGTCAGTGCGTTGTGTTTGTGAGTCAAAAAGCTCGTTATCCGGGTTCAGGGATAAATCTGGTTTTAGGAACCGATCCATATAGCCCTTTGGTGTATAGTGTAGTTCCATATTGGCATCTCCGTAGCCCCATAGATACTCGGTATCATCTTCTAGTAGTGTTTTGACCTCATCTTTTTCAAAAACAGCTGAAAATTCATCTAGGTAGTAAAGTAGTGATAGGGTTAGACCTTTTTCCGAATGAACGTAGCTTGCTAGTATATCCATATTCCGGTTGTGAAGGGCATTGTATATTTCTCTTGCTTTTGTTTCAATGCTTACTTGTTCTTCTAGCTCTTTCGCTTCAATGTCAGTTAAAATCCACTTACCATCATTCCATTTAGCATGGTAGGTCATTTCAACATGGCCGATCAACTCGTTGTTACGTTCTTGGGTAATCGTGTAATGCTCCTTGTTGACTTGTTCAATGGAAAAATCAGTGTCTTCTGCTAACCATGTAGGTGCATCCATGGCACGCATGAATAGTTCACCATTCTGTTCTTGAATATACGCTTCGATCAACCAATCTGCTAAATCCTTAGACATTGCCTCAGCTAAATGAGTTTCAATCTCCGTTAACGTTTGAAAGTTAGTGATTTTTCCCTCTGTGTTTGTTTCAATTTCTTGAAATGCACTTTTATAATTTTGCATAACCTGTATAGCTGTTTCCTTAGTAAATTCTATAGTTTCGTGGTCTTGAGCTTGTTTATCCTCATTGGTTGCTGGAGTTTGCTCTACATTTGGTTCCACGTCTCCAGCTTGATTTCCACTATTGAATACAGCGTTAATACCTAAAAAACCAATTAACACGACGGCTGCTGCTGATGCAACGCCTACCTGTATTTTTTTCATCAGTATTCTACCCCTTTCTGGTTGTTGTATTTCTACATCACTTAGGGCATCCATAATGTGTTTATGCATATGATCTTGTGTGGATTTACTCAGGCTATGAGTTGGTAATTCACTAAGCTTTTCCTGTACATTTTTTTGATTATCCTTCATATGAGATCCTCCTGCTTAATTTGAAGCCGCAATGACTTTAGTGCACGGTGATAATTTGTGCGTACCTCTGTTTCTTTCCAGCCTAATATTTGAGCCGTTTCCTTAACGGATAATTCTTGAATGCCCCTTAAAATCACAACTTCTCGATATTTCTTCTTCAGTTTAGAAATCGACAGGTAAAGCTCTTTCTGTTCTTCACTTTTTAGGAGGATATTCTCGGGTGTCATGATTGGTTGCTGATCTCCAAAATGCTCATCATAGGGTGTGCTGTTATTACTAATCTGGGTTTCTTTCTTTCTCGACTCGTCGATGGCTGTATTTCGTGCAATGGTAAATAGCCAAGTCTTGGGTGAAGCCTGTTTTTTATAAGAGCTAAGGCCCTTCCCAGCCTTAATAAATACCTCTTGTACGAGATCATCCACATCTGTAGTACCAGTGTAGTAAACCAAAAAGTTGTACACATCATTGCTGTATAAGTAAAACCACTCTGAAATAATCTCTCTAACATTTGTCATAAAGGTAGGATCCCCCGATATTTGAATTCACTTAATTAGACGGGTGAAAATTGAGTTTGTGTCAATCATATTAAAAAAAGGCCATTCAGAATTGTAAAAACTGAGTCTATTTGGTAATGACTTAGTAAAAGGAAAGTTTAAAAGAAAAGAAGATTTCATAGATTATTGCACGTTATTTGAAGATAGTGGTTGGAAGCATATCGAAGGAACGAAAAGTTCAGGAAAACTGGATTGTGGGAGGTGACTGGAAGTATTTGGTTCCTGTGACGATCTTTTGTATCTAATACTTTGTTTACCCAAAACTTTTTGAAGCCCATTTTTGTACGATAAACCTTGCTGCCATCCCAGTAATAATATAAAAAACAAAAGAATAAATGTAATGCCATTTTAAATAGGTAACGGTTCCAAGCCAAACTGAAAATGGTTCACCAATAAATGCAAAAATGGCAGCTTGAACTACAAGAGCTAAACTAAACGTTTTCCACGTTTTAAAATATTGGTATATGAGCATTGATGCAACGGGAATGATTGAAAAATCAAATGGAAATGCTAACAGTCCTACAGGAACAAACTTAATAGGATAAATCCAGACACCCAATTCACTACCTATATCATCTGTAAAACTTGTAATGAGAATAACTAATAGTCCGAAGCTCCAAATTTGAAGTGATCTAGACCTATCATAAAATTTAATGAAAATTAACCATGGAAAGATAAACATAAATACAAGAAACCACCAAGCTAAAGTAAAAACTTCATTTGTTATCCAATTTTCTAAAGCTAAGCTTGCATACCTATCCTGTAAAACCAGTAATTCTTTTGTAATCTCATTCATAACCAAGGTCCACTCCTTATTAGGTACTAACTATTAGGATTAATCTACGCTGTACCAATTAATATAGGGCCACTATGTTTATTAAAAAAGATTAAATAGCTCTTGACGAAACATAATAAAACTGTAATTTTAAGAGATTAATGCTGATAGTTTTCTTTACTTTTGCTAATAATCGCTTTAACAGTTACTCCTAACAGGATGTAGTAGATGAAGGAATAATAATACTTCCATTTAACATAATAGACCAAATTTAGATAATGACTAAGCGGTTCACCAATAAAAGCAAAAACGAAAGCCAATACAATTAAAGCTTTGAAGTAGGTTTGCCATTTACTAAAATACTGATACAACAACATGTAACTTATTCCAACCATAAAAATATCAAAAGGTAACGCCCTAGGAGTAACAGGTAAGAATTGTACAGGATACACCCAAAATTTAAAATCAATTCCTAAAGCATCTAAATAGGATGTTGGAATGATAACAAGTGTCCAGACTAAGAGAAGCTCTAGCATTCTCTTTCGGTCGACGAGTATTAACCAAATAATTAAGGGTACGAGAATAAATCCAACTAAGACCCACCAATTCCAACTAAAAACTTCATGGTTTACCCAGTGCTGAATGTCCTGTTTCACATTTTGATGGTGTTTTTCTATTGTTTTAAGAGCTGCCTTTAGATTTTCATTCATGTATATTCTCCTGTTTGATTTTAAAATAGGAATAACAATATTATCATTTCCTATTTTTTAATATGAAAAACAAAAAGGATACAAACAGGGAAAACACTCCCCAAATTGTATCCTCTGAAAATATACACCTATAGCTATTACTATTATGCCTCTAACCAGTTTTGTGACCATTTCTCCACCTCTCGCATGAGGGGTTCAAGGGCTGTTCCTTTTTCGGTTAATGAGTACTCGATTCGAACGGGAGTTTCTGGGAACACTTCTCGTTTAACAATCCCTTCGATTTCAAGATCCTTTAATCTTTCTGATAGGACCCTGCCACTAACACCGATGGATGATTCAATCGTGCAAAAACGCTGTGGACCATTTAGAAGCTGGTAAATAATTAACCCCGTCCATCGTTGGCTCAGCAATCCCATCGCTTTTTCAAATCTAGGACAAATCGACTTATCCAATTAAATCATCTCCTTACTTATATAGTATAAACCGGTTCAATAAATAATTAAATTATTTTTCATAAAAAACTTACTTGACTATATTAATTTATAATAATATACTTACTTACATAAAGTAACTAACTAACAAACAACGCAAGCTAATATAAAATCACAGGAGGTAACGAAAATGAATTTTCATCGTGAACCGATCACATTTGTAGGTCAAGTAAACCTAAAGATACAAAACATAGATCGTTCTATTTCTTTTTATAAAGAAGTCATTGGCTTCAAGGTGTTGGAACAAACCGCTAAATCCGCGACATTTAGTGCGGATGGAAAAACGGCTTTATTATCAATCGAACAACCGGATAATGTCGTTCCAAAACAAGGAAGAACGACAGGGCTATATCATTTTGCACTATTACTGCCTAAGCGAACTGACTTAGCGAAGATTGTACAGCATTTTAGAGAAATTGGGCTACAGTTCGGTTCTTCTGATCATTTGGTTAGTGAAGCTCTTTATTTATCTGATCCAGATGGAAATGGAATTGAAATCTATGTAGACCGTGGCCCTTCCGAATGGAATTGGAGTAATGGGGAAGTTGAAATGACAGTTGATCCATTGAATTTCCTAGACCTCCTATCTGTTGGTAAACAACAGTCGTGGAAAGGACTACCGGATGAAACGGTCATGGGGCATATCCATTTGCATGTATCGGAATTGAAAAAGACGGAAGAGTTTTATACCAAAGGACTTGGATTTGAGGTCGTAAACAGATTCGGTAGTCAGGCACTTTTTATTTCGGATGGGAAATACCATCACCATATTGGCTTGAATACATGGAATGGAGTGGGTGCACCTGCACCATCTCTTTCTAGTGTTGGACTTGAATCCTTTACTCTCTTGATTTCAAGTGAGGAAAAGAGAAGTAAAATGATTACTAGGTTAAGAGAAATAGGAGCTACTATCACAGAGGAAGACGGTTTGGTTGTTGTGACAGACCCTTCAGGGAATCGTATACGCTTAGAAGTTTAAAACATATTAAACTGCTTACCACAAAAGTGGCTCCAATTGTACGTATAGAAACAGCTAAGTAAAACTAAAAACGAGGGTGGAGTAATTAATGGGATTCTTTGATAAATTTTTTAGAAATTCAACTAAGGAGGAAATAACAATGCCAAAAGAAACATTAAACATAGGGATTATTTTAGGAAGCACACGTCAAGGGAGAGTAAGTCCACAAGTAGGGGAATGGGTGAAGGAAATTGCTGACAAACGTGAAGATGCAAACTATGAGATTGTAGATATTGCAGATTTTCAATTACCGTTTTTAGGAACAACAGACGGAACTGAACCAGGTATTGCAGCTTGGAATGAAAAACTAGCTAGTTTAGATGGATTTGTATTCATCGTTCAAGAATACAACCACAGTATTACTGGAGCATTAAAAAATGCACTCGATTTCGCTCGTGAGGCGTGGAACAACAAAGCAGCCGGGATTGTAAGCTATGGTTCAACAGGTGGTGCTCGTGCAGCAGAACATCTTCGTGGAATTTGTGGAGAATTAAAAATTGCAGATGTACGCACACATCCGACATTAAGCTTATTCACAGACTTTGAAAATGGAACTGATTTTAAACCACAAGATTTACACCTAGATAATGTGAATACCATGCTTGAGGAAGTTGTTGCATGGAGTGGAGCATTAAAAAACGTAAGATAAAGGAAGAATAAGTGTAAAGCATAAGGTATACCTAATCGCACAGCTCAATGCTGTGCTTTTTTGTTTGGATATTGTTAAAGGTGCTTGGCAATTCTCGAAAAGATCTCCACTATCTAGAATGAGTAGCACGGATATATTAGGGTTTTGAGTTTGATTGATTCTGGTTGTTTAGATACTTATGTTAAAATTAATTAAAGATTTTTTGAAGGAATTGGTTTGCACATTAGCTGAGGAAAAAGTAATTTATTTGGAAGGTGGTAGCATTCATGAGTAACTACGGCAGTCTTCATGAAAAAGAAGGAAGACAGGTTTTAATTTTTGAACGTAGCTATCCATATAGCCCTGAAGTAGTATTTCGTTATATAACAGAACCAGATTATTTTACCGGGTGGTATCCATTTGCAACTGGAGACAGTGATCTTAGGATTGGTGGAAAGATAAAGTTCGATGATGGTGAAGGGGCAATCTATGAGGCTGAAATTACCGAATATAGTCCTCCACATTCCTTTTGTTTTCGGGAAGTGGCTGATTTAATAGAGTTAAGTATACAAGAAACAGATCAAGGGTGCACCTTGACGTTTAACCATACGTTTGATGACCGAACAATGGCGAAATATACAGCTGCAGGATGGCATAGATGCTTGGATGTTCTTGGTCAATTAATCCATGGACAGAAAATAGAATGGGAAGATAACGCACTTGAATTACGTGAATACTATGAAAAAAAGTTTGCGAAGTAGTTAACTCCATAGATGAAAGGAAGAAAAAATGTGAATCATCCTGTAGTCATTGTTGGTGCTGGATTAAGTGGCCTAAGGGCTGCTTCTCTTCTTGCTGCAAAGGGCATCGAATGTAAGGTTCTAGAGGCAAGAGATAGAATTGGTGGTAGGGTTTTGAGTACTTCTGCTCCAAATCGACCTGAACTAGGCAAATTTGACCTCGGGCCAACATGGTTCTGGCCGCAGTATGAGAGCACGATTACCAACCTTGTTAAAGAACTGAATGTAGGAACTTTTGTCCAGTACGCAAAAGGGGCAATGCTTTCAGAACGAATCCAGACCAAGCCACCAGAGCGCTATGTACTGCCAGAAAATTCGGTTGAAAAGTCGATGCGATTCGTAGGAGGTGTTCAATCTCTTATTGATGCTGTAGCTGATACTATTCCTTCAGGGATAGTCGAGCTTGATACGCGAGTTACAGCTATTGGACTTGATGAAGCTGGTACTATCACGGTTGAAGCAGACCAGGCTGATGGTAAAAGAATTAAGTATTCTGCAAGTTCTATTATTCTAGCATTGCCGCCTCGGATTGTGGCGCGTCATATTGAATTCTCTCCTGCTCTCCCTCCCAATAGTATGACTGACCTTGTAAGCAAACCTACTTGGATGGCAGGACAGGCCAAGGCAGTTATCATCTATGATCGTCCCTTTTGGAGGGAATTAGGACTCTCTGGATATGCAACGAGCTGGGTTGGACCCTTACAAGAAATCCATGATGCTTCTCCAGAAACAGGATCTGGTGCACTATTTGGTTTCTTCGGAATGTCAGCAAAAATGCGCCAAGAACTTGGGGAGGATAAAGTACTACAATTGGTCACTAATCAATTGGTTAGACTCTTTGGAAACTCAGCCCATAATGTAAGGGCAATTCTGTACAAGGATTGGTCCAGAGATTCCGAAACGGCTGTTGAGGAAGATTTGGAGCCACTTCGAGATTTTCCGAGTTATGGTAAATCACCACTATCAGGGAAATGGGAAGAGAAAGTTATTTTTGCTGGAACAGAAACTAATTCCCAATTTGGTGGACACCTTGAAGGTGCTCTGCTTGCAGCTGAAAAGGCAGTTAGTGAAATTACTAATTTACATAACCACAAAAAAGAGTAGAGAATTCTTTACGTCTACTCCTTTGATTATTTAAAAATATTATAGAAAATTCTTTTGTTAGTAGATCTACTTATAAAAAACCATCTGTAGTAAATGCGTGAGATGTAATAAGATAACCACATCGTTATAAAGCTCCAATACCATTTCCAGTTGTTATACTTAATTAGATTAGTGTATTTAACAGCAAATATTTCGAACCCTGTAATTATGGCTGTATGGATAAAGTAGTAAATTAGTTTTGCAACCTTATTACGCTTTTCTGGATAATATAAATTGAATAATGAGCATAACGCAGGATAAACAAAGTATTCAAATGTAAAGCTAGATTTGATTGCATTTTTAAAGAATAGACGATTAGGATAAGAAATTAGACCTTTTTCAACTACAAGTAAACCGAAAAGCCATGTAATGACTTGTTTAAACAAAAAGGATATATGGGCTTCCCGTATTCTGTTTTTAGGTACATATTTAACTAATAATAGCGACGTAATTATCCATGCTGATAATTCAATTGTTTTATCTAATTTATTACTCATAAGTAATTCACCCCCTAAGATATAGGTTGACACTACCCATAAATTTTTATGTGAAATTTATTATTAATGAAGATGTAGATCTAAGAGAGCGAGTACGAGCGGCTTTAAAATATCAAGGGGACGGTTCCAGCGGTCCAAAATGAACAGCGGGAACCGTCCCTATGGTCTTATCCAAGCGTTATTCGTTTTAATTTCCTTATTAAATTAAGGCACCCGAAAGTTTAAGTACCTTGTTACAAAATATGTATTTGAATGCGATGATTGACTGGTTTTGTTAATTATTCTACTTCAAAATAAGCATCCTTTGAGAGAGAATCCTACTTTACTTTTGCTACACCTAGTGCATAGTGACTAAATAGAATGTTTTCAATAAGTTCTCCTTGAGATTCATCACAATCGACAATTACAATTAATTCAGAATGAAATCCTTTTAACAATCTTCGTCGCTTTTTTATGACTTTTTCCGTAAAAAGACGGATGGCAAAACCTAGAATAAACCCGACAAATGCACCTATTAACCCCCAATAGATTGGTCCCCATGCAAGCTTAAATCCAACACTAGCACCAATAACAGAAAATGCAGTCGCTAGTGCTGCCCCGATATCAATGAGAGAAGTCCCATCAGAACGTTTTAGGCTATCAAAGACTTTCCGTTCTTCGGTTCGATTATCAAGAGGGACTATAAATATATTTTCTTTTTTTATTCCCTTTTTTTCCAAAGTAGCAATAGCCAACTCTATGTAGACGGTGTGTTCAAATGTTGAAAATAGTTGCATTGTTTAGTCCACCTTCTGCCCTTTTAATACCTGAAAGGTATTAGACTGGTAATTCTCTTTAAAATATTTTCGCTGTTCTTTATCGTATAACTTATTATTTTCAACTGTATTCATATAGGAATCAAAGACAGAAAATCCATATAGAGATGGGAAAAATAAAAGCCACTCAGGATTTAATACCGAAGTCGCCTTTTCTATTTCTCCTAAAAACAAAAGTGAAATAGCCTCAAGAGCATGAGAATAGTAAAAAAAGACAACACACCAGATAATAACGAAAAATGCCGTCACAATTCTATGTATATAAAGCTGTCCTAATCCTGGTATAAATAATGACCATATTATAGACATAACAGGATTTCTTTTATCCAAATAATTTATTTCGAGTGCACCTATACTGAAAGAATTAAACTTATGTTCCTCTCGTTCTGCCAAAACAAAAACTTTATTCATATCAACTGTTGTACGATAACTATCCCAGATTGCAAATATATAAACTGGAATGTAGATTAACAACCAACGTGTATCTAAAACTTCTTTTGCTTGTTCTATCTCACCTTGAAAAGAATAAATCATGGCTAAATTTAATTTCGATTGTATATTAACTACGACTTCCCAAATAAATAAAACAAAACCCCTAAGATACTTTGATAAAAGAAGATGTCCAAACCCAGGAAAAGCTGTACTCCACCAAGCTATGATATAAGGGTTTCTTAGATGAATTTGAGTTGTTCCTAGTATACTGACGTGTGCTCTATACCTTCTTGCTGTGTTGTCATTACTATAATTGTCCAAAATAATTCACCCTAAGAAGTTGTTTTTCCATATCTTCCCTATCTAACCTTCTTTTTATTCAGGACATTAATTATTAACTGACTTCTTTTATTATGATGAGTACATTCATTTCAAAAGTTAAATGTAGCAAAAAACCGTATTTTTGAAACAGGTTGGTAGTCTACTATGTATTAAGTAATGATGACTTGCTTCTACATCTAAACTGCTTCGTTTTAGTGCAATATATAGCTAATTTTTATTCTTGTATTTATCCAGCTTTACCCACCCTTTAAAAATGATTACAGTAATTATAGGGAGAAAAGAAGGTATCCATTTATATTTAACTGGTAAAAGGAAAAAGAGTATTACCGTTAGTATTATTAGAGGAAGTACCCATATAAACCACAATCTAACATACTTATTATTAAAGCTGAAATCAAATCTCTCCATTATAGATTTTCCCCCTCATTTACCTTAAAGAAGTATTCAAATATCATTCTGCTAACCTGCTCCGTTCAAGTGTAATACTTCACAAGCTCTAAATTAATCTTAACATAAGATTCCAATTAGATTTGGTCTGCTAATTAGTATACTATTTCATTTGTTTCTCTACAGAAACGGAACCGTTTATCAATTTACGGGCAGAAACCGTGGCTAGTGGCGTTAAAGCAATATCGTACGACGGTAATGGGATGTGCAATTTTGAATATGTGAGCCAAGATGTATTGAACGGGGAGTGCAATCTTGAGTTGCAAAATCGAAGTAATAAAGCTGTGACCTTTGAAGTAGAATTTTTAGATACATTCTTCAGGGAAGATGAAGTTCGAATGGAGTCACTTATGAATATTGCTGGTCCATATCGTATTACATTAGAAACTAATACTAAAAAAGCGATACATTTCAAGGGACTACTCGAATTATCGGGTCTACCAAATCATATCGAAGGCGGAACATCGAATGGTATTCATGTTAAGTTACTAGATGAAGAGACTGCCCGGATTTTATAGTTTGGAAGGCATTGCTATATTTTAAAAAAGAATATAAATTTCGTATAGGGGGGATACAACTTGGAAACCAAAGCTTATAAAAAATACTTTCAAACTTTCATAGCTGCCGCCTTAGTCATCAGCCTCATCATGAACTTCAACCTACTAGCCAAACTAACCAACCTAGAAAAACAACTCAACAACGTCTATCACCACATAAATGACATTAACAGTACTGTTTACAGTCAAACAGACCGTATTGAAAATGTAATCAATGAGATGAAAGAAGAGCAAAGCTGGATCAGTCGAATTACTATGGATTTTAATCCAAGCAAGGCAGTAGGGAGTAAGGCTGTTGCAACATTTGATTGGCAGGTTAGAGAACTGCAAGGGGACTCTGAGGTTCTGTTTCATTATGCGGTTGGTGAAGGAGATGATTATCGAGCTATACCAGCAGATGAGTTACAGCCTGGCGTGTTTCAGGTTCAGGTCCCAGTAGAACTTAAATTAGAGCCAATGTGGGAGGTTGGGGTTTTCACAACAACTTCTAGCTCTAACATCGAAGAAGAGGCGAAGGAAGCAATTGAAGAAAAAATGATCAAACAGGACCGTGATTATCGAATGAAGTATTTCGTATCGGTTACGTATGGTAACTCGCTTAAGAACGGGGAAATTCATCATGAGAACCTCGGTCACTTTGGAACGAGGTATTATGGTATCCTCCGTGCAGATATTCATTTGTTTGATGAGACTCTGAATGTTTCTCTTTTCAATGATTTTATGGATAGACCTTCATCCTATGCAGAAAAAGCGTATCTAGTAAAATATGAAGGTGAAACATTCATTGGAGAAGAGGAGATTATCCCTGAAAAACAAAATCAGTCTGAAGGTGAGATCTGGCCTCGATATTTCCATTTAGCTGAGGTTGAGAAAAAGGATAGTATGCGCTTTAAGATCAAAGTTATCTTTGCGAATGGTGAGACCTTTGAAAGAGAAGTTTATCAATCTACTGAATAAAAAATAACTAATATACTAGCGAGATCAATGTTCAATGGGCATTGGTCTTATCCAATTCGAAGAGGATTGTTCTTCTTTTTTCTATTTCTCGAAACCTATTTCCCTTCCCAACGTAAATAGTAGTATTCAATGAACGGGAGGTCAAAGCAATGTTTTTATTTTATATAGGAACGACCTTAGTTATCGGTGCAGTCATTTATTACATCCTACATAAATCACGGGTAAGTGAGCGTGCTACTTGTATGCTATGTGGGGAAAGGTTAGCAGAAATCTATAATGAAGCTGCTTTTGCTTATGGGGCATTGATGGAGAAGGAACATAAATGTGTAAAATGTGGCGGGGAAATGGAATTGAAAAAGAAGTAAGGGACACAGGTGTAAAGGGGGAGTTTAAATGTTCGTACTTGGCAGTATTTTAATTTTGTTTGGATTATTTATGATTTTTAAGCCATCTATTTTTTGGACGATTACGGAGAGCTGGAAGTCAAGTCATCCATCAGATCCCTCAGGTTTGTATATATGGTCAACCCGTTTCGGAGGGGTGATGTTTACACTTGTCGGTGTTAGTACGGTGGTGATATCTTTTCTTTAATTAAGAAATAAATTTCCGCAACAAATTTTAAGCTTTTAAAGGTTTAACAGAATCTTTAACGAATTCTTATAATGTTACTAAACTCAAAATTAGAAAGGTAGCGATATAGATGGAAACACTACAAACATTTCTAAAAGATTTCAATGACAGAATGCAAGAATTACATAAAGAGGTTACCCAAGCAAGCTGGATGGCCCAAACAACTGGAGACCCTGAGTGGGCTGCTAAATTAAGTGAAGCTGGCACTAGGTACAGTCTATTATTCTCTTCAAAAGATACATACGAGAAAGTAAAACAGTTTCTAGCAACGGAAAACGTAACAGAGGTTGAAAAACGTCAGCTTCAACTTTTACTAAGTGATATGGAAGCTAACCAGCTCCCTGAAGAAGTAATTGCTGATTTATCAAAACGTTCTTCTGAATTAAATCTACTATTTAACACATACTCACCTGAAGTGGATGGCAAGAAATATTCTGCTAATGAAATTCGAAACGTCTTGGTTAATAGCAATGACCAAGAATTGCGCAAAAAGGTTTGGTTTGCAAGTAAGGAAGTAGGTAAAGTTGTAGAAAAAGACCTGCTTGAGCTTGTGAAGAAGCGTAATGAAGCTGCACAACTACTTGGGTTTAATAACCATCATCAAATGGGCTTTGCTCTTCAAGAGCTTGACCGTGATGAAGTATTCTCTATTTTCAACGAGCTAATTGAACAATCAGATGAAGCCTACCGCTCAATGAAGAAAGAACTAGATGAGCGTTTAGCAACTAAATTTGGGATTAGTCCAGAGGATATCCGCCCTTGGCATTATGTTGATCCATTTTTCCAAGAGGCACCAGCAACTGATACAGCTAATCTAGATCCTTTTTATAAGGATAAGGATATTGTTCAAATCACAACAGACACGTTTCACTCAATGGGAATCGAAATTGACGATCTATATGCAAAAAGCGATTTGTTTCCTAGAGAAAAGAAAAATCCAACAGCCTTTTGTACGGATATAGACCGCGAAGGTGATGTTCGTGTTCTTTGTAACTTAACGGAAGATGCGTATTGGATGGAAACGAACCTACATGAGTTTGGTCATGCGGCTTATTTCAAATATGTGGACGCTAACCTTCCATTTGGACTACGTACAGTAAGTCATACTTTAACAACCGAATCGATCGCAATGTTATTCGGAAAAATGGGCAAAGACCCACGCTGGTTAAAGCGCTTCTTACAAGTGGATGAAGCAACAGTAGATGAGCTTGCACCAGAATTACAGAAGTATCAACAGTTACAAATGCTTATTGCAGGAAGATGGATTATTACTTTTGTATTTTTTGAAAAAGAACTTTACGAAAATCCTGATCAAGATTTAAACGCGTTATGGTGGAAAATAGTAAATGAAGTTCAGCTAGTCACTCCTCCTGATTCAACGGATAATCCTGATTGGGCTGCAAAAATTCATTTTACACTCGCTCCTGTTTACTATCAAAATTATCTACTTGGAGAATTAATGGCAGCACAGCTTCTTCGTCATATTGAAACGAAGATTTCACCGGAATTTTTCACAAAAGAAACAGGTGAAATGCTGATCAATGAATTCTTCAAACCAGCTGCCCTTTATGACTGGAATGAAAAAATTAGCCGTGTAACAGGTGAAAAATTAAACCCTGCTCACTTTGTTGATGTTTATTGCAAGACTGAGGTAAAAAGTTAATTAGTGAACTATGGATAGCTAGGACTATATGGTCTAAGCTATCCTTTTCCTATTTTATTGAACCTAAAATAGACTAAATATTAGGTAAAAGTACACTATATTTAGAACATACTACCTGAGGCTGATTAATGCGTTGATGTTCATACTAATACGTGCTATCTTCAAAATGATAGCGCTTTAATTATGAAAACTCTGTATACGTTCTTATAAAAAGGCATCTAAGGAGGCACTTATGGCTACGATTACAAATCCTATTTTACCAGGCTTTAATCCCGATCCGAGTATTTGTCGAGTTGGGGAAGATTACTATATTGCTGTATCAACATTTGAATGGTTTCCTGGAGTCGGAATATACCACTCTAAGGATTTAAAACATTGGAGATTAGCCTCGAGACCTTTAAATCGATTAAGTCAATTAAATATGATGGGTAATCCTGATTCAGGTGGAATTTGGGCACCACAGCTTTCCTATAGTGATGGGGTGTTCCATTTAATTTACACAGATGTAAAGGTTACAGAAGGACACTGGAAGGATTGCCATAATTATTTAGCAACTTGTGAAACAATTGATGGTGAATGGTCGGATCCTATTTATTTAAACAGTTCAGGCTTTGACCCATCTTTATTCCATGATGAAGATGGGAAGAAGTATTTAGTTAACATGAATTGGGATCATCGTATTGGAAATCATCCGTTCTACGGAATTGCATTACAAGAATACAGCCCTGAAAAACAGAGGCTAGTTGGGAAACCAAGAATTATTTTTAAAGGAACAGATGTTAAGTTAACAGAAGCACCACACCTTTATCGACTTAATGGATACTATTATTTATTAACAGCTGAAGGTGGAACAAAATACGACCATTGTGCTACTATAGCAAGATCAAAAAGTATTGAAGGGCCGTATGAAGTGCATCCAGAAAATCCTTTACTTACATCATTTCCTTATCCGCGTAACCCATTGCAAAAAGCGGGACATGCTTCGATTGTCCAAACACATACGGATGAATGGTTCCTTGTACACTTAACTGGTCGTCCATTACCTGATGAAAATAAACCATTATTAGATCCACGTGGTTACTGTCCATTAGGGAGAGAAACAGCTATTCAACGAGTAGAATGGAGAAATGATTGGCCGTATGTAGTAGGAGGAAACCAGCCTTCACTAGAAATAGAAGGGCCAAATATTCCTGAAGTGAAGTGGGAGAGTGACTATCCTGAAAAAGATGAGTTTAATTCAGAAGTGTTAAATTCACATTTTCAGTCATTACGTATTCCGTTAACTGAGGATATTATGTCCCTAACTGACAATCCTGGACATCTTCGCCTCTATGGAAGAGAGTCGTTAACTTCTAAGTTTACTCAAGCTTTTGTTGCAAGACGTTGGCAGCATTTTAATTTTGTTGCTGAGACAAAAGTGAAATTTAATCCAGATACATTCCAGCAATCTGCGGGATTAGTGAATTATTACAACACCCAAAACTGGACATCATGCCAAATTTCATGGAACGAGGAAAAGGGAAGAATTCTTGAACTTATGACTTGTGATAACTTTACGTTTGGTCAACCACTACGTGGAAATGAGATTGTCCTTCCTGAAGACGTGGAGTATGTCTACATTCGTGTTGAAGTGAAAACAAATGTATATCAATATTCTTACTCACTTGATGGTGAAACTTGGAATATGATACCAATTAGTTTTGAATCATATAAACTGTCGGATGATTATATCCAAGGCGGAGGCTTTTTCACAGGAGCCTTTGTTGGAATGCAGTGTCAAGATACTTCTGGTCGTAAACAAGCCGCAGATTTTGATTATTTTATTTATAAGCGGCCTCTATAATATTTTACAAGTAAAAGACCCCTTATTAAGTTGTAAGGGGTCTTTCTTTGTTCTAGTTGGTTTGCTCAAACAAAGTGTTTGCAAGAAATGCTTCGATTGTTTGAGCCGAAACACCTAAGGCTGAAGAGTAAATGGAAAGGTCTGAAAACTGAATTTCTAGGCTAGATCTACTATGCTTGAGAGTATTCGACTTAACGAAATCAGTAATTGAATCCATTAGTAAGTGTTTTGCCATTGCAAGCCTATTGCCGATAATAATTTTCTCCGGATTGAATGTATTAGATATATTATTAATACCTATTCCTAAATAATAACCAATTTCGGTAAACAGGGCGCGTATTTCTTGAGAGGTTTTGGCTTCCTCAATTAAATATTCTAGAGTTATTTCACCCTTAGTTTTTAATAATGATGAGGCTGATTTTAATAGAGACTGCTCAGAAGCATACTGCTCCCAGCAACCTTGACTTCCACAGGTGCAATCTTTACCATTAACCTCAATAATCATGTGTCCCATCTCACCTGAAAATCCCTCGGCTCCTCGATAAATCTGGTTATTGAAAATAAACCCGACACCAATCCCGATACTGGCACTTAAGTAAATGAGGTTATCGGTTTCTCTTCCGGCTCCAAATACTTTTTCGCCATATGCTCCTGCATTTGCTTCATTTTCAATGATAACTGGAAGGTTATACTTCATTTCGAGGTCACTTTTTACATTAATATTTTTCCAGCCTAAGTTTGGTGCCATTTGAACTTCCTCGCCTTTATTTACAATCCCAGGAACCCCAACGCCTATTCCAATTACACCATAGCGGCTAGCAGGCTTTGAATCTAATAGGCTATCTATGATTTGGGAAACAATCTTCATCACATCTTCATAAGTTCTCTTATTAATCGTCTTCTTTTGTTCAGCTATGATTTCTCCATTAAGATTCGTGAGGATTCCTAAAATATAGTTTACTCCTATATTTATTCCGATTGAAAAGCCTGCTTCTCCATTAAATAAAAGCATAACAGGACGTCTGCCTCCACTGGACTCACCAGGACCAGATTCATAGCAAAGGTTTGCGTCTAACAATTCACTTACAAGAGAAGAGACAGTTCCTTTTGTTAACCCTAGTTGCTTGGCAATCTCAGCTCGGGAGATGGGAGCCTGTGCTTTAATCATCTGCAATATATATTGCTTGTTGTTTGCTTTCACTACTTGTTGATTCCAGGTCATTGTCTTTACTCCTTAGCCCAATAAATTCTGTTATTTTGTCATATTTATAACATACTATAAACGTGCAGAAATGAAGAGATAATGTTTAATCTATTTACAAATTTAAGTGATAAATACTTAGTTCGTTCTCTAGACAAACTAAGTATACCCTGATATAATTCATTTTGTACAGAGTGTAAACGATTTCATATATTTAATAATGGAGGAATGTTCAATGAGTTACTTTGAAAAAGTGAATCAAATTAAATACGAAGGCCCAAATTCAACAAATCCGTATGCGTTTAAATATTATAATCCTGAAGAACAAATTAATGGAAAGTCAATGGAAGAATTCCTTCGTTTTGCTGTTTCATACTGGCATACGTTTACAGGTGAAGGATCTGATCCATTTGGCCAAGGTACAATGGTTAGACCATATGACAGATTTTCCGGAATGGACCTAGCAAAAGCACGTGTTGAGGCCTCATTTGAATTTTTTGAGAAAATGAACGTTCCATTCTTCTGTTTCCATGACTTTGATGTAGCGCCAGAAGCAGATAACCTAAAGGACACATATAAAAATTTAGATGAAATTGTTGCAATGATTAAGGAATATTTAAAAACTAGCAAAACAAAACTTTTATGGAATACAGCTAACATGTTCTCACACCCTCGCTGGTTAAGTGGTGCGGCAACATCTCCTAATGCAGATGTATTTGCTTATGCTGCAGCAAAGGTGAAAAAAGGCTTGGAAATTGGTAAAGAGCTAGGTTCAGAGAACTATGTTTTCTGGGGTGGACGTGAAGGCTATGAAACATTACTAAACACGGACATGAAACTTGAACTAGATAATTTAGCGCGCTTCTTCCATATGGCAAAAGACTACGCTAATGAAATTGGCTTTACTGGTCAGTTCTTAATTGAGCCAAAACCAAAAGAGCCAACAAAGCATCAATATGACTTCGATGTTGCTACTGGTCTTGCATTCTTACAAAACTATGGTTTAAAAGATCATTTCAAATTCAATATCGAAGCGAATCATGCAACACTAGCTGGTCACACATTTGAGCACGAATTACATGTAGCACGTATCAATGGAATGTTAGGTTCAGTGGATGCAAACCAAGGTGATCCATTACTTGGATGGGATACAGATGAATTCCCAACAGACCTATATTCTACAACGTTGGCTATGTATGAAATCATTAAAAATGATGGTCTCGGTTCAGGTGGATTAAACTTTGATGCGAAGGTTCGAAGAGGTTCTTTTGATCCTGAAGACTTATTCCTAGCGCACATTGCTGGAATGGATAGCTTTGCAGTTGGAACAAAGGTAGCGCAAAAGCTGATTGAAGATAGAGTATTAGAAGATTTTGTTGCAGATCGTTACAGAAGCTACACAGAAGGAATCGGACTAGAAATTGTCGAAGGAAGAACTGATTTTAAAAAGCTAGAACAACACGCACTAGGTTTAGATAGAATTACGAATAAGTCAGGAAGACAAGAAAACTTAAAAATGATCTTAAACCAATATCTATTAAATGCATATCGCGGATAATGACAAAAAATGCTGGACTACATACTGTAATCCAGCATTTTTCCTAAAATCTTGTAAAGGGTGAGAGAGATGAAATTTGTTATTGGTGTCGACTTAGGTACGAGTGCTGTAAAAGTTGTATTGCTAAATCAAAGTGGTGAGATTGTCCAAGAAGTTTCTAAAGAGTATCCACTAATACAGCAAAAAGACGGATATAGTGAGCAAAATCCTAATGAGTGGATTGAAAAAACAACGGATGCTTTAAAAGAGCTTGTTGAAAAATTTGAAGGTGATGTTTCATCTATTGAAGGAATTAGTTTTTCAGGGCAAATGCATGGTTTAGTATTACTAGATGAAAACAAACAGGTTTTGCGTAATGCTATTCTATGGAATGATACGAGAACAACAGAGCAATGTGAGCAAATTTATCAGCTTGTAGGCGAAGAAAAACTTCTGGATATCACAAAAAACCCTGCCCTAGAAGGATTTACGTTGCCTAAGCTTCTTTGGGTAAAGCAATATGAACCTAATACATTGGAAAAAGCAGAAACATTTATGCTGCCTAAAGATTATTTACGCTATAAAATGACAGCTGAAATTCATATGGAATACTCAGATGCTGCTGGTACCCTGCTATTAAATGTAGCAGAGAAAAAGTGGAGTGATGAAATTTGTGAGCTAGTTGGTCTTAATAAGAAACTCTGTCCTCCATTAGTCGAATCTACTGCTTGTGTTGGAACAATTACTGAATCCTTTGCGAAATCGACTGGTTTGCATACGACTACAAAGGTATTTGCAGGCGGAGCTGATAATGCATGTGGAGCGGTTGGATCATCGATTTTATCAGAAGGTAAGACTCTCTGTAGTATTGGTACGTCAGGTGTTGTTCTTTCATACGAGGAGACGAATGATCGTGATTTCTCGGGTAAGGTTCACTATTTCAACCATAGTAAAGAAAATGCTTTTTACACAATGGGTGTCACGCTATCTGCTGGACATAGTTTAAGCTGGTTTAGAGACACATTTGCTCGTGGTGAGGAGTTTACATCTTTATTAGAGGGCTTAGCCGATGTTTCAATTGGTGCAAATGGACTTTTATTTACACCTTATTTAGTTGGAGAAAGAACTCCACATGCTGATTCAATCATTCGTGGAAGCTTTATTGGTATGGATGCTTCTCATAAAAGAATAGATTTTGCACGTGCTGTTATTGAAGGAATTACATTTTCTTTACGTGAGTCAATTGATATATTCCGTGAAAGCGGTAAAACAATTGATACAATTATTTCTATTGGCGGAGGAGCCAAAAATGATACATGGCTTCAAATTCAAGCAGATGTATTTAATTCAAAAATCGTGAAATTGAAAAATGAGCAAGGGGCAGCAATGGGTGCAGCAATAATCGCAGCATATGGTGTAGGCTGGTACGATTCATTAGAAGAGTGTGCTGCTAACTTTGTAAGCTATGATAAAACGTTTGAACCTATTACAGAAAATGTTGAGAAATATAACGAGTTATTTAATTTATATAAAATGGTTTATAACAATACAAAGGACCTTAGCCAGGGCTTGAAAAGATTCAGAAAAATGTAATTGAGAGAAAAGGTATTGATTAATGGCATGACTCGGAGGGAGGCTAGGAAATGAATGTGACAGAAAAGATTTTCGGGTCTTTAAATGGGAAAGAAATTAAATCTTATACGGTCACAACCAACAAGGGAATGGAATTTACTTGTATTGATTATGGCTGCATCATTTCAAGTATTAAAGTACCTGATCGAGAAGGTAATATAGAGGAAATTGTCCTCGGATATGACACGATTGACGAATATGTTCACCACTCACCATACTTTGGATGTGTTATTGGTCGAAATGCAGGTCGGATTGAAAATGCTTCATTTGAATTAGATGGTAAAACGTATTCCCTTTCTAAAAATCATGGGGAACATAATCTTCATGGTGGACCGAACGGGTTAGATAAGGCTCGGTGGAATTCTGACATACAAACAACAGAGGATCAAGTGGAGATCATTTTTTCCTACACTAGTCCACATGGTGAAGCGGGTTTTCCTGGGAATCTACATGTGATTGTTACGTATACAATTAATCAAAACAATGAATTATTGATTTCTTATGAAGCAAAATCTGATCAAAAAACAGTCGTAAACCTTACAAATCACACATATTTCAATTTAAGTGGAAATTTGAAGAGAAACATACTAGACCATGAGTTAACTTTAAATAGTGATAGGTATCTTGAATTAAATTCAACATTAATTCCAACCGGTAAAGAATTGCTAACTGAAGGCACTGTATTTGATTTTAGAGAAGGCTCTTCTATTAAAAGAGGAGTTGAATCTACCGATGTTCAAGTTGAGCTTGTTGGTGGTGGGTATGACCATCCTTTTTTACTTAGTACCAATAATGAAAAGGATATAGCTTTATTTGATCAAAAGAGTGGAAGAAAGTTAGTGATGGAAACAGATGAGCCAGCTGTTGTTTTATACACAGGAAATTCGTTAGGTAACAATTTAATGATTCGGGGAAGAAGATCTGAAAATTATTTAGGTTTATGTCTAGAAACACAAAAAGTGCCTAATATGATTTCCTCATTTATCATTGAAGCAAATGAATTATATAGAACGAAAACAAAATACTCATTTCAACTTGGTTAATATTTATTTAGGAGGTGGAGCTAATAAATGCAAAAGATAAGATGGGGAGTATTGAGCACCGCAAATATCGCCCGTGAGGCATTTATTCCTGCTGCCTTGGCTTCAAAATATGCAGATGTTATTGCGATTGGTAGTGAAAATGATTCTGTAGAGATTATTGCTAAAGATTTCAATATTGCTAATGTCTATCCTAACTATGAAGAATTGCTTGATTGTGATGACATTGATGCAGTGTATATTCCATTACCAAATAGTTTGCATGAAAAGTGGGTTAAAAAGGCTGCTGAAAAAGGAAAGCATGTGTTGTGTGAAAAGCCAGCTGCCCTGTCTGAGAAGAGTTTAGAGGAAATGGTAACAGTATGCCAAGAAAATAATGTGCTTTTTATGGAAGCCTTTATGTATCAATTTCATCCACAGCATGAAAGAGTCAAGGAAATTATGAGACAAGGTGAAATTGGTGAAATACAACAAATTGAAGCGAGTTTCTCATTTGAATTAAATCAAAATACTCCCAATATTAGGCTTAGTAAAGAACTTGGAGGGGGTAGTTTATTTGATGTCGGTTGCTACTGTATACATACATTCTCTCTTTTGCTTGAGTCACCTCCAAGGGAAGTTTCAGCTTGGGCTAACAAAGAGGAAGTAGACCTCACAGCAAATGGAAAGCTTGTGTATGATAATGGTGTACAAGCGGTATTTGAATGCAGCTTTGAAAAGCCGTTTAAACATGAATACACGATTAGTGGAACGGAAGGGAAAATAATTGTTTCAAGAGCGTACCGGCCGGATGTTATTCAGGGTGAAGGAATTATACAAATTTTTAAAGATGGTTGTAATCCGAGGACTGAGAGCCTCTGGGCAAACCCTTACGTCAATCAAATTGATTACTTTTCAAAGGCCATCTTGAATGGCGGGTTAAATGAAAAACTATTACATAACAGCTTTCTAACAATAAAGGTTATTGAAGCATGTTATAGATCAATAGAAACTGGTACTAGTATAAACTTAGATGAGGTGAAAAGATGAATTATCGCAGGTTAGGTAATACCGAGCTCAAGATTAGTGAACTTAGCTTTGGAACATGGGCAATCGGAGGCGCGTGGGGAAAAACAAATGATGAAGAGGCATTAAAAGGTTTACATCGTGCAATGGATGCAGGAGTGAATTTTTTCGATACAGCGGATGTATACGGGGACGGGCATAGTGAAGAGTTGTTAGCAAAAGCAACAAAAGGGAAAGAAGATGATATTTATATTGCGACAAAGTTCTGTCGATCTAAGGATATTTCCGACCCTGAAACATATTCTGAAAAATCGGTTAGAGAACTATGTGAAGCAAGCTTAAAAAGACTTAAAAGGGAACGTATCGATTTATATCAAATTCATTGCCCACCTTTGGAAATTTTAAAAAGTGGTGAAGTCTTTCAAGTGTTGGATCAGCTTCAAAAGGAAGGGAAAATCCGACACTATGGAGTAAGCGTTGAAACAGTTGAAGAAGGAATGTATTGCTTAGAGAACTCAAACACAAAGGCACTTCAGGTTATTTTTAATCTGTTTAGACAAAAGCCAATGAAAGAACTATTCCCGTTGGCCAAAGAAAAGGGAGTCGGGATTTTAGCACGTGTTCCGCTTGCAAGTGGATTATTGACTGGTAAGTTTAATGAAGGTTCTACATTTGAAGAGGATGATCACCGAAACTTCAACCGAAATGGAGAAGCCTTCAATGTAGGAGAAACATTTGCTGGTGTAGAATTTAGAAAAGGCGTAGAGTTAAGTCAAAAGCTTAATTGGATCACTGAAAACAGAGGCAACATGACAAGAGCAGCACTACGATGGATTCTGGATAATGAAGACATCACATCTGTCATTCCAGGGTTTAAGTCAGTAAAACAAGTCGAGGATAATCTAGAAGCGTTGAAAGTTCCTTCATTTACTAAAGAAGAGCTTTCGAAACTAGAGCAATTTTATCAAACAGAAGTGACTAATCATATCCGCGGTCCCTATTAAGGATATACTTTTAGAAAGGAATGGCCATCCTTCCATTCTTATAATGGATAGATGGCTGTTACTATAAAAGCACCAGTACACTGCAATGTATACCTAATCTATTCCAATTCAAAATTTTTTAAAGAGGGTGAAATAAGTTGAAATCATTTCTTAGGAGGTATAATACACTCCGAAACAAAATATTATTTGTCTACTTATTAGCCATGCTCTTTGTATTAGCCTTCGTTGGAATGATTACGTATACAATTGTTCTGCAGGTGATAACAAACAATGCAGAAGAACAAATGCAGCAAACAGCAGTTGAGGCGACTGGTAGAATCGATTCCCTCTATCAACAGATAAACAATTTAAGTATCCAAGTTGCAACAAACTCTAGGGTTCAGTCAATGCTTAAAACATATGAGTCGGGAAAATTGCCAACCTTTTCTGAGCGACAGTCACTAATGGATACGATAAATAAATTGCAAATATACTCAAGTGGTATTACTTCGGTTGACCTTTATTTAAGTAACTACGATAAGCTTGTTCCACTTGATGATCTTCGTTTATCAACACGCATTAATCCTGACTGGATATATCGTGCCCAAGAGGCAAATGGCGGGCTCGTATGGATAGGGAGGGATTCTAGCTATCCTTATAATTTTATGGCAATTAAAAGTGTAAATTTAATTGACCGCGATTTTTCAATTGGAGGCTATTTAACGATTGAGATAGACCCTAATTACTTTCAGCTTACTAATTCCAAAATTTCAAGGGATTATATGATTTTAATCGGAAGTAACGACAATGTAATTGCATCAAATTATCGAGGGGACTTAGAAGAAATTTTAAACCAAGAACAAACGAAGATTACACTGGATGATAATGATTACATGGTAGTTAAGCAACAATCAAGTTTAACAGGTTGGCAGTTGGTCATTTTAATGCCATTCAATGAAATAATGAAAGGAGTTTCTGTTTTACGAGCAGCAACTTATCTTTCGGGTATTTTCGGATTCCTCCTTTTCCTGGTCTTGTCTTATATTATTTCTACCACGGTTACAAGACCACTCTTTAAATTAACAAATACGATGAAGAAAAGAAGAAAAGGAGAGTTATCGTTTAATGTTGAATCCTCTCAGACATTTGAGATTAAGGAATTAAACCAAACGTATAATGAAATGGCTGAAGAAATTAATCATTTAATTCAAGTGGTTTATGAAGAGGAACTGCTTCGAAGTAGATCGGAATTAAAAGCTTTACAATCCCAAATTAATCCGCATTTCCTTTTTAACACATTAAATGCGATATATTGGCACTTAGAACAAAAAGGCGATGAAAAGCTAGCTGAACTAATTATCTCAATGTCGGAGCTATTTAGATATACAATTGACAGTAATTTAAATGGGGAATGGGTGACACTGAAGCAGGAGTTAGACCATATTGAAAAGTTTATGAATGTAGTAAGGTTTAGGTTTGAACATATAACATGGACAATTGATATTCCAGAGCAATACAAAAACGTGAGAATTCCAAAACTATTGATTCAGCCTTTAGTTGAAAATGCTGTAATCCATGGGGTTAACAATAAAATCAGAAAAGGAATCATTAAGATTGTCGTTGAAAAGGTAGAAAAGGAAGATAAGTTACTATGTCAGGTGATTGATAATGGCAAAGGAATGGATCACCAAACAGTAGAAAGGTTAAATGAACAGCTTGATGAAAACGTATACTCCAAAAATGGAAATGGAATTGCCATTGCAAATGTTAATAAGAGATTAAAGCTTTATTATAAGAATGATCATAATGGTTTAATGATAAGCAGTGAAGTGAATAAAGGCACTTGCTGTATGTTTGAAATCCCACTAAATGGAGGTATGGATCATGCAGAAAAACATACTAGTCGTTGATGATGAGTCCATAACTCTTCAAGGAATAAAGAAAACACTTGAATCTTGGACAAACGGAAATAAAGAGATATTAGTTGCCCCAAATGCAGCATCAGCAATTGAAGTGTTTAAAAGTCAGCAGGTTCACTTACTCATTACAGATATCGATATGCCGGAAATGACTGGTTTGGAAATGTTAAGAGAGATTAAGAGAATAGGTCAGCTCCCAGTCGTCATCATTATATCGGCTTATTCTGATTTTAGTTATGCACAGGAAGCAATTGAGCTAGGGGTAGTCAATTATCTTTTAAAGCCAATTAATAAACAAAAACTAATTGAGGTTGTTGAGAATGCATTAGAGATAGAAGAGAAACGTAAAAGAGCCAGCATGATTGAAAAGGTAGTTGATGACAGGCTTGTTCATATAAAAGAGGATGAAAAGTTAGATGGTCCGATAGAAAAGGCAATTAAGTATTTAGATTCTAATATATCAAACCAAATCAACTTAAAAGAAGTTGCAAAGCATGTCCATTTAAATCCAAGTTATTTTAGCGTACTTTTTAAAGATCAAACTAATATGACGTTCAGTGAATATGTTACTCGAATAAGAATCCAAAAAGCGAAAAATCTTTTATTAACGACTAATTTGACTGTAAGTGAAATTGCTGAACAAGTGGGTTACAATACACCCAAATACTTTATAAAAATCTTTAAGGAGTACGAAAATGTTACTCCTAATAGGTATAAAGTAAAGTAATCTAATAATTTTGGAATTTTAACTAATCATCGTTACCTTACGAATACCCCTCTGTGGTGATACCATTAAGTAGTAGTAAAACACATTAAAAAATTGCAGGGGGTATTAAAAATGCTAAAAAAGAAAGCGTTTTCATCATTTGCTATTCTTTCACTTATTTTTGCACTAGTATTAGCAGGCTGTTCAGGGTCAAATGATAGCAAAGAAAATGATAGTTCAAAATCAGATTCTGGTTCAAAAGAGCAGGTAACAGTTAACTTTATGCACTTATGGCCAGAAGGTAGCTCCAAGCAACATAATATGATTGTGCAAAACATTATTACAGAGTACGAAGATGCAAATCCGAATGTAAACATTGAATTGGAAGTTCTTTCAAATGATCAATATAAAGAAAAAATTAAAATCTTAGCTTCATCAAATAAACTGCCGGATGTAGGTTTAACTTGGGCAGCAGGCTTTTTAGAGCCTTATGTAAACGGTAACAAATTTGCTCAGTTAGATGATGTTTTAAGCGAAGGCTTATCTGACTCTTTCATCTCAGGAACAACAGAAGCTTTTGCATTTGATGGTAAGACATACGGATTACCACTAGAGCTAAATATCGCACCAATCTATTACAACAAAACAATCTTTGCAGAGCACGGTTTAGAAGTACCAAAAACATATGAAGAATTCAAAACTATCGTTAAAACATTGGCTGATGCAGGTATTACTCCAATTACAGTAGGTAACAAAGAGCCATGGACTGGTTCTATGTGGTATATGTATCTAGCTGACCGTTTCGGTGGTCCTGAAACATTAACAAACGCAATTAACCGCACAGGTACTTTTGAAGATCCAGCTTTAGTTTCAGCTGCTCAAGAAATTCAAAATCTAGTTGATATGAATGCTTTCGTTAAAGGGCATAACGGACTTGGAAATGAAGAGGCAAAAGGTCCTTTCATGAACAACCAGGCAGGTATGTACTTAATGGGTACTTGGGAGCTTCCAAACTATACGACAAATCAAGATGTTCCACAAGAATTTAGAGATTCAATTGGTTTCTTTAAGTTCCCAACTGTTGAAGGTGGAAAAGGTGACATCAACAGCTTTGTAGGTGGTCCTGGTGTAGGATTATTCGTATCAGAGGCTTCAGAGGTTAAAGCAGAAGCGAAAGATTTCGTTAAGTTCTTTGTACAAAAATGGGGTGAGGTGTCAGTTACAGACGCTGGTGTAATCCCTGCAACAAAGGTTGATACGTCTACAATGGATCTACCACAAATGTACATTGATGTACTAAATGAACTAAGCAATGCAAGCAATATCACATTATATGCAGATGTTCAAATGAGCCCAGCAGTTGCACAAGAGCACTTAAACATGATCCAATCTCTATTTGGTAAGCAGATCACTCCAGAAGAGTTTGCGAAAAAACACGAAGATGCTCTAGCTGCTGAAGAGTAAGACTTAAACTTTGCTGAAAAAGGACATATCTCGAACTTGATATGTCCTTTTCAGACTTAATTTTTGACTGATTCGTGAGAAATCACCCATTTCTTAGGAATCAGTCAAAAATAAACAATTGTACTGAACTTATAAAAATTTTACTTTACGATAAGGGGATGAAAAAATGAACAAAGTCATGTCAAATAAGCTCATCATTGCTATGTATGTACTCCCCGCTCTACTTTTGATCATGGTGTTAATCTATATCCCTATTGTATTAACCGGATATTATGGGCTGATGAAGTGGGATGGAATCGGTGAGATGACATTTATAGGCTTAGATAATTATATTAAGCTAATTCAAGATGGTGACTTTTGGAGAAGTGCAATGCACTCGTTCTTATTAGCGCTATTTTCAGCTGTTAGTTTAATAGGATATCTAGCTATTTCACTAGTACTAGTAACAAAAATAAAAGGTGCAAATACATTTAGAAAGATATATTTGATTCCGATGCTATTATCTTCAGTAGCAATCGCTCAACTTTGGCTAAAAATCTATCATCCTTCTAACGGTATGTTAAATAGTTTACTAATGTCACTTGGGGTTGACAACCCACCTGCTTGGTTAGCAGAGCCTAAGTATGTTTTATTTGCTATTTTCGTACCAATCATTTGGCAGTATGCAGGTTTTTATATCATCATTTATTATGCAGCATTAAAGAATATACCAGAATCAATCGTAGAAGCAGCAAGAATCGATGGAGCTTCTCCTTTGCAAATTGCTTATAAAATTAAGCTGCCACTTATATCGGGAGTTATAAAAGTAACGATTGTACTTGCAATTGTAGGATCTTTAAAATACTTTGATCTCATTTATGTAATGACTGGTGGAGGTCCAAATGGTGCCAGTGAAGTAATTGCATCTTACATGTATAAAAAAGCGTTTGTCACTTATGATTTTGGATACGGTAGTGCGGTAGGCTTCTTCTTATTACTAATTATTTTAGTGGTAACATGGCTAATTCGTAAGCTAACGGCTACGGACGAAGAGATTCAATACTAAGGAGGGGAATTCACTTGAAAAAACTTGGGTATGCAATATTGTATTTAATACTAGGCTTATTCGCTTTCCTGCAAATCTATCCATTGATTTGGCTTGTATTCTTCTCTCTAAAGGATAATCAGGAGATATATAATGCCTCACCGTTCTCATTACCGGCGGATCCTAAGTGGGAAAACTACACGACTGTTTGGACACAGGGAAATATTAGCTTATATTTCTTTAATAGTGTATGGATTACAGTTGCATCTGTTGCATTAACAGTTATTCTTGCTAGTTTAGTAACTTTTGCAATTACAAGAATGCAATGGAAATTAAACAAGTTAGTGCTAGGATTATTTATGGTAGGGATGATGATACCAGTTCACTCTACGTTAATTCCTTTGTTTGATTTCTTTTTAAAAGTTAACTTAATAGACCATCCTTTAGCGATAATTTTATCATATGTTGCATTTAATCTTCCGTTAACAATCATGATTTTACTAGGGTTTTACTATACACTCCCTCGTGAGATTGAAGAGGCAGCTGTTATTGATGGATGTTCTGTTCATCGTATCTTTTTTCAAATCACGTTACCAATTACAATGCCGGTTATCTCAACAACCGTTATCATTAACATGATTTATAACTGGAACGAGTTCGTATTCATCAATACGTTTATTAGTTCAGACAAATATAAAACGTTAACAGTTGGGATTCAAAACTTCATCGGCCAGTATATGACTGAGTGGGGAGCAATTGGAGCAACACTAGTAATCAGTATTTTACCAATCCTTCTAGCCTTCCTATTCTTTAGCAATAAGATCGTCGAAGGGATTGCGGCTGGCTCAGTAAAAGGATAATAAAAAAGAAGAATAGCCCCCCGGGTTATTCTTCTTTTTTACTGCCTGAGTTTTTCTCTTTTTTTGTCTACCTCTTTAAAACCTTGATAACAAGCCCACATGATGATATAAGCTGAGGCGCTTCCTCCAAAGAAAAAGGCTAATGGTGGTAGTATTTGAAAAATATAATATAGGAGTACTAAGGAAAGAATCAGTACAATATTATTTAAAGGGTTAACAAGTGCTATTAACAGTGAGTTTTTAAAAACTTGAATAGTGCTAATTTGATAGTGAACATAGGTTGGGAATATATAAAGAACAAGAAAGATAAAGCCGATCACTAATAATAAAAAGGGATATTTACTAAATTGTACTAATGGTTGTGTACTAACTAAAATGATTTTGCTCTCTATATATATGATGAAACCAATAACGACTAAAAATGCCCCTATTGTATTTCCTTTAATCCAATCTTTCTTGTAAGAGTCCCAGAAGGTCTTAAAGATTTTTATATCAGCTTCACCCTTGATCCATTGCCGAATCACTGTGAACATTGCAATAGTGGAAGGGAACACGCCAAGAGCTACTAGCCCCAAGGCTGAAAAAAGTATCCAAAGAATGTTTACATAGGCGAACCTCATAATCCATTCACAAACTCTATATATAAAAACAGGTACGTTATTCATGGTAGTACACTCCTTAAGTTTACACTACCCTTATTATAGCTATAAACACATATAAAAGACAAAGGAAGTAATAGGGTACTTCAACTAAAACAAAGATAGATTTGAAGTCTGAAAGAGGCGTGGATTTGGAATTCAATTCGGACAAGCGAGTAAACGAAGTCTGAAAAAGGTGTGGATTCGGACTTCAATTCGGACAAGCGAGTAATCGAAGTCTGAAAAAGGTGTGGATTCGGACTTCAATTCGGACAAGGAGTAAACGAAGTCTGAAAAAGGTGTGGATTCGGACTTCAACTCAGCCAAACGTAGAATCGAAGTCTGAAAGAGGCAAGGATTCGGACTTCAATTCGGACATGCGAGTAATCGAAGTCTGAAAGAGGCAAGGATTCGGACTTCAACTCAAACAAAGATAGAATCGAAGTCTGAATAGACACCACTCGCTTATCAACTTTTTCACAAATCTCAAACTGTCTCTATCGTCGGTCCACAATCACCCAACAACCTCAAACACAGTCCCCTGATTAAGATCAGTCACCTTCATTGACCCATAAACACCCAAATATAGTCTAGTTTGATCGGAATTCGTCCCAAGACCAACATAATAAGCAGATCTATCCCCAAAATCATAATCAGTTTCAATGATACCAAAATCATCTTGTCTAGCATCTGACCGTAACCTCGTATAAGCCAAGAACCCTTGATCAGAAGGTTCTTCTTTCCGTGCCAGGTCAGTAAACACAACACTTCCCATCAAAGCGGGAATCTCATTCCCCCAATAGGCTTGCACTCCCGTAAGTGCGGTTCCCCCGAACTTATCGGGGCGAGGATCTTGATGATAATAACTTGTTAAAGGCGGAATTCGCTTAGGTGAGAGTTTAATTGCTTCATTGTAAAAAGCAATGGTTTTCTTATCTAAATTAGAGTTTTCATCACAATCCTTAAGTATAGGAGTCGGCAAATCACCTTCCCAACCTCTCCAGCCTAGGTTAATATATCTGTCTGAGTTTAGCTCAGTGTTTCTTAAGGAAGCTTGAACAAGCTGTCTAACTGGGATGGGTTTATAATGAACGAATGAAAAGACGGATTCTATCAATTCCTGTCCGACATTTCCTACATATTTAATATATTGATTGTAAAACCTTTGATAGGAAATCCCTGGGATATTTCGAACCCCTTTAACAATGACTGTGAGTGTTTCTTGAATAGGAATTGGAAGCTCATTAAAACGTGTGACTGCTGGCGGATCAACGATAGAAGTGTTTTTAGTAACATCAATTTCGATAATTTTTCCGGCGATTTCCATATCATCTTGAGCTAAATTGAATGGATCAAAGCCTGAGCCACCATCTCCGGTTGTTAACACAAGCTTTCCTGTTTCGGGTGAAAAGGTTAAGCTATTGAAACCATTATGATTATAAAAGGGTCTCCTTAAGTTAAGCAAAGTCCGTCTTTTTTGAGGTTGCCCATTTATTTGTAATTTCCACTCTTCAACTGTATCGATATGATCATACTGTTGTTCTCTATTATTCCATTTCAGGTTTAGGGTACTTGGCTCACAAGGGTTAGGCTCATATGAATCATGAGGAGCACCTGGACCTTGAGTGCCTGCTTTTGAATAATGAAGATAAAATAGACCGTTGTAATAAAATTGAGGATGAAACGCGAGGCCAAGTAGTCCTCGCTCATCATATCCACCCCGAGATTCACCTAGTTTTATAACTCTCGACCGAATATCTAAAAAAGTCTTAACCTCTCCGTTTCCTACATAAAAGATTTCCCCCACCTGGGTTGCAATAAATAAACGTTCAACAGAGTCACCGGGAAGTACCGTTGTTTTCATAACTGTAGGCAAATTGATATTAGTTACGATAGGGCGTAATCTAACCTTGACTTTTTTCAACTATATCCACACTCCATTCCGACTGTTTCTATCTATTAAAATATGAGTAGGACAAAATCTATTAGAACGGAAACATTTTGGAACATGGTGGAACATAGGGACGGTCCTCATGTTTCTTTCGTTTCGCTAGACGAAGCAAACAGTAGGACCGTCCCAGTGTTTCAATATTTACTTTTTTAATCCTGCTGCAAAGAATGGGCCATTAATGGTCATCGTCGATATAATTCGAGCTATCTCTTGTGGTGATTCTGCTCTATCACTATTAAGCCATTCTTGAATAACGCCTATATGTGCTGAAGCGATATAAGAAATCAAGTATTCTGGTGGGACAAGAAGATCTGCCTGCTTAAAAATAAAATTGTTGTTACTATCAAATAAGGCTTTCCTCATAAATAGTTTCAATTTTGTTTGAAAAGATAAATCTCCTCCTGGACCCAACAAGGCCTTCATAAGTCCTCTATTTTGATTTATAAATTCAAAAAATGGAACAAGAAAGGTAAAGGGGATAGTATTCGGAGTATTTGTATCTAAACCTGCAATGACTTTCGGAATGTTTTTAATGATCTTGTTCTCCATTTCTTGCACTACTTCTTCCTCACATTTGACCATTAAATCAAATTTATCCTGATAATGACTGTAAAAGGTTCCACGATTGATTTTTGCCCGAGTTGTGATGTCTTTAACGGTAAGTGCCTCAAATCCTTTTTCTTCTATTAATTCAATCAATGCATTCTTGATAGCTTCTTTTGTTCGTATAACACGTAAATCCAAACCTATGTCACTCATTCCAAGTCCTCCTATAAATTATTTTGAACACATTTATAAATAGTGTCGGTTAACCGACACATCGATAATTTTTGTTTATTGAGTAACATAAAACCAGAATTTATAATGTTATCAAGGGATAAACAACACGTCGTTGTTTAATATTTTAACTGAAAATAGGAAGAAATAGAAATTCATTTTTTTGAAATATTACGGTTGCTAAGATGTTATTGAAGGAGGTAAAACGATGGAAATTCAGGTCTCTAATGTCAGTAAAAGTTTTGATAAAAAGCAAGTTATAAATGATATTACATTCACGATTCCGATAGGAGAAATTTGTTGTTTGCTTGGTCCTTCGGGTTCAGGGAAAACAACATTAATTCGCCTGATGATTGGAGCAATTACTGCTGACCAGGGGACTATTCGATTTGCAGAGGTGGAAATTCCAAATATGAAAATGTTAAAAAAGGTAGGCTTTATGCCGCAGAATGATTCATTATATGACGATCTATCTGCTGAAGCCAATTTGCATTTTTTTGGAGGGCTATACCAGATTGGCAAACATGAATTAAGAAAGCGTATCGATGAGGTACTTGCTATTGTTGATTTAACAGAGCATAGAAAGAAGTTAGTGAAGAATTTTTCGGGTGGTATGAAAAAACGACTTTCGCTAGCAGCTGCCATTTTACATTCTCCCAAAATATTATTCTTAGATGAACCGACAGTAGGAATCGATCCTGTGTTACGTCGTAAGATATGGGACCAATTTCAAGTTATAAAAAACTCTGGGACAACGATTATTGTTTCTACACATGTAATGGATGAAGTAACAGAGTGCGATAAGGCTGCACTCATTTATAATGGTTCCTTAATTGAATACGATACTGTAACAAATCTACTTAATAAAACTGAAAATGGAAGAGTCGAGGAACTATTTTTCATTGCTTCAGGTGAATCAGAAGGTGGTGCTGTTCAATGATTCATTTAGCCAAACGCGTTATCCGTCAAACAATAAATGACAAACGAAGCGTCATGATGATCTTAGTTGCTCCACTATTGATTTTGACTTTGGTTTACTATTTACTGGGTGAATCAGGTTATGTGCCGACAATTGGAATCGATAAGAATACTTTGCCAGATTCTCTTATAATTGCTTTGGAAGAACAAGATTTGAATATTGTAGATGTTACAAACAATGGTATCGAACATCCAGAAAGTTATTTGAAGGAACATCCAGATGTCGATGCAATCCTTTCCCTTTCAAAAAATGTGGGTATGACTATAACAATGTATGAACCCTCTACTAAAGGTGCGAAGGCTGCTAGTGAGATTAAAACAGCAATGACTTCCTTACAACCTTCAGCAGAAATAAATATGTCATATGTATATGGGACACAAGATCAGTCAAGTTTTGATTCCCTTGGCTATGTGTTTCTTGCCTTATTTTCGTTTTTCTTAGTGTTCATCATTTCGGGAATGGCACTAGTTAGAGAGCGGAGTGGTGGAACATTGGAACGGTTATTGATGACTCCTATTAAACGAGGGGAAGTCATTCTTGGCTATACGTTAGGATATGGTGTGTTTGCCATAGTTCAAGCCATTATCATCGTTCTTTATTCCATTTATGTCCTGCAATTAAGTTCCGTAGGGAACATTGGTTGGATTTTGCTTGCAATGGTTATGTTAGCCGTGACAGCTGTTTCATTTGGTGCCACGATTTCAATATTTGCAAGTTCAGAACTTCAAGTAGTACAAATGATTCCCTTTACCATCATTCCACAAGTGTTTTTTTCGGGGGTGATTCCCTTAGACTTGATTCCATACAAGTTAGGAAATCTGTGTTATATTATGCCTATTTATTATGGAGCAGCAGCCATTAAAGGTGTCATGGTTTATGGAGATGGCTTCATGCAAATTTGGGGTTATCTTCTCGGGTTACTCTTGTATGCATTTCTATTATACCTACTAAACACACAAGCTTTAAAAAAGTTTAGGAAACTATAACCTAGGAACATGGTAGGAACATGGGGACGGTCCTCATGTTTCTTTCGTTTCGCTAAGCAAAGTAAACAGTAGGACCGTCCCACTGTTTCAATGCTTAAAAGTATGCTATTGTTTCAAACTTGGGTAAAATAGTAGGCATATGTAAAACCCACAACATAACTAATGAATGGAGACACAGGAGATGGGAATTGTTTTTATAGGCATCGTTTCAGTTTTATTGTATGGAGCGCTTGTCTATTACGTTGGGCGGAGCAGCTGGAGTTTGTTCCGACCAAAAGAAAGCCCTTATAAACGAAAGATTAAAATATTGTATATAATTACGCTAACAATCGTATCAACCTCTTTCATTTTGGGACGCGTTTTCGGATTTGTCTTGTTTAATATCTTAGGCGCGTATTGGATGGCTGTATTTTATTTATTGCTAATTATTCTTCCAGTGGTGCATCTTAGCGTTTGGTTATTGCAACTAACAAGGGTTCCGCGCCACCGAGTTGAGAAATGGGCCGGTGTTGTTACCTTAATTCTCGTCATTGGCTTAATAAGCTATGGATCTTATAATGCCTACAGTCCTGTGGTGAGCACCTACCAGATGAATATCGATAAGCGGGCAGGTGACATCGGTGAGCTTAATGTCGTAATGGCATCTGATATGCACTTCGGATTATTGTCGAACAGAGATCATGCTGAACGTCTTGTGAAGGAAATTAATCTGTTACAACCTGATATCGTTCTATTCCCTGGAGACGTTTTTGACGATGATATTGATCAGTATATCCAGCAAGGTATTGACGAAGTGATGGCTGGTATTAAATCTACATACGGAGTGTACGCTTCTCTAGGTAATCATGATAAGTATGATGGCACGATGGAGCAGCTTATTAAGGTACTTGAAGACAGCAATATGGAGGTTTTGTACGATGAGGTCACGCTGATTGAAAATAGCCTGACTATTGTAGGACGCAAGGACCTTACAGAGAACGACCGACTGTCAGTTTCTGAGCTGATGGAAGAAGTTGATATGTCAAAGCCGGTCATCATGTTGGACCACCAGCCATATGAACTGGATATCGCACAGCAAAACGGTATCGACCTACTAGTCGCAGGGCATACGCACCGTGGACAGGTGTTCCCGGGGAACCTAATTACAAGTAAAGTATACGAAATTGACTGGGGCTATCTTCAAAAAGAACAGCTGCACACAGTAGTTTCGTCTGGATACGGCTTCTGGGGTCCACCAATTCGCCTTGGATCTCGATCTGAAATCGTTCAGATAACTGTAACGTTTGCTCAATAAAATTTTTTTGTTGCCAAAGATGGAAATATATACTACACTACCAATATATTGATTATTCAATGTTAATAACAACTACATATTGTGTGTTGCCAATAAAAATGGTGTTTAAAATACTTAATAGGGAATCTGGTGAAAGTCCAGAGCTGTCCCCGCAACTGTAAGTGCAGACGAAATAAGTACATCCACTGTCATATGATGGGAAGGACTTAGAGTAGGACGAAGCACAAGTCAGGAGACCTGCCATTTTTATATCGTGTTATCTTCTTCGGGAGTTGGGAAGGTAGAATGAGGGTATGTTAATAGTGGGGAAAGACTGACTTTTTTCCATGTGTTAATTCTATCATCTAATTCTACTAATGAATCCATTACTTAAGAGGTAATGGATTTTTTGTGTTTCAAATCAATTTTACATCATAGGAAAGAAGGAAATTGTATGAACAGATTATCTACGAATGTCTCGCGGACCATTCAAACAAAGCTTGTATTACCCCCTGATACAAATCATATGGGAACGATTTTTGGAGGGACTGTTTTATCATATATCGACGAGATAGCAGCCATAGCAGCGATGAAGCACAGCAAAAAAGTAGTGGTAACTGCTTCGATAGATACTGTTAATTTCTTAAGTTCCGCAAAAGTAGGAGATATTTTAACCCTAGAAGGTTTTGTTATCTCAACTGGGAGAACATCTATGGAGGTGTATGTGAAAGTAGAGTGTGATAAATATGAGACTGGAGAAAGAACATTAACAACAACTTCCATTTTAACAATGGTTGCGATTAATGAAGAAGGGAAGCCAGTGCCTGTACCAGGTGTTACTCCAGAAACAGAAGAAGAAAAACAGTTTCTAGTACATGCAAAACAAAGAAAAGAAAGAAGATTAAAGATAGCAAATCTTGCAGAGGAGTTCTAAAAAGATGAAAACACAAATCAATACTACTATAGAAAGTATCATTCAAGAGGTCGGCCAAATTTATCAATTACAAACAAATTTTTTACTGGAAAGTATTTCAGGTTTAGAAGAAGAAAACCAAAGAGAACAAGCGCTTCATTTTGCATTAAATCAAATTTCCCTAGAAGAACCTAATTGGACATATGTAGCAGCACAAATGTATCTACATAAATTGTATCAAGATGCAGCAAAAGTAAGGGGATACGATGCTAAGAAAAAATATGGTTCCTTTTATTCTCTGGTAAATCATTTAGTGGAGATAGGTATTTATGATCAGAATCTACTACACTCGTATTCTGAGAAAGAAATAGAAGAATTAGAGAGTATTATTGATCCTGAAAAAGATCATCTATTTCAGTATATCGGACTATTCTTATTAGCAGATCGTTATTTAGCGAAAGATTATCATGGCACTATTTATGAATTGCCACAAGAACGCTTTATGATTATTTCTATGTTTCTAATGATGAATGAAGATAAAGAAAAGCGGATTTCATATATAAAGGAGGCATATTGGGCTTTAAGTCATTTACATATGACCGTTGCAACACCTACTTTAGCTAATGCAGGAAAACGAGTTGGACAGCTATCATCATGCTTTATCGATACTGTAGATGACTCATTAGACGGTATTTACTTGAATAACTGGGATGTTGCAAGACTGAGTAAGGATGGGGGAGGCTTAGGTTTATATTACGGCAAGGTTCGTGCTCTAGGATCTGATATTAAAAAGTTTAAAGGGAATTCATCTGGAATCGTTCCTTGGATACGACAAATCAACAACACAGCTGTAAGTGTGGATCAATTAGGTCAACGGCAAGGAGCAATTGCTGTATATTTAGATGTATTTCACAAAGATATTATGAACGGATTTTTAGATTTAAAAACAAATAATGGTGACGAGAGAAGAAAAGCACATGATATATTTACTGGCGTGTCAATCCCGGACTTATTTATGGAAACGTTAGAAGAGAAAGATGAATCTGGTAGGAGTATAGGAGAGTGGCATACGTTTTGTCCTCACCAAGTGAAACAAATAATGGGCTGGAAAGATGAAAATGGAAATTCACTAGGCTTAGAAGATTTTTATGATGAGAATGATGAAAAATATTTCACTGAAAAATATGTGGAAGCAGCTCATCACCCATTGCTCCCAAGAAAAACGTACAGAGCAATGGATATAATGACGAGAATAATGGTATCGCAATTAGAAACAGGTACTCCTTATATGTTTTACCGTGACGAAGTAAATCGGAAGAACCCAAATAAACATGTTTTAGGAAAAGGGCGAACAGCTATCTTTTGTAGCAACTTGTGTACAGAAATTGCGCAGAATATGTCAGTAACAACAATCGTAAATGAGTATAAGGATGATGATGGAAATATTGTCATCGTACGTAAGCCTGGAGACTTTGTTGTTTGCAATCTTTCATCTATAAATCTCCCAAGTGCTGTTAGGTTAAATGTGTTACCAAGATTAATAAAAATTCAAATGAGAATGCTTGATAATGCAATCGATTTAAACACTCTTTCAGTTGGACAAGCTGATGCGACGAATAAAAAATATAGAGCGGTGGGGCTAGGTACATTTGGATGGCATCATCTTTTAGCATTAGAAGGAATTCACTGGGAGTCAGAAAATGCAGTAACGTTTGCTGATGAATTATATGAGGATATAGCTTTCTATACAATTCAGTCTTCAATGGAAATTGCTAAGGAAAAGGGAACATACCAATGCTTCAAAGGGTCACAGTGGCATACAGGAGAATATTTTAAGCAAAAGAACTATACATCAGAACGTTGGACGAAATTACAAAAGAATGTTTCAAACTATGGGGTTAGAAATGGTTGGATGATGGCAATTGCACCTAACTCTTCTACAGCTAAAATTGGAGGCTCTACGGATGGTATTGATCCACTTTATGCTGTGGAATATGCAGAGGAGAAGAAAAATTTTAAATTTAAAGTAACTGCTCCAGACTTAAACCATAATACGTACAATTATTATCGAAAAACTAGGCACTTTCTAGACCAGCATTGGAGCATAAGGCAAAATGCTGCTAGGCAACGTCATATTGACCAAGGAATTAGTTTTAATCTGTATGTTCATCATACAATCAAAGCCAAGGAACTATTAAACTTACATCTTGAAGCATGGAAACAGGGCTTAAAAACAACCTACTATATTAGAAGTACATCTCAGGGAGAACTAGTTGAATGCGAGGCTTGTCATAGTTAATAAAAGGGGGATTTTCAATATGCTTACACTTAAAAAGGTCAAATTATTAAATCCAGAGCATCCTAATAAAGCAACAGGTATTATCAATGGAAAATCCTCTGGATTATTAAACTGGAATGATATCGCCTATCCACATATGTATGATCTGTATCAGGCTTTATTATCTAATTTCTGGATAGCAAAAGAAATCAATATGCAAGATGACATAAAACAATGGGACAGTTTGAGCTTTGAAGAGCAAAATGTATTTTTGCGAATTAATACGCAACTAGCTTGTCTTGATAGTTTACAAACTCCAACAATGAGTCAAGTCATGGATTATGTAACAGATTCGAGTTTTAAAGCAATTTTTGCAGTCATCTCACAACAGGAAGCTATTCACAATGAATCGTATTCTTATATATTAAGTTCCCTCATTCCGTTACAAGAACAAAACGCTAGATTTAATGAGGCAAAGATTGACCCAATTATTCATAAGCGAAATCAGGTGATCTTAGATGCTTATGAACAATTCCGGGAAAATCCTAATCCTCAAACATTATTGGCCCTTGCAATAAATTCTATTAATCTAGAAGGAATTTATTTTTATGCAGGGTTTGCCTTTTTTTATCATTTAGCGAGACAACAAAAAATGATGAAAACAAGTACGATGATTAGCTATATACAGCGGGATGAAATGCAACATGCTTATTTTATGTCCCAGTTTATTCGAATTTTATTAACTGAAAATCCTACTCTACACACAAAAGAGAATATTGATTATATCTATCATTCTATTGATCAAGCAGCAATGCTTGAAAAAGAATGGGCTAATACTATCTTTGAAAAAATTAATGGTATTGATATACAAGAGTTTGAAGGGTATGTGGAATATTTAGCTAATAAGCGGTTGAGACAGCTAGGACTTGAGAACCTTTACGAGGAAAGAAAGAATCCAATGCCATGGATTCAAGTGTTTAGTGATGAGATGATAAATGAAACGAAGTCGGACTTTTTCGAACAAAAGTCTCGAACATATACGAAGGTAATGGAGTCCAATGGGTTTGATGAACTATAAAAAGAAGATTGCCATCATTTATACATCGGTTACTGGGAATACAGAAGAACTAGCCAATATTATTTATAACACCTTTCTAAAGTATCCCTTTGAGACTGCCGTCTATGAGGTGGATAGTTTTCCACTATCACGATTAGGTGATGTCGATGTAGTCATAATTGGTACATATACATGGGGAAATGGAGAAATTCCTAAAGAAATGGAGAAACTTTATCGAGCGTTGGAATACTTAAATGAAAAATCACTAGTCACTGCCGTGTTTGGGACTGGAGATAGCTTTTATCCAAGTTATTGTGGAGCTGTTGACAAGTTTCGCGATATGTTATTTGTTCATACAAGTCTTGCAGCTACTTTAAAAGTTGAGCTAACTCCTGGGCAACAAGATGTAAAGAGATGTGAAAACTTAGTCCAAGTTATAGTTAAAGTGACTGACTTACCCGGTACAAATTAATGAACTTGTTGAAAAAATAGTCAGAAGTACAAGAAGGACGGTATAAAATGTTACCGTCCTTTTTCTCAGTTTTATTGGTTAAAAATCTCAGTATGTTAGAATAAAATCTAATATTCTGTAACTTTGAGGAAGGTCATTCGTATACATCATAGGGGCACCAAAAGTAGGGGGGGAACAAATTGAACAACAACAAATACTTCCGAATTTTCATAGCCATTGCCTTAGTCGTGAGCTTAATTATGAACTTTAATTTATTGGCAAAACTAGATAGCTTTGAAAATCAATTAAACAACCTATCTCACAATCAACACAACATTATAAGCAACGTTAACAGCCAAGGGAGCCATATTCAGAATATCATGAATGAGTTTTTGGCGGAGCAGAGCTGGATCAGTCGAATTAATATGGAGTTTGATCAAAAAGATGCAGAAAATGGGGTTGGAGCTGCAATCTTTGAGTGGCAGGTCAAGGAACTGAAGAGTAATTCTGAAGTTACCTTCAATTATGTGTATGGTCCAGGTGAGGACTTTATCTCTCTGCCAGCAAAGGAAATCCAACAAGGCTTTTTCCAGGTGAAAATTCCGATCGAAGTTGAAGTAGAACCATTGTGGGAGGTTGGGGTCATTACAACAACAGGCTCTAGCATGGAGGAAGAATCGAAACAAAAGTATGAAGAGCGAATGGAAGAGCGTGATCAACAGCACAGATTAAAGTACTTTGTGTCTGTCAAGCATGACGATATGGTAAAAAGTAGCGAAATCCATACGGAGCACTTAGGTCATTTTGGAACGAGTAAATATGGAGTGATTAGATCTGATATTTATATCCATCAAGATAACATTAATCTGACTCTTTATAATGAATTTATGATGGAACCCTCAGACCATGTGGTAAAGGCGTATCTTGTGAAGTACAAGGCAGATAAGCTGATCGAAGAAGAGGAAATGGAATCTCTAGGGCCCGAAGAGGAATGGCCGCGCCATTTCCATGTTAATCAAATAGACAAATATGAGAATATGCGCTTAGTCATTAAAGTTGAATATTCGAATGGGGAGATTTTTGAGAAGGAAGTGTTGATGGATTAAATTTCTATCAGTCTTTAAAACATAAAGGAAAACGCAGAGGATAGATTCATAACCTCTGCGTTTTCCGTTTAAGCTTCACCAATAAAAAAAAGCATCCGATTATTCGGATGCATACTTAACTATTCCATGTAAATAAACTGAGTATTCTCTCTGTACATTTTCTCTTAATTTAATTCTTTTTTCTGTTTCTAATACTCTAATCAATTCTTGAATCATTTTTTCAGTTTCTTTTGTAGTAGGAAACTCTAATGAAAACAAATTACCTTTACTACTATTTAGTAATTTTTTCAATAATTCAACTTTATTCATTTGATAATCCCCTTTTACCTGCTATATTCGACATAAAGGGGACTATATCCTTGGAACATGTTAAATTATTTTAATATTTACTGGAAAAAATACAGGTACTAAGACAGTGATATGGTTGTAGTTCTTAACTTTTTTTGAAGCTACCTTCTACCAATCTAATCATATCTCGCCCGGATATCTTTTCTGTTTCATGATAATCTTCTTCTTCGCCACGCAAACTCAAGTACCAGCTGCTATTTTTATCTTCGTTTAACCTATATAATTTATTGGTAGTTACATTTGTATAAAAATCTCCATTTCTTAGTCTCATACTATCATCCTCTCTGATGTATATAAAAAATAGTATGCCCAAGATGCTGACTATTTCTATTCATATATAACAATTGTGATCAAGCTCTAACTTTCACCTTTATTTCTTCACTACCACTCCATTGTGTTCCAGGGCTGCATGAAAGATGTCTAACCAGGATGGGAGATCTTCTGTGTTTGGCCATGATTCAGTGTTCCATACTTCTGATTTTTTCAGTGCTCGAGAGCAGTGGATAAAGCATTCTTCTATATCTACACCGATACCAAGTAGTGGTGGCTTTCCATTTAGAACCATGTTTTTTAAAATCTCAGGGTTTTTGGTTATGGTAGCACGTCCATTTATACGAAGTACCTCTTCTAGCCCTGGAATGAGGAATAAAAGTCCTATGTGTGGATTGGATAATATATTGATGATCGAGTCTACACGTCTATTGCCTGGACGATCAGGAAGTACTAATTGTTTGTTGTTCATGATCTGAATTCCACACGGAAAGTCCCCTTTTGGCGATACATCACAATGTCCCTCCGCATCTGACGTTGATAGAAAATACAGTGGTGACATTTCTATAAACTTCTTACAATGCTCGTCTAACATCGGAATACTTTTTTTAATGACATATTCATGTGGCGTTCCAACTATTTCCCGAAGTTCATCTATAGATGTAACTGCATCTGTAGAAAAATTAATTAACTCCATTAATTTACCCTCTTTCATTAACGACATTTACTATCTATTGTACAGGAATGAAAACCAATATCCAGATTTGTTTTCTAACTACCAGGTGCTGTTCAGTTATCTAACCCTTAACCTTTTCTTATTTAATAAAAAATACTACTCATAACTAATTAAAGCATAATAATCCATAAAGAACCCCTCCAGTTAATAGAGGGGTCAAAAATATTTATCATTAATGATTTTCGCGGTTCTAGTGGCTAATGCTTGAGTTGTCAGAGTAGGATTTGGTCCTCCCAAACCATTAACTAGAACACTATTGTCTGCTATAAATAATCTCTTAACCTGAAATGCTTCACAGTTTTGATCTACAACGTAACCCATTCTCATGGTACTCATCACATGAATCATAATTCCATCTGGCCAATCCGAGTGAACCACTCTCTTAGCACCTGCACTCACAAGGATATCGGTTGCTATCTTAATCATTTCTTTCTTTCTACGTAAGGTTTTCTTAGTTGCAATATAGCTAATAGCAGGAACAGGTCCATGTTCATCTTTTACAGTAGGGGTAATCGAAACTTTATTACTTTTAACAACTTCATCGTGAGTGACAATTAACAAGTTCATTGTATTTTGATAATTGGCCATTAATTCCATTAATCCTTTTCCTATTACCCGGTCCTTACTAAATGTTTGGTTATGTAGATAGGGAGAACTCCCTGACTTACTTAGACCATACGCAAAAGATGCGGTTAACCCTGGACTTAAGCCCATTGCTAAAAGTGACCCCAGACCGGGATAATCAAACCTGGCACCTGAAGTGTGACCAACATTTGGTCCTACGTTCGAACTATTAATTATTGAGACTAGCTCCTTTGAGTTAAAGATACCAGTAACCAAGTCCATATTATGGTTAGATAATCCTTTTCCAACCCATTCGTTAAAAGGTAAATTTGAATTTAGCCAAAGCCGTGGTGTTTCAATTGCTCCTGCTGCTAGTACAATGCAATCTGCATAAAACTCTTGTTCCGTACCCGTCCATGTATTTCTCACTTTTACTCCAGTTGCCCTGATTCCTTCCGTTGGGTGATTTTCAGTGATAATTTTATATGTAAAAGTATTAGGCATAATTTCTACATTTCCTGTAGCTAAAGCTAATGGAGTGTAGCTTACATTTGTGGATCGTTTTGGTATTTTATCTACAGAGGGACCATGAGGACAGCCATTTATACAATGGCCAGCCAGTGTACACCCTTTCATCCAAGACAATTCATACGTTGAGTATTTTGGATTAGTAAGGTTCGGATTAGGGGGCAGAATGGCATTTGGTTGTGGTCGATAACCTGCGCTGTTGACATCTAAAGTAGAAAGAAGACTCCAGCCTGCTCTTTTAGCACCAAAGTAAAATAATTCTTCTTTCGCTGTTACTGGAGCGAACTCCACAGGTAATTCTGCTTCGACCTTTTCATAGAAAGGTAAAAGTTCACGATAAGATATGGGCCACTCTCCATCTACCATAGTAGGAAATGCTCTCGGAGAATTAGCCAAATAGTGTTGAGTAGAACCACCAACTCCAGAATTTTGCCATACAAAACCACTTTGCTCGAATACCCTCGTCCATGGTGGACTCTCTCGATTTGCAGGTCCCCATCGTAGCTTTCCTGTTATTAAATCGTTCATGTCATTTTCTAACTTAGTGTAGGATTGCTTAAATAATGCAACATTTAAGTCATCAACATGCTGGCTAGAATTAGAACCTTTGTCCGTATTAGGGCAGGGCCATTTACTATTTCCATACCAAGGTCCTGCTTCTGGCACGAGAACTTTTAAGCCTAATTCACCAAGTTCTTTCGCAACAACCGCACCACCACCACCCGCACCAACTACAATAACATTAAAATTTTTCATTCGTATTCCTTTCTACAAAGGTTTTCTTTTTTTAATAAAAAGCCCCTGAAATCACGATATCCATAGGAGGGCCCAGGATAACCTGAATAGATCCAACCTAGAGGATAGGTAAGGAGCTGTCTGCAACTTGGAGAGTAATATCTGGTGTAAGAATACCCGGTCCATTCGGTGTAATATCCAAAAAAAGTCAGTTGATATAATGAATCAAGCATAATTTTAATCAGGGTAGGGTTGTTTTGATATGGAATAGGCAGTTTATCCAAAGGAACCTGGAGATTTTCCAATGCTCTCAATGTATTCAGGCGGTTACTTCTAGACAAAACAGAGAAGTATCCATTATTAGAACTGTATGGAGTAGGAACTGTATAATACGCTGTTATGTCAAGAAGCTGCGATGTTGCATTAGATAAAGGTGGCTGTAGGCTGTCTAGTGAAATAAGGAGATATTCCCAAATCATAAGGTTTAGTCCACCATATTGAAAATGCCTGCTGTAATCAGTCAATATCATATTTGATGGTATAAGAGCATCTACAAGGGACATGAAATTTAACTGTGTTGTGTGAGGCCATTTATCCTTTGAAGGAGTTACCATATTCCACCTACTTTTACCCATTATTTTTAAGTTATTAGCGTTTTAGGATAATTAGACATAAAAAACTCGACAAATGCGTAGCACTTGTCGAGTTATTTCTTCCCGAAATAAAATATTCCTACTATCATCCAGCCTGACATAATGACAAGGCAAAGGATAAGAATCGGGATTGGCCCAAATTGATAGATTAGTGGAATAGAAGCTGCGGTGAACAATCCGCCTCCAACCATTGGCTCAAACATTAACTGCTTATATCCGAATGCTTCGAGTGCTTTTGTATCGCCTTTTGAGTCGGTAATTCGGATTAACATTAAGCCTGCTGCTGTCATTCCCATTGATTGTCCAAAATCTCCAATACCACGTTCAAACCAATTTTTTGGAATCATCCTTGGTGCTAGAAAAACAAATGCGACTATATTCCAAGTGATACCTGTAAGAGCTAGAAGCAAGAATGGTATGAAGTTCTCACCAATAACGGTTAAAGATAAGGTAGCCATTGCACTTACAATTAGGAAGTCAAGAGCCAAACCTTGAATACGTAAGACCATTTTCCGATTAACCAATGTGAACTTTTCCGTCTTATCAATTAGGAGCTGTATTATAACGCCACCAATCATGGCTAACGGAAATAATGGTAGGTGGGTGAAAACTTCTGTATTCGTCCATGCACCCCATGTGATATTTTCCAAGTAAATTAGTGCTTCTAATATCCCTTTACCAACTAAAATAGCTACACCTATGATTGCGATATGAAGTGCAAGGGGTTCTATAGATTCAGGCTCAGTTGTCATTTTTCCCGTTGCTGGACGATCTTCAGGTTCGATGATGCCACGCAGTTTGTTGTTGGGTAAATCATTTGGGTCTTTCAGGATAGTTGTTTTGCCTTTTTTTACACCAATATTAATTAAAATAATGCCCATAATGACTGCAGATACCACGCCAACCGTTGCTAATCCAATTGCTAGATTTGCACCTTCACCAAATCCAAGTTCATGGAATGTCTCACTTAATCCGGCACTAGTTCCATGACCACCTTCAAAGCCAATTTCAATTAATGCACCAGCCATCGGGTTTATTCCAAAAATAGGAGTTAGAATAGTGATTGCTAGAAGTAATCCAAAAACATATTGCCCCCAGGCAACGGATTGACCAAACGATACTTGTGGTCCAGTTGTCAGCCAAATATCTTTTATATTAGGTATCTTTTCTCCTAAAAATAGAGTTGCAAAAATCACGCTTATTAATAGACCAGGAAGAACTTTCCATGAGCTTAAGACAGCCTCATTGAAAGCGCCGTTTGCGAAGACCGTATTTTCTCCTTGAAGCTCAATCATTACTTTTCCAAGCACTTCAGGTCCTAAAAATAATGCAACAAACCCAGCAATGATGGAACTAGGTAAAAAATACTTTTGAAAGATAAACACTTTTACTCTTATAAGCTTTCCAATTAATAAAAATATCCCGATTAGGATAATGCTTAATCCTACCATTTCAGCAGTCATAGTTTACCTCCTTAAGGAATAGATGTATGTATAAAAAATTCCTTATCTATATTCCCTTAATAACAAAGGTAAAACTAAAGTAAAAAACCAATGTTTTATATCCTATTTAAAAAGGTATACGTCTAATGAGAGGTGATTAGATGTCTTCGAAAAAAGACCCAAAAAATAATGGGGACAAAAAGAAACTAGACAATCCAGAGCAGTATCCTACAGAACAAAAAAGCTTATTTGATAGATTTGAAAGTCAACAAACTGTCGATCCAATTCCGATGGAAGATTTAAAATTGGAGAGACGCGAAGAAAAAGAAAAGCATAAAACGAAAAATAATTCTTCAAGTGAGCAGAAATATAAATAATGAATTGAGCGTCCTATCTACGATGTACTTCTCGATGGAGGGACATCTGATAAGGAAATTTTAGAATCGACAGTCGCATTTGCTTCTGTCGATTCTATTCCACCTTTTTCTCTTTACTACCACTCCATTTTGTTCCGACGCTACATGGATTCACTCCAAAAATTTCCCTTCTTACTTTAAAATCACTTTTCTTTTTTTACAAAAAAAATATCTTGTGCAATTAGCCCAAAATAAAATAACAAGCATATCCTTTAACTAATCGAGAATTACAAAGGATATTTTTTGAAGAATTGATTATTAATAAGTAGAAAGCTAATTACAGATAATAGGATAATTATGGTCCAGAGCTGAAGCGGGTCGAAACTAACATAGGTGAAATACGTTTGTATTTAGGAAGGAGTAACCTAGATGAATGATTTTTTTAGGAAAACATCGGATGAAGTACTAAAGATATTACAAGTAACTAGTAAGGGTTTATCTTCTGATGAAGTACAAAAACGTAGAGAGCAATACGGCGGATATAACGAATTGACAGAAGGTAAGCGGAAAACTACAGCAGAGGTATTTTTTGATCAATTTAAAGATCTGCTTGTTATTATCTTAGTTGTCGCTGCACTTATATCAGCGTTTCTAGGAAAGCTTGAAAGTACAATTGTAATTCTTGTTGTTGTTATCATCAATGCTATTCTTGGTACGGTTCAGCATGTTAAAGCAGAACAAAGTTTAAATAGCTTGAAGGCTCTCTCGTCACCAACAGCCAAGGTGCTGAGAAACGGTCAGAAGGTTGAAGTTCCATCAAGAGAAATTGTCGTTGGCGATATTATTTACCTGGATGCAGGAGACTTTGTCAGTGCTGATGGGAGAATACTTGAGAATTTTAGCATTCAAATAAATGAAAGCTCACTTACAGGTGAGTCGTTAAGTGTCCTGAAGGAAGTTGAACCAATTGATGACGAAGATGTTCCAATTGGTGATAAAAAGAACATGGTGTTTTCAGGAAGTTATGTTACATATGGCAGAGCCGTTATTGTTGTGACCAATACGGGAATGAATACGGAAATAGGCAAAATCGCTAATTTGTTAGAATCAGCGAAAGAGAAGAAAACACCTCTTCAAGCGAGTCTTGATAATTTCGGGAAAAAGCTTGCTATCGGTATTATTGCGATTGCCATTCTTATTTTTGCGGTGGATTTGTTTAGAGGAAATGAAATCATTGAATCATTTATGTTTGCAGTAGCCCTTGCTGTTGCTGCTATCCCTGAAGCACTCAGTTCAATTGTGACGATTGTGCTCGCGATTGGAACGCAAAAAATGGCGAAGCAGAATGCAATTGTTCGAAAGCTTCATGCGGTAGAGAGTCTCGGTGGCATTTCAATTATTTGCTCAGATAAGACTGGAACTCTTACCCAAAATAAGATGTCTGTTCAAAAGGTGTATGTAGACAATAAAATCATTGAACAAGGGCAATTGAATGTCGAAAATGCAATCGAGAAACGAATTATTCTAATGTCTCTTTTATGTAATGATTCGGTTACGATTGATAAAAAGGAGATTGGCGATCCAACTGAAATTGCACTAGTTAATTTCGGTGAAGACTACCAATACGATGAGTTGGTGATTAGGGAGGAATACCCACGGATTAGTGAACTTCCTTTTGACTCTGATCGAAAGCTAATGAGTACTGTAGTGAAGGATAAAGACAATGACACGCACTATATGGTCACAAAGGGAGCCGTTGATGTTCTGCTTTCTAGAATCAATAAACTTGAGACATCTGGCGGAGTTGTTGATTTTACTGCTGATCATAAACAGGAAGTTGAGCGTATAAACCATGAGTTTTCTACGAATGGGCTTAGGGTCCTTGCATTTGCTTATAAAGAGGTACCAGCAGGAAGCAAGATTGGTCTTGAGGATGAACATGACTTGACGTTTATAGGATTAGTTTCAATGATGGACCCTCCAAGGGAAGAATCATTCGGTGCAGTAGCTGCCTGTATTGAAGCGGGTATTAAGCCAATTATGATTACTGGGGACCATAGAATTACGGCATCAGCGATCGCAAAACAGATAGGTATTTTAAAGGATGATTCAGAAGCTATTGAGGGCTCAGAAATTGAGAAGTGGAGTGATGATGAGCTAAAGGAACGAGTCGAAGGTATTTCTGTCTATGCACGTGTTTCTCCTGAGCATAAGATCCGAATTGTAAAAGCATGGCAGGAAAAAGGAAACGTAGTTGCTATGACAGGAGATGGTGTAAACGATGGACCCGCGTTAAAGCAGGCAGATATAGGAATTGCGATGGGGATTACGGGTACAGAAGTGGCCAAGGAAGCATCATCGATCGTGTTAACAGATGATAACTTTTCAACAATTGTAAAAGCCATTTCGAATGGGCGAAGTATTTACGCCAACATAAAGAACTCAATTAAATTCCTTTTAGCAGGTAATACAGGTGGGGTTTTGTCCGTACTTTACGCGTCTTTCTTGGCATTACCAGTTCCTTTTGCTGCTGTTCACTTGTTATTCATCAACCTACTAACCGACAGTTTACCGGCAATTGCGATAGGACTAGAACCGTATAATAAGAAGATCATGAAGGAAAAACCAAGAGATATTAACGTTCCGTTGTTAAATAAGGCCTTCGCTCTACAAGTACTTGTCGAAGGTGTTCTAATAGCGATTGCCACTTTAATCGCCTACCATATTGGGTTATCCACAGGTGATGCATTAATTGCTAGTACAATGGCTTTCTCAACACTATGTTTGGCAAGGTTATTCCATGGACTAAACGCACGAGGCAAAGGATCCATATTCCAACTAGGAGTATTTTCAAATAAGTTCATTTGGTTTGCGATCCTTATTGGAGTTTTCCTGTTACATCTTGTATTGTTAGTTCCGCCACTTATGGGGGTATTTGAAATTGCAACATTAAATAGTGCACAGTTTATTGCTATTTATGGATTGTCGTTATTGCCTTTAGTCGTAATACAGCTTTACAAGGTGTTGTTTGTGAGGGTAGGGGAGTAAATATCCTTCGATTCAGTTGGTGAAGGACATACTAATTTAGATAAGCATATGAAGTGTCCTTCATAAAGCTGATGAAGGACAAAATAAGGTAGACAGGTGTAGGAAATGTCCTTCATCAAGGTGATGAAGGACAAAACAAGGTAGATAGGTGTAGGAAATGTCCTTCATCAAGGTGATGAAGGACAAAACAAGGTAGATAGGCGTAGGAAGTGTCCTTCATAAAGCTAATGAAGGACAAAACAAGGTAGATAGGCTTAGCAAATGTCCTTCATAAAGTTGATGAAGGACACACTAAGGTAGATAGGCATAGGAAGTGTGTCCTTCATAAAACAAAAAAACGAAGATAGTTTCCCGTATAACAGAAAGGAGTAATGTAATGACCAATAGTACGAACTTACCGGCATTGATGATACTAGATGTTCAAAAAGGATTCGATGATCCGTACTGGGGGAAAAGATGCAATCCTAATGCAGAGGAAAATATGGCACGTTTGCAAGCGGAATGGAGGAAGCGAGGTGGAATCATTGTTTATAGTAAACATTTATCAATTCAACCGGGTTCCCCTTTGCATCATACAAACAAAATTGGAACAGAGTTTAAGGACATAATTTCCCCTAGACCCGATGAAACAGTTTTTACTAAGCAAGTAAATAGTGCCTTTATCGGAACAGAGTTAGAGATTTTTTTAACCAAGAACAAAATCAATTCAGTCGTAATTACGGGTCTTTCCACTCAACACTGTGTATCTACCACAACAAGGATGAGCGGTAATCTAGGTTATCAAACGTATTTGGTATCTGATGCGATTGCTGCCTTTGAGATAACCGACCATCTTGGAAAACAGCACTCAGCTGAAACTGTACAAGAACTAGCGCTGGCGATGCTTCAAAAAGAGTTCGCTACAATCGTAACAACTGATGAAATTCTTAGTCAATGGTAATGTGAAAAGCACAGGTTATTGAACCTGGGCTTTTTATCATGTGCAACAGAGGTTATTCCTCAATTTTCTCGAAACTTTCTCTAGTAGTTAACCAATTTGCAATCAAATAGATAACAAAATAAATTGGAACAGAATAGAAAAACTTCCAAGTTTCTGGTTTATATATATCGGTCCATACAATTAAAGGTTCACCAATGAATGCACTTAATAAGGCGAATATGATTGCTTTCTTTACGGGAGAATACTGAGGCTTGTACTGTATCAAGGTCATTATCACAACTGGCATAAGGGCTAGGTCATATGGTACATATGCAGGTATGAAAGGCAACACCTCGTAGCGATATGACCACAATCCAATTTGTACCCCGATTGCGTCAAGAGAAACAGAAATAATCATAACAAAGAACCCAGCTGTCAGTAATCTATATCTGCTCTCTCTTTTATGGTACTTAATCCAGAATAACCAAGTTAGTATAGTTAAAGTTACACCTAACCACCAACGCCATGTGAATACAACCTCTTGTTGCCAAAGATCTATTATTCGTTTTACTAATTCCAGATTCTCGTTTGCATGTTTGTCCATTTGTTCTATAATAGTCAAAATTTATCACCATAACCTATTACTAAAGTGGTCTATCATAGTTAGAGTATAGGTTTCACACTTGGAAAACAAACCTAGTAAATTAAATTAAATTGAACTTTTTTGAATATGATAATATATCCTACTAATGTAGAGTAGGTCTGACACCTATCGACTAGCAAGACCAATGCTCCTATCGAGTATTGGTTTTTTTTTGTTCATGTTATATACACTTTCGTACGACCTATGTAATGTAATCAATATTTATGACTACTCGAAAAAACAATTCGTAATTATTACGATTTGCATTGACGAAATAATTTAATTCTCGTATAGTAATCAAGTGTAAATCAAAATGGTTACGATATATAGCTGCCGTGTATCTGGTTTTACAAACAAACCTCGAATTTAAATCGTAATAATTTCGGTTTGTGTCGAAGGAAAAGAGATGGTTGTTATGGATTTAAATCTAAGTTGGTGTTGGTATGTGGAGGGGCGTTTGTGAAAAAAGGAATACTGCTTGCGGTTGCTTCAGCGTTTACATTTAGCATTATGAACGTATTTGTGAAAGCAGCTAGTGAAACCATCCCGGTGTCACAAATCGTCTTCTTCCGAAGCGTGATTGGTGCATTGCTTATATTTTTACTCATGAAAAGAGGTGGAGTCCCTTTTTCACGAAAAGGCATTCCGATGCTGGTGCTAAGAGGTGCACTAGGTGCTCTTTATCTACTAGCGTACTTTTTTACAATTGCACATATTCCACTAGGAGATGCTAGTATTTTAGCACATCTATCACCATTTTTTGCGATACTGCTATCGACATATTTTCTAAAAGAAAGAATTACAAAAGCTATGCTATTGGTTTTTCCGTTCTTTATTTTAGGCGCTATGTTTTTAATCAATCCTTTTAGCTATGAGTCTTACACGGTTTATGCACTTGTTGGAGTATTAAGTGCATTTCTCGCAGCTTGTGCAGCAACCTCGATTCGATATCTTAGTAAAACACATCACAAGTATGAGATTGTCTTTTATTTTTTGGCAGCTGGAACGATTGTATCTGTTCCCTTGATGTGGAACGAGTTTGTTGTTCCGACGTTAACAGGTTGGTTTTATCTGACTTGCATTGGTGTTGTTTCACTCGTAGGTCAACTTGTTTTAACAAGTGCGTTTACACATGAAAATATCATTGTAGTTGAAGTCGTTAGATACATAGGAATCTTTTTTAATGTATTTTGGGGATTTATTTTTTGGGGAGAGGTCTTAAGTGCGTATTCAATTATCGGTGGCATGATTATTATCGGTGCATCGATTGTTTTATCAAGGCACAAGAGTCCTTCGCCGAAATGGAAGAAAGTTCTTACATAAGATAACTTTAAGAAAATAGGAGTGAGAAACTTGAAATTTAGAAACAAAAATATCGCTTATTTGCTACTAGCTTTTCTTTTTGCTTTTGTAGTGGGATGTTCAAATAATGAGATAGAATCAGTGGGTGAAGATAAAAAAGTTTCAAATGAAGCAGCTAACAATGAGGAAAAGTCAGTAACCTTACTATTTAGCTTCGCATCCAAAACGATTGACCCCCATCAAGACTGGATGGGAGTTCGTGCAGGAATTGCAGAGACATTGGTAAAGGTTGATGAAAATTTAGAGATTCAGCCGTGGGTGGCAGAAAATTGGGAACAAATCGATCCAACAACATGGAAATTTACGATTCGAAATGGTGTAACGTTTCATGACGGAACACCTGTTGATGGAGAAGCTGTTAAGGCTTCATTTGAACGCTTGTTGAGTGTAAATGAGTCAATTGGTTCTAACTTAAAAATTGAATCTATGGAAGCAAGTGGTCAAGAAATTACGTTTACGACGAAGGAACCGTATCCTGCTTTTCTTTCAGAGTTAGTACATACAAATGCATCGATCGTTAAGGCAGATGCTGAAAATATGAGTGAAAAGCCAGTTGCAACAGGGCCATTTCAAGTTGTTGGATTCACATCTGAATCAGAAATTAACTTGGAAAGATATGAAGGCTATTGGGATGGTGCAGCAAACATAGATAAGGTAACAATCAAATTTAATTCAGATGGAAATGTCCGTGCATTAGCTCTCCAATCTGGGGAAGCAGACATTGCATATCATTTACCACCTGAAGCATTAGCTCCGATTGAAAGCCGAGAAGATTTACGAGTAGAATCTGTTTCAAGCTTGCGCGTACACTTTCTTCTTTACAATGCTCAGAAGCCTGCACTACAGGATGTGAACGTTCGAAGGGCATTAGATTTATTGATTAATAGACCTGTTGCAGTTAGTGAAATCATGAATGGGCATGCGACTGAAGCTTCAGGACCATTCAACCCGACATTTGCTTTTGCGGGAGATAAAGCTCCTGAGGGTTATGATCCAAAGAAAGCGGAGCAGCTTTTAAAAGATGCTGGCTATGTTAAAAATGCAAATGGAACGTTAGAGAAAGATGGGCAGCCACTTCAGTTGAAATTGGCAACTTACCAAGGAAGACCTGAACTTCCGTTAATGGCACAATACCTTCAAGCAGAAGCAGCAAGCCTTGGAATAAAAGTAGACATTATTACGGTTGAGAACATTGATACGTATTTATGGGAGCAACCGAATGATTGGGATCTTGTAACGTATTCAAATTTAACAGCTCCTCGTGGAGATGGTGGCTATTTTCTAAATGTTGCTTATTTACCTGAAGGGGCGTTAAACCCAGGAAGAATTAATATTCCAGCATTAAATAGAATTACACAACAACTGAATGTTGAAGCTGCTCTTGAGGAGCGAATTGAATTACAAAAGAAAGCTGTAGAGATCATTCGAGCTGAGGTTCCACAATCGTTTATTTTACATCCTCATATTATTGTTGGAGTGAATGAACGTATTAAAAATTGGCAGCCTGGTTCAGAGGAATACTACTTAATTACAAATAAAATGGATGTAGAATAATAGGCGGGTGAAAGTATCAGTTTTGATGCTTTCACTTTCGTAGTTTTATAGAAATTGATGATAGGTAGGTGAGTTTTGTGCTTAGAGTATTTTCCATGATAGGTTCTAGGGTCGTTCAATTAGTTTTGACAGTGTTGGTTCTTTCCTTTTTAACGTTTGTGTTAATGAAAGTTACGCCAGGTGACCCGATAAGAGAAATCTTGAAAGTTGATGATGTGGTAACTACAAAAGCGGATGAGGAAAGGCTACTGAAGGAATATGGCTTTGACCAACCAATCCTTGTCCAATATCGTGATTGGATTATAAATGTAGCAACCTTCGATTTAGGAGAATCAATTATTTCGAAAAGACCTGTGCTGGACATGATTATGAGCAGGCTTCCAGCGACAGTTGCATTAGGTATTGGTGGTTTACTTGTGCTTTTTCTTATTGCTGTTCCGCTGGGAATAGTGGGAGCCATTTACGAGGGAAAGTGGCCAGATTATCTAAGTAGGTGGATTGCACTGCTAGGAGCATCAATCCCAAGCTTTTGGCTTGGTTTATTATTCATCTATTTATTCTCGTTAAAATTAAATATTCTTCCTGTAATGGGTAAAGGAACGCTAGCGCATTATATACTTCCGTCTGTTACTCTAGGAATTGCGATGGCACCTATGTATATAAGGCTTTTACGAGAGCGACTGATTTCAACCCTACAAAGCTCGTATATTGAAGCAGCAAGTGCAAGGGGATTAAGCAAAGGTCGTGTTCTCCTTTTTCATGCATTAAGAGGAAGTTTAGTTCCTTTGGTTACGATGTTTGGACTGAGTATTGGTAGTTTGCTTGGAGGCATCACAGTCATTGAAATCTTGTTTTCGTGGCCTGGAATGGGGGAGCTGATTGTTCAAGCGGTTTTACAACGGGATTATCCGGTGATTCAAGGCTATATTCTGATTGTCGGGACACTCGTAATAGTAACAAACCTCATTGTTGATTTGTTGTACCTAGTAATCAATCCTCAAATTAAGCAAGGAAAGGAGATGGCATAATGGAAGCCATTCTAACCAAGACTTCAACCATATTACGTAACCCTAATCTAGTAATTGGCGGCTTCCTTGCCATTCTGCTTGCAGGAATAACGTTTATTGGGGGTAGTCTTATTCCTCACGATCCTTTTCACATTGATATGGGTAACAGGTTAAAAGAAGCCTCATCTGTTCATTGGCTTGGGACAGATCAATTAGGTCGAGATGTTTTTTCAAGAATCATTTATGGAGCAAAATTAACAATTGGTTTAGGGCTATTTGCCATCATATTAGCAATAACTATTGGTGTTCCAATCGGCCTTTTATCTGGTTTTTATGGAGGGAAAATAGATGCCTTTTTAATGAGGATTGTCGATGGCATCTTATCGTTTCCAGATTTCATTTTAGCTATCGCGATTGCAGGTATTTTAGGACCTAACTTAACCAATGTAATCATTGCCATTGTTCTTGTAAGGTGGATTGTATATGCGCGTGTTGTTCGCAGTCTTGTTTTAGCTGAAAAAGAAAAGGAATATGTATTAGCCTCAAAGCTCTCTCATTCAAGTGCCTTTAAAACAATTCGTGTCCACCTGGTACCTCATGTGATGCCAGACATTATTGTGATGGCTGCGATTGATGTTGGTAAAGTGATTTTGCTTATTTCTGCACTTTCTTATATTGGTATTGGTGCTCAGCCTCCTATTCCAGAATGGGGTGCAATGTTGAATGAAGGAAGAGGCTATTTTCAAGTGGTTCCTTCGCTCATGATTTATCCAGGATTGGCCATTATGATAACGGTTTTATGCTGTAATCTTTTAGGAGACGGGTTAAAGAGTTATTTTGATACGAGAAAAGGAGGGAGTCACTTTGAATAAATCTTTACTTTCGATTGAACACTTTTCCATTCACAACAAAGGTCAAGAAAAGCTACTTATTAATGATGTGTCCATTGAGCTAGCAGCAGGGGAGATTGTTGGTTTAATTGGTGAAAGTGGTAGTGGTAAAAGCCTAACGGCAAGAGCTATACTTGGACTTCTCCCTTCTACGATGAATGTATATGGTGAAATATTTTTTAATGACGTAAACCTATTAGGCCTCCAATCAAAAGCACACCGTAGACTTTTGGGAAATGAACTTGGAATGATTTTTCAAGACTACCGAGGAAGTTTTACTCCGTTCATTAAAGTGGGAAAACAGATGGTTGAAACCATACGTACCCATCAGAGTAGGAGCAAAAATGAGGCGAAGGAAGTTGCCCATAGAGTGCTTGAAGAGATGGGGTTAGATTCGAAAAAAACATTTCAAAGTTATCCTTTCCAGCTAAGTGGTGGGCAATCGCAGCGTGTTGCAATTGCTTTGTCGTTAGCTTTAAGACCCTCTTTATTAATTTGTGATGAAATGACTACAGCCTTAGATGTTCTAAGTGGTGAGAAGGTATTAAATGCGATTGATCAGTTACGAAATGAAACAGGCTGCGCAGTTCTAATGATTACTCACGACCTCGCACTAGCCTACAAGCGGGCAGATCGGATTTATGTTATGAATCAGGGAGAAATTGTTGAAGAAGGATTGTCAGAAGAGATTCGTTGTCACCACCAGCATCCGTATACGAAAAAACTATGCTCTTGCCTGCTTTCATTACCAAACGAAGTGGCATTCAGTCAAAAGGAAATGGTGGGTAGTGTATGAGCTTACTAGTGGTCGATCGTTTATCGAAAAAGTACACAAAAAATGTGCAGGCCTTGAACAATGTTTCCTTCTCTGTTTCTGAAGGTGAGTGCATTGGCATTGTTGGTGAAAGTGGAAGTGGTAAAAGTACATTAGCGAAGGTGTTAGTAGGTTTAGAAGCTTATCGGGATGGTAATGTTCAGTTCAACGGAGTTCCGATTGTACCTAAAAAGAGGGATTTATTACGGCAGTATCGCAAAAATGTTCAAATGATCTTTCAGGACTCTACTAGTAGCTTGAATCCAAAGCTTCCGGTTTGGAAAAGTATTCTTGAACCGCTGGATAACTTTAAAGAAGTGAAACCCTCCTTTTTAAATGTAGAAGGGCTTTCAAGAAAAATAATTGCGGAAGAATTAATGTCGATTGTCGGATTGGACCGGGGGTTAAGTGAACGGTATCCAGGTGAATTAAGTGGTGGCCAAAAACAAAGGGTTGGAATTGCTAGAGCGATTAGCATTGAGCCGTCGCTGTTAGTATGTGATGAACCCACTGCAAGCTTAGATGTGACGGTCCAAGTCCAGATCTTAGGCTTGTTAAAGGAGCTTCAGAAAACGAAAAACCTTACTATTCTCTTTATTTCACATGACATCCGAGCTGTAAGCTATCTTTGTGAAAAGGTGATAGTCTTAAAGAACGGTAGTATGGTTGATTTTTTTGAGTTAGCAGACCTTTATCGTGAAGAGCGCCATGAGTATACTAAAGCTCTGATTAGGGCGGCATCGCTGGAGTAGGTATGAATTTTATGATAAGCATATTGGAAAAGAGGAGAAAGATATGAAGGCTGGGGTGACTTCTGTTACTTTAAATCAGGCTACACCATTAGGTCATCGGCAGTATTTGACACTTGCCCTTCCGCTTATAATTTCTGGTATCTCAACTCCTATTTTAGGTGCAGTGGATACAGCGGTTGTTGGGAGAATGCCGGTGCCAGCAGCGATCGGTGGTGTGGCGATTGGTGCAGTGATATTTAATACGATGTACTGGCTTCTTGGCTTTTTACGAGTGAGTACAAGCGGGTTTACTGCACAAGCTGAAGGGGCGAAGAATGAAAATGAAATGCTAGCCTCCTTTTTCAGGCCAGCCATTTTGGCTCTTGTTTTTGGCCTGTTTTTTATCGTTCTGCAGAAGCCGATTATCAACATAGCGCTACCTTTGATTGGTGGTACGAAAGAAGTTTCAACATATGCTGAAAACTACTTCTCCATCCGAATTTGGGGAGCACCATTTATTCTATTAAGCTATGTCATTATTGGCTGGCTAATTGGCATGGGGAAGGTTAAGCTAGCCTTAGCCACTCAAATCGTGATGAATGTACTGAACATTATTCTAGATGTTGTTTTTGTGTTAGGACTTGGGCTTGGTGTTGCTGGAGTTGCTTATGCAACACTAATTGCCGAGGTTAGTGCGATTTTATTTGGGATTGTGGTGATTGTAAAACCAAATAAAGTAAGCTTTAGTAAGCTCAAACTTTCTATGCTAATAGAAGCTGAGGCACTGGTGAAAATGATTAAAGTGAATCGCGATTTGTTTTTACGGACTGTATGTTTATTAACGATGACAGTCATCTTTACCGCAAAAGGTGCAAGTATGGGGGAGGTAACGCTAGCTGCGAATGCAATCTTACTCCAAATTCATTATATAATGGCCTATTTAATAGGTGGCTTTGCCAATGCCTCTAGTATTTTAGTAGGTAGGGCAGTTGGCGGGAAAAATGAATCTCTTTATAAAAGGGCGTATCTTCTTTCTGCTCAATGGGGGGCACTGACCGTCGGGCTTTTAACTTTTATCATGATATTCTTTGGAAATGAACTCGTTTCATTTTTTACAACGATTACAGAGGTTCGAGTAACGGCAGCTAGTTTCTTAATCTGGATGGTTATTTTTCCGATTGTGGGATTTTGGGGCTTACTACTAGAAGGAATCTTTTCTGGTGCAACTGAGGCTAGACCTGTTAGAGACTCAATATTCCTGGCCTTGTTACTCTTTTTGGCAGCCATTTGGTTCCTTGTACCAAACTATCAAAATCAAGGAATTTGGCTTGCCTTTGTTTTATTTAGCCTAGGACGTTCTGTGTTTCTTTGGTTGCATGTTCCGAGATTAACGAGGGAGAAGTTTGTGTGAGAAAGTGGCTGGCTTTGATTTAAGGATTCGGACAGGTTGAGAGAGATTCGGTGAAACCAGTCTGAATAAATCAAGGATTCGGACAGGTTGAGAGAGATTTGGTGAAACCAGTCTGAATAAGTCAATTATTCGGAAGGGTTGGGAGAAATACTGTGAAACCAGTCCGAATAAGCCAATGATTCGGAAGGGTTGAGAGAAATCCTGTGAAACCAGTCCGAATAAGCCAAGGATTCGGAAGGGTTGAGAGAAATCCTGTGAAACCAGTCCGAATAAGCCAAGGATTCGGAAGGGTTGAGAGAAATCCT
>CANMHG010000010.1 GCA_947497585.1 uncultured Bacillaceae bacterium | reverse complement strand
GATGAGGTCACATAAATCAGTTTATGAGCCCTCAATAGAGCAAAACAATCAAGATGAGGTGACATAAATCAGTTTATGAGCCCTCGATACAGCAAAACAGCCAAGATGAGGTAGCATAAATCAATTTATGAACCCTCACTAGAGCAAAACAATCAAAGTTAGGTCATAGAAGTTAGTACAGTTCGTAAGAATCCAAAGTATAGGACTTTTTGGTTAGATTAGCCAAAAGAAGAAGGAGTATTTTAAAACGTTAGTAGGCTTACTATGGTATAATAGATGATGTTATGAAAAAAAATCTTAAAAAATACGAGGTAAAACATATGAATGAATCTAAAGTTCTTTTAATAGATGGTATGGCACTTCTATTTAGATCTTTTTTTGCTACGGCAATGAGTGGCTATTATATGATTAATAGTAAAGGACAACCTACGAATGGTGTCCATGGCTTTGTGAAACACATGCTCACTGCAGTGAATACATTCAATCCTTCACACGTTGTTTGCTGCTGGGATATGGGTAGTACAACGTTCCGAACTGAAATGTTTTCAGATTATAAAGGCAACCGAAACGAGGCACCGATTGAGCTTATTCCTCAATTTGAACTTGTTAAAGAGGTAGCAGCATCCTTTGATATCCCTAATATTGGTTTAAGTGGATATGAGGCTGACGATTGTATCGGAACACTAGCTACTCATTACCGTCAGCATGGTCAAGTATCCATACTAACTGGAGATCAGGATATTCTTCAGTTACTTGATGAGAATATTGAAGTAATATTAATGAAAAAAGGTTTTGGGAATTATGCTGTCTATAACCCAACTGTATTTTTTGAAGAAAAGGGAATTACCCCACTTCAAATGGTGGATTTAAAAGCCTTAGCTGGTGACAGCAGCGATAATTATCCAGGAGTTCGAGGTATCGGTGAGAAAACGGCGATAAAATTATTACAACAATTCCACACAATTGAAGGAATTCTAGAAAACCTTGACTCACTAACTAAAGGTCAAAGAGCTAAAATTCAAGAGGATTTAGAGATGTTACACCTGTCAAGAAAGCTAGCTAAGATTCATTGTGAAGTACCGATCTCATGCTCACTAGAAGAAGCTTGTATTACCATTGATCGAGACAAAGTATTATCAAAATTTAAGGAATTAGAATTTAAAGGACTCGATAAATTAATAGTATAATCAAAACCAGGGCTTAGTAGTCCCTGGTTTTTTAATTATATCTTCGTATTACTTTTCTTCGCTCTATTTTCTAGTTCACTTTTTGGATTTGGAGTGAAATCTGCATCTTGTCCATAGCCCTGCGGGTTAACACCTGGTGCTTTAGTACCTCGATTTCTTTGTTTACTCATTCTACTCACCTCCATCTATAGCTTTTCCTAATAAAAGTGGATTATGTTTGCATAGAAACATTGATTATTCTTAAACTAATCTTGAGGTGAATTAACATCATGAATAAAGCAGTCTACACAGCACTTGCTTCCATCGGACTAGCCCAGTTTTTAAAAATTCCTATTAAGAAGATGAAAACTGGAAAATGGGATTGGGGTACCTTTGTAGAAACAGGTGGAATGCCCAGTTCTCATTCAGCCGGGGTAGCATCTTTAGCAACATATGTTGCCCTAAAAAGAGGAGTTACCACAATTGATTTTGCTCTGTCTACAGTTTTCGGTCTTATCGTTATGTATGATGCGCAGGGGATTCGTAGACAAACAGGGGAATTAACTCTGAAAGTGAATCAACTTGATGAAAATATTGAACGATTAAGTGGAGATCGAGATAGACATTATCATGATAAAAAAGAACAAAAGTTAAAAGAAATGCTTGGTCATCAGCCTGAAGAAGTTCTTGGAGGAGCACTATTTGGTTTAGTTACAGGAACAATAGGGTACCTTTTAACTAAAAAGTAATAGTTATTTTTCCTCAAATACGCTAAGATAAATAGGAACGATCTATTTTGTAAGGCGGGGAATCAGTTGAATAAATCAATAAAAACAGTAGAAGATTATCTTTCCTATTTAGCAGAAAAAGGATTCATATTTGGGGAAGACGCACTCGGCTTTATTTCATTTGGCCAGCATTATACAGGTGCTTCAGATGAGTTAGTAAATACGGCACTAGAAATAACGTTGAAAGCACAAAAGCAGTTTGATGGAAGCTTCTATGTTTCTGTTCTAGAAATGTTTAAAGAGCACAATGTCGAGAAAAGAAAAGATGCTTATAAACTAATTGAAGAAAGAAAAATCATATAAACATAATCGAAAGCGACCCCATGAGGTCGCTTTTTTTAATAGGATATATGTTCTGATGCTTGTAAGCTTTTTTTCTTACGAACAGGTAACTCGGCGAAAACCATCCCAACAAAGATAAATAAGCAACCCAAAATAGCAATGACCGTTAATCTTTCGTCTGCTAGGTAATAACCACCAAGTGCTGCAAATACTGGTTCCATCGCAAATATGAGAGCGACACGGGTTGGAGTGGTATATTTTTGGAAATTGGTCTGAAGCAGAAAGGCTAAAGCAGTAGCAAAAATAGATGTGATTAATAATGCGATGATTACTTCATTTGATAAAAGTACATCTTTTGAAAATACTGCATGCCAATCCTCAAATATAAATGCAAATACAGAACAAAGTACTGCAACTGTAAGAATTTGAGTTACTGTAAGTAATAATGTTGGAAAAAGTGTTGTGTATTTGCCAGTAAATATAATATGAAGAGCAAATGAAATTGCACAAAAGAATACTAAAATATCGCCCTTATTTACGCTAACGGAATCTCCAAGCGTTAGCATATATAAACCAACTGTTGCTACTAATACACCCAGAATAGCATTAGGCTTTGGTTTTTGCTTTAGAAGAAAGAAAGCAAAAAATGGAACTAGAACAACACTTAAACCTGTAATAAAACCAGCTTTTGAGGAAGTTGTATAGAGTAGTCCAAAGGTTTGCAGAGCGTATCCACTAAATAGCCATAAGCCCATTAAAATTCCTGCAGTTAACATTTTTTTATTGATTTGTTTTAATTGTGATCGATAAAAAAGGAGTAGCCATATAAGTAGAATCATACCAGCTAAAAAAAATCGTGTTGCATTAAATGACATGGGCTCCAGGACCCTTATTGCATTTTGAACCAACACGAATGTAGTTCCCCATATAAAAGCAACAAATAACAAGCTGCTATCGGCAAATAATGTTTTTTTCATTTAAGAATCATTCCTTTGGTGTATTCAATTGTATAGCTTTACGAGCTAATTCATCAGCTACATTATTCTGACTGCTCGGAATCCATTTCATAAAAAATAAATCTAATTGTTTAGATAGAGAAAGGGCTTTTTCCAACAGAGGGGCGTATGTTTTATTTTTTACATATTCCTTTTCTATCGCCCGGTCTACTAGCTGTGAGTCAGTTCGGAATGATACAGTTTTATATCCTTGTTTAATACAAATCTCAAGTGCTTTAATAAGGGAATAGTACTCAGCTTCATGATTTGACATTGTACCTAAAGGAATGGAATAGCGTTCCACCTGACCATTACCTTTAATAAATATTCCTGCGCCAGATGGTCCGGGATTACCAGCGCTAGCACCATCTATATATACCTCAATCAAAAAAATGGCCTCCTTTAAGGTAATACTAACTCATAAAGTATCACTATTTTTACTTCCCAAACTCAAAAAGTCTACAAGTAGTTTAACACATTAACTGAATACAGAACAGTTAAACTATTTCACTCTCGATATCAAAGCAGTTAGTGTATAATGGATAGAAAAAATGGAAAAATGAAAGTAAGTTTTTTGATTATTTTTCAATAATTCATCTTATCTACTGGAAGGGACGGGGTTATTTGAAACTGTGGATTGAATGGACTTATAAAACACCAAGAAATAAGGTAGTTGTTCTTAATACAGAGTTGATGAAAGCAGAAGAAGCATTACTCATTTCCGATGATTTTGAGAAAACTGGAAGAGTTAAAGAGCTCTTTTTTTATGATGAGCAACATACAAGATGGACCAAAAAAGAAATTACCAAGCTACTTAAAGAAATTGAGACAGAGCCGCATGATGTAATTGCTTATTTTGATGGTGGTTTTGATATAGGTACAAACAAATCAGGTTTAGGGGTAGCTATTTATTATACACAAAATAAGAAAAAATATAGAGTGCGAGTAAATGAAGCTTTTGATGAATTAGATAATAATAATGAGGCTGAGTATGCTGCTTTTTGGTTTATGCTTCAAAAATTAGAGGAGTTAGGCGTACATCATCTGCCTGTAACATTCCGTGGTGATTCACATGTTGTATTAAAGCAACTTTCAGGTGAGTGGCCATGTATGGAAGAAAATTTAAACCGTTGGTTAGATCGTATTGAAGAAAAAATTAAGAGCCTCGGTATAATTGCGAATTATGATCCAATTAGTCGGAAGGAAAATAATGAAGCGGATAAGTTAGCAACACAGGCATTACAAGGTGTTATTGTTTCAAGTAATTTCGAATTAGAAGGTAAGTAAATAAGCCCACGCTCATATTCATAAATAAAACAAGAAACAGGAGTGATGAATGTTGAATGAAAAACAAATAAGAATGGAGGTAGGTGAAATCCTCGATACGTATTGTAAAGAATGTTTCCTCCAGGCTTATTTTCGTAAAGAATATGGTAAAAAGAAGGCCCAAACATTTTGTATTAAGCAATGCACGGTTGGTCAAAAATTAAAAATGTACGGTGACCAATTGTCAAAGTAAAAAACCGCCGATTTGGCGGTTTATCTTAATGGCGTGCTTCTTGTAATTGATGTTCACACTGCGATAGCGTATTTTGTGATTTTTGTAAAAAGTCCCCGTCGAGGCCAGTTTGACTTTCCATTGCGCTCTGTAACAATGCTCTTGCATCTTCAACAGCCCTAGCGGCATCTGCCAATATTTCCTCGTCCATACTCATTGTTGCTGAACCAACCATTTTTTGCGCTGCAATAATAGACATCTCTACTTGTGTAAGATCATTAAAGCCTGTAGTAATGTCATCATTATGATTCTTCATTTTCTAATCCACCTCCTAAAGTATATCGTTAGTCATGCTATATCGAATTATTCACACGTACTTAAATGTTGATTACATGTCATTATTTGTTAACAAAACAATAAGTATGTCGAAAAATGGTGTTCGGTTATGTCATATATTAATGGGATTATTTGTTATAATTAGGAATATAAAACCTTTTTGTCTAAAAAACGGGAAAGACACCTATTTTGAAAGGTGTTTGGGGGAGGATTGGATGAAGCATAGTCCTTTTAGTTCAGGAGAAATGGATGCTGTAATTGAGAGCCTTACTTCTGGTCAAGATAGTATACAAACTAAGCCAAAAGTAAAAGAAAAATTTCTTGAGATCTCAGCAAAAATAGAAGAAGCAATTATGCAGGTTGAAACGATTTTTGACTATGTTCAAAATACAAACCATATACCACTACTGGAAATAAAAGAGACGATTATTCCAACCATACAACAAGCAGTAGAGACCCCTCAGTTATTTTATTTGTTTCACGAATTAAGAAAAGCAGATGATTATACATACCGTCATAACATTGGAGTAGGGGTAATTGCTACGCTAATTGGAAAATGGCTACACTTATCCTCTTCTGAGTTAGAAAAAGTTACTATAGCAGCTACGTTACATGATATAGGCAAGACAAAAATACCGTCATACATTCTAAACAAGCCAGGGAAACTGACATCAGAAGAGTATGATATCGTTAAAAAACATACGTTATTTGGGTACGAACTATTAAACAATACAGTTGGTATTTCACAAGATATCTCACTTGTTGCGTTGCAACACCACGAACGAGAAAATGGTACAGGATATCCATTTGGAATAAGAGGTGAACAAATTTCCCTTATTAGTAAGATTGTCGCAGTAGCTGATGTATTTCATGCGATGAGTTCAAAACGGGTGTATCATGATGCATTGCCATTTTATTCAGTAATAAAACAAATGAATGAAGATGTCTTTGGCAAATTTGACCCTAAGATACTACTTCCGTTTCTCTCAAATGTAATGCAAACACTTGTAGGAAGTGAAGTAGTATTAAGTGATGGGCGTTGTGGAGTCATTCTAATGCTTAATCCTTATAATAGTTTAATGCCACTTGTTAAAGTAGATGATTCAATCATAAATTTGGCTGAAAATAAACAAATTGTAATTGAGCGAATTTTAGTTTAATTATATTATCTCCTGGTTTTAAGATTACTAATATTTCAAATCACTCCTGAATATGATGTGAAAAAGCATGTTCATTTGGAGGGATCAATATGTATCGGTGTTTGCTAAATGATGAAGAAGCTATTATAAGACTTGGGGCAAAGCTAGAGAAAGAAGAAATGGACCGAAACTATTTATATAATAGAGTGATGGAATATAAGGATGTTCTTGAGAACTTATCTGAGGATACATCGATTGCGATACTTGATCATTCAGTTGGTATTGTTGTAGTAGATGTTATTTTAAGTGAAATACCGATTATAACGGTAGAGCACATTATAAAAAAAGAAATGGTATTTGATTGAATTACTAGTTTTTATACGAACGATTTTAAAGTATAATGAAAAATATAGTAGAGAGGGAGAAATCCTTCTCTTCCTTCATTTTAATAATTAGGTGATTAAAAGATGAAAGTTATAATAGCTGAAAAACCAGACCAAGCTACAAAGCTAGCAGCTCCTTTTAAATCAAAGAAGCAACAAGGGTATATTGAGGTTGCCCCAAATGAGATTTTCCCCAATGGTGCCTTTTTTACATGGGCAGTCGGCCATATTTGTGAATTATTGTACCCTGAAGAATACAACCCCTCCTGGAAAAAGTGGTCACTAGGGACACTTCCACTCATCCCTGAAAAATTCCAATATAAGGTTATGAAATCCAAACAAAAGCAATTTAATGTGATAAGACAGCTTTTACACAATAATCGAGTTTCAGAAATTATCCATGCAGGTGATGCTGGCCGTGAAGGTGAGCTTATTATTCGGACAGTGATTGCTACAGCTGGAATCAAAAAAGATATGAAAAGACTATGGATATCGTCTTTAACGGAAAAAGCAGTCAAAGAGGGCTTCAGTAATCTGTTACCTGAAGAGGATACTAGAAATTTATATTATGAGGCAAGAGCAAGAGCATGTGCCGACTGGATTGTTGGTATTAATGCTTCAAGAGTTTACTCTCTTCTATTAAAAGAACAAGGTGTTTCTGATGTGTTTTCTGCAGGTCGAGTGCAAACACCAACGCTTGCCTTGATTGTTAAAAGAGAGCGTGAAATCGCTGAATTTACCTCAGAACCTTTTTGGGAAGTTCTTGCTACTTTTGCAATAGACGGAAAAGTATATGAAGGTAAATGGGAAAAGGACAATGAATCTCGTATAAATGAGCAGGCATTGGCAGAAAGGATTGCGGCATTTTGTAAAGGAAAGCAAGCTATGGTCTCGGAATTAATAAAGGATAGAAAAGAGTACCTACCACCATTTCTATTTAATTTATCCTCCTTGCAGGCTACTGCAAATAAAGCCTTTAAGTTTTCACCAAAAAAAACGCTTGATATTGCACAGGGGTTATATACGAAAGGTTTTATTTCTTATCCGCGTTCAGATTCAAGCTTCATTACGAAAGGTGAAGCCGAAACAATACCTGAAATATTTTCGAAATTGGGTAAGCAAGAGCAGTATCAACCTTTTCTACCAGCACCACTACCTTCAATTATGAACAATAAACGCTATGTAAATGAAAAGAAGGTTACGGATCACTATGCGATTATTCCAACAGAGCAAGTGCCTAACATCTCTAAGTTGTCAGGAGATGAACAAAAAATCTATGATTTAATTGCTCGTCGTTTAATTGCGGCACATTACGAAGTAGCGATTTTTGATTATACAACGATAACAACCCTTGTCGACGAGAGGGCAACATTTAAGTCAAAGGGGAAGCAACTTATTCAAGAAGGTTGGAGAACAGTTATTTTTGAAGAAGATTCGAAGAAAGACAATGATGTTATTTTACCTATCTTAGAAGAGAATGAGGTTGGTAAGGTGAAGTCTGTTAAGGTGAAGGAAGGCAAAACTCAACCGCCTAAACGCTATACTGAAGGTCAATTAATTACATTGATGAAGACAGCGGGAAAACACCTTGATAATAATGAACTTGAAAAAGTACTTATGAAAAAAGAAGGTTTAGGAACAGAGGCTACCAGAGCAGGGATTATCACAATGCTTAAGGATCGAAAATACATTGATGTCGTAAAAAATCAAGTTTTCGCTACGGAAAAAGGCATGCTTCTTATTGATGCTATTGGAGAAAAGATACTGGCTTCTCCTGAAATGACAGCTAAATGGGAGCAGAGATTAAGTGAAATTGGAGAAGGAAAAGCTTCTGCTACTACCTTCATGGAGCAAACAAAAAAGCTATCTGAAAAAATTGTAACGGATGCCATTAGCCAGTCGAAGGAATGGAACTTTAATCATATTGAAATCGATAAAATCCCTACAAGAAAGTCTAAGTTTACAACCGGGACAGAAGTAGGAAAGTGTAAGTTATGTGATGGAAAAGTTGTTGATAAAGGTAGTTTTTATGGATGTACAAATTATAAGGAAAAGCAATGTAAATTTACATTATCTAAAAAAATATTATCGAAAACGATTACTCCAACGAATATTAAAAAGCTCCTAACTGAAGGAAAAACCAACAGTATAAAAGGCTTTAAAAAAGGAGAAAAGACTTTTGATGCTGCATTGGAATGGAATGAGGTAGAAAAGAAGGTAATATTTCATTTTGAAAATGGTAAAAGTCAGATTCAAACTCAAGAAAAAGAAACAACCACAACGAGTTAAGTTTTTTAGCTCGTTGTGGTTGTTTTTTGTTGTGGACTGACTACGTAGAACTCATTATAAACAAATCATCATATTTGTCAGTTGAAATGTAAATTGTAATAAGTAAATGTGAATATATAGTGAATGGTAATGATTGGTTTTGGTTGTTTTTGATAGTTTTTGATTGATTTATGAAAAGGCTTACGGTAGTATGTAATTACAAACAAATAGAGGAAGTGATGTCATTGTTAACACCGGAAAGACATCGAATGATCCTTGAACTTGTAAACGAGAAATCAATAGTCAAAGTTCAGGAGCTTGTTGAACAAACCAATACCTCCGAATCAACAATCCGTAGGGATTTACAATTACTCGAAGAGCAAAATCTGGTTAAACGAATTCATGGAGGAGCATCATTACCTCAAGGGAATCGTAATGAGTTAGGGATACCTGAGAAATCAACCAAAAACCTTCAAGAAAAAATGTCAATTGCTGAATACTCAGCTAGTCTTGTAAATCAAGGAGAATGTATCTACCTTGACGCAGGAACAACAACTTTTCAAATGATTGAATTCCTAAAGGGGAAGGATATTGTTGTTGTGACTAATGGATTGACACACATTGATACATTGCTTGAACACAACATCAACACTTATTTAGTTGGTGGATATATAAAAAGTAAAACGAGAGCACTCATTGGTAGTGGAGCATTAGCGAGTCTTAAACAGTACTCCTTTGATAAATGTTTTATGGGTGTAAACGGAGTTCATTATCGATATGGGTATACGACGCCAGACCCCGAGGAAGCTTTAATTAAACAAACTGCTATTCAATTAGCACGTCAATCTTACTTTCTGGCTGATACATCAAAATTTGGTGAAGTCGCATTTTCAAAGATAGTAGATTTAGATAAAGCACAATTGATAACTACAGAATCAAACGTAGAGGTTTTAGCACCTTATGAATCAAAAACAACAATAAAGGTAGTGGTATCGTGATTTATACTTGTACACTTAATCCTTCCATTGATTTTATTGTTCATATTAATGATTTTAAAATGGGAGATTTAAATAAAATTAGCAAAGAAATGAAGTATCCAGGTGGTAAAGGAATAAATGTAGCGCGGGTACTGAAAAGGTTAGGAATTAAAAGTAAAGCCTTAGGGTTTGTTGGTGGTTTTACAGGTGAATTTATAGAAGATTATTTACAAAGCGAAGAGATCGACTTTGACTTTATAAAGGTCAATGGTGATTCAAGAATCAATATAAAATTAAAAACAGATTTTGAAACAGAAATAAATGGTCTTGGCCCTTCGATTTCTCCAGAGCAACTAAATGAGATGTTGGAGCAAATTAAAAGTTTGTCTTCTGAAGATGTTCTTGTTTTAGCGGGGAGTATCCCTGTTTCTTTACCAGAAGACATTTATGCGAAAATGGCTGAGATATGCAGGCAAAATGGTGTGAAAGTAATTTTAGATGCTTCAGGAAAGACACTCTTAAAAACTCTTGAATTTAAACCATTTTTATTAAAGCCAAATCATCATGAGCTAGGAGAATTATTTGACGTTGAGATAACCACTCCTGAGGAGGCTGTACCTTATGGTAAGAAACTAATCGAATTAGGTGCAGAAAATGTCATTGTTTCATTAGCTGGAAAAGGTGCGCTACTCATTAATAAGGATATGGTATTACATGCAAATGTCCCTAGTGGTATTGTTAAAAATTCAGTTGGAGCAGGAGATTCTGTTGTTGCAGGGTTTGTCGGAACATATATGAAGGACAAAGATCTGAAAGAAGCATTTAGGATGGGCGTTGCCTCAGGAAGTGCAACAGCATTTTCCCCTGATTTATGTACAAGAGAAGAAGTATTTACTTTAAGAAAACAAATAGAAGTAGTTGAAAGGTAAAGGGGTGTTCTACGATGAGGATTACAGAGTTATTAAAGAAAGATACTATTATTCTTGATTTAAAATCAAGTACCAAAGAAACGGTGATAGATGAATTAGTAAGCAAGCTCGACCATGCTAATAAGTTAGTAAATCGTTCGGACTTCAGAGAAGCTATTTTGAAAAGAGAGTCTCAAAGTACTACAGGTATTGGAGAAGGTATAGCGATACCCCACGCGAAAACAAGTGCAGTCAAAACACCTGCTATTGCTTTTGGTCGTTCTAAGCAAGGAATTGATTATGAAGCGTTAGATGGTCAGCCGAGCTTTTTATTTTTTATGATTGCGGCAAGTGAGGGGGCTAATAATGCTCACTTGGAAACACTATCAAGACTTTCTACTCTATTAATGGATGAAGCATTTAGACAAAAACTACTAACTGCGTCATCAGTGGATGAAATTATTAATTTAATAGACGAGAAAGAAAATGAAGTTAACCAAGTAGATGAAAAGCCTGTTGTGGAGACAGTTAAATCAGACACTCCATTTGTCTTAGCTGTTACTGGGTGTCCAACTGGTATTGCACATACGTATATGGCAGCAGACTCACTTAAAGCTAAAGCGAAGGAAATGAATATTTCAATTAAAGTTCAAACAAATGGTTCTAGTGGCATCAAGAATAAACTTACTTCTGAAGAAATTGAAAAGGCCGCAACTATTATTGTAGCTGCCGATACAAAGGTTGATATGGAACCATTCGTTGGGAAAAAAGTAATTCAAGTACCTGTAGCACAGGCAATTCGTAAACCTGCTGAACTTTTAGAAAAGGCTATTAAGCAGGATGCCACTGTTTATCAAAGCACAGGCAAATCTGAAGATAGTAGCTCAAATGAAGGAAAGAATGAGCGACAAGGCTTTTATAAGCACCTAATGAATGGTGTTTCGAATATGCTTCCATTTGTAGTTGGTGGTGGAATCCTTATCGCATTATCATTTATTTTTGGAATTAATGCTTCAGATCCAAACGACCCATCCTATCACCCAATAGCAGAAGCATTAATGACGATTGGTGGGGGTAATGCATTTACTCTAATGATTCCGGTCTTAGCAGGTTTCATTGCAATGAGTATCGCGGATCGTCCTGGTTTTGCACCTGGTATGGTTGGTGGTTTGATGGCTGCAACCGGTGGGGCAGGATTCCTAGGTGGTTTAATTGCAGGTTTCTTAGCAGGATATATTGTTCTAGGACTTAAAAAGCTGTTTGCAGGTCTTCCTCAGTCACTTGAGGGTATTAAGCCAGTATTGTTATATCCGTTATTCGGTATTTTATTTACAGGTTTAGCTATGATGTTTATTGTAAACGATCCAGCCAAAGCACTTAATGATGGTATGAGTGCGTGGTTAGGAGGCATGGGTACTACTAATTTAGTATTACTTGGAATTATTTTAGGTGGTATGATGGCCGTTGATATGGGAGGTCCTATTAATAAGGCAGCATTTACATTTGGTATAGCGATGATTGACGCTGGTAACTTTGCTCCTCATGCAGCAATAATGGCCGGTGGTATGGTACCACCATTAGGACTGGCTTTAGCGACAACCTTTTTCAAGAAGAAATTCACTAAAGCTGAAAAGGATGCAGGGAAGACTTGTTATATCATGGGAGCTTCTTTCATTACTGAAGGTGCAATTCCTTTTGCAGCAGCAGACCCTGGGCGTGTTATTCCTTCAGCTATTATTGGTTCTGCAGTAGCAGGTGCTTTAACGATGATGTTTGGTATTGGTTTACCTGCACCACATGGAGGAGCATTTGTTATTCCAGTTGTTGATGGAAACCCATTATTATATATACTTGCTATTGCAATAGGTTCAATCATAACAGCACTAATGGTAGGCCTATTAAAAAAGCCTGTAAAATAAATACTTGGTAAAAAAACGGATCAACCACTTGAAATGGTTGATCCGTTTTGATTTAATCGTTTAAATTCGTTTTATCTTTTTGGTCTTTGTTATGCTTATTGCCTTTGCTATTATCTCCACTTACAAATTCCTGGCCAAATTCAGCCATTTCATTTCCTCTTTTAGGTGAGTTTTGATTTTTACTACCTTTGTTAAACTTTTTAGTCATACTTAGTTAACCTCCATAGATAATATAAAAGTAATATTCCTTTTCTTACATTTAATTATACAGCTCTGAATCAGATTACAAGTTTGTTCAAGGATTTTTGAATTATTTATCGAAACACTATAATATGAATTCATACGCACAGGAAGGAATATATAACCATGGAAAATAACAATTGGCACAAGGAAGTTGAAAAGCAGTGGGACAACCGCGCAGATTTCTGGAATCAAAACTCTGAGAATATGTGGGAAAAAGGAAGTCGTAGCACTATCATTCCTTTCTTAAAAAGATATTTGCAGCCAGAAATGAACATTTTGGATGCAGGCTGTGGGGATGGATATGGATCGTATAAGCTTTACCGAGAAGGCTTTAATGTTACAGGCGTCGATATTTCAAAGGAAATGATTGAAAGAGCAAAGTTAAGATTAGAAAGTAAGAGGTTAAATTATAAACAAGCAGACCTATCGGCTTTACCCTTTGAAGGCAATACTTTTTCAGCAATAATGGCGATAAATTCTTTAGAATGGACAGCCAGCCCTCTTCAGGCGATAAATGAATGTAGCAGAATTTTGAAACCTAATGGAATCTTATGCGTAGGATTACTAGGGCCAACTGCTGGACCTAGACAAAATGCATATCGACGATTATATGGTGAAGATGTTATCTGTAATACAATGATGCCTTGGGAATTTCAGCAACTAGTGATGGAAAATGGTTTTGAAGTGATTGATGGCCAGGGTGTATATAAAAATGCAATTGATCCTTCGAAAATCAATCACTATCCCCTAGAGTTAAAGCAGGCATTAACCTTTATGTGGGTATTTATTTTAAAGAAGAAAGGATGATTTTAATGAGTAGATATTCAATTGAGGAGTTTATAAAACAAACGAAACAACAAGACAAAGGTGAAGGTTTTTTTGAACTTGAAACACCGAGGATGTTAGAGGTAAACCTTTCGGGGCAAGTTTGGGCGAAAATGGGGTCAATGGTCTCCTACCGTGGCCAAATAAAGTTTGAACGAGAAGGGATCCTTGAACATGGTCTTGGAAAGTTATTTAAGAAAGCACTAACAGGAGAAGGAACTTCACTGATGAAAGCGAATGGTAACGGAAAACTATACTTAGCTGATCAAGGGAAGAAAATCTCAATCCTACACCTAAATAATGATTCCATCTATGTAAATGGCAATGATTTATTAGCTTTTGAAACATCTCTTGATTGGGATATAAAAATGATGAGACGTGTAGCAGGAATGATGGCAGGTGGATTGTTTAACGTTAAACTTGATGGTGCAGGAATGGTAGCCATTACTTCTCATTATGAACCTTTGACTCTACTAGTAACTCCTGATAATCCAGTTATAACTGACCCGAATGCAACTGTGGCTTGGTCAGGCAGTCTTCAACCTGAATTTGTTACTGATATCACGTTAAAAACATTTTTTGGACGTGGTAGTGGAGAGTCCATCCAAATGAAATTTGCTGGTGAAGGCTTTGTTGTGGTTCAACCGTTTGAGGAAGTATATTTGGCACAACAGCAATAGCAAGAAAAAATAGAAACCCTTTAAGCATAAGGGTTTCTATTTTTTTTGTGGTTGAACAACTAAAGTTCTTGGTTTAACCTATACACATGTTTGATAAGTTTTTTACCAATAAAATGGAATCTATGTTAATATTGATTTGGATTTATTTATCTTATAAGGAGGAACATTATTGAAACGCACTTATCTTTATTTCATCTCTACTTTTCTATTAATATCAATCTTACTGCCCACTCAATCTTTTGCTCATAATGGTAAAAGAGATGAACTTGGAGGTCATTTCAGGTCATCAGACTGTGCTTATTTACTACATTCACCTACTGAACTGGCTAGATCAGCAAAGAATATGAATGAACTAATCGCATTAATTAAAGCAAACAATACAAATGAAAAATGTAAAGCTTTTTTATCACCTGACACAGTAGATTTAGAAGGTTATTCTTTCCCTTCGTCTACTACAAAATCAACACCAAAGGAAACACCTGCATCTACTACTCCAGCACCTAAACCAAGTGCTGCTTTAGAAATGGATAAAACGTATACTGCAACTCTAGAGAAATGTACAGACGGTGATACGGCTAACTTTAAAATTAATGGTACAATATACAAAACTCGTTTCCTCTATATTGATACACCAGAAAGTACTACTCAGAAAGAACCTTTTGGTAAGGAAGCTAGTGAATTTACTTGTAATTTCTTAAAGCAAGGTACAATTAAACTAGAAACTGATGGTGGGGACTTATTTGATAAGTACGATCGTTTATTAGCATGGGTATTTGTAGATGGTAAATTACATCAAGAAGAAATCACTAAAGCTGGCTTTGTTGAAGATTTCTATGACTATGGGACATACAAATATGAGGATCGTATAATAGCTGCTATGAGTTTTGCAACAACTAACTATATGGGTATGTATGAGTCTAATAAACCAGTAGCAACTACTACTAAGGAATCAACTACTGAAACCGATACATTAACTGAGGATGAAACTACAGAGGAAGATAATAAGGATGGAACTGAAGTAGTAAGTAAAGATACAACAGAAACAGATAAAACTGATAATTCTACCTCTACAGTGAAAGAATCAACTAATACTAAAACTGCTGCAGAAACTAGGGTTACTGAGAAAGTATTAGCATCTGATGAATTGGTGGAAGAAACTGAAGTAGGTAATGGTTATATCATTACAGGATTAATTGTAGCAATGTTCTATTTCATGCTTCCAAGATTTAAATTAGGAATAGGAGTTCAACCAGTACTTGCACATAAATTACGTTTTAAGAAATGGTGGATCAACTTTATACTTTTAGGTGTCTATATTGCATTATGGTGGCTATTACTGATTGTAATTGTTATTGAATTGATACATTTAGCTAAATCAAGAAAACAGTCCGTTGCTTAATGGGCTGTTTTTAATTTAAACAGCAACAATAAGAATTAAAAGGATCTCACTTATTCGGATTCGGACAGGTATCTGCTACCCCTACCTCAACCTTTCCGAATAATTAGAAGTGAGAAGCTTTTCACTCTTCTCACTCCCAATAATAAGGAGTTTCCTGATAAACATAATAGTTCAACCAATTGGAAAATAAAAGGTTTGCATGAGATTTCCATGTATGAAGTGGAGTAAGTGATGGATCGTTATTCACGTAATAATGACGTGGAATCTCAACTTCCAATTTTAACTCTCTATCTCGTTTAAATTCCTCATCAAGTGTTGTGATATCGTATTCAGGGTGACCGGTGAGGAAAATTTGTTTTCCATCTTTTGTGGATACAAGACATACTCCTGCCTCATCTGATATTGATAACAGGTCAAGTTCTGGATGATTGAGTATATCCTCTTGAAGTAAATCAGTAAACCGAGAATGTGGGACATTATAGATATCATCAAAACCTCTAACTAATTTGCTATCTTTTCGTTGAACCCTGTGAGCGAATACCCCAGAGCACTTCTTATCCAGACTATATTTCCTGATGCCATAATGGTGATAGAGTGCAGCCTGTGCTCCCCAGCAAATATGAAGAGTAGAAGTAACATTTGTTTTTGTCCAATTTAGAATGGCCTGTAATTCCTTCCAATAAGCAACATCTTCAAATTCCAAGTGTTCAATTGGAGCACCTGTAATAATCATGCCGTCAAACTTTTTCTCCTTAATATCAGAAAAGGTTGTGTAAAATTGCTGTAAGTGATTTCTTGATGTTGTTTTAGGTTCATAGGTTTCAGGACTAATGAGGGTAATATGTACTTGCAACGGGGTATTACCTAACAAACGGAGGAGTTGTGTTTCCGTTTTTTCCTTATTAGGCATAATATTTAAGATCACAATGTTCAATGGTCGAATATCTTGAGTAAAGGCCCTTGTTTCGTCCATGATAAAGATATTTTCTTTCTCAAGTATTTCTTTTGCAGGTAAATTATTTGGAACGGTAATTGGCAATGGAAATCCTCCCCGTATTCATAAATAATATTTCAATTAGTTAGTAGAATATATATAGTAATTCTATCATTATGACTAAAAAAATTCAGATATTTTTATGGTAAATATATAGAGGGGATATACATTAAATGTTACAATACAAGTTGTGAACAATGAAGGCTAAATACATACTATGACTATTAAAGGGGGCTTATGATGAATACTTCAACGAATGTTAAATCGGATATTGAAATAGCTCAACAAGCGGAAATGAAAGCGATTACTAAAATCGCCAATGAGTTGGATATAAAGACGGAGGAATTAGAGCCTTATGGACACTACAAGGCTAAATTATCTCTAGATATTCTTAAGCGTTTAGAAACAAAACAAGATGGTAAAGTTATCTTAGTTACTGCGATAAGTCCTACACCGGCTGGTGAAGGAAAATCAACGGTTACTGTGGGACTAGGTCAGGCGTTTAATAAGCTTGGTAAAAAGGCGATAGTGGCAATGCGTGAGCCTTCTCTTGGACCAACAATGGGAATCAAGGGTGGGGCAACAGGTGGTGGCTATTCTCAAGTACTTCCAATGGAAGATATCAACCTCCACTTTACTGGTGATCTACATGCAATCACAACTGCAAATAATGCACTTGCAGCACTTTTAGATAATCATATTCATCAAGGTAATCAATTGAATATTGATGCTAGACGAGTTGTTTGGAAACGAGTAGTAGATTTAAATGATCGTGCGTTACGAAATGTAATCGTGGGATTAGGCGGTCCAATACAAGGTGTACCTCGTGAGGATGGATTTGATATTACTGTAGCTTCAGAGATAATGGCTATTTTCTGTTTAGCAACAGATGTACAGGATCTAAAGAAAAGAATTGCAAGAATTGTAGTGGCTTATAACTATGACAAAAAGCCTGTTACTGTTGGGGATCTCGGGGTAGAAGGTGCACTAACTTTATTATTGAAGGAAGCTATTAAGCCAAACCTAGTTCAAACTCTAGAGCACACGCCAGCTATTATTCATGGTGGTCCTTTTGCAAATATTGCTCATGGTTGTAATAGTGTAATCGCTACTAAAATGGCAGCGAAATTAGGTGAATACGTCATTACTGAAGCAGGTTTTGGTGCAGATTTAGGTGCTGAAAAATTCCTTAATATTAAAGCAAGAACTTCTCAAATTAAACCAGAAGCAGTTGTAATCGTTGCTACCATTCGTGCATTGAAAATGCATGGTGGAGTTCCGAAAAATAATTTAAAAGAAGAAAATGTTGAAGCGCTTAATAAAGGAATGGAAAATCTACAAAAACATATTGAAACCATTCAAGCTTTTGGCTTACCATTCGTGGTTGCAGTGAATCGTTTTATTACTGATACAAATGAAGAAATTGATGCAATCATTAAATGGTGCGAAAACAACAATTATCCGGTTTCTCTATCTGAAGTATGGGAAAAAGGTGGCGAAGGTGGATTGGACCTTGCTTCTAAGTTGATTTCAGAGATTGAAAAAGGTGAAAATAACTTTGCTCCTTTATATGATTTATCTGACTCAATTGAGAACAAGATTAGAACCATTGCAACAAAGGTGTATGGAGCAGCGGGTGTAGAATTCTCTACAAAGGCAAAAAACCAAATGGCTGCTTTTGAGGGGGAAGGCTGGGGCAACCTTCCAATTTGTATGGCAAAGACACAATATTCCTTCTCAGACAACCCGGCACTATTAGGAAGACCTAGAGACTTTACAATTACGATTAGAGAACTCAAACCATCAATTGGAGCAGGATTTATAGTTGCGCTCACAGGTGATGTTATGACAATGCCAGGGTTACCAAAACAGCCTGCTGCATTAAATATGGATGTAGATGAGGATGGAAAAGCACAAGGCTTATTCTAAGGTTAGATAGATGAGGGTGGATCATGTTTGACCCGACAGTGTTTGATAATTTAAAAGTTGTAATTGAAGGTGAAATCTATGACCTGGATCTTTCAGGGACTATTCAAGTTATAGACAGGAAAGATCTTGTTGATTTAGCAAAAATGTCGAGGTCCTATGAAATCAGTTTCCGTAGCTCTGAGCATAGTACTTCACTAAAAGGAGCAACACTCAGAATTCATGCAGATTTACACAGTCTTTCTGGAGAGTTGTTAAGTACTCAAAATGCAACATTAGGCTGTACTTTAGAGATTATCTTTACGATGGAGATGAAAAATCCAGATGTTCAATGTAAGGAGATTGAGCAGGAGCTAGTTGGGATTTGGGGAACCGAACGAGGCATCAGTCAACAAATCTCATATGTTTATGGAAAATCTAACATTTATAAGAATACAATCATGCTCTCTTTTGATCGTAGGATTAATGAAGACCATATGGATGATTTGGTTGAATTGGTTTCCTATATTTTAACAACTCTTAACAGCCTTAACATGATTAGTAAAGTGAAATAACAGTGATCAAAACACGGTGGGGATTTCCTGCCGTGTTTTTAACTGTGGAATGTTGTTTTTAAAAAGGTCTGGATAATTGTCATAGTTTTCTCGCAATTAGTAGTATTATTATAGTAGAGTACTAGTTATTAGGAGGGTGATTATGAAACGTGTAGCATGGGTAACAGATAGCTCTGTATGGCTAGACGAAGCTATTCAAAATCGACCAGATGTGTTTGTTGAACCAATCACAATCTTTTTTGAGGAAGAGGAATATTTAGATAGTGTAACAATAACACCTGAGCAGTTTTACAATAAGCTTAGAACCTCTCAATCTGTTCCTAAAACATCTCAACCACCAGCTGGAAAGTTCGCCCAGTTATATAATCGTTTGAGTAAAGACTTTGATCATATTTTCTCAATCCATTTATCTGGTAAACTCAGTGGGACGCTATCATCCGCTCAGCAGGCTGCTAACCTTGTAGATATTCCCGTCACTGTTATTGACTCAAAAATTTTAACTTACCCGATGGGTGTTTTAATTAGAGAAGGTATTCGACTATTAGAAGGTGGCAAGGATATTAATGAGATTACAAGTTACCTTACAGCAATGGCAGATAGAAATGAGACCTATGTATTAATTGGTAGTTTAGAGCAATTACATCGAAGCGGCAGAATGAATAGTGCTCAATTTTTTCTAGGGAGTATGTTAAGTATAAAACCTATCATATCAATTACTGATGGTGCGCTATCTGTGGTGGAGAAGGTAAGGTCAGAAAAAAAAGCTACAGCTCGGATAATTCAGCTTCTTAAAAAAACATTAAATGATAAGGACATCGATGAAATTTATATTTTATTTGGTTTAAACGATGATAAGGCAAGAGACTTGAAAGAAGAGATTAAACAATTTTCCAACAAATTAAAGATTAGAATATACCCACTAGGTACTGCAATTGGTGTCCACGCAGGTGAAGATACACTGGGTATTAGTTGGTTTTATAAGTAAACAATATTTTTATAAGAAAGTGGTGGTTATGTGTTTCGTGAAGTTCAGGCTCTATATCAAACAATGCTGAAGGATTGGGAGATGATGGGCAAAACAACTGGAGATGAAGGGGCAGATTGGGCAGAAAGGTTTGAGAGAAACTTTTATCTTTATGTCGAAAAACTCAAAGAGTGGATCAATACGTATGAGCCCCGTCCAAGAACGGTTGAAGAAGCTGAGGAAATTCCCGAAATTATAGAAATGATGGATCAATTACCTGCACCACTTCAGTTAAATTTTTTCACCGAATTAGAAGAAATCATTGATAATATAGAAACAAAACGATTTGATTAGTACTATTTTCTAAGTACATATAAAACTTCACTTTGTGATAATGCGTTTACCCCTATTAATTCATAACCAATACTAAAGTATTGAGCCAGTGTTTCTGCACAATTAGAATGAGCTGGTTCTGTAGGTGCATGAAGACTTTTATCTAGTTGTATAAATTGATTAGTATAAACGTTACATCTAATTAAAATGACGTGCCTACCATGCCAGGCTGTTCCTATTTCTCGCCGATTAAAAAAATATTGATTATTTTTCATAGTTCCACCCTCTATCATGCTAGGTATTTACCTAGCTTTTTTCCTCTTTAATAAATATTTGCTATCATTCATTATATGTTCACCTTCACTTTTGGCAATTAGTGATTTATGAAATCCACATTCGCCTATATTCCATGTTAAAATAGAGTAACAACTAAAGAGAGGTCAAATAGATGGAAGCAAATGAGATTATATTGCAAACTGAGAATTATGTTAAGGAGTTATTAGAGAATGATCATAGTGGTCATGATTGGTGGCACATTGTTCGCGTAAGAAACACAGCAATCGAACTTGCAGTTAAAGAAAGTGCAAATCAATTTGTTGTAGAGTTGGCTGCTTTATTACATGATGTAGCGGATGATAAGCTTATAAAGAATGAAGAAGAAGGAATTAAGCAAATTGAGAATTGGCTTACCAATTTAACTGTCTCAAGCGAAGATGTTAATCATATTATTGAAATTATTAAAAACATGTCCTTTAAGGGAGGGAACAATGTACCACTTCAAACCATTGAAGGGAAGATTGTTCAGGATGCCGATAGGCTAGATGCATTAGGGGCAATAGGAATTGCAAGAACTTTTGCGTACGCGGGTTCACGCGGAAGCTTAATCTATGACCCTACTATTGAAGTACGTGAAAGTATGACAAAGGAAGAGTATAGAAATGGGAAGAGTACGGCTATCAACCATTTTTACGAAAAATTATTAAAGCTTTCAAAGCTAATGAATACCAAGTCAGCTAAACAGATGGCTGAAGGAAGACATCAATTTATGGAAGAGTATTTAGATCAATTTTACAAAGAATGGAATGGAAAGAAATGAAAATGATAACAATTGAAAACCTTTCAAAGAGCTATGCTGAAAAGCAGTTATTTGAGGGATTGTCCTGCAGTATTACGGACAATGAGCGAATTGGAGTAATCGGTGTAAATGGTACAGGAAAATCAACATTCTTAAAAATCATTGCAGGTGTTGAAGAAGCGGATGCGGGAAGTATATCTAGTTCAAAAGGATTTACGATTAGTTACTTACCTCAGCAACCTGACTTTGTCGAGAAAAAGACAGTTTTAGAGCAAGTGTTCCACGGGAATACTCCATTAATTCGTCTCCTTAAAGAATATGAAGAGGTATTGCTACAATTAGAAAAGGATTCATCAAATCCGAAAGTGCAAGAAAGTCTTTATCAAGTTCAGCAAAGAATGGATGCTAGTAATGCCTGGGAAGCTAACTCTAATGCTAAGGCTGTTCTTACGAAATTGGGAATCCATGATTTTGATCGGTTTGTTGGAGAACTGTCTGGTGGTCAGAAGAAGCGGGTAGCTTTAGCCCAATGTTTAATTGAAACACCAGATTTATTAATCTTGGACGAGCCAACCAACCATTTAGATTATGAAACAATTAAATGGTTAGAAGAATACTTATCAAGGTACAATGGTGCACTACTTTTAGTTACCCATGACCGTTACTTCTTAGACAGGGTGACAAATCGTATTTTAGAGCTTGATGAGGGGTCTTTATATAGTTATACAGGAAATTACGGGGACTTTTTAGAAGCAAAAGCAGTTCGAGAAGAGCAGGAACTTGCCAGTGAAGCAAAGAGACAAAATCTCTATCGAAGAGAATTAGCTTGGATTCGAAGAGGTGCAAAGGCTCGTACTACTAAACAAAAGGCAAGAATACAGCGTTTTGATGATCTCGATAAGGTAAGTGGTCCTGTTGATAAGGAAAAAGTAGATATCTCTATCGGAGGTAGCAGGTTAGGTAAAAAGGTTCTTGAACTAAAAGGTGTATCCAAGAGCTTTGGAGGACAATACCTATTAAAGGACTTTAGTTTTCTGATTAAACCAGGAGACCGAATTGGGATTGTGGGTAACAATGGTACAGGCAAATCGACACTTCTAAATATGCTCGCAGGAAGATTAGAGGTTGATTCTGGTGAAGTTGAAGTCGGATCCACTGTCAAAATCGGTTATTATACTCAGGAAAATGAAGATATGAATGATAATCTCAGAATGATTGAATATATCAAGGAAACGGCTGAAGTAATAAAGACACTTGATGGGAAATTGATTTCAGCTTCTCAAATGCTTGAAAGATTTTTATTTCCTGGACATACACATGGTACTCCAATTCGAAAGCTATCTGGTGGGGAAAAACGAAGACTATATTTATTAAAGGTACTCATGTCTGAACCCAATGTATTATTACTTGATGAGCCTACAAATGACTTGGATACTCAGACACTAACAGTACTTGAAGATTATATAGAGGACTTTCCGGGTGTTGTGATCACTGTTTCGCATGATCGATATTTCTTAGATAAAATTACGGAGCAGCTTATTGTTCTAAAAGGAAGTGGGTTAGCTAGCCATTACTACGGTAGCTATACTGATTTCCTTGAGCAGGCGAGTCAAACTGTAAAAGAGTCTTCTCCTAAAATTACGAATGTGGATAAAGAGGAAACTGTAGATAGTAGTCCAAAGAAACGAAAATTAACTTACATGGAACAAAAGGAATGGGCTGAAATTGAGGATAAAATTTCTGACCTAGAAGAAAAATGTGAGCAACTTGAATCCGATATTGCCAAAGCAGGAAGTGATTATGGTAAAATCCATACACTAATGGCTGAGCAAAAGAAAAAAACAGAAGAGCTAGAACGATTAATTGAGCGTTGGTCCGAACTTTCAGAAATTGTTGAAGGACAATAAAAACAAGCAGTGATGTGTGATGCATCACTGCTTGTATTTTTATTTATGTTGAACGATACGTTTGGCTCCTAAGTAACGTGCTTTCCAGTAGGAATTACTCATATTGCTAATTGTAACTCCTCTAGAGGAACTTGTGTGAATAAACTTGCCGTTTCCTAAATAAATCCCAGCATGAGAAGGACCTTTTTTATAGGTTTGATAAAATACAAGATCACCCACACTTAATTTATCAACACTTCTCCCATAATTCCATATTTCACTCACAGTACGCGGGAGATTAACTCCTTTTAATCCGAATACATATTTTAAAAATCCGCTACAATCAAACCCGCCTGGTTTTGTCCCGCCCCAGCGATAAGGTGTACCGATAAAGTTCTTTGCTAAAGAAATCACTCCGGTATCAACGGAAAAATTACGATTGTGTTTTACTTTTGTTGTTGTTATCGTTAGACCTTTTACATTCTTATTTTGAACTAAATGCTGCAGTGTTTGATCATTAGCCACTCCGTTAGATTCAAGCTTATTTCGCTTTTGGTAGGCCTCAACTGCACTTTTCGTGATTTTTCCAAAGATACCGTCTACTTTTCCGTTATAGTAGCTAAGTTTACTTAGCTTTAATTGTAAAGCTTCAACTTCTGGCCCTCTATCACCCATTGTTAAGGTTTTAGGCTTTAGCTGTTTCGTTGTGTCTGAAAGCTTCGATAATGTATTAGGTCCTGCAACACCATCGGCTTTTATATTAGCACTCCTTTGAAAATTTCTAACTGCTTCTTGAGTCTTGGGACCATACACACCATCTATCGTTCCAAAGTAATGACTTAACTTACTAAGTTCTGTTTGTAATACTCGAACGGAATATCCTGTATGTCCATATCTCAGTATCTGTTTTTGAATGGGTTCAGGAGAAGAGTATTTAGATGGAGACACTTCCATCTCTGAAGCCTCTGATACAAGTGGAGTCGCTAGAAAGAACCCAGCAGCAACAGATGTTACTACAATTGCATCACGAGTTGGCTTACTTTTTATCATGATGTATCCTCCTTGAAGTATGGTTGACGGATAGTCTCTAAATTCATATTGTTTAAAAATGTGATATATGACAAAATTGTCTAAAAATAGTACGAATTACGCTATTTTAAGACAGGTTCTTAGTAGGGCTTGTCGATATTTCCTGTCCAGACATAGAAAGTAAGAGAAGAACTCATATAAGACATGTAAATGGCAACTAGAAATTCACTATGTTAAAATAAATCAATACTAAAGTGTAGAGCAAATTAAGGGGGTAAATTAGTATGGAAATTAAATCGATTGAACCCACTCCGAGTCCAAATACGATGAAAGTTATCTTAGATCAAGCGTTACCTGCAGGCAAAAGTAATAACTATAAAATAGAAAATGTTCAGGACGCGCCGAAAATAATACAAGAAATTATGGCCATTGAGGGAGTTAAGGGTGTTTACCATGTGGCAGATTTTTTAGCCCTTGAGCGAAATGCCAAATTTGATTGGAAGGACATTCTTACTGAAGTACGTAAGACTTTTGGAGAGGATGTTAAAGATGTAAATAACAAAGGAAATGAGATTAATGAAGGTTTTGGTGAAGTTAAGGTTTGGGTACAGATGATGCAAGGGATACCAATGCAAGTAAAATTAAATGATGGTACCCAAGAAGCAAGATTCGGTTTACCCGAACGCTTTGTTAATGCAGTTCTAGCTATTCAGAATGAAAATGAGAATGTAGTTAAGGACCGTTCGTGGAAGGAACAAGGAGTACGTTATGGCTCTTTGGATGAAATTGGGAATGAAGTCATTGAAGAGTTATCTGCAGCCTATACCGATGAACGACTAGCAAGATTGGTAAAAGCTTCAGCTAATCAGGATAAAGAGGTACTATCAAAGAAACGTAGTGCTTATAAGGTAACTCTTGATATGCTTGATGATCCAGAATGGACAAAGCGTTATGCTGCTTTGGAGCAAATGGATCCAACAAAGGAAGACCTTCCAGTATTAGAAAAAGCACTGACGGATGAGAAAGCATCCATTAGAAGATTAGCTACAGTTTATCTAGGGATGATTGAAGACGAGTCAGTACTGCCATTTCTGTATAAAGCTTTAAAGGACAAGTCAGTTACTGTTAGAAGAACTGCTGGTGATTGTCTATCAGATATAGGAAATCCAGCCTCGATAAAGCCAATGATTGAAGCACTTAAAGATCCAAATAAATTAGTTCGATGGAGAGCAGCCATGTTTCTTTATGAAGTAGGTGACGAATCAGCGTTACCAGCTTTAAAAGAAGCGAAGGATGACCCAGAGTTTGAAGTGAGTATGCAAATAAATCTTGCCATTGAACGTATTGCTGGCGGTGAAGAAGCAAAAGGATCTGTGTGGAAACAGATGACAGAAAGTCGAAAAGAGTAATTATCATAAGAAGTTAAAAGGCCTCCCAATCTCTTTAGTGGGAGGCCTTATTTTTGAATTGCAAAGGTTTTAAGTCTTCTGTGATTTTAGAAAATGTATAGTCCTGCTTACTTAATTCGTCTAACATACTGGAAAGAATATCGCTGGTCACTTTTTTATCATGGAGAAGTACTACAGGTGTAATATTCTTTAAAGTTAATGAAGAAACCTGCTCTAATACATTTGTTTTGACGGAAGTCCCATTAGAATTGGACCAATCCTCACTATCGACATTCCAGTCCCACATTAAATAACCATTCAAACTTAGCAAATCTCGATGTTCTTGCTTCATATAAGGAAAACTTCCGAAAGGCACTCGAATTAATTTCGAAGAATGATCAATGATACTAGATATACTTTCAAAGCATTGATTCATTTCATCTATTGGTGACTCAGGAGTCGCATAGAACTGATTAAGGTCATGTGTTACACCGTGACAACCTATAGCATGTCCTTCTTTGTGAATTCTCGACACTATTGCAGGATGTTTATCAATATTATTTTTAAGGAGAAAAAAAGTAGCTCGGATATTTTTCTCAAGCAAAATATCTAAAATTCCTTCTGTATATCTAGTAGGACCGTCATCAAATGTGAGATAAACCGTTTTTTTATTCTGAGCAAACAGGGCAGCATATTGAGCCCCAAGCTCTCTAGTTTCCAACACATAAAGAGGACTTTTAACAACATCATCACTAGATATCGAACGCTTACCTAAAGCACTTACTATAAATAAGTTCTGTTTTCTTTCCGAGTTTATACCAACATATAGGACATTTGTTATGAAAAAAAGTAAAAAAGTTAAAAGAGTAATAGTTGTATATAGGTGAAAGTAACGTATTTTCATAGGAGTATGTAAGGATTTCACCCTTTCCGTAATCATCAATCTTACTATTTCTTCTATTAATATAGTATATTTCTCACTAATTTAATAGATATTTTCTAAAATTAGGTATAAAGTAAGGGTGATACAGAGTAATTATGAAGAACAAACAAAGACTCTGACTCATCTTTTGAAGGTTGTTACCCTAAATATATTACTAGAGTGGATTGAAGCGGAAGACACTTGACTCCTGCGGGAGATAGAGTGACATCCGGTGAGACCCCACAGGCGAAGCCGAGGAGGCTCACATCACTCCCCGCGGAAAGCAAGTGTCTGCAGCGTAAAGGAACGGACTGAATTCAAAGTGATAAATTTAGTGATTGATCCTATGTTAATTTTTATAAACTCAATGTTTGATTTTCAGCCAGACCTTATAGTATGCTCTAAATGGAATTGAAAGTAATGGAGGGAATAAAACCATGTCAATGGCTTATGAAGAATATATGAGACAAATGGTTCTGCCAATGAGAAAAGAACTAGTAACAGCTGGATTTCAAGAACTAACTTCAAGTGAAGAAGTAACAGAATTTGTTGAATCTGCTGAAGGTACTACATTTGTAGTCATTAATTCAGTTTGTGGTTGTGCCGCAGGTTTAGCACGCCCAGCAGCTACACAAGCTGTAATGCAAAGTGATAAAAAACCAAATCATCTAGTTACTGTATTTGCAGGACAAGATAAAGATGCAACAGCCCAAATGCGTGAGTATTTTACTGGAATTGAACCATCTTCTCCTTCAATGGCAGTACTAAGAGGGAAAGAAGTTGTACACTTCATTCCTAGGCACGAAATTGAAGGCAACTCAATGGAAGGCATTATGGAAAATATCATGTCTGCCTTTGAAAAACATTGTTAACAAGTGAAGAAACAATTGGATGTCATTACTTGACATCCTTTTTTAAATAAAAACAGGTGGTAAGGTGAAAACATTGATTGTTACTACAGCAGGTAGAACAGACCAAAATATGATTTCTCTCGCAAAACAAATCGCTGAAGCTCTATCCACAACTTATATTGAAAGAAGAAAAGCCTCTGTTGAAGAACTCCAGCACAAATACAGCGATAATGTGCTAGTTATCGGTAAGAATCGGCTAGAGCTTTATATACAAAATGAACAAGAACCCTTCTTCTTTCATCCAAACTCAGCGATGTTTAGAGTAAAAAGACTAATGAATGGAGAAGATGATCCCTTAATTAAAGCAGCAGCACTAAAAGAAGGAATGAGCTTTTTAGACTGTACACTAGGATTAGGTTCAGATAGTATAGTAGCAAGCTTCATTGTTGGCCATCAAGGAAAGGCCGTAGGTATCGAGGGGAACGAATTATTATCCTACCTAGTTAAGAGCGGATTGCATACATGGGATAGCGGGCTAGAAACTTTTAACCAAGCAATGCAAAGAGTAAATGTTATTAATACAGATAACCTGGACTATTTAAAATCCTGCCGTTCTAAAAGCTTTGACATCGTCTATTTTGATCCGATGTTCGAAGAGGCGATCAATGAGTCAAACGGAATAAGTGCTTTAAAGAGCATTGCTGTTTATAAAGATATAACTAATGAGGTTATCGAAGAAGCAAAAAGAGTAGCGATTAAAAAGGTTATTCTTAAGGACCATTGGAAAAGTGAGCGTTTTGGTAGGTTTGGGTTCTCGGTGTTAAAAAGGAAGACAGCTAAATTTCATTTCGGGGTCCTTGATGTAGAGTGAAGGTAAAAACAATTTCTCCTTCATAATTGGGTCGTACATTGGACAATGTATACTTATGGAGGTGAAGAGGATGGCAAAACATCGAAAAGACCCTTCTAAGACTGGACTGAGCGCTCCATCTGTAGAAGGACAAGGAACAACGACTAGAGAATATGATGGTGTTTCTAAGGATTCAGCTAGACGTAAAACGAAAAGGCATTAGTAAAAGAAAAAACTCGTAGGGACTAATCTACGAGTTTTTACTTATCCATTATCAGCGAGATTTAGGTAGACTAAAAAACCTAAAGTAACAAAGCTTGCCACAACAAAAAACCAATCCATTCCCTCACCTCATTCAATATGTATTTGTTATTTATATCTTACCAAATTGTGAACTAATTATGAACAAAATTATATTGAAAATTATTTTTGAAACTTTTTTTCTCTCTCAACCGTACTAATAGATAAGTAGTTTAATAGAGTGTAAAAGTTATAATTATTTAGTTAAAAAAGTAAAGAATTGTGGTAAAATTAATATAATCATCAGATACATAGGGACATGTAAGGGGATGAAAAAGATGAAAAAGTGGTTACGTAAATCGTTAGTAGTCGGATTTTCGATTATGACATTTGGGTTAGTAACTCCACCTTCTGCATTAACAATGGAGCCTGCAAAACCGAATGCTCCAATTAATCCTGATACTTTCGAGAGACATCAATATCCATCACATAGCGTTTCATTCGAAGAGTTTAAAATAGATACAAAGGGAAATTTTGTGGACCTCGCGATGAACAAAGCCGAGGTACTTGCATTTGAAAAGTTTGGTTCTAGGATAGGTCCGGTTATTGAAGATGAGTTCAAAAGTATCATTCTCCCTCGTATTGAGGAAGTAATACAATCTATCTCAGAACAATATCCAAACGAGGAATTACAAAGGTTGGTTATTTCAGAACAAGTCTCAGGTGGAAATACAGAGAAGATCTTCCATATCTATGATGAAATGAGCGGTAATGACATTATTCGTTTTCATGTAAGACGTGATAACCCTCCACAGGATGGTTTTTGGTTTAATTTCCATTACCATACGCACCATGATTCATTCCAGACTCACCATGAGCTCGGTAATATTTTTTGGGCGAAAAACACTCCTCCAAAATGGATGAGTTAGTAATTTAATAGTCTATTAAAAATACAAGGTTTGAGATACCTTGTATTTTTTTCTGACATTCGACACAAAATAGACACATTTTTTTTAAAACTAGTTGAATATGAGGAGAACTTAATATAAGATACTTAGTGTCACTAAAGAATTTATATATCTTGAACTACAAGGTTGGGGGAACGAACGTGGAATTTTTTGAAGTATTAGGGTTTGCAATCTCTTCTGCAGCAGTTATTGCATTACTAAAAATTATTGCGATTGATATTATATTATCTGGAGATAATGCGATTGTTATCGCGATGGCAACTAGGAATTTACCTAAAGAGCAGAGAAATAAAGCTATCTTTTTTGGTACCGCCTTGGCAGTAATTCTTCGTATTTTCTTTGCTGCTATTATAGTTTACTTATTAAAAATACCTTTTGTTACTTTAATAGGTGGAGCACTTCTGTTAATCATTGCTTACAAGGTACTTGTACAAGAGGAAGAACATGGTAATATTCAATCTCATAATGGTCTCTTAAAGGCGACTTGGACAATTGTTATGGCAGATGCGGTAATGAGCTTGGACAATGTTGTTGCTGTTGCAGGTGCAGCACATGGGAACGTATGGATGATTGCACTTGGAGTTGCAATTAGTATTCCTATTATGATATTTGGATCAAAAGCGATTGTAAAAGCAATGGATAAATACAGCTGGATTGCTTACGTTGGTTCAGGTATTTTAACATGGACTGCTGGGGAAATGATTTTAAAGGAAGAAAGACTGTCTACAATCCTACATATTCCTCATGGACCAATTTCGTACTTAATACTAGCAGTACTAACTACATTAGTTTTAGGAATCGGTTATTTGAGAAATAATAACATTCAAACAAAAAATAAACTTAAGCAGACAGCTTAAGATGAGAGAAGCAGACATTACTATAGGTGTCTGTTTTTTTATAATATAAAAAATAAAGTAAATGTAATTAATCCAATATCTACATACATCATTTTTTTACTTTTGGTGATTTCCTCAAGGAGTTGAATGGTTTCTAAAATGTCGTTTAGTGATTCATCATTTTTCTTCATTAACCGACCTCCATTTCCTTACGTACATTATATGCAGAAGTAGGGAAAGGCGTTATAGATGTTTACTAATTTTATATTTTCTTATTATTCACGAAATTCTATTATTCTGATATAATAATGATACATAAAATTAATAGAGAAGAAGAGTAGACATCAAGATCCGGGAGCGAACTTCTATGAGGAAAATAACATTTATTACAGGGGTTTTTCTTTTTCTTTTTTTTGTACCAGGTGTTAAAGAGGAAAGTGCTTCGACAAATGGGGTTCTATTAAGAGATTTCTCTTCCATTACTTTTTTCATCAATAGAGAGCAAATAGAGAATTATCATCTACTTGAACATATTGTTGTCTTACCAGAGGATTCTTTTAATCAAACTGAAGCGATAAATATGATTCAACGTATTAATTCAATTCATCCATCACTTCTCCAACAATTAATTACAGAGAATATAACAATAAAGCTTTTTAATGGCAATTTAACAGATGAACCATCTGCTGCACATCTGAAAGGAACTACTCCTAGAGGTTATTCAAACAAAGGTAAAACATGGGACTCGGTGCCTGGCATCGGTGGAGGGAAAATTGCATTAGCGAAAATTGGACATAGTGTGAATGGTGATGGGCATGGATCACTTAACCTAGAATTACATGAGCTTGCACATTCAATAGATAGACATGTTCTCAACCTAATTAGAGAGGACACTATTTTTCAAAGAATATGGATTGAAGAGGCGAGTAAGCTTTTCCCTAATCGTGATTATTTTATCACTTATTCAGAAGAATATTTTGCTGAAACTTTTGTAATGTACTACTTTAGTGTAGAAACAAAAAGAGAGTTAAAAGAGAAGGCACCAATGACTTATGAGTTATTTAGGCAAATTGAACAAACTACCTTTGATTTCAATGTTTCGACATACCGATAGTTTTGATATAATAAACTCTATTAGTCTAGTGGAGGTTTTTAATAAATGAAGAAATATCTCGAACTTTGTCAACATATCCTTGATAACGGTGTGTTTAAGGAAGATAGAACAGGTACAGGGACATATAGTGCCTTTGGGCATCAAATACGCTTTAACTTAAAGGAAGGCTTCCCATTAGTTACTACTAAAAAATTACATCTTAAATCTATCATTCATGAATTATTGTGGTTTCTAAATGGTGATACAAATATAAAGTATCTTAATGATAATGGAGTACGTATTTGGAATGAGTGGGCAGATGAAAATGGAGATTTAGGCCCTGTTTATGGTCATCAGTGGCGTTCATGGCCTACTCATGATGGTAAGACGATTGATCAGATATCAAACTTAATACATCAGATAAAAACAAATCCTGACTCGCGCAGATTAATTGTTAGTGCTTGGAATGTTTCCGATGTCGACAATATGGCATTGCCACCTTGTCATTGCTTATTTCAATTTTACGTTGCGAATGGCAGATTATCGTGTCAACTTTATCAAAGGTCAGCAGATTTGTTCCTTTTTCACTAGCAAACAAAAAGTGTTGAATACGACTACACAATCTTAGACTACTAACCATAAATGATTAAATACAAATAATAATAACCTCCACTAAATATTCATTAAGAATTAATTCTTAAAAGAGGAAGGAGCCTCGTAGCGAGGATAGCGTATCCGGAGTTCGATAGAACGAGGACCTTAAAATAAATAGTTAACTCACTACCAAGGCTAATGCGTAAACATTAGTTTTTTTTATGAACATAAAAATTAGAATTAGAGGAAGGGAAGAAAAGGCGTGACTGAATTTAAGGATGAATTAAAAGCATATTTTAAGGAATTAGATGTGTCGCTTGTGTTATATCCTGAAAGCAACCCTAAGAGGTTCAGCTCATTAAATCGATTCTATAGTTTCTTAGAGAAAGAAAAGAACTTTTGGGAAGAGTGTACTTCTGGAGAGACGAGTAAGATAAAAGCTCATTTTTATACTGCTTATAATCATTTAAACAGTATGATTCAACAGCAAGAAAAAAACCTTGAACAGGCAAAACAACAGTTAAATCAATCATTAAACCTGATGAGAAGTAATACGTTTCCATGTGTATTTTCGACCACTGAAGTTGGTAAGTTTGTAAAAGAGAGGTATGCAGTTCATCATTTGCAAGCAGATGCTGCCATCCATTATTTGCTCCTGGTGATGCTAAATGGAGTCCACAGTACCCTTAATCAAGGTACATTGCATTATACAGACTATTTTAATGGGCTGATGATGTCGATGGCTTTTAAAAGCTCGGAAATAGCTGTTACTTTGGACGAAAGAGAATCAAAACTTGTCCCATCTCTTAAAGAACAATACAGAGAAGTCGTCAACGACTTTGAAGGTGAGTTTGATCAGTATTCAAGTACATTAACTGAGTGGCAGCAGAACATCCACACAACTACGGAAGCATTTTTGGATGACAAGCAAAAGAAACTTGAAGATTTACATACCTTGTATGAAGAAAAGTTGAGATTAGAAAGTCCAGCGAAATACTGGGAAAATTATAGCGAAGAGCACGAACTAAAGGGTAAGCTGTGGAAAAATTGGGCCGTGGGATCTGTTATTGGGTTTTCAGTCTTTATTCTCATAATTTTATTTTTAATACCTACTAGCAACAAACTTGATTTTATGTCTGTTCGTTCCATCCTATTAATGACGGTTCTCGTTTCGATAGGATTTTTCCTTGTGAACTTTTTTATTAAGCTTTCAACAAGTTCATATCATTTAGCAAAAGATGCAAAAGAGAGATATCAACTGACCTATGTATATCTTTCCTTGTTGAAGGAAGAGGCTGTGAGTAAAGACGAGCGTTCAATCGTTCTTCAATCAATCTTTAGTAGAGCTGATACAGGGTTACTTAAAGGAGATTCAAGCCCAACTCTACCAGATGGGCTTACTGCTCAGTTGTTAAAAAGCACTCAAACTAGACCTTAAACTAACTAGACGTTTGAATGGTAATGTTACACCCAAAAAAACCGAGTTACTGGTTTGGATTTAGTATGAATAGGTTACTTTCTTATTGGGCTTAATTTTGATGTTGTAGCCTGACTTTAACCATCGGTGAAGTTCATCAGTGGCTTTTCCGGTAATGATTGATTTCGCGAATTCCATCGTAATTGGAAGGTCGTCTTTTGTTATTCCTTGCTCTTTAGCAGTTTCAACCTAGTCAGGGCGTATTCATTTCTCAATAGTATCTGTTTCATATGCTTCAACTAGATTAATATAGTGGTTTAAACGCTCAATCTCTTCTTTAGCTCTTTTGACGGTGATTAACTTAGGCATACTAATTCCTTCTTTCCATTGGAATCTAATTGAGTGTATCATTAATTATTGGAATTAATTGAAAGTCCACAAATGTTTACTGAAATTGACACAAATAAATAACTAAAGCAAAAAGAACTTGTAAAACATTACAAGTTCTTTTTTGAAACTATCCTACACTTTTAAGTAAATCCAGTCTAACCTTGTCGATCATCTCGATAATAACCCTTATTTCGTTAGCTTCATCACCTTCCATACCTTGTGAAAGTTCTTGAAGGTACTCCACTAAAATATTTAACAATGTTAAGTTATGATCAAATGCATATAAAATATCAGCTAATGTAGTTGGATTCTCATTCATTTGGTGTATTATCCTTCCAACTATGCTTATTCTCGTTCATACCAAGTTCTTTTATAAGAGAATCAACTGTACAGTGAGATGTATAACAGCCTTCTTTTAAATCTTGAAGGCTTACATTAATCATTTCCTGCCATTCACTTGACCAAAAGTATAATTGTTTCATATCTGTCATGCACTCATATTCTCGAGATATGTAATCAGCCCAATACTTCTCGCTATTAGCGGTTACGTAATGGGAATCTAAAGACAAACGATTTATGAAAGACGAACATGCCAGTACCACTGAAGTCCTTTCTTCAAACCTTGTAAAAAGCTCTTTGTAAACGTCTAGGATAAAGCGTATTTCATATCGCCTTAAACGAAAGATATTGCTTTTTTCGTAACGAGAAGGGAGTTCTCCTTGTTCTATCTCGTGGATACGAGGTTCTAAATTCCTTACTCTGTTTTCCACTTCTTTAACGCGATCACGTAACGAATCAATGCGATCTTCCTGAAATTCAATGGAAGTGCTAGTGGGGTCGTATATTTCTGATGAGTAGAATTTAAACATATACTCTTTGCCTGTAAGGTTTGTTGTAATTTCGCTAAGTAAGGTTGAATACCTGCATTCTAGCCACGCTGCAACTTCTTTCGTTCTTGTTGTGACAATTACTAGGTCATTCTCAACAAACCCACTTGTATTTTTAAACCATGTCTCATAGCTGGGTGAGGATATCTTTCCGCTAACTTCTTTTAAAACAGTTTCCCAAAATTCATCGTTGTTCATACGTTTCTCCCCATTTGCATTAGATTTATTCATGCGGTCTGGACACCAATTAGAGTGTCAAATTTCACTTTAAATAAGTGACCTTGGTGGTCTTCGATATTCATTACTTTCGTATAGGGGTCGATTTTGGAAACCACACCAGGACCTATACATTGATCCATGCCCTGTTCATGAATTTTGAACAACAGTGGTGTCGAATGAGCTAAACTTTCTTGGATATATTGATTTATTTCTTCGAGCTGGTATTCATCCAAGAGAGGCTTTTGTTTCTTTTTGTCTTGCTCGTCTCGATGACGTAGCATGCTCCATTGTTCTGGTAGTGATTTAAATGGGGCCCATTTTTTTAACCCTCGATCAAAGGTATTCATATGAAACGTCATCCTTTCTTTAAGTTGTTTTTCCATAAGGTTCATTGACCAGGAACGAATGTCGTAAAACCCAGAATTGATAAAATCTTGTTCACCTTCTAGGAACTCAATAAGGTCTTTTGGATAGTGTTCAGTGTTGTAGTCGAGTTGGATACGATCATGTGGGCTATGTAGTAAAATTGAAAACAGACAACCGTTGTCATAATCAACCCCAACCACAATAAGGAATTGAACTTCAATTGGGTAGCGAAACACAAACATAACACGAAATCGTTCACTCATTTTTTCACACCTCCTTCTATAACTATATTAATACGAATGTACGTTCTGTTTCAATCACACCTTCTAGTGTTAAGATAACAGTTAAATTGTTTAAAGATTGTAAAAACTGTCTATTCTGAAGTTAAAAAGAGTTATAGGGAGAGTAAAAATGAATGTAGATAGCTTAGAGAATATGTACAGTTCCATGTCAATAGATCAAAAACTCACGATCTACAATGAGGTATACCAAAAAAAATATATAGATACACCAAGTATGCTGAAACTAAGGTATTTAATTTTTCATAAAAGGAATATTAGGTTTGGTGCATTGAGTGTCATTAGGCGTATCCAAGAGGAAACATCGTTTTTATCACATGAACAACATCCTGATATAAATGAATTCATTACATTTCAACAAGATGACGCTGTGGACTCAATACCGGTACTAAAGAAATATCAATTGATATTGAAATATACTTCTGAATTGAAAAAATCACCCCTAGATGAATCGAAAGGTAGTAAGAGCGAAGAACAGTATAAGCACCTATCGTTTATGGATAAAAAGAGAATTTATCTACTGATGCTTGTGGACTATACGGAATACTCTCTTTCTTTAGAGGAGACTGAAATAGCGTTGTATTCAGCAATTGAATTTTACTTGTTATACGCGCAACATCCAGTGAATGATATTATACGGCAAGCTCTAAGAGATGAGTTAAAAGAAAAGGCATTAGACAAGGTGACGAAGCATGTTGTGACTTATCATTTTCAGGTTTCAAAATGGTATAAGAACAATGAAAAAATGGACAGAAAATTATTTGGAAACCTATTAGACATTAGATATTCTTTTGGAGTTCAGTCTGCGATGCAGAGAGAACATTTGCCTGTTAGCAACCGAAATCCTCGTGATAAAGAAGTGTTCTTTGCATACAGAGATCGGTTTAAAAGGAACTTACAAAAGGTTATTGATAAGAATTATGAAACGAAAAAAGAGTTTATCGAGGAATTTATGGAGAGGTGGAATTGGCAAAGTATTGAGCAACCAACGAAACTTGCTTCTACTTACAACTATAAAAAAGAAGATTTATTCTTATTTCAAGATATGGGATTACCAATTTATGAAATTTTAAGTACAGGAGACTCTTTTGATGAAAGAATGCACAATATACTGCATCAGCTTTTACACCCAAAAAGTATAGAGTCACGTCGATACAAAGAAATGAGGCATCTATTAGAGGAATTCTTTGCCTATCTAATCAGAACCATTAACAAAAACGAAAATTCACTAGATGAACTAAGGGAAACCATACACAACCTTACTAAATAGATATCCACAGGCAGGTCCATTAATGGCCTGTTTATTTTTATTTAACCGTGGTTAATTGTAACTATGTGGTTATAAGTTGTTAAAGAAGTGTGAGGAAAATAACAGGAAATTTTTTCATTTGAATTAGGAACAGATGTTCGATATTATTCAAAATAAGAACTTGTGTTCTTGTTTTTGGTGTTTTCATATCAATGGTGCCATCACAGAGACAAGTAACAATACTATAACACCACAGGAGTGTGAACGTAACGTGAGTACAAAAAACACTGAAAGAATCGGGATTTATCTTCCGCCAAAATTAAAAGAAGACATTAAAAGGATGGCTGATGAAACAGGGTATTCAGTTAATCAATTATCGCTAATGGCTTTAACCAGCCTAGTCGCGAATTATGAGGACAAAAATATGTTTATTTTTACAGAATTAATCATGCCGAAAAAGTAGTTTAGTAATTCGGGGTATTAAAATTGAAGGTGATTGTATGGTCCATTTATTTAAGCCAACAGACAAGGATATTGATACGTTACGATACGTGTTTATTGATAAACATGAAAGAGTGATCGAATTTCCGACAAACTATATCTATGAGTGTTCCAAAAAGGCTAGGCTAAGCAGCCAATCTGTTTACCAATATGCCAAGGTGCTTAAATATTTTTGTGATTATCTCGGTAAGAAATTTCCGAATCAAACCGTCGATGATACTCTTAGAGCGATTGAAGGAGACAGTATTGATCGATATTTAAAGAAGTTAAGTTTAGATGCTCTAGAGTATGCAACCATTCGAAATAGGGATGCCATTATTAAAGCGTTTATGGAGTGGCTAACGACAGATGAAGCAGGAAGGGCTAGAGATAATTCTGGATACATAGACGGGCGGTATAAAAGCCCACCGCCTGCTAAAAAAATACCAAAATACGTGACTGTTGATGAAGTAATAAACTTTCTACACTTTTTTCATGACGAGAATCAGCGCTGTCTCATCCATTTTATGTTTGATACAGGGTTAAGAATTTCTGAGGTTGGTCGAATGTCTTACAGTGATTTACCAGACTTGTTGACATACCCTTTAGAACAGAACTACTTCATGATAACCATTAAAGGAAGTAAAGGGCGCGGTGGTCAAATCAAAGAACGAAATACCTATATCACACGACCGATGATTGAGCGAATACAAAGGTTGCACAAAAATAGTAAAACCTATTTGAAATCAAAACTGAGGTATAGAAACAACATGCCATTATTTCTAAATGTTCATGGATATCCCCTTACTAACCATTCCATTAGCGATCTGATTTATAAAGCAAAGAAAAGAGCAAACATGAATATTCATGCTCATAAATTCAGACACGGCTTTGCTATGTCCCTTTTAAGCAGTGAATTGGACAATAGTTTTACCAACTTAATGGTTATTGCAAAAGAAGCACTTGGGCACAGCGATATTAGTACCACTCAAAAAAACTATACTTCTGTAGCCCCTGCAGTTATAGAAGGGATGCGTCATGTAAATCAGTTGAACGATATTCGATGTAGATTTGAAGAAGCACAACGAATTTTCGACGAAACCTATAAACCACAAAAACTACATATAGAAAAAAGGGGGAGACAAAAACTGTGAAGCTAAAGAATCAACTTCCTGAACCGACTAAAGAAAATCCTTTTGCGCAGTTAGAATTTGTATTTAAAGCTGTTGCTGACACAAAATACGTATACTCCACCAAACAAAACTATTCTGGTGCGTATCACTATTATATTAAGTTTTTAGAAGCTACCGCTAATTATGACGATAGGCTAAAAGAAAATCCTTGTTTTTTTGTCAAAAAGTATTGGGATGAGTTTGCTTTTGTAAAACTTCATCAATATATAGCAGAAGTGAATGTGAGAGGGTCAAGTGATTATAGAACTTCATACACAATTACCGGGCATCTATCCGCTATTAGGCAAGTTCTGAAGTATGCTTATTATCATGGGTTAGCAAAAACTGAGGAGTTTTTGGAAGTAAGTCACACTACAACTGGAAGAGAGACGAATGTAAGGGAGAGTTATACAAAACGTGAGTACGATAGCATATCCAATATGTTACAACAGGAATTAAAGTATATCTATCTGTTGTTATCTAGGAAAGGGTATCAAAAAACAGGAGTTGGGAAAGATCCACGAATACAATCAAAAAAGAATCGACCAAGGAGCTCACTGGCTCCAAAAGAAGATGGGTGGAAAAATATTGACAATTTAAGGTGGTATTTTGAGAATGAAATGAACTGCCAACCCTTGGCTGGAATACCTCAACATAAAGAAAAACATAGAAGTTTTTTTATACATGCAGGAACTAAATTTCAATATTTGGGAGGTTTAAATGGCATCTACAAAAAGTGGGGAGTAGCTTCTCTTGTGACGCTGGAGATATTAATGCCTTTGGCCGTGAAATTGGTTTCTGAAACTGGTTTAAATCCTGAAAGCCTATGGAATTTAGATGTGGATTGTTTTCAAGAATCACACCCCTTATCAGGAGTGCCTTATATTCAGTATTTTAAAAGAAGAAGTAAGGGTGAGAAAGAGTTGCATTTATCGTTGTCGGGTAAGAATAATGCAATTAGAGAATATCGGGAAAATCAGGCGAAAATTATTCGGAAAACGATTGGTATGATCAAACAGTTAACAGAACCAATTCGGATGAAAGCGCCAGAAAAGGTCAAACACAAATTGTTTCTTTACGAATCAGATTCACCGAGAAAGTTTGGGGAGATTGGTGTTATTAATGTTTCAGGTTCTTCTATTTGGTGCGCTAAAATGGTCGAAAAATACAATTTGAGAGACGACGAAGAAAAACCCTTAGTTTTTAATTTAGCGAGGTTTCGTCCAACACGAATAACACGACTTGTTGAATTGGGGTTTGATTTCTTTGAAATTCAACATGAAGCAGGTCATGCAAACATCACAACCACTTTGAACTATCTTTCAAGAAACAATCTCAATTTAAAAGCAAAACAGGAGACAAACGCCGCTTTAACTAGGATCCATGAAAATATAGCATGGGCAAAGGAAGAGGAACCGTCGTATGCAGGAGAAAACGTAGAACAAAAAAACGTGATCTATAAAGGGATACTATGTGATTGCAAAAATCCTTATAATCCACCCGAAGAGGTAAGTAGGTTAAAAAGTTATCAAAAAGGACAAGCGTGCACGCGGTATAACATGTGCTTAACTTGTCCCAATGTGATCTTATTTAAGAAACATCTTCCCCTATTGGTTGTTTATAAGAAGCAGGTAGAGATGGCCATGAATACGAAAAATGCAGAGTTACCAAATGAATATCTTTATAAGCAATCCCTAGACGTGATTGAATCCCTCTTTGATCCTGAAATAAGTGAGTTTAGTGAGAGTGATATAAAGCTGGCATTTGAAGCTGCAGAAGCCATGGATGATGTGGTTATTGATCCTGTAATCTATAAGCCGGTGATTTAGATGTGGAGTGATTATATTGATACAAGAGTTAATACAAATTGAAGATGTATACAAAGGAAATGCAGATATAAATCATAGTACAAAGGTCTCGCGAAAAAGTAATTTTGGTGACGATATATGGGACTTTTATGAAGAAGGGGTAGCCAGATTGAATTCTGTAACCCCTTCAAAACTACGAATCGAATGGAAAAGCTATTCCGAAACAGTCCCAGATTCGATCATTCTAGCAACGAAAATTATATGTTTTTTTATGATTGTTTCTCCCCAAATATTTAAAACTAATGGTAGAGCCAATAAGGCTAACACCTTAGTAACGAAGATACAAATCATCATGAGATTCTTTCAACAGCTATGTGCAAATCAAGCCCTTGATGTGATTGATAAAAACCATATATCTCTTATCAGTTCATTAGAGAGTATTACCCCTCAAGATATCCAAGAACAAGCGATTAAGGAAACGATAAAACCAAATATTATTATTATTAAACGAATGCTAAAAAATTTTTGCAACCCAACAGTCCAAAAATACCTTAATGAGAATGTTTCTTGGAATAGCAATGATATTGATAACCTTATATTTGGAAAGAAAGAACTAAAAATTGAGAAAGACTCCTATACTGACCAGCCTTTGGATGATGAAATATTTATTTTTCTATCAAAACAAGCAACCCAAGATGTTATTTCCTTTTTAACGTGTATGGGGAAGATGACTCATTCTCAAAAGAAAGAGACCTTTGAACTTGAACCTTTGTTTAAGCCCCTTCAGTATCAATTTCAAGCGCTGTTTGATGATTATGTGGAGATACGAACAATCGATAAAAATTACTCACTTTTACAGGGAAAAAGAAATAGCGATGCATCTAGAAAAAAGAGGGATGTTTTTAAAAAAGAATATGGATTAGCAGTAGGAGAATTCTTAAAAGTCTTAACCAGAGTACATCGTGCAGCGATTTATCTTCTTTGTCAATTTACAGGAGTTAGGTACAGTGAATCAATCTCATTTGAACGTGGTTGTCTGAAGAAGATAAAGAGTGGGCTCTGGGTTGTTAAAGGCACATTAACCAAAGGAGAAAACATCAGAAAAAAGGAAGGGGAGGATGAATGGGTTGCTTGCCCAATCGTGAGAGATGCAATCAATACTTTGGAAGAGTTTCAAAGGGTTACTTTTAATAAGTTTTTACTTTCTCCCTTGTTTTCGGTTTACCTCGGTCAAAAAGAGCTTCAACTTACAATTAGTGGAATCAGTGAATTGCTGAGAAATTACTTAAGTGAAATTGATGCTGATAAACGATTCATTGGAAAGAAATACAGTCTTAATACGCACCGACTTCGGCACACATTGGCTAGGCAACTAATTAGAGCTAACCTCGGAATTCCTTACATTTCTTATCATCTAAAACATGTTCATAGTCAAATTGTTCATATGAGTTCATCTATAAACAATGTGACATTAAGTTATGGAAATATCGCACAGGATTTGTTTGAAAATGCTACAGCCATCCAACAAGTTAAAAAGGAAATACTGACAGACATGTATCATCCAAATTCCCCAATCGCTGGAGGGAACAGTGAAGGATTTAAGAAAAGGAGAAAGGACTACTTTCAGGGAATGATGGCTGCTGATTGGACGTTTGAAGAGATTATGGAGCACTTGCAATTAAGTGGAGTTCCATTTGCAGATGTTGGTTTAGGATACTGCGGAGGAAAGAAAGAGCTCGAATTTGAAGATGGCAGAAAGGAACAACCTCCATGCATAGGGCAACTAAAATGTAACCCAGTTAGGTGCCATAACTCTCTAATACCTAAAAATAAGATTCCGCATTGGATTACAGTCTATCAACACAATAAAAAGATGGTTGAGGATCCTTTATTTGCTCATGCAATAGAGGAACATAAAGCTTTTATGGAGGAAGCCAGAATAGTGTTGCGATACCTAAATGTCAATGTCGAGGAGTTATCATGAGGATACCTGAGGTTATTGTCAAAGCGTGTGAAAATAAAGATCAGATAGACTGGGTTGAAGAACATGATCTCTTAAAAATGACTTCAGACCGTCCATACGATGAACAAAATCAACTAGACTGGTGGAGAAAAAATGTTGAGATCCGCACCGCTTTTCACACCATCGAAAAAGAAATCAAAGGACTCTTGAAGAAAGGTCAGAAAGTAACAAAAAGGATCGTTACATGGACAAGGGTTGCAAAACTATCTAATTGTGATCGGAACACCCTTCGACACCCCAAAAGAGGTGAATGGACGAAAGAAAGGTTTGATTTTTTAATTGAATTAGTCAACAATGAAATTGATAAACAAGAACAGGTTAACGTTGTTGATGTAACTGAATCTAGAATACTAGAATTAGAAACTAATATCATTAAAGCGAGAAACGAAACCGCCAAATGGATGGACAAATATCTTTTGTTAGAAAAAGAACACAAAACTATCCAACGTGTGGTAAAAATGAAAGAGAACGAGATCTTTGTTAGAGATCGAAAGATACGCGAACTTCTTGAGAAGATTGATGATACCTAAGAAATAGGAGGAAATAAATATGGATAGCTATTTAGGTTTATTGGATGATATTTTAAAAAATGGGGTTGAAAAGGGAGATCGAACAGGAACGGGGACGCTTTCTGTATTCGGTCGTCAATTGCGTTTTGATTTGAGTAAGGGTTTTCCTCTTCTTACTACGAAACGAGTTCCGTTTAAATTAGTTGCTAGCGAGCTACTGTGGTTTCTGAGAGGTGATACGAATATAAAGTACCTACTAGAGCACAACAATAATATTTGGAACGAGTGGCCATTTAAAAAGTGGATCGAAAGCGACGAGTATACTGGTCCAGATATGACAAACTTCGGAATCCGTAGTCAAGAAGATGAAGAGTTTAACAAACTTTATCAAGAAGAAATGAGAAAATTTAAGCAACGTATCCTGGAAGATGATGAGTTTTCAAAAGTGTATGGGGATTTAGGTCCAGTGTACGGATCGCAGTGGAGAAAATGGGAAACAAAGAATGGAGAGCTTGTTGACCAAATCGAGCAGGTGGTCTCTCAAATTAAAAATAACCCAAATTCAAGGCGCCTAATGGTCATGGCGTGGAATCCTGGAGAAGTGGATTATATGAAATTGCCTCCATGTCACTATGGATTTCAATTTTATGTTGCTGAAGGAAAACTTTCTTGCATGTGGCAACAAAGATCGGTCGATACCTTCCTTGGCCTACCCTTCAATATGGCAAGCTATGCATTATTAACACATATGGTCGCTCAACAGTGCGGTCTTGAAGTAGGGGAGCTGATTTTCACCGGAGGGGATGTTCACCTTTATCTAAATCATATAGAACAAGCGAAGTTGCAAATGACGCGTGAGCCACGCGAATTGCCAAAGCTTGTTATCAAACGAAAACCAGAGTCTATCTTCGAATATGAAATGGACGATTTTGAAATAAAAGGATATGACCCACATCCGCATATTAAAGCTGATGTAGCTGTATAAGGGATTACGAGTAGTAGAGGCCTAAGGGCCTCTTTTTTCTTTTTATAAAATTTCACCACTGGCTAATGGAACTTGTGTTAATATTTAGTTAATGAGTCTTCTTCAACTAACGGAGCAGTTTAGTTGAAGAAGGAATTGAATTATTTAAAAGAGAATCCTATAGGAAACAAATGTTGTAAGAAAAAGGTGAAATATTGGATAACTCGAATTGGATACCGTTAAGTAATGTTAATGATGATGAGGAAATCTGGGCTGGAGCAAGGGTTAGGTTGTACAATGTTGGTATGAATAGAGCAGACAAAGAAAATGATTTCTACGAATACATTATTTCTTATATTTACGACAACGAAAACTACTTACAACTAACCAATTTAACTACAGGAAAAGCAGGATATATTATTTGTGTCATTGAAAAAGACTTGCCGAATCAATATGCTTTGGGCAAAACATTAAAGCAAAGAATGGGCTTAGAAAATACCTATTTTAGATTTGAGCATGAATAATCAACAACTAAGGAACCTTATTCCATTAACGGGGGCATTTCTTTAAGAAGGAAATATCTTTTTTAATTTAACTAGTTTTATGTCTTAAAGGAGAGATCTTGATGACTTTATTAACAGCACAAGCCTACATAAATGGGGGAGATGTTCTCTTTCAATTGTTTGCTTTTATGGTTTTATTAGTAATCCCTATAATTGTTGTAGTATTCATTTTCACAAGAAAGAGAAATAGTAGATTAGCGAGAATTGAAGAAAAACTAGACAAGCTATTAAAAGGAAAAGACCAGTAATTGATAAATTGTATCTTCTGCTAAAGGGTAGCGTTTCTGGCACAAGAAGGAACACCTATTTTACTATTTATGGAGGGTTTGAAAAAGGTTGTGGCAGGGGGAGTTTTTCATATGAAAAAAAATATGATAATTATTTCATTAAGTGCTATTTTGGTCTTTATTCTTATCTATATAAACTTTGGAAAGACCGTTGAACATGAAGTTTTACAGACTGAAAATTATCCTACTTTTATCCAAGATGCTATTCAGGACAACCATGATAAAAATGGGTTTAGTGTGTTTCAAGATGATAGTAACACATATATTTACTACAAAAGTGATTCAGTTCCAAACGAATATATATCGACAAATTTAGATTTGAAATACAGAGGCGGGAAGTATATAGCTATTGCAACAGTAAAACCTGCTGTAAATATCCCAAATACAGAAAGACTTATAAAACTGAATAAGATTGTGGACAAAGACCTTGTGCTAAAAGTAAATATTAAATAATTAGGAGATCTTCTACTGTAACTAACGGGGTGCGTTTCTGTAGCAGGAACGCTTATATTATTATTGAATCAGGATAGTTTAGTAAAATATTATTGCTCTAGTATTAAATTAAGGAATTTTAGGAGGGTAAAATGCCGTTTTTTGCAGATATGTTTTTAGAACCCCGAAAGCCCATTGACTACAAAGGTAAGACAGTTTATAGTGCTGATTTTATAGATGGACCCAAAAAGTTTAAAGCAGTATTTAATGTTATTTCTACAAATTCAAAATACAGACAAGGCTTTTCTCTTCATATGTACGAAATGAAAGGTAAGTTAATATATGATGGAAATGTAATACAGAAGAATGGTCTCTCTTTTTTTGTGGACTCAATCCCTCATACAATTGAGATTGATGTTGAAATTGAAGAAGGTTTTCTTTTTATAGAAAATTTCTGTGATAATACTGGGACTGGTTCAATGGTTGCGGGCTTTTCTGGCTTCGCAATGATAATTGAAGATATTGACGATAACAAGAAAAGATATTACTGTAATGACTTTGAACCAGACGATGATTTTGATGACCTAATATTTGAGGTTCAATTCATAGAAGGTTGATATTAATAAACTATGTTAAAACAAAATTCTTCAACTATTGGGGGCGAATCTTAAGAAGGAGATCGCGCCTTTTTTCTTGAAGTAAAGGGAAGGTTAGTTGATTACGACATTGTAGAGTATTTGTCCAAAAAAGGATTAATGCTCTTTCCTGTGGAAGTAAATAATGAAAGTTAAAGTAGACATAATGGAGGAGTTAGGGTGTCAAATATTAGTTGGGAAAGTTTCATATGTTAGAAAAACTTAGAAAAATTAATATGAAAACGGCCGTATTTATGGGGGCTTGTTTTTACTTTTTAACATTGTTACTCCATGTTTTAATTATAAGCGGTGTTATCCCATTTACATGGGTTAATGGAGGAAGATCTGAATCTTTTGCGACTCAGCTACCAATATCAATTATTAATATAATTATCTGTAGTATTGGAGGAGTTTTTACGATTGTTGTTCGCAAGACAACACTATTTAAATACAAAAGAGGAATAACAGTAATATGTTGGTTTTTTGTTATACTTTGGTCTTTTGGATTTATACAACAATTGTTAGGAACACCTTTTGAAAAAATGTTTTGTTCATTTTTATTACTTGTTGGAGTCATCTCTAACTTCCGTATGGCGATAGAATATAGATAGCACTCAACTATAGTACATCTTCATTTATTCAGAAGGATTACTTTATTTATATTGAACTTATAGAACTATTGGAGAAGGTTTGTTGAATAATATTAGATTATTTGTGTCTATATAAAAGGGGTTAAAGTCTTTTTCTAATTGAAGTGACGGAAGTGTTTAACAAATTTAATATCTACGGATAGGACGAAGGGTTAATGAAGACAAAAGGAATAATCATATTATGATTCAGCTGGAAATTATTTGTGACCGAATTTACTTATTTTCTTATTGTGTTAACGGGTGCCATACTTCAAGAAGGAAGTATGGCTATTGGTGTTGAAGTATAGGAGCAGAATAGTTGAAAAGATATTTAGGTTTTTATGGAAGTATGTTCTATGGAGGGGTATTTGATGGATGAAAACAGGAAAGATAAAAAAATTATTATTTAATGTACTTTATAATGAATTTCTCTATGATTTTCATGCTTACAACTAGTTTTTTTACATTAAATAATGAAATCTTAAGGACCAGTCTAATTATAGTTTTCATACTAAATTTATCTGCAACAGTAGTATTATTAAGGGATTACATGAAGTATAAGAGTTCTAAAAAGAATGAACGTTATTAAAGTAACGGGGGCGAGAGTTAAACAAAGGCGTTCATAAAGTGAACGTCTATTTTCTTTTCTAAAATTCTAGTTAAAGTTTTGGAATATTATGTTAATCTTAACGTAAGAAAATATTTTTTTAACTTAACAGGTTAGTTGAAGTAGGTTAGTTTGTAACCTTTTTATATTTGTTAAACTTCTAATCAATAAAAAGGGTGGAGACCATGAGAAAATCAATTTACGTACTTTTATTTGCCAGCTTCTTATTATCGAGTATTACAGTAGCTGCTACAAGTTGGGTTGAGCTAAAACCACATGAGGTTGCTGATAGAGCTGAAGTCATTGTTACTGGTAAATATGACTTTACAAGCAAGACTAAACGGAGTGAATTTGTTTTTCAGGGTTATGATTTCACCATTAAAAATGTTTATAAAGGAGACATTTCTGAACAATTTACGGCAGGCATTGACTATTATGATGTAGGATGGGCAGAGGAATTACAAAATGAAGGTGGAGAATTCCTCTTATTTTTGGAAAAAAGTAAGGATGCTGAATTTCTAATACCAGTTGGAGGTCCAAATGGTATGGTTCAAGTTTACAATGGGAAAGTTGAAGATCGAAATGATGAAAGAAGGACTTTTTTTGAAGAGTTTCTTAAATCAAATCCGAAAAAAACAGTTAATACAAATTTTGAACCCCATAATGATAGTAATAATGATAAGTCCTACCTAGCCTTATATGTTAGTGGAATTGTTTTAGTTGTTATAGCAGTATTTTTCCTGCTTTATTGCTATAAAAGGAAAAAATAATCTTTCACTAAAGGGGGCCATAATTCGAAGGATATTGGTGTTGAAATGTGGAACAGATTACTTTAAAAAGGAATTAAAGGATATATCTTATCACTCGACTATTTCTATATATCTTTCAGTGTAGAATAAATAATAGTGGAAAGAAGGTGTAGTCTTGTTAAAAACTGTATTTGTAGGCTTAATATCATTTATCGGTGTAAGCAGTTTGCTTATATTAATTGGATATTTGTTTGAATTTAAATTGCTCATGTTTAGTTTTTACGAAGAAACTTCAACAGGGTTCGAAGCAGCGGTTCAGTAATCCCTTTTATAATCGGGATAATTTGTAGTTATTTTATCGGTAATTACTATCAAAAAAGAAAATATAGTTATTAAGCTAAAGGGTGCGATTGCTCAACAAGCAGCAGTCGCTTCTTTCGTTATAGAAGCAGTTTAGTTTAACAAGGGGGAGATGAGGTGTAGTATGAATCAAGCCAAAATGAATAAAAAATTTAAATTTAGTATTATCAAAACGGTACTTAAATTGTTTATTTTACTTATAATTATTATGCTATTCACCGTTCCTTCTGACGAGAAAATTGAAAAATGGGCAATGAAAGATTCTGGCATTGTCGATTGTAACAGTATAGGCGAATGCATTAAAGACAATAAGAAAATAAAGTTCAATTCTTCGCATATACGTGATACTGGTATATTTACTTCTTATGAGATGATCTACGAGTATGATAATGGTCAAATGATTACTTTAAGGACAATTGGTATTTTAGGAGTCATATTTAAAATGAATGATGGATTTTTATGGGATTTATTAAACTAAATTTTTACTTCAACAAACGGGGGCAAGAGTAAAACAAGGCGATCATTAAAGTGATCGTCTTTTTCTTATCTCTAATTTAGAATCAAATATCGGAATATTATGTTAACATTAGTGTAAGGCGATATTTACTAACGGAGCATTATGTGGAACAATAAAACACCTACATAGGGGGAGTTATGGATAGTATGATTATTGCTTTTCTGTATATAGGATGGATTTTAATGCCTATCTTGTGTGTTATTTTTTGTTTGAATTTAGTCTCAATATTGAAAAAGATAAAAAATGAAGAAAAAACTACGGTCAATACCGTTTGGCTTACAATATCTTTTACTCTTATTATGTGGAGCATAGCGATGATAGCTTCAGCAAGTGTTTATTAAGCTAAAGGGTGCTAATCTTCAAGAAGGAGATTGGCTTTTTCTTGTTGAAGTAAAGGGCAGAGAAGTTAACACAACAACATTTACATTACAAATGTCAATTTAAAAAAGGATGAGGGACTTTGAGTAAAATACTATTCGCATTATTTTCTATTAGTGTTTTTCTTCTAGCTGGGTGTTCCGTTGAAAGTGAAAAGGAATCCGTTGAAAGTGAAAAGGAAATCGAAGAGATGCATGTGGAAGTGGAGTGGGTTGATGCTATTGCTTGGAACGGAAACAAATATTACTTAAATGAGGAGAAAACAGCCATAATTACTGAGAGTGATATTGAAAAAAAATTAGGTGAAATTACTTTCTCTGTTACCAGTAGTGAGGAAGTCGACAATCCTGAGTATCAGTTGAAAGACGGTGAGGCAACATTTGTTAGTAAAGGAACAAGTGTTTATTCCATAAAAGGTGAAGATATAAACGAATTTATTTATGCACATGGTAAAGTTTATAAGGTAGTTGATTGAATATTTATATGTATAGATCCAAAATTTTTTGTTCAACAAACGGGGGCTTTAGTTGAAGAACATAAATAACTTAAATGAGTATAGGCATTGCAAGTTTTGCAATGCCTATTAGACGTTTTGAACATTTCTTTTTATTTTTTCTTCTTCTAAAATAGATGAAAGAAGTGCTGGTACTAGAAGCGCAGGATTAATTGTAAATGCTAGTTTTCTCTCTTTCAACCGGAGGGATAATAGTGCAAAGTGGTAGTTTTTAGAGTGGTCCTTACATTAAACACATTACGACTAGTAAGTGAAGATAAAGTTGTAGTTTAACGAAATCTAATGATAAAAAATTGATATAATAATTTTGTTATTGACTAACTTTGATGGAATTGAAACTGAGCATCTGATAATTACAGGAGGGATTTTTATGAAATACAGGTTTATAACAATCTTACATAGTATGAAACTAGATTCGCTTAAAAATAAAGGGACGACAATCTTTTCAGGGGCTAGGATTTCCAATGGTCGCCAAATACTAGATGAAACCTTAAGTCCAATAAAATCTAATCTAGGTATTCATTCAGTAGATGAGTTTGAAGGAAGCGTTTATTTTTATATAGACGGTGATTTCGAAGATATAAATACAGGAGATGAGATGGACCAGATTGGTAACCAGTATACATTCTTTTTTTTAAGGCAGGCACAATTTTTTGTTAATGAGCTTTGGGAAATAAAGGATAACAGTGTATATGTAAGAGATGGTTTCTTATATGCGTACACCAATCGACTTGAAAATGGAGGCATTACCTATAAGGCGTCTCTTTCAGAAATTTTCATTAATTCTACTTGCGAACGGAAGGAAACGATTTTTTGTGATACTGAAATCTTAGATGCTAGTCGTAAATTCGTTCCTTCTTCATTTCATGACTTTGAAGAAGAAAGCTTTGGAGGTAAACTTCCAGATTCAAAGCATTTATATAAAGCTAATGGCTCCACTAGAATTGGTAGAGCACACTACTTTACCATTGGCGCTAGAAGAAATCATATTCTGCCATTAAAAATTGCTGCATATTGCAATGCTTTAGAATGTTTATTTACGATAGGTACAAGTGAGATTAACCATAAGATAGCTGAACGGGTCGCATTAATGCTAGGTACTTCTAAAGATTCTAAAAAGGAATACTTTAATCTTATTAAAGAAGCATATAATTGTCGTTCCAAACTAGTGCATGGGCAGCACCTTAAAGGAGACGAGAAGGATTTAATTAAAGTATCCCAGGCATTGGATGATATTTTAAGGAAGCTTTTTGTTGCGGAACATGAAGTCTTTTCCCTGTCTGATAAGGATATGGAGGCGTTTTTTCTTGAGTTACTATTTGACTGATTCAGGTATTCAAAATTGATTTATATTGATGAACAGGTAAACATTTGAAGTCTAGGAAAAATACTATTCTCTACAGACACCGAATGGTACTAGGTAATTTCATACTTTTCCGCGAGCTCGCCTAGACATGATTAACGAATTCTTGAATCTGATTGTATAAAAAGAAGGAATATGTTAGAGACTTCTTAAAATTAATTTGTTAGTATAGTAATTAATTAACATTCGTTCTGTTTAGTCCTTAGACTTAACAATTACAAATTGCTGAATCTATAAAAGTAGGTGTTGAAGATTGTTGTATCAGTATATTCATCAGAATTTAGCTAGTGAAAATTTCCTAGGAGTACCGTTTAATATTGCATCATACGCTTTACTGACAATGATGATTGCTCAGGTTTGTGACTTAGAACCAGGAGAATTCGTACACACATTTGGAGATGTTCACATTTACTCAAATCATATTGAACAAGTCAAGCTGCAGCTAACGAGAGAGCCTTATGAATCTCCGCAAATGCTTATTAACCCAGAAGTAAAGTCTATCTTTGACTTCAAGTTTGAAGATTTTACGTTAGTAAATTATGAAGCTCATCCACATATTAAAGGTGAGGTGAGTGTATGATTTCATTATTAGTTGCAATGGACAATAACCGATTAATTGGAAAAGACAATGATTTACCATGGCACTTGCCAGCCGATTTAGCCTATTTTAAGAGAGTAACGATGGGTCACTCAATTGTAATGGGAAGGAAAACCTTTGACTCAATAGGCCGTCCTCTTCCCGGAAGAGAAAATATCATCATTACTCGAAATACAGACTATAAGGCAGACTGGTGTAAAGTGATTCACTCAATAGAGGAAGTACTTGAAATGAATCAAGAAGATAAAGAGCTATTCATTATCGGTGGAGCAGAGATTTTTAAAGAAGTATTGCCTCATGCAGACCGCCTCTACATTACTGAAATCGATGCTGTTTTTGAGGGTGATACCTTTTTCCCAGCGTTCCCTTTAAGTGAATGGCAGAAAACCTTTAGCGAGGAAGGTCCTAGGGATGAAAAAAATCCTTACGACTATAAATTTGTAGTATATGAAAGAACCTCTGATAAAGAGAATGAGGATAGATAATGTTACGAACGATATTTTGGTTTTTATATTTTTTTGGTTTCCTACTTTACAGTATTCCAACACTAAACAGAGTAAAAAAGCTTGATCCAACACTAAATGTTCAAGAACGCGATAAAATAATTCATCAACTGCCACAGCATTGGGCAAAACGATTAGTGGATATTACACGCTCACAAGTGAAGGTAAACGGAACAGAGAATCTTCCAGATGGACCAGTTTTATTTGTTAGCAATCATCAAGGAAATTTTGATATACCTGTTTTACTAGGTTACGTGAACAAACCAATGGGGTTTATTTCAAAAGTAGAAGTACAAAAGATTCCAATCGTCCCAAGGTGGATGGAAGTAATGAACTGTGTTTTTATTAACAGGAAAGACAGAAGACAAGCTATTCTTTCAATTAAAGAAGGGGCCGAAAAGTTAAAGGAAGGCCACTCACTAGTTATATTTCCGGAGGGGACTAGAAGTAAGGGCGGAGAAGTGGCGGAGTTCAAGGCAGGTAGTTTAAGGCTCGCGACAGATTCAGGTGTACCTATTGTTCCAATTGCAATAAACGGTACTTATAAAATAATGGAGCATAGTGGGTTGTTTATGAAACCCTCCAATGTTGAAGTAAGTATTTTACCTCCAATCGGTACTGAAAATCGCAATGTAAAAGAATTAGCAAAAGAATTACAAACATTAATTTCTAAAAAAATCACCCCGTAAGCTTAGCCTACGGGGGATTTTTTTAGTCGTGTAGTTCATTTATACAAACGGAACATCCGCAACGTAGAATAATACACAGAAAAACATCGCTGCACTTCCAGCAAGTACGAACCCATGCCATATAGCATGGTGATAAGGAATTTTGCGCCAAACATAAAAGATTGATCCGACTGTGTATAGGAGCCCACCTATTAACAACAGCATAAATCCTTCGGCTGAAAGAGATTGATATAATGGCTTAATTGCAATAATTATCATCCAGCCCATTAAAATATAAAATACAGTCGATAAAATAATAAATCTTTTTACGAAAAAAACCTTTAATATAATACCTACTATCGCGAGTCCCCAAATGATCCCAAACAAAGTCCATCCAAACGCTCCGCGTAAAGTAACTAGTAAAAATGGCGTATATGTTCCAGCAATCAGTAAATAGATAGCCGAGTGATCTAATATCTCAAAAATGTATTTTGCTTTTCGATGTGTAAGGCTATGAGTTAAGGTTGAGAATAAATATAGTAAAATCATTGTTGCACCGAAAATTGAAAAACTGACTACATGCCATGCATCACCATATCGTACTGCAAAAATGATTAGCATTACTAAGGCAGGGATACTTAATAAAACACCTATTCCATGAGTGATTGCATTCGCAATCTCTTCTTTAATTGTATACTCCATTATAAAACCCTCCTAAACTTACTGTATAAATGACTCAAGAGAGTGAAAATACTCCAAGCCGTCTGAGGTGATTTTAGTTCCGGCACGCCCTCTTCCTATTGTTATATAACCATGCTTTTCTAGAAAATCTAGTCTATGCCTTACTTGTTGTGTAGATAAAGGCTGAGTGGTAATAGTGCTTTTATCAGCAATAATGCGTCTGCTAGATGGCTCTCCTTTATCGTTACATTCCATGATGGTTTGAAGAATAAAGTAATACTCTTTTTTCTCCATAAGGCTTATGCTTTCATTTGTAGTAACTTTACTCGGTTGAACTTTTACCTTCTTCATTTTGGCTTTTTTATGTTTTTGTATTGGTAGGTCATGCACTTCGATAGATTTTCCGTTAAAAACAGCCAGCATATAAGCAACTGTATTTTTTAATTCTCTAACATTCCCATACCAAGGTGCATTTGCTAACTTCTTGTAAACAGCTTTATCCACCTTCACAAATTGTCCAGATTCCCGGATGAAATGATCAACGAGAATGGGGATATCCGATTTAATCTCACGTAAACTTGGGAGCTCCAGTGAAAGGACATTTAACCTATAATATAAGTCCTCTCTAAAAGTCCCCTCTTGAATCATCGTTTGTATATTTTTATTTGAGGTTGAAATGAACCTGATTATTCGCTTTTTTTGTAATTCCATACTTTCTAGAAAATAAAGAAGGTTTTTTTGGATATCTATCGGTAAGTCGCCAATTTCATCTAAGACAAGCGTACCTTCTTCAGCTTTTATGAGTAGGGTATTTAAATATTGCTCGAATGTAGTATCGTCAGCAGTTTCTTGCAAAATACCTAGTGAACTACATGGAACAAATACGAACGGACCACCTTTTTTAGATGATTCATTATGAATGGCACTAGTAAATAATTCTTTACCTGTTCCTGTCTCCCCTTGAATGAAGATGGGGTAGTCTGTTTGGGCAAGTTTCCTGGCGACCATAATTGTTTCTAACAGTAGTGGATGCTTACCAAGAATATTATTAAAGTTGTATAATGCTGGTTGATTAATCTCGTTCATAGTAACCTGCTTTCTTTGTTATATTTAACATTATAACACCCAATTAGAACTAATTGAAACCAATAAAATAAAAAAATAAATAAATAGTTCATAAAAATTTCTGTTTTTTTCAAAATATCTTGCCATAACCTACATAAATAGACAGACTTCGATAGCACTTTGGGTTATAATATAGGAAACGGGTGAAAAAGAGGATTGATATTTTGCTATTTAAAAGCCTAGAGTTCAAACATTGTAATGGACAGAAGGTTAAAGTCATGGATATTCCGGTACTAGAAGAAGGCAATACTTATCATTTTATGCTCGGCATGCGGTTAGAAAGATTTATTAGACAAATTCATGCTGACAAAAACCCGAACAAAGTGTATTCATTCAAACACTATTTAAAAAAGGTACTAAAATGGCGGGACTATGAACAACTGTTTGAGACAGGTGTTCTAAAAAACAATGCATAATTTATAGTTATATGGGCCACTCTCTACCTGAGATGGCTCTTTTTTCATTTTTTCATTCTTTTTGCTTTTATGTAGTAAAGATTATAGTTATAATACTAGATAAGATATAGATAGGGAAGTGACAATATGCAAAGGGTTAGAGTTGTAACCGATTCAACAATTGATTTGTCTAAAGAGTTAATTGAAAAGTATAATATTGAAGTCGTTCCTTTGACGATTACTATAGACGGTGAAAGTTATTTAGATCGTATTGATATAACTCCTAGTGAGTTCATTGAGAAAATGAGAAATGCAAAGGACCTTCCAAAAAGTTCACAACCAGCAGCAGGGCAATTTGTAGATGTTTATAACAGATTAGCGAGCGATGGTAGCGACATTATTTCTATCCATATGACAGGTGGTATGAGCGGCACTGTACAATCTGCTGAAAGCGCTGCAAAAATGGTAGACCACAATGTTCATGTAATTGATTCACGATTTATTTCAAAGGGACTAGGGTTTCAAGTTATTGAGGCAGCTAAAATGGCACAACAGGGTAAATCTGCTGAAGAAATCTTGAGCGTTGTTAAAGAAATTAGAGAGAATACATATTTGTATGTTACCGTGGACACTCTTGAAAACTTAGTTAAAGGTGGAAGAATTGGTAAAGGGAAAGCCCTTATTGGTTCGCTACTTAATATTAAACCTATTGCCTCACTTGAGGGTGGGGTTTATACACCTGTAACTAAGGTTCGAAGCCATTCACAAATTATTAGCTTCCTGTCAAAGCAGTTTGCTGAAGATACTAAAGGCAAAGAAGTAATGGGTGTGGGCATTGTTCATGCAGATAATGTACAAGTAGCCAATAAGTTAAAAGAATCAATTTATACGATATGTGGCTTTGAAGGAATAACAGTTGAAGATACTACTCCAGTTATAAGTACTCATACTGGACCTGGCGCAATTGGATTTATGTATTATGTAAAATAGTAAACGAAAACCCCCACTAAAATAGTGGGGGTTTTGTATCTACTCTACCTAAGAACCAGGTTTAGGAGTAGGGGTAGGATTGGCGAAACCTTCTTTATATTTTTCATCGATTAAATCACGAATTTCTTCAACTGATTTACCCTTTTGGTACTCTATCATAGAGATAGCAGCAATTTCTAGACATACACCACACTTCGTTCCATGATCATCCCAGACGATAGATCCATCAGCATTGTTTTGGTGAACAAAACAATCATAACTATCTCTGTGACCAACAGAATCACCGCAACCACAATAGCAGGGAATTTGTTCAAGTAATTCTTGATGATTTGCTGCAGCAGTATAGATGGTTACTAGCTCCTCGGATTTATCACTTAAAAATGATGGGATTTCTGCTGCTGAGCTTGTTTCCTCGCGGATATCTCCCAATTGCATTGGAACCTTTTCATCGTGATCATTATGTGATTCATCTTTATTACTACAAGCTGACAAAAGTAGAATGAAGATTAGTAAGTAAAAATATGTTTTCGATAGTCGCATCTATTTCACCTATCCTAAACTAAAAAGTTAATTATAAACTTATAGTAACATAATGCTTAAGGATGAAATAGATGCGTTAAAGAGTATTAAAAACTACCAATCCTATTGTTCACTTTTTTGACAAAATTAGAGTCTACCAGAAAAATAAACCACCTAAAGCTAATCCTGTAACAAAGGCAAGTGGAATAGCGTACGGACGATAACCATATCCTCCATAAAACCCATAGCCAAATCCTCCTAGATTTCTCCCTCTTGACCCTAAGGGTTGGATGTGAACATGACTGCGTGTAACATGAACTATTTTACCAACATGCCTTTTTCCATCACGACATGTAATATTTACGACTCTTCCTTTATAACGACAGCAAGTTTCATAGTAATTAGCAACTGACATTAATATTCCTCCTTTCATAGCATTAGTACAATGTATGATGCGTTGACGAGGCATGATTGTACATATGTCATGGGTAGTTAGTCCAAATTGGAATGATAATAGATTTGTTAGAAAGAATAGAGGAATTTCCAAAGATTTAGTCGAATTAGTAGAAATCAATGTATGACAGTAGGAGTAAAAGATGATAAATCGTATAAAAAACTTAAGTTTTTTTAAAAAGACAATATTATTTACTTCCTGTATCGTTTTGGTGGTAGGCTTAGCAACAGCTGTAATAAGCTACCATATCCAAAATAATGCAATAACTCAAATTTTGTCAGACCAAGCTGTAAGCGTAGCGAACCTTTGGAAATCGACTCTTCCAAGGAAGGATATTATCGCTGCAGCAAATACTAATGATCCAAATCATCCTTCGGTATTACACTTAACATTTTTGATTGATAAAATACATGAAAAGCATTCGGTTTATTCACATGCCTATATTTTTTCTTCTGAGATTCCAAAGGAGCGAAATTTTAAGCCAATTGCTATACCTCTTTCCTTACTACAGCAAGGATTTACCTACAATGATAACTACGTATCTGGAGACGAATTTTATAATGCGTTTGCCTACACAGTCACAAATAAGACAAGTGTGTATACGGATGTATATAGTGATGATTTTGGGACTTGGATTTCAGCTTTTTCACCTATTTTTGATGAAAATGGAAATGTAATCGCAGTATTTGGTGTGGACATTGATGCCAGCATTCTGTATAACCTGCAATCAGATTTAATGATTTCCTTATTACTATCTTGTATTTTCTTATTTACGATTATATTTATTATTCAGGAATGGGGATTGCGGAAAGTTTTATCACCACTAAACGGTTTATTAAAAGGAATACACCAAGTGAGTCTAGGGAACTTCGGAGTGAGATTGGACCAGACAGATGATTCGGAGCTTGGTGAACTGAGTAAAAAGTTCAATGAAATGACAAAACAGCTAGATGTATTATTCGAACGAGTAGCGGTAACCTCAGAGCAATTTGGGGATAAAACACAACAGGATTCCAACTTACAGGGAGTTGAAAAGGCTCTTGGAGAAATGGAAAATATCATAAAGCAAAGTAAATTACAAACAGAATTACAAAGAGCTGAAAGGATGAATGCAATTGGCCAGTTAGCTGCTTCGGTCGCCCATGAAATACGGAATCCAATGACAGTTGTAAAAGGTTTCTTGCAGATATTTCATTCAAAAGATGATATGACCAAGGAAGAGAAAGAATATATACAGTTAATGATTGAAGAAATGAACCGTGCAGAGACCATTATAAATGATTATCTTTCATTGGCTAAGCCGGACCTTGAATCCGCAACTGTTATGAATTGTACGGAAATTCTTCAGAATGTGACTGAACTTATAAGCTCGTACGCACTTTTAAATAATAACATTACAGTTAACATGGAATGTAAAGGCACCTTTTATAGTAAAGGAAACACCTCTGAGTTAAAACAAGTACTCTTAAATATCATGAAAAATGCAGTTGAGGCAATGAAAACGGAAGGTGTATTATCTGTTAAGGTTTTTGCGGATGAAGAATATGTAAACTATGAAATTAAAGACACAGGTATTGGAATGACTCCAGAGGAATTAAAGCGCTTAGGTACCCCATTTTATTCCCTAAAAGAAAAGGGTACTGGAATAGGTCTCATGGTCTGTTATCAAATCATTGAACGAATGAAGGGGAAGATTACTGTTGAAAGTGAAAAAGGCATAGGATCTACCTTCACAATAAAAATCCCATTATATGTCGAATAAGCTAGAAGAACACCTTGCAAATAGCAAGGTGTTCTCTTTAGTTTTTAGGCTTTTCTAGTTTAATGTCAATCTTTTTACCGGCTACAGACAAGTATGAGTATACATCGAGGTCTGACTTTGCCTTTGACATTCCTTGTATAAAGTGAGTCACAAGGTCTTTGTAGTCTTCACTTACACCTTCTTCTTCACAATGGCCATATACATACATCTTCTTCTCATCGAATAAAAAGGCAACATACCCAACAGCTTTATCTTTTAGGTCAACAATATTAAGTACCTGACATTCAGGGGTAACTAATTCTGGTGAGAAAAATATTTGCATTACACTCTCTCCTTTTACGTTAATTGTACCTTTTTAAATAAAGAATCATCTGTTGCTTCACTCGGCTCTTCTTTCTTAACCTTTATCATTACCATGCACAGAAGGCCTACAAGCAATGTTAAAGCTGCAGTTATTAAAAACATTCCACCACGGGACCATGACATGAGTGCTCCGTATATTGGTGGACCTATGGCAACTCCTAAAAAACGAACCGAACCATATAGAGAAGTTACAAATCCTCTTCGTTCCGCAGTTACTGATCCTGTAATCAAACTATTTATACAAGGAAGGACAAGACCTGTACCTAAACTACTGAGGACAAGTATAGCTATAAATGGTACTAGACTATCAAAGAAAACCAGGGTAGAGAAAGAAATTGTCATTAAGAGTAATCCAATTACAATCAACTTCTTCATAAGGGGCAGTTTTTTTCCAATTTTGCTACCTGTTATGTATGAAGTTGTTGTCATTACAAGAAGAGGGATAGCAAGTATTAAACCTTTTAAAACACCATCCGTATCATATGTTGTTTCTAAGACATCAGAGAGGTAAAATAGAATCCCAAATAAAGTAAATAGGCAGGTAGCACCTGCAAGGTAAGCAGTAAAAAGCCATCGCCCTTCATGCTTAAACACAGTTAAGAGTCCCTTAGCATATTGACCAACAGGAGGTGGCTCTTTTTTTTGTTTTTTTTCTTTTACGAAAAAAATAGTTAGTAGGATTGAAATTAGACAAAAAATAGGGAATGCGAAAAACGCAGCATACCAAATGAGTATAGCAAGTAAAGAACCAATAATTGGTGAAACAACTTTACCAAAGCCATTAGAAGCCTCGACGAGACCTAAGACTTTACTTTGTTCACCGCCTTTAAATAAATCCCCTGTTAATGCCATTGCAATCGGCGCGGTTCCGGCTGCACCAATTCCTTGCATAATACGGCCGGCTAAAATCCAAGTATATGAGTTATCAAACCAAGCTGCTGCCGCACCTGCTAATAATCCACCAAGACCGTAAATTGTTAAAGCTGGAATGATGATTGCTTTCCTTGAAAAACGGTCAGATAGATACCCGAGAACTGGTATAGAAATAGCTGCAGCAACGGAAAAGGCTGTAATCACTAAGCTAACTTGAAATTGTGTTATGTCCAATTCTTTGGTCATTTGAGGCAGGATTGGTATTAACATGGAGTTCCCGAGTACAAGAATGAGTGGAATGGATCCAATTGCAACGATGGTCATTCCGTTGTTTTTTTTACTGGACAAGTATCAAACAACTCCTTACCTAGCTGAATATCCAGAATTCATTTCATTCTAGTGGATATAGAATGCTTTCCCCCTTATTACTAAGTAACTACTTTTTATATTGTTTGAAAGATGAAAAACCAATATGCGTACCATATATTTCTTTTTATTTTGTCAGTCAACTGAAAATGAGCGTTCTACAAACTGAATGAAGGCTAAAGCCCATTATTTACACCAATTGCCTACTCATGAATAATATAGCAACTGTAAAGTGAAGGAGGCGTTTATCCCTAATGGATTTTTTATCATTACCTCAAAGAACAACAGGTCAACGTGAATACGGGCTTACATCAATAGCTGACTTTGGTACACCACTTAACCATCTCGAAGGAATTTTAAAGGATTATCACCAGTTTGTTGATATTGCTAAAATTGGCATTGGGTCCGCTTATGTTACTCCAAACCTTAGTGAAAAAATCAATTTATATAAAAGAAATAAAATTAATGTTTATTTTGGTGGAACTTTATTTGAAAAATGTTATTTTCAAGGAAAAATCACAAACTATATAAACTGGTTAAAAAAACTGGGGATTAACTGGATTGAAGTTTCGAATGGAACGATTGATATTCCTTTAAAGGAAAGATTAGAGATAATTTCAATGGTTAAAGACGAATTTATAGTATTAGGTGAAGTGGGTTCCAAGGATGCAGAGAGTGAAATGTCTCTTGAACAATGGAAGGAAGAACTTTGCTTACTAATTGACGCAGGCTGTAAATATGTGATTACAGAAGGAAGAGATTCTGGAACGTCGGGAATTTATAGCAAAGATGGTGCTATAAAAACAGAACTAATTCGGGAAATGGTAGAGGGCCTCGATGTAAATAAACTAATTTTTGAAGCGCCGACACCAAAGAATCAAATGTATTTTATTAATCAGTTTGGTTCAAACGTCAATTTAGGAAATGTGAAACTCAATGACTTATTGGTTTTGGAATCGCAAAGACGTGGTTTAAGAAGTGAAACATTTTTCTTGGAGGAAAAGGAATGCAACTTGCCATTATAAGACACTTGCCGACAGCTTGGAATAAAGCAGGTCTTCTACAGGGGAGTAAGGATATCGAAATCGATGATGTTTCAGTAGAGGATATGGCAAATATTGATGAAAATAAAGCCTCTATACTCAATTATCAACCTTATGATCTTATACTTACTAGTTCATTAAGACGGACCAAGCAAACGGCACAAGTGTATGGTTATTCCAATGTGAATCAAGAGCCCTTACTCAATGAACTAAACTTTGGGGTTTATGAAGGGAAAGAAAAGAGCTTACTCATTAAAGAGAACGAAGATCTTTGGGTAAATGCCCCCACGTCCTTGACTTTGGGTGAACCTTTGGCTGCATTAGAAGAGCGGGTAAAACAGTTTGTTGAAAAATACAAGGAATACCCTAAGGTTCTAGCATTTGGCCATGGATCATGGATTCGAGCAGCAATTTCTATTCAAAAAACAGGATCGATTGCCTTGATGAATAAAGTGGTCGTAAAGAATAATGATTTTATTTTGTTAGAATTTGATTGAACCTGAGGAAAGATTCCAGATAGAGGTGAGAGGATTGTCAACGAAAGTAACATATAATACCTGGGATGATAACGAGGTTAAACATGTAGAACATGAATTAAAGGATTATTTTAGTGTAATAAAGTGGGCGTATGATACGTACGGTGAAGATATTGTATATGCATGTAGTTTTGGTGCCGAAGGTGTAGTTTTGGTCGATCTAATTCACAAGGTTAAAAAAGATGCAAAGGTTACGTTTCTAGACACAGATCTTCACTTTAAAGAAACCTACGAACTTATAAATAGGATAAAAGCAAAATATCCTACTTTGCGGATTGAGCTAAAGAAACCAAACGTAACATTGGAAGAGCAAAAAGATAAACATGGTGCACAGTTATGGAAGACGAACCCGAATCTTTGCTGTCAAATCCGTAAAATAGAGCCTTTAACTGAAGTGTTATCAGGCGTTACAGCATGGATATCAGGACTACGTAGAGAACAATCTCCAACAAGAAGTCATGTAAATTACATTAATAAAGATGAAAAGTTTAAATCGATAAAAATTTGCCCACTAATTCACTGGACTTGGGAAGATATTTGGAGTTATATCAAGCTTAATGACCTTCCTTATAACGAGCTTCATGATCGGAATTATCCTAGTATTGGCTGCTATCATTGTACATCTGAGGTAAAAGGAAACGGTGATCTAAGGACCGGCCGCTGGGCTAATTCTACTAAGACCGAGTGTGGTTTACATCAAAACTAAGATTAAGAGATATATAGGAGGAAATAGAAGTGACAGTTAGTAAGCCACATGGTGGTAAGTTAATAAATTTAGTAAATGAAACGATGTCACTGGATAATATTGTATCTGAAATTGAACTAGATAATATGGCATTAAGTGATTTGGAACTAATCGCGATTGGTGCATATAGTCCATTAACAGGCTTTCTTGGGAAAAAGGATTATGAAAATGTACTTAATCAAATGAGACTAGCAACAGGCGAACCATGGTCAATTCCTATTACATTAGCTGTTGAAGAGTCGTTAGCTGAGCAATTAATCATAGGTGAAAAAGTAAAACTTGTAAAAGATTCAGTAACCTATGGTGTAATTGAAGTATCAGAAATCTTTTATCCAAATAAAGAGATAGAAGCATTCAAGGTGTATAAGACAAATGATCGCGAACATCCAGGAGTAGCAAAACTTTTTAAACGTCCAAATGTTTATATTGCTGGACCAATTACATTAATTAAGCGTCCAGAAAAGAAAGACTTTACTAATTATTATTTAGATCCTACTGAGACAAGAGCACTCTTTGAAAGACTCGGTTGGAATACAATTGTTGGTTTTCAAACAAGAAATCCTGTACACCGTGCTCACGAATATATTCAAAAGACAGCACTTGAAATGGTAGATGGGTTGTTTCTAAACCCTTTAGTTGGGGAAACAAAATCAGATGATATCCCTAGTGATATTCGTATGGAAAGCTATAAAGTGCTTTTAGAAAAATATTACCCGAAAAACCGCGTGCTTCTTGCTGTTTTTCCTGCAGCGATGAGATACGCTGGTCCAAGAGAGGCAGTCTTTCATGCAATAGTAAGGAAAAATTATGGCTGTACTCATTTTATTGTCGGTCGTGACCATGCAGGTGTTGGCAACTATTATGGCACGTATGATGCTCAGAAAATTTTTAGCCATTTCACAAGTGAGGAACTTGGAATTCAAACATTGTTTTTTGAACACAGTTTCTATTGTAAAAAATGTGGAAACATGGCCTCCGAAAAAACATGCCCGCATGACAAGGAACATCATGTGATCCTTTCTGGAACAAAAGTAAGGCAAATGTTAAAGGAAGGTCAAAAACCACCTAAGGAGTTTAGTCGTCCTGAAGTTGTTGAAGTATTGATTAAGGGTCTACAAGGCACGTTTACAAAGATATAAAAAGGGTGGTTAGTTAAAGTGGGGAAACATCCTTATATTGTTTGGCACAAGTCATTTATAACAAAAGCAAATCGGCAAGACAAAAACAATCACAAAAGCTGTGTTCTTTGGTTTACTGGGCTTTCTGGATCTGGTAAATCCTCATTAGCAAATGCCTTAGATAAAAAACTACATTCATTAGGTATACAAAGCTATGTGTTAGATGGAGACAATGTTCGTCATGGTCTGAACAAGGGGCTTGGATTCAGTAAGGAGGACCGAAAAGAAAACATTCGTCGAATTGGTGAGGTATCAAAGCTTTTTGTAGACAGTGGTACGATTGTTTCAACAGCTTTTATTTCTCCATTTCGGGAAGACCGGAGTTTAGTTAGAGAGCTATTTCCAGAAGGGGAATTTATTGAAATCTACGTTAGATGTCCATTGGAAATATGTGAAGGACGTGACCCAAAAGGACTTTACAAAAAGGCTAGGTCTGGGGAAATAAAGGATTTTACAGGAATTAGTTCACCTTATGAAGAACCGGAAAATCCAGAAATAATCATTGAAACGAATAATAAATCACTGACTAAATCAGTTGATATTATTGTTGATTACCTACAAAGTAATAAAATAATTTAAGGTAACATAACAAAGACCGTGTATTAGGTATCCACGGTCTTTGATTATTTTTTTCTCCAACCTAATTCAGTTGAATAAGTATAGGGAATTTTAAAATGATAGATAAAATCAATGATATTAGTTGAGATTGTTTGGCAAATGATGGCAAATATTACAATTGTCCATTCAATCACTGTTGCTGTTAGGAGAAAAATGAAAAAATTAATCCATAGCATGACTCGACCTGGAGAAGTCCCCTTCATGTTAGCAATCATTAATGCTGGAATAACCATTCCACCACTAGAAGCCCCATTGCGGATTAGCAATCCAACTCCGATTCCAAATATAATACCACCACTTAATAAATCAATCCAAAAATAATTTGTAGATAACTCCATATGTTCTGAAGCAAGACTAACTGTTACAGATGTGATTGTAACAGAAAGCATTGTTCGAATAGTCCATGTATAACCAAAGTACTTTAGGGCTAAAACCAAAAAAGCAAAGTTAACAAACCAGAGAGCTAGTCCTAAGGGAAGTTGTAACCAATGGTTGATTAAAATAGCTAAGCCTGCAGCACCACCAGAAGGTATGTTGTGAGGAAAAAGAAATAATGACATTGCTAACCCTTGGAGGATTGCGCCTGTGAAAATTAAAGTATAGGAAACTAGTACTCTTTTAGACATAGGTAGGGTCGCCCTTCTCTCTGTTACAGTGGATATTTGGTTTGTTTCTATCATTCACAAACATAACGAACATGATTCAAACCCCCATAACTATTGGACAACTCATTACTTCTTGTCCATTCTATGATTATAATCCTTATATTATGATTTGAGAAACTGAAAATGTACTCTGATATCTTATTTCTTTCTTCTTGTCTCTTTTTCTGGTAAAATGGCTCATGAATTCAAAAGAAAAAAGGTGAAAAATTGTGAGGAAAAGTGGCTTAATGATCCTAATGGGATTTATACTATTTTTAACGGCATGTGGGTATGAGATAGAAAATCCTCATAACTGGGAAGTACAGGAATTCTCGTATATTAATCAAGACGGTGAAGAAGTAACTCTAGAGGATTTAAAAGGGAAGGTGTGGTTAGCGAACTTTATTTTCACAAATTGTGATACGGTTTGCCCACCAATGACTGCTAATATGGCTAAGATTCAAGGGCTATTAAATGAAGAAGGAATAGAAAATGTAGAGATAGTTTCATTTACTGTCGACCCTGAAGTTGATTCTCCCGATGTGTTAAAGGAGTTTGCTGGGAAGTTTGATGCCAACTTTTCTAATTGGCATTTTCTAACAGGATATTCTCAAGAAGAAATTGAAAATTTTTCAAGAGAAAACTTTAAGACATTAGTTCAGAAGATTAAAGGCGAGCCTCAGGTTGGTCATGGTACTTCTTTTTATGTAGTAGATAAAGACGGGATCATTAAACAAAGCTATAGCGGCGTTGATGTTCCATTTGAACAGATTATTAAAGATGTTAAGTCGTTGAATTAGTATCTTGCCAAAAAAAGGATCTCTTTAGGAGGTCCTTTTTTTAGTCTTCTGCTGCTCCATCTTCTACGATTGTGGCTAGTTCCTTCCAGAAGAGGTCTTTTGAGTTGTAAGTGTGACAGTCATCTAACATAATGAAGTCTAGTTCCTCTGGTGTTTGTGAGTGTTCGTTTTCATCTTTTTTAGGCTTTGTCATTATGCATTTCTCTTCCTTTCGGTTTCTTGTAAGATTCGATTTAAAATAACGGATGCAGGTTCATGGTGAAAATCACTGTGATATTGGTCTAGAGAAGAGCGATATTGCTCTATATTTTTCTCTGAGGTGTAGGTAGATAATAAATGTTGTTCAAGATCTTCGTATATCTCCCAGTCAGTTAATGGGAAAACAACTCCCAGTTTGTTTAGTTCATTTAGATTAATCTCTTCTTGGCCAGGGAGAGCGTGATACACAAAAATAGGAACTCTCTTTTGAAGGCATTCGCTAACCGTAACACCTCCAGGCTTAGTAATTATAAAATCGGATTGACAATATATAGTATCCATTTCTTCCCTAGAGGTTATGTAAGGAAGTGGATGGATATCCTTATAACCTTGGCTTTTAAGTTGGTTATAAAGTTTATTGTTTTTTCCACACAAAATAGTATAGTGAATCTGCCCTGTTGGCTTTAATTTCTTTATAAGCCGATCTATGACACCGACACCTAAACTGCCCCCCATGATCGTACAATGTAGATGCGGTTTAGAAGGAATAGAACTAGAGTGAGTTTGTTGGAGAATTTTATGATGCAGAGGTATCCCGGTGACATAAATTCGATTTTCGGTAACCCCCCGATTTATCAAGTCGTTTTTCATATTCCGATTAGAAACAAAGTGATAGTCTATATGATTTGTTCCCCAGAAGCTATGAACAAAAAAATCGGTATAAACATTTACAATTGGTACTGAAGTAAATCCTCTTTTTTTTAATAAGTTCAACATATAAGAAGGCAATGCATGTGAACAAACGACAATATCTGGTTTTGCTTCTAGCATAATTTTTTTAATATAGTGAATAAATAACAGTTCATAAAGTTTATAATTTTTATTCTTGGATGAACCACTATAAACAGAACTTTTATAAAGCCAACTATACGTTGAAGGGAAATGGTGTATCCACTTTAAATATATTCCCGAAACAAGGGCCTCTAGCTTTCCATAACCATAATGAAGCACATCAATTTTATCAAAAACCAAACCTGAATGATTGATTTTTAAATCCTCCCTTAAAGCATCTACCACCTGATGATGGCCGGAAGGTATCTGTAAAAAAGGCAAAAATAAGACCTTTTTCATAAGTAAACTCCTTTGCAAAACATAGTTACCTTAGTTTGAATTGTTTATGAAGGATTTATGCAGGAATAGGCTAAGTTAAATATTAGGTTTGATATACTAGTCCGTTGATTGTAGTGGAAGGACACGAGACTCCTGCGGGAGTAGCGGGATATCCCGTGAGACCCCACAGGAGCTATGCTCCGAGGAGGCTCACCGCCCGCCCCTATGGGAATCCGCTTTTGAAAAAGCCGGAAGTTGGGCTTTTTCATGATTCCCCGCGGAAAGCGAGTGTCCTGTAACGAAAATCAACAAATATTTTAGACCCAAAATAAAAACCTTTAATTTCCAATAATATTATTTGTACGAAAATCAAAAAATTTAACTATAAGTATCCTTCATGCAAAGGAGATTGATCCTTCAAATGTTGAAGATGAGATTATATTTCTTATCAATATGGTCTATTCTAGACCCAATATACTACTTATTTACCCGTTTAATTTACCTAGAAGACACAAATCAACAACGAAATATATTCCGTGTAAGACTTACTCGTTATAAAGGAAAAGAAGTACACCTAAAAGATGGCACCACCATTAAGAAAAATGATCTTTTAATAAAAATTCATTTACATAATGTACGGTTATTGAAAGATATGAATAGTGTTGAAAGTGATACAAAAAGGGGAAGAATCATTTATAAACATGTTTTAAATGGAATGCCGAGTTTAGCAGATCATATAAATTCTCATCCGAGAAGTGAAGAGATAAAGGGTATAATTGGTATTACTATGTTGCATAAAGGGTGTAGTCGACTTGGATTTGAGACATATGAAATAAAAAATCCGATCTATCGTTTTATAAAGCAATTTGTATTTATACCAATGTATTGTTTATCAGTTTCACAAATAAATTCACAAAGCCTCAAAAGACCTCCAAAGTATCTTTTTATGTCAAAAGAAGTACTTCTAAATCTATATAAACGATAACTAACTAGTTATTACCAGTTACATTTCTCCTTCTTTTTACTATAATTGTGAAAGAAGGAGGAGATACTATGTCTTTTTTCTTAGTTTCGATTTTAATAATTGTAGTAGCTTTCGGGATCTACCGAGCAAATAAAAACACTCACAATGTGGTTATGAATAGAATAGATGTTAATGCTTCTATGAACAAAACTGACAACCCTAATTCCCCTACTTTAAATATACTTCACTTATCTGATATCCATTTAGAAAATCTCTCAATCTCACCAGACACACTATATCAAAAATTAAAAGATGAAAAGATTGATTTAATTGCACTTACAGGTGACTTTTTAGATCGTAAACGTAGCATACCCAAATTAGTTCCATATCTTCAAGTGCTTAATAAGTTACAGGTAGAGTATGGGATTTATGCTATTTTTGGTAATCACGATTATGTTTTAAAGAATGAGAGATTTGAAGAATTGAGGAAAACATTAGAAGATAATGGCTGTATAACAATGCAAAATGAGAATGCTTCGATTGTAATTGAAGGCAATAAGCTTAACATTATTGGTATCGATGATTTTAGTACAAAACGTAGTGACATAGAAAAGTCGTATAAAAACATTAAGGGTGGATACAATTTAGTGTTAACACATGACCCTAATATTGTTCTGCATATGGATAACTACCATTTTGACTATTTATTATCTGGACATTTTCATGGTGGTCAAATTCACTGGCCGAAGCCATATCATCTTGCGAAAATGGGGAAATTGGCTCGATTGAACATTATTAAAGGCTTTCATGAACGTAATGGGAAGCCGTATTATATTAGTGAAGGTCTTGGGCAAACAGGTGTGAATATTCGTGTGGGCTCATTACCTGAAATTACGATTCACAAAGTAAATATGACATGTAATGACCAAGTAATTCTTCATACAGCGATGAAAAGGGCACAGTAATGTGTCCTTTTTGACTTTTTAGATAATTGTCCTCATGATTTTACTAAAGTTGAATATGCTATAATACTAAAAAAATATAAATTCCGATTGATAGAATTAGTGATTAGTAGGTGATTAAAGTAATGTATAAACTACTTCTAGTATTCTGTGTAGTGCTGTTAACTTCATGCTCTATACTAAGTCCTGTTAGTATTCAATCTTCTCAACGACAACTGGTTTTTGTTCCTTTAAAACAATCAATTCCTGAGTCATTTATACCCAGGGACTATTCCATTGTAGCCTTTGGGGATTCCCTAACAGAGGGCTTTGGGGATACGACTAATAACGGTGGATATGTAACATTTTTAGAAGAGATGCTTCTTGAGAATAAAGGGATAAAAAATATTAATATGAAAAACCTTGGTATTAATGGGAATACAACTGGACATCTTTTGGCAAGACTGGAATTGAGTGAAGTACAACAACCATTAAAAGATGCAGATATTGTTATAATCACTGTTGGTGGAAATGATTTAATGATGATTGCCATGCAGAACTTTTTAACGCTAGATTTTGATGTGTTTCGAGATGAGAAAGGGCCATATGAAGAACGCCTGAAAACGATCATTGAGAAAATACGTACCATTAATGGAGATATTCACATTATGTTAGTTGGTCTCTATAATCCATTTAACGTTTTGTTAGGTGATTTACCAGAAGTTGAAACCGTCATTGAGGAATGGAATGATGGAAGTGAAATCTTGCTTGATAAGTATCCAAACACGACATTTGTTGCAGTAAGTGATATCTTTAAAAATAGTGATGTAAATTTATTATATACGGATGATTTTCACCCGAACTCCAAGGGGTATCAACGTATGGCCGATAGAATTTACCAAACGTTTATCGAGAAATTCAGTCATTAAGCAAGGTAAGGGAGTAGATTATGGGAAAGTGGAAGGGATTGTTTTTTGGATTACTGGCGCTAAATGTAGTTATTGTTATTGTAATAGTAACAGCACTCTTTAAAGTACCAACGGAGCAGCATGACAATCCGTTTACTACTTACGATCAATCAGGTGTTGAGTTAAAAGTTGTAAGTAGTAAAAGCGAATTAACGAAAGTGATTAACAATTATTTAGAAAAGGAATCAAAAAATAATCCTCTGGAATATGAGATTATACTTGATGAAGATGTCTTATTACTAGGTTCAATTACAGCGTTTAATCGTAAACTGCATCTAGAAATGAAGTTTAATCCAATCGTTACACCAGAAGGTGATCTTATTTTGGAACAAGAAACGATATCAATCGGTCAATTGATGTTACCTGTTCCATTTGTCTTAACGTATATAAAGGAAAATTATATCCTACCAGAATGGGTAGTGATTGATCCGAAAGAAGAATTGATTTATGTCTCTGTAACACAAATGGATATTAAAAGTGATGTTGATGTAAAAGTAGATACGTTTGATTTAGAGACAGATAATATATCCTTTAAACTTATTGTACCGTTAACTAAATAAAACAAGAAAATCACTTGATGCACAAAATGCACAAGTGATTTTTTGTTAGTTATTTATTTTCATCATAACCAGTACGTGGAATTTCGATATCTTTTCCATTCACGTCATCAATCTTTGCTTCTATTGTACCTTCTGTCCATGTGTCACTCGTTTGTTCATGAGTGATTGCAAGTCCCTTTGCCTCAAGTGAATTACTTTGATAGTCAGCTGGATCAAATGTTTTACCTGCAATTTTTAAGTTTTCATTTTGAGGAATTTCATGATTGTTTTTTGTCAAAATAAAGGCCTCCTACCCATTTATTTCTTATGCATTTATTAATTTCAACTCTAGTGGGATGTCGTATGTGAAGAATTTTTTTCCAAACGTAGTGATTAGGCTAATGATGTTTTCTTTGTCTTTCCAGTTTTCACTAAATAAGAATGAGTGAAATACTCTGACACAGCTAATATTAAACCAACAATCATTGCACCGAATAGGGTTGCAGATGCTGTTGCAAAAAGGTTTGTAACGAAATATACAATAAGGACTGAAGCAACAAAATCCATTAATGTACTAAACCAAACACGACCCTCTTTTAAAAATAAATACTCCATTGCTACCCCAGCTACAGCTAAAATCAAACCGACAATGATAGGCTGGATAAAGTTTGCGTAGTTAACATTTGCAAGGAATGAAGCTGATAAAGCTACAACTAAAGGACAAATAATGATTTTCATTAGTAAACTTGTCATCTTTCTTACCTCCTTATTACTAAAATTTCCAACTTGAATTGAACTTATGTAAGGGAATAATTTGGATTTTTACTTACTCTATAGGCGAATGCCTTTTCGAAACGGTGGGAGTTTGCATATGGTAGAACTATAGATGTAAAAGGGGGTGGAATGAATGGGTTACGGACACTGTGGCTATGGTTATGGTCCACAAGTAGCTGGTGCTGGTTATGGTACTGGTAGTGGATTTGTATTAATTGTAGTATTGTTTATTTTATTAATCATTGTAGGTGCATCTTGGTGCTAAAATAAACGAACTAATTTAGTTTGTTTTATACAGTAAACTTCTTTACTGATAAACTCCAAGCGTAGTTATGTATGATGCCTTTCCTCCTTAATTAATAAATAATGGGGCTGTTCCTGTAATGTTTATGGGAGCAGTCCCATTTGATATGATGTATTGGGAAAAATAAAAAAATTAGCTATTTACATCTTTTAGTAATTATACTATAATTTTCATATATTAAATTCGGAAAGTGGGTGATGTGTTATGAGCAAAAATTTATTAGGAGCTATCGGTAAATTAATTGAATATAACACCACCCATCCTTTTTCTCTGTAATATCTGGGATTTGTGATGGGTTGGGTACAACTCAGATCATAGTTAATAATTCTTTTAAGAAGAAGACTGTGGATCAGTCTTTTTTATTTTGTCTAATTTTATGAATCCCTAGGAGGAAAAGGAATTGAATTTACAAACATTAGGTTGGAATGATTATTTTAATAATGAATTTAAAAAATATACAGAGCAAGGTTACTCTGTTGGTAGAATCGGATTAGAGCATAAAAGAATGTATCGGATTTTCACTGAAAATGGTGAGTTACTTGGAGAGGTTTCCGGGAAACTACGTCACAACTCATTTTCTAGAGAAGATTACCCAGCTGTTGGGGATTGGGTTCTAATCTCACCAAGATATGAAGAAGGTAAAGCTACAATACATGGAATTTTACCTAGATTCAGTAAGTTCTCGAGGAAGGCCGCTGGGATGACCACTGAGGAACAAATTGTTGCAACGAATGTGAATACGCTGTTTCTAGTTAATGCCTTAAACCAGGATTTTAACTTGCGAAGAATTGAGCGATATTTACTTATGGCTTGGGAGAGTGGTGCAAATCCTGTTATCGTTCTTACTAAGAGTGATCTATGCAATGATATTGAAGAAAAATTAAAGCAAATTGAACCGGTTGCCCTTGGAGTGCCAGTTCATGTTCTTAGTGTAAAAGACAACACTGGTATTGAACAATTAGATACCTACTTGGAAGAAGGTCAAACAGTTGCCTTACTCGGTTCATCAGGAGCGGGAAAATCGACATTAACCAATCGATTAATAGGTGCCCAAAAGCAGCTAGTGAATGAAATTCGAGAAGGTGATGATCGCGGAAAGCACACGACAACACATCGTGAACTTATTATTGTTCCATCTGGTGGAATTATCATTGACACCCCTGGTATGAGGGAACTTCAACTATGGGATGCGGAAGACAGCTTAAGTCATAGCTTTGAGGATATCGAAACATTAGCTGAAAGTTGTTACTACAGAGATTGTACACATGGTAATGAACCGAAATGTGCGATCGTCGAAGCAATATCCGATGGCATTCTTGATGAGGAGCGATTTAGAAGCTACGTAAAGCTTCAAAAAGAACTAGCCTATCTAGAACGAAAAAATGACAAAAAAGCTCAATTAGAGGAACGAAATAAGTGGAAAAAACTAAGCGGTGATCGAACTAGAGCACATCGAAAATAAGAAAAAGTTAGAGGGGCACCTGAATAGGTTCGCCCCTTTTTTGTATATCGTTATTAATTCGTGTAAGACTATTGGCAGGAGGGATGACCAATGACAAAAAAGCCTAAATTCGATCTGAGCTACGAATCTGATGGTAAAATGGGTAAAGATACAACGGAAAAACCCAAAAATAAAGATAAGAATAAAAATGAAAACATGTTTTTCAATACAACGCCGGATAGTGAGTAAGATGAGGGGAATTGCCCCTCATCTTTAATTTTTTCCCTTAATATAACTGAACTCCTGGTGTTAGGTAGGTTATTGCAATTTATTGCTTTCAGCACGTTTAATAAATGATCGTTCCTCTTCAATTAAACCACATACACCACATTGTACCTTTATCGCCGGACCTTTATAGGGTACGTGAAAAGGATTAAGCATTTCATTTGAATACTCCTCTAGTAAATCCCCAGTTCTAGGATCCATTTTTACTGGCTTGGCAATTTGTTCAATAATATTAAAGCGTGAACGATTTGTTTTACAGTTTGGACATAAGTATGGAGCTACCATAGCATTTCAACCTCCAGTAGTATTTTGATGAAGTCATAAACTTCATAAATGAACATATCTATATTTCTATAATATCCAAGCCTTAGAAAAATTTTTCATCAAGTCCTTTAAAACGAAATAAAATGAACAGAAAAATGTCATAATAAACCAAACAAAAGCAAACTGAGGGATTATACATGAAGATAAATAACCTTAGAATACGATCTCATTCTTTCTTTAATCGTGTGATTATTGTCTTTTTATTGCTTAGTATTGTATATGGAACCATACAATTCATTCCTGTATCCAAACAATCAAATACAGCTTTCTTAAAAGATGATAGCCAGCCACTAGTGATTGCCCATCGAGGTGGAGCAGGAATTGCACCAGAAAATACGCTGTTAGCTTTTCGTTTAGCTGAAAAGCTAGGTGTTGACGCCATTGAACTTGATGTGCGAATGACAAAGGATGAAGAGTTAGTTGTTATTCATGATGAAACTGTAGATCGTACAACCAATGGAACGGGATTTGTAAAAGACTATACTCTTGAGGAAATCAAAAAATTAGATGCAGGCTATAAAATTAAAAACGACAACGGTGGGTATCCGTTTAGAAACAGAGGTGTTACTATTCCAAGTCTCGAAGAAGTGTTTGCGCATAGTAACGGAACCCCACTTGTAATTGAGTTAAAGGATCCAACTAAAAAGGTAGAGAAAAAAATAATAAAATTGATAAAAAAATACGATATGAAAAATAAGGTGATTGTTGGTTCATTTAATGATAAAAGTTTGAAAAGATTTGTATCAACATCAAAAGGGAACATTCCTGTAGGAACAGGTGTAGAAACGATAAGGCAATTTGTTATTTTACATAAGGTGGGATTAGACAGACTGGTTAACTTAGAACGTCATGCTGTTCAGATTCCTATCAAGGTCGGAAAAATCGACCTAGCAACCGAACGCTTAGTAAAGACGATCAAGGAAAGAAATATCGCTATCCATTACTGGACGATCAATGATGAAAAAACAATGAAGAAATTAATCGAATTAAATGTGGATGGCATTATTACGGATTATCCTAATCGATTAATTAACCTCTTAGAAAAGGGGAATGGTGAAATATAAGCAAGTTAATTTGGTGTTTATATCTCCAATGATATAATGGGGAAAAGCAGCTATTTATGAAAGGTTGAGTTAAACATGACACAAAATTTTGAGCTTGCTACATTTGCAGGTGGTTGTTTCTGGTGTATGGTAAAACCATTTGATGAGCAGCCGGGAATTGAGAAGGTTGTCTCTGGATACTCGGGTGGTCAGAAGGAAAATCCTACATATAAAGAGGTTTGTTCGGAAACAACAGGTCATTATGAGGTTGTACAAATTACGTTTGATCCAGCAGTTTTTCCTTATAGCAAATTACTTGATGTATTCTGGCAGCAAATTGACCCAACAGATAGTGGTGGACAATTTTATGATAGAGGAGATTCGTATAAGACAGCAATCTTTTATCATAGTGAGGAACAACGTAAGATAGCTGAGGAATCAAAGAAAAACCTTGATGAAAGCGGACGATTCTCTAAGCCAATCGTTACAGATATTTTACCTGCAGCACCTTTTTATCCTGCAGAAGAATATCATCAGGACTATTATAAAAAGAACCCGACTCATTATACACGCTACCGTAAAGGTTCAGGGCGGGATGCTTTTATAAAAGATCATTGGAAGAGCACTTTTAATAAAGAAGAACTAAAGGCTAGGCTAACACCAATGCAATATGAAGTTACGCAAAAAAACGGAACAGAGCCACCATTTAAAAATGAGTTTTGGAATAATACAAGTGAAGGCATTTATGTAGACATTGTCTCAGGTAAACCATTGTTCAGTTCTAAGGATCAATATGATGCAGGTTGCGGATGGCCAAGTTTCACAAAGCCAATTGACGAAGAAGAAATCGTAGAAGAGACTGACTTAACATATGGTATGGTTCGCACTGAAGTCAGAAGTCAAACAGCTGACTCACATTTAGGGCATGTTTTTGACGATGGACCAGGACCTAATGGATTAAGGTATTGCATCAATTCTGCAGCATTACGCTTTATCCGAAAGGAAGACCTCGAAAAAGAGGGATATGGGGAATATAGTAAGTTTTTTAACTAAAAAAAGTATAGATATCACTCCGCCAGATGTTGGTAGGGTGATTTTTTTGGATTGCGAGGGGGTGAGGAGTTAATAATATTAAATTTCTCGCTGTTCTTACCGAAATACTCGTCTAAAACCAAAAATATTCGTCTAAATCAGCCAATTACTCGTCTAATTCAATAGATTCTCGCGGTTCTAATACAAATATTCGCGTAAGGTGGATTTTTGCTTAAATAAGAACATTACGAGACTTTACGAGTAAAACGACAAACGAAAAAAGGGTAGAGACCAAATAATCTCTACCCCCAATATCATCAAGCAATCGTAGATCTTATCAAAAACCGAACACCTTCAGGCCCTTCAAGTGAGAACATTCCACCTCGACCTATTACAACATCTATAATTAGATTTGTATGCTTCCAGTATTCGTATTGTTTCTTACTCATATAAAAAGGAGTGTTCCCAATCTCTCCAATAAGAATATCAGCATCACCAATTAAAAACTCTTCACGTGGAAAGCACATCGGTGAACTTCCATCACAACATCCACCAGATTGGTGAAAAAGGAGAGGGCCATGCTTCATCTGCAGTTTTTCTATGAGTTTAAGAGCCTCGTCCGTTGCTGTTACCTTCATTTTTAGAAGAATCCTAATTTGTCAGGACTATAGCTGACAAGTAGATTCTTAGTTTGTTGGTAGTGAGAAAGCATCATTTTATGATTTTCTCTACCAATGCCTGACATTTTATATCCACCAAATGCCGCATGAGCAGGATATGCATGGTAGCAATTTGTCCAAACGCGACCAGCTTCAATATTTCTGCCAAAACGGTAGGCTTTATTAACATCCCTAGTCCAAACACCTGCGCCTAGCCCATATAAAGTATCATTTGCGATTTGAAGAGCTTCTTCCTCGTCTTTAAAAGTTGTTACAGAAACAACTGGACCAAAAATCTCTTCTTGGAAAATTCTCATTTTATTGTGACCCTTAAATACTGTTGGTTTAATATAATAACCATCTTTTAGATCACCTTCAAGAGTATTACGTCCGCCACCGATTAAACAAGTAGCTCCCTCTTGATTGGCGATATCAAAATAAGACAAGATTTTCTCCACTTGCTCATTTGAAGCTTGAGCCCCAATCATCGTCTCGATATCTAAAGGGTTACCTTGTTTAATTTGTTCTACACGAGCAAGCGCACGATCCATAAAGCGCTCATAGATGGATTCATGAATAAGTGCACGCGAAGGGCATGTACATACCTCGCCTTGATTTAAAGCGAACATAACAAAGCCTTCAATTGCTTTATCTAAAAACGCATCATCCTGTGACATAACATCTTCAAAGAAGATATTTGGTGATTTTCCACCAAGCTCAAGCGTCACAGGAATTAGATTTTGAGAAGCATATTGCATAATTAATCGACCAGTAGTTGTTTCACCTGTAAAGGCTACTTTTGCTACACGAGTACTAGAAGCAAGTGGCTTACCAGCTTCTAACCCAAACCCATTAACAATGTTAACAACACCAGGTGGTAGAAGATCTTCAATTAACTCCATTAAAACCATGATTGATGCAGGAGTTTGCTCAGCTGGCTTTAACACGACACAGTTACCAGCTGCTAAAGCAGGTGCTAATTTCCATACAGCCATCAATATTGGAAAGTTCCAAGGGATGATTTGTCCAACTACACCAAGTGGCTCTTGGAAATGGTAGGCTACTGTATCATTATCAATTTGAGATAGACTTCCTTCTTGAGAACGGATGCAACCAGCAAAATAGCGGAAATGATCAATAGCAAGAGGAAGGTCAGCAGCCAAAGTTTCTCTAACGGGCTTTCCATTATCCCAAGTCTCAGCATTTGCAAGCATCTCTAGATTTTCTTCCATGCGGTTTGCAATTTTATTTAAAATATTTGCTCGTTCAGTTACAGAGGTTTTCCCCCAAGCATCTTTTGCGGCATGGGCAGCATCTAATGCTCTTTCAATATCTTCATGATTAGATCTAGCAACCTCACAAAATACTTGTCCGTCTACTGGGCTTACATTTTCAAAATACTGACCACTGAGGGGAGCTACCCACTCACCACCAATATAATTCTCATAGCGACTTTTAAACGTGATTTTGGAACCTGTTGTACCCGGCTTATTATAGATCATTTATCTTTCCTCCTAATATAAAAATGTGAGGTTAATACGGAGTTGTACAAGCTACTGTAAGCGTATTCAAGACACGTCAACAATAGAACATGTGAGGAAAATATTTGCTGAATTTAGTAGAAAATATTTCATGAATGGAGCTCATGATTATTGACTAAATTATTCTAAAAATGGTATGATTAATGCGACCGTTTTACATATATAAGTGTTTATATGAAGAAAATGTTCGAAGAGTACAATTGATTCATAGATTTATGTTATGGGTTAAATGGTCAAATATTTGGGATACACAGGTAATTGTGTGTTAATTTTTAGGAGGCAAAACACATGCAAAATGGTAAAGTAAAATGGTTTAACAGCGAAAAAGGTTTTGGATTCATCGAAGTTCAAGGTGGAGAAGATGTATTCGTACATTTCTCAGCTATCCAAGGTGAAGGTTTCAAAACTTTAGAAGAAGGTCAAGAAGTTTCTTTCGAAATCGTAGAAGGTAACCGTGGACCTCAAGCAGCTAACGTAACAAAATTATAAGCTTGAGTCTTATATATAAAAAAAACAGTTCCGCTCTCGGAACTGTTTTTTTCTTATTTTACTAGACTCTTGAACTAGTAAACTCAGCTTTTATTTTTGAGAGTAACTCGGGACTATTGATAACCTCAAAGCCTGCTAATGCCATCGCCTTAGCCCCTAAAATCATTGCTTCCTTAGCTCTATCACTCATAGCAGCCTCTCTGAATTCATGAGTATGGCATGCATAAGGTTCTGTACAGATTTGAATATAGGGGTGAATAGAAGGGACAACTTGACTTACATTTCCCATATCAAGTGAGCCTGAACCACCTGTTTTTTCGTTGATTTCCTCACTTTTCACGCCTAAAGAAAGAAGTGCATTCGTAAAAGTGGAAGATAAACTTTCATTAGTTACCATGTTATCATACGAAAATTCATAAAAAGACGATTCCATCTTGCTACCAGTTGCAAGTGCTGCTCCTTCAGCAATTCTCTTTAACTTCTCAACCAGCTCATTCACGTATTCCCTAGAGTTTGCTCTCACATAGAATTGAGCAACTGCATAATCAGGAACAATATTTGCTGCCTTTCCACCTTCTGGAATAATTCCATGAATTCGAGCATCAGGAGTAATATGCTGTCTTAAGGCATTCATACTATTAAATACTTGAATAACTGCATCTAGTGCATTAATGCCTTCATGAGGGCTAGCAGCAGCATGAGCAGCTTTGCCGAAAAATTCAAATTGAATTGCATCCATTGCCAACGATGTCCCACTTTTTTCATAGCGATTAAGCGGGTGAACCATCATAGCTACATCGAGCTTATCAAATATTCCTTGTTCAGCCATCGTTACTTTTCCACCCTTTGTTTCTTCAGCAGGGGTACCATAGACGATAACCTTTCCACCACAATCTTTTAACACCTTACTTAAACCGATTCCTGCCGCAACTGCCATAGTTCCGATCAAGTTATGTCCACAAGCATGGCCAAGTTCAGGTAATGCATCATATTCAGCCATATATCCAATGGTCGGACCTGGTAAACCGCTATCAAAAACTGCTTCAAAAGCGGTTGGTAAATCTGCCGTTCCTAAGGTAACAACAAAATCATGTTTTTTAAGCTCGTTCGAAAGTATCTCAGCTGCCTTAAACTCCTCATGACCCAGTTCTGGATTTTCGCCAATGAACGTGCTAATACGGATAAAATCCTCTTTATATTTAGTAATCTCATTTTCAATAACTGACTTCATTAGTAGACTTCTCTCCTTTTCGCTTGTATAAAAATACATTATAAAGTATTTTTAGTTATTATTAAATAAAAAATTGAAACATATGAACATCTAGTAATCTTCCAAATTTTTTTCCGACCTGTTTCATAACCCCAATATATTCAAACCCAACTTGTTTGTGGAGTTGGATACTTGCTTCATTTCCTTCAGTTATTCGTGAAATGATGGTATGCAAGGGAAGGTTAGATGCTTTCTCAAGTAATGCAAGAAGTAGTGCTTTTCCAACTCCTTTACCTTGATGACATTCTAACACATAAAACGATAACTCTACTGTCCCGTCATATGCTGCACGATCGGACCATCTACTAAGTGAAGCCCATCCAATCACCTTACCATTCTTCTCTGCAACAATAATAGGGTGAGTAGGACCGTGGTCGTTAAACCAAGCTATTTGTTTTTCAAGTGATCGGGGTTCAGTATCGAATGTGGCTACAGTTTTTTCAATAGCTTCATTATAAATAAACAGAATTTCAGGCAAATCTTTGTCTACGGCATCCCTAATGATAATCATCTTTATTAACTCCTTATATATGTGAATTAAAAGAAGAACTATTCTTTATTAATATAAAGGATAGAATGGGAAAAAGGTAGAGACATAATATTATGTCTAATAGAATAAATTGTTTATTGAAATACTTTTATTTGAAAATAATTTTTAATCTAAATTTTCAGTCATTTTATTGACAACGCTTCCAATATTTTCTACTATTTAAGTTGAAAGCTATGAAAAAGGAGGAGTTTGATGAGTGGTATTTGGTTAGCAATTGTTGGTATGATTGTATTTGCTCTTGGTTATCGCTATTATTCTAAGTTTGTTGCCGAAAAAATTTATCGCCTTGACCCAAATTACGTAACTCCAGCACATAGGTATAAAGATGGGGTAGATTTTGTTCCTACCAATAAGTATGTTTTGTGGGGACATCATTTTACTTCAGTTGCAGGCGCTGCACCGATAGTTGGTCCAGCAATTGCGGTCTATTGGGGATGGGGACCAGCATTTTTGTGGGTTATTTTAGGGACTGTATTTGCTGCAGGTGTCCATGATTTCGGAACACTCGTATTATCTGTTCGTAACAAAGGACAATCTGTTGGAACATTAGCAAATACTTTAATTGGAAAACAGGCCAAGATCCTATTTTTATTTATTATCCTTATCTTAGTTTTAATGGTAAACGCTGTTTTCGCTTGGGTAATTTCGAACCTATTCATTAAATTCCCAGCAAGTGTGCTTCCAGTCTTCATTCAAATACCATTAGCTATTTGGATAGGCTATGCTGTGTACAAGCGAAAAGCAAACATGTTAGTCCCATCTATTATTGCTTTAGCTGTTATGTATTTTGCAGCAGTGATATCAAGTAAGGTTCCAGCACTTCAAATTGACCTTGTTAAATATTTTGGTGGTGCTGAAAATACTGTAATGTTTGGGCTAAATGGTGTATCAATGGCCTTTTTCGTCTGGATTATTGTACTGATGGTCTATTGCTATATTGCATCAACTTTACCAGTATGGAAGTTGTTGCAACCTAGGGATTATATAAACTCTCATCAATTAGTAGTGGGTTTATTCATTCTTTATGCCGGCCTTTTACTAACGCAACCTGAAATTACTGCACCTTTAACGAATCCTGATGCAACTGATGTATCGTGGTTCCCACTATTATTTATTACAATTGCTTGTGGAGCAATTTCGGGATTCCATGGATTGGTTTCTTCAGGTACTTCTTCAAAACAACTTGATAAAGAGACTGATGCTAGATTTGTAGGTTACCTTGGAGCGGTAGGAGAAGGAGCTTTAGCACTCATTGCAATCATTGCAGTAGTTACCTTCTTCGGATCTGCAGGAGAGTTTAAAGAAACATATAGTAGTTTTGCTGCTGCTAATGGTGGAGGTTTAGGAGCTTTTATTGGTGGAGCCTCTAAGCTTGCAACAGGGTTGTTAATACCAGCTGATATTGCAGCAACAATTGTATCTGTTATTGTTGTTAGTTTCGCAGCAACGACGCTTGATACTTCTGTTCGCCTAATGAGATATATTATTTCTGAATTAGGAATGGAATATAAAGTTAAGGCACTAACAAAAACACATGTTGCTACTTCTGTTGCTGTAGTAGCAAGTGCTGCCCTTGTTTTACTTCCAAAAGGTCCTAACGGTTTTGGTTCTGGTGGTTATCTACTATGGCCGCTGTTCGGTACTTCAAATCAGTTACTTGCTGGAATAAGTTTATTACTAATTTCAATATGGTTAAAGCGCCAAGGAAGGAATTTCCTAGTAACCTTTATACCAATGGTGTTCTTATTAGTGATGACGATATGGGCAATGGTTCAACAGGTTGTCTTCCAATGGTCTGGATATGGGACTAGTGATGCGAATTGGCTGCTATTTATTTTAGGTGGAGTTATCCTTGTATTCGCACTCTGGATTATTCTCGTGGCCTTCTCAGCTCTTTCTAAAAAAGACAACCCAACCAATATTAACCACAACATGTAAGTGAAAGATAGGGGACAGATACGTCTGTTCCCTTTTTAAATCATCTAAGAATTTGAGGTAGAATGGAGTGATAGAGTGGGAGATAGAAAGTTATCCTTGAAAAAATTATTTGAATATTATGATCAAGTTCTTAGTTTGCCTCATCGTGCTGAGGTAGCGAGAGAACTAAGAGATGAAGATGATTTATTTATGCTTTTATGCTATTCAGAGATGCTAGGTATTCCTAATCCAGCTTTTTATTATACCCTGGAATTATACCCCTATATACTAGAGAAGTTTCATGAGTGGCATTTACGAATGGGGCTTGAGAAGTCTCCACTTACGGGGATTCGTTGCTGCTAAATAGAGAGAAAAGGAAGTGTCAGTATGGTCCTTGATGATGCAAAAATTATGTTTGTAGGAGGAAAAGGAGGAGTTGGTAAATCTACTAGTGCAGCAGCGCTGGCATTGATATGTGCTAAGCAGGGAAAGAAAACCCTATTAGTATCAACAGATCCTGCTCACAATGTAGGTGATATCTTTCATAAGAACGTTGGAAACAAAATTACGAACGTATATCCAAATTTGTTTGCTTTAGAGATAAACCCAATAGATGAGTCTAAAAGATACATAGAGAGTGTGAAGGGCAACCTAAAGGGATTGGTCAAATCAACAATGATTGATGAAGTGAATCGTCAAATTGATACGGCTAGTTCAACTCCGGGGGCAGAGGAGGCGGCTATGTTCGACCGGATTGTGTCCATTGTTCTTGAGGATGGGACAAACTTTGATAGAATTGTGTTTGATACAGCACCAACAGGTCATACCGTTCGACTATTATCTCTTCCAGAACTAATGAGTGTTTGGATCGATGGTATGCTTGAACGAAGAAAGAAGATTAATAAAAACTATTCACAGCTGCTGAATGATGGAGAACCGGTTGAAGATCCAATTTATGAAGTACTTCAAAAGAGAAAGGAAAAATTTGCGAAGGTCCGTGAAGTACTATTGGATTCGAAGCAAACGAGATTTATATTTGTGCTAAATCCTGAAAGACTACCTATTCTTGAAACAGAAAGGGCTATTAAGCTTTTAAATAGTCATCATCTACACGTTAAAACGTTAATCATTAATAAAATCTTACCTGATATGGTTGATAGTGACTTTTTTTATAGGCGCAAGGAGCAGGAGAAGGAGTATTTGAATTTAATTGAGACAACCTTTGAAAACCAAGTTTTGAAAACTGTACCTTTATTTGAAGAAGATATATTTTCAATAGAAATGCTTGAGAAATTTGCAGATCAGTTAAACAAATAACCACAGCATGCGAAACATTGCTGTGGTTATTTGTTTACTTACTTATAAAGACCACAATATTCGTTGTATAACATGTTTGTTATTGGTCTATTTGGTGAAAGTGAAATGATATCTATCTTTGAAATAGGTAGAATTTCAACAGATGTACTTGTAATAAATGCTTCATCTGCTTCGTTTAGAAAATCTTGGTCAAACTTCTTCACTTCAAAAGGGATATTACATTTTGATGCTAATCTGATAACTGCTGCTCTCGTAATACCATGTAGGATGTAATTTGTCGCAGGTGTTGTAATTAATGTTCCGTTCTTTACGATAAAAATATTACTGCTTGAACCTTCAGTAATGTAACCGTCTCTTGTAAAAATTGCTTCTTCATGCCCGTTTGTAACAGCCTTTTGTTTTGCTATAACATTTGGTAAAAGGTTCAAAGACTTAATATAACAGTTTTTCCAGCGTTCATCTTCCATTAAGGTCACGCTTACACCATCGATACGTTTCTTTTCATCAACCACACGAGCATTTTTGATCGTCATTGACATAACCGAGGGTGTAGTCGGAAAAAGATGTGCTCTTGGTGCAATTCCTCTTGTAATTTGCATGTAAATTTCAGCTTCTTTTAGCCCTGATTTATCTAACCCTTCACTAATAATTTCATGAATTCTTTCGGGTGTAAAAGGTAGTTCTAACATAATCGCTTCGGCGCTTTTGACAAGTCTTTCTAAGTGTTCTTTTAACAGAAAGGGCTTTCCGTTATACACGCGTATTACTTCATAAACGCCATCCCCAAACTGATGACCTCTTTCTTGAATAGGTACAACATTTTCATTAATACCGACAAATTGATCTTTATAAAATCCAATTTCCATTAACACAATCTCTCCTTTATAGTAGTTGATCAATATAATCTCTTAGTGAATAAAGTATATTTTCATCTCTGCCAATCGTAGTATTTGCGCTTAATAATGAATTTAAAATAGCTTCTTCTGTGGCTTCTGCGACCGCTATGAAAGGCTGATCAATCTCGTCTTCGTGTATCTGACTCAACGTTTGAAATCCTGAATTTGAGAAGTGAGGAATGGTATTGGCTGTGGAAAAACCAATAGCAATATCTCCACTTCCATTACCGATAAAAGAACCAGTTTTACTAAGACCTACACTTGTCCGTTTCAGAATGCGTTTTAATTGGCGATCAGAAACAGGTAGATCTGTGGCGACAACCATGATTATGGATCCTTTATCAGCTTCTTCCTTACTAGGAATAATTGGCATAAGTCTCTCACCTAGAGGATTACCTAAAAAAGTGAAGTCTGATAGCTTGCCATAGTTTGTTAAAACGAGTACACCTATTGTGTACGTGTTGCTATGTATTTCAAACGTTCTAGAAGAAGAACCGATACCTCCCTTTAGTCCGAAGCATCTCATTCCGGTGCCAGCCCCAACACTTCCTTCCTCAAAGGTTTCGGAAGCATTTTGGAGCGCATCAAATACATGCTCCTTTGTAACAGAAAAGGAGCGGATATCATTTAAAAACATATCATTGCATTCGCAAACGATTGGATTAACAGTACCTGTTATTCTGCCAATCTCTTTGTTGGAATCAATCATATACTGTAAAAGAGAATCTGTGCAAGTTCCAATACTCAAAGTGTTTGTTAACAAAATTGGTGTTTCAATTGTTCCTAATTCATCTATTTGAATGGTGCCAATCGTCTTTCCAAAGCCATTAATAACATGTGTTGCACAAATGTATTTTTCTAGGAAGATATTTCCTGTGTGTGGTATAATTGCTGTTACTCCGGTTTGGACAGAGCTATTGCTAAGGGTCGTATGTCCAACCATTACACCCTTCACATCTGTAATTGTGTTTTTGGGTCCAGAATTCATTTTTCCAACTTGCAAGCCATAATCTCTTAGTCTTTTTTTAAGATTCATATTAACCTCCTAATCTACATAATAATCGTTATTTTATATAAGGAAGTGGTTGTTTGGTGGAAGCGTTACTGCACGGAATCATACTAGCTTTTGGGCTTATTATACCTCTAGGCGTTCAAAATGTCTTTGTTTTTAATCAAGGTGCTAGTGGGCGGAATTTTTATTATGCATTGCCTGCAGTAATCACAGCAGGGGTATGCGATACAATCCTGATTTTACTTGCCGTTGTAGGAGTATCCGTTTTAGTTTTAACATTTGCTTGGTTTAAGTTTATTTTATTTTCTGTAGGAATAGCCTTTTTACTTTATATGGGATATACAATCTGGAATAGTGATCCAAGGCCCAGGGATGATGTCCAAGGTTCACTGTCTATGAAAAAACAAATAGCTTTTGCAGCATCAGTGTCTCTTTTAAATCCTCATGCCATACTAGATACAATCGGAGTCATTGGAACAAATTCACTTCAATATGAGGATACTGAAAAGGTCATTTTTACAGTTGCATGTATTATTGTATCCTGGCTATGGTTTATTGGGTTGGCGGCAGTAGGACGTTACATAGGTAGGATTGATACAGATGGTAGTTGGTTAAGGAAAATAAATAAACTTTCAGCCATTATCATTTGGGGTGTTGCACTATACCTGCTTAGTCAATTAATAGGTTCATAACCATATTTTTTTAGGCAAATAGGCATTTGCACATACGGAGTACCCAATAGGTACATAACTTATAAGTGTAATAAACATTAAAAAAGGGGATGTTTTGATATGCATTATGGATATCATGATTACTGCGGTTATGGCTACGGTGGATATGGGTACAATAATAGCTTCGTGTTAATTGTTGTTCTGTTTATACTATTAATCATTGTCGGAGCTTCTTATATAAGATAACTTTAAAAAGTTTGAAACTCGATAATCGTTGTGATTATCGAGTTTTTATTTTTCTGTCTAAATAAGACACCCACATGAGATTAGTTTTATAATAGTAAACTAATTTCCTGGAATGGTTGACATATAAAGTAACCTAAACTACCATTAATAAGAAAATAATTCCAAAAAGGGGTAAGAAATATGAAGGTGAATTGGTTAGAACTTGCAAATGATGTGATCGCAGGTAAAGAGATTTCAGATCAACAAGCATTATCCATTTTGAATTGCCCAGATGAGGAGCTTTTGCTGTTATTAAACGGAGCATACCAAATTCGTAAACACTATTACGGTAACAAAGTAAAATTAAATATGATTATAAACACTAAGTCGGGATTATGTCCTGAAAACTGTGGCTATTGTTCACAATCGTCTATTTCGACTGCACCAATTGAAAAATATAGAATGGTAGATAAAGAGAATATATTAAAAGGGGCTGAAGCAGCTTACAACTTAAAAGTAGGTACATATTGCATTGTAGCGAGTGGAAGAGGGCCAAGCGATAAAGAAGTAGACCATGTTGTTTCTGCTGTTGAAGAAATAAAAGAAAAGTATGGGTTGAAGGTCTGCGCCTGTCTAGGGATATTAAAGCCAGAACAAGCATTTAGATTAAAAGAGGCTGGAGTAGATCGTTATAATCACAATATCAATACTTCAAAAGAACATCATTCAGATATAACGACGTCACATACATATGATGATCGCGTAAATACGGTAAACATTGCAAAAGAAGCGGGAATTTCTCCATGTTCTGGTGTTATTGTTGGAATGAGAGAAACGAAAGAAGATGTTGTGAATATGGCAAGAAATTTAAAAGTACTTGATGCTGATTCAATACCTGTGAATTTTCTTCATGCCATTGATGGAACTTTGTTAGAGGGTGTGAATGAACTTGACCCTCGCTATTGTTTGAAAGTACTCGCATTATTCCGCTTTATTAATCCAACGAAGGAAATTAGAATATCTGGTGGTCGTGAGGTTAATTTAAGAAGCTTACAGCCACTTGGCTTATATGCAGCTAATTCAATCTTTGTGGGTGATTATTTAACTACTTCGGGTCAGGAAAGTACTGCAGATCATAAGATGCTTGAGGATTTAGGATTTGAGATTGATTATGTAAATAGTGAAGATAGAGTAGGAGTATAGGTATATTATAACGAAGCTGATTGTGAGATCAGCTTCGTTATTTTTGTTGATGAAGGACAGTTTTACATTCACTTGACGAGGTTTTGTCCTTCATACTATTGATGAAGGACAGTTTGACATTCACCTGACGAGGTTTTGTCCTTCATACTATTGATGAAGGACAGTTTGACATTCACCTGACGAGGTTTTGTCCTTCATACTGTTGATGAAGGACAGTTTGTCATTCGATGTAAGAAGTTTTGTCCTTCATACTGTTAATGAAGGACAATTTGAATTTCTCCTTACAAAAATTTGTCTTTCATTTTTTATTTAACAATACTACTAAACACATTCTCCCACTCACTAAGGTAAATCACGCCTAATTCCGGCTTAGATTCTCCTTCTAGTACATGAATGTATTCAAGTGAATTCCCGTCGGGGTCTTTGAAATAAACAGAAGCAGAAGGCATCCAACAATGTACTAGTGGTTCAATGGGCTCTTTCCCGAAGTCGGGGACTGGCTCAATGTTTCTTTCTTTTAGCCATTCAGTAGCAACCAGTATCTCCTCATACGAAACATGAAAGGCAAAGTGTCTTGCTACCCACTGATCTTCTGCTACCTCCCATACACCAAGCATTTGTTTTTTCTCTTCAGATTTCTGAAACCAAAAGAAAGCTGCTCTTCTGTCCTCTAACAAATAAGCTAATGGCATTCCTAGTTTTTGATAAAACTTAACTGCTTCCTCTAAATTTTTGGTAAGGACATGTGTTTCATACAAATATCCGTTCATTGTTATTCCTCCTATAATTTGATACTTTTAGTATAGTTTTAGAGGACATTTTATTCGTCAGAGAACAGTTGTATTTATTTCTATGAATTTAGTCTTAGGATTTCATCCAAAAACATAGACTTTAGATGTAGAGAGGATTTTTTAGATATAGTAGAGAATTAAAGAGTAAATACAAAAAGGGAGTAGGAATTCTATGAATCTCTTAATTATTGGTGGTACAAAATTTTTAGGCCTTCATTTAGTGAACGAAGCGATACGTAGAGGGCACGAGGTAACCATTTTTAATCGTGGAACTGTTGAGTCATCACTACTACCAGACTCAGTAGAATATTTGGTAGGTGACAGAGATGGGAACCTTTCTGCACTTGAAGGTAGAAAATGGGATGCTGTTATTGATACGTGTGGTTATGTACCTAGAATTGTTAAACAGTCTGCTCAATTACTATCTACAGCATGTGATCAATATGCGTTTATTTCAAGTATCTCTGTTTATAATGACTTTTCAAAAGAAATCGATGAAGGCTCAGAGGTAGGTACACTTAAGGATGAAAGTATCGAAGAGGTAACAGGAGAGACATATGGCCCTCTTAAAGCATTATGTGAAAAGGAAGTAAAATCCTTCTTTCCGGAAGGGGCACTTATCATACGTCCAGGATTAATCGTCGGTCCAAATGATCCGACAGACCGCTTTACATATTGGCCAGTTAGAGTTGCGAATGGTGGCAATGTGTTGGTTCCAGATTCGGATCATCCAGTACAATTCATTGACGTGAGGGACTTAGCGGCCTTTACTTTAACTTTGTTGGAGGAAAAGAAAGTGGGGACTTATAACGTTACTGGTCCTAAAGAACAACTCCGTTTCAAGGAATTTTTAGAAGAATGTAAACGTACAACAAAGAGCGACGCTACATTCACTGCAGTGTCTAATGATTTTTTACAGGAGCAAAAGGTTGGTTATTGGATGGAACTTCCGCTATACATTCCTGAATCAGACGAAACTATGAAAAGCTTTTTAACAGTTCCAATCCAAAAAGCGATTAGTGATGGGTTGCAGATTAGGTCATTGTCAGTGACTATTGAGGATACTGTAGCATGGGATCGCACTAGAAACATAAGTGTTGATGATCGGAAAGCTGGGCTACATCCACAAAAAGAAGCTGAGGTTCTAAAGAAGTGGAATGAAAAAGAGTTAATACTTTAACTAACATAAAAAATCACACGTTTCTATCAACGTGTGATTTTTCTTTGAATTTGAATAGCTAATCAGATTACACATAACCTATACACATGATAAAGATGACAAGGATGTGTAAAAATGGCAAAAGCGTTTGACTGTATCATAATAGGTGGAGGATTTGCAGGGCTTCAAGCAGCCATTCAGCTCGGTCGATATAATCACACTATTTTAGTGATTGATTCAAATCATGGAAGATCTACGATTTGTAAAAGCTATCATAATATTCTTGGCTATCCTGATGGCGTTAGTGGAGGAACATTAAGAAGCCTTGGGAAATTACAGGCAGAGAGCTATGGAGTACAGTTTATAGAAGATGAGGTAACGGATGCAGAGAATACTACTAATAATTTTATACTGCACGGGAAATCAGGTGAGACGTATGAAGGAAAAAAATTATTATTAGCAACTGGTGTGATGGACAGAATACCTGATATTTCTAATATTATGCCTTGCCTTGGATTAACCATTTATGTTTGTCCAGATTGTGATGGATATGAGGTAAAAGATAAAAGAGTTGTATTGCTCGGAAGTGGTTCAACAGGAGCTAACCTTGCTCTAACACTTTCATATTGGACAAAACAGATTGTTTATATAAATCACGATGGTAGGGACTTAGATGAGGAACTTAAATCCAACATTCAACAAAAAGGCATCACGTATATAAAACAAGAAATTGATAGTGTTATAACAGGTGCAAAAGCCCATGATTTTAAGGGTGTTAAGCTAAAGGATGGAACAACAATAGAAGGTGACAGAGGTTTTATCGGTTTTGGTGGCAATAAAGTCAAAACAGACCTTGCTCAAAAACTAGGAGTCGAACGTTTAGAAAACAAACATATTAACGTAAACCCTAGAACAAAAGAAACAAATATAGCCAACATCTGGGCAGCAGGAGACATCCTAGCTCACTCCGAACAAGTAACCATCGCAATGGGCGACGGCTCACAAGCAGCGATTTGGATACACAAACGTATTTTATCTGAAATGAAATAAGCGAGTGGAGTCTAGCGAATAACTCCCATGTATTGTTTAGAGTTCAGTTCAGATTAAGCATAAATAAATACACATCAACCTCGATATTTTTTCATTAAATGAAAGTATCGGGGTTTTTCTACATATGATTAATTATAGGCATACAAAACAACTAACTACTTAAAGCCTTGTGATTTGACTGGGGGGAGCGGAATGAATTATTCCCATTTAATCAAACCTGTTTTAGATCAAGACTATCCCGTGGTTAGCTACGGCGATGGTATTTATTTGTACGATACAACCGGTAAAAAGTACATCGACGGGTCATCAGGTGCAATAACTGCAAGCATTGGTCATGGGGTAAAAGAGATTATTGATATTATGCTGGAACAGGCTAAGAAGGTCAGCTTTGTCTATCGATCTCAATTCACAAGCGAACCTGCAGAACAGCTTGCCACAAAGCTGAGTCAGCTCACACAAGGCGATTTGAATTCAACTTTTTTCGTGAACAGTGGTTCAGAAGCTACTGAAACAGCTATGAAAATAGCCATACAATATTGGCAGGAACAAGGAATAAAGACAAAAAATAAAATTCTTTCTAGATGGATGAGTTATCACGGCATTACCATTGGTGCACTATCTATGTCTGGCCATACCGCCAGAAGAGCAAGGTTTGTTCAGCTTTTAGAAGACTATCCTACTATTTCGGCTCCATACTGTTATCGTTGTCCGTATGACTCGAGTTACCCCTTTTGTAAATTAAAATGTGCAACTGAACTAGATCAAGCCATTAAAAGAATTGGACCTGAGAACATTGCAGCATTTATTGCTGAACCTATTGTAGGAGCCGCAGCTGGTGCGATTACTCCACCTAAGGAGTACTATCAGACGATTCGAGAAATTTGTGATAAAAATAATATCTTATTCATAGCCGATGAGGTAATGACCGGCTTAGGTCGTACGGGTAAGATGTTTGCAATGGAACACTATCAGGTGCAGCCTGATATTCTTGCAATAGGAAAGGGTATGAGTGCTGGATATACCCCAATCGGTGCTGCCATTGCAAGTGACAAAGTAATGGCTCCAATCTTAAAGGGTTCAAAACAAATTATGAGTGGTCATACGTACAGTGCAAATCCACAATCAACCGCAGTGGCACTTTCGGTCATACAGTATATTGAAAAAAATAATCTTGTAGAAAATGCTGAGGAGATGGGGAACTATTTAGTTACTAAACTCACAGATTTACAAAAGAAATATGCCATTATAGGAGATGTAAGGGGGAAAGGCCTTTTAATTGGGGTTGAGTTTGTCTCTGATTTCCTAAATAAGCTGCCATTTAAACGAGAGGTGGCATTAACCAATTTGATATTAGAAAGAGCTCAAGCAAGTGGATTACTGTTATATCCATCTGCAACAGGGATTGAAGGAGTTGGAGGAGACGCAATTCTTATTGCACCTCCACTGACGATAAATGAAGAACAGGTTGATGAGCTTATTGCCATTTTTGAGCAAACTGTAAGTAGCCTGCAAAATGATTTACAAGTTAATGGGTTAATCTCGTAGGTAATGGGGGCCGGTTATGGTAGAAAATACATTTAATAAGATTGCTAGCTTAGAAGCTGCATTATCACATATAAACAATGAAACGACTTTAATGTTTGGAGGCTTTGGTGGTATTGGGTCTCCTCCTTCTTTAATTGAAGGGATACTTGAAAAAGAGGTTTGTAATTTAACTCTTATCGGGAATGACACAGGCTTTCCAAACATAGGAATAGGAAGGTTAGTAAGTCATCATCGTGCTAGAAAAATCATTGCTTCTCATATTGGCTCAAATCCGATAGCAGGGCAATTGATGACAGAGGGTAAATTGGATGTTGAGTTTGTTCCACAAGGTACATTATCAGAAAGAATTCGTGCAGGTGGAGTTGGGTTAGGTGGAGTTTTAGTCGATGTCGGAATGGATAATGAAATCGTTTCACAGTCCAAACAGAGAATAGTTATAGATGATAAGGAGTTTCTAGTTGAAAAGCCTTTAACAGCTGATGTATCTATTATTTTTGCTAAAAAGAGCGATCCTTTTGGGAACCTTGTGTACGATAAGAGTGCCCGTAATATGAATCCATTAGTAGCAATGGCTGGTAAATTTACAATTGCTGAGGTTGAGGAAATTGTTCCTCTAGGTGAACTAAACCCAGAAGAAATCATAACACCTGGTGTGTATGTTGATATGATTGTGAAAAGTAATGGGGTGAACTGGCAATGGGTATGGGAATGAACATAAGAGACCGTATTGCAATGCGAGCAGCTAAAGAAATAAAAAACGGAATGATTGTTAATCTCGGAATAGGAATTCCCTCACTCGTTCCCAATTTTTTGGAACCCGATGTTCATGTCATGATACAAGCAGAAAACGGAGTACTCGGAATTGGCGCATCTCCTCAAAAAGGAGAAGAAGATGAAAACTTATGTAACGCAGCGGGATATCCGGTAAGCATATTAGAGGGTGCATCCTATTTTGATAGTTCAATAGCTTTCGGGATGATTAGAAGGGGCTATATTGACATTACCATTCTAGGTTCATTGCAGGTAAGTGAAAAAGGAGATTTGGCAAATTGGATTGTACCAGGCAAGCGAGTTCCTGGAATGGGTGGGGCAATGGAGCTCGCCCAAAAAGCAAAAAAAGTCATTGTGTTAATGAATCATGTTAATAAATCAGGTGAATCAAAAATTGTAAAGGAATGTTCTATTCCTTTAACAAGCAAAAATTGTGTACATTTAATTATTACAGATATGGCTGTCATTGAAGTGACTGGAAATGGTTTGTTACTAAAAGAAATTATGGAGCCATATACCGTTGAAGATGTAATTAACAAGACCTCCGCTAAATTGCTTTTGGCAGATCAAATTATTAAAATACCAAACTAAAAAATATGGAAAACACCTCTGATTATCTTATATGAAAGGGTGGATGGATATTGAATGAGTATAGGCAGAAGATTCAAAAGTGGATCTCAAATAACCGTCCAAAAGGGACACGATTACTTAAACAGCTTGTCCAAGAAAAAAGTACCCAAGGTCATGAAGGTAGCTCACAAGCAATCATCATTGAAAAATGTCGTGAAATGGGCCTTGAAATAGATATTTGGGAACCCGGTGGTACAGCGTTAGTAAACCACCCTTACTTTGTTTCTCCACGTGAAAAGTTTAAAGGAAGTCCGAATGTAATTGGAGTCTTGAAGGGATCTGGAGCTGGTCGTTCAATCATACTTAACGGACATATAGATGTTGTTCCTGAAGGAGACCGTGAACAGTGGCAATTCGATCCATTTGCAGGAGAAGAAGTGGATGGAAAAGTATTTGGCCGAGGTTCAACCGATATGAAGGGCGGTAATGTGGCATTACTTTTAGCTATGGAAGCCATCATCTCGGCTGGTATCAGACTAAAAGGAGATGTTATTTTTCAAAGTGTTATTGAAGAGGAAAGTGGCGGTGCTGGTACATTGGCAGCCATTCTTAAAGGCTATAAAGCAGATGGGGTAATTATACCTGAGCCAACAAATATGAAAATATTCCCTAGGCAGCAAGGCTCAATGTGGTTTCGTTGTATAGTGGAAGGACGCTCAGCTCATGGAGGTACAAGATACCAAGGTGTAAGTGCTATTGATAAGGCAATTCATGTGATTAGACACATTGAAAAGCTAGAAATGAGAAGGAATGCAAAAATTAATGACCCGTTATATAAGGATATACCTATTCCAATTCCAATTAATATTGGAAAAATGACTGGGGGAACTTGGCCATCTTCAGTGCCTGACCAAATCGTGCTAGAAGGTCGAATCGGGGTTGGACCTGATGAAAAACTTGAAGATGTTAAAGAGGAGTTTGCAAGTTGGATGGCGAGTATCTCAAAACAAGATTCTTGGTTTGTAGAGCATCCAGTAAAAATTGAATGGTTTGGAGCACAATGGGTACCAGGTAAAATAGATGTAAGCCATGATTTAATGAAATCATTATCTACCGTTTATAAAGAAGTCAAAGAGAAAGCCCCGGTAATTGAAGCATCACCTTGGGGAACAGATGGTGGCTTATTTACGAAGATAGGGAATATGCCAACTGTCGTATTTGGACCTGGTGTCACTGAAGTTGCACACTACCCAAATGAATACATTGTATTAGATACCCTTTTTGAATATGCTGAAATAATTGCTTTAACACTTATTGACTGGTGTGGGGTCGAAAATGACAATTGAATATAGTATTCATGACACCTAGTCTCCTGAGATTAGGTGTTTCTACTATAGTTAGCCTATAATAACTGGTCTTATGTTAAAATGAAGAAGAGTCTTATTATTCTAATTTTTTACGTGTATAGAGGGGGGATAAGATGACAACCGATTATATTTTTTCGGAACAAGAAGAGATAAATAAAGAAAATCTACATCTGAAGATCACAAAGGATCATTTTAATCAACGTCTTAAAGTAGAGGATTACCGTGGAAACATTAAGAGTATTACTGATTTTATTGATGATATGTGTCTAGAAAATAAAAATGCAAAAGCAATTGTTAAAACACGTTTTGAGGATGTCCCTTTTTTCCTTCAGGAAGGGTTTATTTTGGAAGCCGTCTTTAAACGATATTTTAATGGCAATGATGCAATTGCCATGACCAAGTATTATGAACCAACTCGTCGGAACAGTGATAAGTGGGTAAAAGAAGATGAAATCTTAAAAAAAGTATTAGCTTTAGATAAACCAACCCCTAGATTTTCTATTCCTAAAAAACTCACACTCCGCCAGGCCACAGAAAGTGATGCAGATCAGCTTGCAACTCTCTATTCAAAGGTGTTTGAAATTTATCCTACACCTCTTAACAATCCAGATTATATAAAAGAAGTCATGCAGCAAGATACTGTTTTCTTTGTGGTTTTAGACGAGAAGGAACAGCTTATTAGTGCTGCGTCTGCAGAGATGAATTTCACGTATCATAATGCCGAACTAACTGATTGCGCAACACTCCCGGAGTTTCGTAAATTGGGCTTAATGAAGCTTCTTTTAAAGAGATTAGAAGAAGAGCTACTAAACAGGGGCATTTATTGTTCATACTCTATTGCCAGAGCACTTTCTTTTGGAATGAACGCAGCTTTTCATCAGCTTGGCTATACGTATACAGGTCGATTGGCAAATAACTGCTATATATTCGATAAGCTTGAGGATATGAACGTATGGGTTAAAGACTTGTCTGCTGCTAAAAATTCATCATCATAGTGCCTGAAATCCGGCACTTGTAAAAAAGGTAGGTGGTAATCAATGTTCCTTCAACAAGTTGGGTCAGATGAAATGGTAAAAGCAATTCTTTCAAGTATTGATGAAGCAATTCATGCAGTGGATAACACAGGTGTCACCATCTTTTATAACGATGTGGCAGCAAAGCATGATGGTGTTGCAATTGAAGAGGTTCTCGGAAAGCATATTTTAGATGTATTTCCTTCGCTAACTAGTGATACTAGCACTCTCTTAAAAGTAATTGAAACAATGGAGCCGATTTATCATCTACCTCAAACCTATAAAAACGTTCGTGGAGAAATTATTGATACAGTAAATACAACATTGCCGATTATGGTAAACGACCGTTTAATAGGTGCAGTTGAGATTGGAAGAGATTATTCACAAATAAAAACACTATCCAATAGATTAATTGACTTACAAACTAAACTTAAAAAGAAAAAACAAAAACCGCAAGAGGTAAATGGGGCAAAGTATACAATTAATGATATTTTAACATCATGTGACTCCTTTAAATTTGTTAAGCGACAGGCTCTCAAGGTTGCGAAAACATCATCTACTGTACTTGTTTATGGAGAAACAGGGACAGGGAAAGAACTGCTTGTGCAATCCATTCATAATAGCTCTAGGCGAAATTCTGAGGCATTTATTGCTCAGAGTTGTGCTTCAATTCCAGAATCTTTATTAGAAAGCTTACTATTTGGAACTGTAAAAGGGAGCTATACAGGGGCTGTTGACCGTGCAGGGTTATTCGAACTGGCCCATGGAGGAACGTTGTTTTTAGATGAGATAAATTCCATGCCACTTGAGATTCAAGCAAAGCTACTAAGAGTACTAGAAGATGGTGTCGTCCGAAGGGTTGGTAGTACCAAGGAATTTAAAGTGGATGTGAGAGTGATTGTTGCAATGAATGAGGAACCTATTCACTGCTTACAGGAAAATCGATTGCGTCCAGATTTGTTTTATCGATTAAATGTATTTTCACTGCACATTCCCCCTCTTCGTGAAAGAGTACAAGATATTGTATTGTTAGTGGATCATTTCATTACTCAGTACAATCAGCTATTTGGAAAAGAAGTAAAAGGGTGCGATGATGAGACAATTAATGTCCTAATTGGATATAGGTGGCCTGGTAATGTTCGGGAGTTGAAACATACAATTGAGCATGCAATGAATATGGTTGAGGGTGAAACTATTATGATAGAAGATCTGCCCTTTCACATAACAGTGCAGAACAATACGAGGGAAATAGAGCAAGAAGTTAGTCTTGGAGAAAAATCATTACGTGAATTGCTTAGCACGTATGAGGCGTCCATTATTAATAAGGCACTAACTCAAACAGACGGTAACATCAAAAGAGCTGCCGATCTTCTGAAAATGCCGAGACAAACACTTCAATATAAATTGAGTAAATTGGAAACTGCCAAATAGTTGGCAGTTTTTTGTTTTAGTTCTGAAATTTGGTCGGGGATTAGTGTATTTCTACTATTTTATGTGGTGCTTGATGTTCTGGATGTAGTTTATCGGTCGATTCGTGGTCGATATCGGTCATTGACGAAGTGATATCGGTCTTATAACTTTGATATCGGTCGAACTCTGCTCGGTTTCGGTCTAATAAGCTGAGTGCTTCAAGAAAACATCTGCTATAAAACTTTCAAGGACATAACGCCTTTGGCATGAAAATTGCATTAAATATAGTAGCAAGGGAGGAGATAGTTATGTTAAATAATCTTTATAAACCAAAAAGACATTGGAAAGAGATAGAGCTTTGGAAAGATGTCACTGAAGAGCAGTGGAATGACTGGATCTGGCAATTAACAAATACAGTTAGAACCTTAGATGACCTAAAAAAAGTAGTGAATCTAACACCTGATGAAGAGGAAGGGGTTAGAATATCAACAAAAACAATTCCCCTAAATATCACACCATACTACGCATCCTTGATGAATCCTGATGATTCACGCTGCCCGATTCGTATGCAGTCTGTACCAATTTCAAAAGAAATTTATAAAACAAAATATGATCTTGAGGACCCTCTTCATGAGGATGAGGACTCACCAGTACCGGGCTTAACTCATCGTTACCCAGATCGAGTGCTATTCTTAGTTACTAATCAATGTTCAATGTATTGCCGTTACTGTACTCGACGACGCTTTTCCGGACAAATCGGAATGGGTGTGCCGAAGAAACAACTTGATGCAGCGATTAACTACATTGCCAACACTCCTGAAGTAAGAGATGTATTACTATCTGGAGGGGACGGATTATTAATCAACGATAATATCCTTGAGTATATTTTGAAAAATCTGAGGGATATACCACATGTAGAGATAATAAGAATAGGTACACGTGCTCCGGTTGTATTTCCTCAAAGAATCACAGAAAACCTTTGTAATATCCTAAAAAAGTATCATCCTATTTGGTTAAACACGCACTTTAATACATCAATTGAAATTACTGAAGAGTCCAAACGAGCGTGTGAGATGTTAGCAAACTGTGGTGTGCCTGTTGGAAATCAATCCGTAATATTAGCAGGAATCAACGACAGCGTTCCAATCATGAAACAGTTAATGCATGACTTAGTTAAGATTCGAGTTCGCCCTTATTATATTTACCAATGTGATCTATCAGAAGGAATCGGACATTTCAGAGCACCTGTGTCGAAAGGTCTTGAGATTATTGAAGGTTTACGTGGTCACACATCAGGGTATGCTGTCCCGACCTTTGTGGTCGATAGTCCTGGAGGTGGAGGTAAGATAGCTGTGCAGCCGAACTATATAATTTCGCAAAGTGCGGAAAAAGTTGTACTGCGGAATTTTGAAGGGGTAATAACATCCTATCCTGAACCTCAAAACTATGTAGCGGGTAGAGCGGAAGGTTACTTTAAGAGTGTTTATCCTGATTACGAGAAGTACAAATCCAATGTTGGAATATCTGCGGTAATGAATGATAGCAAATTTAATCTCGTCCCAGAAGGTCTGAAACGTTTAGATAGAAGGAATAAGTACCAGGAGGACCCGAGCCACTCTTCACTTAAGGATAAGCGTGAAAAACGTGATGAGTTGAAGGAAAAGAAATTCTTATCTCAGTTGCAAAAATCTGCGGGTTCTGGTGATCAGGATAAAGCACCAGCAGGGAATGAATAGATGTCTATGATATGTGAGTGGTGTGGAGGAGAAGCGAATAACGAAGATAACACCGTTTATTGGGAATTGCCTGATGGGTCGAGGGCGATTGAAATTACTAAGACACCAGCTGTGGCTTGCAAGGAATGTGAAATGGTGTATCAAAGTGAAGACATAATTAAGGAAATTGAGGATCAGTTGTTTTTGGTGGATACGAAGAAGATTGGTAGTTCGATAGGTTTTGAGGAACTAATGGAATTACCTAGATTGTTGAAGAGGAATTATTTTGATTTTTCTTCTTAGAGTAATCTTAGTTGTAAAGGCACTCAGTGATGGGTGTCTTTTGTCATTTGTGCAATATATCTAGATTGTACTTATTATGAAATATTTCACCTAAATTAAAGCACCCCTTAGTGCAACAAGGTTAATGGATAGGATAGTTAAAACTTCATCTTTGTTCTAGCTTTACATTTAGTAAAAACTTAATATTCTGAAACCAATGATTAGTTCATTCGTATGTAAAGTAATAATAAACTTTACAAACGGAGGGGATTTTGATTAAAAGATTCGTCTTGTTTGTCTTATTAGTCTTAGGGATTGAACTTGGTATACTCTTTGGAGTATTTATGTTTCTTAATACGAATTTGTTAAGTACGATGTTTTTTGGTTCTGTTGGATTTATTCTTGTTGCTTTTATTACAGGGTCAAAAGGAGATGCCATTTCTAAAGGTGGACAGCTAGCTGTCTTCGAATCACTAGGTGGTGCCTATAAACCAGAACATGAACAAGCATCTTTACGCGTAGGTCCATTTCTTCTAGGTTCTATCTTGTGTTTTATACTATATGTTATCTTGGAGGTTTTATTGTGAAAAAAGAATATGTATACCCCGCCCTCATTTTTTTGTTGGCAATCACAATAATATCGGTTATGAGAGCACAAGAGATAAAAGATGATTTCCGTCAACTACAAGAGGCCAATGAAAAGTTTGTAGAGCAGGTATCGATCTTAGAAATGGAAATAGAAAAACATTCTAGTTCTTCAGAGAAGTTAGAGAAGGAAAATAACCGATTAACAGAGGAGATCTCCAAATTAGAGGAAGAAAACGAAACTATAAAAACATCTGTCAATTATCAAGACTTTCACGAAGCGGTAAGTACAGTTGAATCATACAAGGTTGCTAAGACTTTTGAGGAGGCACGAGAATACTTAATGTTCGCCAATGGTCTAGGGTACACTAAGAGTGATGCTGGTTGTCCCTGTGAAATTTCGTTTAACGGAAGAGGCTTTAAATGGTTTCCCAATGCTGTACAAGAATTAAAGGAATTTAGCATTGAAGGAGATAAAATTTATCTAACATACAATACTAGTGAAGACATTAAACGTAATTATAAGTTTATTTTAGCTAAAGGGGAATACTTAGACCAGATAGGAAAATGGAGAATAAAGTTAATTACAATTGATTAAATCCGCAAGATTATTGAATGTATTGAGCGGGCAAACTCAGAAGAAAACATTTTCATTTTAGAGATTGGTGAAAAACAAAGTGGTTCCGTAAGTATTAAAAGGGTTAATGACACTACTGCTCAATTGGGTTTATTTCTTGTTGAACCTAATGTTCGAGGTACTGGATATGGGCAGAAGCTAGTTGAAACAGCTATTAACTTTTGCAAAAAAAATGGATTTAAGAGTATTATTCTCTGGACTAATAGCGAACTAAAATCAGCAAGGCGAATTTACGAGAGATTTGGTTTTGAATTAAAGGAGACTCAAACTCAAATGATTTCCAATAAAGAACTTATCGAAGAAAAGTGGGAATTAATTTTAGTGGATAATTAAAAATACTATTCAAGTAACGGGTGCTCTAATTCAAGAAGGATTAGAGCTTCTTTTATTGAACTAAAGAAATAAAAAAATGGGGTAATTCGCTAGAACACTTTTAATATAAAATTTGTATAATGATATAACAAATCACCTCCAAATGATTTGTACGACATGATAGCACTGTTTCTTTCCTCCTATTCGGTTAGAAACGGGTAGAGGCAATTACCCTTGGAAAAGGTAATTGTCTTTTTAATTTTGGTATATTGACTAATTTCAATAAAAATACAAGAATGAGCCTAAATAAATGACATATTACTGTACTTAAAGGGTCAGTTTACTTGAAAAAACTCTGCTATCTATCACATTAAAAGCCATCCTTTTGTTAATAACAAATAGGGGATGGCTTTAATAAATGTTATTTATGAATTTTTTAATAATACCTCCGATCAATACTCCTGGAAAAACAAACAAAATTTGGAGCCAGACAGAACCAAGTAATAATCCAAATATCATTAAGTTTGATGAAAATATCAAACCAACAGTTAAAAAAAACGCAGTAATTATATACGGGAGAAAAGAATAAGGGTCTTTACCTTCACCAATAGTATTTCTACACTTCTTTTGCAATTTCAGTTCTATTAGGAGCAAGTGGGGGCTGTTCTAGCCATTTATTTTGAACCATAATATTAAACCATTTCTTTGTTACCATAAGATTTTTTAGAATGGTACCCTCATATGCCGTCACAAGGTCTGTTCTCATAGCTGATGCAAGACCTGCCCCATGATAGTTTTGTGCAGCTTGAAATAAGAAACCGATATGATACAACATTAACTTATCCGAAAAAGGAGAGTCAGTCGAAGTGGTCACTTCAGTTTCCCAAGATTTCGGAACTGGTAGGTTATCGGCTTGCATTATTTTTGAAAGTGCTTTTATTTGACCATCAGCCGTGTTCTGAGTATCCATTAAAAACTTTCTTACTTCTTTTGTTTGAGCAACTTGACTGAATGCGATAGAAAGGGTTTTAGCCATAATGCTTTTTTTAAGATTGAAAGAAATACTTATGATTTCTGTTGCCGCTAATTTTCTACCCTTTCCGAAAAATCCGTCTATGAAATCTTGACTGGAAATATATTGAGGGTTTTGAGCTGGATAAAATAAAGGGTCTCTCTGAAAATTTCCTTTCTCAAGTAATAACTCAATGGTTTGATGATACATCTTTTTTGCGTCGTTATCGCAAGAATCATAAAAATCTCTTAAATCTTTTCTAACCGATACGGCTAATGCAGTGCTGTGCCCCAGCAAACCATGTAATGTCATTATATGTAAATAATTTAGACAAAATATATCCGTGAACAATCTCGGTTTATCTTTAAAAAGGTCAGATTCAGTAAATCCAATTGGAACTGGAAATCCCTCGTTCTCAATAAAAGTTACGATTTGTCTCTTTTGATTCTCAAATGTATTAATTGCATCCTCAAAAATGTTTTTTATTGGCTCATCTTCAATAATAGAGACCATATATCGATTAACAACATCAGTCATTGTTCCGTTCACATATTCCCCCCATAAAGTACCTATTTCGGAAGATGTGAGTTTTAATTTTTCCTTTTCCATTTTGTCACCTCGTGGATATTATTTACCAATTCAGCGAGAGATATGAATTCTTTTTGGACTCTATAAGAGGAAACAGACTCTTAGAAAGACAAATCACTAAAAAAGGAGAGCAAAAAATATGCTCACCTTTTTCTTACACCAATGCGAATTAGATGAATTTAAGAAATACTCAATGCTTAAGCTAAAGAAGGCATTCTTAACAAAGATGATAATTTAGTGGATAGATTACTAATTAAGAACGCTAATCTAGTAGCCATTATGATTATGGCTGAGAATAAGCTAAAGAGAATATTCAAAGTATATTCCTCCACATTGAAGTATAGTGTTAAATGATAACACTATTGTTATTGTGAATCTGTAAAACAAATTTATTCAGTAGAATACCAAAATGTATTATAGAAAAGCTACTTGTTCAACGGTGGGTTATGTGAACAAGAACAACCAATAACACAAAGACATTTGTTACACAGTACAACGATACTGTGCATTCAAAGGACATCTATTTGTTCTGACTTTGTTAAGGAATGTTCATAAAGTAAAGCGGGCGTATCTGGAAGAAGCAGATACGCTTTTGATTATTGAGCAGGTTAATGTTATAACATTAAAGGATTTTCTTATAAAAATCTTGAATGAGTATGTATAAATCCTAAGCTTTATGGAGGTTCAAAATGGAGTTATATAATTTTAGTAAAGATATTGGTAAGAAGATTTCAAAATTCGATTCAGACTTTGTTATGTCCCGTATTATCCAAACTGGAGAAAAACAAACTTATATAGGTTGCATGTACTTAGAAGAAAACGGAGTTGTTGGCTTTCATCAAGCAGTAGTACCTCAACTTCTTTTAATTTTGAATGGAGAAGGTTATGTTAGAGGTAATAAAGAAGAATATGTCAAAGTTCAATCAGGTGATGCTGTCTTTTGGGAGAAAGATGAATGGCACGAAACCAAAACTGATAAAGGATTAACTGCTATTGTCATTGAGAGTGAAGAGTTAAATCCATCATCATTTATGCCTTTAAAGAAATAGGTGATGTTCAACTAAAGGGAGCGCACTACAAAATGGAGATCCGCTCCTTTTCATTGAACTAAAGCCAGAAATGGGGATAAGAAAAGACCTATAATGTAACAACAATATATTTTAATAAGGCTGACTTTGCGTAAATAGTTGAGCAAAATAATGTAAAGGTACCTTTGGAACTTTAGTAATGACGCAGAAAACTAATTTATAAACCTCAAAAGATTTCAGTTTTATAGCTGGTCTTGTTAAAACTTGGGTACGATAGAAGAGATGGATAGAAACTTATGGATTTGGAATATTATAGATAAAAGGAGGACATGAAATGAAGTCTATGTTCTTAATAGTCACTATGATAATATGTACAGCAACTCACTATCTCTTTACACGATATTCTCTTAATAAACAGAAGAAAGCTTCTTTAGTCAGTGGAGTTATATTGACTTTGTTAGGTGTCATATATTCCACAGTCCAAACTCAATACATAGTGAATAAATTATCTAAGAAATTAATCGATTGACTATTTTCCTTGTCTTCTAACTAGATGTTAGTGATTTTTATGTATTCCAATAGTCAAGGATGATCTTTATTAAAAAACAATTTCGGTCAACTACAGTTGACCTTTTGTTTTTAAAAATTTGAGCAATAGTAAAAACTCTAATTTATACATATAGGAATTTTACTTAAAGCAGTCCTAAAACTATGAAGGATTATTCTTAATCTACAGCTGATATTAGGGTTGAGAAGTTCTTTAAAAATCCAGTGATTTACTTAAGGTATTAGTTTTGTTAATCCATTCAACAAATCCCATACCATGAATGTGTTCATTAAACATTTCATTAAATAAGCAAAAGGGATATATCAAAACTTTAAAGCACACCATTGACCACAGGGTTTCATACTGTATTTTGAAGAAGGGGAATCTATTCTTAGAGAATCGACAAAATACAATTTCCCTATTTCAGCTAATTTTGACATTGTAATCTCTTTTTTATGTAAATTATCATCAGCATATGTTGTTCTGCTGTAGTGAGTCCTAATTCTTGAGAGGCATTTTGCCATTCCTTTTCTAAGGCTTTATACATTCCCTTCCAGAATTTAATTAGAGCATGTACAGAAACTTCGTTCATGTAATATCACTTCCTAAGATTTCAAATTCCATACTTCTCTACTCTACTATTAGAAGGTAAGTTTGTCTAAAATTTCTTTCACTATAGGGTGCCATTCTACAAGAAGGAGAATAGGCTTTTTTTCTTAAACTAAATTGTGTAGAGGCTCCTACTTTTTTGAGAGGAGCTTTTTATTATTCTATATAATAAAGGAATGATTATTTTGTCGAAATTTGGTACTATATTACTAAATTAGACAAAGGCAAACTTACAGAAATGTAGGGACGCAAAGCCACGAATCTAAGGTCGATATGACTAAGATAGTCGGGTTGCCAATATTGCATTTGGAACCTAGTAAGGGGTAAACATGGAAAGTAATGTTGAATTAAAACAAAAAGTAAAGAAGTTTTATAAGTTATTAGAAGATTTGCCGGATAGACCTAGCTCAGCTTTTGATTTTATTGCTTTTTTTAGGCAGTTTTTGAGGATAAATGTTGACTATTTACCAACAATTGAAGTAATGACTCTACTACGTAATGAAAAACCTCAAATATATTACTCGATGAGGCAGTTCGGGAAGAAAGATGCAGTTATTAATATTCTAGTTGATTTAAACATGGAAGTACAGGTTGCACAACAGAGGTTGAATGAAATTGTAAAGTAAGAGTTCGATAAATTTTTTAATTAATAGCTAAGGGCTATCTAAAAAATTCCAATAAAAGATACCCTTTGATTATTATTTTTGGTTACAAAGAGATTTTGAAGATGAATTATTTAGATATTGATTTATTAATTCATCTAACTTTTGACTACATGCAATAGTTTCAGGATGGTTTAAGCCTTTGGATAATCCTATTTCTATCATGTTGGATCTTAGTTGATTTATAAGTAAAAATACTTGTTCATCACTTAGGTACTCTTCCATTAGTCGTTATCTCCTAAAAAGCAAACATATTTCGGTTGTCGAAAATATAGTCACAAAATCTATTATCTACAATTTAGAAGATAATACAATCTATTCGACAAAACTTCCTAAATAATGACAAATAATATAAATCCCAACAGTAATGCAAGGAATAAAAAATATTTTACTGGACTATTTTAATAATCCATCATGATACACAAATTTGATACCCCATTCCAGCGGATGGGGTTTTTGGTACAACTGATTATTTGTGAAGAATTGTTCTTAAGCTAAAGGGAGCGAGAGGGGAATACGTGAAAGGGAGTTTAAAATGAATAGTCCATTACTATTTAGTTTACATCGAGCTTTACTCGGTGCAATTCCTAGAAACCTAAAAGGATTGAGAGTAAAAGAATCAAGCAATTTACTAATATGGCAGGCTTTTTTTGATACTGTACCAACAGAAGAAGAAAAAGAAGTGTTAAGTGTTGCTTGTACAGAAGTTATAGCTGATTTCCCAATCATAAATACAGTGAAAGAAGAATATATCTATCATCCAGCACCTCTTAAAAATTCTTTCAATTGAAGAATGGGCTTTTGTTAGATGGGAACCTGAAATTAACCAAGAATAGCAAATTAGCTTTATTGAATTAACGGGAGCGTTTCTGCAAGTGGTAGAAACGCCTTGTTTGAATAATTACTCGATACTTTCCGTATTAATGTTAATACTTCCACCACTCGTAACTCTATTCATACCTACCACTTCCACAACTAAATGGTGGTGAAGGAAAGGTTCATCTATTTTCCATGTTAAAGAATACTTTTGAGTCTCATCAAACTTTTTACTCTTGTCCTCATTAATGTCATAACCGATAAGTTTTCTTTCCCACCATGTCTCAGTACCAGTAGGGATAAGCCAAAAAAGAACAGTTTCTGTATTCTGGGCTTCCACAAAGATTGTTATTTCTTTTGTTCCCTCTGGCACAGTAACCCAATTATCCTTTACAGGAATATTGGTAAAAGCACTTGTTATGACTTTAGGTGAAGGAACTATAACCTTGTTGTTAACGGCTAGATTAGTTAAATTAATTATAAGGTTTAAAGAAATTAAAGTTTTAAGAATTACCATTATTACCACCTCGGTGGTATTATTCTCAGCATTTAAATTACTATGTGTTATTGCATTAACGGGGGCAAATCTTTCATAAGACGGGTACTGATCTAAGGAGGATTGGTACCCCTTTTTGTTGAAGTATCGGAGCAGTTACCTTTAATAAATAAAGTCATGGAGGAAGATATGAATTTAAAAGATAATAATGCCGAGAATATAAAGCTTAGACCTTTATCCATAGATGATTTTTCATATGTTTTAGAATGGAGTAAGGATGATAAATTCTGTTTAGCAAATGATTGGGAATTAAAGAGAAACGAGCAAGAATTATATAAATGGTGGCAACATTGTGTAAATAATTTATCTGGAGATTTTATTCGATTGGCAATTGAATTAGAAAATAGGTTAATAGGATATGCAGACCTAGCTTGTATTAAAGGTGATGAAGCTTAATTAGGCATTGCAATTGGTGATAGTTCGCTATGGGGAAAAGGAATTGGTTTTAATGCTAGTATATCTATGATGGATTATGCTTCTAAACATCTAGGTATTACAGTTTTTAATGCAGAGAAACATGAAACAAATATTCGTTCTAGAAAGATGCTTGAGAAAATAGGGTTTAAGGAAATTAGTAGGATTGGAAGGGAAGAATACTTAGGAACAGAGAGCCAACTAATACAATACAGGCTTTCATCATAAAAAAGTTACTTTATTTCGCTAACGAGAGCATTTCTTCAAGAGGAAGAAGTGCTGTGTTTCAATTAAAGTAGAGTTTACTAAAAGATAAATAGTGTGTTAAAGGATGATAAATATGAGCTTGGAAATAAAAACCTATGATGCATCAGGTTTTTTAGAAATTGAAGAGCTTCACAATTTAAAGTACGAGGGTGATGCAGAGTTTCATTTCTACCTGACTCTTACAATAGGTATTAAAGGTTCTGATAGTGGTGATTTATTTTCAATCTTAGTAATGACACCAATGGCAAATAAAAATTACCCAATTAATAAAAATGAAAAGCACTATTTATTTAAATATGGTGACAACTGGGAGGCTCTTTATAAATCACTATCTGAAATAGTAAAAAGTTGTAGTGCAGATTCTTGGGATGAATCAGTAAGAAAGTTAAGTAATCACTTTAGTTGGGAGTATGATGGTATTCGATAAGGTGGATGTCTTATTGAATTAAAGGGGGCTCTAATTCAAGAAGGATTAGAGCTTCTTCTGTTAAAATATAGAGTAGGAAAGCTGAACAGTTTTTTTGCATTAGTGTAAATGAGATAATCTTTCAATTGCTCAGTTGATATCGAGTCAATGTTGATATCGCCGAAGAAGCGAATAAGTAAGTTTGTCTGAAGTTCATATGCTTTTAGAGTCTGAGGTGAATAACCTTCTATTCGCTTATCTGCCTTATATGCTAACCAGGTTTCAGATAGCTTCACTATTTTCCCTCCACTTAAATTATTTAATGGAGGAATTATAGCCAAAAGTATAGAATAGAAAACTTAAAAGTTACGTTATTTAAAACAGAAACAAATAAGGCTACTTTAAATAAAGATAATATAGTCGGAGGGGATCATTTGAACATTACCAAGAACAATGGATTTGAATTTATAGATTTTATTGTTGTAAGTGAAGAGGAAATTTACAAATTCAAACCCGTTGCGGGGTCTTATGCTGTAATTGAATGTTCCGGTAAATATCTTATATGTTATAACTCATGGAGAAAACAATGGGAATTACCAGCTGGCAAAAGGGAAGAAAATGAGACTCCAAAAGACTGTGCAATAAGAGAACTCTACGAGGAAACTGGTCAAGTTGTGCCTACCTTAGAATTTTTAGGCTTGTTAAAAGTGAAGGATGTATCTAATGATAAAGTGAAATATAACCCTATATATTTCTCTACTATTGAAACACTTCAACCATTTCAAAAAAATAATGAGACAACTAAAATAAAATTGTGGGACCTAAAAGAACCGGTAGGATACATAGATGAAGTTGACATAAAAATATTTGACTATATAAAATAACATGATGTGTTTCTGGATTCTGCTATTGTGGCAGCTTTTGTTAAACAGAAGCATTTTAAAGTAAAATTTAATATGGGGAGATTGGCTATGATTTATGTAGTTAGACATGGCCAAACAGACTTGAATAGAGAACGTAAAATGCAGGGAAGAATGGGTTTACCACTAAACAAGTACGGGATAGAATAAGCTGGCTTTAAGAGATAAATTCAAAAATATAGATTTTGATTTTTGTATTTTCTTCCCCACAAGAGAGAGCTGTACAAACAGTAGAAATTGTTACTGGGAAACGAGCTATTTTGGATGATAGATTGGATGTCTTTGATTTGGGTGAAGCTGACAGAGTACATATTGGTGAAGTAAAGAGTGTTGGTCCATTACCTGATTCTACTGTCTATAAAGGTGTTGAAGATCCAAGTAGATTTGTTAATAGAGTGTTTAGCTTTATGAAAGAAATTGAAAGCCAATATGGAAAGCAAGAACTGAATATACTTATATCTGGTCATAGATGTACCACAGGTTGTATTGGTTCTTATTTCGAAGGGTTACCTACTGATGGAAATATATTAAAATTCTCCTCAGATACTAGGGATTATAAAATTTTTTCCTTTAAGTAAGAATTGGTTTATGTGAAGACTTGTACTTAAACTATTGGGACCAAGAGATAAACGAAGCGATCATTAAATTGGTCGTCTTTTTTTATTTATTTTCAGGACGAAAATATGGAATATTATGTTAAAGTTAAGGAGAAGCCAATTGTACTAAAAGGATCTGGTTAATCTTAAAACATTAGTTAGGGGTAGAAATATGTTAATACATAAAATAGATAACGATATATCAATGAGGTTATTCACCGTGGATGACGCTGAAGAGTTTTTTAATTTAATTATTAGTTCAAAGCCCTATTTAAGAAAGTGGTTAGGTTGGCTTGATTACGTTGAAAAAGTTGAGGATACAGTTGGGACCATAAAATCTCGACTACAATCATTAGTTGAAACTGGAGGGCATCCTAAGTCAGTGGCTATAATATATAGAGGCCAAATAGCTGGAACTATTGGATTTAATGAAATAAACAAGGGGAGTAAGATTGGTACCATCGGTTATTGGCTTGGGGAAGGATTCCAAGGTAAGGGTATAATGACAAAAGCCTTGAATTCCTTTATTAGTTACGGATTTAGAGAACTCGGACTGAATAGAATTGAGGTTAGCATAGCAGTTGAAAACAAAAAGAGCCGAATATTAGCTGAACGGGTTGGTTTTGTAGAGGAAGGAAAGTTAAGAGAAGCAGAATGGCTATATGATCATTTTGTAGACCATATCGTATACTCAATCTTAGCCAAGGAGTGGAAGGGGAATTTTTAGTTAACTCTTACACTAAAGGGTGCTTATCTTAAGAAGGATAAGCTCTTTTTATATGGAATAAGTAATACTAAACAAAAGTCAGGATTGTTCAAAAGAATAGCGTTAAGGGGGGACAAAAATGATTTCACAAGGTTTCATTATTAAGGAAGATAAGGTATTGATGGTTAAGCAGTATGTTAAAAGAGGAGCAATTGTATGGAATTTTCCAGGCGGAGGCATTGAAGAAGGAGAGTCGCCAGAACAAGCCTGTGAAAGAGAAGTAAAAGAAGAAACTGGCTATAGTGTAAAAGTTAAAGAACTTCTCTACAACAAAACAAATAAGTATACATACATAGTTAAAATTATAGGTGGAGAGATGATCTTAAATAAAAATATAGAAGATAACGAAGACATTATTGATGTTGCTTGGATACCAATAAATGATAAGGAAAAGTGGGATAGTTTCACTCTTCCAATACTAAACTTATATAACAAATCATTAAAGTGACAGAATACCGTATTCAAGTAACGGGGGCGTTTGCTGAATAAGCAGCAGTCACTATTTTCCTATTGGAGCAGAATAGTTAAAGATTTACAATAAGATACTAACAATGATGATAGAAGGTAAGTAAGGAGGATATGGTTGCATACTTTATTCACTTCAATTTCTTTTGAAACTTGGAGCATTTTGCTGTTTGTTGTAAGCACAATAATTCTAGGTGTGAATATATTTAAAAAACCTCAATTCAAAGGTATGTTGATTTTTTCATTAATCTTTTTCTATTGTCTTTCACTAATTGCATTTTCATATGGTAGAGTTTCTGGAGATGTAATGAAGTTAATTGATATTATCCATGTGATCATATGGATTATTTGGATTGTTGGTTTGAATTACTTTAATATTTCATACAGAAAAAAGGGATTGTTTGACAGGTAAACTTTAAACCTTTTAAAGGTTAGATTACTGTACTAACGGTGAGCGAAGATACAACAAGGATTTGGGATCAAGCAGCTGCTGATCCTTTTTCTGTAAAGATTAGAATAGTTGAATAGGTCGTAGGTTATTATGGAGGAAAAGCAGATGTACAAGTTTGAAACAAGATATTTCTATATCAAATGTTCATACGATGAAAAATTTATTAAATGGAATACAGTTGAAGGCATTATAAGTGAAGATATATTAGATGATTACGATATAATTTCTAGTTTAATGGCTCAAGATGTTAGAGATAAGTTTGGTGAAGAGTATGATGTCTGGGTGATTACCAAGGAAGACTTTGATGAAAAATCAAAACCTAATAATGTAGAAGAATAAAATTCGCTTTGTTCAACAAACGGGGGCGAGTGTTCAATAAGAGCATTCGCCTTTTGACTAACGGTGCAGGTTAATGCAACAAGAGTAACAGGATTATAATAACTAAAACTAAATTATTTGAGGTGTTCTTTGTGGTTGAGATAATTGGTGTTTATGAAGTAAATGAAGACGTTCATCTTATTGAGATAAAAGTCGATACAAAGCCATCAGATTTAAATGTAGACGGTTTTACACAAGAGATTGAAGGGGTTTCTGAAGATGATTGGCAAGTAGCTTACGATGAATATTATTTAAATGACGATGGAAGTAAAGTGATAGGAGACTTCTTCAATAGACCAAAAGAAGAAATATCATCTACTCGAATAGTATTCTTTTTATACTTTGTGGATTTTTCTATACCACTATCAACACCTTTTGGGAAAGTTAATTTACCATCACCTCAACAAATGCCAATAAGACTAAAGGATATTATAGAGTTTGAAGAAGCCGATTGAGTTTTATTGTGCTAACGGGTGCGATTGTGGAACGAAGTAATCCCTCTTTTTGCTAAACGGAGCAGGATAGTTTAATAAGAAATGCTATTAGTTCATGATAATTTAAGATAACTAAGTAGTATTATACAAATGAGGTGTATAAGTTGGGAACAAGTTTTTCATCCGTTCATATAAAAATATCTAATTTAGAATTTGTTAAAGAAGCACTTACACTTCTTCATAAAGAAAAAATGGAAGACAATATTATGGTTATGGGAAGGCATAAATACTTTTATTGTAAATCTAAGGAATGGATAACCCTCCTGAATGAAATGTATGATGGATATTACTTTGATTTTGCTATTCTACTTTCAAAGTATTTATCAGATCCAATGCTTGTTATTGAATGTTTTGATGAAAATATCTTAGAAATGAATTTTATTCAGAATGGGGTAGTTATAGCTAAACATAATACAGATGATGAAGAAGATTTCGACATTACAGAAGTCGATGAGGGCAATTGTGAAACCCCAAGTAATCAAACCTGTAATGCAGAAACAATAATTAAATCATTCGACCTTAACATTCGTGAAAATGAACTTACTAAAGTATTTGAATTAAATGATATAGAAGAAGCAATTTCGTTGTTAGAGGAATTATTTAAAATTAATATTTGGGTAAAAGTTGATTGGATCGAAGAAGATGATGAATTAAAGTCGAAATTTATATCTCTTTCTTTTGGAGAGTAAGAAAAATGAAATCTTAATGGATATAGAAAAAATAAATTGACTGGAGGAAATGCCTTGGATTTCATTGAAGGTTGGTGGAATGGAGTTGATGAATATTACATAGCTCCTACATTTAACTATAAGAAAGGTACAATTATAAGATTATCATTTAAAGGTGATAGGGAGATAGAACCCTTTAAACCTGAGACATTTGGTGATTTTATTAATGAATGGCGTTGTGAAACATCCGATAGGTCAACAAGACCTTTTAAAGTATTAAAATATTTTTATGATGACTTTTCTTTTACTGTTGAAGTCGAGGTGCTTAGAAAAAGAAAAGATATAGATGAAGTAAAACACTTTTATAAGGATGTTCATGATGGCTTTAATTATTATGACATAAAGATTAAAGAATTTACTACTACTCTAATTGATTAAGTCGAAAGACTTTCAGTATGACTTTTTATAGGAGTTTATTTTTAATAGGTAGAAGATATCTTGTTTAATTGACGGGGGCGATTGTTCAGGAGGAGCAGTAGCTTTTTCACTAACCAGAGCAGTAATAATGAAGAAGGTATGAGGAGTGAACAAAAATTAAAAACTTTACTTGGATTTCTACATTAATTCTAATTTCGATAATGCTTTTTGCGTGTTCATCTGATGAAGTGATTAGGATAGGTACCCCACACAATAGTGAGGGTACCACATGGGTTAAATTTAGTAATGAAATTACAGATTCAGAAGTAATACATAAAGTAAGAACTATTGTTGAAAATTCGCAAGGAATTGATAAACCAATTCTCATTGAAGTTAAGGCAGACGTATTCTTTCAGCTTAATAATCCAAGTAAAGGCATTTCGGAAATAGATCGGTATATATGGTTTCAAGAAGATGGTAGTGCAATATTATATAATGAGGCGGTTGGTTATTCTACCCTGACGAAAGAACAAACCCTTGAGTTGAAAAGCATATTAGGACTTTAATGATTTTGTTTAAAGTCACTGCACTGGGGTGTCTTGGTTTTTTGAATACATCGACAGTAATTGGGTTTTTATGTTATTAAAGTAACGGGAGCAATAGTAGAACCGGGCTGTCACTTCTACAACTATCTATTGGGTAGAGGAAGACGCATATACAAAATTTAGATAGCGGATGTTATAATAATAGTAATTAGAAAGGCGGTGCTCAATGTGAAATGGTCCGAAGTTAGAAAGTTATATCCCAATCAATTTGTAAAATTAAAGTCGTTATCTTCTCATATCAAGAATGGGCAAGAAATTATTGATGATATGGCTGTTATTTCACCAGTACCGGATGAAATGGCAACCAAGGAACTATTAAAATCAAAAGGTGATGAATTAGTTTATCATACAATACACGAGGATATTGTTCTTGAAATCCGCCAAGACGTTGGGCTGAGGAGATTTGACTACAATGAAAATCAAATATAAATATGGATTACTTTTAGTAGATATTAGTTTGACTTTCAAAGGAAAGAGTATAGTCATTGAAAATATGGTAGTTGATACAGGTGCAGCTAGAACCCTTATTTCACAGAATGTTGTGGAAGAAATTGGTCTGGGAGTGGATTTGGAGGATAGGATTGTAACCTATTATGGAATCGGTGGAAAAGAGCACGCTTTTAGGAAAAGAGTAGACAAAATCCAAGTTGGTGAATTTACTGTAGAAGAGATGGAGTTAGATTTTAATGATTTTGGATATGATGATATTAATGGTTTACTTGGATTAGATTTATTGATGAAGGCAGGTTATATTATTGACTTGTCACAACTACAAATGAATATAAGCAACTAAGGGACCTAAGTATTATGTTGATATAGGGTCCCTTTTATGTTGAGTTTGTTTAACTACTTTAGACGATAACATAGAGAGTGCATGTCTGAAATAGACAATACTTTTTAGCTGAAGAATAGTTAGAGATTCCAGAATGATGCTGTTGTGAGCTGTGACAGCTTCCTTAAGTTATGCACTCAATCTGATTTTTTGGGAAATTCATACTTACTCTAAAAAACGCAGTCCCGACCTTTGTGGTCGATAGTCCTGTAGGCGGGGGAAAGATTGCCGTGCAGCCGAACTATATCATTTCGCAAAGTGCGGAAAAAGTTGTGTTGCGGAATTTCGAAGGGGTGATAACCTCCTACCCAGAACCTCAAAACTATGTAGCAGGTAGAGCGGAAGACTACTTCAAGAGTGTGTATCCTGAATATGAAAAGTATAAATCCAATGTTGGAATTTCTGCGGTTATGAATGACAGTAAATTTAATCTCGTCCCAGAAGGTTTGAAACGTTTAGATAGAAGAAATAAGTACCAGGAAGACCAAGCCCACTCTTCACTTAAGGATAAGCGTGGAAAGCGCGATGAGTTGAAGGAAAAGAAATTCTTATCACAGTTGCAAAAATCTACTGGTTCTGGTGATCAAGATAAAGCACCAGGGGGAATGAGTAGATGTCTATGATGTGTGAGTGGTGTGGAGGAAAGGCATGTGAAGGTGAAAACACGGTTTATTTGGAATTGCCTGATGGGTAGAGGGCTATTGAAATTACAATGACACCAGCTGTTGTATGTAAGGAATGTGAGATGATGTATCAGAATGAAGACATCATTAAGGAAATAGAGGATCAGTTGTTTTTGGCGGATACAAAAAAGATTGGTAGTTCGATAGGTTTTGAGGAACTAATGGAATTACCTAAATTGTTGAAGAGGAATTACTTTGATTTTTCTTCTTAGAATAACTTTATTATTAATAGGCACTCAGGGATGGGTGCCTTTTATCATTTGTTAGCTAAGATGCAAGTTTTTAAATATACCTTCCTACTAAAGTTAAAACAGAATCCCTAAGATAGTCTAAAATATATAAGTTTAAAACAATAAAGAAGAAGTAATAAACGAATGGAAGCAGGAATCTAACAAACCAACAAATACCTTGATTAATTAAACGGATCGTTTCCGTAAAATGGAAAAGGTTTTTTGTATTACTTCTATGGTGAAGGTTTTAAGCTTTCTTTATAGAATATGTATTTATATGGAAGGGAACTGAGTGAACTTAATGTATCTATTCTTTTGGAGGAGTTTAATGAAAAGACTATTTCTAGCAACTTTATTTTTATTTATCGTAATCGGAATTGTGATTATTTATTCTGCTGGTAATGGTGGCAAGGAAATAACTATTGTAGGAAAGAACAACGAATACATTGAGACTACTAGAATTGAACCTGTTCTAAAATCAGATAGTGACGATGAAGAATTTGAAAAAGAAAGTGTAGTTAGTAAAGCTGAGAAAATTGAAGAAATAGTTAATTCTAATTTTGAATATTATTTGAGAGTTCCATCTCTATCGTTTTATGATGATTTTGTTTTAGTAAATAATAAAGAAATAATTTACGTTGAAGAAAAAATTATTGAAAATCAAAATAATTATGATTATTTTATTTACACATACAACTTTGAAACCCAAGAAAATCAACTATTGTTAGAGATGAAAGATGAGCAATGGGGACCCCGATATCTTTCATATAGTGAGGAAACACATAGTATTTATATTGAAAACGCTCTAGAAGAAATAACTACAATTAACCTAACAACAGGAGAGATAAAAAAATTTAAAGGAAGCATCAGTCCTAATGGTAAATACTTAGTTTATCGTGATGCAGAAAAAGGAGGACTTTGGGGGAAGGAGATAGATACAGGGGATACTTTTCAGTGGACAAATGGAGAATGGGATCAACAACCTCTTTGGCTCCCAAGTAGTGAAGGTTTTATCTATTTAAAGCAGACCAATACAGCACTGGGTGATGGTGCAGGTTACGCAATGAAGTTGTCACAATTTAGTATAGATACTCAAAACGATGCACCTCTAACAATTGAAACTGGTTATTGGGGTCATATAGATTGGCTAACAGCAGGAAATACCATAGTTGCTTACAACGGCTTTGATGATGTAATATCTGTAGCTGTTGTAAACCTAACTAATAAAAAAAAGATTCAACTAATAGAGAATGAAGGAATTGGAGAAGTAGAAGCAAGTGTAAATATAAAGAAGAAAGAACTATTACTTTCAATGGACGGTAAGCTAGTGTTTTACAATGATAAAGGTGAGGAAATTGTAACAAGAAATTGGATATCTGAGAGAGACGGTCTTGTACCTTCTGCTCTTACGTTCTCTCCAGATGGTAGTAAGTTAGCTTATTTGACTGGTGTTCAAGGCTGGGGAATTAATGATATAGTACCTGGTAGAAAAGTAATTGTAAGTAGTTACGATGGTAGTGAAGAACGTACTCTTACAAAAGATTACATATATATTTCCGGGCTGAAGTGGTCACCTGATTCAAGTGCTCTTGCTGTAAGAATAAGGGAAGATATTGATTCAAATTATATAGGTTTAATAAGATTGAATGAAAATGTAAAAGAATGACCATAGCAAGCTATTTAAATAATTTGAGCAAGATGAGTTTGTTAAGAAATATTATTAAACTATTGGATCAAGAGTTTAACAAGTAGATCGTCTTTTACGGAGATTTTTTACCTTTTGGTTCTATTGAGTTTTTAGCTTATATTTTAACCAATTTCCTGTTTGTGTAAAATTGCGAAAGGATGCTATTATGAAAAACTCTATATTAGCAATTGTTTTAACAATGATAATTTTAATGTTGGTTAAAGTGTTTATACCCAAACCACCAAATTTAAGTTTTTGAACCAATGTTTATATGAGGTGTGAAATATGAGGAATTTTTTACTGTGGTTATGTATTCTTGGACTATTTTTAATGACAGCTTGTAATCAAACCGAAGATACGATAGGCGAGGATGAAAGTAAACTTAACGGAGAAGTTCAGAAATTAACTGAAAGTTTAAATGAGAAAGAAAACCAAATAAAACAACTAATCCAAAGTGAAGAGGAATTAAATAATAAAATTGATAGCTATATTCAAGAAAAAGAAACCTTTCCAGTTATAAGCAATATATCAAGGGAGTTTGTTAAGGCACAAACAACTGGAGATAAAGATAAATTGAGGGAATTATTATCAGATGATTTAAATCTTTTTGAAAAAGACAGCAAGTTATATGTCAAAAAAAATGGAACCGACTTTGAATGGCTTTTATTTGATTCTCACAGTGATATTACATTTGATGATTGGGTAATACAAGGATATCAATATGATAATGAAACAGACACATTTAGTGTTTATATTAGAGAATTTTATTCAGATATAAATGGTGAATCTGTAAGTCCACCTACTTTTCTAAGTTTAACATTTAAATATCAAGAGAATGAATGGAAAATTATAAGCCTGGCATTTGATGTTTAATTTATATTTCTTATTGAAGTAACGGGGGCATTTCTTCAAGAAGAAGAAGTGCTTTTTTGGTGGAAGTTATAAAAACGAAACCATTTAAAAACCTGTTACGACATACATTTAAAAGAGGTGGGAGAATTTGAAAAGTTATGGGCTTATTTTAATATTGGCAATTTTACTTTTAGGTTGTAAAAATGAAGTTAAAGAAGTAGTCACGAAAGAGGAGAATTATAAAGGTGATTTAGTAAATAGAGAGGTTGAATTTAAAAATACCTCTATCAAAGTAGAAGAAAATACAAGTTTAGGTTATAAAGAGTTAAGGGTAATAGATGATGCTAAGGAATTAAAGCAACTGGAAGATATACTAGATAGATTGGCATGGGAAAAGGCAAAGGTTGAGATGAGTTCCCCGCCACACTTTCGTTTTATTTCAGAAGATGTTTTTTTTGCAATGTGGGTAACTCCTAAGAAGGATCGTATTGAAATGATAGTAGAAGGAGAAAGTCTATACCAAGTGTTATCTGAGCAAGATTCAAACGTACTATTCCAGTTACTTACTGATAAAAAACTAAGTGACTATGATAAGTGGTATTAGCTTTGAATCTTACTGCACTAAAGGGTGCGTTTCTGGAACAAGAGAAACGCTTATTTCATTATTGGAGCGAAGATAGATAGTATTATAAGGTTCTGAACTTAAGGAGGCTTAATATGGAATTTCTTTATGGCATAATTTTTTTATTTATTTTTTATTTAATTATAAAAACAGCGGTTACAAAAGGTATAGATGATTCAAGAGTTATCAAAGAATTAAAAAAAGAGATTAAAGAGTTGAAAAAGCAGATGTCTGAGGAACAAAACAGGGAAGAATCTAAGCACATTATAAATAGAAAAGCGTAAACAGTATAATAATGCTAACTTTGTGATGAATACACTTAAACAAACGGAGTGCGATTGCTTAAAGAAGCAGTCGCTTTTTTTACATAAGTAGAAGAATTGAAGAATGAGTGAAACCTTATAAGGTGTGTTTTCGTAGTTATAAAATAGGTGGTGTTTGAAATGAGTAAAGACATAGAAACACCTGAACAAATGAGAGAAGATTTACGACAAAAAGAATTAGACAATCCTACGAGCAGTATTCACGGGAGTAATCTTTCTGATTTTGCAGGTAGTATAGGGTGGAAGGGTACTGGAATACTTATTCTCCTGATAATAGTTGATGGTATAATTTGGGCAGTATTTTTTGATTGAAGAATGTAATGTATATGTCATCAATTTCTGGAGGTATGAATGATGGGATTTTTAGAACTAAAAGTTAACATAGGTCCGCCTGAAGCAGTTAATAAACTAATTTCGAACAATCAATTAAAAACAGCTTTAGTCTTTGATGAACATAAAATAATAAAAGATAGCAAGTATGAATTGTTTATTATGGTGTTTGAAAAGTATTATCTGCGTACTAATAGCACTACGTCCTTAACAGTTACAGTTGACAACATAAATGGAGATACAATTATCAAATGTATTTCTACTGGAAGTAGTGTAGGAATGTTTATGTTAAGTTATGGGGCAGGTAAGGATTTTATTAAAATAGTAAAAACGATACTAGAAACAAACATAGAAGATATAATAAAGGAATCTTAATGTGAACTTAGTCAAACAGGCTTTATTTACTTACAAAGATATATTTATTAAAAATATCATATAATGCTGTTGCTTCTTTAACTATTGGGGGCGAGAGTTAAACAAGGCGATCAATGATTTTGATCGTCTATTTCTTATAAAATTTAATGCTGGAATATTATGTTAATATGGAGATGAGATTGTTCTATTTATACATATTAAGTTAGTACAAGGATTTTTAGGGGGGATATTCTTGAAGAAATATTTTTTTATTTCTCTGTCGTTAGTCATTATTGCTGTTATTTTAATTAATTCTTATAAATACCGTGAGCAAAACCTGGGTGAACTATTAGATATAGGAAACGTTGATAAGGTTCATATTATTACTGAGTATAAAGACTCTTATCAATTTGAACTTAAAAAAGCGGATCAAGAATCTATTAGTAAACTAGCTGACTATTTAAATCAATACCAAGTAAAACTAACAAATGAGCATGGGTGGACCTCCAAATATGAAAATGAACGATTTGAACTATTACTCGGATACAAAAATGGAGATTCAGAAAGATTTACCATTGAACATGATGTTGTTGTATCAACCCGTGTTTACAGGGTGATAAATGCTCCTTTGGATTATAAATGGATACAGGAATTTGAAAGGAACATCAATCCTAAGTAAAAGGGGTGTATCAACAAAGGTGAGCGATTGTTGAAAAAGCAGCAGTCGCTTCTTTCGTTATAGAGCAGGATTGTTGAAGATGGGGTTTCTTATTATACAAAGAAATATTATTAAAAAAGCAATATAAGGGGGTAATTTAATATGCAAAAGTGGTATGGGTCTTCAGGTGTATGTATCAATGAGAATGGTCAATTACTTATGGTATTACAAGGAAAGCCAGAAGAAGTAAAATCTTGGTCAGTTCCATCAGGGGGACAAGAAAAAGATGAAACTTTTGAAGAATGTTGTGTTAGGGAAATCAAAGAAGAAACAGGATATGTTGCAGAAATAGTTGATGAAATAAAGGTGAAAAAGGGTATTTATGACGAAATCAATATTTCTTTTGAGGTACACTATTTCTTGGTGAAAATTGTTGGTGGGGAAAGAAAAATTCAAGACCCTGATAATTTAATTTATGATATTGCTTGGAAAAACATTGACGAATTAAAGGAACTTAGTTTAAGTTTTCCTGAAGATAGAGACTTTTTAATTGACTGCATAAAAAGCAATTATAGTCATAATTTTTATTAAAGTAACGGATGCGCTTCTTTAATAAGAAATATGATAGATTAGCTGACAGGTGCTTGTCTATTTTATTGTGGAGAAGAAGGAGAATAACTAGTTAACAAGGAAGTTATAGAAGCAGGCAATTTGATTATGATTGGTAGTCGTTAGAGATCTATATATTTAGGAGGAGTTTAACCAATGCATTTATCACTTTTAGGCATATCAATATCATTATTTGGAATAGCGATTATTCTGTCTTCAACTAGTGGTGCGCCATCAGCATTTGGTCTGTTTATATGCCTTTGTGGAGTATTAGTCTCACTAGTTGCTTGTGTTATAAATGAATTTAGGAAAGTTAAAGAAAGTTCTATATTGAAGTAAAGGGAACTTATCTTAAATAAGGATAAGTCCCTCTTTTGCGGATTTTATTATCCAATACGACAGGATAGTTGAATAAGAATGTTTGTTAGGCGGTTGGAGAAAATACCTACAAAATGCAATAAAAGGTAGGTATTTTATATGAAATTAAAAATTCTAATGATTTTATGTTTATTTTTTTTGACAACAACGCAAGTATTTGCAGAAGCAAATAAAAGCCGTTATGAAATGACACTTGAAGATATAATTTATACCTTCTTATCTCCGTTGGAATCAAAAGCAATTAAGGATTATTTTGGAGAGATATATCTGTCTGATTTTTGCAAGGTTGTTGAGGTTAAAACTAAACCTGACCAAGCTTACAGATATGAAATAACTTATCAATTCGTAACATATGAAAGGGCAATAATGCCACCATATCACTTGTTAACATTAAAGGTTGAAAACAAATCTCAAACAGAATGGAATTTAAGTGATGTAAAGGTAAGAAAATTAGCGGAGAATGAAGATTATACAAAGATATGTAGAAAACCAATGATAGCATGGTAAATGTTAAACTACCATGAAAATAAACTTCTGGAATTTAGTAAAAAAGGCAATACTGAACTAGACGCAGCTCATTCAATTTTTAAAAATAGGAGAGCGCCGATCTGATGTTCACTATAGATAGTTGACTAGTTTAAGATGCTTCAGGTTCTTCTAAGGTTACTGTGTATCCTAAGCTTTCGAGTCTTCGAAGTGAATGTTTTACAATCGATTGCTGTCTCTGTTTGTCAAAGTAGTCTTCGCCTAAGTCTACATACATTTCTTCACGAGTTAAAAGGTAATACGCTATTCTCATCATCGCATGAGCGACTACAATTCCGGCTCGTCTCTTGCCTTTTCGCGAGGCTGTTCGCCGGTAGAGTGCTCCGAGATAGTTCTTAGAACCTTTTACTGAATGAGCTGCTTCAGTTAATGCTGATCTCAAGTATTTGTTGCCTTTTTTAGTTTTGGCTGATTTCCTCTTTCCTGCACTTTCATTATGCCCAGGTACCAAACCTGCCCAGGAACACATGTGAGATGCACTTGGAAATTGATTTTTAACATCAGTACCAATTTCAGATAGAATTTGTTCAGCCATTCGTCTAGCTATACCCGGAATAGAATCCAATCGATCAATATCTTCTTGATAAGAGCTCACTCTTTCCACTACCTCAGAATCTAGCATCTCGATTTGTTCAGTTAGAAAATCAATGTGCTTTAAAATAGTCTTCAACATAAGGCGCTGATGCGAACTAATATATCCTTTAAGAGCTAGCTCTAACTCTTCTTTCTTCTTTTTTAATGTACGTTGAGCGAAGTTTGCTAGTATTTCAGGATCTTCTTCACCTTCTGCAATTGCGTTAAGCATATTTCTAGCTGAAACTCCCATTACATCTGAAACAACAGAACCTAGTTTTATATTCGCACCTTCTAACACTTTTTGAATTCGGTTGTGCTGTCTAGCACGTTCTTCGATAATGCTTCGACGATAACGAACAAGTTCACGTAATTCACGTTGATTTCGGTCAGGTATATAACTTGCTTTTATTAGTCCGTGGCGAAGAAGTTTGGCAATCCATTCAGCATCTTTGACATCTGTTTTACGTCCTGGAACAGCCTTCATATGTTGGGCATTTACAACTAGAAACTCAATATCTTCAGCTTCAAGTAAATTCACGATAGGCTTCCAGTAGACACTTGTGCTCTCCATCGCAACATGCGTACAATTGTGTTGTTTAATCCAGTCAACTAGTTGGATCAAAAACACAGTCTTAGTAGAAAATGTTTGAATCTCCTTTCCTTCAGGCGTGATTATACATGCGGTGATATTGTCCTTATGGACATCCATACCACATGCTCTTTCAATGACTACATCCATTGAAAACATCCTTTCTACGGCGATGATTATTATTAGAGGCTGGTGCATCAACCAGAATAGGATTAATCTACCATGTGTGCTTCCCGTGAGGGAGCGACAGTCAGTGGTGCACCGTGGTCGGTGGAGTCAGACTAACGGATGGGCTCTAACGCACCATAGTTTATCGACCTTCCTCTCCCAGCCGTAGATTCAGTATTGACGGTTTAAAACCATTTTCATTCTCTGTGGTGAAGCGCTGAATTTTGCGCTTCATGGGTGGCTAACGGGGGCGTTTCTGGAACAAGAGAAAAGCTTATTTCATTATTGGAGCGAAGATAGATAGTATTATAAGGTTCTGAACTCAAGGAGGCTTAATATGGAATTTCTTTATGGCATAATTTTTTTATTTATTAAAATCCACAGTAAAAAACACCAGCGACTCAACTGACTGATGTTTTTTGACATTTTATTAAAATAACTTTCCTAAATAATACGGCATTTGGCGTCGCCACCAAACCCAATCATGCGAAACATCTTCGCCCCACTCATCAAACCACGCTGGAATTTGTTTTTGTTCAAAGGCTTCTTTTAATGAAAGGTATGAAGGCAGCCCATCTTGTTCCCAATCACCCAGACCGGTACAAATAATGATATCTGCTGAACGATATCGATCAATAAACCAGCCGTCATTTTGATTCCATATGTAATCACTCGGTGAATTTTCGTACACAAGCGGATTATTTCCGTAATCTCCAGCAAAGAAACGTACATCGAATACACCGCTAAGTGCAACGGTTGTTTGAAAGACGTCAGGATGTCTCAACAAAAAGTTTAACGCATGATATGCCCCCATACTACAACCCGTTGTCATCATTGGATCAAACCAACCTGTTTTATGTTTAATAAATGGTATAGCTTCTGAAATCACATAACGATCATATGCCTCATGAGCTAATGCACGGTCATGGGCCGGTTTTGAGTCGTGTAACCAACTTTCGCTATCTATACTAGCCAATGTGAAAAATTGAACTTTACCGGATTCAATAAAGTCATGACACACATCAATCATTCCAAAATTATAGTATTCAGAATGAGTCCCTCCAGATGAAGGAAACACTACGATTGGCATGCCACTGTGTCCGTATCTGTTCAACAACATTTCACGTCCTAATTCACCACTCCAATGGCTTAACTGTTCTATATGCATAAAAGAATCTCCTTTTTTCGCTCATGTATAAAACGGATAATTTCATCTACTTCTTCAAGGGAATCTGCATTAATCGCATAGAATTGATTTCCTTGGAGTTCCGCAAATGCATCAGGCATGCGCTGCTCAAACTTAACACGGTCGCCAAATCGTTCATAAATGGCATTCTTATCATGTTGATACTCATACGCATCACGCTGTGTTATACCAACACAAAACTGCTTTTCGACAACGGACTTCTTAAATTCTTCTCCTTTGACAAGAGAAGCATACTGAGCGAATAAATCAATGGAGTTCGCGAAATTGTACATATCAATCGTGTAGCCACCCGCCAGACGGTTATTATATTCGAGTGCAACATAATCCTCATTTTCTAATTTGAAAAACTCAATATGGAAAAAGCGTTCTTTCATTCCAAAAGCTTCCACAATCCTCTTTCCATAAGCTTCGAGTTTTGGATCAATTTCCTTCTGAATCACATAAGCCATATCCAACTGGCCCTTAACGAGTTCCAGAGTTGGCATATTATATGTAAAGCTTGTTTGGAATACAATGTTCCCTTCCTGGTCTATTAAACCATCAAATGTACAAAGCACGCCTCCTTCGACATATGGTTCTAAGAAGTACACTTGTGCTTCTCCCCATACTTCTTTAAAATGACGTACATCCTCTTCTGAACTTAATTTATAGGTTGCAGCTGATCCAACTCCATTATCAGGTTTAGCGATAACGGGCAGTCCTAATTCATCAATAGATTTATATAAATCAATATTAGTTTTAATGATTCTTCCTTCTACAACAGGTATATCTGCTTTTCTAAACAGCTTCTTCATTTCAGATTTATACTTAACTTTTTTCAAGTCATTCGTTTTATTTCCGTATACGTTAAATTGCTCACGTAACTCGGCATCAAGTTCTAGCCAATGTTCGTTATTGGATTCAATGCGGTCAATTGGACCATATTTATAAAATAAAAAGGCAACAGCACGTTTCACTTCATCTAAATCTTCTAAATTATTCACACGATAATATTCTGTTAAAGAGTTTTGTAAGTCTGGACCTAATTGGTCATATGGCTCTTCTCCAATACCTAAAACATTGACACCTGCATCTTTTAATCGATGAGCAAATGCCTGAAAATTACTTGGATAATATGGTGATATCAAAATAAAATTCATAAATAAGCTCCTTTCATGAGTTACCAATATATCAATTTATAATAAAACTAAACTTCAAAAATATATTCAAAAAAAAGTAATAGATTCCTCTATTACTTAAATCATACAAATATGAATATTCAGGTTATTTATTACCACTTTTCACTTAAGAAACGTAAACATTCTGGCAAGTGTTTTGCCCAAGCTTTTTCATTATGTTCTTCATCAGCAAAAATACTTAATTGAATGCTATCAATTGGAACAGAGCCTTTTATCAATTGTTTATAATACTTAAGCGAGCAATCGATATATGCCTGCTTCATATTTCCATTCATCAATTGTCGATCGGTATCATCGCCTTCCTGAGTGCCAACTTGAATGTACACCCGTTGCTCAGGATCCAACTCTTCTCTAGAAATATAACTGTCAAAGGCTTTACTTGTAATCCAATTGGCTAAAGAAAAAATGCCTAAACCACCAATTTTATCTTTATACCTAATACCCATATAGGCCGAAATATTTCCTCCTAGTGAACTGCCAATCATCGCTGTATGGTATTTATCCGATTTAGTTCGGTAATGTTTATCGATAAAGGGCTTTACGACTTTCATAACAAACTCAGCAAACTCTATACCTCTTCCGCCTAGTTCAATATCTTCTGGAAGTGGGCTTTCAGTAATCTTCCAAGGCGTATATTCATTAATTCGATCATGTTCAGCGTTATCAATCCCAACAACAATCATCTTCGGTAAATCTGGGTTTAGTTTAATTGCCTGAATAACTTTCCAAGAATACCCACTATAAGCTTCACTACAGAAGAAAACATTTTGGCCATCATGCATATAGACAACCGGATAGTTTTTGGTCAAATCTTTATCATAATTTTCCGGCAAAAAAACACGTACGCGACGTTTATCATTTTTATAAGTCATATGTAATTGATGTGTTACTAATTTTAATGATTTTTCATGTTCTAATGTACACAATAAATTATTTAATGTGGTATTAACAATTTTACTTCTGGTCAGTTCTTTTTCATTCTCTGATAATGTAACATGAATTTTCACACTTTCTTCATCTCTCATTTTTGCATCTATAATTCTTTCACAGTCGTCAATAGTTTCATAACGAACTCGGTTCATTAACACTTCACCAAAGAAATCCAGGTTATTTTTTTTCAATAAAATCGCCCCAATTTTAGTTTTTAATACAATAGGTTATGCATTCCTTAAACTTTATTGAACAAAAATCGATAATCAATAATATATTATGTTCACATTCAACAAGATAAAGCACCAGCGGGAACTGAGTAGGTGAATGTTAACATATAGAGTTTAATGGCACTAAGGGTTGGGTGCTTTTTGTCATGTGAGAAATTAGACTCATACTGTACAGTAAAGATCTTTAATTTTATAGACCTATGTGAAACGGGATGCAATCTTAGTGTCTAATTTATTCAGGCCCCCAATTATACAATTGGGGCTTAAATTCACACCTTGGTAAAGGGGTGGGGCATTTGTGCAGTTTGGTAGAAGAAGGTAAATTCTACTCTGATAGAGAATTATGAGAAGTGAATAATATGATAAATGCGAGGTTAGTTAAATGATTACTCAAGGTTGTTCTGTTGAATTAATCAATTTAATAGTTTATATGTAGGAGGAAGCTCAATATTGAATAATCTAACTATAAAATTTATAGATGAAATGGTATTTATGGAGAGAATGAATCATTTCGAACATCCCGATGTAATTCTTTATCACCCGGGTCATTTTCAAGAGTTAAATGAACAATTATTAGATTTTTATAAGCTTTATAGTACTAATTTAATTATGATTCCAAACGTTTTTAATACTTTCTTAGAATGTAGTGAGTATGATTACTATGCCCCTCTATTAATGAATGGAGGCATCGAGAAGGAAAAGATAGTCCCAATTCAGACGAGTGTTGACGGCATAACAGGCGTTGAAGGTGTAATTGAATCTGCATTTAGGTTTCTCAATGACACTAGTAATAAAAACATCTTACTGGCTGGAAAATCATTTTTTTGTAAACGATTCTACTTATTAGCTACTATTTATGCAAGCGATGAAAAGGTACTAGATGTATTACCACTCCAAGATAGGAGAAATATTATACCTACTAATTGGACACAAAGTGAAAAAGGTAGAACAAGAGTGTTAAATGAAATCGAGCAGTACGCAAAAATCTTAAAAGATAAATCTACACTTTAATGTTGGTGAACATACAATAGCTATGAATTTTGTCTTTTATGACAGTAATACTTAATTGATATATGGAATAGACGTAACTCTTGCTTAGAATAAAGAAGTAAATAAAATTGTGAGGGTAACTTTATGCTTAGACCTTTATTACGAGCAGAAGCAATAATACTTAATAATGATAAAACAAAATTATTAGTACAATGTGATTTACAAGAAAGTTTTTATCGTCTTCCTGGTGGAAGCGTAGAATATTGTGAAACTGGTGTTAAAGCAATTAAAAGAGAAATGCTGGAAGAATATGATTTACATATAATTGTTGGAGAACTTGCTTGTATTAATGAAAATATCATTGAATATAAAGGAGAAAAGATACACAACTGCACATTAATTCACTGGTGTTGTATTCCTACTAATTTTGAGGATTTTCTATTACATAAAGAAAAACCACATGAAGTAAAGCTGATTTGGCGTACAATTGAAGAATTAAAGCTTAAACCAACTTATCCAGAAGGTATATTGGATATTATAACTTCTGATAAGAAGGAAATAGTTCATATATTCAGAGAAAAAATATACGATTAATTAAAAAAGGACAAATACAAGAAATAGGCTGGGACAAACAAAACCCTCTGAGAAGAAAAAGCCGGTTGAATTTTACGATGAGTAATTTTCAACCGGCTTTATATTTTTTGTGAAATAATGCAATTTTTAAAGGAGGATTAATGTGACAAGTTGTTTTAACACCAAAAAACATTATGGAGAAAAGGTCCATAATGCTTTAATCTTCTGTTTTTGGTTTATACATTTTTGTTTTTATTAATCCGAGTGATTTTTTAACAATTTCTCTTAAATCAATCTGTCCTTTTACAAGCTCATATTCTGCCTCAAATCGGTCCCTATCATAGGGGTATTGTTCACCATTCTTATCTGTGATTAGATAATCCCCTGGAAGTCCTTTCAATGTACCATTTGATGATTCAATTGTGATAGATCTTGTAAGCTTCACAGCCTCAACAACTACGGGTTTTTTTCTATACTTTGGCATGGGTGCCAACCTCCTTTGCTTTACAATAATAGGCTATGCTAAAAGGAAGGAATATGTATAGGCTATAGCTTGGAAAATGGCGTTTTTAAAAGGCAGGATTAATATTCCTGCCTTTTAACCATTACTATAATTACTTTCTTTTTTGACTCTTCATTTTATTCATTTCAAGTTCAGCAGCATATTCCTCTTGTGATTTCCCTTGCTTTTGACTTTCAGATTGAATTTTTCTAAACTTATTATCATTTAGATTCGGCATGAATACACCTCCTTTTGAACATAGATATTTTCTACTAATGATGGAGTATTATTCTTTTATCAAATATTAATTTGTGAATAAGACAATACGAATTAACTGATTTCCAAAGTTCGATAATAAAGTAGTGTTAAAGATTTTAAAAGGAGATAACAGTTTACTAGACCCAAAACAAAATTATGAAACCAAATGAAAGATTAGACGTAAACATACATAGGAAAAAAATAGTAGATTAATAACATGGAAGGGCTTTGCTATAATATCTACAAAATGGAAAATAGGAGGCAGATGATGAAACCGGTTCTTACGTTAGATAACGTCAAAAAGACGATAAAAGGAAAGAACATTATTAAGGGAATTAGCTTTACGGTTGCGGAAGGAGAAGTTTTTGGCTTCTTGGGACCGAATGGAGCTGGAAAAACAACGACCATTCGAATGATTGTTGGTTTAATGGGAATTACAGAAGGAGATATCGTTGTTTGTGGTAAAAGTATAAAAAAGGATTTCGAAGGAGCAGTCAGTAACATCGGAGCGATTGTGGAAAATCCGGAAATGTACAAGTTTTTAACAGGGTATCAAAATCTTCTACAATATGCTCGAATGCATAATGGTATTACAAACGAAAAAATTAATGAAGTGGTTGAGCTCGTAGGCTTAAAGGATAGAATACATGATAAAGTGAGAACTTATTCTCTTGGTATGAGGCAGCGCCTTGGTTTAGCGCAATGTTTATTACATAATCCAAAGCTTTTAATCTTGGATGAGCCAACGAATGGATTGGATCCAGCAGGAATTAGAGAGATTAGAGACCATTTGCGCATGCTTACTCGAGAAAAGGGATTGAGTGTGATTGTATCTAGTCACTTATTGTCTGAAATGGAAATGATGTGTGATCGAATTGCCATTATTCAGAATGGTAGTTTAGTTGATGTGCAGGAGGTACGTAATTTTATTCAAAATGATCAATTAATACATACGTTTGAAACTGGAAATCTCGGAGATGCTGCACACTGGTTAAAAGAAGAGTATAACGCAACAATTTTAGAAAAGGGTTTCACGGTTGAGGTCGGTAAAGCTGACATTCCGGCTCTTATCAAGAAGCTAACTCATTCCGATGTAGATGTTTATAGCGCAACGCCAGTATCAAAATCATTAGAAGATCGCTTTTTAGAGATAACAGCGGAAAAGGGGGAATAGAGCAGTGGGGAAATTAGTCATAAATGAATGGGTGAAAATTTTTAGAAGACCTGGCACGTTTGTTATGATTGGGATAGTAGTTCTTTTCATTCTAGCTTTTGCTGGAATTAATAAATATGAAGAGTCAAAATCAGCACCAATAAATAACCCCAATTGGAAGCAGGAGCTAGAAACACAGATAGCTAGTGATAAACAAGCTTTAAGTGAAATGGGCAAAACTAACTCAAATCTAAAAATGTTTTATGAGCGGGAAATTGCGATTAAAGAATACCAGCTTGAACATGACATGGCTCCACAAACAGAAAGTCATGTGTGGTCATTTGTTAGCGATGCACAGGCAGCCATAAGCTTTGCAGGATTATTTACCATTGTTATTGCAGCGGGTATCGTTGCTTCTGAATTCTCATGGGGTACAGTAAAATTACTTTTAATCAGACCACTAAGTCGCTCGAAAATATTATTATCAAAGTATATTACAGTTGTCTTGTTTGGTTTACTTTTACTTTCGATGATTTACATACTGTCTACTTTGGTTGGACTTTTGCTGTTCGGTCTTCCGTCAAGTGAAGTACCTCATCTAGCCTATGTTAGTGGAGAGGTGGTTGAACGAAATATTGCATTCCACTTAATAGGGCAATATTTCTTAGGCTCAATTGATATTTTAATGATTGGGACAATGGCGTTCATGATTTCAGCAGTTTTCCGAAACAGTTCTCTTGCGATTGGTATCTCATTGTTCCTCATGTTCATGGGTGGTACAGCTACTATGCTGCTTGCAAGTAGATTTGAATGGACAAAATATATCTTATTTGCGAACACCAACCTGACAGTCTACTTTGACGGTGTCCCACCAATAGAGGGAATGACACTTACTTTCTCTATCTTAATCTTAATTATATACTTTGTTGTATTTCATTTATTAGCTTTTAGTGTGTTTAGTAAAAGGGATGTTGCTGCTTAGAGTTAGTGGATACTAAAAGCTATTCATGTTAAGAGCAAATTGAACAAAAACTCTTCCAATACGGAAGAGTTTTTACTTTAAATTTGGATAACTCTGCTGCCTCAAAGCCTCATACACAAGTATAGCAGCTGTATTAGAAAGGTTAAGTGAACGGACATTATCACTCATTGGTATTCTTAAAAATTGGTCTTTGTTTTGTTCTAGTAAATCTTTTGGTAAACCCGTTGTTTCTTTTCCAAACATAAAATAATGTTCTTTTGATACATCACTAAAATCAAAATCTGAATATGTTTTTTTTCCAAATGTTTCAATATAGTAAAACTGACCTTGATTCTTTGAAAAGAATTCATCCAATGAGTCATAGTATGTGATATTTACAAACTTCCAGTAATCTAACCCTGCTCTTTTTATCATTTCATCGTCAGTTGAAAAGCCAATTGGTCTAATCAGATGTAAGTTGGAATCCGTAGCGGCACAAGTACGTGCAATATTCCCGGTATTGGCTGGGATTTCAGGTTGATATAGTACAACATGTATTGCCAAGAATGTCACCTCTGTCTATATTTTTACCCTTTAAATTATATCATATAGATTTTTGAAAGTGTGGTACTTACGTTATCGAAGAGCTTTTCAAAATAGATTATGATAGATTATATTTAAATTGCTTTAGTTCTTAAAATAATATAAAGGTCGGTGTTTCTTATTGATTATTTGGGTTAACGGGGCGTTTGGTTCAGGGAAAACACAAACTTGTTTTGAATTACATAGAAGAATTCCTAATTCATGTGTATATGATCCTGAAAACGTAGGTTTTTTTATAAATAAGAATATTCCTAAAGAAGTTAAAAATGCTGATTTTCAAGATTATCCAATTTGGCGCGAAATAAATTACACAATGTTAAAACACATAAATTCTGAATACAAAGGAATAATCATTGTTCCTATGACAATTGTAAATCCTGAATATTTCAAGGAGATTGTTGTTAAATTGAGAAATGACGGTGTTACAGTTAAACACTTTGTCTTATGGGCTTCTAAGGAAAACTTAAAAAAGAGATTAAGAAGTAGGGGAGAACGTAAAAATTCATGGGCAGAGAACCAAATTGATAGATGTATGCAAGGCTTAAATGATGAAATCTTTCAACAACTAATTGACACTAATAATATGTCGATTGATAGTGTCGTAGAAACAATAGCATCAGAGGTAGGTATCACTTTACTTCCTGATAACCGAAACATATTCAAAAAGAGATTCGATCGTATAAAAACTCAACTAAAACAGATTTAATATATGTTTTAGGAAAATCTACCTTAGAGAAATACATACTAAAACACTAAACTATATAAGTCTATGAATTGAGGTGAGTCGATGAACAGCAGACATCTATTCCTCTTTGGAGGAAGTCCACCTTTTACTAGTAATCTAGGGAAAAGGTTTGCCGAGATATCATCATTAAATGGTGAGGGTAGGGTTGCGATTTTATTTTTAGAGCGAGATGGGTGGGAAGAGTATATGCAGAAGTATACTTTAGTATTAAGGGAAAACGGCATAGAGGAATATGTTTACCTACCACTCAGTTCTAAGCTTTCCAATGAAAGTTTACAAGAATTAGCTTCTTGTAGTGGAATCATTATTGGCGGTGGAGAGACAGAGCATTATCGAAATTATATTGCCGATACCATACTAGGAGAAAAGATAAAAGAGCTTTATCACCAAGGTGTTCCAGTTGCTGGTTTTTCAGCAGGGGCTTTGATTAGTCCTCAGAACTGTGTAATCCCTCCCATAGATAATTTGCAGAATAAACATCTTTTTCTTAATGGCTTAGGACTTATTAGGAATTGTGTTATTTGTGTTCATTTTACTAAATGGAATGAAAAAGAAAACATACTATCTGCTTTAGAAGAGCTTAACCTACCTATTGGGTATGGAATTGATGATGATGCAGGTATTTACTTTGAAAATGAGAGTTTATTAGAAACGGACGGAGAGAATGTTCATATTTTTGAACAAGTAAAATGATTCATTATCTAACATAGGATGGCCATAGTTCAGGTTTTATGTTCAGAAAGGAAAACGTGTGTAAAGTAATCTTTGTAACACTCCTGTTATAATACGACCAATAATTTACTAAGGTTTTGGTCAACAATCCTTGTTACCCTAGTTTTAGGCCTTGTCTGCGAGGGAAAAACATAACAGGAGGTTTTTAGGATGAATATAATCATTCATTTTATCATTGCATTTACAGTGGGATTCGCCCTTAACGGTTCAGTTAATCTTAACGGAAATGAAACAGGACTAGACGATATAACTAAAGAGACATTAAAGGAATTATATGAACAAGATAAGGTAGGAAAAGAAACCCCAACGTACCAGTTCTTAACAGAAGAATTATCAAATCATCATCTTAACATGGAAGAATCTAGAAAACAAGAGGTTATAGTTACAGCTGAAGAACAGGAATTACTTGCACGTCTCGTAACAGCTGAAGCTAAAGGAGAGCCGTATGCAGGAAAAGTAGCAGTAGCAGAAGTGGTATTAAATAGAGTTGAAGACGATCGGTTTCCGGATTCGGTTAAGGAAGTAATATACGAAAAAAATGCGTTTCAACCTGTACAAAATAATTCAATTCAACAAGCTGCTGAACCAACTTCAGTAAAGGCAGTTGAAGAGGCTTTGATTGAAAAAGAACATGATACAAAGGCATTGTTTTTTTATAACCCTGAAACAGCCTCAGATAATTGGATAAGAGATAGAAAAATCATTCAACAAATTGGAAACCATGTTTTTGCATTATAGTGACCTCTTTCTCTAACAAAAAGAACTCCTCTAACTAGAGGAGTTCTTTTTGTTGATAAACCTATAACTAATCCTTCTTACTGTCAATTGGAATGAAATCTAGAATATCTTTTGTCTCAAAGCTGTCGATTAGTCTATCTTGCCATTCATAATACTCAAGTCTATCTTGTAGTTTCTTTATATCTATATTTGCTTGCTCACGGATTTCTTCGGAAGTTTTCGGGTCATTAGCAAGTTCTTGTAATTTTGTAATGGATTTTTCCATCGCACTGGTATTGGTCGTTATTGCTGTTCGCCATTTGATTGTGAAGAAGTCAAAAAAGCACTGATACCAGTCTTCTTTAATCGTATATAAATCTTTCCTTTCACCCTTTACCCAAACCTTTTCCACCATATTTAATTCAAGCAAGCTTCTAACCGAAGTACTCATACTCGTTTTACTCATACCGAGCTCTTCTTTCATATCATCAAGTGTAAGTGGTTTATCTGAGAAAAAAAGGAGACCATATAGCCTTCCAGCTGAGGGGGTGATTCCATATAGGTTCATATTTTGAGCTAGTGCATCTATAACCATATTTCTGGTTTTTATTAAAGTTTCAGTGTCTTTCAACTATTCCACATCCTATATAAGTAGTTTTCACTATCTTAGATACTAGACTACATATTCCCTAATGAAATGTAAAGTACTCATAAAATATGGAAAATGAAGCAATAAAGAGTATTTCTAAGTAAATACGATATTAACTTTGTACAGTTATATCTGTACGTACAATATAAACGATAAACACGGAATATACAGTTTGAACTAAAAATATAAATAGGGATATAATTAAAAAGTCCAAAGTGACAAATTGAATGAGGTGAAAGAATGAATGAAAATCATATAAAGATTAAAGTCAGTGATGTGACCAAAATATTTGGTAAGTCATCTAAGAAGGCTTTACAGCTATTAAAAGACGGAAAATCCAAAGAGCAGATTTTAAAGGAAACAGGTTCAACAGTTGGTGTGAATCGAGCATCCTTTGAAGTAAATGCTGGGGAAATATTCGTTATTATGGGCTTATCAGGTAGTGGGAAATCTACATTAGTACGATTGCTTAACCGACTTATTGAACCTACAATAGGTCAAGTCCAAATTGATGGTAAAGATGTAGTAAAGATGAACAAAGAAGAGTTAAGGGAAGTACGAAGAAAGAAAATTAGCATGGTCTTTCAAAAGTTTGCCTTGTTTCCACATAAAACAGTGCTTGAGAATACGGAGTACGGTTTGGAAATCCAAGGTGTTGAAAAAGATATGAGAAGTAAAAAAGCTTTAGAATCACTTGAATTAGTAGGGCTAAAAGGATATGAGAACCAATACCCTAGTCAATTAAGTGGTGGAATGCAGCAACGTGTTGGACTAGCGAGAGCACTGGCAAATGATCCTGATATTCTTTTAATGGATGAAGCATTTAGCGCATTGGATCCATTGATTAGAAAAGATATGCAGGATGAGTTGCTAGAGTTACAATCTACGATGGAAAAAACAATCGTATTTATCACACACGATTTAGATGAAGCTCTTCGCATTGGTGACAGGATTGCTCTAATGAAAGATGGTAACATTGTGCAAATAGGAACACCTGAAGAAATATTAATGAATCCTTCAAATGAATATGTTGAGAGATTCGTAGAGGACGTTGATCTTTCAAAGGTACTTACTGCACATCATGTTATGAAGCGAGCGGAAACCGTGCAAGTGGATAAAGGTCCACGTGTTGCACTTAAATTAATGAAGGATTTAGGTATCTCATCTATTTATGTTGTGGATAAGCAACAAACTCTACTAGGTGCAATTACCGCAAAGGATGCTTCAAAAGCAGCAGAAGAAAATCAGTCAATAAGTGCTTTCTTAGACAAGGATATTAATGTGGTTGGAACAGATACTTTATTAATTGACTTATTTGATAAAGTCTCATCAGCTAATATTCCTGTCGCAGTGACAGATGATAAGAACCGATTAAAAGGTATCCTGATTAAAGGTGCAGTAATTGGTGCACTTACAGGTAACGAGCAATATATAAATGAGGTTGCCGTTCCTGAAGCAGCAACAGCTAAGGAGGTGATGTAAGATGGAAGGAATTTTACCAAGACTTCCCTTAGCAAATTGGATCGATGTGTTAGTTGATTGGATGACTGCAACCTTTGGTGGATTATTTGATGGGATATCTACTGGTCTTGAGTTTTTTGTTGAAGGAATTGTCACAGGGTTGGCCTTTATACCATCTATTCTATTAATAATTCTTGTGAGCTTACTAGCTTGGAAGGTTTGTAATTGGAGAATTGCTGTATTTGCATTACTTGGTTTATTTTTAATTGATAATTTAGGATATTGGGAAGACATGCTAGAAACACTGTCTCTTGTATTGACCGCAGTGTTAATCTCAATCATGATTGGGATTCCAGTTGGCATATGGGCATCACAAAGTGAACGAGTAAGACAGGTGGTTACACCTATTCTTGATTTCATGCAAACTATGCCAGCTTTCGTATACTTACTGCCGGCAATCTTCTTCTTTAGTATTGGAGTGGTACCGGGGGTTATTGCATCTGTTATTTTTGCAATGCCGCCAACGATTCGTTTAACAGTACTAGGAATTAAACAGGTACCAGCAGATTTAATCGAAGCATCAGAAGCATTTGGCTCTACAACAAAACAAAGACTTCTTAAGGTGCAGCTGCCGCTAGCTATGCCAACTATTATGGCAGGAATCAATCAAAGTATCATGCTAGCTTTATCAATGGTAGTAATTGCATCCATGGTTGGGGCTCCTGGACTCGGTACAGAAGTATATCGTGCAGTGACTCAGATTAAAACAGGTGTTGGGTTTGAAGCTGGTCTAGCAATAGTGGTCATTGCTATTTTACTAGACCGCATCACACAAAATATAGGTAAGAAAAAACAAGGGGGAACAGCGTAATGTTAAAAAAATTAGTAGGCGTCACATCAGCATTAGCACTAACTTTTGGCTTAGCAGCCTGTGGAGGAGAGCAAACAGGAGGTTCAGCTGGGTCTGTCGGTGAACAGGTTGATTACAAAATTGTAGGAATTGACCCAGGTGCAGGATTAATGAATTTAACGATTAATAATGTTTTACCTGAATATGGTCTAGACGAGTGGAATGTAGTAGAAGGTTCAGGTGCTGCAATGGCAGCAGCCTTGAAAAAAGCATATGACAAGGAAGAGCAAATCATTGTCACAGGTTGGAGTCCACACTGGAAGTTTGCAAGCTATGACTTAAAATATTTAGAAGATCCAAAAGGTATATATGGTGGAGCTGAAGATGTTAACACAATTGTTCGTCAAGGTTTAAATGAGGATCATCCTGATGCTTATAAGCTTCTTGATCAATTCAACTGGCAGCCAGAACATATTGAGACAGTTATGAATTTAATTCAAGAAGGTAAAGAACCAGCTGATGCAGCAGCTCAATGGGTAAGCGAAAATGGAGATTTAGTTAGTACTTGGACTGAAGGGGTAAATGAGGTTGACGGTGAAGAGCTTAAAATGCTTTATGTAGCATGGGATGACGTAATTGCAAGTACACATGTTGTTGAGAATGTACTTGAAAGTGTTGGATACGAAGTAAAATTAATTCAGGTTGATGCAGGTCCAATGTGGGCTGGTGTTGCAGATGGTAGTGGTGATGCAATGGTAGGTGCATGGTTACCAACAACTCACGCCGACTACTACGCTGAGTACGATGGTAAGTTTGAAGACCTAGGAGCTAACCTTTCTGGAACTAAGTTAGGGTTAGTTGTACCAGCATATATGGATATTGATTCAATTGAAGATTTAAAAGGTGAATAAATAGTATTAAAGGGAAAGATAGCTGTATTAACCAGCTATCTTTTCTTTAATACTGAACTTAATATGATTATTTCAGGACTTTCTGTTGACAATATTTACAAAAAGATATATTTTAAAAATATAAAAAATTAAACGCGTAAGAAGGACTTTAGCATTCTTTTAATAGTCTCTATTGACTGGATGAAAAAGTAACATCTTGTTAATTTCAAAGATAAGTGTATATTGTACATAATTTATATTCCATAAAAGGTAGCCCTTTAAAAAGCTTCGTGAGGCTAGTTGAAGTGAAACCGACAATCTTAAAAGTTTCAATGATTTTGTATCATTGGTTCTTTGAAGTTGTCGGTTTTTTTATGTTTAGGTTACTAGAGTTGTCCTAAATTAGGATGACTATAAATATATATAATAGGAGGTGACAACCTCTCGTTGTCATAATTGGCTTAGAAATGTTGAACTCCCTAGTTGAATAAGTTTGTTTATATGGTATTAAGTAAAGTAATAGATTAATAGCAATGAAATGGAGGAATTAGTAATGACGAAAACACCAATAACAGTAGCTTATGGAGATGGAATTGGGCCAGAAATCATGAAGGCAACATTAAATATTTTAGAGGCTGCAGGAGCACAGCTCGATATTGAAGAAATTAAAATCGGTGAGGAAGTTTACAAAAGTGGTATTTCAACTGGAATGGAACCTAATGCTTGGGACTCATTGCGAAGAACAAAAGTATTTTTAAAAGCACCAATAACTACACCTCAAGGTGGTGGATACAAGAGCTTAAACGTAACTACACGAAAAGCACTAGGTCTATATGCAAATGTAAGGCCTTCCAGATCTTATCACCCATTTGTAGAAACAAAGCATCCTAAAATGGACGTTGTCATAATTCGTGAAAATGAGGAAGATTTGTATGCAGGGATTGAGCATAGACAAACAAATCAAGTTTACCAATGCTTGAAATTAATATCTCGACCAGGTACAGAAAAAATTGTACGTTATGCATTTGAATATGCACGTAGTCAAGGCCGTAAAAAGGTTACTTGCTTTGTGAAAGATAACATAATGAAATTAACAGATGGACTTTTTACAAAAGTATTTAATGAAATTGGAGAAGAATACCCAGATATCGAAAAAGAACATTGGATTGTAGATATTGGGGCTGCAAAACTGGCAGATAGCCCAGAGTTATTTGATGTAATTGTTATGCCTAATTTATATGGAGATATTTTATCAGATGTGTCTGCACAAATCTCTGGTTCGGTTGGAATTGCAGGATCTGCGAACATTGGTGACCAATGTGCAATGTTCGAAGCAATTCACGGATCTGCACCACGTCGCGCAGGTCAAAACTTAGCAAATCCATCGGGCCTTCTACAAGGTGCAATTTTAATGCTACAGCATATAGGTCAACCAGAGGTAGCTGAAAAAGTACACAATGCGTGGCTAAAGACATTAGAAGATGGAATTCACACGTATGATATTTATAAAGAAGGAACAAGCAAAGAGAAAGTAGGTACAAAGGAATTTGCAAATGCAGTAATTGAGAGACTAGGTCAACAACCAGAAACATTATCTCCGATTTCTTATGAAAAACCATTACCAGTTAGCATTAAATTAAAGGAACTTCCAAAAGAAGAGAAAGAATTGGTAGGTGTTGATGTCTTTCTTGATTGGGATAAAGGGGCACCACATGATTTAGGTGCTGAACTTGAACAATTTAATGTGAATGGGCTAAAGCTACATGTGATCACAAACAGAGGAGTTAAGGTGTTTCCAGGTGGATTTCCAGAGACATTTTGTACGGATCACTGGCGTTGCCGCTTCTTAGACGGAAATGGTGAAGCCATTACTCCAAGTCAAGTTGCGGAACTTTACACTACGATGGTGAATGCGGGATTTAATTGTATAAAAACTGAGAATCTTTATAACTTCAATGGTGTGGCTGGATTTTCGGCGGTACATGGATAATAAAAGATTGTTTTTTTAGGGGTCCAGGTGTGATAGCCTGGACCTTTTCATCGTTATGCTCTAGTATATTTAATGATACTTAGCAAAAGTGAAAAGAGGTAATGGTATGGCAACACTAAAACTCGAACATGTAGGGGTAATGGTAAAAAATCTTGAAAGTTCAATCGAATTTTACCAAGACATAATAGGAATGAAACTAAAGGACAAGTTAGTACATACAAATGGAGTTATAAGACTGGCGTTCCTTGGCTTTGATAAGGAAGGCGAAACCGAACTAGAATTAATTGAAGGATATAACGATAACTTACCTATCGAAGGTAAAGTTCACCATATTGCAATAACCGTTGATGACATTGCAGAAGAAATGAACAGGATTAAGTCATTAGATGTAAAATTAATCGATACAGAAATTACAACCTTACCAAATGGATCAAAGTATTTTTTCTTTCATGGTCCAGATGGGGAATGGATTGAGTTTTTTCAGAAATAAGCGGAGTTTTTTCGCTTATGCTAAGCAAAATCCCCAAAATTAATGTTTTTCGAGTAAATAGGCGGAATATCTCCGACTATTTAAAAGATCGGGTGTTTATCTGAAAGCTTCCATCTTAAACTGATAATAATGGATAAATTTCAAAAGTGAAAAAGCATGATGATTTCTAATCACCATGCTTTTTACTACTTTATTTTATTTTAAATCGAAACGATCAGCATTCATTACTTTAACCCATGCAGCAACAAAGTCACGTACAAATTTCTCGCGGTTATCGTCTTGAGCATACACTTCTGCGATGGCACGAAGAACTGAATTTGAACCGAACACTAGGTCAACTCTAGTTGCAGTGCGCACTACTTCACCAGTGTTACGATCACGTCCTTCATAAACGTTACCGTCAACAGGTCTCCACTGAACTCCCATGTCAAGCAAGTTCACAAAGAAGTCATTCGTAAGCGTGCCGACTTGATCAGTGAACACACCGTGCTTTGTGCCACCAAAGTTTGTGCCAAGAACACGCATACCACCAATAAGTGCAGTCATTTCTGGTGCAGTTAGGTTTAGTAGCTGTGCTTTATCTACTAAAAGCTCTTCAGGACTTACACTGTACTGTTGCTTCTGATAGTTACGGAAGCCATCAGCTACTGGCTCTAGTACGTCAAAGCTTTCGATGTCAGTTTGCTCTTGTGTTGCATCACCACGTCCAGGAGCAAAAGGAACAGTTACATCAAAGCCTGCATCTTGAGCAGCTTTTTCAACTGCAGCACTACCACCAAGAACAATTAAGTCTGCAAGGCTAACTTTTTTATCTAAATGATTTTGAATATCTTCTAAAACAGATAGTACTTTAGTAAGTTGCTCCGGCTGATTTACTTCCCATTCTTTCTGAGGAGCAAGACGGATGCGTCCACCATTTGCACCACCACGCATGTCTGAGCCACGGAAAGTACTTGCTGAAGCCCAAGCTGTTGTAACTAGCTCGCTAATTGTAAGACCTGAGTCTAGAATTAATACTTTTATTTTCGCAATTTCTTCCTCTGTTAATTCATAATCAACAGTTGGAACAGGGTCTTGCCAGATAAGTTCTTCGGTTGGAACTTCTGGTCCTAAATATCTTGAAACAGGCCCCATGTCACGGTGTAGTAATTTGAACCATGCACGTGCGAATGCATCTGCAAACTCTTCTGGATTCTCATAGAATCGACGAGAAATCTTTTCGTATGCTGGATCATGAAGTAATGCCATGTCCGCAGTTGTCATCATAGTCGGAACTTTAACAGATGCATCTTCAGCATCTGGTGCTAGGTGCTCATCTTTTGGATCAACAATTTGCCACTGCCATGCACCTGCTGGGCTCTTTGTAAGCCACCATTGGTATCCAAATAATAGTTCAAAGTAACCATTATCCCACTGTGTTGGGTTTGCAGTCCATGCACCTTCAATACCACTAGTAATTGTATCACGGCCTTTACCACTGCCATGAGAACTTTGCCAACCGAAGCCTTGTGCCTCAATAGGCGCAGCCTCTGGATCTGGACCAACATGAGCAGCATCGCCAGCACCATGTGCCTTACCAAATGTATGTCCACCAGCAATTAATGCAACTGTTTCTTCATCGTTCATTCCCATACGTCCAAAGGTATCACGAATATCCCTAGCACTTGCAACAGGGTCTGGCTTTCCGTTTGGACCTTCTGGGTTAACATAGATAAGACCCATTTGCACAGCTGCCAGTGGATTCTCAAGCTCGCGGTCACCTGTGTAACGGTTATCACCTAGCATTTCAGTTTCAGAACCCCAGTAAATGTCTTCTTCAGGATGCCAGATGTCTGCACGTCCGCCACCAAATCCAAATGTCTTTCCGCCCATTGATTCAATTGCAACGTTACCAGTTAACAACAATAAGTCAGCCCAAGAGATTTTGTTACCGTACTTTTGCTTAATCGGCCATAAAAGACGGCGAGCTTTATCAAGGTTACCGTTATCAGCCCAGCTGTTAAGTGGAGCAAAACGCTGATTTCCAGTACCACCACCACCGCGGCCGTCACCCGTACGGTATGTACCTGCAGCGTGCCAAGCCATACGGATAAAGAAAGGACCATAATGGCCATAGTCAGCCGGCCACCATTCTTGGCTGTCTGTCATTAGAGTGTGAAGATCCTGTTTAAGAGCCTGATAATCTAGTTTTTTAAATTGTTCAGCATAATCAAAGTCTTCTCCCATAGGATTAGATTTTCTGTCATGTTGATGTAGAATATTTAAGTTTAATTGATTTGGCCACCAGTCTTTATTTGTTGTACCACTAGTTTTTGGACTAGTAGTTGCACCGTGGTTAAAAGGGCATTTTCCAACGCTTGCTGTGTCTTTAGTTTCCATAATTAATTTCCTCCTTTGAGTATATAAGTAGCAAAATAGTATGCTTTTAAACTTTAGTTTTAAATAATAATAATTATTATTATGTCATCATTATAATAAACTATTAAATAAAATGAAAGAATTATTACTTGGGATATTGAAAAAAGTTTTCAATTAGTAGATTATAGTTGGTTTTTATCGGTATAAATGTTTATTAGTATCTAAATGTTTTAAATAGAGTGGATTGGAGCGGAAGGCACTTGACTCCTGCGGGAGTTGAGGGAAGTGCGAGACCCCACAGGCGTAGTGCGCCGAGGAGGCTCGCATCCCTCCCCGCGGAAAGCAAGTGCCTGCAGCGGAATGGATCGGCCTATGTCCAAGTTGAAAAACTACAAAATATTTATTAATGTTTCTTGTCCCCCATTGCTAAAAATATGTAAATAGTTCTTTATTTATACTGATAGTTTCTCTATTTATTTGAAATTTTCGAAAAAAGTGCTTATACTAAACTGTGTTACAACATTAATTGGTTAAAGTGACGAATCTATTATTATAAAGGGGTAATTCATATGTTTGAACTTTTAAAGAAATTAACGAGTCTTCATGGCCCGTGTGGGTATGAACAGCCGATTTCATATTTTATTAGAGATTATGTAAAGGAATTAGTGGATGATGTGAAAATCGATCCAATTGGTAATGTGATTGCTGTTAAAAAGGGGACAAGTCCAGGTCCTAAGGTGATTTTAACTGCACATATGGATGAAGTTGGTTTTATCGTCAAAAAGATTGAAAATAATGGGTTGATTCGTTTTGAAAAATTAGGAGGACACGATGACCGTATCCTTTTAGCACAGAAGGTGAAAGTTAGAACGCGAACTGAGGAGTTGCTTGGTGTTATTGGGACTATGTCGGCTCACTTTGTTAAATTCGATGACCCAACCAAAGTAAGAAAACACCAAAATCTTTATATTGATATCGGAGCAAAATCTAAAGAAGATGCGATTGAAATGGGTATCGAAATAGGATTACCGATAACTTGGGCAAGTGAGTTGGAATTACTTGGGAATTCTAAAACAGGAAGAGTGGTTGGGAAGGGATTAGATGATCGTGCAGGTTGTGCTGTCCTTCTGGCGGTCCTAGAACAATTACAAGGCAAAGACTTTCTAGGTGAAATTCATTTCTTATTCACCGTTCAAGAGGAAGTCGGACTGCGAGGAGCGAAGGTAGCTTCTCATAATATTGAAGCGGACGTTGCCATTGCGGTAGATACTACTGCTGTTAGTGATACACCTGAAGAAACAATGGATCAAACGTTAGCCTTGGGGGTTGGAACTGGAATAAAGATTATAGATTTTAGCTTAATTGCACATCCGACTGTTAAAGAAAGCTTAGTTAACTTGGCGAAAGAAAATGAAATTAAGTTCCAATATGAAGTGTTCCCGGGAATCGGTACTGATGGTGGAGCCGTTTCGTTAAGCAACAAAGGAATTCCAACAGGGGTACTATCCATTCCTTCACGATACGCTCACTCACCAGTAGAGGTTGTTGATTTAGAAGATATGCTGGCTACTCAGCAACTAATTTTCACGTTCATTACTTCATTAACAAACGATAGTTCTTTCTCATTTTAATTTTGAAAAAATATGATAAAATGAGTAAACACTTAGTTTGAGGGGATGACCATGAACAAATCGTTTTATCATTTTATTTTAAAATATCGTGCTGTAAAGGTACGTGATGAAATTAGCAAGTTTGCAAATGACGTATATGATGACCATAGCTTTCCAAAAGGTTCTAGTGATTATCATGAACTTAGTTCCTATCTAGAATTAAATGGCCAGTATCTATCGAGTATGTCAGTATTCGATGAGGCATGGGAGATTTATCTTTCAGAAGAAATAAAATAATAATATGATGAATTTTTAGGCGAACCAATATGGGTTCGTCTTTTTTGAGTTTTTTTTGAGATGTATCCTAATACTCATTTCATTAGCGATACAACCCCTACTTGCATAGTATATTGTAACTTTTAGTTATCACGACTCTTCAAAGGGGATGATTATTCTGGATAGAAAAAATAAACCAAAGTATAAAGTAGGAGATGTAGTCGTGATTATTGTATATGGAACAGTTGGCACGATTACAGATATAAAAAAAATGAATGATCTCTGGACATATGAAGTAAACCATCATTCTGAAGCCCTTTACCTTGAGGATACATTAAAGCTTCTCTCAGAGTATGAAGGTAAAGTACTTGAATCTGAAAATATTGAAATTGAATTTAATTACTACTTTGGTGACTTGGTACTTGTTGCAGGGTATGGACGTGAGTTTTTCAAGGTCATCGGAATACGTACAGAAATTTGGAGATATAAAGACAATGCTTGGGAGGAAGTCATCTATGAACTAACGCGAATAAAAGATGGAGAATGGCTTGAAGCCGGTGAGGAGGAACTAACCCTTGTAGCCGACCATCAACATGCAGAAGCATTTTTACAAAAAATCTCCCAATTGTATTTAGCGAAGAAAGAGTCTACAAGTTTGGAGATGCACGGGATGAAAAAAGAATTTCGCAGATCTGAAAAGGAACACTTAAAAAAAGAAAATGAGCGCCGAGAAATTATTGATGGGCTGTTAGATGTATACAATGATTACAAACTACTTTATGAATTATTTAAAGATGATCAATATAAAGATGTGATGGAATTGGCTTTAAAAAACTTAGAAAAGCTCACAAGCATGAAGTCCAGTGATCAAAAACAATAATCACGACTACAATTTAAGGTTATTAACTTATCTCTTGATTGAGATGAGTTTTTTATTGGGGTTCATTAAAATAACCCTTTCGCTACAATATAGAGGAAATAAGGAATGCCCACAATTACAATGACAGAGAACATTGCCTGTAGCGCTTTTTCAAAAAGTATATCAAATTTTTCACTGTCTAGTATTGATACAAAACGGTTCGTTTTTGCTTCTGTTTTAGAACTGATTGCCTCTATTTTATACACCTTTGCTAACATACAAATTCCCCCTTATTTTTGTAAAGCTTGTCCATTTGTTTACATACTATGCCGAAAAAACTTCAATCATTCCAAAAAAATTAAAAGACAAAAAATTCATACCCTATTCAATTGACATAAGTTTTAGTGCTTGCACATAAAACTTAATTAAGGGGGCGGTATTGTGAAAGAAATTGACGTTGTAATCGATACGGAGGAAATTGCAGAATTCTTTTACAATGAGCTGATCAAACGCGGCTATGCACCAAGTGAGGAAGAGATTGAACAATTAGCGGACATAACCTTTGAATATTTACTTGAAAAGAGCATCATTGATGAAGAATTAGAAGAAGATGACTGAGAAAACAACGGGTAGAAATACTCGTTGTTTTTTTGTGTGAAAAAATTGGTAGAAAATTAACTAATTTGTCTTACTAATTGAAACCTCTACTAGTTAGGTTCGTATATAATAAATGTAGTAAGTATATTGAATACTGGGGGTAGAGAGATGTCTTTATTTAATAAGGTTTTTGCAAGTGTTGGAATTGGAGCGGCAAGAGTAGATACGAAGCTTTATGAAACAACGTTTACAGCTGGCGAGGAAATTAAAGGGGTTGTAGAAATCACCGGAGGGAATATTGCTCAGCAAATAGATGAAATATACATTACTTTAAACACAACGTATATAAAAGAAAGAAATGATTCTAAAATGAATCAACATGCAATCATTGATAAGTTCAGAATTTCAGAAAGCTTTACAATAGAAGCTAATGAGAAAAAAGAAATACCTTTCACGTATACTTTACCGTTAGACATTCCTGTTACAATGGGGAAAACAAGGGTTTGGTTACAAACAGGATTAGATATAAAAAATGCAGTTGACCCAACAGACAGAGATTTTATCGAGGTTAGAGCTTCTCAGTTGATGACAGCGGTTTTAGATACGGTTAGTGATTTAGGGTTTCGTTTAAGAAAAGTAGATTGTGAAGAGGCTCCGTATAAATTTAGAAGACGCCTTCCTTTCATTCAAGAGTTTGAATTTGTTCCAATGAGTGGTAGCTTCCGTGGAAAGCTTGACGAGTTAGAGCTTGTGTTTTTCCCGCAATCAAACAGCTCAGTCGAAGTCTTAATGGAAGTAGATCGCCGAGCTCGTGGACTAGGTAGCTTTTTAGCTGAAGCGTTAGAAATGGATGAATCTTTAGTACGCTTCACCGTTTCTACTTCAGATCTTCCTCAGTTAAAAGAAAAAATTCATTCAATCATAAATCGATATAGTTAACATTAAGAGACTTGAGCTACTATGTACTCAAGTCTTTTTTTGGATTTTTTTATAATGGAGATTCTAGTACTTTTGTAGCTTTTTACGAAGATAAGGTGTTTCGACAAAAGAAGAGGAATTGTGAGAAAGGAATCGACAGAGGGGAGGTCTAAATAATAGGGTAACTCTGGATAAGGCGGGGATACCAGTGGTACATAAAATGCTATTTTTTAAAACAAGAGAAAAAGTTCAATATGATATAACCATTTTTCAGACTCCAAAGTATGGTGAATTGAAAGGGTATAGACAAGTATACCGTGTAACTATAGAAGGAAGTAATCATAAGGATGCAATTAGAAACGTATTTCGAATGTTTAATGTGAATGATTTAATTCCTAAAGATTATCAAGCTCGCTATTTAAATACAGGTGATATTCTAATGTTTGATGAAGGTAGGAAGGGGCAAACCTACTACAAGTTATGCGTCGGTGGCTGGCAGAAAGTAAACCGAGTGATTATTCGGTAGTCTATAATAGTTGCATGCATAAATTGTTGAATGGACGGAAAATTTATACTTTGAAAGGAGTAGATGGTAAATGGATAAAAAACAAAACATGCCTTCTGTTGCACCTGGAATTGATGATGATGAAGAACTAGAACGCTCTGCGTCTAAGCAGGAAAGAGATAATGGGGAATTTACTCAGGTGACTAAATTATCTAATGATGAAGTAGATCCTTCTTAACACAACACTAAAAACCCTAAAAAGGGTTTTTAGTTGATTTTATTTATTATGACCTGCTGGGCTATTTTTTCTTTTTGCAGCTGAATACTCCTCGTCGTGTGCAGCATGTTCAGCTTCAACTACTTCTGGTGGTATATGATTATTCTTTTTAGGACTATTAATTCTTGCGCGATGTTTTTTTCCCATGATGTTTTCCTCCTTAACAATTCTTCTTCTATAATATCTCCTGTTTGAATGGTTATTATTTTTCATTTATTTGGTGAAAGTTCCTAAAATGAACAACTTGTTTTATATGAACAAAAAAGTATGCTATATTGTTTAATTGTAGTCAATACTATAAAAAAGAGTTTAACTGGAGGTTCATTATGAGTGTACATATTGGTGCTAAACAAAATGAAATAGCTGAAACGATTTTATTACCCGGAGATCCACTTCGTGCAAAATATATAGCTGAAACATTTTTAGAAGGTGCAACTTGTTATAATGAAGTACGTGGTATGCTTGGTTTTACTGGAACTTATAAAGGTGAAAGAATTTCAGTGCAAGGAACTGGAATGGGAGTTCCTTCAATTTCTATCTACATAAATGAATTAATGCAAAGCTATGGTGTACAAAATTTAATCCGTGTAGGAACATGTGGTGCTATTCAAAAAGATGTAAAAGTACGTGATGTTATTATTGCGATGAGTGCGTCAACAGATTCACAAATGAATCGTCTTACATTCGGAGGAGTCGACTATGCTCCAACTGCATCTTTCCCATTATTAAAGAAAGCATATGATGCAGGGGTTTCAAAAGGTTTAAATTTAAAAGTAGGTAATGTCTTTACAGCAGATATGTTTTATAATGACAATGCTGAACTTGAAAAATGGGCTAATTATGGCATCCTAGCAATTGAGATGGAAACAGCAGCTCTTTATACATTAGCAGCTAAATATGACCGCCAAGCTTTATCTGTTCTTACAGTAAGTGATCATATTTTAACTGGTGAGGAAACAACAGCAGAAGAAAGACAAATGACCTTCAATGATATGATTGAAGTGGCACTGGACGCTGCAATTGCAAAGTAGTAGAGTGGAACCCTAAAGTTGTGGAGACTTGGGGTTTTTGTTTTGTGTAGGGGCACGTAAAAGGATTATCGACCTGAAAATCGTGAAATCTCCGAAATGAGGGTTCATAAAACGATTTATCGACCTAAAAATAGTGAATTCCTTGAAATGAGGGTTCATAAAACGATTTATCGGCCGAAAAATCGTGAAATCTTCGAAATGAGGGTTCATAAAACGATTTATCGACCTTAAAATCATGAAATCTCTGAAATGAGGGTTCATAAAACGATTTATCGACCTAAAAATCGTGAATTCCTTGAAATGAGGGTTCATAAAACAATTTATCGACCTTAAAATCATGAAATCTCTGAAATGAGGGTTCATAAAACGATTTATCGACCTAAAAATCGTGAATT
>CANMHG010000009.1 GCA_947497585.1 uncultured Bacillaceae bacterium | reverse complement strand
CTAGTCAACCTGTCCGAATCGGCACCGAATTCGGACTCGTTTCTCGCTTCAACTACTCAACCTGTCCGAATCGGCACAGGATTCAGACTCGTTTCTCGCTTCAACCACTCAACCTGTCCGAATCGGCACCGGATTCAGACTTGTTTCTCGCTTCAACCACTCAACCTGTCCGAATCAAAACTCGAATCACAACTTTACTGAAAATTCACTTTACTTTTCGGAATATCGTGTTACCATTAAAAAATAATTTAGTTAGGAGGTGTTTTTTTGGAGGAAATTCATAATTTTAATGCAGGTCCCTCTGCTTTACCCAAGGAAGTCTTAAGAGAAGCACAAGCTCAACTTCTTAACTTTAACAATACTGGAATGTCGATTATGGAACTTAGCCATCGCAGTAAAGCGTATGAAGAGGTTCATGAACAAGCAAAAGGCTTGTTAAAAGAGCTAATGAAGATCTCTGATAAGTATGAAGTCCTTTTTTTACAAGGTGGAGCGAGCCTACAATTTTCAATGGTACCGTTAAACTTATTAACTGAAGGCAGTGTCGCTTCCTATGTCTTAACTGGAGTTTGGTCTGAAAAGGCATACAAGGAAGCAAGTAAAATTGGTGAGACATCTATCACCGCTTCAACGAAAGATAGTAATTACACAACGATTCCTACCGATACAACTTATAATTTACCTAAAAATAGCTCCTACTTACACATTACATCGAACAATACAATTTATGGGACACAGTTTCACTCCTATCCAGAAACTGGTCAAGTTCCATTAATTGCCGATATGTCTAGTGACATTTTAAGCAAGAGAATAAATGTTGATTCATTCTCTCTAATTTATGCAGGTGCACAAAAAAATTTAGGTCCAGCAGGTGTAACAGTTGTAATCCTAAGAAAAGACCTTCTGCCAAACATTCCAGCTTCAATTCCAACCATCTTAAACTACAACACTCATGTTAAAAATAACAGTCTTTACAATACGCCTCCCACTTTTTCAATTTATCTACTATCACTTGTTCTTAAATGGGTGAAAAAACATGGTGGTGTTGAAGTTATAGAAGATAAAAACAATAAAAAAGCATCGCTAATTTATCGATCAATTGATGAGTCTGATGGCTTCTACATACCTCATGCAACTAAAGATAGTCGATCAAACATGAATATTACCTTCAAGTTACCAACAGAAGCTCATACAGACAAATTTTTAACACAAGCAGCTGAGTATGGATTTATTGGCTTAAATGGACATCGTTCAATTGGCGGCTGTAGGGCTTCTATCTACAATGCTGTCTCCTATGAATCGTGTGAAGCCTTTGCCCATTTTATGAAACAATTTAAAAATAAAAATTTCTGATAATTTATACTGTCAAACTATACTAAGTTTTGATATACTAATAAATGAGTATTTTCGCAATAGGCATAGAGCACTATTGGAGGATCCTCAAAAAAATGAGCGTAGTTAGAATAGGAGAGATGAGAAATGAATACGAGAGTACTAGTTTTATTGTCATTGTTAGTTGGAATGGGTGCTGTACTTCATGCAGTCACACCACCATTACTATTTGGAATGAAGCCGGATTTAATGCTAACGATGATGTTTTTAGGGATATTACTGTTCCCTTCTGGAAAAAATGTTTTACTATTGGGTCTGTTAACAGGGATTATTTCAGCCTTAACAACTGGATTTCCTTCAGGACAAATTCCTAACTTAATTGATAAACCAATTACTGCTTTTGTCTTTTTTGGAATGCTATTGCTTATAAAAAAATATAGCCATTCCTTGTTATCAGCTGGTACGTTAACCGCTATTGGCACACTAATTTCAGGATTTATATTCTTAGGCTCAGCCCTAATATTCTTCCAACTGCCTGGTGGAGCAACTTTTCTAAGTCTTTTTGCCGGAATTGTTCTTCCAACTGCTGCATTTAACACAGTTGCTATGGTTGTGATTTACCCGATAGTTCAACAGATATTTAAACGTACTAGACTCGCTTCTGAATTATAATAAAAGACAAAACCCGATCTCATACAAGATCGGGTTTTTTATTTCGTTCCCATGCTATACAAAAGTATACCAATTACTAAAAAAATGATACCAGCTACTCCTAATAGTCCAGCTTTTTTAAGCAAAACCTTCTTTGGAGGATAGACTCTCGCTTTTTGAGATAACATAAAATAATTAGTCATACCAATTAAACATAAAATACTAATAACGAATGTTATAAATATGACCCCAGACAATTCAACTCCCCCTTTATTCATCTTTATGCTGGGTTCGGTTATCGTATGTAAGGACTTAAAAGTTTTCGTATGGAAAAAGAGGAAATATAAGGCAACTTGTAGAAATTTGTTACTATTACTTTTTCAGGATTTTTAAATGGAGTGATAAACATGGGCAAAGGATTAAACTTTTTATATGGAATTATAATTGGCGGTGTTATTGGGGGTGCTACAACACTTCTTACCTCACCTACCTCTGGTAAGGAGCTACGTAAACAGTTGCATTCAAATTCCGAACAGTTAATTGAAACACTTCAAAAGCTGAAGAGTGATGGCCTAGATTTGACCAATACCATTACTTCCTCTTCAAAGCAAAGTATCACCGCTTTTTCTGAACTTAAAAAGGATCTTGTTCATTCTTTTGACCAATGGTCTGAATCAACTAAAGAAAATAAAAAAAGTATTCAAAAAGAGCTTTCTGAAATCGAAATTCTTTTGTCAAATTTGGAAAAATCTGTTCAAAAATCATGATTTTAAGCCAATTATTTTTTTTATTTAAAAATTTAGTAAATTTAGTTCTTTATTAATTTTTATTTTATTGGCATAATAGTATTAATAGTATTTTAGAATTGTAAAAGTAGGTGACTAGATGAAAAAAGAAGAATCGCAATATTCAATTAAAGATGCTATGATCTTTAGCCAAAGAGTGGCTCAGTTGAGCAAGGCTCTATGGAAATCTATTGAGAAAGACTGGCAACAATGGATTAAGCCATATGATTTAAATATCAATGAGCATCATATCCTATGGATTGCCTATCATTTAAAAGGTGCATCAATTTCAGAGATTGCTAAATTTGGTGTAATGCATGTTTCTACTGCATTTAATTTCTCGAAGAAATTAGAAGAACGAGGGTTACTGCAATTTTCTAAAAAGGAAAATGACAAACGAAACACGTATATCGAGTTAACAGAAAAAGGCGAGGACATTCTTTTAAAATTGACTGAAGACTATAACCCTAGCAATAATGCTGTTTATAGCGGTGCATTACCACTAAAGGATTTATACGGTAAATTCCCCGATATGCTTGAGGTTATGTGTATTATTCGTAATATTTACGGTGATGACTTTATGCAAATATTTGAGAGATCTTTTAAAAATCTCGAGGATGAATTCATTGAAATTGATGGAAAATTATACAAACGTGTAGATGAAGAAGCACATTCAAAGGAAGTTGCTAGTAATTAGGGTCTAGTCTAGGGTATTCAACAATTTCTTAAATTCATACATCAAAGCCAAATACTTTCCATGATTGATCAAAGCATCAATGACTTCTTTAACTTCTAGTTTAGAATGTAACATTCCTACAAATTCTGTAAGAAGCGGAGTGAACGTAACAAATCCTTCCGCTTTTTGCTGTTTGAATTTTTCGTCCATAATTTCACAAAGGCTGAGTAGCTCATTAACCTCAGTTTTCCCTAATTGAGATTTAACGACAAGTTTGTAAAATGCAGCTTTTTCTGTATCTAATAAATCAAATAATAAGGTTTGATAATACTCTAACCGTTCAATTCTTGCCTCTAGAGATTCCACTTCGTTCATAGCCCCTTTGACTCACAGCATTTACTATATATATTTTACACAAAAGAGTAATTTTACAAAAACACTAAACTTGTACGACTAATCAAAATCATCTTAACATATTCTTTAAGGATAAAGATAATTAGTTTAATCGAAAATTGCAATTTTCGGGCTGAAATATTCCTATTGCAATTTAAGAAAAATCGTCGTAAAGTAGTTTAGTAAGTTTGAAGAATTATAAAGTTCGGATGGTGAACCGCTATGACTTGTTGGAGGACCATTAATCTAGCTAAAGATTATGGATTCCATCGCATCGTTCTTATTTCAATTATTACGATGTTTTTTACATTTGTTTTACTCTATATTCCATTGAATTTAATGCATCCTAATGCACACTTAAAAGAAGACGGAATTCTGTTCTTTTTAATTGGATTGTTCATTGTCTTTCCAGTTCATAAATTATTACATGGATTACCGCTTTTTATTTTACGAAAAAAATTTAAATTGACGGCGTCTAGCTATATACTATTCATGCCCGTGTTAACGATCAGATTAAAACAAACTTTATCAAAATCAATTATTTTTACAGCATTAATTATGCCTTTTCTTTTAATCACATCACTGATGTTAATAGGTAGCTTTATGTTTCCTGGATATATCCATTACTTCAGTATTATTGCAGCTATTAATTTAGGTTTATGTGTTCCTGATAGTATCTGTTTACGTCACGTGCTTCAAGCACCTAAAACGAGTCAAATTGAAGAAGTGGATGATGGATACTCAATCCTAGTCAATAACTAACGTCTACATCCCAATTTGTTACAATTATGCAAATTGATATAAGTCTATCTTTTTTATTGAATGTTTGTTAAAGTTATAGAAGACATAAAGAATTTAGGGGGGATCTTTAGGATGGCTATTTTATTTATTCCTTTTGCCACTTTTATCTTGTTCTATATCAATCAAATGACCAATATGCTTTGCATTCAAAAAGAAATCCCTGAAGACCGTCAACCTAAAGTCTTTAGAACGATTAATATTTTAATTACGATTTTATTAATTTCTTCATATGTAGAAATATTATTTACCTAATAGATAAAAAAGTGGTGAGGCAATGTGCCTCACCACTTTTTTGTCATCATCCTTAGTAAGCCCAAGAAGCACCAATGATGATTAATAGGATGAATAATACAACGATTAACGCAAATCCTCCACCATAGTATCCAGTGTGTGACATAATTATTTCCTCCTTTAATTATTTAGTGAGTTAACTTCTTAATACCAAGAAGCACCAACGATGATTAATAAAATGAACAATACAACAATTAACGCGAATCCACCACTATATCCTGCGTGACCCATACGTAACACCTCCCTTTGTTGTATACGCTACTATCATATGCACAGTTTTTTTCACTCGAATAGGCACCTGTCTTGGTTTTTAAAGAATTTTTCAATCAAATTTTTTTCTTTTATTTTAGATAACCATTTCTAAAACATTTCTTTATATCCAAAATATGTGATATAGTAGTTCATGTGGTTTTGGACAAACATACAATTAACATAAGTAGGAGATGTCGAACATGAAAAAAATGATAATTGCTTTAACAGCAACTGCAAGTATACTTGCTTTAAGTGCATGTAATAATGCTGAAGAATCTGAAGTTGTAGTTGAAACGAGCGCAGGTAATATTACAAAAGATGAATTTTACAATGCAATGAAAGACCAAGTTGGTCAACAGATTTTAAGAGATCTTGTGCACGCAAAAGTACTTGGAGATAAATATGAAGTAACTGAAGAAGAAATTGACGCAAAAATGGAAGAGCTTAAGGCATCATTTGGTCCTCAATTTGAAGCAGCAGTCCAACAAAACGGCGAAGAAGCAATCCGTACGATGGTTAAGACTGACTTACTACGTGAAAAAGCTGCTTCTAAAGAAATTGAAGTAACCGAAGAAGAAGTACAAGCAAAATATGAGGAAATGAAAAACAAAAAACCTGAAATCAGAGCAAGTCATATCTTAGTAACAGAAGAAGCAACTGCAAAAGAAATTCAAGCTAAGCTAGAAGCTGGAACATCTTTTGAAGATTTAGCTAAGGAATATGGTACAGATGGAACAGCAGCTCAAGGTGGCGACTTAGGATTCTTTGGTGAAGGCCAAATGGTACCTGATTTTGAAAAAGCAGCCTATGCACTTGAAGTTGGGGAAATCAGTGATATCGTAAAAACTGATTTTGGATACCACCTAATCAAATTGACTGAGAAAAAAGAAAATGAAGTAGGCACATTAGAAGAAATGAAAGCTGAAATTGAACAAGAAATTCGTTTAACGAAGTTAGATGCGGCAACTGTTGAAGCAGCTCTAAGCAACGAAATGAAAGAAGCAAATGTTAAAGTAAATGATGCAGACCTTAAAGATACTTTTAAAGCTGCAGAAACGAAGTAAGAACTAAAATAAAAAAGGAAGTGGATAATAGCATTTTGCTGACTCCACTTCCTTTTTTATTTATCAAAGTAATATTGCCCGTTGATTTCCGGTCCAGGCACTTGCTTTCCGCGGGGAATTATGAAAAAGCCAAACTGCCGGCTTTTTCAAGAGCGAATTCCCATCGGGGAGGAAGTCGAGCCTCCTCGACGTTCCGTCTGTGGGGTCTCGACCTTTCCTCTACTCCCGCAGGAGTCAAGTGCCTTCCCCTCCAATCAACTCAGGACTCTCTATTCAGTTTCATTAGGCTAATAATTATCCTACATCGCTTCAGGCTTTTTTATTTTTCTGCCTTCTTTTTCTTGGTTCATACGTTCAATGTAAACTTGTCCCTCGTTTTCGATGAAGGAGTTTTCTACTTCCTGCTCATTTCTTGCTGTTCTAATGACCATATAACCGCTAAAGATAATGCCACTAATGACAACGTATACCCACCATGGAACTGCAAAAATCATTTCGTTTCCTCCTTGTCCAACTTTCTTTATATCACTATATGATGTAACACAAGGAGATATCACTGATTTGTACAAGCTTTTAGATAATTTTTATTTATGAAAGGAAGGTTTGTAAAAGCTTCGGTTCTCCAAAGCAAATACTCTTTCTGAGTATTCACCAGGTTTTACACGCTCTAAAGCTCTATCCAGCATATTCATTTTGGCATCGAGATTATCAATATAATGTAATATCTCTGCCTCTTTAATCATTGGTGGCTTTGGACTTCCCCATTCTGCTTTGCCATGGTGGCTAAGTACTAAGTGCTGAAGAATTGTTACTTCTTCACCTGTAATTCCAAGCTGCTCTGCTGCTTTCCCTATTTCATTTACCATGATTGTGATGTGGCCTAGTAAATTACCCTCAATTGTATAGCTCGTTGAAACTGGACCAGAAAGCTCTATAACTTTTCCTAAGTCATGTAAAATCACTCCAGCATATAACAGATCTGTGTCCAAGGAAGGATACAGGGTTGAGATTGCTTTGGATAAGTCCAGCATGGAAACAACATGATACGCTAGACCAGAAACATACTCATGATGATTTTTTGTTGCTGCAGGATATTCAAAAAAGGCAGTATGATGCTTTTTTAAAAGATGTCTTGTGATACGCTGGATGGAAGGATTCTTCATTTCAAATATATACTGAGTGATCTTTTCAGCCATATCATCTTTTTTTAAAGGAGCAACTTCAAGTAAATCTGCAACTTCTATTGTATCGGTTTCGTTTGTTGGACGTATTGTTCTGATTTTTAATTGAGTTCTTCCTCGGTAATTGTTCACATCGCCACAAACATGAACAATGTTTTGTGGGGCATATGCAGTTTCGTCATCTGAAGAAGCATCCCATAACTTTGCCTCAATTTCACCACTCTTATCTTGTAGCATCAAAGTTAGAAATGGTTTTCCATTACTAGCGATGCCTTTAGTAGATGATTTAACAAGTAGGAAAACCTCTACCTTATCTCCGAAATCATAATGAAGTATCCCTTTACCCATATACGTTCCCCCTGTCCTTTTCTATTTTTTATATTTTCGTATCTAGAGGTAAACAACATCCTCTGTTTGAAAATGGTCTACGATATGTTTATGACACGTAAAAAGTAAAATCTGATGATTGCTTGAAAGAGTTTGTAAGAGCTTTATTATCTTTTCAGTTCTATGTTGATCAAAGTTAACAAAGCTATCATCTACAATAAATGGATAAGCTGTCATTGGGTGCATTGTTTTTCCTAATGCAATTCGAAGAGAAAGGTATAATTGTTCGGCTGTAGCTTGACTTAATTCACTTGGAAAAAATCTGACTCCATCTTTCCTCTCAATAATAAAGCCAGCTTGATCATCTGGTGAAAAGATATGAATGTATGCATCTTCAGTTAAGAAGCGGAAATATTCTTCTGCATCACTTAATAACCTTGGTAAACGAAGTGCACGATATCGTTCAATTGTTTTCCCAAGAATGTCTTTAGCCACGGAATGAATCGCCCATTTTTTCACTTCTTGTTGAAATAAAGATTTACTTTGTTCATAGGTGTGAAAAACTTCGGCATAAGTCCCACCTTCTTCAAGATCACTGATTCTGATAGAAACCTCTGAAAGCTGATGACGGTAATCCTTTTCTTTTAATTTTAGTTCTTCTTGATTATCTTTTAAAGAATTAAGTTGAACTCGCTTTTCGTCTTCATTGTATCCTTCATCAATAAGATGTAAATAGGATCCTACCTGACTTTCAATTAAGTCAAGTCTACCATTTAAGTGAGTTCTTTGTTCATAAACCTTTCCTTTGCTTCGATACTCTTCTTCACTCGAAACCTCTGCCATCTCATACAACTGTGTACACTCTTGTTCTAAGTAGTTAATTTCAAGTTGCAGCTGCGTCGTCTGTTCAATAATATCCTCAAGCTTCTCTGTTAAATGATACAATTCACCTTTTTTTTCTTTTTCTGACTCAAGCCTTGTAAGTAAAGTGTAAACTGCACTGACAATCTCGTGATTGTTTTCCTGTTCACATAACACCTTTACTTTTTGCTCATAATGTAAAACTTTAGTACTGGCAGCTTCTAATTTTTCTGTATGTTTTTTCTTTTTACGGAAAGCGCTCTTAAGCTCCTCTAACAAGATATAACTATCTAAGAGCTTACCACCTGTAAGAGCCTCAGATAAATGTAGCTCATTTATTATTTTAGCTACTCGTTCATGATTACTAAACCTTCGATTTTCCCAAGTATCATACTCGGACAATACCTTTTCATATTGACGCTCGTTTTGTGATAATGTAATTTTTTCAATATCTAGTATCCGATTGAGTTCTCGGTCCTTTATTAGAAGTTCCTGTACTTTTTCTATCTCTTTCGAACCCCTATCTCCTGCTGAGATATTCTCATTAAGTTTACTGAGCTTTTGTTCAAACTGACTTTTATCTTCTTTAAGGTCCTGTAAAATATGACTAGTACCTTGCATGGATGTATTTTTCAAAAAAGCGAGAGTTAATCCACTACCAACAATCACTGCTCCTACTACAATCCATTGATTATTTAACATAAGCCAAATGATTAATGCAGTTATTACTATGCAGAAACTACTGAATAGAACTTTCGAATTCTTAATTCTTGTTTTCTCTTGATTGCTGTATCTTTTTATTTTGTCTTCAGTCGTAGATAGTAAATCTATCACTTTACTTCTTTCATTCAGTTTCTCATTACTAGTAGAACTAGCATGTAAGATTTCCTCATAGTTCTTTCTCTCTTCTTTAGATAGTAATTGTTTCTGTAAATCTTGTATCTTCTCTTCACTTGCTTCTAGTAGCATTTTAGTTCGAGAAAACTGCTCGTCTAAAAATTGCTTTTGTTGTTTAATTGATTCAAATTCATTAACTATAGTTTTGATTTCTTCTTTTTTTGAAATACTAGTGTCCAAGTGAAGAAGTTCTTCCTCTGAGTTCGTCCACCCTACTTGTTCCTTCGCGGATAATATGAACTCGTTAAGGAGAGCAATCTCTCTTTTGTGTTCAGAAACCTCTGTCTGAAGTTGTTCATATACTCGAACATTATCTGATACTTCTAGTATGGATGGTGCTCTATTTAATAGCTCTTCATTTACGTTAATATTCTGTATGTCATTTTCCAACTTCACCTTTTTTTGAGAAAGGCTAGATAGCTGTGCCTTATAAGGGAGAAGCTGTGACTGTAAGTGTTCAAGTCTTTTAAGTCCATCAACTGGGAAAGGCTCAGAAGACGGTAAAGAGGTAAGCTTTGTCTGAATGCTCTGACGTTCAACAAGCAAATCGTTCATTGAAAGTAAATGCTCAAGTTGTCTATACTCATTTGTTATTTTACTTACTTCACGTTCTATATTTTGTAGTTTTTGATGTAGGTCTTCTTTATCTTCAAGCAGCTTTTTATAGGCTTGATTCTTTTCTTGTGCTTGAACGAAGAGTTGATGTTTTTCTTTTAAATCTATTAATTGTTGATTAATGATTGGTTTACGTCCACTAGGCTTAAAAAGTAAATCTAGCTCTTTCGTGATACGTTCATTCACTTTTACCAAAGCATCGGTACCAACTACACCGGCAGAGAACAAGTAATTTCCTAACTTCTCAGCGTTCATCTGTTGAACTCCCTGAAGGCCCTGAAGATTATAAGAATACACTCCCTGATAAAAGGATTTATCCATTCCTTGAAATAATTCTTTGAGTAGCTCCTCTCCCATTGTTGTACCATCCGGCATATAAACGGTCACATTACCACTCGACTTTCCTGGCAAGCGCTCGATAACAATGGTTCCATAGTCTTTTGTTTGTAAGGTTATTTTCCCACCATACCTTGTACCTGATTTTGGTTCATAACGAAGGTCCTGCTGCAGTTTGGTTGGGAAGCCGAATAAAATACTGTGGATAAATGACATTAATGTCGACTTTCCGGCTTCATTCTTCCCATAAAATAGTTGAATGCCGGGAGAGAGATTTCCATATTCTTTGTTTTCCAATTTTCCATAGCCATAAATTTGAAGGTCAATTATTTTCATGATTTTACCTCCTTGCTCTTTATCTATTACTCCTTAATCATTCCATTTAAAAGCAGTGCTTCTGCTTCCTTTATGATTTCCTGCTTTTCTTCATTGGTTAATATATTCACATATTTTCTTGCCTGAGGATGATTAAAAATTGGGCCTAGTGCATCATAGAAATCATCATATTCATCGATACAGGCTATAAGATCTGCGAAGAAATGCGATTCAGCTCTTAATTTTTCACGATCTACCACTACGTTCGTTTCAACTTTAATAGAATTTACAAGGACAAAGTTTTGTTTATCCACTTCTGACTCGACTAAAATCGTTTGTAATTCATCCACTAGATTTTGATCCTGTAGACTGCTATGAAGTTTTCCTGATCCATTTAGCTCTATTGTTAAAAGTACACCTTGATTATTACGCCTTAAATTTTCTAAGGCTTGATAACATTGATCTACCAATTGGTTATAGTTTTCTATGTCTGATATTGTAAGTTGAACAGTTTCCCATAGTATATCTGCTGTTTCCTTAAACGTTAAGTTTGTATTTGACTCGGATAAATCAACAATGTAACATCCCTTGTCCCCAGATTCTTTTCGATGCCTACCTTGAATGTTACCTGGATAGATGATAGGTGGGTTTTCATAGAGACTTTGACGCATATGAATATGACCTAATGCCCAATAATCGAATTCCTTCTCGAGTAGTTGTTTAACTGTGAAAGGTGCATAGCGAGCATGTTCATCCTGCTTTGTACTATCAGCACTACCATGTAAAAGACCTATATGATAAGGTGCATCCATTTTTTTAGAATAATTACTGGTCATGTTTTCAGTAACTAGCTTCTGAGGATAACTAAATCCATACAGATTGACCCAAGGTTGTCCATTTTTATGATAGGTTTTTGTTTCTATTTCACTTGAAAATACATGCACATTCCTTGGCCATTCAATCGAAGTCCAGGATCCACCTAAATGATCATGATTTCCATGAATGATATATACTATGATATCCTCTTTTTCAAGACGCTTCATTTCCTCACGAAATCTTACTTGCGCACGTAAACTCCGATCCTCAGAATCAAATAAATCACCAGAGATAATCATAAAATCTACCTTTTCTTCAATAGCTAATAACACAATTCGAGAAAAAGAGGTAAATGTGCTTTCTTTTATTCTTTTAAAAAGTAAATCAGGGAACTTTTGTAGCCCTTTAAAAGGACTATCTAAATGTAAATCTGCTGTATGTAAAAATTTAATTGAACTCATTCGTTTATTCCTCTTTTCCATAGAGTTGACTTTATTTTACCATTCAGGCAATACGAATGCACGTTCTCACTAAAAAAAGGATAAAACCATTTAGGTTTCATCCTTAGTACGTACGCTTACTTTTCATTCTTAGTTAACTGTAGAGCTTTTTTAATATCCTTAAATGATGAACTCTTTCCATACATTAAAACGCCTCCACGATAAACACGAGCCCCAAATACCGCTAGAAGTACAATGGTTGTAACAAGTAATCCAATACATAATGCCACTTCCCAAATAGGGACATTTAACATCCCTACCCGTAAAAACATAATCATTGGTGCAAAGAATGGAATGAAAGAAGTAACCGTGATAAATGGTGCTTCTGGTTTTCCTAGTCCAAACATAGCAATCATAAATGCAATCACAATGACTAATGTCATAGGTGTTATCATCTGTTGTACATCTTCAATTCTGCTTACAAGTGAGCCTAAAAATGCGGCTAATGTTGCAAAAAGAAGATAGCCTAACACGAAAAAGACAATGGCATAAATAAATGTTGAAATAGGAATATTACTCAATCCAAAAACAGAAAAGATGCCTTCATTGCTGTTTGCAGGGTTTAACCTTAGAGAAAGATAACCTACTGTTAAAATAAATGCAAATTGAGTGATACTTAATAAAGCAATACCTAATATTTTTCCAAACATTAGCTTAATAGGAGAAACACTAGAGATTAGTATCTCCATTACACGTGAGGATTTCTCCGTTGCTACTTCCATTGCAATCATACTTGCATACATGATAACAGCAAAGTAGATGACAAATAATAAAATATAAACCAATCCACGCGCCTGACTCAATTCTTCCTCAGATTTTGCATCTTCTTCTAATGCAACTTTTTCAAACATGACAGGAACATATAATTGATTTACCTGTTCTGCTGTTAATCCTAGCTTTGCAGTTGCTAGTGATACCTTAAGCTGTTGCAAAGCCTGTTCTAGCTGTGAATAGACTTCAGAATCTGTAATTGACATTGCGCTAAAAACACCCTGTGGAAGCTGTTCTTTGTCATACGAGATTTCTATGAGACCTGCATATTCTCCGGCTGATACTTTATCTTTTGCTTCCTCTGCTGAACCTTCAAACTGTTCGACAGCAAGCTTATCTGAAAAAACTTGAAACTGTTGTTCAAAAAGTGGATATAGCTCCCCTGTTCCATCAATAACAGCAATGATACGGTCGTCATCACCTTTATCAAACATGTCTATGATCGTTTGGATATTTGTTAGTCCTAGAACAATAACTGCTGTAATAATTGTAGTTATAATAAATGATTTAGATTTCAACTTATTTAAATACGTGTAAAAAAAGATAAGCCAAAATTTATTCATAAGAAGCACCTACCTTTTCAATAAAGATATCATTTAATGAAGGCTCCTCTAGTGAGAACTTTCTTACGAATCCTTTACCAGAAATCTCCTCAAAAATCCTTTGGGAGACAGACTCGTTTTCAACCTGTAAATGTACACCTTCACCAGTTTGCTTGAATTTAACAACTCCCGGTACATTTTCTAAATGAGATAAGTCAAACTCCGCATGAACACTTACATTTTTCTTCCCAAATGATCGTTTAATATCCTTCAATGCTCCATGAACAATTGGTTTTCCACGGTGCATAATGCAAAGGTGTTCACATAACTCCTCTACATGCTCCATACGATGACTTGAGAAAACAATGGATGTTCCTTGATTTTTTAAATCCAATACGGCTTCTTTTAAAAGTTCAACATTCACGGGGTCTAATCCACTAAACGGTTCATCTAAAATTAGTAGTCTTGGCTTATGAAGAACAGAGGCAATAAATTGAATCTTTTGTTGATTCCCCTTAGATAATTCTTCTACCTTTTTGTTTAAATACTCAGGAACCTTAAATCTTTCAAGCCAATAATCTAGTTGTTTTAGGATGTCTTGCTTTTGCATTCCTCTTAATCTGCCAAGATAGATTAATTGATCTTGGACCTTCATTTTTGGATAAAGTCCTCTTTCTTCAGGTAAGTAGCCTACAATATGGCTTGTATCGTAATTAATAGGTTTACCATCCCAGGAGATTTTCCCCTCGGTGGAATCTAATAAACCTAGAATCATACGAAAGGTTGTTGTTTTACCTGCACCATTTGCTCCTAAAAAGCCAAACATTTCTTTTTCGGGTATTTCAATTGATAAGTTATCTACTGCTGTAAAGCTTCCAAAACGTTTTGTTACATTTTGTAAAGTTAATGCCATCTCTATTCCTCCTTTTGCATCCAACTACTAATACGATAGAACTACATTATAGTTTCATAATTTCTTCATAACTTTCTAAAAATATCATATTTTGGAAAATGGGTGGTAGGTTTTTTATTAATTACACTTTGAATTTAGACCGTTCCTTTACGCTGCAGACACTTGCTTTCCGCGGGGAGGAAGTCAAGCCTCCTCGACGTTCCGTCTGCGGGGTCTCGACCTTTCCTCTACTTCCCGCAGGAGTCAAGTGTCTTCCGCTCCAATCCACTCTTGTTGTAAAATATTAATCTTTTAAAAGCAATAAAATTTACTAATTATGAGTTTGCAGGAATTTTAAAAGTATGTAAGAATAGTAATAACTATCAGAATTTTATAAAGGAGAAAGTGGATTATGGGAATTTATAAGTTAACGGTATTTGATAAGAGCGGTGAGACGTTATTGGATGAGTCTTTTGAGGCTGCGACTGAGAAGGAAGCGAAGGAAGTTGGAGAGAAAATGTTAGCGGAGAAAAATTATCTTGATACAACACATCGTTGTACTTCTTCTGCTGGAAAGCTGATTTTGTTCCATCGTTAGGTGGTTCTTGGATAATTAACGGACTCAACGTAAAGAACTAGGTTGTGACATCACAACCTAGTTCTTTATTTATTTTCCGGTAAAGTTTGGTCTTCTTTTTTCTAAGAAGGCTTGAACTCCTTCTCGGTGATCTTTTGTGCTTCTCATTTCTTGTTGACCATACTTTTCAAGTTCTAGTACATTAAGTAGCTTTTGCTTATTAGTATCTGCTAGGATAGCTTTTGTTTTTACCATTGCTTTGACAGGCTTATGTAACCATTCATTTATTTTCTCTGAAACTGCTTTTTGTAGCTCTACGTCTACGAGTTGGTCAACTAAACCAAGTGAGAATGCTTCCTCTGCTCCCATGGTTTTTCCTTCCCAGATAACTTGTTTTGTTTTTGTCTCGCCTATTCTTCGCTCTAAAAAGAAGTGACCGCCTCCGTCAGGAATGAGTCCAATTCCGATAAAGTTCATCGCAAGTTTTGATTGTTTTTCCGCAATAATGTAGTCTGCCGCTAGTGCAAAGCTTAGTCCTAATCCTGCAGCAGGACCATGGATTGCACTGATTACCAGTTTAGGAAGCGAATAAAGCGTAATCATCATTTCGCTAATCGTTTCCATTACCGGTAAAAATGCTGACTCATCAGTAGAACTGAGCATCGATTTAATATCCCCGCCTGCTGAAAAGCCTCGCCCAGAGCCGGTTAATACTAATACATCAACTGCATCATTGCTTTCTACTTCCTTAAGTCTTTCCACAATTTCACGAAGCATTGGTACATCCATTGCATTCAAAACCTCAGGTCGATTTAATGTAAGTGTAGCTACTCTTCCATCAATCGTTAGCTGTACAGGTGCTATTTGTGTTGTCATGTATTTTCCCCCTTACTACATTCTTTCTATTATTATACAATTATATTAGGATAATAGAAATAATTTTCTGAATAATATCGAACTGTGGAGGATGCCCGTTCTATAAACGCTCGATAATCGTAGCGGTAGACATTCCATGTCCAATACAAATGGTTAGCAGACCATATCGGCCATTTCGTCGTTCAAGTTCATGGAGTAGTGTGGTCATAAGCTTTGTTCCAGTTGCTCCAAGAGGATGGCCTAGTGAAATAGCTCCTCCGTTTACATTTACTTTTGATAAATCAATATGTAGCTCCTTTTGCCACGCTAACACAACTGGAGCAAAGGCCTCATTTATTTCAAATAAATCGATATCTTCTATTGATAGTCCTGATTTAGCAAGAACTTTTCTCGTTGCAGGTATTACACCATCTAACATCAGGGTTGGATCTGAGCCAACGACTACACGGTTGATAATTCGTGCTCGTGGTTTCAATCCAAGCTCTCGAGCTTTTTCCCCTTCCATCAATAAAACGGCTGCAGCACCATCACTCATTTGACTTGCATTCCCCGCTGTAATTAATCCATCGGGTCTAAAGACAGATTTTAACCCTGACAACACTTCAACAGAAGTATTTGCTCTTGGTCCCTCGTCCTTTTTAACTAAAAAGCGATTACCTTCTTTATCTATTCCCTCAATCGGGACAATCTCACGGTCAAAGATTCCTTGTTCCTGTGCAGAAATGGCTCTTCGGTGACTTTCAAATGCATACTCATCAAGGTCTTTACGAGTCAGTCCATATTTTTCAGAGATTAACTCGGCTGATACTCCTTGATGTACAAAGGGATATTTTGCAGATAATGATTCAGGAATGGTTCGTTCGTTGCCATCACTTAGGAGGGGAACCTTTGTCATACTTTCAACACCTGCTGCAATCGTAATATCCATATCGCCTGACCTAATTTCTTGACTAGCAAAATGAATTGCTTGCTGACCTGATCCGCACATTCGATTAATCTGAACTGCAGGTACCTCTACTGGAAAACCTGCTTCAAGTGAAGCTAATCTTCCGATATTAAATCCTTGTTCAGCTAACGGTGTTACACACCCCATTACAATATCCTCTACTAGTCCTTTTTCTATTCCTGCTCTATTGATTAGTTCATTCAACACCATAGAGGCCAAATGAACTGGATGTACCTCTCGGAATACTCCATTTTTCCTCCCAACTGGGCTTCGAACTGCTTCGACTATTACGACTTCTCGATTCATATGAATATCTCCCTTATTTGTTATAGTTATAAAATCCTTTACCTGTTTTTCGACCATAATGACCGGCTTCGACTAGCTTCCTTAACGTTTGTGGAGGAAGAAAGCGATCACCATAGGCTTCAACTAATCCCTCTGAAGCAAACAGCATGGTATCTAAGCCTACATAGTCTGCTAATTCCAATGGTCCCATAGGATAATTCAAACCTAAGCGGACCGCCTTATCGATATCCGGGGCACTTGCTATCCCTTCCTCATACATCCTCATACATTCAAGAAGGTGAGCAGCCAGTGCCCTTGTTGTTACAAAGCCTTGCATATCCTTCACAACCACTGTCTCTTTTCCGATTTCTTCAGAAACTTGTACGATTGCATGTATTGTCTCTTCTGATGTGTCAATTCCTCTTACTATTTCGATAAGTTTCATTACTGGGGCTGGGTTAAACCAATGCATCCCAATGACTTTATCAGCTCTATTCGTTGCTGAAGCAATGGCGGTTACGCTAAGTTCAGACGTATTTGTTGCTAAAATCGCTTCACTCTTCGCATATTCATCTATCTCTTTGAAAATCTTTTTCTTCAACTCTAGTTTTTCTGGAACTGCCTCTATAACTAAATCTGCATCTGTAACAGCACTAGATAAATCCAAAGTAGTATTGATGTTGTTTGAGGCAAGTTTTGATACCTCTTCTGATAGGTGTCCTGATTTCACAAAACGTGCTAGACTTTTTTGAATCGTGCTCATACCTCGGTCTAGCACTTCTTGTGAGATATCGTATAAAATAACCTCCCTACCACCGGTTGCCATTGATTGTGCAATACCATTCCCCATTAACCCAGCACCAATTACTGCGACTTTTTTTATCATATAAATTGCTCCCTTATTTAGAAGATCTCTTGTGTAAAGCTATGTAAAACAAAGGATTCGGACTCGTTTTCCTCCCCCTACTGCTCAACCTGTCCGGATCAGCAACCAGTCTTACTGACCGCACCAAAAGCGAGTGTCTACAGCGAAAATTACAGGGCAAGATTAATAGAATCTTACTAAAAAACGCAAACCTCAGTGATCCCTAAAGTCAGGTTTCACTGAGGATTAGTAGTTTATGCTTGTGTTGTTAAATGCTCCTTGAGCTGGTCACGAAGAGCTCTTTTTAAGAACTTCCCTACTGATGTTTTCGGTATCGTATCTAAGAAAAGGATATCGTCTGGTAACCACCATTTCGCAAATTGTGGTTTTAGGAATTCATAAATTTCTTCTTTCGTTACCTTGTCTTTATAAGCGTCTTTAAGAACTACGCAAGCAATTGGGCGCTCCTGCCATTGTTCATGTGGAACAGCTATGACCGCAGCCTCAAAAATAGCTTCATGGGCCATTAACGCATTTTCTAAATCTACAGAGGAAATCCATTCACCACCACTTTTCACTAAATCTTTTGTTCGGTCAACGATTTTTATAATGCCCTCTTCATCAACTGTTACAACATCCCCCGTATGCAACCATCCATCTCTAAAAGCATCCGTTGTACGTTCGTCCTTATAATATTCACTTGCAATCCATGGTCCTCGAAGCAACAACTCACCCATTTCCTGCCCATCCCAAGCAACGTCGCCATCTTTACCAATGACCTTCATTTCAACCCCTGGTACTAAGGATCCTTGCTTAGAGCGTATATCTAATCTTTCTTCATCTGATAAGTTTTGTTGATAACTCTTTAATCTTGACAGCACTACAAGTGGACTCGTTTCTGTCATTCCATACGCATGAACGAACGGAATTTTGTATTTTGTTTCAAAGGCTTTAATCATTCCTTTTGGAGCTGCTGAACCTCCACATAAAATACGTGTAATACTACTAGTATCATAGTTTCCTTGTTCTAATTCATTTAATAAGCCTAGCCAGATTGTTGGAACTCCAGCAGATATCGTTACCTTTTCTGATTCAATTAACTCCGCAATAATTTTAGGAGTGAAATATGGGCCAGGCATTACCTGCGTTGTACCAAACCATGTTGCAGCAAAAGGCATCCCCCATGCATTTACATGGAACATTGGAACAACCGGCATGGAAATATCATTTTCAGATAACCCTGAACAATCAGCAAGGCCTAATGCCATACTGTGTAGAACAATACCGCGGTGAGAGTATACTACTCCCTTAGGATTGCCAGTGGTTGCCGATGTATAGCACATACCTGCAGGTTCATTTTCATCAATGTCTGTTATAAATTGGTAGCCAGGGTTCCCTTCATTTAATAGTTCTTCATAATGATAGACAGGCTCAAGCTTTGTTTCAGGAAGGCTATCCTTCTCAGTCATGATAACGAAGGCTTTCACCGTTGATAGCTCATCCTTTACACTTTCTACTAATGGTAGTAGATCTTCATCGATAAGTAGCACCTGATCCTCAGCATGATTGACAATATATGAAATATGGTTTGGGGCTAATCGAATATTAATTGTATGTAATACAGCCCCTATCCCAGGAATCGCAAAATAGCTTTCAAGGTGGCGATGATGATTCCAAGCAATCGTTCCAACTCGTTCGCCCTTTTTCACACCTAATTTTTCTAGGGCACTGGCTAATCGTCTTGTTCTCTCCCCAATTTCTTTATACGTATGGTTTTTCTTTCCTTCAGCAGTTCTTGAAATCACTTGTTTTTTCGGGAAAAACTTTTCTGCACGCTCTAGCATTGTTGGCACTAATAAAGGTACATTCATCATAATAGATCATCTCCCAAATACTATTTTTTGTGATTTTAACAATTGAATCTCCCAAAGGGAGTTAAAGCCCCATATTTTTTGCAATAATTGTTTTCATGATCTCATTTGTTCCTGCATAAATCGCGGAAACTGGAATATCTCGATAGCGTCTTGCAATCTCGTATTCTTCCATATATCCATAGCCACCATGTAATTGCATGCATTCATTAGCTACTTTTTTGGCCATATCGGTAATCCAATATTTTGCCATTGATACCTTAGTGACTACATCCTTGCCTGCTATATGCTGTTCGATTAATTCATCTAGAAATGTTCGACCTATTTCAACTTCTGTTGCCATTTCAGCAAGTCTGAACTGAACTGTTTGGAATTTACTAATTGCTTGACCAAAAGCTTGTCTTTCCTTCACATAAGTAAGTGTTTGCTTAAGCATAACTTCAGCAGCAGTTTGTGCTGATATTGCCACTAGTAGGCGTTCCTGCTGCAGTTGTTCCATTAGATAGTAAAATCCTTTGCCTTCTTCTCCTAATAGATTAGAAGCTGGAACCTTCGCATCCTCAAAAATTAGTTCAGCTGTATCCTGAGAATGAAGGCCAACCTTTTCAAGCTTTCTACCTCTTGAAAATCCAGGAGTGTCTTTCTCGATAACGAGAAGACTAATTCCTTTATGTCTTTCTTTTAGGTTTGTTTTACAAACAACTACAATTAAATCAGCAAGAATACCATTGGTTATAAATGTTTTTTGGCCATTTAGTATGTAATGGTCTCCCTCTAATACAGCTGACGTTTTTACACCTGCTAGATCCGAACCTGCTCCTGGTTCTGTCATTGCTATTGCTGTAATTAATTCACCCGAAATACATTTTGGGAGCCACTTCTTCTTTTGTTCTTCGTTTCCATAGATTTGTAGATATGGAACAACAATATCATTATGTAGCGTAATTCCGATCGTGCTTGAACCAACTTTTTCAAGTTCCTCGCTTATTACAACTGAGTAACCAAAATCTGCGCCTAAGCCACCATATTGTTCCTCTACCCATGGACATAGGAATCCATTGTCCCCCATTTTCGTCCAAAATTCACGTGGAATCAATCCTTGTTTTTCCCATTCATTATAGAAGGGATATGCTTCTTTTTCTAAAAATTTTCGAAAGGCATCTCGAAATATATGATGTTCCTCTTGTAAATAGCGTGCTGTCACCGTCTTCCTCCCCTTTCGCAGTCCAGCTAGAAAACGTTTTCATAATGGTTCAAAAGTAACTTGCATGCAAAGTTACTTAGAACCAGTTTAAGTTACTTTAGTTACAATAATTCATCATTTGCCATTAAAAAACCTTCTAGTTTTCCGAATTATTTGTAAACTATCACACTATTTATCTATATTCCACGATCCCTGTGCCTTTCTTATTTGAACAATTTGACCAATATGATAGGCATTGTGAATGTTAATATGTGCAATTGCATTTAGCCAAGGCTCATCCGAACTCTCTCTTACTGAACTCATTAATTTTGCAGAATCACATAGGTTTATAGCTTCCCGCCATTCTGACATGACAGCTAGTGTTTTAACAACTTCTGAAAACCACTCCACTTCCATTGCATCATGTTCTGTCTCACTAAAGGTTTTGTTGTTATTTATATTTTCTTCAGATAAAGGTTTTTCTAAAAATCGATGCAAATACCGCTGATTCCAGAAAGTTAGATGAGAGACAATTCCCCAAATTGAATTGGAGTTTTGGTCTTCTTTCCACAAAGCATCTTTTGCTGTTAGCCCATCCAGAGACTTATGTAGTGGAACAAACCACCCCTCTTCATCATGACAAGCAGCAAACTGTGACAGTAAAAATTGCTTCAACTGATTTGACATATCTTACCTCCTATAAAACGTTCTACTACTAAAAATACGTCGAAGTTAACTTTATTATGTCTTTCTTAATTAGGGCTTATGGGGGGTAATTTTAAAGAGTATAGAAACATAGAAATATAGAAGGTTTTAAGCACGAGGAGGTGATAAAAATTAAAACAAAGGTAAGCTATTATATTTTTTACTCTGTTCTTTTATTTGGTATGCTACTTTTTACTAGTTATGTTGATCTTAAACTAAAGCAAATTGCTACAGAAAGTTTCAGTCTGTTTCCATGGACTATTTATAGACTATTATTATTTATACCAATGGGATTAATGTTGGGGGTACCTTACCATTTAAAAGAGAAAGACAAAGCTGGTATATGGAGAATTAATTATGTAAAGATGATTTTCATGGGGCTTCCAGCTCTTTATTTTACTCTCTATTTTATCTTTCATTTTTACTTTCAATTTTTAAGACTACCATCTCATCTAGGATATTTATTAACAGAGGTTTCTACATATAAATCATCTGGAGTAATACTTGGCTACATCCTTATCACTAGTGTTTATAAAAAAAATAAGTGGTCCTAGGCACGTGCCTGAGACCACTTTTTTGTTTGAAATAGTTCATCTAGTATTTTGACCTTTTCTTCAGTGTAATGTATGAAGTTATCGTTATAAGATTTAGGATCTTTTGGGTTGGCAAAGCGTGTAATTTTACCTGTGTTTGGATCCACAAATTTACTAGATGCTCCGCAGCCTAATCCAATAATGGATTGCTGCTCCTCCATGATCATAATATTATAGATGCTTTCTTGACCTGGAATGGCATAACCTACATTCTCAAGGTTACCTAGAATATTTTTTTGACGGTATAAGTAATATGGAGCATAGTTATGAATCTTGGTCCATTCTGTAGCCTGATCCATCATTTCACTAATTTCGTCTCTACCCGCTACCTTATATTTCTCTTTATTCTTTGTCATTTCTGAAGCACGTTTAAAAGAAAGCGTATGAACGGTTAAGGATTCTGGCATGAGTTTTTCTGTTTCATTAAGAGTATGGTTGAACTCCTCAACACCTTCTCCTGGTAAACCGATAATCAAATCCATATTAATATTGTTCATTCCCATTTTTCGAGCTAGATGGAACTTTTCAATCGTTTCTTCAACCGTATGATGACGTCCAATTGCCTTTAAGGTTTCTTGAATATATGATTGTGGATTTATGCTGATTCGATCTATGTTCCACTTATTAAGAACTTCCAGCTTCTCTGGTGTGATTGTATCTGGTCTTCCCGCTTCAACCGTAATCTCTCTTATTTTATTGACATCAGGGAAGGATTGATACATTTCTTCATACAACATGTCCATTTCTTCTGCAGTAATACTAGTCGGCGTGCCCCCACCGTAATAAACTGTTGTAATCTTAATATCATTTTCCTTCAACCATTGCCCTATTTCTTTTATTTCATAGTGCAGTCCACCTAGAAAAGAGTCTACTGAGCCTTGACGACCATTTATTGCATAAGCCGGAAAGGTACAATAGGCACACTTCGTTGGGCAAAAAGGAATACCAATATAAATACTAACTTCATTTTTCAACTCATATAAGTCTGGAACAACTGCAAGCTGACGGTCTACAATCTCCTGCATCAAGTCCATTTTTTCGTCTGTAATCAAATACTCATCTTTTAATTGCTGATGTGCAGTTTCCTTATCCATGCCAGAATGAAGTCGTTTGTGGAGAAGCTTCGTAGGTCGAATACCAGTTAACACTCCCCACTGTTGAGTTACACCAGTTAGTTCCTGCAAAACAGTAACGTATACATACGAAACGGAATGCTTTATACGTTTAAACCGCTCTTTGTCACTCGTGATATGAGACACATCCTGTTGGAAAGTTGACTCATACTTCTTTCCAGATTGGGCATCCCTTAATTGTGCATGTGAAGAAATGGTTGTCCCAGTATCATTAAGCGTAATATCTATAAAAAGGTCTGGACTTTCTACGTCTGAAAAAGCAAGCTCACTTTCCTCATAAAAAAGGTCAGTTATTAAACTGATTGGACGGTGAAAGCGTTCATCGTTTATTCCTTGAAACAAAATTTTCAATGTAATCACCTTTCAAAGTCTTGTGATTTTATAAAAAAGACTTATTTAAGTGTACAAAATACTATTTTTAATAGCAACAGTAAAGACTGCCAATGTGTAGGGAATCCTATCATACAGGCAGTCTTTACGAAATTTTATTTTTCTATTTTCATATTGCGGATAAAATTCATTCTTTGCTGCATTCTGAAGTGCTCTTTTATCATATAGGCTACACCGTTTTGGTCATTGGACCTCGTAATCCAGTTTGCCGCTTTCTTTACTTCTTTTGATGAGTTCCACATGGCCACACCTAATCCTGCTGCTTCAATCATAGGTATGTCATCATTAGAATCCCCAATAACCACTGTTTTGGATAATGGTACACCTACTTGTTTTCCTAGTATTTGTAACCCGCTTAACTTGGAGACTCCTTTTGGCATAATTTCTAATCTTAATTTATCTCCACTAGATACAGCGATATCATCAAAGGCATCTGCAATCGTTTCCTTAGCGCGGTTGCATTCTTGTTCTGTTAGAAAAAATGCTTCCACTTTTGGTGGTGCAACAGGATGATCTAGTAAGTAATCACCAAGTGAATCTACGAATTGCATTGGATAAAATAGCGGCTCTCCTGTTCCCAAGACAGCTTTTGCTACCATATTTCCAGGCATCTTCATTTTTGTTCCAATCGAGAATCTTTCATGTACAAGGCGAATATTACAATCAAAGTTTTCTAAGACCTGAACAAGATTAAAGGTTTTCTCTTCGGATAACCTGCTTTGATAGATGGGCTTATCAATTGATTGGCCAATGAAAGCTCCATTATGTGTAATAATATGTGTATCAAGTTTTAGGGCTTTTGCTATCTTTTTAGCTGATTGAAAGTTTCTGTTTGTGACTAGTGTTACATAGACTTCTTTTTTCCTAACAAATTCTATTGCTTCTTTTGTTGCACTCTGAATCCGACCATTAGAACGTAATAAAGTACCATCGATGTTGATCGCCAGCAATCTATATTGCATATAGCTCCCCCTCTCATCTTCTTCATGTACGTATTTATCCTAAGAATATGAGACTTGGGGGGGAAATAGAACAAGGGTACCTTGAAAATAGGTTAGCAGTGAAAACATGGTTTAGTTTTTCTCTTAGGTCTACTCTATAGATAAAATAATCAGAGGACTTATTGAACGAGGGACTACATCAACTTGTCCGAATCCTAAGCTTATTCGGACTTGTTGAACGAGGTTCTTCCTCAACCTGTCCGAATCCCAAGCTTATTTGGACTCGTTGAACGAGGTTTTCCTCAACCTGTCCGAATCCTAAGCTTATTCGGACTTGTTGAACGAGGTTTTCCTCAACCTGTCCGAATCCTAAGCTTATTCGGACTCGTTGAATAAGGTTCTTCCTCGACCTGTCCGAATCCCAAGCTTTTTCGGACTTGTTGAACCAGGTTTTACCTCAACTTGTCCGAATCCTAAGCTTATTCGGACTTGTTGAACCAGGTTTTTCCTCAACCTGTCCGAATCCCAAGCTTTTTCGGACTCGTTGAACGAGGTTCTACCTCAACCTGTCCGAATCCTAAGCTTTTTCGGACTCGTTGAACGAGGATCTACATCAACCTGTCCGAATCCCAAGCTTATTCGGACTCGTCGAACGAGTTTCTTCATCAACCTGTCCGAATCCTAAGCTTATTCGAACTCGTTGAACGAGAATCTCCCTCAACCCTTCCGAATCCCAAGGTTATTCGGACCCTATATAAAAACCCCACACTAACATGTGGGATTTTATCAACTATTTATTTTCTAGGCTACCATAAAGTTCTTCTAAAGGAGCCATGATGATTTTGTTTAGTTCTGTAATTGTCATGCTCATGCGTTGTTCTGCTTCCATTAGTTTTGAGATAGTAGCGTGTTGTTGGACTAAGGCTACCATTTTTTGAGCTTGTTCTACTTCTTCTTGAGATATATCTTCACCCATCATTTGTTTTTGTTGAAGGTTTAATTGGATGTTACGGAAGTTTTCGAACATTGTTTTAGCAGATTCATCTGCATTGACCTCATCATACATGTTTCTTAAATTTTTGAATTCCGCACTCTCACGAATTGCTTTTTCCACTTCATATGCTACATCATACATGTTAACCGCCATAGTAGTTTCCTCCTAACATTTGGTAAACGATCAATTTGGTACTACTCCACTATAACAAACTCGTCTTCAAATAGTAAGCAATAAGCTATTGTCACCGTCTTCTACTATAGCTATTACATTAAGAGTACAATCATGCCTTGAACGATTCCAATCATACCACCAAGTAGTGCTCCTAAATAGGTGATCATCTTAAATTCGCGTCTTGAAATCGAAAGTACCATCTCCTCAAGTCGATCTACCGCAAAGGATTCGACCTGCTTTTTTACGATTTCAGCTAACTGTAACCGTTCCATCATTTCCTCTACTCGCGAAGCAATTAACTCCCCTGTTTTTTCTACAGCAGTAGGAATCCATTCTGCAATGATTCTATCCTTAATCGGTTTCATAACCTCGGAAACTGACATATTTAAATAATGGCTAATATTTAAGTGCTTAGTCACTTGATCCTGTAAGATCGAGACAACTAATTTTCGACCTACCTTATCTTCAAGCTCATTTGCTTTTAGTTTCTTTATCTTATCCCATTCATTTTGAAGGATTGTCGTCAATAGCTCCTTCGTCCCGTCATTATTAAGGAATTTAATAATCTCGGGCTGAACTTTGTCAATCAAACTTCCATTTCCTAAAAACATTTGAACCATGTTTCCAAGCATGCCTCGTGTTGCTAAAAAGTCATCAATCATTCTGCCAACTTTTCTTTTACCCTCAGCACTTGAAAAATAGTCGACTGCTTTTTGCGCTATATACTCCGATAGTGATGGTATTTTGGTATCTATTTTTTCGAGTAACTCACTTGGTATAACTTCCCCTAGCTCCTTTTCACGCAGGTCACTCATAATTTGTTCATATTTCTTCTCTATGTAATCTTTGATTTTATCATTGATTTTGTTATCTAACTCATCCATACCAAATTGAGTTGCAAGTTCATTTAGGGTCTTTTCCGAGGTCATCAATTTGTTTGCTTCCTCCTGAGCCCATTCCACCATCTCTGCTTTAAAGCGGGGATCACTAAACTTAGAGCGTATACTTTCAGGGGTTAGCAGATGGTCTACAACCATTCTTCCAAGTTGAGTAGCTAATTCCTCTCTCCTCTTCGGAATCAAACCCGGTGTAAACGGCAGGCGCTTACCACCAATATAAATTGCTTTATATGGGCGAAACAGCATTTTAATAGCTAACGAGTTCGTGACTCCCCCAATAGCCGCTCCAATCACTGCCATAAACAACACAATTACAAATCCATTCATTCCTCCACACCATCCAAAACAATATATTTTCACTCACAGTTCTACTAACAACATCATACGATACCATATCAACATTCGCCTATTTTTAGGCCTTGTTAAAAGTTAGGGTTGATTTACAACTATGTTTATTTCTGCGGCAGGCACGAGACTCCTGCGGGAGAAGCTCGTCAAAGTGAGACCCCACAGGCGCAAAGCGCCGAGGAGGCTCACGGACCGCCCGCGGAAAGCAAGTGCCTGCAGCGGAAGGTAACGGTCTTTGTTCAAATTGAAAAACACATTCTTTTAAATACATTCACCTAAATTATAAAGCTTGTTTTACAAGTCAGCAAATGAGGTTTTCAAATGATGAATCCTATACAGCTAGAAATAAGGCCTCTTACTGAGGATAACATCCTACGACCTTTTGAAATAAAAGCAAGTGAAAAACTTATCGAATCACTAGGTCTTAAGCCTAACCAAACAATACATCTCAACTGTAGTAGGTATAGTTGTCAAGTTCAACTCGTATCTATAAAAGAGAGAGATTTAATAATGTATTGCAGCAAGGAACTCTTACAAACCTTACACCTACCTAACGAACTACCATTCTTTCTTTCCATTACTCAAGAGAAAAGACAAAACCATTTTACGTTAGGGCCAATTGTTAGTGTGCTAACCGAGATTTCAGATAAGGGTGAATCTGTATCAATGGGCTCTATCTCTGATTTCTGCGAGGAATTGGCTAAATATTGTGCTGTAAATGGTATTTTCTTTTTTGTTTTTTCCTTAAAAGACTGGAATACGGACTCTATGCAAGGATATATCTTTCAAAATAAAAAATGGATAAAAACTAGGGTACCTCACCCCCAAGTGATCCATAACCGAATCCATTCACGAAAAAGGGAACAATCCGATGCCTTTAAAAGATTCACCGACCAGCTTTCCAATATGAAAATTCCCTATTTCAATGATCACTTTCTAAACAAATGGGAGGTACATGAATACCTAATAACGCAAGAGCATTTAACACCTTTTATTCCAGATACAAAGATTCTTTTATCTATGAATATTTTAGAAGAAATGCTAGTTACTCACGAATGTATCTTTCTTAAACCTATTCACGGGAGTCAAGGAAGAAAGATTTTTCGTATTACGAAACATGAATCTGATTATCTTCTTGACTATACATCCTTCTCTGGAGAAATCGAGCAAAAATATGATTCTATTCGCTCCCTATTTCAATCACTACGATCTCGTCTCAATCAGCAAGCTTTTATTGCACAGCAAGGGCTTCCTCTGCTTAAGTACAATGATCGGCCACTTGACTTCCGAATTCTCTGTCATAAAACAAATGAGAATAAGTGGAAAATCACATCAGCCATTGCAAGGGTGTCATCCAAAGAACAATTTGTATCAAACCTAGCTAGAGGTGGAGAGTTAGTGAAGTTGAACACTATTCTTTCAACAACGTTTGATTCAAAGAGAGCTGTTCACATTAAAAAGCTGATGATGGAGTTGGCACTTGAAGTCGCTGAAAGTATTTCCTTAACCTGTCAAGGCATATATGGTGAACTTGGAATTGACCTCGCCCTTGATATGGATGGGAAACCTTGGGTGATTGAAGTCAATACAAAACCATCGAAAGATCAAGATCCAGACCATCTTTCAAGCAAAGTACGACCTTCTGCAAAAGCAATTATTCAGCATTGCCTATTTTTGGCCAATTACCCCCATAAGGAGTGATCCCTATTGATAACTTTTGGATTCATAACGATCCATCCTAACCAGGAAAACACCTATATAACTGAAATCGCTAGACATTCAGCGGATACTAATACTATTGTCTACCGATTTATCCCAACAGCCATTGACCCTGCTACTGAGAAGGTGCATGGGGAAAAGTTTAACCAGGAATCTGGTATATGGGAAACAGCGGTGTTTGATATTCCGATGTATCTTTATGATCGCTGCTTTTATGGAGATGATCCACTTTCGATAAGAAGTCAGCCAATCATGAATTGGTTAAAAAATCGTCCATATTCAACCTTTATAGGGTTAGGTCTACCAAACAAATGGGAAATTTACAATGTGCTAAGATCTGACGAAGAGTTAGCTGCTTATACACCTAAAACCATTAAAGCTAGTTCAGTCCCAAAAATTATTAATAAATTGATTAAAGATAAAAAACTCCTCCTCAAACCGAAAAATGGTTCGCAAGGAAAAGGGATTATTGGATTAATTGTTACAAAAGGAAAAGTTGAAGCCCTGACCCATAAAAATCAGAAACTCATTACCAAAAGTTTTCTTTCGAAAAGTGAATTTAGCAAGTGGCTGGATCAATTGCTTAATTCACGTGACTATATGTGTCAGCAATTGCTACCTCTCCAAGACGAAAACAATCACCCCTTTGATATAAGAATTCTTCTTCAAAAGAACGAAAATGGAGAGTGGATTGAACAAGGTCGAGGTATTCGAAGAGGCTTAAAGGATCACCTGATATCTAATATTAATGCTGGGGCAGAGGTTCTAAAATACGATGACTGGGTAAATGCTTTGCCTGTTCAGCAACAAGCACTTCTTACAGATGGTATAACAACGATTTTAAATAAAGTCCCTAAACTACTCGAAAGGGAGTTTGTGAATTTATTTGAATTAGGAATTGATATTGGTTTCGGCATAGATGGTGGTGTTTGGATCTTAGATATAAATTCTAAACCTGGTCGTAAGGTTATTCTTCATTCTAAGGAAGGTAAGGCTGATGAGCTTTACAAAGCACCACTTCAATATAGTGCATATCTTGAAAAGCAGTCCCTAGTAAAAGGAGTTGATTAGATGAATAAAGCTTATCCACTTAAAAAATCAGAGAAGGGTAAAAACACCCTGTTTCTTCCCAAATCTTTAACTACCTCACAAAGCCTAATGAAGGTGGCTTTTGGTACATTATCTCTTGACTGTGAAATCCAAACGAGTGCAACTGATGAAGTGTTAGTAAGTGAGGATTTATATAATACATTACTCATTCCAAATGAAGGCCCAACACATATCATTTTTCACGAAGACACCGTTTACTTAGGTCCACTTATTGGAATTTTCACTGCTGGTTTTACCGATTCTGGGTTGCGTCCGATTGGTGAGCGTTCTCTCTTTTTTGCAAAGCTTCTTGCTGTAGAGAAATCGGTTGGTGTGTTTACGTTTGTGTTTGGTGCCCATCAAATCAATTGGGACCAAGGAACAATTACCGGCTATTTTTATCGTAAAAATGGATGGGAAAAAGTTGAAGTACCATTTCCTAATGTTGTCTATGACAGACTACCAAACAGACGAACTGAAAATCATCGAGCACTCAAAAAAGTTAAGCAGCGGCTTCATGAAGAATACTTAATACCTTGGTTTAATCCTGGCTTTTTCAACAAGTGGGATGTTCATCAGTTATTAATCAAGGAGAAATCTGTTGCACATTATCTTCCCGAGACGTACATTAATCCTACTTTTGAGCGGATAGAACTCATGCTTTCAACTTATCAGCATGTGTATTTAAAACCTGCTAATGGGAGCCTAGGACTTGGTGTTTATCAAATTATTTATTCAAAGGAAGAAGGAGCTTACTACTGTAGATACAATGATGATACAAATGCAAACAGACTCCAGAAATTTTCTTCCTTAGAATCTTGCATAAATTATTTATTTAGAAATAAAAAGCTGAAGGATTATATTGTACAACAAGGAATCTCACTACAACGTTCTGACCATAAAACAATTGATTTTAGAGTCCACACAAATAAGGATGCTAACGGCAAATGGAAGGTTAGTGTTATCGCAGGAAAGATTGCTGGTAGAGGCAGCGTAACTACCCATTTGAATAACGGCGGTGTCGTTAAAACTGTCGATGAAATTTTTCCAGATAAAAAAGAGTGCTTCAAAGCAATTGAGTCCTTAAACCAAGCTGCATTAAGACTAAGTCATGCTATTGATGTTCATATAAAAGGTTCAATTGGAGAAATTGGCTTTGACCTTGGAATCGACAAAAACAATAAAGTCTGGCTTTTTGAAGCCAATTCAAAACCTGGACGCTCCATTTTCTCACACCCGAAATTAAGGGAAAATGACTTACATTCTCGCCAACTTTCCTTGCTTTATGCACTATATTTAACTGAAAAAACAATAAAGCAGCCTGAGGAAATTTTACAATTATGAGAATTAAACTTTATTATGACCCGTATACTCGTCGTTGGGTTCAAAATGAGACTGAAGACTCAATTAAGTGGGGACATAACTTTTTAGAATTAACGTTTTCAGGGAGCAAACATGAGAAATTGCTCCCTTTTAACTTAGCAATTAGTGGAAAAGTTGTCGGTCCAATTGTTGGGATCCTTGCTGGTGAAGGAACACATCATGAATTAATTGGTAATCCTGATACTTTTTTAAGGCTTCATCGTTCTTTAATAAGTAGCGGAGCGTTATGTGTTGTATTTACACCTTCTTCCCTTCAAGAGAATGGACTTGAAGGTTATATTCATTTTGATCGTATCGGTAAGTGGGTGAAAGTAGAAACCCCTTTACCCAATATTGTATATAATCGAATTCCATTTAGAAAGATGGAAAAGACCGAACCCTTTCAAGATGTATTTACATTTTTACATAAGCAATCAATACCCTATTTTAATCCCTTCTTTTTTTCTAAATGGAACACATTCTGTTGGCTTTGGAACAATCCAGAGCTCAGACACCATTTACCCTTAACAAAATCATTAACAAGCCTTCAAACGCTTATAGAAATGCTTCATGTTTATAAAGAGGTTTATATCAAACCATCTGAAGGTTCTAAAGGGAAAGGAATTTTCAAAATTGTTTCTAAATCTTCTGGAGAAATCCTTCTTCTAAGTAAGGGTAATCAGCATTCTTTTGCTAATCTACACGATCTATGGGAAGAAATTCGTTCACATACTACCAGGTCTCCTTATATCATTCAGCAAGCGATTCAGTCTGATCGGATTAATGGAAAGCGATATGACTTGCGTCTATTAGTACATTCTGTTGCTACAAAACAGTATATAGTTAGTGGGATTGGAGTGAGAATGGCTGGAGAACAAGAAATCACAACTCATATTCCTAATGGGGGAACAATCTATCCTTATGAACAAATCAAACATAGGGTAGATGAAGAAAAGATAGGTTTGATTGTTAATGAAATTGGGAAACAGTTAACCAAAGAAACAAATTCCTTTATTGGTGAATTTTCGATTGATCTTGGAAAATCACTGGATAATCATTACTATATTTATGAGGTAAACTCTAAGCCAATGGTCTTTGATGAAACGTCCATAAAAAACAAAGGTCTTGAAAATTTGACCAAACTCCTTATAATGAGGGCAAGCACACCATAGCTTGTTAGGAGGAAAATGATCAATGATTTCACATTTCCAATGGAAGCCTTTATTTGACAATTCGCAAATACCTGGATGGCGCTTTTCCTTTTTCTTCAAAGGTACTGGGTATCAGGGTATCTATCATAAAGATGGACAAATTGAGTGGAGTAGCGAACTCCCGTCATCAGAATATGAAGAACAGTTGAAATCTCAAATACATGAACTAATGCTATTTCATGTATATGAATAACAAGCTCCTCTCCCTTCACACACTATAAATGAAAGAAATAAGGGAGGAGTTATTGCAATGAATAGAAAAGATGAAGTTAAAGATGACTTACTTTACGAAGGAAAAGACAAGGTCTTCCTAGACGTTGACAGGTTTATCAATGAAGGGATGTCTGGCGGATCCGTCCATCGTAAGGATGAAGATGCAAATATTGAAGAAGCTAGAGACTTAAAACCGGAGGAACCTCCTGCAGAAATAGACAACTAATTCTCTTGTGAGAGTGAAGCACTGTGCTTCACTCTTCTTTTTTTAGTATAATAAGGTCAGGTCATTTTCAAGGGGAAATATGCTTATGATTGAAAAACTTAAAAACCTTTATAAGGATTCCTTCATAATCTCACATTCAGGAGGAGATCCAAGTTACATCTGGTTCATTGCAGATACTGGAATTCATTTTGGCATTAAAAAAGACGCTATTTCGGAAAAGGAAGTTGCCCTATTAGGCACTCTTTTTGAGCTTTATGAACTAGAATCAAATGCGCAAACTACAGAGCAATCCTTGTGGTCACAGTTTCTTTTCACTACAGAGGCCACAAATACACCTGAAAGCTCTTTTAAACGTTGTAGATTTGTACACTTTAAGATCAGTAAGCCAATCATTGATCTCCAAAACTTTGAGTTAGCAGTTAAGGCTCTTTTTCCTTCTGAGGTCATTATTGTTTGGGAAAACGGACAGCAAGGCACTTTTATTGAAAAAATCAATCAAGATTCCATGATTGAATATTACAATTTAGAAGACGTCATTGAGATCTTTGCAAGTGATTTTTATATAGATGTTCATATATTCTTAGGCAATGTATATGAAATAACTAGCAATTTACCGACTAAATTTCATTTTGAAAGAAATGGATTTAATATAGCATTTAAATATCTACATAAACAAAGAGTTTTTTCACTGCAGGATATTATTCCTTTAGTAATACTTGAAAGCATAGATACAAGCTCAAAAAATAACATTTCGTTTATTATCGAGGAAACGTTTAATGAGGAAAAAGAACAACTAGAAACGATCAAAGTGTTTTTAGAGAGTAATTTAAATGTTACACTCGCAGCAAAAAAGCTCTATATGCACCGAAATAGCCTTCAGTATCGAATTGATAAGTTTATAGAAAAAACCGGAATTGATATTAAAAATTTTAATGGTGCAGTAACTGCTTATTTATCCATCCTGCTCATTAAACATTTCGAGGAATAGTGATTTGTAAACATGCCCACATCACTTCCTCTTTTTTTGTGCAAGTTTACGTTTATTCTAGGATTAGTTTTGCGATAGACTAGTCTTAGAAAAACGCTTTCATTATTAGGAGGTAAAAAAGAATGGCTGAATTAAAACTTGAAAATATTTATAAAATTTATGATAACAAAGTAACAGCTGTAGAAGACTTCAATTTGCATATCAAGGATAAAGAATTTATCGTTTTTGTTGGTCCATCTGGTTGCGGTAAATCTACAACTCTTCGTATGATCGCAGGACTTGAAGAGATTTCTAAAGGTGACTTTTATATTGATGAGCAACGTGTAAATGATGTAGCTCCAAAAGATCGTGACATTGCAATGGTTTTCCAGAACTACGCTCTTTACCCACATATGAACGTATATGATAATATGGCATTTGGTCTAAAACTTCGTAAGTTCTCTAAAGATGAAATAGATAAGCGTGTAAAAGAAGCTGCACGTATTCTTGGTTTAGAGAGCTACCTTGATCGTAAGCCTAAGGCATTATCTGGTGGTCAGCGTCAGCGTGTTGCATTAGGTCGTGCTATCGTTCGTGATGCAAAGGTATTCTTAATGGACGAACCTTTATCAAACCTTGATGCTAAGCTACGTGTACAAATGCGTGCTGAAATTTCAAAGCTTCACCAACGTCTACAAACAACAACAATCTATGTTACGCATGACCAAACAGAAGCAATGACTATGGCTACAAGACTAGTTGTAATGAAAGATGGCATTATTCAACAAGTCGGTGCACCAAAAGAAGTTTATGATAACCCTGAAAACATCTTCGTAGCAGGATTTATCGGTTCTCCTGCAATGAACTTCTTCAGAGGTACTTTAAAAGATAATTCGTTTGTGATTGGAAATATTTCAATTGCAGTTCCTGAAGGAAAAATGAAAGTACTACGTGAAAAAGGCTATGCAAACAAAGAACTTATTCTTGGAGTTCGCCCAGAGGATATTCATGATGAGCCTATCTTCTTAGAGTCTTCACAAGGTACTAAGATTACAGCAAGTGTTGAAGTTGCCGAGCTGATGGGTGCAGAAACAATGCTTTACTCTCAAGTAGAGGGTCAAGAGTTTATCGCACGTGTTGATTCTCGTACTGATGTGAAGCCAGGTCAAGAGCTTCAATTAGCACTTGATATGAACAAATCTCACTTCTTTGATGTTGAATCCGAATTAAGAATTCGCTAAATATAAAAAAAGTCGCCAATCGGCGACTTTTTTTCATTTACTCTTTAATTAGTTTTACTTCTTGTGATTGACAGCTTGGGCAATAAAAAAGGTGAGCGCATTCGTGCTGACTTAATGTTGTGGGATATCCGTCGATTTTTTTCATATCATCAATTTCCATATAGGCACTATAATCATCGAAGTAGTCAATGATTCTACCTGAATCTTCAAGTTCATTACCACAGTTGTTACAGGAGTAGGTTTGATTGCTTCCAAATCCATTACATAACGGACAAATGTTCATTTGTATACTCATCCTTATTTGTTTTATTAGTAAGTAGTTTTCAACTAAATCTTTTAGTTAATGTATCAAATGGACTTGGAATAAATTTCCGCTGTTTATTTTGAATAGTTCACTTTATTTTTTCCATACTAGTTAGTAACAAAGCAACAAAACACACAGTCAGCCAGCAAAAAAAGGCCGCAAAAAAAATTTAAAAAAAGTTGAATAAAAAAAATAAAATGAAACACACTAATTCATACAAACACAGCAAACAAGTTATTGGGTTAAGCCCAAGGGGCAATGAATACAACATTCATTCGCTGGTGCAAGTCCAGCTAACCCAACCAAAACCAAAAAAATTTTCGAGGAGATGAATTACAAATGGCAAACCAAACATCAGGAAGCAATTCGTCAAATCAATTACTAGTAGCAGGAGCACAACAAGCAATCGATCAAATGAAATATGAGATTGCTCAAGAGTTCGGTGTAAACCTTGGTGCTGACACTACTGCTCGTGCTAACGGTTCAGTTGGTGGAGAAATCACTAAGCGTTTAGTATCTATGGCTCAACAACAAATGGGCGGCTTTCAACAATAATTTAAAAACTTCATAATATGGCTAAAGGTCCCAGGCATGAACCTGGGGCCTTTTATGTTGGGCAAAACTTTTACTCTTGAGGATTAACCATTTTAGCTGGGTTAACAAACAAATCAAATTCTTCTTCAGTTAAAATCCCACTTTGTTTTGCTGCTTCTTTTAGAGAGATATTCTCTTGATAAGCCAACTTTGCGATAGTCGCAGCCTTTTCATAGCCAATATGTGGATTAAGTGCTGTAACTAGCATTAGTGAGTTCATTAAATTTCCCTCAATAACCTCTTTATTTACATCCAATCCCTCAATGCAATTTTTTGTAAAGGAATTTAGCCCGTCTGATAATAATCTCACAGACTGGAGAAAGTTATAGATAATTACAGGTTTAAAAACATTCAGTTGGAAATTCCCCTGACTTGATGCAAATCCAATAGTTGCGTCATTTCCAAATACTTGACTCGCAATCATTGTTAATGCTTCACTTTGCGTCGGATTTACTTTACCAGGCATAATAGAGCTTCCTGGTTCATTCGCAGGTATAAGAAATTCTGCAAGTCCTGCCCTTGGTCCACTTGCAAGCCAGCGAATATCATTTGCTATTTTCATTACATCTGCCGCAAGAGCTTTAATTGCGCCATGAACATGAACAATTTCATCATGACTTGTTAATGCATGAAATTTATTAGGTGCACTTACAAATTCATGTTCTGTGAATTCAGCTATTTTTTCACACATTAATTTTCCAAAATTCGGATGTGCATTAATTCCTGTACCAACCGCCGTTCCTCCGATAGCAAGCTCCAATAAAAACTCCTTACTTTCACTTAGCATCTTTTCTGTTTTTAAAAGCATAGAGATCCATCCACTCAGTTCTTGGCCAACTGTTAATGGAGTCGCATCCTGAAGATGTGTTCTTCCTATTTTAATAATGTTAGTGAATTTTGCCTGCTTCTCTTTTATTGCTTCCTTCATCTTACGAACTGCAGGTAGAAGTCTGTGTTCTATTGCCTCAATTGCTGCAATGTGCATGGCTGTTGGAAATGTATCATTGGAGCTTTGAGACATATTAACATCGTCATTCGGATGAATAAGAAGAGATTCACCATTTTCAGAAGCTAGGTGATTAGCTCGAAAAGCGATAACCTCATTTACGTTCATATTCGTTTGTGTACCACTTCCAGTTTGCCAAACAACGAGTGGAAAGTGTTCGTTCAGTTTTCCTGAAAGTATTTCATCTGCTGCATTAACTATATAGTTTTTCTTTGCTTCTGGAAGTTTTCCTAATTCATTATTCACAATAGCTGCACTCTTTTTTACAATGGCATACGAAAAAATCATCTCCATCGGCATTCTCTCTTCACCTATGGCAAAGTTTTTCCTACTTCTTTCTGTTTGTGCCCCCCAGTATTTATCTGCTGGCACGTTAACTATTCCTAAAGTGTCTTTTTCTTCTCTATAATTCAACTAAATTCCTCCTAAAATGATTTATAGTACTCGAGCCTTAAATAAGGTTTGGAATAAAAATGTATCAGACAAACTTAAATCACCATATAGTATTAAAAAGGAAAGGGGTTGTGTAATATGCTTGATGCAGTTGACTGGAAACTTGTTTCTTTTATCTCTTATACCCTTTTTCACGAGTATATAGTCCATATCCGCTACCCACAAATTTACTACTGGGAGCAGGCAAAACAAAATGCATTAAAAAATATACAAGACTAAGAAAGACGCAAAATTTTAAGGATGTTGGTTATTATATATAGTAGAACGTCATTTAAATATGCCCAATTAGGAGATTTATCTATGAATGATTTGCTAAAGAAAATTGTAACAAACGTAAAAGCTACATTAGGCCAAACCTCCCATACTGTAAGAGACAAGGTTGATGTATTGCTTCAAAAGCCAACATTATCAATTGAGGATCTTGCCGTTTTCATTGCTACCCATCCTGAAGTTTCTTTTAAGACGAGAGAACTTTTAGGATTACGTTTTACTACGTATGAGGTAAAGATAGGTCGACTTACGATGAAATTAGAAACAAGAGGCGGAACTGTTGGTAACATTCTTGAGCTTCACGTAGGATCTCCTGAAGAAACTCTCTTTCAATTTCACTCGTATAAGAACAATAAAGCAACAGATAAACCTCTACGACTACCACATGAATTGAATGAATTAGTGCAATAAAAAAAGGGTGACCGCTATATACGGTTACCCTTTTTTACTTGCTACTTAATTTTCAACAGGTTGTTCATTTATTTTTACAAGGACTTTACGGATGCGACGGTTTTCAACCTTAGTTACAGTTAAGGTTAAATTAACATAATCAAATTGCTCACCATTTGAAGGTACACGTTCAATCGACTCGAAGATCCAACCGCCTAATGTATGATACGTACTCTCTGGTTCCTCGACATCCATTACTTTAATAAATTCATCAAGTGGAATTTCCGCATTAAATTCATATGTAGTTTCATCTAGCTTTGTAAACGTCTTAATTTTCTCATCATGTTCATCCCAAATTTCACCAACGATTTCCTCAAGGATATCCTCTAAAGTAATAAGTCCGGATGTTCCACCAAACTCATCTACTACAATCGCCATATGTGTTTTACTTTTTTGTAATTCCGGTAATAACATTGAGATTTTCATTGATTCAACAACGAAGAATGGATCTCGCACTAACTCTCGGACGTTAATCTCTTTCTTTTGAACAAGGTTACTTAAGAATTCCCTTTCAGATAAAATCCCAATGATATTATCAATATTATCCTCATACACTGGAACTCTTGAATACCTTTCCTCCAAAAACATCGCTAGTATGTCTTCAACAGGATGATTCACCTCAACAGCAATCATATCAATACGAGGTGTAAGAATTTCACCAACCAATATATCATTAAAATCTAAAGAACGATGCACTAACTCTTTTTCTTTATTATCAATTACTCCTTCTTCCTCACTTAGGTCAATCATGACTTTGATTTCTTCCTCTGTGACGGCCGGAGAATCATTCTTAGTTTTAATTAATCGGGAAGCTCCCTTTTTAAGTAAAATAAATAAGTAGGTCACTGGAGTCAGTACCTTCATTAACAGAAATAATATCCCTGCAACTGCAAGAGAGAAGCTTTCTGAGTTTTCCTTTGCAAACGATTTTGGTAGGACTTCACCGAAAATAAGGATCAATATCGTCATAACGATTGTGCTTATTAATAATCCAGTACTGCCTGGAAACAATTGTGTCGCTATTCCCGCAGAAATAGATGCAGCCGCAATGTTTACAATATTGTTACCTACTAGGATGGTTGATAAAGCTTTATCAAAATGCTCCGTAATATAGTAGGCTTTTTTACTCCCCCGACGGTTTTCATCCATATAGTTTTTCAATCTGATTTTGTTTACACTTGAAAACGCTGTCTCTGTAGCTGAAAAAAAAGCAGATAAGAATATTAGAACAATTAACAAAATAATGGTACTCAGTGGCAATTCGGCCAAGAAAGTTCACTCTCCTAAAAATTTTTATACCTCTAACTTTATCCCCTATTATGCTTCATTATGTACTAAAAATAAGGATATGATAATAATAACAAACATTAACTTAAATGAGAAATTTAATTGCTGTTTTAGATTCATAGTAAGTGATTCAAATCACACTTTTTTTCTATGTTCCTTGTTATAGTAACTTATATAACGAATTAAAACGGTGGTGATTGATGTGAATAGTCCTGTATTGGAAACACTTTATGAGCGAATTGGTGGTGCTGACACTGTTACACAACTGGTAAACGCATTTTATCCTAAAGTATACGCTAACCCGATTCTAAGTCCACTGTTTGAAGGCGATATTAACGAAATCAAAAGAAAGCAAACACTTTTTCTTACGCAGTTTTTAGGAGGACCTACCCTTTATAGTAATGAGTTTGGCCCACCAGCTATGCGAGAACGACATTTACCCTTTGAGATTACACCTTCAAGGGCTACTGCTTGGCTAACTTGCATGAAGGAAGCCTTTGAAGAAGTAGGATTGACCGATACTGCCGCTGCCATTCAATTTTATGATCGTCTAAAGCAGGTTGCTGCAATCATGGTAAATTCGTCAGACAATCAGTCATAAATTGTTCATTTTGTGGTCAAAAAGTGTTCAAAACCTATGGGTTATCATCCTAATTTCTAATGGTATCCTTAAGAAAAGGAGTGGTTTTAGCATGCCAGAACTATCAATCACATTAAATATTGCGTTTTCAATGATGCTAATTTTATTTATTGGCTTCAACATTCTCGAATCATAAAAAAGATGCTGCCTATTGAAAGCAGCATCATTTTATTTAGCCTGCAAGGCCTTTGTTTTTGCCTTGTTGAAGTTGGTACATTTGATAGTACTTTCCTCCAACTTTCATCAGTTCTTCGTGGTTTCCTTTTTCAACAATTTTACCTCGGTCTAGAACTAGAATTTGGTCTGCATTTCGGATAGTAGATAATCTATGTGCAATGATAAAGGTTGTTCTTCCCTTTTTCAACACTTCTAAGGCATCTTGGATGATGGCTTCGGTTTCTGTATCAATGCTAGCAGTCGCCTCATCTAATATTAAAATGGCTGGGTCAAATGCAAGTGCACGAGCAAAAGAGATTAATTGACGTTGTCCAGATGAAAGCGTACTTCCTTTTTCGATAACTGGCTCATCAAACCCATTTGGCAAACTCTTTAGTAATTGATCTGCTCCAACATCCTGCAGAGCTTTTTCAACTTTATCGCGAGTAATTGAAGGATCATCTAAACTTACATTTGAAGCAATGGTTCCTGTAAAAAGGAATGGATCTTGTAATACAATTCCCATATGCTTTCTTAACGCCTGTTTAGAAATTGTATTAATGTCCTTGCCATCAATTAAGATTTTTCCTTCCTTAATATCATAGAATCGGAAAAGTAAATTCATAATCGAACTTTTACCCGAGCCTGTATGACCAACAAGTGCTACTGTTTCACCCTGCTTCGCCTCAAAGTTGATATCTTTTAGAACATATTCGCCTTCTTTATAGCCGAAGTTAACATGATCAAACACAACATTTCCTTTATATCTCGGGAAGTCCTCTTTTGTAACGTCTACACCCTCTTCATCTAAAAGTGTAAAGACACGTTCTGCTGCAACCAGAGATTGCTCTAAAATAGCCAACTGATTAACGATCCCCGTAATCGGCTGAAATAAACGGTTTAAATAATCGACAAAGGCATAAAGAACACCGAGTGAGACCACTGTTCCAATGCCGAGTGACGCACCGCCAAAATACCAAATCAATGCCACGAAAGCAATATTACGAAGCACCCCAACTAGATTATGAGAAGTGAGGGCATTTAAGCTTAATAGCTTGTTTTGATACGTAAAATGCTCTTCATTCATCGTTTCAAATTCTTTATTCGTTTCCTTCTGACGACGAAAAGCCTGAATAATTGTCATTCCTTGAATTGATTCATTGATCATTCCATTAATATCACTTAGGATTGAACGTATTTTATGGTTATAGTGTGAAGCATATTTTCGATATACCTTAATCCAGATAAAGAGAATCGGAATCAAAATCATACAGATTAAAGCTAGTTTCACATCTAGTAGCAATAAGGCGATAAAGATACCTGTGATGTAAATGATACCTGTAAAGAAGTTAGCAAGAACAGAAACATATAAATCTCTTATTGCTTCAGTATCATTTGTAATTCTAGATACCACCTTACCAGCTGGAAGGTTATCAAAATAATTTATAGGCAAACGCTGTACCTGCGCAAATACATCTTTTCTCATTTTTTGAATGATTCTATTTGAAGATGTTTGCAAGAAAAAGCGTTGTCCATATGTGAAAATAGATGCTATAACTAGCAGTCCAAAGTAAATAGCGATTAATTCAATTAGCTTTGGAATTTGTGGGCTATAAAAATTAAAAAGCTCTGTTTTAGTTAGTTTTTTTGCATCATATACTGCTTCTTGATTATTTCTTGAGATCTTTACCTTCCCGTTTTCATCTACTGTTCTCGTACCATCAAAAGCAATAGGTTGGTTAATAAAAAAATACTCACGACCTACTTGGATAACACGTACTTCAGGTCCTTTTTCCTCGCCTGGATTGAAGTTATCAGAGCGTTTATACCAAGTGTTGTTATAGCTAACTGTCCCTTCACCTTCAACTGTTTCATACCAAGGTTTTTCAATCCCTAAAATATGATCATCTATCATTTTTTTGGCTATAAACGGACCTGTTAGTTCAGCTGCAACCGCAATGGTTAGCATTATTAATGCAAAAATTAATGTCTTTTTATAAAGGAGTGCATAATTCACTAGGCGTTTACCTACGTTCATGCTGACACCCCACTTTCCTGTAGTTCTTCAATTTGCTGGCGATCATATTGCTCTTTATACCAGCCATTTTGCTCGATAAGCTCTGCATGAGTTCCTTTTTCAATAATTTTCCCATCATCTAGGACAATAATCAGATCTGCGTGTTCTACTGCAGAAAGACGATGTGTTGTAATAATCGTTGTTTTATCCGAACGTTCCTTACGAATGTTTTGTAGAATTTTAGATTCTGTTTTTGCATCAACTGCAGAGAGCGAATCATCTAAAATTAGAATTTCCGGGTTCACAGTTAAAGCTCTTGCGATCGAAATACGCTGTTTTTGCCCACCGGATAATGCTACACCTTTTTCACCTACAAGAGTTTCAAGTCCTTGAGGTAGCATAGTTAAGTCCTTTTTAAAGGCTGATAGTTCAATCGATTTATCTAATTCCTCGTTGGTAGCATTCTTTTTTCCAAATAAAATGTTTTCCCTAACTGTTCTTGAGAATAAGATATGGTCTTGAGGAACATACCCCATCCATTCATTAATTTCCTCTAGAGCAATTTTGTCTAACGGAACCCCATTAACGAGGATTTCTCCTTCACCTAACGGATATTCACGCAATAGTTGCTTAACTAGTGTCGTCTTTCCACTACCTGTTTTTCCAACAACCCCAAGCGTTTGACCACGCTTTATCGTTAGATTTACGTCCTCTAAGTTCTTAACTGTTGAAGATGGATATTGGAATGTAACATCATGGAATTCAATTTTTTCTGGAGTACCAACTTTAATTGGTTCCTCATGGTTCTTAACGTCTTGAACATAGGATAGAGTTTCATCTACTCGATCAAGAGACGCATTTCCACGCTGCATGATATTGATTAGTTCACCAATAGCAAACATCGGCCAAATCATCATCCCTAAATAAACGTTAAATGATACAAGCTCTCCTAGAGTAATGACATTTTGAAACACAAGATATGCTCCATACCCTAAACCAATCAAATAACTCATTCCGACAAGGATTTTAATGGTTGGCTCAAATAATGCGTCAATCTTTGCTACTCTAACATTTTTCTGATAAACATCTTCTGTAATTGAGTTAAATCTGTTTTCATCCGCTTGCTCTTGAACATATGCACGAACAACTCGTACCCCAGCAATTGACTCTAGTACTTGGTCGTTCATTGTTCCAAATGAATCTTGAGCCTCTGTGAAACGCTGATGAATTTTTTTCCCATAAATGCTGATTGCAACTGCAATCAATGGTAATGGAATTAAAGCCGCGAACGTTAGCTTCCAGCTAATCAAGATACCCATTGTAAAAAGGATTGTTAGCATAAATACACTTGAATCAACTAACGTAAGAATTCCAAAACCAGTTGTTAATGAAATAGCTTTTAAGTCGTTTGTGGCACGCGCCATCAAGTCTCCTGTTCTATTTTTCTCGTAAAAGGTTGGTGTCATTTTTAAAAGATGACCCATAAATCTTCCACGTAGAATTCGTTCGACTAGATAGGCTCCACCGAATAATTTATACATCCATGTGTAGGTTACAGTATAGATAACAACTGTAAGTCCTAATAAAAATAGAATATATTGATAAAGCTTTTCACCTGTAAGACTTCCGGTATGAATTTGATCAATTGCCACTCCAATTAATTTAGGCGGGATAATTTCTAATAAGCCTACAACTATTAATAGAAGTATCGCGACTGTATACCTTTTCCAATAAAGTTTAAAAAACCAAGATAATTTTCCTAATACTGATAACATGTTCTGTCAGCTCCTCTCATGTTTGTCAAAACAAACTAGCCACTTTCGAGATATCCTTCATAATTCATCATCAACACACTAGCTATGTTCATAGTTTGCTCCTCCTTTAATTAGTTTTATATATTTGTAAACACCGGTTTGGTGTAGTACACAGATTACAAAAGCGCAAGCGCCTTGGTCAGCCCCGACAAGCAAATGTTCTGTGACAGAAAAAGTCTGCACTTTGACTTTTTATGAAACAGGTTATTTGACCTCGAGGGGCTAGGCGCTGGAGCTGGACGTAGTAAACTTAAAGACTTTGTTAACTACCAGGTACTTTAAATAAATTTCCTAAACAAAAAAAGAAAAGCATACCGCAAATAGTGCGATATGCTTTCGCTTACGATATAGAAGACACTAAATAAAAGTGAAATCCTATATGTATGCCGAAAACGGGTTTGATCTCGTTTTCGGGAACAAAAAAAGCACACGTCACCTATGGTGACCTGTGCATTATGTACTTTTGTAAGTAAAATTAAAAAAGTGCAATAAAAGGACAGGTCACGAAATGATTCAATTGTTGGTATTGCTTATTAGTATCTTGCTGCATGACAATTGCTACTACAATTTCCATTTCGATTTCCCTCCTTTTCCATTAACTGTTAGTATTTTTCTTTTGTAAGCTTATCACTGTGTACATAATTTTGTCAATTACTACTTTTGCGACAAATTTCATCACTTCGATTCGGTTTCGGTACTATAGCCCAGTCCTGTTGAAGTACTATCGGACTCAGATGCCGTTATTTCATGAGAATTTGCTATTTTTAAAGTTTAGCGGACTCACAGGCCGTTATTGGGAAGTTTAGGTCTAATAATTACCACTTTTTGATTGAATAACGGCCCCTGAGTCCGAAAAGCATCAAAATCCTCGAATTTAAGCAAAATAACGGTATCTCAGTCCGCAAATAAAAAAAGAGCCAACAATCAGCTCTTCTTCACTTCACTCAATATTTCCTGTGCACTTTTCAATGGAAATTCCGCCTTACTAATAGCCGATATAACTGCTACTCCGTCTGCTCCAGCTTTTATGACAGCTTCTGCTTTGCCTTGAGAGATTCCGCCAATTCCCACAAGTGGTAATGTAACTCCTGCTTCTCTAATTAACCCAATTACTTCAGGACCTTGCACTTCCCTAACATCAGTTTTCGTGGATGTTTCATACATCGGCCCAACACCAATATAATCTGCTCCAGCTTTCACTGCTGCGAGTGCTTCTTCGACATTATGAGCAGACACACCAAGAATTTTATCACCGATTTTTTCACGAGCACTGTTTACTGATTCATCTTCTTGGCCAATATGAACACCATCTGCATCAATTTCGAGCGCAAGATCAATATCATCATTCACAATAAATGGTATTTGATGTTCCCGACAAATACTCAATAGATCCTTGGCTAACTCAAGCTTTTCCGAATCTACTAAACTACCCGTTCCTTTTTCACGAAATTGAAAGAGAGTAATTCCTCCTTCGATTGCTTCTCTTAAAACATGTCTAGGGTCTCTATTACAGTTCGGACTTCCAAGTACAAAATATAATCTTAATAATTCCTTTTTCATCCTACTTGCACTCCCCTTCTGTAAGCCCAGTGATTCGTTGGACCATGACCTGATCCAATCCCAAGCTCTTCTCCGATGGCTGCATGGATAAATTCTTTGGCAACTGTAATTGCTTCATGTACAGTATGTCCTTTAGCTAACTCTGCCGTAATAACAGCTGCAAATGTACATCCTGTTCCATGTGTATGCTGAGTGATCAGCCTTTTGCTAGTAAACTCGTAAAATTGTTCTCCATTATATAATAGATCAGTGACCATCTCGGAGTTATCATGTCCACCTTTAATGACAACATGCTTTGCACCTAGCTCATTCAACTTTATAGCCACCATTTTCCGATCAGCCATGGAGTTAATCTTCATTTCTGTAAGCACTTCTGCTTCTGGTATATTCGGTGTAATCACGTATGCTAATGGAATTAAATACTCTTTTAAAGCTGTAACTGCCTCTTCTTGTAAAAGTGACGCCCCACCTTTAGCGATCATAACTGGATCAACAACAAGCTTTTCCCAGCCAGCTTGCTTAAATTCCTTTGCAACAGCCTGAATCAAATCACTACTAAAAAGCATACCTGTTTTTACAGCTTGAGGTGGGAGATCTGCAGCAATCGATTTGATTTGCCGGGTTACTGCTTCTACGGACATTGGGTAAACCCCTTGAACACCTAATGTATTTTGAGCGGTTACTGCTGTTATGGCAGACATTCCGTATACGTCAAGTTCCTGGAATGTTTTTAAGTCTGCTTGAATCCCAGCACCTCCTCCACTATCGGAACCTGCAATTGTTAGTGCCTTATAGACCATCTTGAAAAAGCCCCCTAACCTAAATAGCGATGATACAATGTTTTAGCTTCTGCAATATCTTTTGTTCCATGAACCAATGCACGGCCATCCTTAAAAATTACCAAGCGATGTTGATCAATCGTAAAAGAAACTAAATAAGGATTTCTTTCGACTTTTCCACCTTGTGCCGCCAATAGGTCTGCTAGCTTTTCTAAATCGCGGTCCATTCGTTCTGGTGGACGAATTTGCACAGACTCACGTCCACATAACACAGCGGTCTTAGTCTGATTTTCAAAAGATAGGTATGGATACGTACGCTCCGGTCCACAAGATAGGCAGCTTATTTTTTTAACTTTTTCAACATTGATCGCTGTATGCTGATTTTTCCATAAATCAAATGAGACCAATTTTTTACGTAAAGACTGAAAATCCTCCACTAAAATCTTGAGTGCTTCTGTTACTTGATACGCTACAACCATTTGGACCGCTGGGCTGATAATCCCAGCTGTATCACAAGTTAAACCGCCCATTGGAACCGTTTCTAAAAGACAATTTAAACAAGGGGTTTCACCAGGTACAATTGTGTAGGAAATTCCGTAGCTTCCAACACACGCCCCATAAATCCATGGTATGTTATACTTTTGTGAAATATCATTAAGTAACAATCTTGTATCGAAATTGTCAGTTGCATCAATAATTAAATCTACGCCTCCAATCAGTCGTTCAATTTCAGCAACTGAAACATCCATTACAAGCGCATTGATATCTACATCAGAGTTCACCATGTTAAGGCGTTTCTCCGCAGCGACTGCTTTTGGAATACGCTTGATAGCATCTTCCTCACAATACAATTGCTGTCTTTGAAGATTGCTCCATTCAACATAATCACGGTCTACAATTGTAAGTTTTCCAATCCCAGCACGTACAAGCCCTTCTGCACTTCCTGTTCCGAGAGCACCTGCACCTACAATCAATACATGTTTATTTCGTATTTTTTGTTGCCCTTCTATTCCTATTGGGGTAAAAATTTCTTGGCGTGAATACCGTTCACTCAACTAATGCTCATTCCTTCCATCGGACTGCTAGCTGTTGCATATTGTTTTTTCGGAATTCGACCCGCTTCATATCCTAATCGACCGGCTTCTATCGCAAGCTTCATTGCTTTTGCCATTTTCACAGGATCATTCGCTCCTGAAACAGCTGTATTCAATAGTACACCGTCTGCGCCTAACTCCATTGCAATGGCTGCATCTGAAGGAGTTCCAATACCTGCATCAACGATAACAGGAACGCTTGATTGTTCAATGATAAATCTTAGATTTAATGGGTTAATAATTCCTTGGCCAGATCCAATTGGTGAAGCTCCTGGCATAATTGCATGACAGCCTAAGTCTTCTAAACGTTTTGCTAATAATACATCATCTGACGTATAAGGTAAAACGATAAAACCTTCTTTAAGTAACTCTTCTGACGCCTTTAACGTTTCAACTGGATCTGGTAGCAACGTTTTTTGGCAGCCAATCACTTCAACTTTAATCATGTCACATAGTCCAGATGCTTTTGCAAGTTTAGCAATCCTCACTGCTTCCTCTGCTGTTTTCGCACCTGCTGTATTTGGTAGTAACGTATATTTGCTAAGATCAAGCTTTTCCAGAAAGTTTGGTTGGCTAGCTTCAAAAATATTCATTCGTCTTACTGCAAACGTTAAAATCTCAGATTCGGATACTTCGACAGCTTCTTTTTGAATATCAAAGTTCGGGTACTTTCCTGTACCTAATAAAAGTCTTGAGTTAAATTCATATTTTCCAATTTTCAGCATAATCATCCGCCTCCTACAAAATGTACAATTTCAATTCGGTCTCCATCCGATAATCTTGTTTCTTGATGAGAGCCTTTTTCTAAAATAGATTGATTCCATTCAACAATGACAACCTTTTGATCCAGATTAAAATGCGCTAGTAACATTGATACATCTTGGACACTTTCTGGCACTTCCACTCTATCTCCATTTATGATTAAATTCATTTATCAATCACTCCTACTCAAACTGTTGCTAAATTTGAACGATCAATTCGAAAAGCGGAAAAAATCTTCTCATCAATTGGTTTACGTTCAACGTAGTCTGCTAGTAATTCCCCAGTTACTGGTGCTAGTAAAATACCATTTCTAAAGTGCCCAGTCGCAATAAACAATCCTTGTATAGTTGGATGCTCCCCTATGTATGGAAGTCCATCACCAGTTTGTGGTCGAATACCAGCCCATGCTGTCTCCCATTCTGCACTAGCAATCTCAGGAACTAGTTTAATTGCTTTTTCCATTAACGTTGATACACTATCAACTGTTACCTTTTGATCGAAAGTATGAGGCTTCACTGTTGCCCCAACAATTAAACGTCCACCTTTTTTAGGAACGATATAACAGCCATGAGAAAAGATTGAACCCTCAACGAGGGGCTTAGTTGTTTTTACAGAGAAGCACTCGCCTTTAACAGGATAAGTATCTAACTCTATATTTGTTTGTTGTAACAACTTTTTGCTCCAGGCACCGGTACACACAATGATGTTCTCACTATTAAACGTCCCCTCATTTGTGATAACTCCTTTTACCTGGTCATCTTCATATTCAACTGAATACACATCGGTAAATTCTTTTATTTCAGCTCCTAGAACAGCTGCTGAGCTTGCAAAGGCAGATGTAAGTTGTGGTGCAGATACTTGACCATCTTCTGGGACATACATTGCTCCTCTTACTTCTGATGAAATAGCCGGTTCCTTCATTCGTAACTCATTTGCTGTAAGCCACTCAGCTTTTTCACCTAGATTCGTTTGGACTTTAATAATTCCTTTTAGTTCCTCTTCTTGTTCTTCTGTTAAAGCAACCTTATACATGCCTTTGTTCACGAGTTCTATATCTATTCCGCTTACCTTCTTAAGCTCTAAAGCAAGATTATTAAACATGCTTCTACTTTTTCGGGCCAAGGAAAATAGTGGACCATCTTGATCAAGCTCTGTTTGTGCTGCGATCATTCCAGCAGCAGCTCCAGAGGACTTACTCCCCACTCGGTCTTTTTCCAATAAAACTACCTTTCTACCTCTCTTGGCAAGGTTGTAGGCTACTGCACATCCATTAACACCACCACCAATGATGATTGCGTCATATCTTTCATGCATCATTATGTACACCTTCCCTTCCTAGTTTGTAAGCATATTCTTTTACTGCACCTAAAGGGTTAGAAGCCAATAAAACACCAGATAACACGGCAATGCCCGCTGCCCCTGATTCAATGACATCTACTGTATTTTGTGGCTGAATTCCACCTATGGCTATCACAGGTAATTTTGTTGTATTTACTATTTCTTTTAAGCCTTGAATACCTCTAGGAGCTATTCCAGGTTTGGAGTCGGTTGAATATATGTGACCATATAAACAGAAGTTTGCACCATTCTTTTCAGCAGTTATAGCCTCTTCTTTCGAATGGATTGAACAACCAATCTTTAATTCTGGAAATCTAGACTTTATTGTTTTAACATCTAAACTTGAATAACCTAGTTGTACCCCTGCAACCCCTGTGACATGAGCAACATCAACCCTGTCATTTATTATTATTTTAGATAAGGGGATATTATTTTCTGTAAGGTATGTCACAGTATCATAGATTTCCTTGGCAGTTCTTTTCTTTTCTCGAATATGTATATAGTCTACATAGTGGTGGATGCTGGCTATAATGCTTACGAATTCTTTTATTGGCTGCTGTCCAGTTGAGATGATGTGAAGTTCTTTTTTTGCCATAAAATATCTCCTTGAAGAGAAAATAAAAAACCACTCATTCCGGTAAGGAAGAGTGGTTTGAGTTTATGATTAGGTTAAGTCAACCGCTCCACTTCCCTACGCTAGCATGATCTAGATCAGGTACAAAGGGTCTGGAAACAGGTTTTCCATCTCAGTCAACAGTCTGACTCCCCTAGTGAAAATAAAAAGCTATTAAATTACCTTTAGTATAACATACATCTTTAGATTCTCAATCAATTTAGTTATAACGTATATCTGTTGTTGGTAAGTAAGGTAGATGGATAGCAAGTACATAGCCTACTAGTAACATAATGACAAAGTATACGATAAATAATAGATCATATCTTGAGTAGCCTATTTGATAATAGTACGTTCTCTTTGTAGTATCCGAAAATCCTTTCGCTTCCATTGCAACTGCGATTCGGTGTGCTCTTCGGATACTTTGAGATAATAGAGGTATTGTGTAGGATTTAATTTTTGAAAAAACAGAAAGGAATCCACCTTTCTCATAACCTCCACGGACCTTCATGGCATTCCGAATAGTTTGAAATTCCTCAATCATAATCGGTATTAGCCTCACAGCTGCCATAAAGCTGTACGCATATTTAGGCTTTAATTTTAACTGCTGCATTAATGAATAAAATAAGTAAACAGGTCTTGTCGTTAATGCAAAGGTCAGACCTAAGGCTGCAAAAGTAAGCGCTCGAAAACCTATGTGTATTCCTCTATAAAAACTCTCCTCAGAGATAGAAATGAGTCCCCATTTAAACCAGGTAGTTTCACCTTTTCCAAAAAGAATCATAGAGGATGCTGTTGAAATAAATACAATCACAAAAGGTATCGAAAAGAGTAGTACACGTTTTGTTGGGTGTCCTGTAAAGAAACAATAGAGAATGAGAGTTATAATGGCAAAGTTCATCATAAAGTTTAAGTTATGAATAAATAGTACAATAAATAGTAGAAATATCATTGTAAGAAGTTTTACACTTGGATTAATCTTATGCAGCCACGTTTCTTCAAATGAAAAGTTAATTTGCAAAGGTCACCCTCCTTTCTACAAAAGGCTGAGACCTGAATTGAACTCTGTCATCGATAAGCTCTCCTGCTTCGATATGCCATACTCTTGTTGCGAAATGAGCTTCAATTTGTTTATCATGTGTCACCATCAATATTGTTGTTCCGTTTCTACGATACTGTTCAATGAGCTCAAGTAATGCGAACGTGTTTTTTGAATCCTGTCCAAATGTTGGTTCATCTAGGAGCATTATTTGTTGTCCCTTAACAATGGATGCCGCTACACTTAATCTACGTTTTTGCCCCATTGATAGTTGATACGGATGTTGTTTGCGATGACTTTCCAACTGAAAAATAGTTAGCAATTCTTCAACTTTTTCTTCAATATCCTTATCAGTGACCTTCTCCATTTTTAACGAATACGCGATCTCTTCATAAACAGAATTCGTAATGAATTGGAATTCTGGATTTTGGAACACAAATGTTAGATACTGAGTAAGTTTTTTAATGTTTTGGATATCTGTACCCATTAAGTCATACTGTCCTGACGTTTTAATAAATTGAAATAGTGCGTGTAGTAACGTACTCTTTCCTGCGCCATTTTCTCCTACGATTACAATCCATTCTCCCGCTTTGACAGTACTATCTGGTACATGTATTTTCGCTTCTTTATTTCGATACCCAATAAAATTTTCTAGCTTAAGGACTTCATTTGTATCTTCTTCAGTAAACTCTGGCAGTTCAGTTTTTCTTTCACTGATATAATCATCCCACACACCCGGATACCAAATTCCCTGAGCTTTAATTTCTTTCTTGTAGTTCAGGAAAATATCTTCTTTATCTCCATCTGCAATGATTTGCCCGTTTGCATTAAACAGAATGATTCGATCTACAAAGTCAATAACATGATCAATTTTATGTTCAACGATAATGACCGTCTTGTCTTGACTTATATTTTTTATCGTATCCCAAATATCTTTCGTACCTTCTGGATCGAGCATTGCTGTTGGCTCATCTAAAAATAAAACTTCAGGTTCAAGAGCTAATACAGAAGCAATCGCCAGCCGTTGCTTCATCCCTCCTGATAAAGTGTTAATTGAAGTATGTGTTGATTCTAGGTTTAGTCCTACTTTTAAAAGAAGTTCGTTTATTATTTGGTTCATTTGTTCTCTAGGAACTTGGAGATTCTCTAACACAAACGCAATTTCCTCATCTACAAACGGCATACAAAATTGAGTGTCGGGGTCTTGGAACACATAGCCCCAAGATGCCGGAACCTCTATACTATCTGCTTTCATAGGTACATCAATTGAGTTGGGAATTAACCCTGTTAACACTTGCAGTAGTGAAGATTTGCCACACCCTGAGGGGCCCAGAAGAAGTACCTTTTCTCCTTGATAAAATGATGAGGATAAATCCTTGAATAACAAGGATTCTCCTCCAGTAAACTTTAAGCGTAGATTTTCAACATGTGCAACTTTTTTCAATCTTAGCACCCCATTTAACGATCTAGTGCATCAAAATCCTCTTTTGTGGCTGGACGTACTAAATTCGTAACGCCAGTAGCTTCAAGTGCCTTCACTAGGTAGTAAGCAAGGAATCCTGTAAATAAAACAGCACCAACAAATCTTGCTACGATGAACAATGTTAAGTTCCAGGCAGCTAGGTCGCCCACCTCACCATATGCAAAATCCATAATTAGTGAGCCTAAACCTGCACCAAGACCCGCTAAACAAACGACAAATAAGTCGAAACGCTTATAACGGAAAGCAGCTAATACCAACTCTGCAAATAAACCTTGAACGACTCCATATAGTAATACAGTTAAACCAAATTCTGACCCCATTAAAAATTCTCCGGACGCTGCAGCCGTTTCTGCAAGTAATGCTACACCTGGTTTTCTGATGATTAAGAACGCAACAGTTGCGGCGATAAACCACATCCCATAGATTAGTTGATCGGCGTGAAGACCCAATGGCTTCACAGCATAATAAAGTGGTCCCCAAAGTTTATAAACTATACCAAATGCAATTGCAATAACGACAGTAACTAATATATCAGTAAGCTTTAAACCTTTATTCATATGTGATTGACTCCTTTTTTAGTAAACTATTCGACATCTATTAAACTTCTAATTTTGTATTTTGAACTGACCATTTTTCTAGGCGGTAGGCCATTTCCCAGAAGGAGTATTCGTATTGGCTGCTGATCATGAAGTGTTCTTTCATGCGTTTTCGGTCTTCGTCTGTTACTTTTTCTGCAATTTCATCAAGTCGATTGATTTGTTCTTCAACTAGTTCTCGGAACCAGTCTCCACCATAGGCTTCAATCCATTCTTGGTAGATTGGTTCAGCAGGAGTTGAGCCTTGTAATCTTTCACCAATTTCGTAGTACAACCAGTAGCATGGTAGTAAAGCTGCAATAATATCACCTAAATGTCCAGAATAAGCAGCTCGGTAAAGATGAGAAGTATAGGCATAGGCTGTTGGTGCTGCTATGAAATTCTGTCTTTCTTCTTCAGTGATTCCTAGACGTTTTGAGAAGTTTTCATGTAATGATAACTCAGCCTCATACGTACCTTGTGCATGAATCGCTAGTCTGTTTGTTGTATGTAAGTCCTCTGCTTTTGCTGCACCTAATGCTTGAATTCGTGCAAAATGAGATAAATAATATGCATCCTGTAAAACATAATATCTAAAAGACTCAAGAGATAAAGTTCCATCAGCAATGCCGGTTACAAATGGATGTTGAAAACTTGCTTCCCAAATATGATCCGCTTCTTTTCTAATTTCTTGTGAAAATTTCATCTTCTATTCCTCCTTGTTTTTTGGTTCGACAAGTACACGGCACTTGTCGACAGTCTAAAGTAAACATAAAAAAACCACTTACTTTACCAACGTAAAGAAAGTGGTTGTAGTGGAAAATGCACATAAATACAAAGTTTCCTATACTCCACTTCCCTACGCTGGTGTTAACCAGATCAGGTTCTAAGGGTCTCAAAGTACACTTCAATCTCAGCCTTTAACAGGCACCCCTAGTGGAAAAACGATATAAAATTTTAAAGTAACATGTTACTGCTACCTATACTAACAGGTTTCTTAACGTTGTCAAACCTTTTTTTGGAAAATATTAAATCTATTTTTAGACTATTCTACGTAAACGGCTGTTCCATAAGCAATGATTTCAGAAGCATTCGCCATGACGCTGGACGTTTCAAGTCGCACACCAATAACAGCATTAGCACCTGATTTTTTCGCGTCTTCTACCATTCTTCCGATCGCTATTTGTCTAGCTTCAGTCATCATATCTGTATAATCTTTTATTTCTCCACCTACGATTGTCTTTAGGCCAGCTAAAAGATCCTTTCCAATATGCTTAGACTGAACCGTACTTCCTTTTACAAACCCTTTTAATTCTTTAACTTCCTTACCTGGTACAAACTCAGTAGTTACGATAATCATTGTTTTCTTCCTCCTTTTTTTCTTTCCTTCTTTCTCTTATTAACACTGCAAATAATGCAGCAATTGCCACTCCATAACAAATGTAAAAGATTATTGCCCATTTAATGCTTATAAATAGAAAAACAATACCAATTAACTGTCCAATCGTGGCGGTAGCTGTTAATACATATTTTAATCGATCCATATACATAACCTACTTTTTCGTTTTAAATATTTTTCTAACAAAGAGTAGATAAAACAGAGAAGGCATAGGTGCCTGGATTAATCCGACAATTCCCCATAACCAGTAATTATGACCTCTTTTTCTAGCATCTAGAAATAGCCAGGTACTTTGTGCAATTAGAAGTAATGCTACAAATGGTATAATTGCTAGTTCTTCAGCTGTCATGAATGATCACCTGTTTTCTATGGTGGATATAAACTCCTAATGGCAGGGCAATGGTTACTATTACTTGTAATACTATAAAAATAACTGGAGCTTTAAAAATTGTTAGTACTAATAAACTTAATATAGTAATAGCTGATATAAAGAAGAGAATTAATTCTTTTACGAGTCTTCTTCTAGCAGCTTCTTTTTCTTTGATGACCATTTGTTCTAACCACTGTACATTTGGTGTATACGTTTGATAGGCGTTGTCCATTTGGTTAAGACCTATATTAATCTTATCGATGAGATCTGAATCAAGGTCTTGTTGTTGTTGTTTCTTCTTTAACGGGATAATCTTGTCTTCTGTCATCATCGTTCAACTCCTTTCTAACAGCTACGATTCCATTGTGAATTCGTGATTTTACAGTACCAAGTGCAATCCCAAGCATGACTGCGATTTCATCATAGGCATACCCGTAATAATGCTTTAACACAATTGGAATACGGATTTCATCTGATAATTTACCAAGTGCATTCAAGACATCATTCCACTCTTCATTTCTACTCTCAAACTGCCATTTCATTTTGCGAAGAGCCTGTTCTTGCTCTTGCCAATTTTGCTCTCTTTTCTTCCTACGTAGATCATCTATATAGATGTTCGTTGCTATCGTGATGAGCCAAGAGGAAAACTTTGATTTACCATTGTATAATTTGATTTTTTCAATACACTTAATCATCGTTTCTTGGGCCAAGTCCTCTGCCATTTCTGGCTTCATAGTCACTTTGATTAAGTATTTTACTAAGAAGGAATAATGCTTTTCAAAAAGCATTGCAAAAGCAAGAGAGTCACCTCGCTTTGCACTTTTTATTAAGTCTTTATCGTCCATCTAATGGCTCTCCCCAGTGTAGTCCGTTTTTTTATCTAAAGGTAATACGTTTAGCAGTTCAAAAAAGTTCACTACATATTTAAATTATTTTAAAGTAAGTTTTTTTTGTTAAGTTTATTGCTTTAAATGTATATTAAGCATCAGTGGATTGGAGCGGAGGGCACTTGACTCCTGCGGGAAGTAGAGGAAAGGTCGAGACCCCACAGGCGCCTGCGCCGAGGAGGCTTGACTTCCTCCCCGATGGGAATTCGCCCTTGAAAAAGCCGGCAGTTAGGCTTTTTCATAATTCCCCGCGGAAAGCAAGTGCCCGCAGCGCAAAGGAACGGTCATGGTTCAAAGTGAAAACAGCAACCTTTTAGAAAAAAAAGCAGCTCTCATCTGAAAGCTGCTTAAGCAAATCGATAATAAATAAGTATAAAGGTAGCAAGAACAAAGATATAGTTTAAAAATACAAAAATCATTTGATCAATGATTGATTTGTGTATTCGAATTGGTGGGTTATAGAAGGATACTCCTTCGATAATAAAGATGACTAGCACAACATGAATCATAAAGTGGCCAATGATTTCGGTTACACCAAACAGAAGTGTGGTCGAAAAAAAGATTAGCGTTAATATAACGGATAAAATCCTGTTCAAAACTCCTACCACAAGCAAATAGCCAACAATAAACTCAATAAACGCTGCCATTACTATAAAGTGTTCAGGAGCAAATCCAAAAGTCGGTACGTTATGGCCATGTATGATATCAGCACTCATTACTGGGTATACCCATTTTTCAACCGCAACCCAGCAGAGCGATAATCCTGTTCCTAAGTAAAGAAAAGGAAAACCCCAGTTTTCTAATCTAGTTTTGCCAATTAAAAGTACGAAGACAATCGCAAGATAAAATCCGTAATCGAGCATATGAAATAGACCGACGTTTGATAAAACATATAGGAATAGGGCTAAAATAATGGATGCCCCAATTTTTGTAGCATAATGATTTGGAATCAAAAGTGTAACGATTGCAGCCCAAATTAAGACTGTTTCCCAGCTGTTTTCAATTAAAAATTCCGGGGCAAAAATAGTGCCTGATACTACTTGAATGATAAGTGTTACTGCGGTTCCATATTTCAGCAGATATCTCGAAAACCTTCGAAAATTATCTAGCTTCTTATCGATATCACCAACGTAGGGGAGCTTCATCAACTTTGGTAATAACTGCGGCAAAACTGATAAAACCAATGCTGACAGTACAGCCATCACCATAAAAAATGGGGATAAAATGTTTTGGATCGTTTCTTTTTCTGGTTGGACATCTGTAAACCATTTAACATGCGCCTCAGCAAAAAGTGGAGTTAACAAAACAACCCCAACAATTACGAAGAGAATCCAGTTTTTCCTCATACAATATCTCCTTATTTTTGATGTATTGTTAGGTTTTACTATTGGAGGTAAAGTATACGGGTTTGTAGGTTGCTCTATTACCACAAAAAAAGAGTTTTAGGCATCAGCCTAAAACTCTTTTTCAGAGATTATTCCTTCTCCGGATCTGTTTTTTCTGTTTTCTTAGCTTCAGTTAAATCCTTCGCAAGTGAATCAATACTGTGTCTAACATTTCCTTTACCAGAGAAGTTCTCAATTAATTCTTTTACATCAAGTCCAGAAGACGCTTTTAGTGATTCCTGAAGTGAAGCCATCAGGTTTGTTGCATAGCCTGTCACTTTGTTTGCACCGCTGTTTGGACCATTACCACCAGTGTCAACAACTGTAATCTTATCAATATTCGCTAATGGGCTAGCCACTTGTTTTGCATATTCAGGAAGCATGCGAATGATCATATCAAGGATAGCTGCTTGACCGAACTGTTCAAACGCTTCTGCAATTTTCTCTTTCGCTTCTGCTTCTGCAAGACCTTTAAGACGAATAACTTCAGCCTCAGATTCCCCTTGTGCACGTTGTGCTTCCGCTTTTGCTAAACCATCAATTCTGATTTTCTCAGCTTCTGCTTTTGCCTGTGCTTCAATACGATATTTATTGGCATCTGCTTCAGCATATTGTTTAGCTTTGTCAGCCTCTGCCGCTTGCTCAACGGCATAACGATCAGCATCTGCCTTCTTTTTAACTTCTGAATCATATTGCTTTTCACGACGAGCGATCTCTTTTTCTTCAAGCTCAATTTGTTTCTGTCTTTCAATGATTTGAACTTGCATTTGTTGCTCTGTAACTTCTTGTTTCGCTCTAGCTTCTTCTAAGTGGTATGCTTGGTCAGCACGTGCTTTCGCAATATCTTGCTCTCTACGGAACTCTGCAATCTTTAATTGATTTAGCTTTTCTGCTTCAGCAATTTCAGTTGCACGTTCTAATTCAGCTTTTTGGGCATCCTTAGCTGCTTCTGCACGCTTGATACGTGTTTCTTTATCTGCTTCAGCAGTAGCAATATCAGCATCACGCTTTACCTGAGCGATTCTCGGCTTACCTAGTGACTCTAAATATCCATTCTTATCACGAACATCTTTAATTGTGAAAGAAACGATGATTAATCCCATTTTTGCTAAATCCTGTGAAGCAACACGTTGAACTTCTTGTGAAAACTTTTCACGATTTTTATAAATTTCTTCAACTGTCATTGAACCAAGAATCGAACGAAGATGACCTTCCAGTACTTCTCTTGCTTCATTTTCTCTGTCTTGTTTTGACTTACCTAGGAATTGTTCCGCAGCAGTAGCAATTTGATTGATTGTTCCACCAATTTTAATAATAGCTGTTCCATCTGCCATAACTGGAACACCCTGCTCTGTATAAACCTCTGGTGTTGAAACATCCAGTTTACTAGATAATAGACTTAATGGTTCAGCTTGTTGGAAGACTGGTAATACAAACGTACCTCCACCACGAACGATCTTAATTCTGTTACCTGATTCATCAACGTGAACATTTTTTCCACCAAGGTAGCTACCTGTTACGATAAGAGCCTCGTCAGGACCTGCAGTACGATATTTCGTAACAAAAACAGCAATTAGGGCCAATAATAAAACGACAACAATACCTACAATAATAAATATAGATGGCATAGTATTCCTCCTGAATTGTATTTTTTATAATTAAAATCTAGTAGATTTAATTAAAACTATCATATGCTTTCACATAAAGAACAGATTCTTTCACATCAATAACTAGTACTTCCTTATCATAAGGTATTGGATCATCATCAAAACTTTTAGCAGACATTGAAAGAGTCCCACTATTTCCTTCAAGCACAACTTCTCCAAAGCCATCCTCAGGTATTGAGATAATCACTTTACCAAGTCTCCCTTTCAAGTCATCTTCAGTAAAAACAATTGATTCCTCAGCTGAACGTAGAGGAATTAGTACGAATATATTTAGTAAAATGACTGAAAAAAGTGCAAGGATGACAGAAATCATAAAGACAATAAAACTATTTAACGGTGAAAGTTTTTCAAACAAATATCCCGTTGCACTAAATATAGTAATAAATGAAAAGATAAGAGTTGGGTTTAAAACCCCATCAGGTATTGCTTCAAAGATACCTTCTAAAATATCACCAAATAAAATGTAGAGAAGGGTGAATATCCCACCAATGATTAGACCAAATAAATAGATTTCCTGTAATGAATAACCGAAGAGTTCCATGGCGATTATTCCTGACTTTTCTTCTGCATTATTTTCAATTCTTGTTGCCTACTTGCTAGTTCATAGCTCTTGCTCTTAATCATAGTCAAGTCCTCCTTTGAATTGGTTATTATCATTGGTTTTAGTTATTTTGTGTTTCACAATAGTATTTACGACTGAAACTAAGAAAGGTTTCGAAATTTTTAATTTTTTCCTTATAAAAAGTTTTTCATAATTATTTTACAATAAAAGGAACTAAATTTGGGACATTCCCAATAATTATATAAAAAAAGTACAGGATTTAATCCTGTACTACTTAATCAATCATCGTCGTCATCGTCGTCATCTTTTCCCTTTTTTCCTTTATCTTTCCCTTTACCTTTTCCTTCACCTTTACCTCTTCGTTCTTCTTTCTTATTCTCTTCTTTTTTGTCATCGAATCTTTGAATAGGTTTAGGACTTTGGAAAACTGGAAGATTAAAGGAACTATTAGGTGTTCCCTCTAAAGCGGCATTCATTATTTCCTTGAATATTACAGCTGCTGTTGTTCCACTTGTTGTTGTTAAGTAATGATTTTTATCTGTTTTATCATAGCCTAACCAAATGGCTCCAACCACATCAGGTGTATAACCTACAAACCATTGGTCCTTTACACCATCAATTCCACTGATTGGCACTTGAGTAGATCCTGTTTTTCCTGCAAGCTCTCGACCTGAAATCCGTGCATTTTTACCAGAACCCTCATCTACAACTCCCTTAAGCATGAAGGTCATTCTATCCGAAACTTGAGGACTTGTTACTTGAAATGATTTTTCTTGCCACATAGCAAGTCTATCACCTTTAGTATCAACTATTTTTTTGATTGCATGAGCCTCATGTCTAACCCCTTTGTTAGGAAAGGTTGAATACGCTTCTGCCATCTGTAATGGAGAAACACCATGCTGCAGGCCACCTAGGGCTAGACTCAAATTATGGTCTTCTTTTGATAAGGGAATACCAAATCGTTCTACAGCGTTAATTCCATTCTTTAATCCAACTTTATTTAACATCCAAACAGCAGGGATATTGTAAGAGTTTCTGATGGCATCATACATGGTAACCATCCCCTTGTAGTTGTTACTAAAGTTAGATGGTTTATAACCATTAAAGCTCATCGGCAAATCAGGTAATTCTTCAAATACACTATATCCTAGTTCAAGGGCAGGGGTGTATGCAGCTAGTGGCTTCATCGTTGAACCGGGTTGCCTTTTTAACTGAGTGGCATGATTGAACCCTCTAAAAACATGTTCCCCTCTACCACCAACAATCGCATTTATCCCTCCTGTTCTAGGGTCTAACAGGACTGTTCCACTTTGAACTATTCTCTCTGATGTTCCCTTTGGAAATAGATCACTATTCTTATAGACCTGTTCTGCTGCTTTTTGCATCTGTTGATCTAATTCCGTATAAATGTGGAGTCCACCTGAAAGAATCTCATTTTGAGTAAGTCCATATTTTTCAATTGCTTCTTCAATTATATGGTCGACATAATAAGGATACTGACCCTCATAAGGATCAAGTTGTTTTCCTTCCAGGACAATTTCCCCAGCCTTAGCCTGCTTCAATTCTTTTTCAGAGATATATCCATGTTGGTGCATTAAAGCTAGAACAGTACCTCTTCTCTCCATTGACTTATCAAAGTTCTTAAGTGGAGACAGCTTAGAAGGAGCTTTAATCAACCCTACTAAAGTTGCAGATTCACTTATGGTTAATTCCTGAACTTTTTTGCCAAAATACAATTCAGCTGCATTCCGGATTCCCCATGCTCCTTCACCAAAATAGATTTGATTTAAATACATTTCCATAATTTCATTTTTAGAGTATGTTTTTTCAATCTTTTGAGCTAAAAAGTACTCCTCCAACTTCCTACTTAATGTTTGATCATGTGTTAAAAAAACATTTTTTGTTAACTGTTGAGTAATGGTACTGCCACCTTCAACTACCTCTCCAGCTTGGATATTGCGAATCATTGCTCTTACTATCCCTAGATAGTCAATTCCATTATGTTTATAAAACCTATGATCCTCAACTGATATAACAGCATTTACTACATGGGTCGGAACCTCTTCGAATTCAATTCCTTTAATTTTAGAATTTAGTAACGTACTAGCTACCTCTCCATGTCTGTCATAGATAATCGTTGGTTGTGGTAAGACATGGTTCAACCCACTAATATCTCTCGTCATGATATATCCATTGACTGCAAAAATTCCTACTAATATAAAGACTAATAGCGCTAGCAGAATTAATTTGTGAGTACTTTTTTTAATAAGTTTTCTTTTCTCTCGGTGTCTTTTCATCTTAGACCCTCCATAACAATCGTAAAGGTTCAATATATATCATTCGAGAGAGCTGTGATTTTATGGGGGTTAAAAAAATACCTAGATGGCTAGCATCTAGGTATTTTATATCAATGAGAGAATGTATTTGTTTACTATGCTATGCAACAGCTTCCGCCACTATGAACTGCAGGTCTTCTCGTTTCAATGATTGTATGTTTAACCTCAACGTTTCTTTCCTCATATCTTCTGTCAAATTTCCAAAAATCTTTTGCCTTCATTTCAATTTCTTGTTGTTTTTGCTTTGCAATTAACTCAGCTTGAAAATAATACATTGTAATCTCTCCTTCATATCATATAATCAAAATATATTGATTAATCACCTGAAGTCTTAATCAACTTTTCTTGATGATTTGATTATATATCCAAATTTTTCATATTGCAAGTATTAAATCAAAAAAAATTGATTAAAGTTCTAAACTAATCAAACGTTTGTTTGAATTGGGCTTCTTTTTAAACAAGCGTTTATTTAAATTCAGCTTATTATTAAACAATTGTTTGGAAAAAAACATACATTTCAATATCTTTTTCTTGATATAGGGAAAAAGTGGGCTAATACGATTAATAACATTCCGCTCAAAAACACATACATAGGATAGTCGTAAATTAGAATGGTCATAAGCTCATCCCAGCTTAATCCATTTCCTTTTATGTTGTATGTATTTAATTCAAAAATAAGTTGAATTGCACCAATTACCTTTAGATTAATTGCTACAAAAATCAGAACTAGCTTTAAGAAGACATTTTCCATGCGATCTTACCTTCCGGAGTAGATTTGCTATTACTACTCTATGCTAGTTCTATTCTTGATAGTACAAGTTCCCCTATTATGAACATCACTCTTTTTTTCGTAAAATCCCATTTCTATTTGCATAAATGGCAGCTTGTGTTCGGTCTGCAACTTCTAGCTTACTTAAGATATTGCTTACATGTGTTTTGACCGTTTTTATACCAATGTACAGTTCATCAGCAATTTCCTGATTCGTTAATCCATCCCCTATGCATTGTAATACATCATACTCCCGTTCAGTTAGCTCATGATGTGGCAGTTTTTCTTGGTTTCTAAAACGATTCATCATCACACTTGCAACCTTAGGCTCTATTACATTTTCACCATTTGCCGCCTTCATTATGGTTGAGACAATGTCTTCGGCTTTAGCTGTTTTTAAGATATAACTAAACGCTCCTGCTTCAATAGCCGGAAAAACTTTTTTATCATCGTAAAAGCTAGTCAAAATAATGATTTTGCAGCCTGGATGAGTCTTCATAATTTCTTCAGTCGCTTCAATTCCTGTTCCATTTTCCATCACTAAGTCCATTAAAACAATATCAGGGTTATATTTATGAACAAGCTCAATAGCTTCTTTACCACTAGCACCTTCTGCGATGATTTCAATCATAGGCTCCGTTTCTAAATAGGCTACTAACCCTCTTCTTACCATATCGTGATCATCTATTACAATTAACCGAATCGGACTTTTCACTCTTGTTTCCTCCTTATACAGAAACTCTTATCGTAATATATGTTCCTTCATCCTGTTTTGAATGTAACTTGAATACTCCACCAATTTCTTCACAGCGTTCCCTCATTGTTTTAAGACCATATGAAATTTTCTTATCTTCATTAATGTCAAACCCTTTGCCATTATCGTAGATTTGCAAAAAAACATATTCTTCTTTTTGAGAGAAAGTGAGCTTTACTTGTGTTGCATCTGAATGCCTCAATATATTTGATAAAGCTTCTTGTATAATTCTAAAAAGATGATCTTCTGTACCTTTTGATAAACAATCGATATGATCAATGGCCGTTTCAAATTGGATAGAACATTTTGATTGTAGTTCTTCAATCAATTTAACAAGCCCTTCATAGAGCGAATCTCTTCCTAAATGTACAGGTCTTAAGTGCAAGAGTAATGCTCTCATCTCCACTTGAGCCTGTGCTGCAAGTTCAGCAATTTGCTGGATGGTCTCTTTTACCTTCTCTGGCTTTGAATCTAGTAATCTTACTGCTGCAGATGACATCATGGATACAGCAAATAACTGTTGGCTGACAGCATCATGTAAATCTCTTGCAATCCTCTGGCGTTCCTCAATTGATGCAGCTTTATGTGCCTCTTCGGCTAACTCCGTTTTTTCATCAGCTAACCTTTGTAGAGATTGTACTTGTTTTTCAATTTTGGCAGATAGTTGATTTAGCGATTGTGTAATCCTTGCAATTTCATCTTGACCTTCAACATCCACCCTCGTCTTTAAGTTTCCTCTTTCAAGGATTGTGATAAAAGTCGAAACTTCCTCGAGCCTTTTCTTCACATCTGTACTGTCTCTGTAACCAAAGTAGATTCCTGATCCCACACTGATCACAAACACAAATGCTGTAAGCAAAAGGATTGTTGATAGTGCTAAAGGGTTCTCTGGTAGTGCTAGTAAAATAAGCTGAAGACCCGTAAAGAAAAGAATACCTACCATCAGTGCAGAAATGACATGTGATCGAATCATGGTTAGCCTAATGCTATTTAGTTTTGAAAACATTACCCTAAGCCCCCTTACACCTTTTCAACTTGAATGGAGCCTACACTAAGATTAATATTAATTGTTAGTTTTCTAGTTTCTTCATCATAACCCTCAGATTTATAGGAGTACGAGCGGTTCAAACCATCCGACTCATTATCAAAGATTTCAATAGAACCTGTTTTGACTGTAGCATCAACTTTTACTGCTAAATCCTCAGGAACGAGTAAGGTAACATCTCCAACCCAGCCTGAAATATCAATCTTTGTCTCTTGGTCAGGAATGAAAGCTTTACTGAAATCGAGATGAACATTTCCAATACCCAGTTTTATTTTCTTATCCTCTAGTGACCAATTTTCACTGTTACTCACATAGTCTCCAATTGCCACCGAGTCTTTTTTCGCAAATGATATAGTTACACTTTTTTTATCTTTAGAAAATAATTTCATACCAAAATAAATAAGTAGGACCGGCCAAAGCTTCCAGACATCCCAAAAGGCAAATGTGGTATACCCCAACCGATCTAGGGATAATAAAGCACCAAACAGAAGGAGAAAAAAACCTCCAAACCAACCACTTTGCCCTTTCGACAAAATCGACTCTACTAACCATTTAAATCCAACAAGTAAGAATAGCACTGGATAAAATGTGACAAAAAGATTGTTTATTTCCAAGGAAATGACACCAATATTTACAAGAAGTAACAAGATTCCAAAAAGGATTAATAATAATGCCGAGAAAACTCGATTTAAGGTAAATTGCTTCATAAGACCCCTCTTTCCAACGACGTTTTATATAAATGGCTTTTTAATTAGAATATCGAACATTTCTTAGCTCTTTTAAGTTAAAGCTAAACAGTACAACAACAAGTAAACCGAATCCACCTATTTTTATAATTGTGTCAATCGATATTCCAATTCCCAACAAAACAGAAGTTACAAAGAACGAGACTGGAATAAGCCCTGTTGCCATTGTCATTAACAAACTCATAACCCTTCCCAAATACTTAGGGTCGGTTTGTGTCTGGATGATTGTCATAATTGGTATATTAATAAGTTGTAATAATATTCCCACTATGAATAAGTATAACGCTGAAATGAATAGTGTGGGAGAAAAACCTACTAAAATATAGAAAATTGACATTCCCAGGAGACCAGTTAGCGACAAGAGACCTGGTTTTTTATTGTTTTTAAAAATAACCATTCCTGCTGCGCCTAGTAGAGCACCTACTCCTAACGAAACCTGCAAAACTGTTAATCCAAGTGCATTCTCTCCATAAATATCTTTAACTAGTAAGGGAATACCCATTGCAAGCGGACCTGTAACAAGAAAATTTAGTACAAATGATAAGCCCATAATGGTTACGAGTAAACGGCTGCTTTTCGCATAAGAAAGTCCACTCTTAAATTCATTCCACATTGACTCTTGTTCTGTTTGTTCTTCATTTCCCTTAATACTTACGTACCAGATTGTTATCGATGCTATTAATAGCATTATTAAGGCAACTGAATATACCCCAGTAAAACCAAGCCCTACTATTAAAGAACCTCCAATAACTGGTCCTAATATTGGACTGATTTGATTCACCATTTGTAAGTAACCATTGCCCTTTTGCAATAAGTCCTTCGGTAAGAGTGAAGCAACTAACGAACTACTAGCAGGATGCGCAAATGCATCCGAGATTCCGAATAGCACGGAGATTATTACTAAATGCCACGGATTAATCCAATTGAAGACGACCAGTAGTAACAATATAAGCACAAGGAGTGCTCTAGATATATCCGAAATTAGTATAATCGATTTCTTGTTGTACCGATCTGCAAGGATACCTCCATATGTCATAAAAAGTAATCTTGGAATAGCTGCGCCTAAGAAAAGTAACCCGAAAAACATTCTTGATTCTGTAATAGAAAGCATTAACCATTCTGATCCCATAAGGCAGACATAATAGCCTGGGGCCGAGAAGACCGTTGCAATTAGTAATAACAAATAGTTTTTATACGCAAACACATTCTCATTTTTTGACTGTACAGCACTTTGTACCACTGTCTCTTGAGACATTTTCATCTTCCTTCCTCACATTTCTTAGCTTAATCATAATAAAGAAACATAGTGAGAAGAACGAGCGAGAGATGGGAGTGCTATCCGTCTTAAGGCTGAAATTTTTATTAAATCAGAAGCTGTAGGGTTAGAAAACCTACCCCTGCCGCGATAATCCCTAGTAAAACAGAAAGAATAACATAGGTAAAGGCAACTTTTATGTAACCATCAGTATAACTTTGCACCACTTCAACTCCAAAAGTTGAAAAGGTTGTATATGCACCTAAAAAGCCGATTCCGATAAAACCCCAAACCCATTCAGGTAATAGCTCTAACATATACAAAGCACCAATAATTCCTAATAAAAACGAGCCACTACTGTTTATTAGTAGTGTTGCTACTGGGAAGGACATAGAACTTTCACGTGGAATCTTTATCGCGATTAGATAACGCAGTAAAGCACCTAGGCTTCCACCTAATCCAATTAATATCATCATAATAGATACCCACTCCTTTTAAGTTGGAATGAAGCTAATTTATAACCAACATAGGAAAAGAGAGTTCCTAGTAAAATACTTCCTAGCACATATAAAGTGGCGGTTCCAAATTGTTTATTTAGTAATAAGTGAAGTGATTCAAAAGAAAAGGTCGAAAAAGTCGTAAATGCACCAAGGATACCAGTACCTATGAATGGGATTAGGCTAGTACTTTGTTTAAATCTTTTTGCAGCATATGGGAGTAACCAGCCTAAAGCTAGACATCCTATTAAATTGACAGTTAATGTCCCAATAGGAAATCCATTTTTAGTTAGAAGCCATTCACCAACTATATATCTCCCTGTTGCTCCTATAAAACCACCTATCATAATTAACGGTATTATTTTCTTATGTAATGAGTGGACCAAAGTAGGACCTCCTATATAAAAAATTCCTTTACTAGTATCTTATACATACTTAACTAAAGAACCAATAAAAAAATGCTGATACCCCAGAGTATCAGCATTTTAAAGATTATATATGATTACAGCACTTTACTCAGGAATGATTTTGTTCTTTCATGCTGAGGATTTTCAAATAGTTCCTCTGGAACGTTTTCCTCTACAATATAGCCACCGTCCATGAAAATGACACGATCTCCAACTTCACGTGCAAATCCCATTTCATGAGTAACAACAACCATTGTCATTCCGTCTTTTGCTAATTGTTTCATAACCTCAAGTACCTCGCCGACCATCTCTGGATCTAATGCCGAGGTTGGCTCATCAAAAAGCATAATCTTAGGTTCCATCGCTAGAGCTCTAGCAATAGCTACCCTTTGCTTTTGCCCACCTGAAAGAGAATCAGGATACGCATCAGCCTTTTCAGCTAGACCAACCTTCTTAAGCAGTTCTAAGCCCTTTGCTCTAGCATCAACTTCCTTCATTTTCTTCACTTTCATTGGTGATAAAATAATATTTTCAATGACAGTTTTATGAGGAAATAAATTAAACTGTTGAAAAACCATTCCAACATTTGTTCTGATTTCATTTATATTAGTTTTCTTATCTGTAAGATCTACTCCCTCGATAAACACCTTGCCAGCTGTTACTGATTCTAATAAGTTTAAACATCTAAGAAAGGTAGATTTACCTGAACCTGATGGACCAATTACAACAACCACTTCTTGTGGCTGAACCGAAGCATTTATATCCTTTAGAACTTCATTATCTCCAAATGACTTTTTTAAGTTTTCAACCTTTATCATTCTGTTGCCAACCTTCTCTCTAAGCGGTTTAGGAAAAAGCTTAATGTAAGTGTTAATACTAAGTAAATTAAGGCAGCTGTTAAATACGGCTCCCAAACCTTATAATATTGCCCTTGCATTGCACGTCCCCAATACATAATCTCTGGAGCTGCTATGAATGCAGCAAGGGACGATTCTTTAATAAGTACGATGAATTCATTTCCAAGTGGGGGAATCATTCGTTTTGTGGCTTGAGGTAAAATGACATGACGCATTGCTTGAATATGTGTCATACCAAGTGAACGGGCCGCCTCCATCTGACCTTTATCAATTGATTGAATACCTGCTCTAAATATTTCTGCAATGTAAGCAGCTGCATTTAATGATAATGCCACGATTGCTGCAGCTATAGCATTTGTTTCTCCAATTAACGAAGGAACCAATCCAAAGTGAATTAATAAAATTTGAACAACAAAGGGTGTTCCCCTAAAAAAAGCAATATATGCTACAAATGGAAAGGCAATTAGTTTATTTTTAACCATTTTACCTAAACCAATTAATAGTCCTAGTATAGTTCCTATTAATATACCTGCAAGTGATAGTCCAATTGTTAATAGTGTCCCTTTTAGAAAAAACGGACCGTATTCAATGATTAAATCAAAACGAAAATCCATCTTTTATAATCTCCCCTTAAACAACCAAATACTATTTTTTGTAAAAGTTTACAATATATAGTCTACTAATCATAAAGTGAAAAATTGCGTAACACAAATTTATGTTACGCAATTTTTCTTCTATTTATTGTTGTGCTTTAAGTGTTTCGATATCTGGATCTGAACCGAACCACTCGTTATAGATCTCTGCATATTTACCACTTTCAAACACTTTATTAATCGCAGCACTGAACTCTGAAACAAGTGGGCTTCCCTTAGGGAACATTAAGCCGTAGAACTCTGCTTCAAAGCTATCTGTATCTTCAACTACTTTTAAATTTTCATTAGGGTTATTTTTTGCATATTCTTCAACAACTGTATTATCAGCTACAACCGCATCAGCACCACCAGCAAGTAATTCCATGATTGCTAGATTGTTATTTTCGAACTTTTTAAGGTTACTATTGTTTGCACCGAATAATGCCTCAACAGCCTCTTGACCTGTTGTACCATTTTGAACAGCAACTTTTTTACCTTCTAAGTCTGCTGCACTAGCGATGTCGCTATCAGCTGGAACTAAAATTTTGTTAGTAGATAAGAAATATGGTACCGAGAAATCATAAGTTTGTTTACGATCATCATTGATTGTAATTGATGAGATTGCAAGGTCTGCAAGTTTATCTTCAACTTCAACGAATAATGGGTCCCAACCTACGTTAACTAGTTCAATTTCATAACCAGCTTCCGCAGCAACAGCTTCAATGAAATCAACACTAAATCCAACAATTTCACCTTTGTCTAAGTATTCAAATGGAGCATAAGCTGCATCAGTTACCACTTTTAATTTTTTCTTTTCTTCCCCACCAGTTTGCTCGCTACTAGTACCGCAAGCAGTCATAACGAACATTGCTAAAAATAAAGTAAATACTAGAAATTTTTTCATTGTGATCCCCCTTGATTTATATTATCAATTCTAATATTTCTGACAATTAATTATACCTCTAATTCGTCCAAAATAAAAGTAATCTCATCATTTTCATTTTTTCTTGTGAAATTTCGGTTAATTTCGACATGTTTGATTATACATAAATGTGTTTATTAATTCAATAGTTTTTTAGATTAGTATATTTATCCAAATAAAAAAAACACCCAACTACTATAGTTGGATGCTATTCACAGCAGGAAGATTTAGTTGAGTCTGGTTTAAAAAGACAACATAGCTCTTCTGATAAAAGGTGATTAAGTTCTTTTGCGTTTAGTTCATAATAACTCCATGTGCCTTTTGTTACTTTAATAAGCAAATCTGCATCAAATAGTATCCTTAAGTGATAAGATAGTTTTGATTGTGGCATGTCAACGATATCGGATAAATCACATACACATACACTGCCACGTTTGACGATTTCATTCATAATCATAAGGCGCTTTTTATCAGCTAATGCCTTAAATTTTAGTTCGTATTTTTCGAATGTTTTTTCTAGCGTAACATCGGTTAGTTCAATTTCATTCATCTGTACTCACCCTTTGCAAAAACCATTGTTATCTTTATTTTAATCAAATTATTTTGATGATGCAAGAACGAAATAAATACAGCCTATGATTTATGGTTAAAATTTAGTTTTGTACCACTCTGCAGCTGCTTCAACTTCTGTTCTTGTTAGTTGGTGGCCATTGTTTTCCCAGTGTATTTCGGCATTTGCTCCTGCATTTTCTAGTAGGGTTTGAAGTTCAGTAGCTTCAGTGGAAGGGCAGATTGGGTCATTTTTGCCTGCTGTTATGAATATTGGTGTTTCTGTATGCTTTGGTAACTCTATCCCTCTTAGTGGTACCATAGGGTGGTGTAATATTGCACCTCTCAATGAATCACTATAATGGAATAGCATACTACCCGCTATATTGGCACCATTTGAATAACCGATTGCAACAATGTTATTTCTGTCAAATTCATATTTAGTAGCTGCATCGTCTAAGAAGGAGTTCAGTTCCTTTGTGCGCTCAATTAGATCTTGCTCATCAAATACACCTTCTGCTAGTCTTCGAAAAAAACGAGGCATGCCGTTTTCTACTACATTACCTCTCACACTTAAAACAGAAGCAGTAGGATCTATCATTCCAGCTAAAGGTAGTAAATCATTTTCATTACCACCAGTTCCGTGTAGTAATAATAATGTTGGTTTATTCATGTCCTGGCCTTTTTCAAAAATATGCTTCACGTTTTTTCCTCCTTCTAGTTTTTATCACAATTAGTCTTTGTTTTCCTGTAAGCCCACTTTTTTCAAAAGTGTAATCATCGTTTCTTTTTCTTCATTTGTTAGCCCTGAGAAGATTTTATGGACTTCTGCTTGGTGGTTAGGAAAAATTTCTTCCATAAGTTTTTTACCATCCTCGGTGATAGAAGCATAAATAACTCTTCGGTCTTTTGGGCAAGAAACGCGTTGTAGTAGCTTTTTGTTCTCCAGTTTATCAACTACATACGTGATGCTTCCGCTTGCAAGTAAAACCTTTTTACCAATATGCTGAATGGGTTGATCTCCCTTGTGAAATAGCAATTCTAATACTGCAAACTCAGTTGGGTTTAATCCATATGTTTTAATATCCTGCTCGACTAAGTCTGCAACCGTTCTGTTTGAACGAGCTAACACTATAAACAATTTTAACGAAAGACTAGAGTCGTTAGTATTTATTTGATTTTGATTCATTCTTACCAATCCTTTATCTTGAATTCGAGATAATATTAGTATATCGCATTTTCTAATATCAATTCAACCTTTTAAAATATACCAAGTAGTATTTTTCTTTTAACAATGAAAAATAGAACTAGCATTTAAGCTAGTTCTTAGAATTTTTAGCCGGTTTAATATGGGTCTGAAGGATGGCCCATTTCTTCAGCTTGTTTAACAGCCTCATCCATTTTATTCTCTGCATCTTTTCCTGCCATTTTCAAACCTTCTGCCACTCTCTTACCATAGTCTTCATCACACTGAGTGAAGATGTCCACCATACGGTCTTGAATTTCTTTACGACAGCCCGATAGTGCACCTACAAGATTTGAGATGAGCTCAGTACGCTCCCAATCGTTAAAGCGTCTGTATGTTTCACCAGCTTGACCGAAATTATTTTCACGCGATATCTTCTCTCTTTTTAAATTACCTTCTACATATGGCTCATGCTCTCTTCCTGGGTTCTTGGCTTCTTTTAGTCCTCCGATAAGAGAGGGCTCGTAATTAACATGCGGGTTCTGGTCTTTTCCAAAGTCTGTACGATAATCCATCTGACCACCAGTCTGATTTGTTGCCACATGCTTTTTTGGTTTGTTTATCGGCAATTGTAAGTAATTAGAGCCAACACGGTAGCGCTGAGTATCTGAATAAGAGAATGTTCTTCCTTGAAGTAATTTATCATCAGAAAAATCCAGTCCGTCAACGAGCACACCTGTACCGAAAGCAACCTGCTCTACTTCTGCAAAATAGTTTTCAGGGTTTTTATTTAAGACCATTTTCCCAACTTTTTGCCATGGATATTGGTCTTTATACCATAGCTTAGTTGGATCTAGCGGATCAAAGTCCAGTTCAGGATGTTCGCCATCCTCCATGATTTGAACATAAAGCTCCCATTCTGGATAGTCTCCTTTTTCGATGGCTTCATATAAATCCTGGGTAGCATGATTGAAGTTCATGCTTTGTAGTTTATCTGCATCTTTCTGAGACAAGTTCTTTATGCCCTGAACAGGTTCCCAATGGTATTTTACAAGTACTGCTTTTCCTTCTTCATTAACCCATTTATAAGCATGTACGCCAGATCCTTGCATCTCTCGATAATTTGCAGGTATACCCCATGGTGAAAATAAGAACGTAACCATATGAGCAGATTCTGGTGTTTGGCATAAAAAGTCAAACATTCTTTCTGGGTCTTGTAAGTTCGTAACAGGGTCAGGTTTAAAGGAATGAACCATGTCTGGAAACTTTAAAGGATCACGAATAAAGAATATCTTCAAATTGTTTCCGACCAAATCCCAGTTCCCGTCTTCTGTATAAAACTTAACCGCAAATCCTCTTGGATCCCGGAGTGTTTCTGGTGAGTGTCCTCCATGTACAACAGTCGAAAAACGGACAAATACGGGAGTTTGTACATCTGTATTTGTAAATACTTTTGCTCTTGTATAGTTAGAGATAGGTTCCCCGTTAAATGTGCCGTACGATTCAAAATAGCCATGTGCACCGGCCCCACGAGCATGAACAACACGTTCTGGGATTCTTTCACGATCGAAGTGGCTAATTTTTTCAAGAAAATCATAGTTCTCTAAAGTAGTAGGACCACGATTGCCAACAGTTCTTACATTTTGGTTATCGGTTACTGGATGTCCTTGTCGGTTTGTTAAAGTATCTTCGGATTGATTGTGTTCATTGTCCTTTTTCACGGGTTCATCTCCTTGTATATGTACTACTTATCTACGCTACCAATATAGCCATATAGATTTTTGAAAATACCTTTTAAAGGAAAACTTTTGACTAAATGACGAATAGTATCGTAGGAGAATGACAAACAATAGTGTTGTGAAAATAAAATAGGAAGGGAGATAAAATGAAACGTTCAAAATACATTACAATACTCACTGTATTCCTCTTACTAATCACTTTACTTCCTACTAAGAGTCACGCTATTGCCGCAAAAGGTGCCATCTTAATGGAACAGCACTCAGGACGGGTTTTATATGAAAAAAATGCACATGCCCCACTAAGAATTGCAAGCATAACAAAAATAATGACAGCCATTCTAGCTATTGAATCAGGTAAGCTCGATGACACTGTAAAGGTAAGCAATAAAGCCATACATACAGAAGGCTCCTCTCTCTATCTTCAACCCAATGAAAAAATGAAGTTAATCGATTTAACGTATGGACTCATGCTTCGTTCAGGAAACGATGCAGCAGTTGCTATCGCTGAACATGTTGGGGGAAGTTTGGAAGAATTTGTGGATATGATGAACAAGAAAGCTAAGGAAATCGGTATGAAAAACACTGTTTTCGCAAATCCACACGGGCTAGATGACCACGAAAATCACTACTCATCTGCGTATGATATGGCTTTGTTAACTCGATATGCAATGAAGAATGAAACGTATGCAAAGATTTCAGGTACGAAAGATTATCGACCTTCTAGTGGTGAAATCGCTAGATCGTGGCATAACAAAAACCGATTACTAACACAGTTTTATGAATATTGCACTGGTGGGAAAACAGGTTACACGAAGAGAGCCAAGCGAACTCTTGTTACAACAGCTTCAAAAGATAACCTCGATTTAATTGCTGTTACGATTAATGACGGTAATGATTGGAACGACCATATGGCTCTTTATAATCGAGCATTTGAACAGTATGAGTTAGTTGAAATTGTAAAAAAAGATGAACAGGCTCAAATTAATGATCAGTATTACAAAGGAAACATTAGTACAAAGGATAGCTTTGTGTATCCAATGACCGCTAAGGAAAAAGAAGGAGTCTCACTCTCAATTACACTGCTTCATCCGAAAAAAGTAAAGAAAGGACACGACCTAGAAGATCCAGTAGGCAAAATTACGATTTATATCAAAGATAAATCAATTGGTAAAGTCCCACTTTATTTAACGGATATTCCAGAGGACGAGCAGAAGGGATTCTGGGGGAAATTGAAGGATAAGTTTAAATAACAGAGCCTTTATGAAAGACATTTCCTTTGGATGTCTTTCTGCTTTTGTCCTTCATCTGCTTTGTGAAGGACATTTCCTTTGTATGTTTGCCTTGGTTTGTCCTTCATCTGCTTTGTGAAGGACATTTCCTTTGTATGTCTGCCTTGGTTTGTCCTTCATCAACTATATGAAGGACTTTTTTCTTTGCATGCTTTTCTAGTATCGTACTTCATTAACTGAATAAATGAGCAAAAAAAAGCATAGTTATTTAATTGCAAATAACCATGCTTATTTTTTTGTGCATTATTTATGATTTAGAACTCAAAAGAGAATCCGTTACTCTATGAAGGGTAGCTATTTTTCAATCTATCCATCTACTCTTGTAATACATGATAGTATTTTTTCAAGGTTTCAAGTTGCTCTTGCTCAGTCGCTTTTGGTACATAGGCGGCATTTACGTATTTAACTATCTCATTATACATAGACTGAAATTTCTTATCCTGCTCAGCCATTTGAACATGTATATGCTTCACATTTTTATCCTTCATCATTAACGCAGACATAAAATTATCTCCAGCCATTAATTTGGCCATACCTCTTACCTCTAAGGTAATATCTACTTCTGCTTCAGTAAAGGTTTGATTTTGTAGATTTAATTGAACTTCTTCAACCCGTGGTATAGAAACCTGCCCATGATACCTTGGGTCAACTAAAGCTAACATTGCCTGAACATGACTTTTCAAAATAACGATATGTGAATGTAGTAATTGCTTCAATATAGGATTACTTACTTTTGCGTGGTACCATTTTAACTTACTAATCATTCCTTCGTGTGTTGCAAGATGTTCAGCCATTATCCCTAGGTCTACTGCTGCCAATCGCATAATATCCCTCCTCATATACAATAAACAGTATATGAGAAATAGGCGGATTGGTTAATTTAACTAAATCGACCAGTACGTAATAGAGTCAAACAGACCGATAATGATTAAAAGAACCCCAGCTATTCTTTGTAAATTAGCCCCGACTTTTCTGCTTTTTCTTAAAACCACTCCACTCGCTCCAAAGTACCAGATTAACACCATGACAAGCAATAATGGTAATGTGGTTCCGATAGCAAATAAGCTTGGCAACACAACCCCATATGAGGTAGAAAGAACAACTGGCATTAGTGTGATAAAAAACAACACAAACATTGTCGGACAAAATCCTAGGGAAAAGCTAGCCCCCAGTAAAAAAGATCCTAATTTTCCTTTCTGAAACAAACTTTTAGGTCGTTCGAAAAAGGGGATAGATCCTTTTAGTTTGATAATTCCTAACATATAAAAACCAACTAAAATAAATAAAGGCCCTACTATTTTTCTAAACCAAGGAAAATAAACTGTTAATTCTGACTGAAACTCCCTACCTAATAACCATACCAAGAAACCTAGTCCACTAAATACCGTTATTTTTCCTAAAGTAAAGAGCAGGACATCCGTCCAGGCAAGTCCCTTTTGAAAGGACTTATTTCCATAGAGAGTCATAGCACCAACATTAGCTGTAAGCTGACAGGGTACCATCGAGCCAACAATCCCGAGTAAAAATGCAAATAAAATCGGAACCGTTTCAAAGCTTCTAGCTAAGTTGTTAAATGGTTGCGAAATGAGATATCCGATTTGGTTGATTAGCTCATACATAGAATCACCTACAATACTTGTTACAACTATTTTAGCATAGAGGATAAACATACTTTGTGAAAACTAAACAAACGTTTGATTGTTTTTTTCAACCCCTTGGTAGCATTGGGCTGAGATCGATTCATCAAACGTTTGTTTAAAGATTTTCACACTCATATATAATTCATTTACATTTAGTAACCGTTGGAGATTATCGGAAATAAGCATGACTAACAACTTATGAACATTAATTAAAAATATGACTAGCCAATATTCCCAGTAGAACGATAATTCCCGCTCCTAGGATAGGTACTGCAAACATAAGGGTAGTATGGAGGATACTCTTTGAGTTTTTCCATTCTTGAGTAAATGAAGACCAACCTCCTGTAAGAAATACATCCCAAAATGCTAGCTTTTTGCCTTTTGAATTATTATCTGGATGTGAATTATGATCATCATTCATAGAATTCCCCTCCAACTCTCCTTTAGTTGTTAATAAACCTATTGTTTCCCACACACATAACATCGTTTATCCTTATCGTTTTCTCCATACATACGGAGTTCTTTTTGCTCTTTGCAAACACCACAGAAGTCAAAGTGGATTTGAGGAAGTTCACCTGACTCTGCTAGTGGTACCCACTCATTTTCATAGATGGTTTTTGTCATACCATAATCTATAAAAACAAGTTTCCCCTCGTCATTTAATCCATAATTGCCGCTATCCTTTATATCAAAGTTATCATAATCCTTACCTAATAAGTTTAATATGTCTTCATACTTATTAGGGATGAGATGAGCCTCTCTCATAACATCAATATCAAATGATTGATTATACTTCATTTCTATTGGTTTATAGTATTTTTGCACAGCGAAACGTTCATCCACATAATAAACCTCTGCAAACAATTCATTAAATCCTTTATCAACCATAGAATTGTATATTTCTAACTCTTGCAGCGATTGTTTATAACCAAGAGGATGCAAATGTTTCTTTATTACATAGTCAGAGATTCTATATACCTTTCTTGTAGAACCGATTCCTATAAAATTTTCTTCAATGCAAAAGTTAGCGTGATTTTTAATTATTTCTTTTAACATCTGAAGCCTCCTGCTAAAGAGAGATCCATTACTAAATACTCCTTATTATTTCAATATATAGAGCTTGAATCCCTTTAAAATTCGAGCCCCATTTTTGAAGATGAGAGCTAAAAGAAAACTAAACAAACGTTTGATTGGTTTTTTCAACCCATTGGTACCATTGGTCTGGTGTCGATTAATCAAACGTTTGTTTAGAATTTACACTTATAAATTAGGCTTTTCATATTTGTTGATTTAGAGTAAAATACAATAAAACACATCAGAAAGGTTGGGATTAAAAATGAATCAGGCTATACGTTCTATTCCACGACCTTTAGTTCGAGCAAATCAATGGTTTATTGTGTTTAGTGTGATATTAACCTGGATTACAGGTCAAGAGTGGATACTTGCTTTACCATTGCTTTTTGGGTTATCTGGTCTTCTTTTTAATATTAACCCTATAATTACCATAGGTAAGTTATTCCTGAAGAAAGATTTTTCAGAGTATATTCCTGAAGATTATGCTCAACAACAATTCAACCAAGTCATATCTGTAATCTGTCTAGCTTTAGGATTAGTAGGTTATTTAACCGGATATGTTATATTAGCGACGATATTTACTACTATGGTTGCACTTGCAGCCTTTATTGCGATATTAGGATTTTGTGTAGGATGCTTTATAAGGTACCAATGGTTGCAGTTCCGTCACAAGAAAAGTATACAGTGAGAATAACGAAAAGCTGCTGATCCCCCTCAGCAGCTTTTCTTGTTATATATACTTTCTATGAACCGACTTACCATCATACGTAAACACAACGTTTTTACCTTCAATCACTGATTCCATATGAACAGGTCTACCCCAAAGCTGATGTATATACGGCATTACCTTTTCGAGGTATTTCAGATCTAGTTCAATTCCTTCATACCAATGTTTCAGATACATTTCTCCACTCTTTAAGTAGTCTCCATCATTCACAGTGATGTAAGGAAATCCTCCATTCACACGCATACTTACTAATTGGTCTCGGACTTGTTCCCATTCCTTGTCTACAACTTTGTAATCCCTGCCTTGTTTTTGGAAGAGGTACATATCCTCTCTAAGGACTAGGTCTTTTGTTAAGTAGTTTCGGATAAATGAGATGTCAGATTCAATTTCCCGTACTTCAAACATTTTTTCACGACCTGACCCAGGCTTTACCCCTCGTTCAAGCATTTCTTTTGTTGGATTGTTATAGCGTTCTTCAATGTCCTCAAAAATTTTAAGTCCAAGGTAATATGGGTTAATGCTTGTTTTTGATGGTTGAACAACACCCGCATTTAGTTTTGCAAACTCGATTGCCTCTGATGAAGTTAAATCCAGTTCACGTACGATTCGTTGATGCCAGTACGAAGCCCAGCCTTCGTTCATGATTTTTGTTTCAAGCTGTGGCCAGAAATATAGCATTTCCTCACGCATCATTGTAAGGATGTCACGTTGCCATTCCTCAAGATCTCTGCTATGTTCTTCAATAAATAACAAGATGTCCTTTTCTGGATTTGGAGGGAACTTCTTCTTTCTCTTTTTTATGATTGGTTTAGGTTTATTACGTTCATCTAACGACCAAAGATCATCGTAATCAGTAGCAGCTGGAGTGAACTCTTCTTCCTCTTCTAAATCATCTAAACTCCAAGAAAGCTTAGGTCTCATTAGAGAAGGGTCAATATGCTCCTGGATCGCCAGTACTGCATCTAAAAAAGTTTCAACCTCACGTTTACCATGTATTCGCTCATAGTATGAAATACGTTCGGCTGTAGCTGACATACTTTCTACCATATCTCTTTTGGTGTTACCGAAACGACAGTTGTTTTTAAAGAAATCACAGTGAGCAAGTACGTGAGCAACAATTAATTTATTTTGAATCAAAGAATTTGTATCTAATAAAAATGCGTAACAAGGATCTGAGTTAATAACGAGCTCGTATATTTTACTTAGTCCTAAATCGTATTGGAGTTTCATTTTATAAAATTGCTTACCAAAGCTCCAGTGTGAAAAGCGTGTCGGCATTCCATAGGCACCAAATGTGTAGATAATATCAGCAGGGCAAATTTCATATCTCATCGGATAGAAGTCAAGACCAAAACCTTTTGCGATTTCCGTAATTTCATCAATGGCATACTCAAGCTGCTTTCGGTCTTCCAGTCTCACGTCGATCTCCCCCTTTTCGTCCTTATCACAATTTATGAATAAATATGATAAATGATGAGGGAGGATTATAACTTCTTTTGAAATGTTGATAAAAGACCACTGAAACTATTACTTTGTTGAGAGTTATGTGAATACAAGAGAGTAGCTTATCAACAGGATAAGCCATTGGTGGAGAGCGTCGAGAAGATTCGGACTCGTTTCTCCTTGCAACTACTTAACCTGTCGGAATCAGACCGGGATTCGGACTAGCTTCTCCTTGCTACTACTCAACCTGTCCGAATCAGACCGGGATTCGGACTCGTTTCTCCTTGCAACTACTCAACCTGTCCGAATCAGACCAGGATTCGGACTCGCTTCTCCTTGCTACTGCTCAACCTGTCCGAATCAGACCGGAATTCGGACTCGTTTCTCCTTGCTACTGCTCAACCTGTCCGAATCAGACCGGGATTCGGACTCGTTTCTCCTTGCTACTGCTCAACCTGTCCGAATCAGACCGGGATTCGGACTCGTTTCTTCTTGCTACTACTTAACCTGTCCGAATCAGCACGGGATTCGGACTCGTTTCTCCTTGCAACTACTCAACCTGTCCGAATCAGACCGGAATTCGGACTCGTTTCTCCTTGCTACTGCTCAACCTGTCCGAATCAGCCTCCGAGCCTCCCGGACCATCCTATTGGAACATGAAAAATCCGGCAGTTTGGACTTTTTTAATTATTCCATGCGAAATTGTACGCTCAAAATTCAAAAAAGACACCTAAAATAGGTGCCTATCGAATCTCTTCCAACGAAGCTGTAATAAGTGAGTTCGTCTTCGGGTTAAAGGTAACATACACATTCACATTTTTCGTACGGTTTTCTTCCTTAACTTGCAATTCAAACGTGTCCTGTGCTTGAGTATCAGATATCTCTTTTCTACCCTTGTAATCATAGTCACTTACCTGTGCCTCTGGGTAATTTAGTTTCACGATATCAACAGCAATTCTGCTCCATTTTTTATAATCCTCGGGCTGTGCATAGGCAGTTGAGCCTAATTGTGCCAAAGCAAAAATACTTACTAAAAATGCAACAAGACAATATTTATATGTAGTGTTCTTCAAAGTTTTACCCCCTTTCAACTGTTATTAATGAGTAGTTTATCCAGATATCACGATAATCATTAATTGATTTTTGTAGCTTCTGAGGCAATCATTAAGCCAATTGCTTTGTTTCTTCTCCATTCTTCGGAAAATACATAAAGAGGTGGATTTGTTTCCGTTACATTAAAGCTGATTTCAGCTGTAAAGGCAGGTCGTTTAAATTCCGAAATAAACCAATCTGTATAACCTCCACCCACAGCATTTTCTGGTGGTTCTGCTAATTCATAACCCGTTATTTTTGAAAATTCTTCAGCAATTCGCTTGTCTCTTTTAACCAAATGAGGCCGATTATTATAATACCAATAAAGAACTCTTCCTGATGAGTGGTAGGCAACCGCGATTGAGGGGTCAATTTCGTAAGTAAATCTTACAAGTGCAAGAACCTCTTCTGCCTCAAGCGGTCTTGATCCTTTGTAATAATGATAAGATACATGAGGAGAGTCCCCAGAAATTTCATCCCAGCCTGCAGGATATTGACGGTTTAAATCAATTCCCACTCCATTGGCCTTCCATTTTTGAAAATCCAAATCATTTTCATTCATCTCAAGCAAAATTTCTTTATAACTAAGCGGAAACCCAGCTGCACCCTGCTGTTGAATTGTGACTCCATCGGGATTTAACATTGGCACAAACCAAATGGATACGCTGTCTAAAATAGAAGTGTCAAACCCAAAAAGACTTTCTTCGGTTTTATAGGCTTCTGAATAAACTTCTATCATCTCCATGAGAAGATTGGTTGTGAGCCATTCTCTACCATGGTGGGAGCCAATAAAAAGCACATTCTTACTACCCTTACCAAGCTTTACTGCAGGAATGTCTCGCCCAAATGTTGTACTACCAATACTTTTCACTTCAAGCTCTTCTGGATATTTTTCTTTTAATAAAGAAAGATCTCTTGTCATTTCGTCATAGGTATACACTTGCTGAGGATTCACGATCTCAGCACCTAATGTGATAGTTGGATAAAGAATAATTAAGACTAAAGACATGAACAAAATCCGATTCATTTTAAAAACCCCAATTAATTATTTACTCATTAACAACATTCCCAATTCACTTGATTTTACTTATAAAAAATGATTTGGTGTTCCCACCAACATTTTCAGTGCAATAAATAAGATGAACTCCACAAACTATACTCAACTCCTCAGAAAAGGAGGAACCAATGTTGAATATAGTTGATTATGACAAGGCACTATATTACACACACCGCTCACAGTGGGATAACTTGCTTATTCTCATGGTAAGAACCAATGATGATTTTCTATCTAAGAAAATTGAACATTTCTTACATGCCTATAACTTTGAAAAAGACTATTCGGTGATTGAAAAACACCTATATTCTTTACTACGATACATTGATCACGCTTCAGAATTTAAAGAAGTCGATCAAGAAATAACTGCATTAATGTAAAGAAAAGGATGGGGTTATAATGCCCCATCCTTTATATAATGATTTTTTTGAACATTTATTTTCACGCTCAAGATAATAACGAGGGAAGAAATGATTAATACTACACTTAATAAACCAAAAGGTAATAAGACATTCTCCCCTGATATTGCGCTAGTAAAAATACTTAAAAGTACAATTCTCATCCCATATCCAATCACTCTAAACAGACTATCCACACGCCCAATTTTATCATTTGGGACAATATCCATGATTAAGGAATTTCGTGCGACTCTCGTACCCGCATTCCCAAATGCAATGAATACGGTTAATAGGTAAAAGATTGGAATATAAGGGAAAAATATAAACATCGTCATTGCAACCGTAAATAGCGTAACAGTCAGCACAATGGAAAGCCGAGTATCTATTTTTGATAATAAGATTGGAATAACTATCCCCGCAAGGACTGCACCGACTCCATAAATCATACTATGTGTTCCAAATACACTTGCATCCGCCTTTAATATATCTTCAACATAGATGGGGAAAACATAATTCGTCACCATGATTCCGATAAAAGGCATAAAGGAAGCTAGAAGGAACCAAAAGAGGACAGATTGCTTTTTCATGTAATGGTAACCACCAAGCATTTTTGTAAAAAAAGGTTGAGTTACATGCTTAAATTTCATTCGTGTATAAGGAATGGAAAGAATTAGTAAGAATGCACCTAAAAAGGTTAACGCATCAACAAGCAGAATCCATTTCAAATCAATTTTGGTAACCAATAAGCTAGCAAGACCGCCAGATAGAACGGTTGAAAGCTGTCCTTGAACTTCCATAATGCCATTAAGTTCTTTGTATTGATTTTTTTCAAATATCTCCTGATTGAAAGCAAATAGGGTTGGGTAAAACAATGTGTAATATAAAGAACCACTCCCAAAAATAATAAGCAAATGCCAGGTTTCATAGTTATATCCTACTAACCCCCAAAAGGCAAAAGCTCCTACCATTCCAAAACCAATGATTTCCCCTACCATAAGTAGTTTTTTTCGTGAAGAACGATCAATCATCATTCCGATATAGGGTGTTACTAGTAGCATAATCATTGTTACAGCAATAGACGCATAGCCGAATAATACATCACCATTACTTTTAGCAATCAATAGCCAAGGAATTGCTATCATCGTGATTCCTGACCCAATTGACGATAAGATATTGGCTACAAGAATCTTATGCAAACGAGAATCTCTATATAAGCTTTTCATAGTATCCCTCTTATCATGCTTGTTGATATAGCTTTGCAAAAAGTTGTAATTCTGTTAGCAATGCAGCAACTTGATCTTCAGCAGAGAAGTTGAGTGTATCATTGTCACGATCAAAGCTTGGTGGATCTAATACAAGTTGTCTTGCAATTACATTTGCATAGAGACTACGGCCGACTGTACGCATATTGTTTAGAGCATTGATGCCACCTTTGCCACCACCAGCTACAGCTAGAAGAGCAACCGGTTTATGAGTAAACTGATCACTTCCTAAAAAGTCCAATGCATTCTTTAATGCTCCACTCATTGCGCCATGATATTCAGGTGAAGCTAGTATCACTCCATCTGCTTTTGCTACTGCTTCTTTTAGTTCGATAACTGAAGGTAGCTCAGATTGATCACTTTCTCCATTAAACATAGGTATTTTACCTTCGCTTAAATCAATCATGTCCGCATTGTATTTGTTAGAGATGTATCTTGCAGCAATTCCAGTTCTTCCTGATTTTCTTGGTGATCCATTTATGATTAAAATTTTCATGATAAAGTTCTCCTTTACTATTTTGTTGTTACTTTTAGTATAAGAGATAGCAAACATTTCTAAATCGGAGTAAGGATTTAACTTTATCTACTAAAATAGACTTAGGTATCCGGTACTTTCTACGACTATAGACCGAGACTATTGGATTCCATGTTTTACAGCATATAGTGCAGCCTGTGTTCTGTCCGCTAGCTCGAGTTTTGAAAGTATATTGGAAACATGGGTTTTAACCGTTTTTTCAGTTATAACAAGACTCGAAGCAATTTCTTTGTTGCTTTTTCCTTTTGCAATTTCAGCTAGAACTTCCAATTCTCTTCTAGTTAGTTCATCAAGAAGATTCGATTCCTTTTTATCTCCTTTTATTAGATGAGTCATAACATGGGTTGTTACCTTAGGATGAAGCTGACTGTCTCCGTTATATACAGCCTTTATTGATTTGACAAGTTCATCAGGCTCAATGTCCTTTAGCTGGTAACCCGTTGCTCCAGCTTGAATGGCTGGGATAACATGGTCCTGATCTGAGAAGCTTGTAAGAATTAATATATGAATGTCAGGATGCTTTTCCTTTATCACTTTTGTCGCTTCGATCCCGTCCATTTCCGGCATAACTAGATCCATTAATACAACATCAGGCTTTAATTGCTCCACTAACTCAACAGCCTCTTTACCATTCGTTGCTTCGCCGACGATTTCAATTTCTTTTTGAGTTTTTAAGAAAAAAAGTAAGCCCCTACGAACAACATGATGATCATCTGCAATTAACACTTTTATTGACATCTTTTACCCTCCTCTTTAAATTGGGATATCTACCTTAATCGTTGTTCCTTTTCCAACTTCACTCTGCAGTGTAAAAACACCTTTTAGCATTTCAGTTCGTTCCTTCATACTTGATAGACCAAGTGACGGTATTTTTGCAGTAGGTTCATAATGAAATCCACAACCAGAATCTTTAATAACCATCGTTACCATTTTGTTTTTTACAGTGATTTCAATGTTGGACTGTTTTGAACCTGCATGTTTTTTGCAATTATTTAAAGCCTCTTGTCCTATTCTCCAAAGACATTCCTCTACATGGTTTGGTAAATCAATAACCCCTTTAACATCTACCTCAAGCTCAAGTCCTAGCACTTTTCCATAGCTTAACAGTGCACTCGCCAAGCCATTTTCTAGGCCTTGTGGACGTAGCTGCCAAATTAAACCTCTCATTTCACTTAAGGCTTCTTGTGATAATTCCTGCATGTAGGAAAGCATTTCCTTCACTTGTGGATCGTCCGTCATTTCCTTTGTACCTCTTACTGTAAGCATTAATGAAAAAAGAAGTTGATTCACTGAATCGTGGAGGTCACGTGCGAGACGATTACGCTCTGCAAGGAGTGCAAGGTTTTGTTCATTTTCTGCAAGCTTAATACGCTTAATGGCTGATCCTATTTGATAGGCAACTGCTTCTAATAAAGCAAGCTCTTCGCTTGTGAAATGAGATTTATTTGGGCCAGCGACATTTAGTAGGCCAAACTTTTCTTCTCCAGCCCGTAAAGGAACAGTTGCATGATGGGTAATGCCCTTTGTGTCCCCCCATTCGTACTTAAATGCATTTTCGATTCGTTTGCATTCCATGATGTTAGCAGCACCTTTTAGGCGACCATCATTATATTTATCTAAACACCAGCAACCACCCTCACACATTGGGGATTTCTGCTTCCACGTAAGTCCTGGGGGCAGTTGATAGTCAGCCGCTAAGGTATAGTTGCCCTTTTCATCAATTAAAAAAATCCAACCTGTTTCAAGTCCAATTATTTGGAGTAGTTCTTTTAGAACTTCTGAAAGCATGGCATCTAATTCATTACATTGGTTTAACGTTTCTGCGATGGCTTTTAAGGTTTGTAGTTCTTGTATTCTCCGTTCTCCCATTTCCACTCGGAATTCAGCTCCCCTTTGAACATATCTAATTACTTATTATTATACGTTTATTAGGTAATCCCTTCTTTAGGAAAAAGTCTTGTGTTGGTCTCGGACTTTAGTCGTAGGTGGGAAGGGTTATTACTGGGGCTGTTAGTTAGAAAAAAGGTTGTCTCAAAAAAATTCTAGCGTGAATTCACCTGGGCTGAATTCACGCTAGAATTTTATGTACCATTCGAACTGTTCGGCAGGACCTTAGCTCAACCTGTCCTTATCCTTTGCTTATTCGGACTCGTTCGGTGGGACCTCAGCTCAACCTGTCCCAATCCTTCGCTTATTCGGACTCGTTCAAGGGGACCTAAGCTCAACCTGTCCCAATCCTTCGCTTATTCGGACTCGTTCGGCATGACCTCAGCTCAACCTGTCCTTATCCTTTGCTTATTCGGACTCGTTCGGTGGGACCTCAGCTCAACCTGTCCGTATCCTTCGCTTATTCGGACTCGTTCGGCATGACCTCAGCTCAACCTATCCTTATCCTTTACTTATTCGGACTCGTTCGGCATGACCTCAGCTCAACCTGTCCTTATCCAGCTCTTATTCGGACTCGTTCAGTTGAAACTTAGTTCAACCTGTCCGTATCCTTCACTTATTCGGACTCGTTCAGCATGACCTCAGCTCAACCTGTCCTTATCCTTTGCTTATTCGGACTCGTTCGGTGGGACCTCAGCTCAACCTGTCCGTATCCTTCGCTTATTCGGACTCGTTCGGCATGACCTCTATCAACCTGTCCGAATCCTTCGCTTATTTGAGCTTAAACACTCTTTCTTTACGATATAGGATACTGCTGAATCAACGGATGCATCACAATCTCATCAATAACCATATGCTTAGGAGCCATGGCCATATAAATGACGGCTTCAGCTACATCTTCTGCCTTTAACCAATCTTCCTTATCTGCTGTTCCTTGCGTAGAGTTGTTAAAGTATGTATCCACCATTCCTGGATTAATGGTCCCTACTCGAATCCCATATTCTCTAACCTCTTGAGCTAAAGCACCTGAGAATCCTTGAACCGCGTATTTTGTTGAGGTATAGGCTGCTCCATTTGGAATGGTATATCTTCCTACATCAGATGAAATTGTAATGATTGTTCCGAACTTTTTCTCTTTCATGTAAGGTAAAACTGTTTTGCTTCCAACAAAGACTCCTTGGACATTTACCTCAAATACTTTTCTCCATTCTTCTACGCTAGTTTCCTCTACATGCTTGAAAAATCCGATGCCTGCGTTATTTACTAAAACATCCACCGTACCAAACTTACTTACTGTACTCTCTACTAGCTCTTTCATTTGATCCTCATTAGCAACATCTACTTGGTACGTTTCAACCTCATTAAATCCCGCTGCTCTCAATTCTTCACCGGTTTTATGAATTTCCTCTGAGCTCCCTACTAATGAGAGTTTTGTTCCTACTTCAGCCAATTTAAAAGCAATAGCTTTCCCAATTCCTCTTGAAGCTCCAGTTACAATTGCCACTTGATTTTTTTGCATAAAAGCACCCCTATTCCTTCTATGTACTAAGGTTTAGATTATACACTTTACTAGCACTTTAGTCATAGAAAAAACAACAAGACCATTATGGCCTTGCTGTTTCCTTTAAAAGACTATGAACTTGCTCCATTAAATCTGCTGAAATGTCTTGAAGGTTTTTTTCACTTTCTTCAAGTGATGCGCCTTTGACCCCAAAGTAGAATTTAACCTTTGGCTCTGTTCCAGAAGGTCTCACGCAGCACCATGATCCGTCTTCTAGATAATATTTCAGTACATTGGATTTAGGTAAGTCAATTTCCTCCGAGTCGCCTAAAAGGACATTCACAGACTGACTTGTTTTGTAATCTTCAACTTTAACAACCTTTTGACCACCAACCTCAACAGGTGGTGAATTTCTAAAGCTAGAAAGGAGACGGTCAATCTGCTCTGCTCCTTCTTTTCCTTTAAGGGTAAGAGATTCAAGTCCTTCACGATAGAATCCGTACTTCTTAAATACTTCCAGTAAGCCTTCATAAAGAGTAAATCCATTCTTTTTATAAAAAGCACACACTTCTACGGCTAACAGTGCTGCCTGAACTGCATCTTTATCACGAGCAAAATCACCAATTAAATAACCATAGCTTTCTTCATAACCAAATTGGAACGTATAATGGCCAGTCTGCTCATATTCTTTAATTTTTTCTCCGATAAATTTGAATCCTGTTAGTGTATCAATGGTCGTCAAACCGTAGGCACTAGCAATATCTCGCCCAATTTCAGAAGTAACAATTGTTTTTAAGACAACACCATTACTTGGTAAGATGCCTTTTTCTTTTTTCTGTGAAAGGATATAGTCAAGTAAAATTGCCCCTGTCTGGTTACCCGTTAAAACGATGTATTCTCCTTTATGGTCTTTAACTGCAATCCCTAATCGATCAGCATCTGGGTCAGTTGCGATTAACAAGTCTGCATTCAATTTTTCACCATCACGGATAGCCAATTCAAAAGCGGCATGCTCTTCTGGATTTGGTGATTTCACAGTCGTGAAGTTTGGATCAGGTAGTTCTTGCTCTTTAACTACTGACACATTATGATAACCTAGCGTCTCAAGACCTCTACGTACTGGCTTGTTGGCAGTACCATGTAAAGGAGTGAAAACAACCTTTACATCAACTTCACTAGATAATGAACGATTTAATGAGATTGTCATTAGTTTTTCATTATAGGCACTGTCAATTTCTTCTCCAATGATTGAAATTAAGCCTTTTTCTTTTAAAACAGCCTCAGGTTCTACTTTAATCAACAACTCATTTTCAATGTTGTTTACTCTTTCAATTACAACATCAGCCTCTGCCGGTGGTAGTTGCCCACCATCTGAACCATAAACTTTATAGCCATTGTATTCAGGTGGATTATGACTTGCTGTTACAACAATTCCTGAGAATGCATTCAAATGTCGTAATGCAAAGGAAAGCTCTGGTGTTGGTCGCAATTCCTCAAAAACATAGGTTTGAATACCATGTGTCGCAAGTGTTTTCGCAGCTTCCATTGCAAATTCCGGTGATTTATGACGGGAATCAAAGGCGATTACGACACCACGTTTTTTTGCTTCTTCTCCAAAAGATTCTATGTATTTAGCGAGGCCCTCGGATGCTTTACGAACCGTGTAGACGTTCATTCGATTTGTACCTGGCCCAATTTCTCCACGCATACCACCAGTTCCAAATTCCAATGTTTTATAAAAGCAATCTTCAAGCTCTTTTTCATTATGTTGTTTTTCGTTTAATAATTGCTTTAGTTCCGGGTCTAGCCCTTCAAAATTCATCCAAAGCTCGTATACTTCTTTCCAATTCATTCGTTGTCCCACCTGCTTTTTATTATTTACTTTGTTAGAGTTTCTTCATCATCTTATGCTATCCCTTTAAAAAAAGTAGGATATTTTTTGACAAAAATCGCTGTTTGTCACACATTTATTATAGTAGAAAAATATGTAAACGTAAAAAACGTTGATTATAAATACGTTTAATTCTAGCTGTTAGGTTAAAAATTGAACAACCTTTACGATAATCCAAAAGCTAATAATGAACCATATCACAATGATGAGTGAACCTACCAACCAGTTTTTCGGCTTACCTTTTTTAATCATTTCCTCTGCTTTTATTTCACACTCGGATAGTACTTCCTTTGGAATCATCCTCAACGCAAGCATTATGCCTAATGGAACAAGTATCACATCGTCTAAATACCCAAGTATAGGTATGAAGTCAGGAATCAAATCAATTGGACTAAATGCATAGGCTACAACACATGCAGTAAATAATTTAGCAAACCAAGGTACTCTTTCATCCTTATAAGCTAAATAAAGGACAAATAATTGTCGTTTTAAGTTCCTCGCCCAGATCTTTATTTTCTTCATTTTTTTCTCCGTAAAATTTTTAGATTTACTCTAAATATACCATTGTTTATATAACTCCTCATCATCAAAAATATTAGCACAAAGAGACCAAACCACCTTTGAGTGATTTGGTCTCTGATTGCTATTCTTTATAGTTAATATTATAAATATCTGGTCTACGGTCTTTTAATTGTCTTACAGTTCCGTTTTGACGCTGACGACGTAGGATTTCTAAATCGACATCCCCTATGATAACCATTTCGATATTAGCGTTACATTCACCCACGATACCGTCACGTGCGAATTCAAAATCTGATGGTGCAAATATAGCGGATTGTGCATACTGAATATCCATATTTTCCGTTTGAGGCAGATTTCCGATTGTTCCTGCTATAACAGTATAGATTTGATTTTCAACTGCTCTAGCCTGTGCACAATAGCGTACACGTAAGTAGCCTTGACGATCTTCAGTACAGAATGGAGTAAAGATTATTTTAGCACCTTGATCAGTGGCAATACGGGCAAGCTCTGGGAACTCGATATCATAGCAAATCTGAATGGCGATTTTACCACAATCTGTATCAAATACTCTTACTTTATCACCGCGTGTAATTCCCCACCATTTTCTTTCATTTGGTGTGATATGAATTTTGTATTGTTTTTCAATCGTTCCATCACGTCTGAATAGATAAGCAATATTATAAATTTTGCCTTCTTCTTCTTCCACAAAGTGGGACCCGCCAATGATATTTACATTATATCTCACAGCTAGTTCCGTGAATAATTGAATATATTGTTCAGTAAACTCTGTTAGCTTTTGAATAGCTTTACTTGGAATTTTTTCATCCAAGAAAGACATTAGCTGAGTTGTAAATATTTCTGGAAATACGGCAAAATCTGAACCAGCATCTGAGGCTACATCTGTATAATATTCAACCTGTTTTGCAAACTCATCAAAAGATTCTATTTGCTTCATCATGTATTGAACAACACAAATACGGACCGGAAAAGCTGTTTTGTAGTGTCGCTTTGTTTTTGCACGATAGTCAATATTATTCCATTCCATTAAGGTTGCGTATTTATTGGATGCAAGATCATCAGGTAAGTAATTTGGGTTGATCCTCATTAATGTAAATCCATTCATTAACTGAAATGAAAGGACCGGATCATACAGCTTATGTGTTGTTACTTGTTCAACATATTCTCTAGGAGACATTTCCTTTTCATGCTTATGATAAAACGGAATTCGACCTCCGATAATAATACTTTTTAAATTTAATCTTTGTGCTAGATCTTTTCTAGCTTCATAGAGACGGTTTCCTATTTTCATCCCTCTGAATTCTGGATGGACCATCACTTCAATCCCATATAAGTTATAGCCATCAGGATTATGGTTTGTAATATAGCCTCCGTCTGTAATGTCATCCCATGTATGGCGGTCATCGTACTCATCAAAGTTCACAATAAGACTTGAGCATGACCCAATTATTTCGCCATCATATTCTACACAGATTTGGCCTTCTGGAAATTCTTCAAGGTGACTTTCTAGTTGAGCTTTTGTCCATGGGTCCATTCCTGGAAAACAAATTTTCTGTAGTGCGGTAATGTCGTTTATATCCTTATAGCCGATTTGACGTATCATCATTTTCTTTTCAAATTTAGATAAATCTATTTTTGACACTGTACTTCTCCCCCTAGTTTCAAACTATATTCGTTATTTTTAGTATATCAAAAAAGGTACCCGCGCATGCGAGTACCCATTTTCTCTCTCTATATCTGTGGAGTAGACGGTTCAGAAATATTGGTTAATGCCTGCTCTGCCTCATGGTCAAACGTATGATTTGTAGCAATATCCCCAAGTGCTACAATACCAACTAAGCTGTTATTCTCAACGATTGGTAAACGCCTGATTTGATTCTGAGACATAAGAGATGTAGCTTCTTCAACACTCATAGAAGGAGAACCTTGTACAAGGTTTGAAGACATCACATGTGAAACAGGAGTGGAACTACCCATACCTTGTGCTGTTGATCTAATGATGATGTCACGGTCTGTAACAATCCCCTTTAATTGACCATTTTCAACGACAGGAACGGAACCTACATTGTATTCACTCATGATTGATGCTGCTTCTTGAATCGTTTGACTCGGTGTAACAGTGGCTACATTTTCAGTCATTAATTCTCGAACTGACATTGTCAAAATAAATCCTCCCCTTTCAGACTTATTTTGACCTTTCTGTCCAGTAATATAGTTAGAAAAAATTACATAGCTAAAGTTCTCGAAAAAACACAAATGCGCAAAACTTTGGTTATGCTAACTTATATACCCTTGCTTCCCATGGTTTTAACGCAAATTTGTTTATTTTTTCATCATAATTTACATCATAATTACTAATCAGTAATTCTTGCTGTGTAAAACTCAAACCTTCAGGTAAGGTGAATGTTGGAGTTTCGCCTGAGAAGTTTGTGATCACAAGTAATTTTTCATCACCTAATGTTCTCGTATAGGCATAGATTTCCTTGTGGTCTTCAAGAATGATTTCATACGAACCGTAGACAATAATGTCATGCTGCTTACGAAGCTGAATTAGCTTCTTATAGTAATGAAAGACTGAGTTTTCGTCACTAACAGCTTGATGGGCATTGATTTCTGTATAATTTGGATTCACCTGTATCCAAGGTGTGCCAGTTGTAAATCCTGCATGCTCAGTAGCGTCCCATTGTACAGGTGTTCTAGCATTATCACGACCCTTAGTATAGATAGAAAGCATTACCTTCTCAGGATCTTCACCATTTTCCTGAACTTTATCTCTATACATATTTAAGGTTTCAATGTCTTTGTATTCTTCAATAGAGCCGAATTTCACATTTGTCATGCCTATTTCTTCGCCTTGGTAAATGTAAGGTGTGCCCTGCATCATATGAAGAAGAGTACCTAGCATTTTCGCAGATTCTATGCGATATTGCTTATCATCACCGAAACGTGAAACGACTCTAGGCTGATCATGGTTGTTAAGGTATAAGCTATTCCAGCCTTTTCCCTCAAGTTCTGTTTGCCATTTAGAGAGAGACTTTTTCAAATCAGCTAATTCTAAAGGTTTAAGATTCCACTTGCCTCCTGGTCCTGAGTCAAGGTCCATATGCTCAAACTGAAAGACCATATTTAGCTCGTTACGATCTTCTTCTGTATATAAGACACCTTGTTCAGGTGTAACACCAGGCATCTCGCCTACTGTGATGATGTCATATTTTGATAAAACCTCTTGATTCATTTCATGTAAAAATTCATGAATTCTAGGTCCATTCATAAAGTATTCATGGCCTGATACATATTTTTTCCCTTCTGGATTAGGTGCACTTGGTAAACCATCAACCTTTGAAATAAAGTTGATTACATCCATTCGGAAACCGTCAATTCCTTTATCTAACCAAAATTTCATCATGTCATATACTTCCGCGCGGAGCTTCGGATTTTCCCAGTTTAAATCAGGCTGTTTTTTAGAAAAGATATGTAAAAAGTACTCATCTGTCGCTTCATCATATTCCCATGTTGAGCCACTAAAAGCAGATTCCCAGTTATTCGGTTCTTTCCCATCTTTACCTGGACGCCAAATATAGTAATCACGATAAGGGTTATCTTTTGATTTACGTGATTCAACAAACCAAGCGTGTTCATCTGAGCTATGATTTACGACTAAGTCCATCATGAGCTTGATACCACGTTTATGCATTTCCGAAAGCATCTCATCCCAATCTGCCATCGTTCCAAACTCATCCATAATGTTTCGATAATCACTTATGTCATATCCATTGTCATCATTTGGAGATTTGTATACAGGAGATAACCAGACAACATCAATTCCAAGCTCTTTTAAATAATCAAGCTTAGAGGTGATTCCTTTGATATCACCAATTCCATCTCCATTGCTATCCTTAAAGCTTCTAGGGTAAATTTGATAAACAACGGCTTCTTTCCACCATTTTTTTTGCATCCTATCCAACTCCTTTTGGAATCGATTCCATAATAAAATTAAAAGACTGTCTACATTGTATGTCCCCTTTTAAAATAATTCAACTTAGTTACGGAAATTGTCATAAACCTATCAATTTACAATGATTAAGGTTAGGTCTATAATTTTACGTAGGACAACTTATTGTGAGGTATTACTATGTATATTAATGAATCAGAAAATAAAAGAAAGGAAAATCTTCTTTTCCTTTCTTTTGCAGCTTCTCTTATTGCAACACTTGGTAGTCTTTACTTTTCAGAGATTCAAAAGTATATTCCGTGCGAGCTTTGTTGGTACCAACGAATCTTTATGTACCCGCTTGTTTTCCTATTAGGGATGGCTCTCGTAAAAAAGGACTATGCTGTTGCGAGATATAGCTTTGTTCTTTCAACTATTGGTGGGCTTATCTCACTGTATCACTATTTAGTTCAAAAGGTTAGCTTCATTGGAGAGAATTCGATTTCATGTGGGATTGTGCCATGTACTGGCCAATATATTAACTGGTTAGGGTTTATCACCATTCCATTTCTTGCGTTGATTGCATTTATCATCATTTCAATTTCAAGCTTTATGATTATGAAAATAAGAAGGTAGGTATATTCAATTGAAAAAAGTCATTATCTTTACTGCAGTGATTGTTGTATTATTCGGTGCATTAGCCTTAGTTACATCTCTACAAAATAAACAAAAAGCCGAAGGAAATCCTTTTAATAAGTCAACTCTTCATCCAGAAACGGTAAAACAGCTTGAAAATCCGAATTACCAAAATATTATTCTACCTGAGGAATTAGATCAAAAGATAGCTGATGGAGCAACAATGACTGTTTATTTCTACAGCCCAACTTGCCCAGCATGTGTAGAAACATCTCCTATTGTTGTACCTTTGGCTGAAGAAATGAATATTGATCTACCAATGTTCAACTTATTAGAGTTTGAGAACGGTTGGAGAGATTATGGAATTGAGTCCACACCAACCATTATTCATTATGTAGATGGCAAGGAAGTTGACCGTATTGTGGGTTACCAGGAAGAACCTACGTTTAGAAGTTGGTTTGAGGAAACAGTGAAGTAAATTAGTTAGGCGATCTTACGAGTCTGCTTCTCAACCTGTCCGAATACTCTTGGGATTCGGACTCGTTTGCTTCCTCTGCTTCTCAACCTGTCCCAATCTGCTTGGGATTCGGACTCGTTTGCCTCCTCTACCACTCAACCTGTCCCAATACACTTGGAATTCGGACTCGTTTGCCTCCTCTACCACTTAACCTGTCCGAATACACTTGGGATTCGGACTTGTTTTCCTACTCTACTAATCAACCTGTCCCAATACACTTGGAATTCGGACTCGTTTGCCTCCTCTACCACTCAACCTGTCCCAATACACTTGGGATTCGGACTTGTTTTCCTACTCTACTAATCAACCTGTCCGAATACTCACAGGATTCGGACTTGTTTTCCTACTCTACTAATCAACCTGTCCGAATACTCACAGGATTCGGACTCGTTTTCTTCTTCTGCCACTCAACCTGTCCGAATACTCACAGGATTCGGACAGGTTGAAATAATAAAAGTATGCAGAACCAATAAAAAAATCCCTCTTCGATGATGAAGTGGGATTTTTTATGTAGTATTTTATGCTAGGTACACGTTAGCCGCTTTAGAAAATTTACTTATAATTTCTTCTTTCGGAGCGCTAAACTGCTCAATGTTAAAAGGAAAAGAATAACCAAATTCATCAAGTGTTTTTACGTTTTTTTCAAAGATTTCACGATGGCTAAGTAAAATCTCCTCGTCTTTCACTGTTTCAACTACTGCAATCAATGCTTGTAAGCTTGAAATAAGTTGAAACGCTTCCTTCAATGTTCCATTGTAATTGTCATCGTTATGAACTAATACATTCAGGTTTTCTAACTTTACAATTTCCTCATCCGTAAAGTAACGTGGAAAGATCTCACCGTAAATGTATTCGACTAGCTCTTCGATATGCGTTTCCTGCTCAGGAGTTGCTGCATATACCACTTTCACCAAGATTCACCCTCTACATCCCATTTTCATAGTACTAGAATAACATAGCTAGGATAATAGTTGGATAGGTAAGTGTTTCCTACAATATCAAATGTTAGCTACGAAACTTCACACTATTTTCCTTTCTCCCTTTAATCCTCTATACTGAAGGTATTATATCGTTATATGAGGTGTACCCTATGTTAAAAACAGGAAAACAAGGAGAATGGCTGACTGTCTATGTTCCAAGTAATTTAGTTGGTTTGTCTATAGAACAATTACTAAGAGAAAAGTGGCAAACTCCAAAGACTTTGCTTCATCAATTTAGAATGAATAAAAGTGTTAAACTTAATGGAGAGATAACTCCATGGAGTTCAACTTTACATATAGAAGATAAGCTTCAAGTGCATCTTTTTACACAAGAAGAGTTTGGAGTCGAGCCTGAGTACATGGACATTGAAGTGCTTTATGAGGATGACCATTTATTGATCGTAAACAAACCTGCAAGGATTGATACCCATCCTAATGAACCAGGGCAGCTAGGGACTTTAGCAAATGGGGTAGCTTATTATTTTCAAGCAAAAGGGATATTCACAAAAGTGCGCCACATTCACCGATTAGATAAAGATACAACTGGTGCAGTCCTTTTCGCAAAACATAAACTTGCTGGGGCTATGTTAGATAGGATGTTAGAAGCTAGAGAGATTAAACGGACTTATCTCGCACTGGCCCAGGGCCGTATAAAGCAAGCGAAAGGCAAAATTGATGCCCCGATTGGAAAAGACCGTCATCACCCTACGAGAAGAAGGGTATCTCCGAATGGGCAAACAGCTATTACACATTATAAGGTGCTAGACTATTATTCTAAAAACGATTTGTCATTGGTTGAACTAGAGTTACAAACAGGACGAACCCATCAAATTCGTGTACATATGAGTCATATTGGCCATCCACTACTCGGGGATGTGTTATATGGTGGTAGAGGTGAAATTGATCGTCAGGCTTTACATGCTGCTAAAATAAGACTAAAACACCCGATTACTGAGGAGAGCATTGAGGTCCGTGCTCCTTTTCTAGAGGAACCTGCAATTTTCCCAAAAGAGATTTAGGTGAACTAAAACACACTACAACAAAACCGCTTGGACATTAATCCAAGCGGTTTCTATTATACAGCTAACATATACCTCAATAATGAATAAGTATTTCATATCCTATCTAGGAAACCAGTAATAGTAACTTAATGTTAATATACTAATCAACATAATAATTCCAAATTGTTTTCCCCTTGGCTTTTGAACAGAGTTACTTCCACCAAAGAAGAAATAAATTGAACCAAGAACAAACACTATGTAAGCTATTATTTTAAGAAAAAGGTCCATAGTACCTCCTAGTTTCTTTTTTACTAAAGCATACCCTGTTAGCTGAATACTCTTATTTATTTTCCTTATCATCAAGTCTTGCTTTTATATCTTCTAAAAGCTTTGTCTGCTTGATTTGGCCTGTTAAAATTTTGTCTGCGAGTTTTTCCAAAGTCTTAGTAATCGACCATAAGGATAAAATTATTACGAAGATTATCGCTAATGCATCCATTGCTTTCACCTCTTTATTGCCTTAATTTTCACCGCTTGTTCTAAAAACACAGGACTCTATTAAATTATTAAATCGTGAGTTTCGCCATTAATAAACATATATAATGCTATCAAAGAAAGTACTATACTTATGTAAAAAGTCCAAGGATTATCTTCTTTTTCCTTATCAAAAGTAAAAAAGGTTACTGTGCAAAAGATGAGAGTAATAATTGAAAAGCCGTATTGGGGAAATGCGAACGCAATCCCACTAATAATCAAGCCTATCATTCCATAAGGATTTTGTCTTGGAATGCTGTTAATATATTCTATATCATCATCTGTTAGACCCTCATTCTTGTCTCCCCATATGTCAATCTCTTTCATCCTATTGAGGAATTCAAGTATTCTTTTAAATCTCCTCATAACTCCACCTGATTTGTAAATATTCTTTCTTCAAAATATCACTACCCTTTAAGTTAATTGGTAATTTTTATGAGTATATCTTACTCTACTAGCAGCAGAATCGAATGTTCCCAAAGCGTTCCTACTGTTCCAGTAATGCCCTCTTAAGTTATTCATTTCTTACCTTTTCGCTCTAAAAGTATAGGTGCTATATTTAGTAAGATAGAAACAATTGTCAAAAACCATAATGCCCTTGCCATACCAGGTATTACATCCGATAAAGCCGCCCAATCTTCCGCTTTTACCCACCGAGTTAGATAACTGTAATCTGCACAAATTGTTAATGCTGTAAATGATAATCCTAACGCCATAGCAAGCTTATAATCCTTTCCTGCTGCATACATATAAAGATTTATAAAAGTAAATATTATTGCAATAACCCCTAATATTACCCACATTGCTATTCCTCCATATATTTTTATTTATGTAGTGTGATAATACCGATATACATATTTTAACATAAATACTTTCCTTTCTAAGTCAACACTATGATTAAACGAAAAATGACCATCAAAACAGAACATATTTTGATGGTCATTTTTAAATTTTTTTCTTACTGCCTTATATTAAAACTTCAATCTCACTATCTTCTCTTAGCTTTTGAACAAGTTTCCCTAATTCTTCTTGGCTTTTCTGCTGCTTAATTTGTTGCTCAAGTTGTGCTTTTACCTCTTCATAAGCTGTAACTTCTTCACTTTGTTCTTTGTATTGGTCATACATTGCCACTAAAAACCTGACCTTCTGTAAACTGTGTATCCACACGTTTTTTATCAAACAAACTAACATTGACAAATCATTAAATGATTCCCGTCTAAGTCTTTAAAATTGAACCAATGGTTATTTTCAATTGGTGTTGTAATTTCAACATTTTTGCTTTTCATATACTGATAAGCTTGTTCTATATTGTTTGTGTTTAAATGAAAAGGTGGAGATTTATAAATATTTGCTTTTGAAAATATTTTGCTATCTAAAACAATACCTGTTCCTATCATCGGTACTATGTATAAATGACCGAATAAAATCTCACCACCTGCAGGTAACTCTAATATTTCACAATACCAATCACGTGCTCTTTCAATGTCACTAACAGGAATAAATGTAGTTCCGATTTGATTTAAAATTGGTTTTGTCCTCATAAAATCTCCCTCTTAGTATTTATCTTTATAGTAATAGTTTTTATGAAACAATTAATTCTTAACTAATTTTCCATTCTCATATCTATACTGTATTTCAACGAATTCTACACTAAATCTATCTAGCGCTGAGTAGGCAATAAATAAGCTTTTATCATCAATAAATTGAATATAGTCTTGTTGATAGGTCAATCCTAGAGCATCTTTTATACTTTGACTTCTTTCTAACTGTTCATTATGCCATCTGAATATCGTTGCATCTGGTGAGTGCATGTGTAACCCAGGAAATTGAATAACGAGAGATTTTTCATCAACTTCTAAATCCGTAATAATTGGGATTCCCCACTCTTCAAATGTTAAGAGTTTTTCTTCGGAGACATCATATACGATATACTGCATTCTTCCTGGACCATTAGCAAAAAGTTCAAAACTAGAATGGAAAATCAGTCTCTTCTCCTGACCTATAAAAGTATGTTCTAAGATATAAAAAGCACCAATCTCTTCTGGACTTTTCTGTAAAAAACTATCCGATGTACACTCATTTAGTTTATATGTTTTGTTATCATATTCTAAAAGTGATACGGTAGAATAGTAACACAAGCTATTTGGGTCTGTATCTTTATAAACATGCAGAGTAATGTCTTTTTCTATTAGTAGACTTAGAGGAACTGACTTAACATATTCCCAACTTTCTAAAGGTTCACCTTCCAATAATTCAATGAGTTCAAGGGGGTGAAAAGAGATATTAGCAACTTCAGGTGGATCAAACGATGCAGTTTCATTTGTTTCAGGAGTGCTTGTTGTCGGGGTCTCCTCCTTTTGTTTTGCAGATGGATTAATGGTAGATTGATTACCACAAGCCGTTAGAATAAAGAAAATTAATCCTATCATAACAATGTTTATTACCTTCAAGATGATTCGCCTCTCTAAATAGAGTTTTCTTTATATTTTAAATGTTGGTCCTGTTCCCTATAATAATGAGCAAAACACCAGATACCAATACCCCTACAAAAAAAGAAACCAGGGACTTGAAAAACACCATATGCTTTATGGTTTCAACAAAGTATTCTAATGGCGGAGCATCTAGTTTAATTCGAAAATTTGGCAAATAACCAATTATTATATAAGTAGCGACAAACACTATAAAGGATGAAATTATAGAAATAATAACCTTCTTCATTGATACTTCTCCCCTCAATCTCACAATCTATTACATATTTTAACATATATAGATACTTTCCTTTGTAAATCTGTAAATAAAAAATGACCATCAAAACAGAACACATTTTGATGGTCATTTTTATATTGAATTTGTCTTACTGCCTTATATTAAAACTTCAATTTCACTATCTTCTCTTAGCTTTTGAACAAGTTTCCCGAATTCTTCTTGGTTTTTCTGCTGCTTAATTTGTTGCTCTAGTTGTGCTTTTACCTCTTCATAAGCTGGCACTTCTTCACTTTGTTCTTTGTATTGGTCATACAGTGCCACGATTTCTTCTTCTTCAACTGTAACTTCTGCTGTATTTTCTGTTATATATTGATTAATCTTAAGCTCGTCTGCAATTTGCTTCTCTAATTGATCTAAAGTAAGATTATTTGCTTCAAGTGCACTATTGAAATCTTCGTCATTTTCGAATTGTTCTTTAATTTGAACTAAACTTTGCTCAATTTCTTCTTCTGTTGCCTCAATGTTGTTACTATCTGCCGCTTGAAGTAATAGCTTGGTATTCACAAGTTGGTTTACCACTTGTTGTTCCATTTCTTTTACTTGAGCTTCTTCTAAATCTTCAACATTCATTCCTTGTTGTGCATATGTCATTTTAGTTTGCTCTAACGATTCATCAAATTCTTGTTGTGTAATATTTTCATCATTTACAACAGCAACTACTCCATCCTCTTTGCTCTTGTCTTTAGATTCTTGTCCAGTTGCCACACAGCCAACTAAGCCTAGTACAAGTAAAATACTCGTTAGTAGGATAACTATTTTTTTATGTTTATTCATTTTTCTTCCCCCTTGTACAAGAATAGTTGTTATTCTATCATAGGAAGAATCCCTTTCAAACCAAAATAGGCATTTTTAATTCAAATTAATTATTATTGTAATATAAAAGAAATAAGTTTAATAATAGGACCAACATTTGGATTTTAAGTTGTATATCCCTTTTTTTATCCATATGGATATAGTAAGATGAAAATAGTGTTTATTTTAAAGGAGGAAAAATGTGGATATCGTTGTGTATCTCCTTCTCGGGATAGGAATTGGAGTGTTATCCGGTTTCTTTGGTATTGGTGGAGGATTTGTTCTTACTCCTGTACTTCTACTGTTAAACGTATCACCTGTGCTCGCGATCGCTACTAGCTTGATGTACACAATGGGTACCTCATTTTCAGGTGTAATTGCACATTTTCGTTTACAAAACATTCAATGGAAACCAGCTTTTATCATTGGAATCAGTGGTGTAATTGCAACTCAAATTGCATACCCCTTTGTTTTATTTTTGGAAAAGTTTCATGTAGCTGATACTATCATTCCAGTTGGTTATTTACTTTTAATTATATACTTTGCCTATTCTTTATTACTAAAAAAAGAAAAACAGGCAGTTAATCAGAACTCTACAGGAAAAGGGTTTAACTTATATAAATTAATCTTTATTGGATTTTTTGCTGGATTTATCTCAACAACATTAGGTGTGGGTGGCGGATTTATCATTGTTCCACTACTCATTGGGATTTTATCCTATCGCTCTAGATATGCAGTCGGCACAAGCTTACTTGGCGTGCTTATGATCGTCACAGCTGGATTTTTAACTTATGCTGCGTCAACTCCAATTGACTACAAAATTAGTGGAACCTTAATAATTGGAGCGTTAATCGGAGGTCAAATCGGTGCTATCTTCACTTCATCCTTCAGTGATGCAAAAATCCGCAAATATCTAGGAACATTATATTCAATTACCGGCATAAGTTTACTACTGAAATTATTAAATTTTGCTGAAATTGGGTTACTACTTTTATTAGCCTATGCCTTGTCTTTAGTCGTTCACTTTACAATTCAAAATTACAAACAAAGGCAACAAACAAAATTGGCGTCAAAATAAAAACCTGACCTTCTGGAAAAATGTGAAGGTCAGGTTTTTTGTTTATTTTTTCTTATTTTCTACAATATAATCTAACAGTTTTGTTAGTTTTGTACGATCTGCTTCTTTCATTTGTTTATCGTTGTATTCACTAACACGCTTACTAACTTTGGTAATCGTTTCATAGGCACGTTCAATGAACTTCTCTTTTACTTTTTCATTCTTATGATTGTTTTCTAGATCACGTTTTGCATTGGTTAACTGAGCTGATATAGAAGTCTTAATACCTTTTGAAACATCCATAGAGTTTACTAGTTCAATTGCTAAATCAATTGAAGCTTCAGTAATTTCAACAGAAATTGATTTAGTCTCTTCAGTATTCCACACAAGATCTCGTGCACGATACATTACAGTCGTTGTTCCTGCATCTGTAATTGTTATTGTCTCTTCATACTTACTCCATGTTTTGCCAGCATCTAAACTATACTCGATAAAGTTAACCCCAACACCACCATCTGTTGCAGCTAGCCCAAGATTCGCATTAAAATACGTTCCATCTGCAAGTGTTGCTTCTGATAAAGTAGCGGTTGTAACTGGAGCAGTTATATCTTCTGAAATTCGTCCCTCTGCTTGATAAGTGAATGGCTTCATGTTGAAGCTTTTCACAAAATCAACCGTTGCTTGAAGATCTTCTGGTCCTTGAACCGCATTTTCTCCAAGTTCAGCTAGACGATATTTATCACGGCTATGTGGATGCATATAGTTATTAACTGTAACTGTATATGTTTTATTCGGTATAATTTTCGAACCATCTGGTAAATAGATATCAACTACCTGACCATACTTACCTAATGTTGGATCCCAAGTATAGCTAAACCCACCAATACTTACATCCGGACCATAGCTACTAAATTGTGTATTAAGAATGTGTTTTAAATCTGAATCTGTAACCTCAAGCTTCACTAGTGTGTTTCCAAATGGTTGAATATTGAATAACTCATTCCACGTAATATCCCCTGCATTAAGATCGTCGCGGATACCCCCACCATTCATTAGAGCAAAATCACTATCCATTGCTTTCAACATACCATCTGCAATAAGGTTACCTAGAGCGTTGTCTCCAATTAACCCTTTTGAAGCATATCCACCACTCATCTCTGTGGAAGCTATTCCAATAACTTCATTCAATTTAGGACCAACTTGTTCTAAGTATTTTGCTAAGATAGCCGCAACCTCAGGGTCTGGAGCGACTCCTTCTTGGATCACATCTACGATTTCAGCTGACTTTTTAACAATATCACCTGTCAGCCTGTCAATTTCTAAATCAACATCTGTAAATGCTTTTCCATATTCCCAAGCTTGAACAATTAGTTTATTATCAACTACTGCATTTACTTTTGCATGGTTATGGGCTGCAAAAATTACATCTACAGCATCGTTAATTGCACTCGCAAGTTCTGCAATTTCTCCACTTGCACCATCATCAGATTGGTCACCAGGAACATGTGCTAGTACTACAATTGCTTCAATTCCTTGTGCTTGTAACTCAGGAACGAACTTATTAATCGCTGCTGCTTCGTCCGTAAAACGGATATGTTCATTACCCGTTGCAATAATCATACTTGGTGTGTTTACCGTAGCTACACCGATAAAAGCAATTTTTGCTCCTCCAACATCCTTAATAGCATATGGAGGTAATACTAATTTTCCTGTTTCTTTGTATTCAACGTTTGCTGCAACCATTGGGAAATTAATTCCGTCATAGTTTGCTGTACCGTTTGGATGATCTCCACCATAGATTAAGCGTAGCATTTCTTCTACACCTTCATCAAATTCATGGTTTCCAACCGTACCCACGTCAAATCCAATTGACTCCATAATTTCAACAGTTGGTTCGTCTTGTAGAAGCGCTGATACTGGAGAGCTTCCACCGACCATATCACCTGCATGAACAATTAAAGTGTTTGGATTTGTTGCTTCTCTTTGGCGTAAGTATGTAGCTAGATAGTCTGCGCCTCCATATCTAACTCCATCTACAGTTCCAGTCACATCAATTTTTCCGTGTAAGTCATTTACACCTAAAAGCTGAACTAAAATGTTGTCTGACGGCTCTTCTGTAGATGTATAGCCATTCGCTTGTGCTTCTGCTTCATTTGCAAAGAAAACACGCTTCTCAACTGGTACTTCTTTAAAATTATCTGGTGTTACATATGTTTTTGTATCTGAATTACCTACATAACGTAAAAGACCTTTGCCTTGTTCGCGTGCACGGAATTCGAATGGCAGTTCCATTAATGGATTAGTTGAATCCCATATTCCACGATTTGCATCTTTTGCTTCTTTGACTGCAGCTTGGAACATGTTGTAATCAGCTTCATTACCAACTGGCCAAATGAAGTACGTTGTAGCATAGCCGCTTCTTACCATTTCTAGATTTGTATTTAAACCGTCTGATTTACGAATAACTTGTGCTAATAGACGACCGTAGGCATCAGTTGCTTCTTCGCCTACTTTTATGATTACTTCGTCACCAGCTTTTAGCAATGTGTTCATATAATCTTTAGCTGCATTTCCGTAATACAGTTGATTGTGATCAGCATCCGTCACTGGCTTATGATATGTTTCAGCCGTATCAATATTCAAATAACGTACTGTATCTGAACCTAAAATAGGAGTTGATAGTTTAATTGTGTCACCGTCTGTTACAGATCTAACTGTTGTTTCATACTCTCCCGCTGGAGATGGTGCTGTTGGCTGCTGTGCAGCTAACTGAATATCACTCGCTTTACGAGGAAGGATTTGATAAGAATTGTATTGACTTACAATTGCAGTTATGTCATACCATTTACCTTCTTCTAGAGCCCCAATTGCATTTGTTCCTTCCATTACACGTACAGTTGTACTATTAAACTCACTGTCGATAATAGAAACATTATATCCTCCACCTGCTGGTGAACTTGGAATTGATTGGACATAACCATTTACTGTTACAAGTTGTCCTTCAAGTGGTTCTGCTGTTTGTGAAGTTTGTAAGTCTTCAAGTGTAATAGAAACTGGTTGTGGTAAAGATTGATTTTCTGCTAGAATCTCAATTCCATTAGCATTCGGTATTACTTCTAACAAACCATTAAATACATCTAGCTTGCCACGTACTTCTACTTTTTGGCCTTCTACTAAACTTGGAAAAGTAGTTGGGTCAAATGCAAATACATTGATACCTGCTGTTTCATCTTGAATGTATGTTGATAATTTCCCACCGCCGATAGCAGCGTTGTCTGCTGTTACAATACCTTGGATAATTACCTGAGTACCTTTAGATTTTTGGCGTACTTCGCTGATAGTTGTTAATTCTGGTTGTGGTTCGGGTTCTGGATCTTGGCCAGGTTCGATGATTGAGTAGGAAGTTGGACTTCTTAAGCCCGGTACACTAAAGTACGCTGCTAGACTACCAGTTATTTGAATTTTTGCATGATGATTTCCTGGATTGTCTACAAGATTAAGCCCTGATCGAATTGCACCAGACGGTAGTTGAACTGGTAGAATCTTTGTTGGATCAGTTTCATTTGGAGAATCTGCTAAAGATAAGTTCGTATTAGTGGTAAATGGTCCTTCTAACTTATGACTAGATCCGCTAATAACAGTTCCAACAATATACCCTTCTACTGTTGCGGTACCACTATTGTTCGCAATAGCATCCGCTACACTAATCACTTCACCTTCTGCTTGTACCATATTCGCCATCGGCGACATGAAACTTAACACCATGGTAAAGATAATTAGTAAACTAAAAATCTTCTTAATAGATCGATCTTTCATCCTTATCTCTCCTATCAAATTTAGTTTACTTACACTTAATTAATGATAGAGTTTAAATGTTTAGACAATATTAATTTAGTGTAAAACTTAAAAACAGTTATATAGATTCAGTACTTCTTCCATACCACTAGGACAGAGGTTTCAAATGATTTTTACAATAATATTTCACTTTATGAACAAAGCCCTATCCTCTCTCATGGACTATTTTCCTGCTAGTAAACTACTCCATATTTCCTCCCTACTTCCAAAAACACACTGAAAATTCCTAACATTCAACTAAAATGGTATACTTTTATAAAAATCGTCTATGAGGTGAACTATATATGAACTGGTATGAGGAAGTCTTAAAAAGGAAAGATGAGTTGCTTGAGGACTTAGGTTCTTTACTAAAGATTGAAAGTGTGAAGGATCTCTCTACCGCTGAGCCTGGTCGACCGATGGGTAAAAATATTGGTCAGGCACTAGAGTTTATGCTTGAGAAGTCAAATACGGATGGACTTTCACCAACAAATATTGAGGTATGATTGGTTATGCTGAATATAGACATCAGGATTCAGTTTCAGATGACTATATTGGAATCCTATGTCATCTCGATGTTGTACCAGCTACGGGAGAATGGGTGAGCCCACCGTTTGAACCAACCATCCGGGATGGTAAGTTGTTTGCAAGGGGAGCAATTGATGATAAAGGGCCAACAATGGCTGCTTATTATGGACTTAAAATTGTTAAAGAATTAGGTTTACCATTAAAGCATCCTGTTCGGATCATTTTTGGAACGGATGAAGAAAGTGGTATGACTTGTATGAAGAAGTATGTGGAAGTAGAAAAAATGCCGCTAGCAGGCTTTGCTCCAGATGCTGATTTTCCAATCATTCATGCTGAAAAAGGACAAATTAATACACAGCTTGTCTTAAAGGCAGACAGTGCAACGACTGAGCCACAGGGGTTAGAAGTACTCGCTTATAAATCAGGTGAGAAAGGCAATATGGTACCTGACAAAGCAACAGCAATTTTGGCTAACATAACTAATGATTTTTTAAATACATTTAGTGAGTATTGTGTTCAGAACAATCTCGAGTACTCTGTAGCTAATGAAGGTGAACATATTACCTTAACACTGTTTGGAAAATCAGCTCACGGAATGGAGCCTGATAAGGGTGTGAATGCGGGTATCGAGCTAGCTCATTTTTTGGCTGGTCAATCAATTGATGCAAGAGCTAAAATGTATTTTAATTTTATTGATTCTTGTTTCTATCAAGACTTTCAAGGAGTCAACCTTGGTATTGCGCATAGTGACGATATAACTGGACCCCTCACTGTGAATGCTGGTATTTTCAACTACAGCCAGGAGTTAGGAGAAGTGAACCTTAATATTCGTTGTCCTGTAACGACAGATTATGAAAAGACCATTGATAATCTGCATTCAAGAGTACAGGATTTTCATTTTGTAGTTGAGAATTTACGAAAAACAAATCCACATCATGTAGATAAAAATCATCCTATGATAAAAACTTTACAAGAAGTTTATCAAGCAGAAACAGGGAATGAACCTACTCTGTTATCAACAGGTGGAGCAACCTATGCTCGCTTTATGGAATATGGTGTAGCGTTTGGTGCGGTCTTCCCAGGTAAACCAATGACTGCTCACCAGCCTAATGAGTATATCGAAATTGATGACTTGTTAAAAGCTACTGCAATTTATGCAAGAGCTATCTATGAGTTAGGTAACCTGTAATCTCTAGGTGTAAAACTATTTTTCGCAATACTCCATATATGTCCCTAACGAAACCCTTGGGCACGCCATATACTATCATATCCTTGCTAAAAGGAGGTGTTGTTTCATGGGTTACACAGGTGGATACGGCAATAACTTTGCGTTAATCGTTGTGCTTTTCATCCTTTTAATTATCATTGGTGCTTCTTATGTTGGAGGCGGATACTAACCAATAAAAAATGAGAATTACGAAATGCGCTAGACTAAAATGGGTCTAGCGTGTTTTGTTTTATTTTGATTTTTTTCAGTTATCGGCTGAAAATATTGTTGAACCCTTGAAACAATACCGATATAACCATTTATCGGCTAAAAAAAACGTTGAAACCCTAATACATTGACCGATAAAAGCATTTGTCAGCTGAGAAAAACGTTGAACCCCTAATACATTACCGATAAATGCATTTTTGATTATTAAAAAAAGGCTCAACCCCAAGGTCAAGCCTCTACTTATCAGTACCCTCATAGTAACTAGGTAAGAACTTCAATAAATCTCCGTAAATCACGCGATCAGAATAGCTCAGTTCTTTTTTCGCTTTTAGGAGAAGTGGCATGCATTCTGAGGATGGGATTTCTTGCCCAGTTTCTTTCAGATAGCATTTGTTGCCTGTGGCGATATAAGTATTTGTTACAACACTTCCATCACGCATGATCACATTGTCCTTTTTCTCCTCAGAGAAGAGGTCTGAGCCAAATTGAATATCCGTTTTCTCAGAAATACCCATTAGGTTTAAAATCGTTGGTTTTAAATCAATCTGACCTGCAACAGATGTAATGGTTTTTGTTTCATGACTTTTTGGAAAGTGAAAAATTAACGGTACTTTTTGCAATTCAATGTACTCATATGGAGTAATGGTTGTATTTAAAAATTGGCTCATCGCCGTATTATGATTATCTGATATACCATAATGGTCACCGTAAATAACAAAAATTGAGTTTTCGTATAGACCGGCTGCCTTTAATTGTTCAAAGAACTTTTTTAATGCTGCGTCTTGATAGCTTACCGTTGTAAAGTATCTGTTCACCGTTCCATCCTTTGAGTTCCATTCAGGAATAATTTCATCCTGTTGACTTAGTGAAAAAGGAAAGTGATTCGTTAATGTTATAAATTTAGCCATAAATGGTTGTGGTAATTGCTTTAGATGTGGGATTGATTGTGTGAAGAAATGGTCATCCTTCAATCCCCAACCGATTGAATTCTCTTCGGTTATCCAATAATCTAAGTCAGAAAAGAAGCGATCATAGCCAATTGATTCATACATCACATCACGATTCCAAAAGCTTTTATTATTCGCATGGAATACTGAAGTATAATAGCCTTTTTCATCCTTTAGATAGTTTGTTAATGAATGATATTTATTTTGAGGATTTGAAAAGAACACTGCTCCTCTTGGCAAACCATAAAGTGAATTTTCCACGATAAATTCTGAATCTGATGTTTTACCTTGACCTGTTTGATGATAAAAATTTGAAAAATAGTAACTCCCCTTTTCTTTGATTAACTGATTAAGAAAAGGTGTAATTTCCTGTCCATCTATCTCTCGATTAACAACAAAATCCTGTGTTGATTCTAAGGAAATGAGGAATAAATTCTTCCCTTTTGCTTTTCCAAACAAATCTTCATTTGGCTTTTCCTTGTTGGCATTCACATAATTAACAATTTCCGTGAGCTTGTCACTATCTGCGAAAGCAATTCTTCTTTTGGTATTTGAATACAGTAAGAAATCGTAACCTTGGTACGCATACACCCCAAGGTTTTTTACCAGTAATTTTCGGTCAAATGATCTTGTTAGAAGCTCCGGTCTCTCTGCATGGGCGAAGACTAAACTTATAAAGATCAACACGCACGTTACGACCATAAACTTCTTTTTATTAATCGTCACTTCCACTCTTTCTTGCTTGCGTTTATAAAGCATTGCTAAGATGACGATGTCTAAAAAGATGAATAGATCAAAAAGACTGTTAAGTTCAACTAAACTCGTCCATAAATCACTCAAGTTTTTTGACTGAAATAACACGGGTATTGTTATAAAGTCATTGAAAAAACGATAATACAGTACATTTATATAAAGAATAATGGTTGCAAAGCTATAGAGAAACATTATCTTTATAAATTGGTGCTGCTTTTTTCCAAGCAACGCTAAGCCAAGCAAGATCACACTTGAGCAAAGTGCACTTAATCCTAGAATCAATTCCTGTGAAAAAGAGTCAATATCTAGCTCAAATACCAGCTTGGTCACTATGTAGGTTTTTAACGATAATAATAAAATCGAGAGCCATATCAACGGCACTTTAGCGAATAACCTTTTCATCCGTCTATGTCCCTTCTGTTTTTTGTTTAAGTATATGACAAGCTATTATTAATCTTTCCAAAAATGTAAGAAGATATATCCAAATTAATCAAACGTTTGGTTTTTTGGTAATAAACCACTATTTTGCAACGAGTTCAGATTTGATAATATTATCTTAACAAGAGATGCTGTTATGTTCGTTAAAGTCATTGTTTCAACCGATGCGATTTATTAGGGAATCCAAGAGAGAAATGAAGAACATTAAGCCTGCAAGCGAGAGGAAAATGGACGACATTATGCGGATACCCACCTGTTGCGATTTGGTTGAGAAACAGTGATGTGACGGCATAAATGGCATACCCTTCGCGTACAATACATTATCGACTCTAATTTGGAGTCGTTTTTTTTGTATTTTCTCCGATCCAACTAGTAACAAGTCTAGCGTCAACTTCAACTTCGCTATATTATTTATGGATAATAACGTTTCAAATAGGACTTAAACAGTTCTGTCTCTTCTGTTTTCCTTTTACATAATAAATAAGTTGAAGCCATAGGTAGTGAAAGCGAGTCCATGTTAACTTGAAGGACTCTTCCTTCCAATAACTCTCTTTTCACTGTCGATGCAGGTAAGAAGGATATGCCCAGCCCTTCTTCGATAAACCGCTTTGTCACGTTTACTTGTGAAACAACCATTGACCGTGCTCTTTGGTTGATTTGTCTTAGTTGAAAAAGTAGATCATCCCAATATTCAGGGTGATTGTGTGAAAAAATGATATTGTTATAAACTACTTCCTCTGGGTCTAATGGTGGCGCTGTTTCGAGATCGCCTCCGTCATGTGGCGCAATTAGGATGACAGGATCATCATATAATTTTTCGAATTCAATAGAAGGAAGATTTGACTTCATTCTAGAAAGCCCCAAATCAACACTCCCCGTTTGAACTGCATCTGCAATATGAATGGACTCCATTACATTACACTCAATTTCGATGGTAGGATGCTCTTTTAAAAAGACTCGAAGTAAACTCGGTAGGACTGAAGCAGCGATTAATGGTGATACGGCTAACGTCATTTTCCGATCATAGCCCTGTCTCCAATTCTCTAAGTCTTGAATTCCACTCTCATATTTAGCAATAATACCTTGAGCATAAGGTAAAAATCGTTTACCTGCTGTCGTTAAAAAAATATTTCGGCCTTTTCTTTCAAATAGTTCAATACCTACTAAATTTTCAAGTTGCTTTATATGAACAGTAACGGTTGGTTGTGCAATATAAAGTTTTTCTGCTGTTTCATGAAAGTTTTCATTTTTAGCTGCGGTAATAAACGTCTTTAAGATTTTCAAATCCACTATTTCATCTCCGATTGATTATAAAATGTAATTAATATCACTTATATTATTTATTATTAATAATCACCTAATTATTGTAAAGTAAAAGTATCAAATACTTTATTGGAGTGATTCAGATGCCATCTGTAACTGGATTAGAAGGGGTTATTGCGGCTGAAACAGCAATTAGCTTAGTTGACGGAGAAAATGGAAGGTTATTATATAGAGGTTTTGAGGCAAAAGATTTAGCGATCCATTCTTCTTTTGAAGAAGTCGCTTATCTGCTCCTCTATGGTAGTCTGCCTACTGAAATAGAAGTTGAACAATTTTCATCAAAACTGAAAGAACTTCGAGATATACCTGACCATATCATTTCAATCATAAATCTCTTACCTAAAGATACCGGGATGATGAGTGTTTTACGAACTACAGTTTCTTCCTTGGGGGATTCATCGTATGGTTGGAAACCAGACATTAATCAAGCCATACAATTAATTGCGATCATTCCAACAATTATTGCTTATCGACACCACAGTATAAATGGGACTGTTTACTCTGGTCCAAACAATGCGTTAGATCATGTGGCTAACTACTTGTATATGTTAAAAGGGGAAATCCCCACACCTACTCATGTTAAAGCATTAAGCACGTATATGATTCTTACATTAGAGCATGGAATGAATGCTTCTACTTTTTCCGCTAGAACTGTTTTATCAACTGAATCTGACCTTATCTCTGCGATAACTGGAGCCATTGGGTCAATGAAAGGGCCTCTTCATGGCGGGGCACCGAGTGAAGTAATGGCTATGTTAGAAGATATTGAAAGTATTGAGTTTGCTGAACAATGGCTTCGTGAGAAACTTGATAACAAGGAAAAAATCATGGGCTTTGGTCATCGAATCTACAAAACACATGATCCTAGATCGGTCGCATTAAAGCAGGTTTCACAAGAACTTTCAGGTCAGGATCCTTGGTTAGATTTGGCCCTTCATGTGGAAGAAATGTCGATTCGTTTATTAGATGAATATAAGCCAGGTCGTAAGCTTTATACAAATGTTGAATTTTATGCAGCAGCTGTTATGAGAGCCGTGAACATGCCAGCAGAATTATTCACCCCAACCTTCACAGCTAGTAGAGTTGTTGGGTGGACCGCTCACTTACTCGAGCAGGCTGAGAATAATCGTATTTTTCGTCCTCAATCTAAATATGTTGGTCCCGTAATGTAATAGACAAAGGGTGACAGGATAAACCTGCCACCCATCTTTTAGTTACTAGCAACCTCTTGAACACCCGCTCGGACTTGAACTTCAAGAGTACCAGTTTGTTGATCTATGATTGTTCTAATCAAAACTGGATAGTCTTTATTGTTCATAAACTTAAAGTCTTTTCCTCCATAGGCAATGGTTGCATCACGTCCTAATGGTACATAACCTACTTCTTTTGAATGGTGATGAAGTTCTAAAATTTTTAGGCCAGCCTGATCAACGGCATTATAAAGAGTAGATGATGTTTGACAAACCCCACCACCGTAATCCTCTGAATACTGCTTATTAATGATGACAGGTGCTAGCTGATATCCTTTATCTTTTGTAGCATTACCAACGATTGTATTGAAGTAAAAACGATCTCCAGGTCCTAGTACAATATCATTTATTTGTGCAGCAGATAAAGCTATATTAGTAGTTCTCCCTTTCACATTAGGGTTGAACGAAGTTTTGTAACTGCTAATCACGTAATTTTCAATTCCTTGAATAGATTCGGTTGTAATATTAGGTGCTTCTTCTGCTAGAGGTAGTTCAATGTTTTTTCCAAATAGAGTAGGTTTTTGAAGGAGTCTTGTTATAAGTTCAGATTCATCTAATACCACTCGGCTTTGACCGGCAAGTATCTCACCCTTATCGTTTCGTTTTATCGGTATCATAGGTTGGTCGTATTTCTGTGCTAATTCCCTTACTAGTTTTCTTACCTGAGTTTCATATTCCTCGGATTCATTCCTTAGTGAATTTAATTCCATCACAATGCTATTATCACGTGGATCTACTAAACTGTAATCAATCTCGATTTTTTCTCTCTTTATAAAGGCAGTGTGTTTGGTTAAGTGATTGCTTACTTCATAGATGTGATGCTTAACTTCTGCTTTATTATCTAGAGCAGATGTAATACTTGGTATTGTTAAAACAATTCCAACAGATACTAATGCTACACTACCTAACAATGTTACGATTTTCTTCAATTTCATTCCCCCGTAAAAGTACATTCTTCTGGTGAACAATACCTAAATAAATGTATTATGGTATCGATTTTTTATGCCTATGTAACTACCAAAAAGTTACAAAAAGTAAGAGGTAGAGACTAGGATGTTTTTTCTATTCATGTAATTTGACGGTAGTATGCTTGGTCATGTTTCGTGTATTACAGATGGAGTTTTCGTCAATTATAGACAATAACCAGGTTAGAATTGTCGACAAGATAAAATAATAAAAAAAAGCCGGCACAATGACCGACTTACTTACCTGATAATGCTTTTGATTTATTCGTACAGCTCTCCATCGCAGATAAAACAGTGCCCCTAAATTTATTCTTTTCTAATGTAGCAATGGCTTCAATTGTTGCTCCACCAGGTGTACAAACAGCATCCTTTAACTCTCCTGGATGTTGACCTGTTTCTAAAACCATTTTTGCAGCACCTAGTACAGCTTGTGCAGCGAGTCGATATGCTTTATCCCTCGGTATTCCTTGTAATACGGCTCCATCCGCTAAGGCCTCAATAAAGAGATAAACATACGCTGGTGAGGATCCACTTACTGCTGGAATGGCATCCATCAGTTTTTCTTCCATAACCTCTGCCTTACCGAAACTTTCAAATAGTGAAATAACCGCAGCTATATCCTCGTCAGTCACTTTATTATTTTTACAAAGGGCACTCATCCCTTCGCCAACCAGTGATGGAGTGTTTGGCATGGAACGCACTACTTTAATGTCTCTTCCAAAAGATTCTCCCATATAATCTAAGCTAATCCCAGCAGCAATGGTTATGACAATTGTATTTAACTGGACCTCATGTTTTATTTCTTCAATGACTTCTCCATACAAATTAGGCTTTACGGCTAAAAATAGGAAGTTAGCACTTCTCGCTACCTCAACGTTAGCTGTGGTAACTTTAATACCATATTCTTTTGACGCATGCTGCAATGTACTCTCTGTCTGTGCACTAGCAATAATTTGTTCTGGTTTCACAAGACCCGAACGAATCATACCTTCAATCATTGCTTGGGCCATTTTTCCACAGCCAATAAATCCAATGGTTTTCGTCATTGCACTCTCCCCTTTATAAATCTAAATTTTTATAATCTCTAATGTAAGTTTTATGATACATATATCTTTGAAGTCCCTTTGAACCTTCTAAAGCCATTCGGGCATGGACTTTAGCTTGTTCTAGATTCCCCTTCCCTTTTTGAACCTCTGCTAAAACTGCTTCTCTCATCCAATCTTTTTGTAAAGCAGTTGAAATTCTTTGAGCCTCTTCATAGTCCTTTTCCTCTATTGCAATACCTGCTTCGTAATACTTTTTATATTCGGGTTGTTTTATCATGTCTATGTATTTCCTGGCCTCATTTGCATCCTTGTTATATAAAGCAAAAATAACTTTGTACATTCCTTGTGCAGCTGGTTGCTTAAATTTTTTCAGAAGTTTTTCCATTGATTCTTCGACTAACGTTCGGTCATCATTGGCTAATCCATAAAATAGACCGTACTGTGGATGCTTTACTCGGTCTGCTAGAAAGCGGTCAATTGCTTCTATATTGGTTGAAAATAATGATTTATAAAACATAGGAATATAGAGAACTGCGAATATAACGATAAACACGATTATATAAGTGGCTATGTCATTTATATTCAACGTTTGTAGAATGATAGTAAGTACCAAAGCTAGTGCAAACGGAATGAGTAATCTTTTTAACAAGTTGTTCACCTCCTGCTTCTACTTAAACAATTGTACACAATCTAGTCATCTATTCAAAACACATCGTTTTTTGGAGTAATAAAAATCGACCAGGTTGTAGGCTGGTCGGTAGTATTTCATTATTAAATTGTTTCTAAATCAGATAGTACTACTTTTCGGTCTCCGTCTTTTTCAATGTTCTTACTCGCTTCAATAGCCAGCTGTGTATATTTTTCGACCTCTAGTTCTTTTCCCGCAACTTTATAAGCTCTTGCTAGTACTTCATAAGCAAATGCAAGGTCAAAGTCAGCAATATTATTTTCTAGACTACTGCCGTTTTACGATGGAACTCTTCCATTGTTAGTTTGTTTTCAGTTGCTTCCATGTGTATCACCTCTAATTTTATTGAATTTATGAAACCTCATCTCAGCGTTTTGAGCTTTATGAGGTCACATAAATCATTTTATGAACCCTCATCTCAGCATTTTGAGCTACATGAGGTCACATAAATCGTTTTATGGACCCTCGTCTCAACGTTTTAAGCTATATGAGGTCACATAAATCATTTTATGAACCCTCATCTCAACGTTTTAAGCTATATGAGGTCACATAAATTGCCCTTTATAAAAAAATCAGCCCCTAAAAGAGACTGATTCCACTACCTTATAAACTCTTATAATCATTGGACTCTAATAAATCCACTAACTCAATATCCTTGTTCTTTTCTGTAAAGTAGCGTAGCGTAAAGTCATTTTCAAAAAGAACTGCAAAACGATCATGACGGTCTTGCACGAGTAGACTTCGTGAATCAAATAAACGGCGGTCTTTAGGTGGTGCTGTTAACCAGCGAGGAATGCGGTCGCCAAGTTGTGTAAACTCGATATCGACTCCATATTCACCCTTCATTCTGTATTCGAATACCTCAAACTGAAGTTGACCTACTGCACCTAGAATGTATTCATCTGTTAGCTCTTGTTTAAATAATTGAATCGCACCTTCTTGAACAAGTTGCTCAATTCCCTTTTTAAACTGTTTTCCTTTCATTGCGTTTTTCACGCGCACTTTTCGGAAAATTTCTGGTGGGAACTGTGGAAGCTCACGATACGTAATTGGGTCTTTACTTTCTGTTAACGTATCCCCGATTTGATAAATATTAGGATCATAAATCCCAATAATATCACCAGCATAGGCTTCTTCAACGGTTTCTCTGCTTGCTGCCATAAACTGTTGCGTTTGGTTCAATTTAATTGACTTACCTGTACGACTTACTTGAACACTCATCCCACGTTGGAACTTTCCTGAACATACCCGTAAAAATGCAATACGGTCACGGTGAGCAGGATTCATATTAGCTTGGATTTTAAAGATATAACCACTAAAGTTCTCTTCATTCGGTGGAATTAACCCTTCGTCTGCCTTCCTAGGTCTAGGAGGAGATGCAAAGTTTAGGAATGTATCAAAAAATGAACGAACTCCGAAGTTTGCTAGTGCACTTCCAAAAAATACAGGAGTCAATTCACCAGCGATCACGCGCTCAGCATCAAATTGGTTACCAGCCTCGTCAAGTAAACTTAAATCATCTCGAACACTATCAAACAGAGAGTCATTTCCTAAGCGGCCAACTTCGTCTAGTCCCATACGCTCTTCCTTTTCATCTCCTAAGAAATGAACGAACTCAGAGTTGTAACGATCCCAAATTCCAAGTAAGCTTTTACCCATACCTACAGGCCAGTTCATTGGATAAGACTCAATTCCAAGAACCTCTTCAAGCTCTGAAAGTAATTCTAAAGGTTCTTTTCCATCACGGTCGAGCTTGTTGATAAATGTGAAGATCGGAATTCCTCTCATACGACAAACCTTAAACAACTTAATCGTTTGTGGCTCAACCCCTTTGGTTGAGTCGATAATCATTACAACACTATCCACTGCCGTTAGTGTTCTGTATGTGTCTTCACTGAAATCTTCGTGTCCAGGGGTATCTAGAATGTTTACATGAAAATCATGATATGGAAAACTCATTACACTTGATGTAACTGAGATTCCCCTCTTCTTTTCAATTTCCATCCAGTCTGAAGCAGCAAACTTTCCTGTTTTTTTCCCTTTAACCGTACCAGCTTCTCTTATTACATTTCCGAATAGAAGTAGCTTTTCAGTCATCGTCGTTTTCCCTGCATCGGGATGGGAGATGATTGCAAAGGTACGTCTACTTGATACTTCATTATTTAAGCTCATTCAACTAATCCTCTCATCTATGAATTACAACCATTTATTATACGTAATTTAAACGATTATTGACTACATAATTATAATCATCTTACTACAATCAATCCAGTATTTTTTAGTACCAGGTGAATACTATTGGGACAATATAGCAAACACTAACAGTATTTCCACAAAAAGGAGTATGTAAAATGAATATTAAACTTTTACTTTTATCTGGAATTATTATTGATTTGTTCCTAGCCCTTTATCTATTCACGATGATTGACCAGATTGGGGTTGGCATGTTTGCACTGATAGTGGCTATTCTATTCGGCGGCACAATCTTTTTTTATTTTACCATCAAGAGAAATCAACAGACCATTAAGTAAACCAAAAATAATCTGTGCATAAAGTTAGTTATACACAGATAGTTGTGGATATACCTGTGCATAAACAGGATAAATGTGAATAACTTTGTTAATAACTTTTAAAGTTATGTGGATATTTTGTGTGTAACTTGTTAATAAGCTGTTCATAACCAATAATTAATAGGATAGCCACAGCGAAGGCTATCCTAAAACTTTTTCATGAACAAGTGGAAGCTTTACACAAATAGTTGTGCCTTTCCCCTCTTCACTTTCTATATTAATTTCACCTTTATGATTTTCAACAATGCTAAAGCTTACAGCTAATCCGAGTCCAGTTCCCTTCTCTTTTGTAGTGAAGAAGGGTTGACCAATGTCCATCAGTTTTTCCTTCGGGATTCCACAACCTTCATCTTTAATCTCAAAAACAACATGGTCATTTTCAAGACGAGTGTTAATTGTCATCAATCCACCGGTAGGCATTGCCTCAATACCATTTTTTATAAAGTTAATAAAAATTTGTTTTAATTGATTTTCATCACAATTAATATAGATTTCATCATGATGTAATTCTGTTTTAAATAAAATATTTTTTAGATTTGCTTCTGTTTCAAGAAGCTTAACTACATGAAGAACAACTGAATTTATATCCTTATTTTCAAAGCTGTGCTTTGTGGGTTTCGCCAATAGAAGAAGCTCATTAAGGATAAATTCAATCCTAACTAATTCAGAATCCATCACGTTTAGATATTCTTTTTCCATATCAAAACCACTTTGCATTAGTTTTAGGAACCCTTTAATGGCTGTAAGTGGATTACGGATTTCATGAGCAATCCCCGCCGCTAATTGACCTGCCATGGATAACTTTTCTGACTTTAGCATTAGCTCTTTTGCTTCCATTCTTTCAGTAATATCTCGAGCAATGATTAAAACCTTTTCTACAAGATTGTCCTGATTCTTAATGTATTTGATAGATATTTCAATCCATACATAATGTCCTTCGCGATGCAGGACCCTCATGACAGATACTTCTTTTTGCTTATTAAAAACCTCCTTTAACATATTCAAATCTTCTTGATGAATTAATTCTTCCCTATTTGAACCAATAATGTCAGATGCCTCATATCCAAGGACATTAGTTATAGCTGGTGATACATAGGTAATTACACCACATGTGTCAGTGAATAGGATAATATCTTGTGAATTGTCCGCGATTAAATGGTATAGTTCCTCGCTTCGCTTTAACTTTTCTTGTTCAAGCTTACGATCGGTTACATCTTGTGTAGTTCCAATGATCTTGGATGGGTTGTTATTTTCATCATAAAAAAGCTCCCCCAGTGAATCAATATAGCGTACTTCACCGTTTGGGCGAATTATTCGATAGTGCGAGAAAAAAGGTTTTCCGTTTAACGTTTCTTGAATTGAATCCTCTACCACTTGTCTATCCTCTGGATGTACATAACTAAAAAACGTCTGGATCGTGAGCTCCGTGTCCTTCGGTGCTCCAAATGTATGATGTAGCTCGTCAGACCAATAAAGTTCATCTTCTTTTAAATCCCAGGTCCAACTCCCTAACCTTGCTATGTGAAGCGCAGTCTGTAAGCTGGCCTCTCTTTCTTTCATTTCCTGTTCTACTCGTTTATTTTGAGTAATGTCTTTTGCAATCCCATAGACTCCAACAATGTTACCATCCACTATGATTGGAACATTAATTGCACTTACTTCTAATCTTTCCCCTACCTTGGTTAAACAAGCAACTTCATACTCTTGTGGAGTTCCATTTGCTGCTAGATTAAAATGAAAATGAGTTTTTGCTAAATCTTCGGGTACGACTAAAGGATCAAAATTCATGCTTAAATATTCTTCCATGTTATATCCAAATAACTTTTCAAAGCTTTTATTCACGGATAAATAATTTCCTGCCAAATCTAATGAGAAAACAGCATCTGGGTTGTATTCAAACAAAGAACGATGATGCTCTCTACTCTCTTCAAGCAATTTTATCCTTCTATTAATATCCCTAAAATGAACAACAATCCCTTTCTCAAATGGATATGCCCTGACATCGAACCATGATTTTAAAGGCTTATAATATGCCTCAAATTCTACTTCAACTTGGTCAATATAGGCTTTGTAATACTTTTCGTAGAATATAGAATCCCGAGCTTCTTGAAACTCATCCCATATTAATTTGTTATGTAAATCTTCTTTTTTTCTAAGGAGAAGTTTCTCAGCTGCTGGATTCAGGTAAGTAAAACACCACTCATCATCTAAAATGAAAAGTGCATCTCTTAATTTATCAACTACATTTGATACCATCGTTTTCCTTTCCTTTCGAATCCTTATAAAAAAATAAAAGCCAAAGAAGAAATAGATTTATTTTCTATTTTTTCTTTGGCATAATGACTAACACAATAATTTATATAGATGTTACTGTTTAGTGCACCGTATTCCAAATTTATTTGGTTATTTGGGTCAATTATTTATCATATAAAGACAAAGGCTTTCAGTCCTCGCGTCCACCTTTATTTTACTTGAATATTCTTACAACATCAACCATTTTTACTATATGAATTCTATTTAATTATCCCAAGATTATACCTATATAGGATTTATCTTCTTTTAGATTCCAATCTATAAATATATCATGAATTCTCTTCTTAAAAATCAGATCAAACTTTCCGTCACGGTGAAAATATTTTTTCTCAAGTTCATCCTTCGTTATTATTAGTTCCTGTGAAAAACCCTTTGAAATTAGTGCTTTTTCTATTGGAACTAAGATTCCGTTTCTTACAATTAGGACTATATTTTGGGAAATTGGGATTGTTTTAATACCTTCAGGAACTTTTTGGACTAAAGCACTTATTCTTGCGATTTCATTCTCTAAATCATTTATGCTAAAATCCACGTTCAATTCAGGTTGAGAAACCTCTTTTTCAAGTACGAGAATAATCATTCCTGAGTTATTCGGAAAGTTCCAGTCATGATAAAACTCTTCAACTTCCACTTCTAACGTGACTTGAACGACTCCCTTTAATTCTTCTAATAAGTGTTTAATGATAACATATCTCGCGTTTTCCACATAATCCGTCTGCTTCTGCTGTAGCAACACTTCCTCCATTGGCGAAATAAATCCTCGGATATAAAGGACTAGATAGTTTTGATTAAGTGTGGATTGACAAGATTGTGGTCCTCTACCGAAGTTTTTTCGTAATGCTTTACTACAGTAACTACTGATATAGGTGAGTTTGTCGTTTAGTTCCATTCCGTTCCTCTTTTCTATTCTTTATCTACTTGTGCCCATGTTGTTTCTCGAGGCTGTTTTGGATTAAGAATAAATACAATCGCACTTTTATCTAATTCGAAATCCCAGTCTACAAATGAATCAATCACTCTTTTATTTAAAATCGTTTCAAAATGACTATTGTTATGTAGGTAGCTTTTTTCTAAATTTCGTTTTACACGCTTTAACAGCTCATCATTCCCTAATCGAATTAGTTCTTTTTCAATTCTAACGAGAATGCCGTTTCGTATGACAACGAGAGTGCGGTCATTTATTTCACAAGAGTAAATCTCTTCAGGTGCTTTTTGAGCTTGATGACTAATATCTACGATTTCCTGATCAATCTGCCTTTTTCCAGCATAGTCTTCTTCTATTGCTTCTTTCGCTGTAAAAGGTTCTTCACTTATACAAGTAATCATTCCAGAATGATTATGAATCCCCCAGTCATAATAAATCTCTCTAATTTTTATGCCTGTCAAGATTTCAATGTACGCTTTAAGCTCAGGGGAAATAGATTTCATTAGTTTCCCTCTCAATTGTAAGATTGTCATCTCTTGATCTTGTTCTAGTAGAACCCTTTCCGATGGTGTGATAAAATTTCGCAGGTATATTACTAAAAAAGTATAGCCCATCGATACATAAACAGATTCGGGACCTTTTCCAAAATGGTCCCGAAATAACCTACCTGTGAAGCTACTGATATCCTGTTGCATTTTCTTTAGACTATCTTCCATTAAACCTCTCCTTAAATATACTTTTTTACTTAGTATGGACAAATGCTGGGAAAAGTACTTTTTTTTACACAAAAAAAAGCAAGATGACACGAAAATAATCGCATCATCTTGCATTTTACACGCTACTATTTAATTAGTATTTCCTTCAATAATCGATCTAAAAAATCTAAGTGGTAGTCTAAAATCAATTGATTCGCCTGCGTACCCGAATAATGTTTTAGAGACATTCTGACTTCTTCAATGGTCAATCTAATATTCCCTAAAAATGTTATGATAAAAGTTCCATGAACAATCACATTTTGTTCATCCAGTTGGACTACATATAGTTTCTTCTTCATTTCTTTTAATTTTACAAAGTTGGTTTTAATACTATTAATTGATGGCTCAAGTTCACTTTTTACTTGGATTTCATTTAAAATGAATACTTCAAGCTCATGTATGATAGACTTAACTTCTTCTAAATCAAAGAATGCTAACGCCTCGATTATTTTATTGCAGTAAGAGTATTCATAAGAAACCCGTGCAATAGATGTTGAGTAGATTTCCTTTTCCATGTAGTAAATCTCCCTATCTCCAAAAAATAAAAAAAGCCAAAATAGGAAGGACAAGTCCTCCTATTTTGGCTTATGTTTAGCTATTTTTCTAAAACATTGCTACCAAATCTATGTTTCTTAAGTTTATCTAAAGTGTTTGATTTCTAGTAATTATGTAGAGAAACGGGCTCTTATTATCCCTTTTCCATGTGTTATTATAATAAATTCTTAAAGCTATGTAAACAATCAATCGAAATTAAACACAATATATCCTTTATCATTTTCATAGTCCCACATGATAAATAAACTTTCTATCCCACGTCCAAAGGAGTCTTCAAATAATTGAATATGCTGCATATAGCTATTTTTTATTTCTTTTGATCTTTCAAGTAAGATCTCTTCATAGCCTTTGTAATATAGTACCTTTTCAATATCCAACATAATTTCTTTACATTCAATAGCATACGAATTTGCATTTAATCGATTTAGCTTATAATGAGTTGGTACCTTATGAATATTAGAGGTAACATGTTGAAGTGTTTTTATTATTTTATTATTTTCCGCGGAAGATTGGTATTCATTTCCGTATATCGTATCTTGATTAATCTTTAATAAGATCATCCCACTATTGATATCATAGTTCCAATCATGAAATGCTGTTTCGATTTGTATCTGATATTCGCACATGATTTCAGCTATAAATTCATTGAGTATAGCTTGTATGATTACTGAACGAAATTGTAAGGCTAAGGTACTATTCTCACTTTCCATTAACACTTCTTCAGCAGGTGTAATAAATCTCTTTATATGGATAGTTAACATATCATCCTTTAAAGAGGCAAAACACGTTTCTGGACCTTTCCCAAACTTTTGTTTAAGACGTTTACTTAAGGAGCTACTTAAATAAGCCAAGTCCTCTCGAAAATCACTAGTATTAATCATAAGAATATCTTCATCTCCGAATCTGTAAAAATAAAAAGGCCTAACTTCAGATTAAGAAGTTAGGCCATGGATAAGACTTTTTTATTGTTCTTCCATTTACCGTCTGGTGTATATGTATGTTTATTAATATCAATTATAGTATAACTTCTACGATGTAATAAGTTTAATTATGACTAATGACTGCAAGACATTTAGACGATTATTATTCTACCATTATTATTTTAAATACTCAACAACTTTTGGTCTTTTCTATTCAAGCTCCTTAGCTGAATGAGCATCAGCTGGTAGTTCCAAATTTGTTATATCAGTAGGATTGAATTCTAATCGATAGACAAGTTTTTCTGGATAGGAAACAAGTGGACCTACTGTTTTAGGTCTGATAGGCTCGGCATATAACTCAATAGTATCCAATCTACCATTAAAAATAGTCATCTCAAGCGTCGTATTTTGCTGTTCCTCTAACCTGATACCTCTAAATTCAATATCATTAAAATTCTTGAAAAAGGCTCGATAGATTATCGAAAAGTCTGCCTTATCAATCATAATCTCATCAGCATTTTTCAAAAGATCTCGTACCCATGTAAATGGTTGGTCTAGTGGAATGAATTCTTGTATTAAACGATGTGGCCTTTCTCCATAGACCCACTCTTCACCGCTATTTACATAAATTTTATCCTCCATAAAGTAGACTGTAAAGTTGAAATTCGTGTCATCAGATACAGGGGTCGATACATCATAGCTAGCACGATCATGCATCCAAGTCCCTATACTAGATGAATAGAGCTGGTCATCCCTTGTATATACCGTTTCAATTGAAAAATTCTCGCTTTCATAGATTTCCAAAGCCTTTTCCCATGCTTGTAAACGGTGCTGCTGTTCACTCGGAAAAACTGAAAATCCAATCGCTAGACCAATGATGATTGACAATAGTGGAAGTAACCATTTTTTAATTGGCCTATAAGTACCCATCTAAATCATAATCTCCATTCTGCTGCCAATAGCCATATTCACGTTTATCAGTAACTGTAAGACGATCAACCCATTTCACTGATTTGTATCCATACATCGTAGGATGGTATAAACGACAAGGGTAGCCTTGGGCCTTTTTAAGGGGAGCACCATCTAACTCGAATACGAGCATAGCTTCTTCATCCACTAGTTGTGTTAATGTAAAGCTGTCGAAGTACATTCCATCACCGGAATAAGCGGTGATATAGTGATCATTAGGCTTTATATTGTGGGTTTCAAATAAATCCTTAATATATACCCCTGTTAACTCGACTCCTCTTACACTCCAGCCAGTTACACAATGAAAATCATCGATAATGGTATTCCATTTTAGCTGCCTCATTTGTTGCATGCTGAATACCTTTTTCTCTTCAACGAGTCCGTCAATGGTGAGACTCCAATCATTGTTTTCATATCGTGGGTAATCATTTGTTACATTGTAGATGCGAAAATAACCTCTTCTACGATTGGTTTCGGTTGAGGTATGCAGCATTGGTGTTAGCCATTTTAGCCAGCCGCCGATGAAAATCATGATTGTTATTAGGGATAATGATTTGATAAAGTCTCTTCGTTCTAGCCGATTTTCTTGAATCCATTCAGGCTTTTTCGCATGTCGTTTCCACCATAGTGGCCAAGGTATTTCTAGTTTGAAAGCGTGACTGATGCTGTGAATGAGTAGCCATGGAATCGCAATCCAGGTAACCGTATCGTGAATAGTTACCGCTGTGTTTCGGATGTGTACTGGAAAATGAGCTTGGAAATACATGATCGCACCTGATAGGCTCCAGGCGATAAATAGGATAATGATGAATTGCAAGTTGAATTTTTTTAGAGTTGGTTTTTTGAACGTGTATTTGATTGCTCTTTTTAGTGAGAATAGGACAATGATGATATAAAAAAGGGCGATCCATGTGTGAATCGCCACTAGAGGGATTTTCCATTCGTTGAAGAATGTGCGTACAGGTTGAATGAAAAGACTTAGACCTGATAGTAGAAGTAAGCCTACTAAAACAGCGTGTATGTGATGGGTTTTAATTAGCCACCTAGATTTCATCTTTTCATCCCCCGATTTAATAGTAAAGTTATTCCTTCGCCAGATAATTCGCCACTTCGTCAACTGCTTGTTGGGCGTCGTTTCCTTCGGCTTCTATGGTTAATTTATCGCCATTTTTCAATTGAAGTGTAATTAACCCAAGGAAGCTTTTTAGGTTGATTTCGTGTGGTGTGCCGTTTACCATTTTTTTAAGGTAGATTTCTGAGTTGTATTTTTGTGTGGCTTTGCTGACTTCTACGATTGTTACGTCTTCGGTAATGTTAACTGTGATTGTTTTACTAACACGATTGTCCATGGTTGTTGTCTCCTTTAATTATAATAAATTAGCCATGTTTAGTATATCTTTTAGCTCTTGTTTTTTAACAGCCGATAGTGGACTAGCCGGGCCTAGTACGTGAGTTGAAATTGGTAATCCTCTCATGACAATTGCCTCTTTAATGACACTTACAAATGGTGAATCTAGTTTATACATTAAAGGCAGTGGAGCAAGCTGTTTATGTAATTCAATTGCTTTTGCATAATCCTCAGATTGAAAAGCTTTGTAGATGCCAATCGTTAATTCGGGAGCGTAGTTCGCACTTGCAGAAATTGCACCGTCTCCACCAAGAGCTAGTGTATTAAATAAGTGGTCGTCAAAACCAGCAAATACTGAAAAGTCCGGTCTAACTGATTTCACCTTTAAAATCATTTCACGAATATGACCTGCTGTGTCTACTGTCTCCTTAATTCCTACAATGTTTGAGTACGTACTTACTAGTTTGCGAACAAATTCAGGCGATAAGTCTTGTCCCGTTAAGTTAGGAAAATTATATAGTAGGATTGGTAGATCTACAGCTTCTGCGATTTTAGCAAAATGAGCATATAGATTATCCTCTGATAATGGCCAATAGTATGGATTGATAACAACCACACCATCCGCACCAACACCCTTTGCATGCAAGGATAACTCAATGACTTCATCTGTACTTGCACTTCCCGTTCCAATCAGCACAGGTACTCGACCTTTTACATAAGAGACTGCAAATTCAGCCACTTCTTTTCGCTGAGAAACAGACATTTGACTAAACTCTCCGCCTGTTCCTAAGAAAAACAAACCATTCACACCTGAATTAAGCAGGTAATCAATTAACCGTGCTGTTCCCTCTTGATCAAAGCTTCCATCTTCATGAAAGATGGTGGAAACAGGCGGAATAATTCCTTTAAACATTGGAGTTGGCATTTCATATCCCCCTTTTTTAACCTATTCTTTATCTTTTAAACTTACTTTAACCTTCACATCTTTGTTCACCAAATACGTTGGATAGAACCCTGAAAGGACATCTGCTACGTTTTCGGCGGTTTTACGTTTTAGCTCAGTTTCGGCCTCAACAGAGTAGAACGCAGAGTGTGGATTAAGGATGACATTGTCCATTTTTAACAACGGGTTCGTAGCTTCAATTGGCTCAACCTCAACAACATCTAATCCTGCTCCTGCTATTTTTCCTTCTTGCAGGGCAACAATTAAAGCTGCTTCATCAATAACTGGACCACGAGCCGTGTTAATGATGAATGCTTCTTTTTTCATTTTGTTAAACTGATCATGGCTAATCATACCTTGTGTATGCTTATTAAGTGGTGCATGAACAGAGATAAAGTCTGAACGCTCACATAGTTCATCAAGTGTGACTAATTCAACATTGGCTCCTTTTGCAACTTCCTCAGGAACATATGGGTCAAAAGCAATTACATTCAGGCCAAAAGCCTGAGCTTTTTTAGCTACTGTTTGAGGTATATTTCCAAAGCCAACAAGCCCTAGAGTACGTCCTCTTAAACGGTAGATTGGGACCGCTACATTGAAATTCCAATTTCCATTTTTCACTTCGTTATTCATAAGCGTTACTTTACGTGCACAGGAAAGGAGAAGTGCCATTGCATGATCAGATACTTCATCTAAGCAGTAATCTGTTACATTTCCTACAATGATTCCTTTTTCAGTCGCTGCTTCAATATCGATAGTATTAAAGCCAACTCCATAACGCGAAATCACCTTGCATTTTTCAAGCTTTTCAATAACTCTTCGTGAAATAGGAGCATATTGATTGATTAGCGCATCTGCATCTTTAGCTGCTTCAATCACATCATCCTCGGTGCGACATTGAGCAAATGTGAGCTCAAGTCCAAGCTTATCTAAAACTTCCTTTTCAGGAGCAAATGTTTCATATTCGTAGTCTGTGACAAGTACTTTAAATTGACCCATGTTATTGGACACTCCTTCGATATTGTTTATCCTAATATAATCAGTAATACGGTAATTGTAATGATGCTGATTAATGTTGTAATAAGTGTGATGCTCGAGACAAGATCTGGCTCGGTATCATATTGAACAGCATATAGAACGGTTGTTGCAGCAGATGGCATTGCGGCTGAAAGAATGAGTACCTTTTGAAGAAGCGGATCCATTGGGAGGATTAGACATAATCCAAATGCAAGAAGTGGTGATAAAAATAATCTTGTAATGACCCCGAAGGATATTTTGTCCCATTCCATACTTTTCAGCTTTATTTCTGCTAGCTGCATCCCTAAAATAACCATAACCACAGGGATTGTAGCATCACCTACAAGCTTAACAACTGACAAAATATAATCAGGGACTGGCATATTCCCCAAGTTAAATAGGAGAGCAAGTAAAACTGCCCAGGTAGCAGGCATCTCAAGTACGGCTTTTAACGCAAATTTAACCCCAGCCTGTCCCCTCGCAGCATAATACACACCAAAGAAGTTCATGATGATGGCCTGTAAAACGAGAAAAGTGACTGCATAGGCAAAGCCTACTTCTCCGTAGGCAAATAACACAATCGGTGCTCCATAATTACCAGCATTCATGAAAGCAGTACCCAAAATTAGCCCGCTTTCAACGGAAGCATCATGCTTACGAATTTTACAGTAGATAATATTAATAATAATTAATCCAAATAGTAGCAAACCAGAAAATAAAACCATCATCGCATACTGCTGATCAAGCTCAGCTGTATAAAAGGTGTAAAACACAAGTAAGGGAGTTAATATATAGATGGCAACAGTAGAAAGAGGCTTAATTTCAAGCCTTTTCCACTTCTGAATGCCAAAGCCGGCTAAAAACACGAGCAAAACAGGTAGTACAACTTGTATAAATATCGTCATGTCATCTTACCACTCAGCGATTGTACCGTCCTTATGACGCCATACAGGGTTTTTCCAATTATGCCCTTCCTCTGCCTGCTTTCTTACAAATTCTTCGTTAATTGAAATGCCTAAGCCTGGTTGCTGAAGCATATCTACATACCCATCTTTGTATTCAAACACTTTCTTATCATGTAAATAATCTAGCAAATCACTGCCTTGATTATAATGAATACCTAAGCTTTGCTCTTGAATGAAAACATTGTGTGAAGTGGCATCTACTTGTAAACAAGAAGCTAATGCAATTGGTCCTAATGGACAATGTGGTGCAACAGCCACATCATATGCTTCAGCCATCGCGAAAATCTTCTTACATTCAGTAATTCCGCCTGCATGAGATAAATCAGGTTGGATGATATCTACATATCCATCCTCTAATAGCTTTTTAAAATCCCATTTTGAGAACATTCTTTCCCCAGTTGCAATTGGTATATTTGTAGCACGAGCGATCTCACGAAGAGCCTCATTGTTTTCAGGTAAAACTGGCTCTTCAATGAACATAGGTCTAAACTGCTCTAATTCTTTTGCTAAAATTTTTGCCATTGGTTTATGAACGCGACCGTGGAAATCAATTCCGATTCCTACATATTCACCAACCGCTTCTCGAACTGCGGCAATTCGAGCAACTGCTTCATCAATCTTTTGATAAGAATCAATATATTGCAGCTCTTCTGTACCGTTCATTTTTACAGCCGTAAAGCCAGCTTCAACCGCTTCCTTTGCCGCTTTTCCAACATCGCTTGGACGGTCTCCACCAATCCATGAATAAACTCGAACAGAATCGCGACAAGCTCCACCCATTAGTTCATACACTGGTGCATTGTGATATTTCCCTTTAATATCCCAAAGAGCTTGATCAATTCCTGATATTGCACTCATTAAAATTGGACCACCACGGTAGAAACCTGATCGATACATGGTTTGCCAATGATCTTCAATTCGTAACGGGTCTTTACCTATTAAATACTCACTTAATTCCTCTACAGCTGCTTTTACTGTTGCTGCACGTCCCTCAACAATAGGCTCTCCCCAACCGACAATTCCTTCATCTGTTTCAATCTTTAAAAACAGCCATCTTGGTGGAACGATAAATGTTTCAAACTTTGTAATTTTCATAGATCATGTACCTCACTTATGTTAAACTTTGACGAGCTTTTTGAATTTTAGCGATAAACTGCTCTGCAATTTGAGTTAACACCTCATAGCGTTCCTCTTCGATTGCTTTTTTATCTAGAAGTGTTCCACCCGCTCCAACTGCGATTGCACCACTCTTGATAAATGCCTCTACATTATCTAAGCTCACTCCACCCGTTGGCATCATTGGGATATGCGGAAGTGGACCTTTAAGATTTTTTATGTAATCAATGCCTAGCGAGTCTCCAGGGAAGACTTTTAATAAGTCTGCCCCTGCTGAATATGCCCCAACAACTTCAGTTGGTGTCATAACTCCAGGAATTGAGATTTTTCCATATCGATTTGTGATTTGAATGGTTTCTACATCAAATGTTGGTGAAAAGATAAAGTCCGCTCCTGCATCAATCGCTGATTTTGCTGAAATTGCATCAAGTACTGTTCCAGCACCAACTAACACCTTATCACCAAACGTTTCTTTTAAGCTTTCAATCATACGTAAAGCACCAGGTGTATCAAGCGTTATTTCTAATGCACCTACTCCACCCTTTACAAGTGCTTCCGCGATTCCATGAATTTGTGTTTCTTTTGGTCTACGGATAACTGCTACTAGACCAGATTCCTTCAAACGGATAAGATTTTCCCACTTTTTCATTGTCCGTATTCCTCCCTTATCGTTTTACATCACGAGAACCTGAAGCTGGCTCCATAAATCTCTCAACGGCAGGTAGTGTTGGTAAGCCCTCAACATCTCCACTTACCCCGACAACAATGGCACCAATCGCATTGGCTCTTTTGACGACGAGTGGTAATGGATCCTTTCGTAAAAGTCCACTAAGGATGCCTGCAGCGAATCCGTCACCTGCTCCTACTGGATCTACAATACGATCAACAGGAAAACCTTCAACGTATACCTTCTCATGTTTAGTGTGCAAATAAGCACCCTTACTTCCCAGCTTGATAATAATTGTCTTATCTTGATCACCCATTAAGGCCTCGGCTACATCTTCTACCTCGGTTTTACCAGTCATAAACTGACCTTCATCAAGGCCTGGCAAAATCACATCAGCATATGATGCAATTTCATTGAAAACTTCTTTAGCCCTTTCAGCAGACCAAAGCTTTAATCGTAAATTAGGATCAAACACAATGGTTATGTTGTTTTTCTTCGCTATTTGAATTGCCGCCATCACAGTTTGATAGCATGTTTCACTTAATGCAGGTGTAATCCCTGTAATGTGAAGAATTTTTGCTTGTGATATGTAGTCTTCATTCAAGTCAGCTGGCTCCATTAAGCTTGCCGCTGAATTTTTTCGATAGTAGTAAACATTTACATCTTCTGGTGATAACCTTTCCTTAAAAAGTAGGCCGGTTTGGGCTTTTTCTGTAAAAAGACAGGAAGATGTATCCACACCTTCCCCACGAATAAACTTATGAATATATCGACCAAATGGATCATCGCCTAACTTACTAAACCACCCAACTGAATGACCTAGTCTAGCTAATCCGATTGCTACATTTGATTCGGCACCGCCTATTAGCTTTGGAAAGGTGTGAACATATTCAAGCGGAAGCATTTGCTCTGCTTGAAATAGAACCATTGTTTCACCAAACGTAAACACATCAATGTTATTCATTGGTCACACCCTCTTCTCTTTCAAATAAAATTTATTTGCCTAGTCCGACTAAAAATAAGGACAGTTGTGGAACAAACGTTAGGAAAATCAAAGTGATTAACATAGCAATTACGAATGGCATAACTGCACGTGATAATGCTCCCATTGAAACCCCAGAAATACCTGACCCAACAAACAGGTTTACACCTACTGGTGGAGTGAAGAATCCAATCGCCAGGTTAACAATCATTAAAATACCAAAGTGAACTGGATCATACCCAATTTGAATAGCAATTGGTAACAATATTGGTGTTAAGATAATAATCGCTGCTAATGTATCCATAAACATACCAACGAATAATAAAAGTACAGTAATCAATAAGATGATGATAATCGGTTCACTTGAAATTGACATCATCGCATTTGCAACTTTATTTGGAATTTGTTCGATCGTTAAGAAACGTCCAAATGCAGTTGCTGTACCAACAATGATTAATACCGTAGCAGTCGTTAATGCAGAATCAATTAAAACTTTAGGTAATTCTTTAAATTTAAGCTCTCTGTAAAGTACCATTGAAGCAAATAGTCCATAAACAACAGCGATAACAGCTGCCTCAGTTGGTGTGAAATACCCACCATAAATTCCACCTAAAATAATAATCGGAATTAATAATGCCCATTTTGCATCCCATGTTGCTTTCCATATTTTCAATAGTGAAGTTGGTTCTGCAAGACCTTTATAGCCTTTTTTCTTTGAATAGTAATAAGCCCAAACAATCATTGAAAGACCTACTAAAACACCAGGAACGATACCTGCAATAAACAAATCTCCAATAGATGTATTTCCTGTTACACCATAAATAACCATTGGAATACTCGGGGGAATAATAACCCCAATTGAACCTGCAGCTGCTACAACAGCAGTAGCAAACTTCTTATCATACCCTTGACGCACCATAGCAGGAATCATAATCCCACCAATTGCAGCAACCGTAGCAGGACCTGATCCTGAAATGGCTGCGAAGAACATACAAGTTACGATTGTAGCAATGGCAAATCCACCTGTTCTATTTCCTACTAACGCATTTGCTACATTAAATAGTCTCTCTGAAATTCCACCCTTACCCATAATTTCACCAGCAAGGATAAAGAAAGGAACTGCCATAAGAGGAAAGGAATCTACGGATGTTACTAATTCTTTTGCTAAGAATTCTACCGGTAGAGTTCCTGAGTAGAAGATGGTAATAAGTGTTGCTAAACCAATTGAAATCCCAATGGGAACACTTAAAAGTAATAGTAGTGCAAAACTACCAAATAAGACTGCAGCAGTCATTTTATAAACCCCCTAGATTATTCAAGGACACTATCCTTAATTCTTTCAGCTTCCGTACGATTATCTACTTCTCCTTTTCCTAATAAGGCTTTAATATACTCTACAAGATTTTGGATTAAACGAATAAGTGTTAATCCCATACCAATTGGTGTAGCCATATATACAAGACCCATAGGAATGCCAAGTGCTGGAGATGTTTGGCCAAAAGATAATAATTTTGTAGCTATATCGTAGCCGTATCTAATTACAAATAGTGCAAAAACCATAAATAGCAGGGTCGCTATGATATTTAAGATGATTTTTCCTCTTTCCTTTAGTAACAGGAGGATTACATCAACTTTAATGTGTCGGTTCTTCTTAACTCCGTAACTTATTCCTAGATATACTAACCAGATAAAACAATATCTCGCTAACTCTTCAGACCATGAAAGAGAACTATCCAAAAGCCTAGCAATAACTTGAACAAAAATAACTGTTACCATGATTGACGAAAAAAGTACAAGACCTACTTCTTCAATATGTCGATCAAACCATCGAATGATTTTCATTTTGATCTCCTCTTTACGTAAGATAAAATAGTAAAACCCGGCATATGCCGGGCTTTAGGCACAGCAATGCCAACACACCTTCTGAGAAAAAAGGACCTTGAGGAATTCTCCTCCCCAAAGTCCTTTTAAGTTATCTATTACTTAGATGCCTCTTCGATAGCATCATATACTTCTTGAACTGTTTCTTTACCAATTTTATCTGCATATTTGTCAATTACAGGTTGAACAAGCTCTTTCATTTCAGCATGCGCTTCTGGCGTGATTTCAGTGTATGTCATACCAGCTTCTTGAAGGTCTGCTAGGTATTGAGCATTTGCTTCACGATTTAATTCACGTTGGTATTGACCTGCTTCAGTAGCAGCATCCTGAACGATTTGTTTTTGCTCGTCATTTAATCCATCAAAGAACGATTTGCTCATTAAGAATACGAATGGGCTGTAAATATGGTTTGTATTTGAAACATGATCTTGTACTTCATAGAATTTTGATAAATAAATAGTAGCAAATGGATTTTCTTGTCCATCAACTGTACCTTGTTGCATTGCAGTGAATAACTCAGTGAACGCCATTGGAGTTGGGTTAGCACCTAAAGCACGGAACGCTTCTAAGTGTAAGTCATTTTCCATTGTACGTAATTTTAAGCCTTTGAAATCAGCTGCAGTTGCAACTGCTTTTTTGCTGTTAGAAACTTGACGGAAACCATTTTCCCAGTATGCTAAACCAACAAGATTTTGTGGCTCTAATTTGTCTAAGAATTTTTGACCAACTTCACCATCTAATACTTTGTCAGCTACTTCTTCGCTTGGGAATAAGAATGGGAAATCGAAAACACTGAACTCAGGAACAAAGTTAGCTAAAGGTGCTGTAGAAGGAATAACAACTTCTTGAGTACCTAATTGTAATGCTTCAGTCATCGTACGATCGTCACCAAGTTGTCCACTGTGGTAAGTTTCAACAACGATTTGACCATTTGTTTTTTCTTCAACGATTTCTTTAAAACGTAAAAGACCTTTGTATTGTGGGTGAGCATCATTTAGTCCGATACCAGCACGGATTGTTTTCTTTTCACCAGTGTCAGCTGTGCCTTCATTATTTCCACCTTCATTTGTACCTTCGTTGTTTCCGCCGCCACATGCAGCTAGAGCAACTACCATAAATACTGCTAGAAAAAGAGTTAAAAACTTTTTCATTGTAGGAATCCCCCTAAATATTTTTTTATTTTTTTACTACTTCATGCCCACCAAACTCATTTCTGAGTGCGGCAACTACCTTTCCAGTAAAGGTATCATCCTCTAAGGAACGATAACGCATTAATAGAGAAAGAGTAATAACTGGAGCTGGAACTTGTAAGTCTAAAGCAGTCTCAACTGTCCATTTCCCTTCACCAGAAGAATTCATGATTCCTCTGATTTGTTCTAGCTTCGGATCTTTGGAGAATGCGTTTTCAGTTAACTCCATTAACCAAGACCTAATAACAGAACCATTGTTCCAAACTTTAGCTACTCCTTGGTAGTCGAAATCAAATTCACTTTTTTCAAGAATATCGAAGCCTTCTGCAATTGCTTGCATCATTCCATATTCAATTCCATTGTGAATCATTTTTAGATAATGACCGCTACCTAATTCACCTGAATAGAAGTAACCGTTTTCAACTGCGATGTCTTTAAATAGTGGTTCAATCGTTTTGAAGACTTCTGAATCCCCACCAACCATTGTACAGACGCCGTTTCTAGCACCGTCCACGCCACCACTTGTACCACAGTCAAAGAAATAAACACCTTTCTCAGACAACCTTTTTCCCCGACGGACAGAATCTTTATAATTCGAATTTCCACCGTCGATAATGATGTCACCAGACTCTAAAAGCGGTTCCAATTTAGAGAGAACGCTTTCAGTAATATCACCTGCTGGTACCATCAACCAAATAATCCGAGGGGTTTCTAGTTGCTGTATGACTTCCTCTAAAGTATTTGCACCAATTGCGCCTTCTGCAGAAATGTTATGTACCTGTTCAGAATTAACATCATGGGCAACTACCTCGTGGCCATGGTCCATTAGGTTTTGAACGAGGTTATACCCCATCTTACCAAGACCAACCATCCCTAACTTCATATGCGTGTAACCCCTTTCACTTCATTCATGTGAAAATTTATTTCGCATGAGCCAATTATAATAGTATTTTTTTTTCTTTTCAACACTTTTATGAAAAAATATTTTTTCCTTTATTTCATCATAGAGAAAAAATATTTTTTTAGTAAAATATATTGTATGATATAGAGAGATTAATTCACTTCTAGGAAACCGATTGCACAATTACCTATTAATAATACTTACGACAACATGTAAGCGTTTAAATAAATCACACATTCATTTGTATTGGAGGTTTCAAATTATGAATACTCAAACTCCCTACTGCTTCACCCGCATACGAGCTGTATATTCAAAGCTAAGTGATAAAGAGAAGATGGTCGCTGACTATATTTTAGAACATCCTGACAAAATTATTCATTCAACCATCAGTCAAATTGCAGAGGATCTAGAAATTGCGGATGCCACAGTGTTTCGTTTTTGTAAAAGAATTGGGTTCAAAGGCTATCAAGCGATGAAGATTGCGTTAGCATCTGAAATCGTATCACCCATTAAAGAAATTCATGACACGATTACTGAAGAAGATGACGAGGCGACGATTGTTCAAAAGGTATTTAAATCAAATATCAAAACATTAGAAGATACATTACAGGTGATTGATCCTTTGCAATTTCAAAAAGCGGTATGTGCTTTGACAACAGCTAGAAAAATTGAGTTCTATGGTAGCGGTGGCTCTGGCGCAATCGCGATGGATGGACACCATAAATTTTTGAGAAGTGGTTTGCTTACAAGCTGTTACACAGACGCTCACCTCCAAATAATGAGTGCTTCACAGTTAACCGAACAAGATGTAGTTGTATGTATCTCACACTCTGGAATGAGCAAGGACATCATCGAATCATTAGAAGTGGCCAAAAGTAGAGGCGCAACCACAATTGGCATCACTAACTATAATAAGACGCCACTAAGTAAAAAAGCTGATATTACGCTATTTACTGTTTCTGAGGAAACTGAATTCAGATCTGAGGCTCTTGCCTCCCGACTTGCGCAATTAACAATTATTGATGCATTATATGTAAATGTAAGTGTGAAATTAAAGGATGAAATGCAAGCATCATTAAAAAGAATGCGTAATGCGGTTGCAATTAAACGTGTGTAACTGATTCGAATTAAAGAAGGTGTAAATTTTGAGTAAAACAATCGTTATTGGATTAGATCTTGGGACAACTAGTGTAAAAGCCGTTGCTTTTACTAGAAATGGTGTTGCTATTGCAGAACAAGAAGTAGAATACCCACTTCACACACCACACCCTAGTTGGGCAGAGCAGGATCCTTTAGTCATTGAAAAAGCAACAATTGAGGTTATTCGGTCTTTAATAGACTCTCATTCAATTGATACATCACAGCTTTTTGCCATTGGTTTATCAAGTGCCATGCACTCATTGATATGTATGGATAGTAACGGAGAGCCACTATCTCCTTCAATTACTTGGGCAGATGGACGAGCTGCTGGGCAGGCTTCTCTTTTACGAGAAAATGGCTTGCACATTTATCAAGCAACCGGAACACCTATCCATCCTATGTCTCCATTAGTAAAACTGATTTGGATGAAGGAAAATAACTACGAACCTTATAAAAACGCTGATAAGTTCGTTTCAATTAAGGAATTTTTATTGTATCGCTGGTTGGGCAGTACAGTTGTCGACTATGCAATCGCTTCAGCTACTGGCTTGTTTGACCTTCACAAGCATCAATGGAATAAAGATGCGTTGGAGTTAGCAGGAATATCTGAGGAAAAGCTATTTCGACCAGTCCCACCTACTGAGGTGTTAACTGGAATTGATAAAGATATAGCTATGAAAGCCGGCCTCCCATTTGATATTCCCTTTGTGATTGGAGCAAGTGATGGTCCTTTGGCTAATCTTGGCATTGGTGCGATTAATCCTGGTGAAGTGGCCATTACCATTGGAACGAGTGGTGCCATTCGCCAGATTGTATCCTCTCCCAAAACAGACGAACTGCAGCAAACATTCTGCTACTCGTTTACAGAAACGCACTCGCTTATTGGTGGGCCAACGAATAACGGAGGAATTGTGTTTCGTTGGTTAAGAGATACTTTTGGTGGGAATGAAAACTACGCATCTCTTACTAGTTTAGCTGAAAAAGTAGCCCCAGGTTCTGAAGGGCTCATTTTTCTTCCTTACTTAAATGGTGAAAGAGCACCGATGTGGAATTCAAGAGTAAGAGGCAATTTACATGGATTATCGCTACGTCATGGGAAGGAGCACATCATTCGTGCTGGGTTAGAGGGTGTTATCTATAGTGTCTATCATGTTGGACAAGCACTTGAGCGACTAGCTGGCCCTCCTCAAAAGATTCTGGCAAGTGGTGGCTTTGCTCGTTCGTCACTTTGGCTGCAAATGCTTGCTGATGTCTTTAACCAGGAGGTCGAAGTACCAATTAGTCATCAAAGCTCGGCATGGGGTGCTGCATGGTTAGCTCTTAAGGGAATTGGTGAGGTAAGTGATTTAACCTCGATTAAAGAAAGTATCCCGATGCAGGGCAGCTTTACTCCAAATAGTGATAATCATAAGGTTTATTCAGAAATGTTTGCAGTCTATAAGGAGCTTTCTGAGGGACTTGATGAATTTTATTCCTAACGTTAAAACGACTCTTCTTTTTTCAGAAGAGTCGTTTTTTATTTGTTTACATAAACCCACTCATATTCTTCCCGTAGAAAATCTCATCCATTTCAAGCATAATTTTTCGTGTAATGCTCGCTTGTTCTTCAGCCGACAACGTATCCTTCTTATAGCCAAATAGGTAGTTATCCAAATCAAATTTCTTCAACTTACATTTTGTATGAAAAATGTTTTCCTGATACACATTGACATCAATCATATCATAGTACTCTTGAATTTCATCCGGGATATAGTTCTGGATAGAGTTGATCTCATGGTCAATAAATAACTTATGACCTGTTACATCACGAGTAAAACCACGTACTCTATAGTCAATGGTCATTACATCTGTTTCAAAAGAATGAATGAGGAAATTTAAGGCTTTCAGTGGTGAAATTTCCCCACAGGTTGAAACATCAATATCAGCACGGAATGTACTAATTCCCTCATCCGGATGGGATTCCGGATATGTATGAACTGTAATGTGACTCTTATCCAACTGTGCAACGACTGAACCGGGAATTGGACCTGGTGATTCCTCGAAAGATTCCGTTTTCGCCTCGTCAACGGGACCTTCTGAAACGAGAATTGTAACACTAGCACCTTGAGGTTCATAATCCTGCTTGGCGATATTTAAGATGTTTGCCCCAATAATATCCGTTACTTTAGAAAGAATTTTTGTAAGCCTTTCTGCATTGTAAACTTCATCTATATAGTTTAAATAGGCATCTCGTTCTTCCTTTGTTCTTGTATAACAAATATCAAACATATTAAAGCTTAGCGACTTTGTAAGATTATTAAAACCATGTAACTCAACCAACTGCTTGGGAGTAAGCTTCATTATTAAAAATCCCCTTTTCAAAGATTTCGTTACCTTTAGCTTGGTAGACCTTCGTTTATAATATTCTTCATGAAAATAGGAAGTTTTTACCGATACATAAGCAAACCGACTTTCCTGTAATCTTTAGGGTTCTCTGTTAAGAATTCTTTTATTCTTAAGACTTGGGGTGCGGACAACTAAAAAAGACCGAACCCTAATGGGTTGGTCAGCTACAATAGTTCAACTTCAATTGATAGTATCTCTTTAATTTCCTTTAGTTCTTCGTAAACCTCTGAGGTAAACCTAGAATTATGAACAGTGACAACCAAATCAATCATTCGGTTCTCCGTGTCTTTGTTATCTTTAATTTTCACTCTTTTTATGTTGATTTTTAAGTCTCTTATATGCTGAAAAGTTTCTTTTAAGGATATCTCTCTATTCACCTCAACCTTTAAGCGAAGCTCTTTTTGCCTAAGCGTCTTTGGCCCAATCCTAATTAAAAGTGGGCTTAATAAATCAATAGCAATGAACATTAACACGGTTGCAGTAATTGCTTCTACATAAAACCCTGCACCTACTGTAATCCCAAGACCTGCTGCAGCCCAAACCATTGCTGCTGTAGTTAGTCCACTGATTACATCATTATTTCTTCTTAAAATTGCACCTGCGCCTAAAAAACCTACTCCTGTCACGATTTGAGCAGCAAGTCTTAACGGGTCCATTGGGGCAGAATAAGGAACTGCGTAAATGGTGGCAGCTTCAATTGAGACAATCGTTAATAAGCAAGAGCTTATCGAAATAACGATGGTCGTCTTGATTCCTAATGGCTTTTTCTTTATTTCTCTCTCTACTCCAACAGCAGCGCCCAGAATCAACGATAAGATTAATTTTTTTAAAAGTATGTAGTCAAGTATCATCATAATGTATCACCCTTTTGCTTAAAAAAACTAAAGACAATTTTTATAATAGTAACACAATTAATACAGAAAGTCTTAATAATGGATAGAAATGTGCATTTTGGATATTTTAACATGGAATAGAATAATTCTATGTTGAGGTGAAGTCAAAATATGTTTTATTCAAAAAGAAAAAGGCACAAAGTTTTTAATTTAGTTTTAATAAGTATTCCATGGTTATCAACATTATTTATTGGTAAACGTTATATAAAACGTTATTTCGGGTCAAGCTTTGTTATCGGCATTTATGAAATTATCAGTCATGTACACGGGCGTAAGCAGAAGTATTGGAAGTTTTACGATAAGCCTAAATCATTTATACGTGATGAGCTTCCTTTTGATATTGGCCCATACATACCTATATCTATGTGGATACTTAAATATTCGTATGGAAACTTTAAAAAGTATGTGGCTTACAGTATAGTCGCTAATGGAGCATTTGCCTTTATCATCATGCCTCTTCTAAAAAGAATAAAAATAATCAAGTTAGATCGGTTAAGCTACTTCCAATTCTTTTTCTACATTCACTACAAAGCTTATTTATTGTATGGAGCACAGTATTTATTTGAGAAAATAAGAAAAGGATAACCCTTTAATCTTAGAAAGTTAACTTAAAAAAACAAACAGAGAACACCATCAAAAATGATGTTCTCTGTTTCCAAACAAACGTTTATTTGAATTTCCGAACCTCTTGCTATTATTGGCTTCAAGGCGATTCATTAAACGTTTGTTTACTTTTTAATAAACTTATTGTTGGCCCTTTTTTACCCATTCAGCAATTGTAACTGTTCGCTTTGCTTGATGCTTAACAGCTGCTTGTGCATCCTCAACTATTTTTCCATCTTGATCCACTGTCACACTAGTTCCGTAAGGATTTCCACCTGCCGCGAACATTACAGGGTCAGTATAACCAGGACCTGCAATAATGGCACCCCAATGATAGAACGTATTGTTAAGAGCTAGAATTGTTGCTTCCTGCCCACCATGTGGATTTTGCGCTGAAGACATTGAGCTAACTACTTTGTTCATTAGTTTACCATTAAACCAAAGTCCTCCAGTTGTATCTAGAAACTGCTTCATTTGCCCTGGCATATTACCAAATCTAGTTGGAACACTTATAATAATCGCGTCAGCCCACTCTAAATCGTCTAACTTTACCTCTGGTACATCTTTTGTAGCATCTAAATGAGCCTTCCAAGCCGGGTTAGAATTAATCGCCTCTTGAGGTGCTAATTCTGGTACCTTTAACAGCTTCACTTCTGCACCTGCTTCTTTAGCGCCCTCTGCAGCCCATTTTGATAACTGGTAGTTTGTTCCTGTCGAACTATAATAAACAATAGCTAAATTTACATTAGACATATGTATTCTCCTTTCAAATAGTAGTAGAGTCCCATTTTACTATTCCCTTATGATGGATACTTTAAACTCTGAAGGGATTCCTTTTCTTCTGAATTGTGATACATTTAAAAATACATATAAAACTAAGGAGGACATAAGTTATGATAGATTTATTTAGTGTAAAAGATAAAGTGGTGCTAATAACTGGTTCAACCCGTGGACTTGGTTTAAGCTTTGCAAAGGGTTTTGCACAAGCTGGAGCAAAGGTTATTTTAAACGGCAGAGATCCAATACAGGTGAAGCAAGCTGTTCAATCACTTGAGGGCTCTACTTTCGGCTATGCCTTCGACGTCTGTGATAAAACAGCTGTTGCAGAGGCTGTTGATAAAATTGAAGCAGAAGTTGGACCAATCGACGTATTAGTCAATAATGCTGGAATTCAACGTCGTGGACCCCTTGAAGAGTTGACAATGGAGGACTGGGAAACTGTTATTGACGTGAACTTGAACTCTGTATTTTATATTTCGCAATGTGTGTTTAAATATATGAAAACTCGTCGTAAAGGAAAAATCATCAATATTACTTCACTAAATGCAGAGAAGGCCCGTCCAAGCATTGGAAATTATTCTGCGGCAAAAGGTGGACTAAAAATGTTAACAAAGTCGATGGCAACTGAGTGGGGACCTTACAATATTCAAACAAATGCAATCGGACCTGGCTATTTTATTACCGATTTAACACAAAAGCTTGTAGACGATCCTGAGTTTGATAAATGGGTAAAAAGTGAAGTTCCATTACAAAAATGGGGAAAACCTGAGGAATTGATTGGAACAGCTATTTATCTAGCATCTGAAGCGTCAAATTATGTGAATGGTCACACTGTTTATGTTGATGGCGGCTGGCAGGCTTCGTTATAGAACAATACAAAATGGAGTGTAAAGTTTATTACACTCCATTTATTTTTGACGCATTCATTATTCCCATCTATAATGTAATTACATTTATTTTACGGAGAACAGAGCAATTACAAATGGAATTGCTTTAATATACAAAAAAATAGTTCCCTCCTTTTCCCCCTCTTCACTTCAAAATTTCTCTAAAAATTCATAAATGAATTAAAATAGTCTTAAGTAGCAATAGATCATAAATGGAGGATAAAATGACAGAAATAAACACAGCAAATGTAAAAATCATTCCCTTGGGTGGCCTAGGGGAAGTTGGTAAAAACATGTACGTAGTAGAATACAAAAATGAAATCATTATCATTGATTCTGGAATTCGGTTTCCTGATAATGAGCTCTTTGGTATAGACTACATTATTCCAGACTATACCTATCTGGTTGAGAATGCCTCTAAAGTGAAAGGCTTATTCATAACTCATGGCCATGAGGATCATATCGGAGGCATTCCTTTTTTATTAAAAAGTTTAAATGTACCAATTTATGCAGGGAAGCTTGCACTAGGATTAATTAAAGCAAAATTAGAAGAACACAATCTTCTACGAGGGGCTACTTTACATGAAATATCTCACGACACCATTGTAGCTTTAAATGAATTAAGTATCTCTTTCTTTGCAACTACCCATAGTATTCCTGATTCATTTGGAATTGTAGTCGATACTCCTTTAGGAAAAGTTGTTCATACAGGTGATTTCAAATTCGACTTCTCTCCTGTTGGACAAGAACCTGATTTAATTAGAATGGGTGAGATAGGAAAGAATGGTGTGCTTTGTCTACTATCAGATAGCACAAATAGTGAAAAACCTGGTTTTTCCATTTCTGAACAATTAATAGGTAGGAACATCCTAGATATTATTCAGAAACAACCTGGACGCGTCATATTTGCAACCTTTGCTTCAAACATCTATCGACTACAAGAGGCAATCAATGCATCTGTTAAAACTAATCGAAAAGTTTGTTTGATAGGAAGAAGTATGGAAAAAAACATCACATTAGCTAGAGAATTAGGCTATGTAACTGCACCACCTGGAACTTTTATTACACTTAATGACATAAAAGAATATCCTGCTAATGAAGTAACAATTCTATGTACTGGCAGCCAAGGTGAGCCATTTGCAGCATTATCCAGAATTGCCGAGGGACGACATAGACACATTAATGTGATGCCTGGAGATACAATCATCTTCTCTTCCTCTCCGATTCCTGGCAACGGGATTGCAGTGAATCGAGTAATCGATAAATTGGCAAGGGCAGGTGCAGAAGTAATTAGTCACAAATTAAGTCACATTCACACTTCAGGTCATGGAGCCCAAGAGGAACAGAAATTAATGATTCGTCTAATGAATCCTAAATATTTTTTACCGATTCACGGAGAATATAAAATGCAAAAAATGCATCAATCACTTGCTATTCAATGTGATATTCCGAAAGAAAACACCTTCCTAATGGATAACGGTGATGTATTAGAGATCAATGATTATAACGCATTTATTGGTAGTAAAGTACCTGCTAATTCTGTATACATAGACGGAGATAGCATCGGGGAAATCGGGAGAAGTGTTCTTCAAGAACGAAAGGCTTTATCAGAACATGGTATGCTTTCTATTTTTATCTTAAGAAAAGAAGGAAAAATCATTGGTGAACCGCAACTAATTTCTAGGGGCTTTGTTTTCATAAGAGATTCAGTCGAACTTATGAAAGATATTAGACAAGCAGTTACTAATGAACTACAACACAGTTCTATAAGCGAATACAATCTTAGGAAGAAGCTTTCCGATTTTATCTATCATAAAACAAGACGTAATCCACTTATTATTACTAAATTTATTGATCTACGTAATTAAATTACATGAAAAAAAGAGTAGTGAGCATTGCCTCATTACTCTTTAAATGTATAATTAACTAAATTTTCAAATAATTAAATACACACAAAATCTTATTTTACGATCATAACCGGACATTTTGCTTTCTTAGCAACCTGGTGACTAACACTCCCAAGAACCATTTCTTGTAATAAATTTAGACCTCTACTACCTAATACAATAACATCAGTTTGAATCTCTTTTGCAAACTGTAAAATCTTTGGTACAGGTTCTCCTCTTACAATTGAGATTTCATAGTTAATTCCTGCTTCATTTGCTTTATCTTTTATCGCTTGGAGTTTCCCTTGTCTCTGCTCACTAACCTTACCTAAATCCCAGTTACGTAATACATCCTGCTTTGAACTTTTTCCATCAACAACATATAAAATATCAATTTTAGAATCTCTATCTATTTTTGCTAATTCAATTGCTTTTTGTGCCGCTCTAAGAGAGTGTATAGATCCATCTGAGGCTACTAGAATTCTTTTAAACAAATCCTATCCCTTCTCTCCTTTTTCAAAAATTATACAATGAAATATTGTAAATATAAAGCGCTTTCATGAAATATTCAAAAAATATACCTTAGTGGATTTGATGTACTCACTAAGGTTTTTTTAAAATGATTTACTTCACTATTAATACCGGACAATTCGCTCTCTTAGCGATCTTATGGCTTACACTACCTAACACCATTTCCTGAAGGGCATTTAGTCCTCTACTACCTACAATCACAACATCGAACTCATTTTTATTTACGTATTCTACAATGGCTGGGCCAGGTTCACCCTGTAATACCTTAAGCTCATAGTCGATATTTTCCTGTTTCACTCTATCTTCAATTCTTTTTAGTTTTTGTTCTTTAGTACTCGTTACATCAATGGTGTTCCAATTTTGAAGAACCTCAGATTTAGCTTTTGAAGAATCTCTTACAAAAACAACAATAACCTTTGAATCTTTATCGCATTTTGCAATCTCGATTGCCTTATCCACCGCTCTTGAAGAATGCTCTGAACCGTCCCAGGCTAATACGATATTTTTGAACAAATCTATCCCTCCTTTCTAATGTGCACTAAGCTTCCGACTTAGCTTTTCGATAAGTTCTGAACTAGATTTATTTAAACCTAATAACTCGACATTTATACCTTTCTCTTCAAATTTATAAACAATTTTATCAATGGCGGCAACTGAAGAGTCATCCCATAGGTGTGATTTATTTAAATCAAGAATAACTGCTTTTTTTTCTCCAATATTGTAATCAAATGACTCTAGCACCTCTGATACAGATGCAAAAAACAGTTCTCCTTTAAACTCATAGATCACTTTATTTGCTTTAATTATTTTCGTCACTTTGACCTTTGAAATTTTTGATACAAAGAAAATGGCACTTAAAAGAACACCCGCAAAAACTCCTTTTGAAAGATCATGTGTAAATATAACAGTACCAACCGTTACAAGCATAACGACGGTATCCGTAATAGGGACAATTCTTAATGTTCTTAATGAATTCCAATCAAACGTTCCGATTGATACCATAATCATGACACCGACTAGAGCTGCCATAGGGACACGTGCTACAATATCACCTAAAAAGACAATCAAAAGAATAAGAAATACACCAGCTACCAACGCAGAAAGTCTTCCTCTTCCCCCAGACTTTACATTGATGACCGATTGACCAATCATCGCACAACCAGCCATTCCTCCAAAAAATCCTGCTGCAATATTGGCAATCCCCTGTCCTCTTGACTCCCTGTTTTTATTACTAGGTGTGTCTGTCATATCATCAACAATAGTCGCAGTCAATAAGGTTTCAACTAATCCGACAACCGCTAACCCAATTGAGTAAGGTAGGATGATTGCTAGCGTTACAAAGTTTAATGGAACTTGTGGAATGAGAAAGCTTGGAAATGCTCGTGTTAACTGACCCATATCACCAACAGTTCTCACTTCACTTCCCGTAAACATTGCAATGGCTGTTATCACAACAATCGCAACTAATGCAGAGGGAATTAACTTTGTTAAATAAGGTAATAAGTAAATAATAGCTAGAGCCCCAATTACCATTAAGTACATCTCCCAGCCTTCCCCAACAAAATGCTGAAGCTGAGAGGTAAAGATTAAGATAGCAAGAGCATTTACAAAGCCAACCATCACCGAACGAGGAATGAACTTCATAAACTTGGCCAATTTTGCTACACCAAATATAATTTGAATAATCCCTGTTAGGATAGTGGCGGCCAATAGGTAGTCGAGTCCATAATCTCTAACTAAATCAATCATTAATAATGCCATTGCTCCAGTTGCGGCTGATATCATACCAGGTCTGCCACCAACAAAAGCAATGACGACCGCAATTACAAACGATGCATATAGCCCTACCATTGGATCCACCCCAGCAATAATCGAAAAGGCAATCGCTTCTGGAATAAGTGCCAATGCAACAACAATCCCTGACAATACATCTCCTCTAATATTACCAAACCAAGATTCTCTTTCAGTCATACCTTTCACCCTTTTAAAATTAGTACTATTAGTTGTTCCCAATCGGGTGGAGGAAATGAATGATAGTTGTAAAAGACCATTTCGAAGTGAATATTCTGAAACATTTTAACTTTACAATCGTATATGTATTAAACATTGCTATAGGTAATAGTCGAGGTCTATTCAACATTCCGGTTATGTGACCTCGTTTTCGGAAAACCGGGATTTTGAGGGCTCATAAATTCGTTTATGTGACCTCATTTTCCGAGAATCGGGATTTTGAGGGCTCATAAATTCGTTTATGTGACCTCATTTCCGAGAATCAGGGTTTTGAGGGCTCATAAATTCGTTTATGTGACCTCATTTTCCGAGAATCAGGGTTTTGAGGGGGCATAAATCCGTTTATGTGACCTCACTTTCCGAGAATCGGGATTTTGAGGGCTCATAAATCCGTTTATGTGACCTCATTTTCCGAGAATCAGGGTTTTGAGGGGGCATAAATCCGTTTATGTTACCTCACTTTCCGAGAATCGGGATTTTGAGGGCTCATAAATCCGTTTATGTGACCTCATTTTCCGAGAATCGGGGTTTTGAGGGGGCATAAATCCGTTTATGTGACCTCACTTTCCGAGAATCGGGATTTTGAGGGGGCATAAATCCGTTTATGTTACCTCACTTCCGGAATATCGGGGTTTTGAGGGTTGATAAATTCGTTTATGTTACCTCATTTTCCGAAAGTCGGGGTTTTGAGGGCTCATAATTGTTTATGCCTGTATCGATCAGAGTGGAGGGATGGACTTGAAAAAGAACTTAAAAACATATGGGTTAATCATTTTAGCCATATTTTCTACACTAGCTATTATCGATAACCTACGTATCTCGGATGTTGCAGATAACCTGGAAAAGGATAATGCAAAATTGGTAGCAGATATTACTTCTTTAGAAAAAAAACTTGAAAACAGTTCGAAAACTTCAGAAGAGTTATTGAATGAAAATGAAGAACTAGTAGAGAAAACCGCTAATTTAGAAGATGATATTGTAGGTTTAAAAACATCGCTAGCTTATCAAGATTTTATAGAAGCAATGAACACGATAGAATCTTATAAGTCTGCAAGTACAATAAAAGAAGCGAGGGATTTAGTCGCATTCAATCATGGTAGCGGCTACAGTACAATAGACCGAGAAGGTAATTGTCCATGTTTCATGTCATTTAGGATGTATGGTAAAGCAGTTGAGTGGAAGCCAAATATGATACTTTCTCTGAAAGAATTCAGAATAGATAAAGACAAAGTGCTTTTAACTTACCGTACTGGTGAAGAATTCAAAGATGATTACCAATTTATCATGTTTAAATCTACACTAAATAAAGACCAAGAAGAAAGATGGATGATTGACGAAATAAAAACTGTAAGGAAAGAATAAAAGAAAAAACCCATATTCACTATGGGTTTTAATTATATGTATGGCTCCGCAGGCAGGACTCGAACCTGCGACCGATCGGTTAACAGCCGATAGCTCTACCACTGAGCTACTGCGGATATGTGGTAATTAAAAGTTATTTTGTTTACGAGTTTTTATATTGTATTTCCGATCATCCCGATCTCAGGAAGATAAACCAAGTAGCAGCTCGATCGGTATGCTGAAGATTACTCAAGAAGCATATTCGGACGAGCTCTACCACTGAGCTACTGCGGAATATTAGTTACACTAAAATAGTATAACTAAACTTTTATAAAACATGCAACTTTTTTAAAAAGAAATTACTTAACAATTAAAACAGGACAGTTAACACGCTTCGCCACTTTGTGACTCACACTACCTAGCACCATTTCCTGAAGTGTATTAAGTCCTCTACTTCCAATCACAACTAAGTCAAATTCGTTTGAATTCGCGTAGTCAACAATTTTCGGGCCCGGTTCACCATGAAGCGTAGTTACTTTATAATTTAGGTTATTTTCTTTCAATACTTGCTCTGTACCTAGTATTCTTTCTTTTCTTGCTAATTCCTTATCCGTACTGTGTAATACATCGGCCTTCGACGTTTCTGCGTCAACAACATAGACAACCTCAACCACAGCATTTGAATTAGCCGACGCTATATAAACCGCTTTTTCAGCAGCTTTCACCGCATGTTTAGATCCATCAGAAGCAACTAATATTTTTGTGAACATTCATACCCCTCCTATTATGTAAAAGGGTATACTAGAAACTAGTATACCCTTTCTTTTTAATGACCAGAAACTTTAGCGCCTGGCTTGTTATGAACTGCTAAACGATTTACAAGATTAGAACTTGGTTCATTCAACCCGATAATTCTCACATCTGTATTGTTTTCTCTCAGTTTAATAACGACTTTATCAATTGCAGCTACGGCTGAGTCATCCCACACATGAGCTTGTGAAAAATCGATTTCAACGTGTTTAATGTCTTCTTTTAGATCAAAGCTATTTACTAAGTCAGTAACGGATGCAAAGAATACTTGACCTGTTACTTTATATATACGCTTTTGAGTATTTTCAGCGAGTACGCTTGTTACATGTACTTTTGAAATTTTAGCAACAAAGAAAATGGCACTTAAGATGATTCCTGCAAAAACACCTTTTGATAAATCATGAGTGTACACAACGGTAACAACTGTAACAACCATTACGATTGAATCCGTAATCGGTGCTACCTTTAATTGCTTTAATGAAGACCAATCAAATGTACCGATGGATACCATGATCATGACTCCAACAAGTGCTGCCATTGGAATTTGTACTACAAGGCGACCAAGTACTAAGATTAGGAACATTAGGAATACACCAGCAACTAATGATGAAAGTCTTCCTCTTGCCCCTGATTTAACATTAATAACGGCCTGACCGATCATCGCACAGCCTGCCATTCCTCCGAAAAATCCAGTTACGATGTTCGCAATCCCTTGACCACGACTTTCTTTGTTTTTATCACTGTCTGTATCTGTCATATCATCAACAATTGATGACGTTAACAACGTTTCAAGCAAACCTACAATAGCTAATGCTAATGCATAAGGGAAAATAATCGATAATGTTTCAAGATTAAACGGAACAGTTGGTATAGCAAAAAACGGTAATGCTTGAGTTAGTTCTCCCATATCACCAACTGTTCGGACACCACTTCCGGACATAATAGCAATAATTGATATAACGATAATTGCCACTAATGGTGAAGGTACAACCTTCGTAAACCTTGGGAGAATGTAGATAATCGCTAAGGCACCGGCAACCATCGCATACATTTGCCATGATTCTCCTACAAAGTGAGTCAGTTGAGCGGTAAAAATAAGAATAGCTAGTGCGTTTACGAAGCCTACCATAACCGAACGTGGTATAAACTTCATGTATCTAGCGAGCTTGAATACCCCAAAAATAATCTGCAAAATACCTGTTAGTATCGTTGCAGCAAATAAATATTGCAAGCCATGATCTGCAACTAAGGTCACCATTAGAAGAGCCATCGCTCCCGTTGCTCCTGAAATCATCGCTGGTCTACCACCAACAAATGCAATCACTGTAGCAATACAGAAGGCAGCATAAAGACCAACCATTGGGTCCACTCCTGCAATGATCGAAAAGGCAATTGCCTCTGGGATTAATGCTAAGGCAACAACGATACCCGCTAATGTATCGCCCTTAATGTTACCAAACCACTCTTGTTTAATTGTCTGAACGTTCAAAAGAACACCTCTTCCTATTTTTCTATAATTTTTTAAAAATGACTTTCAACTCTCATGAAAGTCGGGACCGTTGTGAACAAGTGAATCTTATCACAAATTTGTAAACTACGAAATTTCGATGTAAGCGTAAATCATAGCACTTATCCTCTATAAATCTCTTAATATCTCTTAAATTCTCTTTCATTCACAAAAACGTCACAATTAAAAAGAAAATATATTCAAATAATTCAATGTAATCATGGTGTTAATGTGGCCAAGACATACAAAAAGACACTGCCCATTAGCAATGTCTTTCTGTATTAGAAAACCCCTGTAACTTAGCGGACTCAGAGGCCCTTATTCTCTTAAAACACCTAGTTTTTGTACCCTTTTCGGACTCACAGGCTCTTATTCTATCTAAATCAAGGAAAAATACCTTTGTTTTCAGTCAATAGCGGAATCTGAGTCCGCCAAACTAAGTAATTGGCGTTTTTATCATAGATAACGGATTCTGAGTCCGCTTGCTTATCGACAAACCATTTTAAAGCATTATTACTGCAAATCCACAACAGGCTTTTTAGCCAAATATGCCGCTACCACTCCTAGCGCTGGAAAAATCAATAAAACAATCAAAATCTCGTTGTATCCACCGAAAATATCATAAAACACACCAAACGGCAGTGGTCCAAACGCCGACCCAATAACCATCACTGACATGGCCAAGCCTTTGATACTTCCGATATACTTCCTACCAAAGAAATTGGGCCAAATGACATTTAGAGCAATACGTTCTACTCCACCTACGATTCCCCATAATACCCCAAAAGAGATTGCTAGAATCGCCGACTTAGAAACTAACAAAATTAGAATATAGAGTATCTGTCCAATGAATGCAATGACTAGCATGTAATTGGCTTGCATTTTATCAGCCAAAAAGCCAGAAAAAATGCTGATTGGGAAGCCGATAATTGCCATTAAGCTTAGGACTGTAGCTGCGAGTACAGGCGATAAGCTACTTTCTGTGAAAATTGACAATAAATGAAATGTAAGACCCGTGTTAACTAAAGCTGGAATGGTTACACAAAATAGCAATAGCCAAAAGGTTCTTGTTTTCTTTGCTTCTGCTAATGTCCAGCTTTTTTCTTCAATAACGACGTCGGCTTCTTTTGACTTCGTTTTAACAATTTGCTTATTATCAGGCAATAAGCCAATATCCTCTGGTTTATTTCTAACAAAGAAGTATGCTAATGGTACAAAAAACACAAGTATCACGATTCCCATTACTCGCCATGTAAACTGCCAACCCCATTGTTCAATCATCCAAAGATTTATAATTGGAAAAACAGCAGAGCTTACAAAGCCACCAATGGCCATGATACTAAAGGCTCTTCCTCTTTTTTCAATAAACCACTGAGGAATAAGTGTGTTAGGTACCAATGACATCGATCCTTGACCGAATAAACGTATAAGAAAAAATCCGATAAAGAGCATGGCTATGTTTGTTACCATACTGTTCCATAGACAGGCAATCGCCAAAGCTACTGCAACGAATACCATCGAAAATCGCTGGCCATATTTATCAATATAGCGCCCAACAATCATCATTAGTAAACCAGCACACAAGGTTGCTGTTGAATAAATAGAAGAAATCACCGAACGATTCCAACCAAAATCAGCAAGATAAAAATCGATAAATACCGCGTTTGAATAGGTCTGCCCTGGTCCTGAGAAGAACACAGCCATTGACCCAATCATCACAATTACCCAGCCATAATAAAAAGGTGTTTGAATTGGTGTACTACTAACCACCTTCTGTTTTGCAAGCTGCGCCAAAAAAATCCTCCCCTTTACATCCCACTATTATAACACGATTTTTTTGGAGAGATTATGGTTAGTTACACGCCAGGTTAATAGGCAAAAAATAATGCTACTCCAATTGTATTGAAGTAGCACATTATCTCTTATTTATAAAATCCACCCGGAATTCCACCAAATTTTCTCTTATGATACAACAGTGGTTCCTTGTTATGATTTTTGATATCCACTACTTCCCCAATGAGGATCGTGTGGTCTCCCGCTTCAATCGTTTGATGAGTTTTGCAGTGCAACACTCCTGTGGCTCCGTCAATGATTGGTAGTTTTGAACCCGAAAGCTCCCATTTGCAATTTGCAAAGCGGTCCGTTCCTTTCGTTGCAAATAAGGAACAAATGTCAGATTGGTCACTTGCTAAAACATGAACAGCAAATTGATCTGTTTTTATAAAATCATCATAAGAAGATACCCTTTTGTCAATTGACCACAAGATTAATAGTGGGTCAATTGATACTGAAGCAAAAGAGTTAACGGTTAACCCTAATGGAGTTCCTTTTTCATTAACAGTCGTAACAACTGTTACCCCTGTTGGATAATTGCCCATAACCGCTTTAAATGTATCTACATTTTTTTGATTAGTCACCATACCACACTCCTCTCCAAGTTCGATAAAACAATCATTATTATCATTATATGATTTACCTTAGAACTTATAACCTTAGTAGGCTAGCGCATGCTAGGATGACCACTTAAATTAATCTATTAAAATAAGCTCACCTTAAACCACTAAGTAAGCTCTTCCATATCCTCTATTACTTTTACCTCTTCTTTTGTTACTAACTTTATATCAGTATAAAGTCTAGAATCTTCTCGTTTGATCTCAATTTGACCATTCTTGTAATCATGTAAAACTAAGTAAACCTTATTTTCAAATTCCACCTTTTTCCCTAGCATATTTTCTCCTTTTTAATTAAGACCTACTTGAAGATTATATTGGTATTTTTATATACTTAAATTCATAACAAACTTGGGTGCTTACTTACTATTTTACTTTACTATCTATTAAAAAAATGTGGCGAATTGCCACATTCACTAGAGGGGAATTTGGAATATGAGAGACTGGTTAAAAAGAATACGAAAAGAAAAAGGGTTAACACAAGAAGATATAGCATCTAGAGCTTTTATTAACCGAGCATTTTATGCTCAAATCGAAATTGGACAGCGTAATCCTAGTTTTGAAGTAGCTCGTAATATCGCCAGTATTCTTGGAATTAGCCCTTCAGCATTTTACACTAACGAGTTGAGTGAACCTTTTAAAGTTGCTATGAAAAACTCAGATATAGTTATTGCACATTGTGACTTAGAGTTAAGATATACCTGGCTTTTTAATCCTCATCCTGATTTTGACACAACTGCAAGCCTTGGTAAAAGAGATGATGAACTTGCGACTAACCAAGGTGTATCTGACCTAATGGCTCTTAAACAGGAAGTAATCGATAAGGGGAATAAAATCAAACGAAAAATCTGCTTTCCACTGTCAGATGGGGAGCATTGTTATTTTGTTTTTGCGGAACCACTTTTAAATGAAGATGCAGAAATTATTGGGGCAGTAACAGCTTCCATGGATGTTACTGATTTCAACTAAACATGAAGTGGTTTAAGGGATATAAAAAAGGAGCTGGATAGTAAAAATCCCAGCTCCTTACTATTGATTTCAGTGAACCATTTTAAGAGTCTATTTTTTCGGCTGATCAAGCGCTTGGTAAGCTACCATATACTTTCCACCATCAGCAACTTCTGAGTGGTACAAGGCCTTAAGTGCATTATTTTTTTCGAGACCGTGCTCTGCTTTCAGTTCTTTAAAACGTGTATGTAGTTCTTTATTTTCCTTAATTAGTTGTTGCATTTGCGATTTTATATACTTCAAATGATTCATCTCCTTTCATATTAATTAGAAATAACCTTATTAAAAAGCTCCCTAAATTTCTCGCGGTCTTCTTCTGTAAAAGGCTTTGGTCCTTTTGTTCGCTGTCCGCTTTTTCGAGCCATTGCACCCAAGTAACGAGTTTGTAATAATTGATCAATATTTTCATTTGTATACCTAAATCCTTTATGGTGAAGGACGGTAATTCCTTTAGGTAATCCTAGTGACGCAAGTCCATAATCTTGGGTCACAATAATATCTCCTTTTTGCGCTAACTTCACAATCCGATAATCTGCTGCATCTGCTCCTGAATCAACATAAATCGTTTCCACTCCTGCTGGCTGTTGTGCATTAGAAAAATGAGAAAAACTCGTAACAAGAATAACCGGAATGTCTAGATTCCTTGCTTCAGAAATAATAATATCCTTCACCGGACAAGCATCTGCATCCACATAAATTTTCATTTTTATCTCTCCTGTTAAGAAGTTCGACTTAGTGTTTAACTGTAACCTTTTCTGCCGTTTGCTATATTTTTCTATCCTCATATTATACATTATTAGATTGTGTTGGCAATTTTGGTCGTTCAAGTTATATGACCGCAAAAAAAGGTTGCTAAATCAACTGCGATCTAGCAACCTTTTCGTGTTTTCTTTTTACGTACCTTTATTTTGTAAGACGATCATCAAACCAGCCAATTAAATGGTTAAGACGCTCTAAGCGATGCTTTGGCTTACCTGAACGTGAAAGATCATGGTTTTCATCAGGGAAGCGAACAAATTTTGTTTCTACACCTAAACGTTTAAGTGCAATATACCATTGCTCTGCTTGCTCCATTGGACAACGTAAGTCTTGCTCACTGTGTAAAATTAAAGTAGGTGTTTTCACATTACGTGCATGAGTTAATGGAGATATTTTTAATAATCTTTCTACATCATCCCATAAATCTGCATGTCCGTGCTGCCACTCTGTAAAGAAGAATCCAATGTCACTTGTTCCATAGAAGCTATGCCAGTTACAAATGCTTCGTTGTGTAACAGCAGCTTTGAAACGGTCTGTACGAGTAACAATCACGTTTGTCATGTATCCACCGTAGCTACCGCCTGTTACGAACAATTGGTTTTCATCAATATAATCCACGTTTGCTAGTGTGTGGTCAACTCCAGCCATGATATCCTCGTAATCCATTCCGCCGTAGTCTCCAATTACTGCATTTACGAAATCATGCCCATATCCATGACTACCTCTTGGATTTGTATAAAGAACTACATAGCCTTTAGAAGCCATTAATTGCATTTCGTGGTGAAGTCCATTTCCATAAGCTGTTGCTGGTCCACCATGAATTTGTAGAATCATAGGATACTTTTTACCCTCTTCAAATCCGAATGGCTTCATAATCCAGCCTTCAACGTCCCAGCCGTCTGTGCTTTTATAGGTGAAATTCTCTGGCGTGCTTAAGTGTACTTCATTGTATAACTCTTCATTAAATGCAGTTAATACCTCTGTTTGATCGACTTGGTTTAAGTCTTGTAAAACTAAATCTCCAGTTGAGTGTGGAGTTGCCAAAGTTAAAACTGCTTTTTCCTCACTCACAATGTCATAGGAAGTGACTGAAGCATTCGACGGTGAAAGGGCCGCTGAAACCTTACCTTCAAGGTTTACCTTAAATAACTGACAATCCCCACCTACTGTAGCGCTAAAGTATATATGTGAACTTGAATCATCCCAGATGAGTCGAAGCTCTGCTGTATCATACTTTGCATCTACCCCAACAAGGTTGCCAACTGTATAATCAAAGCTCTCTGTTAAGTTTTGTAGATTACCAGTTTCAGTCTCTAAAACTAGGACATTCGCATTTCCTTGACTTCTTTCTCCACGCGTATGACCGGCAAAAGCAAGCCACTTGCCATCTGGAGAGAATGAAGGGGAATTAATGTAGCCATTTCCTTCATAGAATAATGTTTCTTCTTTTGTTGTTAGGTCATATCTCCAAAGAGCCGGTAGGTAGCCCCATTCCTTATCTTCAGCCTTTGTCCCAACATAGAACAAGCTTTTTCCATCAGGAGCAAACGTTGGCTGACCGAAATCATGGTCTCCCTCTGTAACTTTAGTATAAGACTTGCTTTCAACATCAAATAAATAAACGTGTCTGCGATCATCATTGAAGATACCTACTCCGTCACCTTTATAACGAAGTCTAGTAATCACCTTTACATCGCTTTTTTCTTCTTTGTCTTCCTCTTTGTCAGTTGTAAGCTTTAACTCACCATTTATCACAAGAGCTAGTTGCTTGCCATCTGGTGACCAGCTAAAACCTCCAACTCCTTGCTTCACATCTGTAAGTTGAACGGCTTCTCCACCGTCAGTATGTAGTAGATAGACTTGATTTTTTCCAGTTCGGTTTGAACGGAACGCTAGTGTTTTGCCATCAGGTGACCAAGTAGGAGCAACATCCTTTACTAATTTGTCCTTAGAAACATGAGATGTGAACTGTCTTCCAGGACCATTTAAGTCTGTTACATAAATAAAGGAATAGTAACCATCCTTCTCTTTATCTACATGTGTTAACACGTAAGCTGCCTTATCTTTGCTTGGAGAAACCTGAGGATCTCCTACAAACTTAAATTTACATAAATCTTCTGCTGTGATTGGACGTTTTGTCATTTTACACTCCCCCAATAATAAGATGTATGTCTATTTTATCATTTCGACAGTCGAAATAAAATCTTTTTGATGAAATTTTCAAAAAATATATTTGTGCTCTTCTTACACAAAAAGAAAAGACTAAGATACCCTGTCTTTTCTAACAATCTACTTAATTCTACTTTTCTAGTTAAACAAATTTATCAAATTCCTGCTCTACCTTAACCCCTAAACCCTCAGCCATTCTATTAACGAAATTAAAATAGGAAGTGATTTGACAAATATCCAGTATTTCTAAATCTGAACACCCTTCCATTCTTAACAATTCAACATCCGCATCTGTCACACTACTTGGTTTTTTAGTAAGCTTAACTGCATAGTCCAGTATTGCTTTTGTTTTTTCATCCAACTGCACTTCGAGATAGTTTCTTTTCAATCCACTCACTAACTCTGCATCTTTTGTCAATAAATGGAGCGCCGCCCCATGATGTTCCATTCAGTAGTGGCACTCATTTGTGGATGATACCACAGTGGCAATCATTTCACGTGTCTTTCGACTAAGTGGTGATTTGCTAAACATAATGACCTTGTAATAGTCCAAGTGAGCCACCAATGATTTAGGATTCAGAGATTGAACCTTTAAGATATTTGCCATTCTTCCATTAAATTTCTCATATAGCTCTTTTAACAAACCTTCAGCCTCTGCTTCTTCAATCATTTGAATACGTGCATCCATATAACTCCTCCTTATTTATACTGTTCTGTTTAACTTAGATGAGACTACTTTAAATTTCGACTGCATCTTTCCTAATCCGAACAAGCCAATCCCAACAATACTCCAGATTAGAATTGTGCTCCATACAGAAAGAATCATTTTAAAGCTGAAAATTAATAAAACCGTTACAGAAAACAGCCCACAAATTACTAATAAAATTTTGGACGGTTTAAACAATGCACTTTCGTATAAAGAAGGTCTAATAAACGGTAAAGCAATCATGGAAATGGAATGACCAATATACATTAAAAACATGCCTTGTAAAGCTATGCTTAACGCAAAATCCATTGTATGTGTCCATAGGAAAATTAGAACAATGATTGTATTTAGTGAAAGAGCAATAATTGGTGTACCATATTTAGGATGAACCTTTGATAACTGTGAAGGAATGACTCCATCTTCTGCAAAACTGTATATGATACGAGAAACAACCATGATTAAAGAGTTTAATGTTGTTGCAAAAGCCATTAAGATACCAATATTCACAACCCATATCCCGATACTTGGAAGATAAACTTTTGACACGTCAAGCATCGCGCTAGTTGAACTTGCCAGTTGTTCATGTGGAAGTACACCAAAAGCTACATAAGAGATTAGCACATATAAAACCATCGTGATAACTGTACCTCTGAACATCGTTTTTGGCATCGTTTTTTGAGAGTCCTTTAGTTCTCCGCCAGCTTGTGCTAATTGTTCAAAACCAAAGTATGCAAAAAACAAGCTTGGCAGAATCGCCATAAATCCATCAAGTCCATAAGGCATGAGTGGTTGATAATTACTATGATCAATAAAAAATAAACCCGGTATTACAAGAATAGCTATTGAAAATAATAGAATAATTGTCATCCAAAGCTGTAATTTTCCAAACCACTTAACATCTACAATATTAATGAAATAAAAGAAGATTAATAGAATGGATGCCAATAGTAAAGGATTGTTCACTTGTAACATCTGTGCCAAATAATCACCAAAAGAGATGGCGATAACTGCCATTACCCCTAATAAGGCGATAAACTGAAACCACATAAAAATGAATCCTACAAAATTGTTGTTAAACGTACGACTGATGTGAGCATAGGCTCCACCTGGGCTGTTACCAAGTGGTGTGCTTAAGAAAACAAGATACGCAAGAGCTGAAGATAACAGAACCGGTAACAATACAATATACCCTAATGGCACAGATGGCCCCGCTTGTGCTCCTGCTTGTCCTGTCACAACAAAGATCCCTGAACCGATCATTCCCCCAATCATTAAGGCATACCCATGCCAAGAACTTAAATTCCTTTTAAGCATATTATTCTTCATGAAAATCATTCCTCCTCTAGATGACTACTTAAATAAATCCAAAATAAAAAACCTTTCGTTTCCCTAGGGACGAAAAGTTTTCCGCGGTACCACCCTACTTGCTAATTCAAAATTAGCCACTTCATTTGTTAGTATCACTTTAGGTGCAAATGTAATTCATCGATTAAATAACCTAGATTTTCACCAACCATCTAGTCTCTGCTTGCTGTTTCAATAACCGACTACTATTTTGCTGACACTATGTATAATGTTTTACGAGCACTTAAGCACTTAAACACCTAAACGCTTAAACGCTTTTAAGTGATGAAGTGTATCCTTATTATAATTTAGTTAATCAACTTTGTATATCTTTTTTTATACAAAATAAGATAGCACCTTAGCTATCTTTAAAGTAGACTCTACTTTTTAAACTTCGTAGGGTTTTGTTTTAAGTAAATAAATAACCTTGTCAGTACAATGGCCAACACTAGGATAAGCAGATAATTAAGAAAGAGATAAAAATAATTCATACCTTTATCAAGCTTAATTAAATCCCAGGCCTCCATAACCGGTTTAAAAAGGAAAGCGAAAAAAGCACTTGTAAATACACCATATAAGAATACATTCTTATTATTATTGATACACCATTGATACACCAGCATAAAGGTTACAGGGACAAGCGATGCATCTAAAGCAAAGTTTACTGGCATAATCGGTATAGCCTGAAAGGGATAATATACTTTCCCTAGCCTCATTGCGATCACATCTGAATACGTAAACCACGTATGTATATTAAATCCATAAAATCCAATTTGAAATATCTTTGTTCGATCAATTTTTAAGAAAATGATAACAAGTGGTACAATTAGCATTATTACAATGACCCAAAATGGACCTGTTTCGACATGTGAAAATTCTTTCCAGTAGTCCATCCACATAGAAACTACCTTCTCCTGCATCTCCAATATTTCATCAAGTTTCTTTCCTTGCTCCTTTGTCATCAAAACAAACCATCTCCTGCATCACGTTTATGCTAGTATTTGTGAAATTCAGGAAGAGTATAATATTTTTTTATTATTTAATACATGGTAAAGTCAACAAACTTAAAACTCCTCATAAAATGATACTTTTATACACAGAAAAAGACAGGTCTCCCTGTCTTTTTGTTAAGCATACTGCTTATTCTCTTCATTATTAAAAAAGCTCTTCATCGCATGGAACACATCGGCTTTTTGCTTGAGGATGTAATAGCGGAATTTCTCGTCATTGATATTTTTATAGGCGGACATTAACGTACTGTGGCGGTTGTATTGATTTACTTCTCCATATCCAAACATATTTGAAACCTTCATAATCTCGGAAACTAGCTTCACACAGCGAGCATTATCTGAGGTTAAGTTATCACCATCAGAGAAGTGGAAAGGGTAAATATTGTATCTTGATGGATGATACTTACCATCTATTAACTCAAGAGCTTTTCGGTATGCAGATGAACAAATCGTTCCGCCACTTTCCCCTTTAGAGAAGAAGTCCTCCTCGCTGACTACCTTTGCTTCTGTATGGTGAGCGATAAATTCTATCTCAACTGTTTCGTATTTTGTTCGTAAAAATCGAGTCATCCAGAAGAAAAAGCTTCGTGCCATATATTTCTCCCATATTCCCATACTTCCACTCGTATCCATCATCGCAAGAACGACCGCTTTGGAATCTGGTTTAACGACTTCATTCCAAGTCTTAAACTTTAAATCTTCAGGGTAAATTGGATGAAATTTCGCCTGACCACTCATTGCATTTCGTTTATAAGCTGAAAGCATCGTTCTCTTTTTATCAATATTCCCCATTAATCCAGTTCTGCGGATATCATTAAATTCGATATCCTCTATTACATTTTCATCACGTTCTTTTTGCTGTAGATTCGGAAGCTCAAGCTCTTTAAATAAAGCTTCTTCCAACTCCATTAGAGATACTTCTGCTTCGTAATAATCTTCTCCAGCCTGATCGCCTGCTCCTTGACCTTTTCCTGGACCTTGACCTTTTTGGCCTTCATTTGAACCATCTCTGGCAACTACGTCACCGACCTGGCTGTCTCCATCCCCTTGGCCAACATGTTTATTTTTGTCATAGTTATATCGAATCTTATACTCATCTAAAGACCTTATTGGAATCTTTACGACATCTCGCCCATTTGACATAATAATATTTTCTTCAGTAATTAAATCAGGCAAATTACTTTTAATGGCTTCCTGGACTTTTTCTTGATGCCTTTTTTGATCATCATGGCCTTTCCGGTGGAGGGACCAATCTTCTCTTGAAATCGCAAAGGTCTTTTCGTTTCCGTTTGACATTCAAATCCCCTCCTACTTTTTTAATATAAATTTTTTAAAAATAATGCACACTTCTCAAATAATCACATACAGTATCTTGACGGTTTTTTTAAGAATCCAGCTAACATTATCCGTATATAAAAGTGGATTACTCTATCCTATGCAGAAAGTATGAATTATTGACAAATAATTTTGAAAATTAGGTTTGTCCTTACTAAAATTAGACAAGTTCTCTCTTGCCTTGTCTAATTCTGAATACTTTCTTGCTATAGTAAATTAGATGGTCTAAGTGAAACCTCACTATTTTCTATAGGCATCCAAACAAACGTTTATTTAGTTTTTTCAACCCATTGATATGACTGGCTCCAATCCAACTATTCAAATGTTTGTTTGAGTTGCACATGGTAAAAACAAAAGGGCCAGATCGTATTGATCTAACCCGCTTATTTATTATCGATTTAATAGACTTCCTACATAGCGAAGCAGCTCATTTGCAGAAGTAGAGTTATAGCCATGCTCATCAATTAACCTAGCAACCACTTCATTCACTTTCTTCAATTGCTGCTCGTCTGGTGTTTTTGATGATGTTGTAATCTTAACAACATCCTTGAGGTCTGCGAATAACTTCTTCTGAATCGCCTCTCTCAAACGCTCATGCGAGTTATAATCAAATCTCTTTCCTTTACGTGCATATGCTGAAATACGAATTAAGATTTCTTCACGGAACGCTTTTTTCGCATTTTCAGAAATACCAATCTGCTCCTCAATTGAGCGCATAAGCTTCTCATCTGGATTCATTTCTTCTCCAGTTAAAGGATCTCTCAGCTTATTTTTGTTACAATACGCTTCAACATTATCTAAATAGTTATCCATTAATGTTTTAGCAGACTCCTCATATGAATAAACGAAAGCCTTCTGCACTTCTTTCTTAGCAATATCGTCATATTCTTTTCTAGCTACTGAGATAAAGTTTAGGTAGCGCTCACGATCTTCGTTTGAGATGGAAGGATGATGTTCAAGCCCTTCTTTTAATGACCTTAATACATCAAGTGCGTTAAGAGATGGAACTTCTTTTCTAATAATGGTAGAAGAAATTCGGTTAATAACGTAACGAGGATCAATTCCACTCATTCCCTCATCGGCGTATTCCTTTTGAAGTTCCCCAACATCAACAGAGTTAAAGCCTTCAACACTTTCTCCATCATACAATCTCATCTTCTTAACAAGATCTACATCACCTTTTTTAGATGGCTTTAAACGAGTCAAGATTGTAAACATCGCAGCAACTTTTAGTGTATGTGGTGCGATATGAACATCTCTCACATCACTTTCACCAATCATCTTTTGATAGATTCGCTCTTCCTGACTTACTTTTAAATTATATGGAACTGGCATTACGATAATACGAGAGTGCAATGCTTCATTCTTTTTATTAGAAATAAAGGAACGATACTCTGTTTCATTTGTGTGAGCAACGATTAACTCGTCAGCTGAGATTAATGCGAACCGTCCTGCTTTAAAGTTTCCTTCTTGTGTTAAAGATAATAAGTGCCATAAGAACTTTTCATCACATTTAAGCATTTCCTGGAACTCCATCATTCCTCGGTTCGCTTTGTTTAATTCCCCATCGAATCGATACGCCCTTGGATCAGATTCTGATCCGAATTCGGCAATGGTTGAAAAATCAATACTTCCAGTTAAATCTGCAATGTCCTGTGACTTAGGATCAGAAGGACTAAATGTTCCAATACCAGTACGTTTATCTTCAGATAGGAAAATACGTTCAACTCTTACATCTTCAATTCTTCCACCATATTCTTTTTCAAGGCGCATCATGTTTAATGGTGAAAGATTCCCTTCAATTCTAATGCCATATTCATCATAAAAATCTTGTCTCAAGTGATGTGGTATTAAGTGAAGTGGATCTTCATGCATCGGACAGCCTTTTATTGCATAAACAGCTCCTCGTTCAGTATGAGAGTATGCTTCTAGCCCTCTTTTCAACATAGTTACTAACGTTGATTTACCGCCACTTACTGGCCCCATTAATAACAAAATACGTTTTCTAACATCTAATCTTTTCGCTGCTGGATGAAAATACTCTTCTACCAGTCGTTCCAACGCTTCTTCTAACCCAAATAGCTGATGGTCAAAAAATTTATACTTCCGTTGGCCATTAACCTCTTCAATTCCTGCGTCCTTAACCATATTGTAAACTCTTGAGTGAGCTGATTGTGCTACAATCGGCCTTTCTTTAATGATCTCTAAGTAATCAGCGAAGGTACCTTCCCACTTTAAACGTTGTTCATCTTCACGGAACTGTTCAATTTTCTTTAAAATATCCATAAAGGCCTCCTCTTTTTCTAAGGTGGTTGCGCATGTTACTACACTTTATGCGAGGATGTCCGGTATCATTCGTTCGAAAATATGAATTTATGAGTCCTAGTAAGTGGACAATTGAATTCACATGAAGTGGATTGAAGAAAAATTTTAAAGAATTTCTTTAGTCTATGTTTATTACATAGACGAGGTGCCTATGAATATTGCTGTTTCGGATAAAATTGAAAAAAAGTAACAAATTGTCCACAGTTTCCATTCCCATTACTATGTCATTGCGCTATAATAAGGCTATATTGTGTTTATGATTGGGTACTATAGTAATAAGGAGGAAGACACACATGAGATTAATTCTAATTTTAGGTGTATGTATTGCGTTCTTATCAGCGATCTTCACAGCTGGATACAATGATAAGCCAGGTGTAAAAAAATAAGTAACCATAAATAAAAATGACCTACGTCTGGTTTGACGAAGGTCATTTTTTTATTGACTTATAGCGTAAGTCCTTGAAAATTTTGCTGTCTTAAAGCTTCATAGATTAGAATGGCAGCTGTGTTAGACATGTTAAGTGCTTGAATTTTATCTGTCATTGGTAGGCGTAAGCATCTGTCTTTATTTTGTTCAATCATTTCTTTTGGAAGACCTGTCGTTTCACTCCCAAAGATAAAGAAATAGTCTTTAGCTAGATCACTGTAATCAAAAGAAGAGTGCTGTTTTTCACCAAATTCCGTTATATATAGAAATTCACCGTTCTTATTTTTCTCATAAAAATCATCTATTGAATCATAGTATTGTATGTCTACATGCTCCCAATAGTCTAATCCTGCTCTTTTTAACATTTTATCATCCGTTGAAAATCCCAAAGGACGGATTAAATGCAAGTTCGCATTTGTTCCTGCACATGTACGTACAATATTTCCTGTATTTGACGGAATCTCTGGTTGATATAATACTACGTGTATACCCAAATCATTCACCTCGGTGTTATTATACACCTTTTGGCAAATGCTATAAAAGTACTAATCATCATCGACAATCGTGAAGAACTTATACTTTATGTTAGGCGTATAGGCTGTTGAATCTGTATATTCCCAATATCGCATCCGACTGTTTGTTGTATGTGCATTTACTAGAGGCATATTATTTTCATCTTTTGCGACAACAATGGTGTTATGGTTAAAACGACCATCCCCCTCAAAGTCGTAGCAAATGATATCACCTAACATAAGCTCCTCTGGTGAGCTGACCTCTCTGCCTCTCAGTCCCGATTTTGCTCCACTTAAATGCCATCTAAGCGCATGTGCAACTGACCAACTAAAACTCCAGTTATTGCTTCTCATCCACCAACCCTTACTTCGATTAGGGTAGCCTGTCATAGGTGCACCGCCTGCATGTAAGCATTGTGAAACGTAATTCGTACAATCCACCTCGAATTTCTTATATTTCGGATTATAGCTATTCCACCATTGTTCCGCATACCTTACTGCCTCTAATCGGTTGTATTTAAACCCTCTTGTATCTTCTGATTCACTTCCATCTCGCTCAAGGGTTTCATGGAATGACTCTTCTTCTAGCTTTTGTATTTCCTCATCATTAATGAGCTCATTTCCTTGAAAAATAGCTTTTCTCTCTTCACAAACCTCTTCTAGGTAAAGTCTTTCATTTTGGTTCAGTAAAAACTGATAGTGAACGAGGTAATTTAAATAAGTCTGGTCATCTACTTTGTTTTTACTAATTACTTGCCCTTCGGCTCGACACTTTACGATTTCAGCGTTTCTACTGTGGGCTAGTTCTTTTTTTCGATTAATGAGCTCTAACTCAGCTTCCTTTAAATGTGCACGAGAATTGCCAACATAAGCCTGCACTTTATTCTCAACAGATTGTAGGATTGTTTTTTTAATAGACAGGAAGATCACCAACCTTAATAAAGAATTTAGAAAAAGTAGCCTCTAGATTATGTATATAACTTTAGTTGGCGAGAATGAGTGAAATTTTTGGATGATGTGTGGTTTTACATAGATTAAAAAAGATTTCGAATCACCGATTTACTTTCCAATTAATTACAACTATTATATATCTAGATGATATATATCAAAAAGATATAGATAGGGAGATTTTTATGAAAGCTGAAAACTATTCAAAGTACGCCATTCTTGGTTTATTAACCACCGGCTGCCATTCTGGCTATGAGATTAAACAACTGATTGATAACAGTCTCAATCATTTTTGGAAAATAAGCTATGGTCAAATCTATCCCAATTTAAAGCTCATAGTTCAAGAAGGGTTAGCGACGGTTCAAAATATACCTCAAGAAGGAAAGCCTGATAAAAAGGAATATTATTTAACTGCTGATGGGGAGCTCGCATTACAGAATTGGTTAAGGTCCCCACTTCAAGAGATTCCAACCGAAAAAAACGAAGTGCTTCTAAAGCTGTTTTTTAGCCGCCACCAAACCAATGACATTACAATCCAACAAATTAGACAATACCTAGAAAAGCTAAAAGAAAGACTTACTATCTACCAATCGATTGAGAAGATGATCTTAGAACATTCAGCTACTAGTGCAGATGCGAAATATTGGCTTTTTACATTGGATTATGGAAAACGTATCACACAAGCTGGCATTGAGTGGTGTGATGTTACGATCTCATCATTAAAGGAGGTGTAGTCATGGGGAAAGCAATATTTACTGGATGATATACTTCGAAGAACGAAGACAAGATTGTTGTATTTATCATTGGAATGCGTATCAACAAATGGTGGGCAATTCACAAGTGGTTCCCTGTTTTCTCAGCAATGCCAGCAATGATCCAAGAATTATATACAAATAAGGAAACTGGATTTATTTCACTAGAATCATTCTTTGGATTACGTACGTCTCTTATGGTTCAATACTGGAAATCAGAGGACGGCCTCCTTGCCTACGCAAAAGGTCCAACGCACATGAAGGCTTGGAAATCATTTAATGAAAAAGTAAGAAACAACGATGCAGTGGGCATTTATCATGAAACCTATATTGTACCAAAAGGACAATCCGAATCTATCTATGCAAATATGCCCTTATTTGGAATTGCGAAGGCATTTGGAAATAAACCGGTAACGCCTCGTATTAACTCTGCTCGTCAAAGGTTAGATGCATAGCTTTTTAGGTCCTGGTGTAATTGACCATAAGTAAATGCTGTTGAGCTTGTCTTCAATAGCATTTTTTGAGCTTATCTTTAGAATAAGCGATGTATTCGGACTCGTTTTTCTTTTTTCCTGCTGAAACAGTCCGAATCCAATGCTTATTCGGACTCGTTTTCGGTTTTCCTGCTGAACCTGTCCGAATCCAGCTCTTATTCGGACTCGTTTTTCTTTTTTCCTGCTGAACCTGTCCGAATCCAATGCTTATTCGGACTCGTTTTTCGGTTTCCTGCTGAACCTGTCCGAATCCAACTCTTATTCGGACTCGTTTTTCGGTTTCCTGCTGAACCTGTCCGAATCCAACTCTTATTCGGACTCGTTTTTCGGTTTCCTGCTGTAACTGTCCGAATCCAATGCTTATTCGGACTCGTTTTCGGTTTTCCTGCTGAACCTGTCCGAATCCAGCTCTTATTCGGACTCGTTTTTCGGTTTC
>CANMHG010000008.1 GCA_947497585.1 uncultured Bacillaceae bacterium | reverse complement strand
GATTCGGACTTGTTTTACCTTGCTGCAACTCAACCTGTCCGAATAAGAGTAGGATTCGGACTTGTTTTACCTTGCTGCAACTCAACCTGTCCCAATAAGAGTAGGATTCGGACTCGTTGCTCCCTGCTCCTACTCAACCTGTCTGAATCAGCTTGGGATTCGGACTCGTTTCCCATCCCTACTACTCAACCTGTCCGAATCAGAGAAGGATTCGGACTCGTTTCCCATCCCTATCACTCAACCTGTCCGAATCAGAGTAGGATTCGGACTCGTTCCCCATCCCTACCACTCAACCTGTCCGAATCAGAGAAGGATTCGGACTCGTTCCCCATCCCTACCACTCAACCTGTCCGAATCAGCAAAAAAGTGCCCTTGCTAGGCACTTTTTTAGCTTTCACTACTATAAAAGTAATTTAATATCGTCAGCCAAATCCGCTTCAAATACCATTTCTTCCAATAAAATCGGATGTAGAAAACGAACCTCACAGCAGTGTAATGCTTGTCTTTTGATATGATCGCGAAGTCCACCGTATAGTGTGTCACCAAGTAACGGATGTCCTAAGTATTCCATATGTACTCTAATTTGATGGGTACGTCCAGTTTCAAGCTTTAAGGATACATGCGTATGGTCATGGTACCTTTTTAATACTTTGTAATTTGTAGCTGCATATTGTCCATCTTCGCGTACTTCCCGCTCAATGATGCTGTCAGACTTACGTCCAATCGGGGCAATAATTCTTCCACTATCGTTTTGAATTATCCCATGAACAACCGCCTCATAGCGCCTCGAGATATCCCCTTTTTTTTGCTGCTCAGAAAATAAATGATGAACATGACGGTGCTTTGCAACAATAAGTAATCCTGAAGTATCCCGGTCCAACCGGTTAACAATATGAATGGTTGATGCTAATTCGATACTTTCATAGTAATACTTAAGAGCATTTGCCAAGCTTCCCCTTGGGTGTTCACGTGAGGGGATGGTTGATATTACAGCCGGCTTATTGACTACGAGGATATACTTATCCTCATACACTATGTTTAAAGGAATTGGTTCTGCTTCTAGTTCCTTACTGGGAGATTCATAAGGAAAAACAACTCTTAGATAATCTCCAGTCTTCAAAGCGTACCTTACCGTGACGGTAAAACCATTTACACTTATGTCACCGCCATCGAACTTGATATCTGTTAGTGCAGCTTTTGAAATATGCTTTTCCTTTAAAAAATCCTTAATTAGAATCCCGTTAGATTCTTCAGTAATGGTCCATTCAAGTACAAAGTTGTTCAATGTCTAATTCCCTTCTAATCTGCAATAAAAGAGTCTCTTACTCTTTTCCAAAAAGGAAAAGGTCTAAAGCGAGCAAAGCGAATTTTCTCACTAGCCACTCGACATTGAATCGACTTTACATCCTTGTGGAGTAACGTTAAATGATCGATGGTAATGTGGAAATCAACATCATTCACTGGTTTTAGTAAACATGTATGGTGGTTAGGAAGAACCATTGGCGAGCCCACTGTTCTAAATACCCGGTTATTGATGGAAGCCATCTCTGCAATTTGAATCACTTCTAGAGAAGGATGTAATATCGCGCCACCTAAAGCCTTGTTGTATGCTGTGCTTCCGGATGGAGTAGAAATACATAATCCATCCCCACGAAAGGTCTCAAACAATTGCCCCTTAATTTCAACATCCATTACTAATGAACCTTCTACACTTTTTACAGTACATTCGTTTAAAGCTAGATATCTTGCTTCTCTTCCACCATTAATATAACGAATAATCACTTCTAACAAAGGATATTCAACGATTTGATATGGTGTTTTAGCAATAGCAATCACAAGCTTTTCTATTTCATCAGGTACCCAGTCTGCATAAAACCCAAGGTGTCCAGTATGTACACCAACGAAGGCTGTTTTGTTCAGACGGCTACGATAGCGATGGAAGGCATATAAAAGGGTACCATCTCCGCCAACAGAAATAACAATATCCGGTTGATCTTCGTCATATGTAAGCTGAAAATCCATTAAGTATGTTTTCATTTTTTGCATCAACGTGTTTGACGTCGGGTCGCCTTTAGATGTAATTGCAAATTTCATTCTTACACCCCTCTCTATGCTATAGATTCATTTTTATGTAACTCTGTTTCTTGCTTTTAACCATTTCAAGGGCGCATAAATCTGACCCTATTTTCCATTTGCCCTGAAATATATTATGTACCTAATTCCCATCGTCTGTTTTCCTTGAAAATATCACTTGGGCTTCTTGAATTTCGCCTCGTATTTGTGACATTTCTTCATCTAGTCTAAATGCTGCTTCGGCAGCACGCTGTAACCGGTGTTCTATATCCTCAGGAAAATGACCACTATACTTATAGTTTAAAGAATGCTCGATTGTTGCCCAAAAATTCATGGCTAATGTTCTAATTTGTATTTCTACAAGAATTTTCTTTTCACCATTTATTGTTTGCACTGGATATCGGATGACAATATGATAAGAACGATAACCACTTAGCTTCTTGTGGGTGATGTAATCACGTTCTTCAACAATTTCAAAATCATTTCTTTGTCTAAGTAGTTCGACTACCTTTTTAATATCATCTACAAACTGGCACATCATTCGTAATCCTGCGATATCTTGCAATTCCTCTGCTAATTTATCTAGAGGAATTCCCTTTTTATTTGCCTTATCAAGAATACTTGCAATCGGCTTGACTCGACCTGTTACGAATTCGATTGGAGAATGTGTTGACTGCATCTCAAATTGAGATCTCATCCCCTTTAATTTCACCTTTAATTCATCAATTGCTTGTTCATAGGGGGCTAAGAAAAGATCCCAATGTTTTTTCATGTATTTCCACCACCAAAATTGATTAATTATTAATGGTTATTCAATTAACTAAGAACAGCTTAAGGTAAGAAGACCTCTTCTACCTTTGAAACCATTTCTTCACCATAGTTAGCATTTCCTTCAATATTGCTAACTAAGTACTCCAATTCCCCAATGATTCCATCAAGCCTAATTTCTGTATTATTAACCTTTACAAAAACACTTCGCTCTTTTTTCATCGTTTCTTTTAAACCTGGCCATGTAGAGTACGGTAGGCTTACATAAATAAACTCGGTTTCATTTTCTAACTTATATATAAAAGCAACTGAATCTGAATCAACTAACATTTGCCCTGTTGGAACAAGTGATGTTGCATCATAACTACTTTTCTCTGCTTCTAAAACTAATTTTTCATCTGTTGATTCAACCGTTTGTATAACATTAATCATTTTTGACATACACGGAGTCTCCCTTCTTGCAGTACATAATAATTGTCCCATCTATTTTACCATAATACACCTTTTCATGTTTAGTTATTGCTATCAACAAAAATAGAGGCGATAATATCTTTAGAGAGGAAGATGGAATTGAATCAAGAAATTGAAATTGAATTTAAAAACCTTCTTACTAAAGATGAATTTAAACAGCTACTTACTCATTTTTCAGTTAGTGCGCAAGCCTTTAAAACACAAATAAACTATTATTTTGATACCCCACAATTTTTATTGAAAGATAAAAAATCAGCACTTCGTATCCGTTTCAAGAATGACAACTACACTTTAACCTTAAAGCAGCCAGCAGCAATTGGCCTATTAGAAACACATCAAGCTTTATCTGAGGAACAAGCATTGCTTATGGTAAATGAAGGACAATTTCCAAAAGGAGATATTTATGATATTTTAAATAAAGAAGAAATAACTCCTTCCTTAGTAAAATTCTTTGGAAAATTAACCACTTCACGAGCTGAGCTTTCTTATAAAAATGGGCTACTTGTTTTTGACCATAGTTCTTACTTAGATACGGATGATTATGAAATAGAATATGAGGTTTCAGATGAGAAAAGTGGTAAAGCTCATTTTCATGAACTTCTAAAAGATCAAGGTATCCCGCTACGAAAGACAGACAACAAAATTATGCGGTTTTATATAAAGTCAATGAATAATGGAGAGTAATGACGATGAAAATAGATCAATTTAAAATGTTAATGGAGCTTCAAGCCATTAAAGGCTTTAACTCCTCTTCTCAAACAACACCTGGAGATACCTCCTTATTTAAAGATTTGTTAACTGAGATGCTCTCAACAACTGCATTGCCAAACAATACTTCAACACTTTCAATTAATGGATTGAATCGTCGACCTACTTATGTTGCTTCTCTTCAGGGAACTTCGCCTATTAAGGTTGAAGGAAATCTAGAGGAAATCATAGAGAAGGCCGCTCAAAAATATGATATAGATCCAAGCTTAATTAAATCAGTAATAAAACATGAATCGAATTTCAACCCAAACGCTAAAAGCCATGCCGGTGCAACTGGTCTAATGCAACTAATGCCTAGTACAGCTAGATATCTTGGTGTCCAGAATATATATGATCCAGCTCAAAACGTAGAAGGTGGAGCGAAATATCTTCGTTCCATGCTAGACAAATATGACGGAGACCTCTCACTTGCACTTGCTGCCTATAACGCGGGTCCTGGTAATGTCGATAAGTATGGTGGAATTCCACCTTTTAAAGAAACACAAAATTACGTCCGCAAAGTAACCGAAACCTATTATTCTTAACAAAAAAAGAAATCATTACAGTAATTGTGATGATTTCTTTTTTGACTCTTTATTTTGACTAGTTGAGCGAATATCTACTTCAACCTGTCCGCATCCTTTGCTTATTCGGACTCGTTGAGGGAATATCTACCTCAACCTGTCCGCATCCTTTGCTTATTCGGACTGGTTGAGCGAGTATCTACCTCAACCTGTCCGCATCCTTTGCTTATTCGGACTGGTTGAGCGAATATCTACTTCAACCTGTCCGAATCCTTTGCTTATTCGGACCCGTTGAGCTAGTAGCTACTTCAACCTGTCCGAATCCTTTGCTTATTCGGACTAGTTGAGCGAGTATCTACCTCAACCTGTCCGAATCCTTTGCTTATTCGGACTGGTTGAGCGAGTATCTTCTTCAACCTGTCCGAATCCTTTGCTTTTTCGGACTGGTTGATCGAGTAGCTTCCTCAACCTGTCCGAATCCTTTGCTTATTCAAACTGGTTGATCGAGTATTTACCTCAACCAGTCCGAATCATTTACTTATTCGGACTAGTTGAGCGAGTATCTACCTCAACCTCTCCAAATCCAAAGCCTTCAAATCACCCAGCATCCGAATAAACAATCGAGTTCCTTCCACTATCCTTTGCTTCATAAAGCAGCTTATCAACTTTTTCTACTAACTGTGCTGGTCTCTCACCATTTTGTTTACAGCTTCCGAAACTCATGGTTACTGAAAATGTTTTTCCTTCACAAAAAAAGTTATGGTTGGATACAGATTGTTTGATTTCAACTAAGAGCTTATTAACCTCATTTTGGTCATTAGTGTAAAGAAGAATTGCAAACTCTTCTCCTCCATATCGGAATGCTTTGCCTGTTTTTACTGGAATAATAGAATGAATCATTGCTCCTATTTGACGTAATACTTCATCACCCATTACATGTCCGTATTTATCATTAATACATTTAAACTTATCAATATCGGTAAGGACAAGGTGAAAGTCGACTCCCTTTTCTAAATCCTTTCGTAAATGCTCCTGAAATGAGCGGTGATTTAAAAGATTCGTCAGATAATCTCGGTTTGCCGCTTCAACTAGCATATGTTTTTCAGAATGATATTTCCTCTCTCTTGAAACAATAATTCCTCCTAGAGTACCAATCATTAACAAAAAGAAAACTTGGCTAAGATAAGTCGTTAAATTTTGTAGAGAGAAAAAATCAGAAACTTGTACAAAAAAAGTGATAGAGTAGATTACACTAAATAGACTAGCAGCAACTAATCCACCTAGTAATCTCCAATAAACAACTATATGTAAAATAATTAAATAAGCTAATGGAAACAACGGACTTTCAATTCCCCCAGTTAAAGGGATAAGTGCTGAAAATGCTATAAAATCAAAAAATGGCCCACCTTTAGTCATTAGTGTATATGCTCTTGAACCCTCAGGTGACTTATGTAAATAAAAATCAGAAATACCCATATACATAAAACCAAAAACAACTAAAGCTATGAAGATATTTAATTTTAAATGCACAGGATTTTCAATATATTGAAAGGTAAATACCACTATTGATAAAACTAAAAAAAGCCAGCGTAAAGAAGAAAAAATCACTTCAAGTGCATGATCTGAGTGATATGCACTCTTTAATAACACCTTCATATTCGTCCACTTCCTGTTAAAGAATTCGCTACTATTCTTTATTATAAAGTAAAAGATGAAGTAAGCTACTAAAATTTGTTAATTAATACATTTTATTCATTCTTTTAATTTCCAATTATTTTAAGTGCTCATTATTTGAGATATATCCTAACCATTGCTAAAATAAGTAATAAGTAAACATGCATTTTAAAACGTAGTGAAAAAAAGGAGTAATCAACATGCCAGACAATATTAAATCACCTTATGATGCCATTGGGGGAAAAGAAACTCTTTCAAAGCTTGTTGATGCTTTTTATAATCGAGTTGGAAACCATCCAGACTTAGCACCAATATTTCCCGATGATTTTACCGAAACTGCAAGAAAACAAAAGCAGTTTTTAACTCAATATCTTGGTGGTCCCAATCTCTACACTGAGGAACATGGCCACCCTATGCTAAGAGCAAGACATCTACCCTTTGAAATAACGCCAACTAGAGCTAAGGCATGGTTAGCCTGTATGCATGAGGCCATGGACGAGATTGGTTTAGAAGGGCCATTACGAAAAGAATTTTATGATCGATTATTTCTGACTGCACAACATATGATTAACACTCCAGATGACCACGGCCGGAAAGGAGCATTATCTTGAGTTTGAAATCAAATCCAAACTGGTTCTCTAGTCAATCCTGCCATGGAACTTCTAAAAAACCACTGGAAATCTATATGTTCCTTGATCCATTATGCCCGGACTGTTGGGCACTTGAACCAGTGTTAAAAAAGCTGATGATAGAGTACGGACAATTCTTTACCATCCGCCATGTGTTAAGTGGTAGATTAGCAACCTTAAATCTTGGTAAGAAACAAAAGCACGAGAACATGGCGCAAGTATGGGAAAGAACAGGAAGTCGCTCTGGCATGTCCTGTGACGGGACTTTATGGTTTGAAAATCCAATATCAACTCCTTATGCAGCCTCAGTTGCTATAAAAGCAGCCGAGCTACAAGGAAAGCGTGCAGGCATTAGGTTTCTTCGAAAGTTACAAGAAGTTCTTTTTCTTGAAAAACAAAATATTTGTGAAGAGAGTGTCCTAGTCGAATGTGCTTCCATGGTGAACTTGGATATGGAGGAATTTATAAATGATCTCCGCTCAGATAGTGCGTCAAAAGCCTTTCAATGTGATTTAAAAATCACTTCTGAAATGGAAGTAGACGAGATACCTACTCTTGTATTTTTCAATGAAAATATCGAAGATGAAGGAATCAAAATAACCGGATGTTATCCATATGATATGTATGTAGACATTCTCCATGATATGTTAGGAGACGAGCCTGCTCCTTCTTCTCTTCCTCCAATGGAAGAGTTTATGTCTTATTTTAAATTTGTTGCATCAAAGGAATTATCTGTTGTTTATAATTTAACAATTTCAGAAGTCGAACGTGAAATGAAAAAACTCTTATTAAAGCAAAAGGTCGAACATGTGCCAGTCAAATACGGTAGCTTCTGGAGATATATTGAATAAGCTGTAAAATGAAAAGTGTAGCATCCACTGATGCTACACTTTTTCATATACATAATTAGGGGAATGGAGAAATTTTCACGAGCAAACAAAGGGGATAATGTTTGTTTGTGAGTTACTTCACAAGATAACTATATCAATTTTATTTATATATAACAATTCATTTATTCATTGTTTCACAAAGTTGTAACACCTATTTGTAAAGAAATGTTCATAAAATAGACTAGCCTACAATACCTTCATAGTAAGGACAATTCTGTTAACCAGGGGTGATTTTTATTAAACCTTCAGTGATCTTTGGACTAGTACTAGTGATTGTTACGTTTTCCATCAATGTATTAGGTCTCTTGGGTATGTTTCCACTCTACATTACTTCTCCAATATTATTCATAGCTATTCTCATCTTCTTATTTAACTTAAACAATCGTAAACGGTTCAATGGATTTAACTAGAGCAACTATAATATGCTGCAAAAAATAACAAAGGGTACTTGAATCAATCAAGTACCCCTTGTTATTTATTATGCTAGAAGATTTTCCATCTCTGTTAGTTTTTGCTCAAATACTTTACACGCATCTTCAATTGCTTTTGAAGAAGTCATGTCAACTCCTGCACTTTTTAACACTTCAATCGGATAGTCTGAGCTTCCCGCTTTTAAGAAGTTATTGATATAACGGTCTACTGCTGGTTGACCCTCTTCAAGGATTTGCTTGCTTAAAGCAGTTGCTGCACTGAAACCAGTCGCATATTGATATACATAATAATTGTAATAGAAGTGAGGAATTCGTGCCCACTCTAAACCAATTTCTTCATCAATAACAATATCGTCACCAAAGTATTTTTTGTTTAAGTTATAGTAAGTTTCAGTTAATAAGTCTGGAGTTAAAGCTTCCCCATCTTGTGCTTTCTTGTGGATTAAGTGTTCAAATTCTGCAAACATTGTTTGACGGAATACAGTTCCACGGAAGCCTTCTAAATAATGATTTAATAGATAAAGTTTCTTTTGCTCATCATCTATTGTCTTTAATAAATAGTCATTTAATAGCGCTTCGTTACATGTAGAAGCTACCTCTGCTACGAAAATAGAGTAATTTCCATACGGATATGGTTGGTTTTCACGAGTATAATAGCTGTGCACTGAGTGTCCAAATTCATGTGCTAGTGTAAATAAGTTGTTTACATTGTCTTGCCAGTTCATAAGGATATATGGATTTGTACCATATGTTCCAGATGAATAAGCCCCACTTCTCTTACCTTTGTTCTCATGAACATCTACCCAGCGATTATCAAAACCTTCTGAAACAACTCGTAAATAATCCTCTCCAAGTGGAGCTAATCCTTTTACTAAATAATCTTTTGCTTCACTATATGGAATCTCCATTTTAACATCCTTAATTAAAGGAGTGTAAAGGTCGTACATGTGAAGTTCATCTACACCTAAAAGCTTTTTACGTAAACGAACATAACGGTGAAGTAAATGTAGATTATCATTAATTGTGTTTACTAAGTTTTCATAAACAGATTCAGGGATATTATTGTTGCTCAAAGCTGCTTCACGTGCTGAGCTATAGTTACGAACACGTGCATTAAAATTATCTTTTTTCACAGTACCACTTAGTGTACTGCCAAAAGTATTTTTGTATTTTCCGTACGTTTCATAAACTGCTTTGAATGCATCTTCTCTTACTCGACGATCATCGCTTTCTAAGAAGCGGATGTAACGGCCATGAGTCACTTCAACCTCTTCCCCATTTTCATCTTTAATTGTTGGGAAAGTTAAGTCTGCGTTATTTAGCATTCCGAAAGTATTGCTAGAAGTGGAAGTTACTTCAGATACTTGTGCAAGTAATGCTTCTTCCTTTGCAGAAAGTACGTGTGGACGCTGACGGTTAATCTCGTCTAATGCATGCTCATATACCTTTAACTCTTCTTTTTCTTGTAAAAATGATTTTATTTTTGCTTCATCTACAGATAAGATTTCTGGAACGATAAATGATAGAGCACTTCCTACCTGTGTGTACAGATTTGCAGCACGGTCATTTAATGCTTGATAAGTAGAGTTTGTTGTATCTTGATCATAACGCATATGTGCATATGTATATAATTTTCCTAAGCGCATTGAGATTGCATCTTGATATGCTAGTGCTTCAGCTAAATTATCTGCCGATTCACCTAACTTACCTTGGAATTCAGAAATCTTAGGAATCATTGCTTTTACTGCTGAAAATTCATTTTCCCATGCCTGGTCATTTTCAAAAATATCTTCAAGTCTCCATGTGTCTTCAACTTTAATTTCGTTACGATTTGGTAATTTCTTCACTGCTATTTGTTCAGCCATCTGTGTAACCTCCTTATGTATTTCGATAGTCGAAAAAACTCCATCTTAGATTATTTCGTTATACTAGCCTTTTTTTCCTTCCTAAAATGTGAATTTTCTCTGAGACCTTTCACTATTTAGCCCTACTTTATAAAGTAGGGCCTCCTTTTACTATATTACGGAGTATTAATAATAATAATTAAATATTTCTGGATTATCTGGTTCATAGTTAGGATCTGGATTATTTTCGGTATTCTTATTTAGCATTGTCTTTGTAACGCCATAGATGGCTGCACCTGCTCCGATGGCCAATATTGAGTAAAACAGACCTCTATTTCGTTTATTTTTTGTGCCAAGCTTCTTTTTCATTGATAATCCCTCCTACTAGAATCTATCCTTTATTAGGATTTACACGACTATAACTTCTCATTACAGGGTATATTTACCACCATATAACTTCTTCAATACAGCCTTATCTAGAGCCAAAGCTTCTTCCGCGTTCTTGGGAAGTTTGATTTCATTTACTTTGATAAAGTTACGTGCATTTATTCTTTTTAAAATACCTAGTTTTGTTAGGATTTGTAGATAGTCCATTATGGCAAAGGAATAGTGTTGGCCGTCTACGTTTGGTAAGGACCTAATCTTTATATGCCCTTCATCTACTCTCTTTTTAAAGTAACGATACGTATTATCAAAGGATATGGTTTCTTTAGGACCAACAGGTATGATTGAGTCAAGTAAAATCCATAACTGCCAGATAACTGCTGATGTTTCGATTAAATATACAGTAGGAAAAGGTAACCCGACTTCTGAAGGAACAGAAGCTCTTGTAATCTGAGCTTTGTATAACGCTAAGAATAGAGGATTTAATTTACGGTCTGGAAACATCGAAAATTGATATCTCCAATTTTTCTTTTTATCAAGCCATAAAGTTAACATTTGTGAATTTAGAGACAAAGAGGCTGATAGAACTTCAATAAGAGTATTGTTAGGAGTGAATTTCTGTATCATTGCAAAGGTTTGAGTTGGTGAAAAAGGGACTAGGTTTGAAAGTTTTGTAGCTATTTTTGTCATTGGATTAAAGTATAAGATAAATGGAAAGCTGTTCGAGTTTGTACTTTGAGGTATGGTTGCGAAAAACCACTGAAATGGGGATAAAGAGAAAAGTGGATTTGCATTCATTTTTAACCAAGATTCACCGAGTATCCAAAGGGGGTGAATGTCTATAGATTTATAGGCTTTTGTTCTTTTACTAAGCTGCTCGTACGATATTTGGGAGCATTGAAATTCAATTGCTAATTGTTTTTTGTTTACCTTTACTAATAGGTCTGGTCTTTGTTTAATCTCTGTTATAAAGGGCTCTAATTCTAATTCAGAACTTAGATGTTTTAACCAACTATAGAGTTGTTTTTTCCCCTCTAAATGATATGGTGTTTCATGCTCTGTTTGAGTGATACACTTCGAATCCCTTAAATGAGCAAAATGAGGTAATCGCTTCTCACCTAGTTTCATCTGTACTGGGTGTTGACAGGCTGAACAGTAAAACTGATATTCATTTCTCAATCGAATTAAATCTTCTTTTGGACGGCTATCTAGTAGTGAGATAAAAAGTCCATCATTCTTTTTTGCAACAAACAAATTGATTCCTCCTTTTTATAATTATCACCTCTCCTTATTCGTCACGAGCTAAGAAGATTCCTCTATATAAAAAAAAAGCCTCATAAATTAAGGCTTATAATAATGGTGATAATAATCTCGAGGTTGATTCAAATAGTCTTTGTTTTAATGAACGTTTACTAAAGGTGTCCTTGTCAATTTGTGTTGAGTCCTCTATGTCTTGAATAAAATCTTGAACTAATGTAGTTGTACTTCCTGTTCGATATAAAAACGCGTTGATTTCAAAGTTTAAATGAAAGCTTCTCATATCCATATTAGAAGTTCCGATTGAAGCTAACTCACCATCAATAATCATTATTTTACTATGCATAAATCCTTTTTTATACTCGTAAATCTTTGCACCCGCTTCGAGTAATACAGGGAAGTATGACCTTGAGGCATAGAATACAATTTTTTTATCAGGATGGAAAGGAACTAAAATTCGAACATCTATACCGCTTAATGAGGCTATTTTTAAGGCAGATAAAATATCTTCGTCAGGAATAAAATAAGGCGAGGCAATCCAAATCGACTTTTTAGCAGAAATAATCATTGAGAAAAATAGATTCTTAATAACTTCCCACTCATTATCAGGTCCCCCTGCTATTAATTGAACCCCACCCAATTGATTTTCTTCTATTAATTCTGGAGAAAGATAATGTTGATTTAAATGCTTTTCCCCAGTCATATGATACCAATCTTGAAAGAAAATTAGTTGTAAAGTTCGGACAGCCTCTCCCTTTAACATGAGATGGGTGTCACGCCAAAAACCAAAGTATTTGTTTTTCCCTATGTATTCATCTCCAACATTTAATCCACCCACAAATCCAATAGACCCATCAACAATAACAATTTTTCTGTGATTTCGGAAATTAATCTTATTATTTAGAAACGGAAGTTTTACTGGTGAGAATGGAATCATTTCTACTCCTGCTTCACGGAGCTCACGAATATACTTCTTAGAGAGTTTCCATCCACCTACTGCGTCATATAAGAATCGAACTTTGACTCCATTCTTTACTCTTTCAATGAGAATTTCCTTCAATTGTTGGCCGATTCCATCGTGGCGCACAATATAATATTCCAAATGAATATGGTGCTTTGCTTTCCTTAGCTCTTCAAATATCGTCGAAAAGGTCATTTCACCATTCGTTAATACTTTCGTATCTGTAGCAAAGGAAACAGGGCTCTTACCGATTCTGTGTGCTAGACGAAATAAGTGTTGTTGATTCTCTCCAACTTGATCAATTTTTTCCTCATTATTCTCGAAGATACCTTCAAATTGAGAAAAGGTTTGCTCATCTAATAGTGCCTTTTTCTGAAAGAGTCTCTTTTTTCTATAGTTGCGTCCAAAAATAAGATAGAAAAAGAATCCGAGTAATGGGAAGCTCCCTAGTACTACTAGCCAAGTCAGTGTTTGCGTAGGATGCCTATTTTCTAAAAAGATAATAATAGCAATAAATATTGCAGAGAGGGTAAACATAATACTTAAAGCACCTAGAAGCCAACCTTCCCAATAACCTTTGCTGAAAAAAAGTAAAAGAGATATGATGCCTAAAAATACAATGACTCTCAATGTATTTTTCATATTGTTTCACCGTCCTAGGAAACCAATAGTGTAAAAAAAGACCGATTTCACACTGAAATCGGTCCTTTATTTTAATGGAAAGTGTTTAGCTATTTCTGAAAGTGCATTTTCTTTCATGACTGTCTTTCCGTACTCTTCAATGCGATGAATTGAAATTCTAGATTCTTGGCCGTATTCTAAGACTATACTTAGTGTATTCTCAAGTTCATCTTCAGTACAATCCGCATCTAAAAATTCGATATAGAGATAATAGTGACCTTCAAAATAGTATAGTTTATTAGTTAACTCTAGAAGCTGTGTACGATGCGCAAGCGAGATAGCATCTTCAAAATCCTGAAAACGAAGGAGAAAATCTAATTGATCTTCATCATTTGATGGTAAATCACTTTCTGAATTTCTCTTTGTATTAAAATGCTCATCAAGTAATGATTCAATTCTTTCATCTACCGGCATATCTCTAAATTTCTCATCTGAGATTGGCAGTTCGAATTTATGTCCATCCTTAGATATTTGCGCACGTGTTACCAGAACTTCAAGACCTTTTTCTAGTGCTTGGACTTGAATCCATAATGGCCCCTCTACTGTAAACTCTTCTTCCTGATGAACTTCGTCCATCATTTCCCAGAAAAGCTCCTCACTTCTCTCACGGTTATACCAAATTTCTTCGCGGTCAAAGCCTCTTTCTTCTATATCAACATATGAAATATAAAACTTTACTGTATATTCATTAATACGTTCGATTTCCATAAGCTAAAACCTCTCCCTTCTAGCTCCATTTTTGAAGGGACAAAAATACCCCCGACTCGATGTATACAGTTCTTTACCACTTTACCCAAAAACAAGAGTAGATAATCCTTTAAAGGAGACATCAATATCTTGTACTCTTATTTTATGATAAAAACCTTGAGAATGGAAATAAAAAAGCCGAATTTCATAAAAACAGTTATTCGCCCTCTCTTATAATCCTACCCTTTTATTTAAATCCTGTTTTGTTTGTTGTCATAACTAAATTGCTTTTTACTTATACATAGTAGTATGACTTGTCTAAGGGAGGATTTGTGTTGGACTTAGAGCTAATTACATCTATTTTATTAATCATTGGTATTGACATTATTTTAGGTGGGGATAATGCAATCGTAATTGCACTAGCTTGTAGAAACCTCCCAGAAACTAAACGAAATAAAGCAATAGTCCTTGGAACAGTTTTAGCAGTGTTCATCAGAATTGTAGTGACTATCGCAGCTGTATACTTATTAAAGATTCCTTTTTTACAATTTGCCGGCGGTGTCTTCTTACTACTACTCGCCTACAAATTGCTGGTAGATCATAATGACGATACTTCTAGGATAAAAGGTGGTATTACGTTATTTGCAGCCATTAAAACAATTGTCATAGCAGACTTAATCATGGGTATTGATAATGTTATTGCGATAGCTGGAGCTGCACACGGCAATATTTATCTCGTTGTTTTAGGATTATGTGTATCCATTCCGATCATTATTTGGGGAAGTAAAGTTATCTTATACCTAATGGAAAGATTTCCTGTACTCATTTACTTCGGTGCAAGTATACTTGCCTACACTGCAGGAAAAATGTTCGTCAATGAGGAAAGACTTCACTACTTATATGAAAACTATCAACCACTTCTTACAATGATTCCTTTTCTTAGTATTTGTCTTATCCTTTTTGCCGGGTTACTTACAAACCGGATTAAAAGCTACTCTAGTATTAAGAACTAGGGTACAGGACTTAGCTATAGGTAGGATTTAGCAGAACCAAAATTAAAAACAAAAACTTCTACAATTTTAAATGTAGAAGTTTTTTGCACATGTACTCTATGATTAGTTAACTAATTTTTGTGCTTCTCTAAGCTGGAAAGTACGAACTCTTCTAGGTAAGAAGCGTCGTATTTCATCCTCATTGTAGCCTACTTGCAAACGTTTCTCATCAATGATGATAGGTCTACGTAATAAGCCAGGATGCTCTTGAATCAAAGCATATAAATCCTGCAATGGCATGGATTCAACATTAATATTCAGCTTCTGAAATATCTTCGAACGAGTTGAGATGATTTCATCAGTACCATCTTCAGTCATACGAAGAATCTCTTTGATTTCAACAATTGATAATGGCTCAGAGAAAATATTTCTTTCTGTATAAGGAATACTGTGTTCCTCTAACCATGATTTAGCCTTACGACATGATGTACAGCTAGGTGAAGTAAATAATGTTACCATAAATAGATTCACTCCCTTTAATAAAGATGAGTTAAGACAACGATTTATCTAAAGTTGTAAGAAAAACTAAATCTTTTATTGTAATTACTTTAATTAAGTAATTTCTCCATTTATTATACAATAAATTTTTTTGAAATGATAGATGCATTCACAAATTTGTCATAAATAGTTATACAATTTTTATACAGATACTTATACATCAGATAAAATATCGTCATTATCATTTTTTTTGTTGTAAGTTAATACGTCATTCACACTCTGATAGGACTTTCCATACACCTCTTTATCCTTATAGGTATGAATCATTTTATAGGTTTTTCTCATCGCATCATAAATCGATTCTTCTGATTCGTTTGTCGGAGACCAATATAATATTTCTAACTGATTCACTTCATTCGTGGCTAATGAAAGACGCCTATACCCAATAGACTGAGCATGCTCAAAGCCCTCACGTTTATAAAATTTTAACCGTTTCTCTGTATCTGTATCTTCATAGTCAATGGGTTCAACTTCTAAAATAATTGCCTTACTTTTCTTTTTTAATTTCTCAATTAACTTTCTACCAAGCCCTTGTCCCCTCGCAGCACCCGATACAAATAAATAATCAATAAAAATAAAGTCCTCAAATTCTGCGTACATTAAAACATGATTTGGCCCTTCATCTTTATGGTAAATGTCTCCTCTTTCCTTTAACAAAATCTCCATATGCTCTTTTGACTTCATTTCCTCAACTGGAAAATACTGATTTAACTTAGTATACCAACTCAAATGAAACACTCCTTTTTAAGTTTTTCATCCTTATTTATATGGTAACATAATTTACTTTTTATTTTTTGATATAGTAATTATATGTTCACTAAATTTAATATTCCCCTTTAAATCCTGTTCAATATAGAATAAAATAGAAGTATATGTTATGAATTTTATTTTCAGATAAAAAAATCGCTTTTTATATAAAAGGGAGGATCTTTCATGTTAGGTTACATAATAGATTTTACACTTGTTGCCCTTCTTATTATCGGAATTACTGCTGTAATTGGTGTAGTTTTAAACGGAATTGGCGAAAAGTTTTTTGGTGGTAAAACGAAAGACGTAAGCTTCAATAATGCTGCAAATACACAAACAGGATGGAAAGGCGTTGGCGGTAACGCTAAAAAATCTTTCTGGAATAACTAATGAACATAAAAAATCCTAACGGAATCATTCGTTAGGATTTTTTTATATAATCTAATTAAGTGGTGTATAGTCTACACCTTCCGTATAGGTATTGCCTGCATTCCAGATTAAATATTCAGTAATGCCTTGTTCATTTAATGCTCTAATTTGATCTTCAATTTCTGCTTTACCATAAACTTTGTAGTTGCCTTTACCTAGCCATCGTGCTGTAAAGTCTTGAATCCATGGTCTTGAGATTGGAGGATTTTCTAGTTCATTCAACTTAACCTTCTCAACCTTTGCATATTCAGTTACAAGTCGATATGGTTCGGTATCAGGCTTAGCAATACCGAAGTATGAAGTCCAGTGACTTGGATAGATCATCGAAGAAATAACGTCTACATGCTCAGATATCTTGCTGAAGTTTTGACCAATCCCTGGTGCTTCAGGAAGTGTTGCTGTATATCCAAATATATCCACAGAAACCTTCACATTGTACGGCTCTAATTTTTGCTTAGCATAGGCAACAAAATCAGTGACAGCTTGAACACGTTTTTGTACATCTGATTGATCTCCCTGATATTCTCCCATGTTGTATACAAGTGTCTTATCCCTTTTTTCAAATCCTTCTGGGAAACGGACATAATCAAACTGTATCTCTTGAAAGCCTAACTTTGCCGCTTCAATGGCAATGCCAACATTGTAATCCCATACTTCTTGTAGAAAAGGATTTACAAATGATTCACCTCGCCCATTTTTCCAGACAGCATTACCTTCTTTAAAGGAAAGCTCAGGATTTTTATTAGCTAGTACAGAATCTTTAAACACAACAACTCTTGCAATTGGGTAGATTTGTTTCTCTTCAAGAGTTCTTAGTGTTTGAACTGGATCTTTAATATAATTTTTAGCAATATCTTCGTAATTCGATGCTTCTTTAGGCTTGTAGGTAAGGTTACCGTGATCGTCTTTAATGTCAATAACCATCGCATTTAAGTCAGAATTATCGACGAGATTAAGTAATCTTTCAAATTTACTCCCACCTGCCGAGTGTCCTGTTACATAGATCCCTCTTATTGCATCAGGATAGTCAAAGGTAAAACCAGAATCAAACATAAATCTTGTGAGCTTTTCTGGTAGTTCCTTTTTAATGAACACTTGCTCTTTTCCAGAATGATGACTGGCAACTAATTCTGCCTTTTCTGACGCATAAACATTAGCCGTCCCAATACTAAATATGAAGGTTACAATGAACATGACTGTAGTAATCGTTTTCTTCCCCATTTAAATACGTCCCCCTCATAGTCTTTGTGTACATTATAAGTCATTTTTCAACAAATTCGTACACTTTTTGACATCTTTTTAATATTTCAACAATTTTTCCTCCTTTAATCTGCTACCGGCTTTTCCCAATTGGAGTGCCCAAAAATGGTTTAATTTATTCTAAAGTATGAGATGACTTCTCATTTTATCCTACTACTTTGTTATTACTTTTCTTTTAGCTTATAGGGTTAGTGTTTGCAAATCAGTAACTGAAAATAGGTCATTTGCCCTTATAAATACTGTCAGAAGAACCAGTACATATAGTTAAACAGATAGGTTTACACACTGAACTGTTAATTTTAGCGGAAGGCACTCGCTTTCCGCGGGCGGTCCGTGAGCCTCCTCGTCGCTATGCGCCTGCGGGGTCTCACTTTGACGCGCTTCTCCCGCAGGAGTCTCCTGCCTTCCGCGAAAATTAACATAGTACCAACCGTATTAAATTTGCTTTTATATTTTAATTTAAAAAAAGATCCCGCTTTTCACGGAATCTTAGGTTAATCTCTATATAAAGCTTGGTATTGTTTAAATTCTTCCTCTGAGCATGATACAAAGTGGCCAGGCTTTACTTCTCTTAACTGTACATCTTCGGTTCCAGAGTAATTATGCATACTTGGATCATAGGCTGTACGTTTTCGTGTGCGCTCAGTTTCAGGGTCTGGTAAAGGTATTGCTGAAAGAAGAGATTTTGTATAAGGATGAATTGGATTATTGTACAACTCATCACTTGAAGCTAGTTCAACAAGCTTACCAAAATACATTACTCCAATACGGTCACTAATGTATTTAACCATTGATAAATCATGAGCAATAAACAAGTAAGTTAACCCTTTTTCCTCTTGAAGCTTTTTCATTAAGTTAACAACCTGTGCCTGTATTGATACATCAAGAGCTGAAATCGGTTCATCCGCGATGATGAATTCTGGGTCAACTGCTAATGCACGAGCAATACCAATACGTTGACGTTGTCCTCCACTAAATTCATGCGGATAACGAGTTGCATGGTCCTTATTTAATCCTACAGTCACAAGTAACTCTTGAACACGATTCATTCGTTCCTGACTATTTTTAGCTAGACCATGAATATCAATACCTTCCGCAATGATATCAGCTACGGTCATTCTTGGGTTTAGAGACGCATATGGGTCTTGGAAGATCATTTGCATTTTACGGCTAAATTTCTTTAACTCTGCTTTTGATTTTTTACCATGAACGTCTTCACCTTCAAATAGTACCTGTCCATCTGTTGCATCATACAGACGGATAATTGTTCTACCCGTTGTAGATTTACCGCAACCAGACTCACCAACAAGTCCTAAAGTTTCTCCTTTATAAATATCAAAGGAAATCCCATCTATTGCCTTAACCATATTAGGTTTTCCAACATTAAAATATTGTTTTAAGTTTTTAATCTCAAGAAGTTTTTCATTTGATGCCACTTTTACTTCCTCCTCTCTGTGGATGATACCCCTCTAGATGCCTCATATCGTTTCTTACGTTCTCTAATTACGAGAGGTGGTTCAACTTTAGGTGCATCCGGATGAAGTAGCCACGTTGCTGCATAATGTGTATCAGACACTTTAAACATTGGAGGCTGCTTTTCAAAATCAATTTCAAGGGCATATTCATTTCTTGGTGCAAAAGCATCCCCTTTAGGAGGATATAATAGATTTGGTGGTGTTCCTGGGATTGCGTATAACTCTCCTTCAGTCTCTAAGTTTGGCATTGAGCTGATTAATCCCCATGTATAAGGATGTTGAGGGTTATAAAAAATTTCATCAACCGTTCCAATCTCACAAATCATACCACCATACATTACCGCTACACGGTCTGCTACGTTTGCAACAACACCTAAGTCATGTGTAATAAAGATAATAGAAGTCTCAATCTTTTTCTGAATATCTTTCATGAGTTCTAATATTTGAGCTTGTATTGTAACATCAAGTGCAGTTGTAGGCTCGTCCGCTATTAAGACCTTTGGGTTACAAGCAAGGGCAATAGCAATAACAACACGTTGACGCATTCCGCCCGAAAATTGATGTGGATATTGGTTATAACGAATTTCAGGATTAGGAATTCCTACCAGGTTAAGCAGGTCTATTACCTTCTCCTTTGCAGCACCTTTACTCAAATTTTGATGTTTGATAAGTCCTTCTGCAATTTGAGCACCAATTTTCATTGTTGGATTTAAAGATGTCATAGGATCTTGGAAGATCATTGAAATATCTTTACCACGAATCTTTTGCATCTCTTTTTCTGAGAGCTTAGACAGATCTTTTCCATCAAATAGGATTTCTCCCTCTTTGATTTTTCCGATCTTATCTGGTAATAACCTCATAATTGTTTTCGTTGTAACAGATTTTCCAGAACCGGACTCACCAACTATTGCAAGGGTTTCTCCTTTATTAACTGAAAAGTCTACACCACGAATTGCTTTTACTTCTCCTGCAAACGTATCAAACGAAACATGCAAATTCTTTACATCAAGTATTTTTTCCATACAATTCACCTACCTTTTCTAATCACGCATTCTTGGATCTAATGCATCACGTAATCCATCTGCCATTAAGTTAAAAGCAATCATTAATAAACTGATTACGATAGCAGGGAAGATCATCATGTGTGGGAAAGTTTGCATTGATTTATAGCCGTCATCGATTAGCGTTCCAAGTGAAGCAGTTGGCGCTTGTAATCCAAGACCAATAAAGCTTAGGAATGCTTCAAAGAAAACAGCACTCGGTATCGTAAACATTGTATTAATGATAATAACTCCAGTAACGTTTGGTATTAAATGTTTTAAGATAATATTTGAATCCTTTGCCCCAAGTGTTTTAGATGCGAGAACGAATTCCTGGTTTTTTAGTTTCAAGATTTGACCACGAACAATCCTCGCCATACCGACCCACCCGGTTATGGTTAAGGCTATAGTAATCGATATAATTCCAGGTTCAAGTATTAAAATCATTAAGATAACAATGACTAAGTTCGGAATTCCTACAAGTACCTCAATAATACGCTGCATGACATTATCAGTTCTACCACCATAGTAAGCAGATATTCCGCCATACGCTACACCTATAACCATATCGATAGCAGCAGCAAGTAGCGCAATATATAATGAAATTCTAGTTCCGGACCAAACACGCGTCCATAAATCTCGACCTAGTCCATCTGTACCGAACCAAAAATAGTCTTCAATTCCTTTTTGTTCATATACATCTACACGGGTTCCATCTGGGCCAGCAACTGTGCCATCTAACCCTAGAAACGGTACATGTTCGAGAACAGGAACTTTTGGTGGCATTTTAGCACGTGACAATTGCTGATCATTAAAGCCATGGTCATTCATAATAGGTCCAAAAATCGCTAAAAAAGCAAGAAGAACCATTAATATTAATCCTAAAATCGCTGCCTTATTTTTACGAAGACGTCGCCAAGCATCCTGCCAATAGTTCAAGCTTGGCTGGGAAATAACTTCGCTTTCTCTTAAATCAAGTTTAGCTGGTTTGAATAAATCTTTTGATAAAGCTTCTTCATGTTTGCTCATTATTTTTTACCTCCCGCTAATCGTATTCGCGGATCAACAATTCCATATAAGATATCCACGATAAATACGATAAAAATAAACAATGCAGCGAAGAAGAGGGTTGTGCCCATAATTACTGGGTAATCATTTGATTGAATAGATAACACAAATTGTTGCCCTAATCCAGGAATTGAGAATATCTTCTCAATAACAAGTGATCCTGTCATTAAGCCTACTGCTAATGGTCCTAATACTGTTAGAATCGGTATTAAAGCATTTCTTAACGCATGTTTAAATGCAATAGTAAATGGTGTTACCCCTTTTGCTCTCGCTAGTAAAATATAATCAGAACTTAAAACTTCCACCATTTCTGTTCTCATAAAGCGTGCTGTAATTGAAAGTGGTAACATCATTAAAGCAATTGTCGGTAGGACCGTATACTCAAACCCTTCCCAGAAAGCAACTGGGAACCATCCTAATTTAACACCAACATAGTATTGTAGTAGACCAGCAAATACAAACGAAGGAATCGATTTACCTGTAACAGCTAGTACAGTAGAACCGTAATCGTAAATCGTATTCTGTTTAAGTGCTGCAACAATTCCAAGTAATACTCCGAGTAATGTTCCTACAATCATCGATTGTAAACCTAGATACGCGGATGGCCCTATCCGATCCAATATTAAGTCGGTTACCTCTCTATTATTAAACTGAAAGGATATACCCATGTCCCCTTGCACAAGGTTTAACATATATTTTGCATATTGTACCGGAACTGGGTCATTTAGACCGTATTTCTCCTTCACAATAATTAACTGCTGTTCTGACATTTTTTCTTGATTTGTAAACGGAGTACCTGGCATGAGCTTCATAAGGAAGAAGGTAAATGATGCGATTAGAAATAGAGTGATGATCATGTAGATAATTCGTTGAGTTAAATATTTAGCCATCTTATGCACCTCCTAAATTATCAGTTTATTTTTGATATTCGCCAAAGTTCGACATTTCTTATAATTGGAAAAAGAGAGTATATCGCACTTAATATACTCTCTTTTATTCACTTTTACTCAATTACTTAAGTTTTTTATTTCTCGATTTTTGTCCATTTATAGCTGTAATCTGGACCAAATGGGTGGATATAAACATTTTTCACGTATTCTTGCATTAATTGAGCTGTACCGCGTTGGTATAATGGTCCAATTGCAGCATCCTCTTCCAATAGAATACGCTCTGCTTCCTGCATTGCTTCAAAACGTGCCACAGGATCAGTTGCTAAAGTAGTTTTTGCTTCTTTAATTAAACGGTCATACTCTGGATTTGAGTAACCCATTTTATTGTTTCCACCGTCAGTTACCCAAAGGTCCATAAATGACATTGCATCAAGGTAGTCAGGTCCCCAACCAGCAAATTGAACATCATAGTCCATTGCAGTATCAAGATCTAAACGTTGAGCAAATGGTACGTTTTTAAGATTAATTGTTAATCCTTCAAGATTTGTTTCAAGTTGGTTTTTAATAAAATCTTGCATTTTAATTGAAGTTTCAGTGTCTCCACCAAGAACTTCGATTGTTACTTCTGATACACCTAAAGTATCTAACGCTTGTTGCCAATGCTTTTTAGCTTCTTCTACGTTATAAGCATTAAAGTCACCGTGTTCACGGAAGTCTTCTTTTGTTTCTGGGTGTATTACAAAATTTCTAGGAACTAAACCATTTGCAGGTATTGAACCATTGTTTAGAATAACATCTGTAATTCCTTGCTCATCAATTGCCATTGAGATTGCTTTACGAACATCTACGTTAGCTAAAGCAGGATTACGAGTTTGGTTAAACTTAAAATAGAAAGTTACAGCATTACCATAATTAATGAAGTCTTCATGAGTTTTATATTTATCAACAAAGTCTGAAGATAAAGCTCCTGAGATATCGACTGCATTAGTGTCGTAAAGGTTTGCAGAAGTTGCAGGGTCTTTAACTACTTTTACATTGATTGTTTCTAAACTTACTACGTCAGCATCCCAATAGTCAGGATTCTTAGTCATTGTCCAACCAACTTCATGCTCCCAGCTTGAGAGTGTAAAAGGTCCGTTGTAAACCATGTTTGCAGCTTCAAGTGCGTATTTATCACCTTGTTCTGTTACAAACTTTTCATTTTGAGGGTAAAATGTTGGGAACGTCATTAAAGAATCGAAATATGGAACTGGACGTTCTAAAGTTACCTCTAAAGTGTGGTCATCGATTGCTTTAATACCTAATTGATCTGGTGGTAATTGACCTTCTGCAACTTGAGTTGCATTAACAACTACACCACTCATCATATAAGGACCGTATTCTGAACCAGTTGCAGGATCAACTGCACGTCTCCAAGCGAATACGAAATCATTAGCTGTAACAGGGTCACCATTAGACCACTTTGCATCTTGACGAAGATTAAACGTATAAACAGTTCCATCCTCACTTAAAGTATGGTCAATTGCCATACCTTCTGTAGCTTCATTGTTTTCATCTAATCTATAAAGACCTTCAAAAACTTGGTTAGCTACATTAAACGCAACAGCATCTGTACCCATTACAGTATCCATTGTTGGGATTTCAGCCGTTTCTAGTATGTTAAGTATTTGAGCTACATCCTCTTTCGGAGCATCTCCACCTTGTCCAGCATCTTTATCAGCTGTACCACATGCAGCTAAAAAGCTACTTAATACAAGTGTGAATGCTAACAATAGCAATAATTTTGCTTTGTTCATAAGTAATTTCCTCCCCTATTTTAATATTCCAATAAAACTCATTGACGAAAACGCCAACATAAAACATTATACATGGTTATCATTCATTATGCATGGATTTCACTTGTCTTTTTTCATGAAAACTCAGTTAAAACAAGCTTAAGATAACTAAAAATAGTACTTTTTACCTACATTTAACCTATACTTCTTTTGCATAAATTATACAAAAAAATTACTTTATATGGATATTTATGTATCTTTTACCTAAAATAAATTATATTAGAAAAACAATAAATATCCAATATTAATTATATTACGAAAATTTGTACCTTTTACACCTCTCCTTTCCTTTACTATAATATTAGCTATAACATACCTTTTAAAAATAGCTTATGCTTATATTGTGCTAAAGACAAAATCCTAATACGGAATGGTGATAAAATGATTCAATTACTAAAAAAAACATCATACTTAGTAACTATCTCTGTCTTTCTAATATGTCTTCTCTCGTATTTATATAGTAAAACTGTCTCTCTACTTTCTTTTATAAATTTTACGTTTTTCATCTCTAGTTTCTTTATATTGTTATATTTGATGCTATTTGTGGCCAAAGGTGGATTTTTTGATGGGATAACTTATAGTTTTAGACGCTTTACTAAACAATTTTCTAGAACTGAAGTATTTGCTGAAGATGATTTAGAACAAATGGCTCTTCCATCGGAAATGCTAAGATATAAGAAGACAACTCCTATCATTCTTAATGGACTAATCCTTTTCGTGCTTATGTTAGTTGGTTTGTTTTTTTACTACTTGTAAAAATAGAATTTCTTAATCTGAACTTAGACCGTTCCTTTCCACTACAGACACTTGCTTTCCGCGGGGAGGAAGTCGAGCCTCCTCGACGTACCGTCTGTGGGGTCTCGACCCTTCCTCTACGTCCCGCAGGAGTCAAGTGTCTTTCGTTCCAATCCACTCTTAAAAAAAACTATTTTTAAATCCCTCGAATCTTACGAAAAATAGCCATACAATTAAACAAATTTAGATTGCATTCCTGCCAGGAATTGTATATACTATCAATAATTTAATTCGTAAATGCATTGATAAAGAGTAGTACGCATTTTCTTCTATTTTAGAGAGCCTGTGGTCGGTGGGAACAGGTATAGAGATGATGGGGAATGGACTTTTGAGCATCCTGATTGAACATTGATAGTAGGTCAGGACGTTAGCCTAGCGTTATTTAGGCCCCATTCGCAAAATGGGTCAGAGAGATTTCATTTTTTTATGAAAAAAATGAAATAACTAGGGTGGCAACGCGGTAACCATTCGTCCCTAACTATTACAGTTAGGGATGGGTGGTTTTTTATTATGTTCAAAAACATAAAGTTGTTCCCTTTACACTAGGAGTCCCTACTTTCAGATGTTGTTTATTAATAATAAGGAGAGAAAAGAACATGAAAACAATTTTTTCTGGAATTCAACCAAGTGGTTCTGTTACTTTAGGGAACTATATTGGCGCTATGAAGCAATTTATAGAGCTACAAAAAGACTATAACTGTTACTTTTGTATAGTTGATCAACATTCAATTACAGTACCACAAGACCCTGCTGAACTCCGTAAAAACATTCGTAGCTTAGCAGCCCTTTATCTAGCAATTGGAATTGACCCTGATAAATCAACACTTTTTATTCAATCAGAAGTTCCAGCTCATGCTCAGGCTGGATGGATGTTACAATGCGTAGCTTATATCGGTGAACTTGAAAGAATGACTCAATATAAGGATAAGTCTCAAGGCAAGGAAGCTGTAGTTGCTGGTCTATTAACCTACCCTCCACTTATGGCTGGTGATATTCTACTCTACAATACAGATCTCGTACCGGTCGGTGAAGATCAGAAACAACATATCGAACTTACCCGTGATATTGGTGAGCGTTTCAATAAGAAATATAATGAAATCTTTACAATTCCAGAGCCTCGAATCCCTAAGGATGGGGCAAGAGTTATGTCCCTAGCTGAGCCTACAAAGAAAATGAGCAAATCAGATCCTAATACGAAATCATTTATCACCCTATTAGATCCGCCAAAGCAAATTGAAAAGAAAATCAAGAGTGCGGTTACAGATTCAGATGGTATTGTTCAGTTTGACAAAGAAAACAAACCTGGTATTTCAAACTTATTATCCATTTATTCAGTCCTAACAAACAAATCCATTCAGGAGCTAGTTCAACAATACGAAGGAAAAGGATATGGGGAATTCAAATCAGATTTAGCACAGGTAGTTATAGAAGAATTAACTCCAATTCAAGAGAAGTACCATTTTATTATCAATTCTCCAGAACTTGATGAGATTCTTGACAAAGGTGCCGAGAAGGCAAATTTAGTCGCTAGCAAAATGGTCAAGAAAATGGAAAAGGCTATGGGCCTTGGACGTAAAAGAAAATAGAATTTTAACAGAGCTAGGGTAAATATTCCAGCTCTGTTTTTCTACATAATTTCGACAATTTCCCCCAACTTTTTAACTAGCTATGGTATAATTTATTCTAGTTCGAAAGATGGGGGTTACATATGAAAAAGTCAGAATATTTCCTAAAAAAAATCAAAGCTTTATTCAGTTCCCGGAAGCAACCGAAACTTAAAAAATCAAGAAATGGTTTTAAACCTAAACTAAACCTAAATAGACATTCAATAGGTTTTAAAATCAATATTGCTTTTATAATTTCAGTTACCGCTTTTGGTGTAATTCTTAGTTCAATTGTTTCACCTTACATTGGAAAGAATATGGAGCAAAGTATTCAACAACAATCAACTATGGTTGCTGAAACACAAATCAAGAGCATCCAAACCTATGTAAATACTACTGTTGAAGAATTACAGTTAATGTCAGATTCTCTTAAACAAAAATCAGATAAAGAAATAAGTAGTGGGTACGCTAAAATGCGTGGATCAAATAAGAAGTTTCTAGACATTTATCATATTGGTCAAGACGGCATGGAACAGATGCGACAAGGTTATAAATCAGTAGTAAGTGACCGAAAAGGCGATGCTGTCTTTTCTAGTGTTATGGAGAATAACCTATATATTAGTTCTGTAGAATCACGAGAAAATTATATAGGATCTAGACATTATATTGAAACAGCTGTGTCTGTAACTGATTTATTAAATAGACCAATTGCTATTATTGGTACATATATTGATATGAATACATTATGGAATGAAGTTACGAGTGGTATTGACCAAAGCACAGAACAAAAAATGTATATCGTATCTAAGGATGGTTCTTTAGTATCAACAAATGACAAAAGCTGGCTCAATGAACAAGTTGATGCAGAAGGAAACTTCTTAAATCTTTTAGCTCATGAAGGAATTAAGCAAATGGTAAGTCAAATTGAAGAAACAGACTTCACCAATTCTTCAATATTAAATGGTTCAGGTATCTTTAAAAATGAAGATAACAATGATCAAGTTACCTCATATACGTATGATCATAATCTAGGACTTGCAGTGTTTGTAGAAACTCCTACAAAGGTTGCTTTTGCAGCAATCTCTGATATTCAACGAATTATATACTTGATTATATTTGCATCAATTATTGCTGTTACACTCTTCTCGATTATCTTCTCTAGAAGATTAGTTTCACCTATTAATAAACTAATAGTTGCTTCAAATCGTATTTCAAACGGAGACTTGACGATTTTAACAGAAATTCATCGTAAAGATGAAATCGGAGCTCTAGCAACGTCATTTGATAGTATGATTACAAACCTAAGAGGAATTGTTACTCAAACGAAAAATGCATCAAGTTTAACGTTTAACACCTCTCAACGCTTAAAAGAAACTGCAGAAGACGTAGCTGCAGCATCTCAAGAAATAAATGCTGCGATTGAGCAAATTGCATTTGGTGCAGAGAATCAGGTTGCGATTAGCCAAAGCAATGATGAGAAAATAACAACTCTATTAAATATTGCTACTAAATTAGATGAACAAAAATCTGAGGTGATACAGACAGCTGTATTTACCCAAAAGACAATAGCGTCTAACCAACAAATACTTGATAGTCTAATAAACGGTGTTCAAAATCTTGCAGTTTCAACTTCAGACTCTGCTTTGGAAGTTAAAGTACTAGAAGATCGTACAAATCAAATTAGAAATATTGTTCAAACTTCCCGTGAAATTGCTGATCAGACAAATCTACTTGCACTTAATGCTAGTATAGAGGCGGCACGTGCAGGTGAACATGGTAAAGGCTTTGCAGTAGTGGCAGACGAAGTACGAAAACTTGCTCAAGCAAGTAGAGATGCTTCAAATGAAGTTGAAACGATTATTAATAATGTAGTTGGGTCAATTTCAATTGTAAATGAAAAGATGAGCAGTAGTATTAAACAAGCAAAAGAAGAAAGCCTATCAGCTGAACAAGCAAAACAAGCTTTACTTGAAATCATTAAATCTATGGATTCTGTTCTTGGATCTGTCGAATTAATGGATAAACTAGTATCTGAACAAACAGAGCATGTTGTAGAAATACAAGAAAAGTCTAAAGAGGCCCTTCATGTAGCAACTGATGCAACATCCAGTACAGAAGAGGTTGCAGCTGCATCAGTACAAACATCTAGTAACATGAATTCAGTAATCACCCACATTGAATCTTTATTAGATATGGCATCTGATTTACAAAAGTCAGTTGAACGTTTTAAATTAGAAGAATAAATGAAAAAAGCAGTCCCTTAACATCCAAAGGGTACTGCTTTTTCTTATGTACAGTTTAATTTACTTTTGTTTCTTGCTCTAATTCCCATAGCTTTTCAAAAAAGGGCTGTCCTTTAATTAAATTCTCACATAATTGAATATGTTTAGGAGACCAACCATTTCTTGTTTCCTCATATAAACTCTGCCAAACTTCTTCGAAAGTCATTGTTTGAATAGGTTCATATTTCTTTGGATTCCACTCAGTATACCAATAACGAATCTCCGCAGCATTTTTCGTTGATTGTAATTGATCTAGAGCCATAAACAATAGCTGTTTAAGTTGTCTTTCTTTTCTTGTTAACCCTTTCATTTCATCTGGTGAAGGCGAAAGGATGTGATATTCCTTTTCAGTTGATGTACGAATATGGTCAAAGCTATATGGAATTGATTCTTGTTCAGCTACCATATCGTATACGAGCTGCTCTTGTCTTGGTATCAAGCGACTCTTACGAATCGGGATATTATACCCGATTGTATCAACAGCTAAAATACCTTGTCCATCGGTTACTACGAAACAATAGTCTAGTTGAATTCGTTCATGATTTTTTCGTACATATGCTTTTTGAAAAATATCACCTAAAAGCTGTTGTGGTAATTCCATTAAATCATTCTCAATATAGTCAAATAATAGAGAATCTACCTTAAGCAAAGGGACTTGATCTAAAAGTTCAACACTATCATCTTTACGCCACTCGTGGAAGTGACAAACATTATAACCGTTCTCTTCACCTTCAAACCAATTTACCCAAATATCATGAAGATACAACATGTTCTACCCCTCACTTCACAACTGTTTGTCAACAGTATAGGCAGATGGAATAGTTTTTATTCCATATTCTTCTTAAATTGTAAAAGGATCTTTTTTAATATTGTATTTCTTATAAATTTCTAAGATATATCATTATATAGTAAAAAAGACTATTCATTACTATTTCGTCTGAATGGTAAATAAACACTTGTCCATATCAAAACGAAACCTATGGGAAGTAAGTAAAATTCCGGCCTATGAGAAATGAAATGAATGTACTCTGTAAATGCGTGCCCTGTTGTTAACAAGTTTAAATAAGCTACTGCACTAATTCCTCCTGCTATAGCTAGTCCAAATCCCAACAAAAAAACAAACATCCTAAAAACCATAACAGACACCGACACTACATGACAGATGATAATAAATACTCATTCATATCTCCTCCACCTTGTCCACTTATTACACTATATGTAGTAAAGAAATAGAGTAACACTCAATATTAAAATTTAAAAAAGAACAAAAAGAAAAAGCCAAGATCGGCTCTTGACTTTTTCTAATCGTTAACTTTCGGATCAAGTGCATCACGTAGACCATCACCAACAAAGTTAAAACATAAAACTGTAAATAGGATTAATAATCCTGGAAATAACGGATACCACCAAGCCTTTATCATGATTGTAAAGTTCTGTGCATCCTGTAGCATATTACCCCAACTTGGAGTTGGTGGTTGAATACCTAATCCAAGATAACTTAAAGCTGATTCTGCAAGAATTACTCCACCTACCTGTAACGTTGCAGCAACAATGATTGGACCAACTGCATTTGGTAGTATATGAGAGAAGATTATCTTGTAAGCCCGCGTTCCAATCGTTCTAGACGCAAGAACGAACTCACGTGTTCTTAATGACAGGAATTCTCCACGTACTAGACGCGCCGTTGTTGTCCAACTTGTTAAAGCAAAGATAAGGATTAATTTATCAACACCTGGTTGGAAAATTGTAACTAAAGTGATTAATAGGAAAAGTTGTGGTATTGATATAACTATATCTACAAATCTCATTAATATCGCATCTATCATTCCACCAAAGTATCCTGCTAATGAGCCAATAATTGTACCAATTGTAATTGCACCAAATACAGATGCGAATCCTACTAATAGTGATACTCTCGCACCATAAAGTAGACGAGTTAATATATCACGACCGAACTTGTCTGAACCAAGTAAGTATTCCTTACCAGGTGGCTTTAATTTATCTAGTAATCTTTGTTCTTCGAACGAATACGGTGCTAATACTGGAGCAAAAACAGCAGCACTAATGATAAATAATAAAAAGATTCCACCAATGACTGCTAATTTATTTTTCATAAACTTTGAAATAATAATTTTCGTCATTGTATCAGGCTTTTTATTCACCGCATGGATTAACGCAGCATCGTTAGAAGTTTTAGGTGTAAGATTAGTTTGTGACATCAAAAACTTCCCCCTTCTTAGTACTCAATCCGCGGATCAAAGATTGCATATAAAATATCCGCCATTAGATTTCCTATTACTACAAACACTGCAGAAATAACTGTTAATGCCATTATTACTGGATAATCACGTTGGAATGCAGAGTCAATAAATAGTTTACCGATTCCTGGCCAGCCAAATACTGATTCTACAATAACAGATCCGCCAATAAAGCCTGGAAGCATTAACCCGAAGATTGTAATTACTGGTATTAATCCATTACGTAATCCATGTTTGTAAATAACTTTTGTTGCTTTAAAACCTTTTGCACGAGCAGTTCTCATATAGTCTTGTTTTACTACCTCTAGCATACTAGTACGAGTAAAACGTGTAAGACCTGCCATATCAGCTGTTGCAAGAACGAAGGCTGGGAGCACTAAGTGGTGAAGTCTATCCCAAATACTAAATGGAGCATTCAATGTCTGGGTACCACCTGTCGGAAACCAACCAAGCTTCACTGAAAAGAACATAATAAGAACTAATCCTAGCCAAAAGTTTGGTGTAGCTAGCCCCAAAAAGGAGGTTACTGTCACGGTATAATCCGTCTTAGAATAAGGTTTTGTTGCCGATAATACTCCAAAAGGAATTGAAATAATTATTGCTAAAATGGTTGAAACACCCATTAATAACAGGGTAGCAGGTAGACGGTTCATGATCATTTCACTAACTGGAGTTCCTTTACGTACTAAAGAAGTACCGAAGTCACCTTGAACCATATTTCCTAACCATTTTCCGTATTGAACGTGAATTGGATCATTTAACCCATATTTCTCATAGAATTTCTCTAAATCAGCTGGCTTAATATTCGGATCCATTAATAAGGTAGTTGCCCCACCTGGCGCCATTTTAACAATAGCAAAAGACAGTATGGTAATTCCTATTAATAAGGGAATAGCCATTATTATACGGCGAATGATATATGTTACCATAGCTAATTCTCCTTTAAACTCTAGTTTAGTTAATCCTTAATGTATGTTGTAACTAAAAAAAATCAGCGATTTATTCTAGTTTTGCTTTCAAAATTAATTAAAGAGGGAAGGGAAAACCCCCTCCCCCTCTACCTCTATTGATACTTGAATAATCAATAGAAATTATTCAGCTTTGAACCACCATTTGTTAATGTCGTAGAATGCAGCTCTAGCATGGAACTCTTTTCCTTCTAAGTTCTCAGGCATTGCATAGTGTGCATTTGGATAGTATAAGAAAGTATATGGTTGTTCTTCAGATACAATCTTATAAATTTGTGCGTAAGCTTTTTTGTACTCATCACGGTCTAGAATTTGTCTAGCATCTTCCATTAGCTTACTAGCTTCAGCATTATCCCAATGAGTGAAGTTTAAGCCTTGCTCCATTTGACTGCTGTGGAAAATATCATATAGGTCAGGGAATGTTGATAAAGCCCAACCTAAAATCATAGCATCGTAATCCCAGTTTGGTGCAGTAACTTGCTCGATGAATGCGCTCCACTCAACGATTTGAGGAATAGCTTCAACACCGATTTCTTTAAATTGTTGTTGTAATACTACAGCAATATCTTCACGGATTTTGTTACCTTGGTTTGTTTTAACAGTGAAAGATAGTTTCTCTCCGTCTTTGTCTAACCAACCATCTCCGTCAGTATCTGTCCAACCAGCTTCAGCAAGAAGTTGTTTTGCTTTTTCTGGATTGTATTCAAATTTTGTTACATCATCACTGTAAGCCCATGATAATGGTGATTCTGGAACGTGTGCAACTTCACCATCACCGTTCATTACAGCTTCAACGATACCTTCACGGTCAAGAGCATGAGTGAATGCTTGACGTACTCTTACATCTTTAAAGCGATCTTGTAATTGGTTAACTCCAAAGTAAGTATAAGAAAGAGCTAAACCAGATTGGATCTTGATTCCAGGGAATTCTTTAACTGTTTCTAAATCAGTTCCTGGTACGTTAATGTAGTGAACGTCACCAGCTTGTAACTGAGCAAGTAATGCATTTTGGTCAGGAACAATTTTATAAGTGATAGAATCTAAGTAAGGACGACCTTCATAGTAGTCTTCGTTAGCAACAACTTTAACATACTCTCCATCTTTCCACTCTGCAAATTTGAATGGACCAGTACCGATAGGAGATTTTGTATTGAATTCATGCTCACCTAGTTCTGCAACAGGTACAGCTCCTAAGATGTGCTCAGGTAAGATACCATAGCTTAAACCAGTTGTGCCAAATGTAGCATCAATTTTAGAAAGTTTAATTACGATTTCATAATCATTTACTTTAGTGATACTCTCAATACCTTCAAATGCTGATTTACGAGGACCATCATAGTCTTCATGTAATGGTACATTGTAAGTGAATACAACGTCATCTGCGTTAAACTGTTCACCGTCATGCCATTTTACATCGTCACGAAGTTTAATTGTCCATGTTAAGCCATCTTCAGACATTTGAACGTCTGATGCTAAGTCGTTAACTGGATTGAATTCAGTATCCCCACCAACTAATCCATTATAGATGAAACCTTCAATTTCACCACTTGAATTGTCTGAAGAATATAATGAGTTGAATAATGTAGGAGAACCAATTGATCCTACGATAAGATCTCCACCGTATTGTGGTTCATTAGTATCTTTAGGTTCCTCTTTTGGAGTTTCCTCTTTTGGTTTTTCTTCTTTCGGTGTTTCTGCAGGTGCTGTAGAATCACCAGAACAAGCAGCTAAGAATAATGACATTACTAAAGTTAAACATAATAGTAGCCAAGCTGACTTTTTAAGCTTCATTTCATTTCCCCCTATCATTTTTTGAATTATTAGATTACTTAAGACACTTTTGAAGCAATATCTTCCTTCCATCACCCCTTTCAAGTGAAATTTATCTTATGCTCCACCATCTTCTTAGTAAAGATGGCAGGCTACATAATGATCTTTTTCCACTTCTTTAAACTCAGGGACTGCTTGACGACAAATATCTGTCGCTGCTGGACATCTTGTATGGAATACACAACCAGCTGGTGGGTTAGACGGGCTAGGTAATTCACCTTTAAGAACAATTCTTTCCCTCTTAACTGCACCCTTTTTCCTAGTAACAGGTACTGCCGATAGTAGAGCTTGTGTATATGGATGGAGAGGATTTGCGTATAAACTATCCTTTCCTGCTAATTCCATCATTTTACCTAGGTACATTACACCTACACGGTCACTAATGTGACGAACAACACTTAAGTCATGAGAGATAAAAATATACGTTAATCCAAAATCTTTTTGAAGATCTTGCATTAGGTTAATGATTTGGGCTTGTATTGAAACATCTAGGGCTGATACAGCTTCATCAGCAATAATCAATTCAGGCTTTAGTGCAAGTGCTCTTGCTATACCAATTCTTTGACGTTGACCACCAGAGAACTCATGTGGATAACGATTAATGAATGAAGCATTAAGCCCAACTGTTTCTAGTAATTCCTTTACTTTCTCTTCTCTTTCTTTACCGCTGTATAAATTATGTGTAATCATTGGTTCACTAATGATTGAACGTAACGTTTTTCTCGGATTTAATGTTGCAAATGGATCCTGAAAGATCATTTGGATATCTTTTCTAACTTCTTTACGAAGCTGATTTTCAGACATATGTGATATATCTTTACCCTTAAAGAGAATCTTTCCTTCGGTAGGTTCATAGAGTCGTATAATTGTTCTACCAGCAGTAGATTTACCACAGCCTGATTCACCTACAAGACCCAGCGTCTCACCCTTATACAGTTTAAGGTTTATGCCGTCAACAGCCTTTACCTGTCCTACCGTCCTTTGAAGCAACCCCGCCTTTATTGGAAAGTGCTTCTTTACATCATGTAATTCAAGAATTGTAGATTGTTCATTTTCGGTAACTAGTTTCTCAGATTCTAAGTTTGTAGTTGAAATCATTCCCCTGCCTCCTCGCTATCGTATAAAAAGCACCTAACTGAGCGCTGTCCACTAACCTGTTTTAGTTGTGGCAATTCTTGGTGACAACGATCAAATGCTTTTACACATCTAGGAGCAAATCTACAACCTACCGGCATATTTTCAGGTGATGGAACATTACCTTCAATCGATTGTAAGCGAGTAATATCTCCATCGATTGCTGGAATAGAAGCCATAAGCCCCTCTGTATATGGGTGTAACGGTTCATCAAAAAGATCATCAACGGATGCTTCTTCAACGACTTGACCACCATACATTACAACTACTCTTTCTGCAATCTCTGAAACTACTCCAAGATCATGAGTGATTAATAGAATAGAAGTATCGAACTTTTTACTTACTTCTTTCATTAAATCAAGTATCTGTGCTTGAATGGTAACATCCAGTGCAGTTGTAGGCTCGTCTGCAATAAGCAATTTAGGATTACAGCTCATTGCCATGGCAATCATAACCCTTTGTCTCATCCCACCTGATAGTCGGTGTGGGAAATCATTTATCAGTTCAGCCGCTCTCGAAAAGCCAACCATTTCAAGCAATTCGATTGCTTTTTTATTTGCTTCATTTTTAGTCATTTTCTGGTGATATGTTAGTATTTCAGTGATTTGCTCTCCAATGGTTAGTACAGGATTTAAAGATGTCATTGGTTCTTGGAAAATCATTGATATTTCATTTCCACGAATTTTACACATATCGTTTTCTGACATACTTACTAATTCTTTACCATCTAGGTAAATTTCACCATCTACTATTTTCCCCGGAGGAGTCGGAACAAGACGCATAATTGATAGGGAGGTTATACTTTTTCCAGATCCTGATTCTCCAACAAGCGCAACAGTTTCACCTTTATTAATTTTTAAATCCACACCGTCTACAGCTGGGATAACTGTTTTCTTTTTAAAGAAGTGTGTTTTTAGATTCTTTACTTCTAGCAATGCAGACATTTATTCTGTCACCATCCTTTTCCATTGACGTAGATACTACTTAGTATCTATTGCAACTTTAGTACTAACTACAACTACAATTCACAATAATCTGAATTATTAGCTTGTAGATAAGATACCAAATTATCTGAAAATAATATTAACTGTATTTTATTACAATAAGATTACAAACACAAGTTAATTTTTAAAATTGTATTAATTATTTTTTATTTCTGACTTCTTTAAGTCTTATACATAATAACAAATTAGTTTAAGGTTCGACAAGCACTTTTTGTAATATTGTTAGAATATTTTTAGAATTACTGTTAACAATTTACAACAAAACTAAAACATTCTTATGCTAATTAGTTAGACTTCATTCTTTTTAGAGCACAAAAAAAAGATCCATCACATTAAGTGATAGATCTAGTTTATCTTCTTGATTTAGGATTCATTGCATCCTTTAGTCCTTCACCAATAAAGTTAATTGATAGAATAACTAAAGTAATAGCTACCGCTGGTGGAACCCACATCCATGTTTTGTTTCGTAAAACATCTGAATCACGTGCCTCAGCTAACATATTACCCCAACTTGGAGTATCAACAGGTACACCGAAGCCTAAGAAACTTAGTGCTGATTCAGCAACAATCATAACTGCCATAAGTAGTGTCGCTTGAACAATAATTGTAGAGGCTACGTTAGGCAATAAATGTTTGATAATAACTTTAGATGGTCTACATCCGATTGATTCAGCAGCAAGAATGTATTCATTCTCTTTCTCTGCAAGTATTCTACTACGTACTATACGTGCTACTCCACCCCAGCTTAGTAGACAGATAACACCAATCAACGTCCATAAACCCGAAACTTTTCCAACTAAGATCGTATTTAAAACAATTACGAAAACTAAGAATGGGAAGTTTAATATAAAGTCTACAAAACGCATTAATAACTGGTCAACCTTACCTCCAAAATAACCTGCAATCGAACCGACAGTTGTACCAATTAAAGTGATAAAGAACATACATGCTAAACCTACTGTTAAAGAAGATTTACCTGCATATAGCATTCTAGTAAATACATCTCTTCCGTTCGTATCTGTTCCAAGCCAGTGGGCAGCAGATGGTTCCTTACTGATATTCATAAAGTCTACCCTTACGATATCCTTTGTTGTTATATACGGAGCTAAAAAAGAAAGAATTGTTACTACAACTAAAAATATTAAGCTAATCATTGCTAATTTATTTTTAACGAACTTTCTTCTTGCTATCACCCATGGGGAGGGACTTTTAGCGACTTTTTTCGGTGTTGGTGTATTAGGGTTTGTAACAACTTCCATGATTTGCCCTCCTTAATCTAGTCTAATACGTGGATCAACTAATCCATATACTAAGTCTGCAATTAAATTTCCAAAAAGTGATAAAAATGAAAGTAACATTGTTATCGACATCATTACTGCATAATCTCTTCTAGTTACTGATTCTAAAAAGAGTTGACCAATTCCCGGATAAGTGAAAATCGTTTCAGTAATAACTGCACCACTGATTAAAGCAGCAATGTCAAATCCAAGGAATGTAACTAAAGGTATAACTGAGTTTCTAAGTATATGCTTGTTATAAATTTTTGACTCTTTTGTTCCTTTTGCTCTTGCCGTTCTTACAAAGTCTTTACGGCTGTTCTCAATAATGTCATTACGTAAGAATTGTGTATAAGAAGCAGAACTCATTAGTCCTAAAACTAGGGCAGGTAATAACACGTGGTGCATTTTACTTAAGTAATACTCCATTGTTCCTTCTTCTAAACCAATTTTAACTGAGCCACTAAATGGGAACCAATTAAGCTGGAATGAGAAAAAGTAGATTGCTAGAATTGCAGCAACAAATGAAGGGATTGCTAGTGCAATATAGTTATAACCAGCAATGAGGTTATCTCCTATAGTGTAAGGCTTTCTTCCTGCATACATACCCATAAAAAATGAAATGACATACGTTAGGATTAAGGCTGTAACAGCTAACAATAACGTATTTGGTATTCGATCTGCAATTAATTGAGCTGCAGGCTTTTTATAAACTGTTGATTTTCCAAAATCACCTTGAACAAATTTAGTAATCCATCTTCCATATTGAACGAGAATCGGGTCATTATAACCAAGCTTTTCTCTCATTTCTTCAATATACTTTGGGTTTGTATTCGATGGATCAATTTCTCCCGCAAATGGATCCCCTGGCATCATTTTTGCCAGGGAAAATACCACTAGGGAGATAAGGAGTAATAATGGAATCATGCTAAGTATTCTTCGTAGCGAGTATTGAAGCATGTGAATTCTCCTTATCTAGTAAGATTATATCTACTACTCAGTTACATACCATTTGTAAACATCATCTTGGAATCCAATCGCATTTACAGTTACACCTTGAACACGTTTGTTAATTCCATAAAGATCCATGTTTTCCCAAAGTGGGATAGCAGGCATTTGCTCGTTGAAGTATTTTTGCCACTCAACATATACTTGCTTACGGTATTCTTGATCAAATGATTTTTCGCTTAAACCTTCAGCAAGTAAGCGTGCGTTTTCAGCATCTACCCAACGACCATAGTTCCACTCAGAGTCATTACCCCAAAGACCAGTTGGATCTGGATCTGCACCAGTACTCCAAGAACCGAAGAATGCTTCTAATGCTGCATCGTCATTGTCTTTCATTTCATTGTAAAGGTTGAACTCTACTAATGAACCTGTTGCTAATTCAGTTTTAACACCGATATCATTCCAGCTTTGCATAATTGCTTGAGAACGACCTTCGAATACTGCTGGTCCAGCATAGTGACCGAATGAGATTTTGAATGGTTGACCTTGTGGATCTTCAACAAAACCATCACCATCAACGTCTACATAACCAGCTGTTGCTAATAATTCTTTTGCTTTTTCTTGGTTGTACTCATATTGATTTAATTCAGACTCATCAGCAGCAATCCAGAACGCTTTCGGAATTGGAGTGTTAGCTACTGCAGCTTTACCTTCTAAGAATGCATCAATCATCGCAGGACGGTTGATTGCATATACTAAAGCTTGACGTAATTCTTTAGATTGGAACTTATCAAAATCTGCTACGTTTTTACGAGTTTCTTGATCACGGTGACCGAAACGTAATGCGATATAAGAGTATACAACACCAGTCGTTTCTTCAACACGTACGTTTGGTAATGCTTCTAATTCTTTTACAGCTTGTGGTCTGATATCCATGATATCAATCTCACCATTTTGGAATGCACCAGTTGCTAGTGAAGGATCGATAACTTTAACGATAATACCATCTAGTAATGGCTTACCTTGCCAGTAATCATCAAAACGCTCTAATTCAGTGTACTCACCAGCTACAACCTTTTTAACTTTGAAAGGTCCGAAACCAACTGGGTTTTCACGAACTTGTGGAGACTCTCCTAAATCAGCTACAGCAACACCTTCATAGTGCTTTTTAGGCATTGGAGTAGACCATAAGTTTTCTAAGTTGTTGATTTTAACTTCAGCAAAAGTAATCTTAACAGTGTGTGAATCTACAACTTCAACACCTGAAATAGTTTCAGCTTTTCCATCTTTCTTTTCAGTAGCACCTTTAACGTGCTCAACCATGTTGAAACGAGGTCCATCATAGTCAGGGTGAGCAATTGTTTCTAATGCGAATGCATAGTCTTCAGCAGTCACTTCTTCACCATTGTGCCATTTAACACCTTTTTCGAAAGTGAAAGTGTAAGTTAATTTGTCTTCACTGATTTCCCATGATGCAATGTTAGGTACATATTGTAAGCTACCATCTACACCGTAGATACCCTCAGTCATGAAACCTTGGATGTTGCTATCAACTGCACTACCAGCGTAAGCAGGGTCATATACACCCTCTGGAGCAGCGTCAGTTGCATAAGTTACAATTCCGCCTTCTTTAGGCTCAGATGCATTTGCATCAGTATTTTTGTCTTCTTCTTTTGCAGGCTCAGTTGGTTCAGCAGTGTCGTTACCTCCGCTACAAGCAGCAAGGAACATAGACATAACTAGTACTAAAACTAGAGCCCATAATGTTGACTTCTTCATTTGTTTACCCCCATTTTTTTTGTATATTTATTTTAATTTTGAAATGAAAATCATTTCAAAAGAAAAATCACATTTAAATACTGTTTTAATATAAGTGACAAGCGACTCTATGCCCTGGCTTCACCTCCTTTAATAGAGGTTTTGTAGCTGAACACTCAGCTATAGCTTGTGGGCAGCGTGGGTGGAATGGGCAGCCACTTGGCGGATTCGCCGGGCTTGGCACATCTCCCTCTAACACAATACGCTTACTTTTCTTTCTTGGGTCAGGAACAGGTATCGCAGAAATTAAGGCCTGTGTATAAGGATGTAAAGGCTCATCATAGATACTTTTCTTTTCAGCGATTTCAACGATGTTTCCAAGATACATAACTCCGATTCGATCACTCATATGTTTAACAACACTTAAATCATGAGCAATGAAAAGGAAAGTTAAATCAAACTCATCTTGTAACTCTTTTAATAGATTAAGAACTTGAGATTGTACTGATACATCAAGAGCAGATACTGGTTCATCCGCAATGATTAACTTTGGTCTAAGAGCTAACGCACGTGCAATACCGATACGTTGTCTTTGTCCACCCGAAAACTCATGTGCATATTTATAATAAGCATCTTCAGGTAATCCTACCTTTTTTAGAAGCTCCATTACTTCATCTTTTAATGCCTTTAATGACTTATTTGTAAAGTTCATAATTGGCTCAGAAACAATATCTCCAACCATTTGCATTGGATTTAATGATGCATATGGATCCTGGAATACCATTTGGATATCTTTTCGAATATCTCTGAGTGATTTCCCTCTTAATTCAGTGATATCTTTTCCATCGAATAAGATTTGACCATCTGTTGGTTCTAGTAGTCTCATAATCGTTCTACCAGTTGTAGACTTACCACAGCCTGACTCGCCTACAAGTCCTAATGTTTCCCCATTTTTAATTTCAAGAGATACATCATCTACTGCTTTTACATGTGCTACTGTTTTTCTAAAGAAACCACCTTTAATAGGATAGTAAGTTTTAAGATTTTTAACTTCTAATAAATTCTTTTTTTCATTAAGTGTTGTATTACTCATTTGTTTTACCTCACACTCTCTTTAGGATAACTGCTTTCATAAAGTAAGCACGATACCTCATGTCCACTCTCTACTGCAGCTAGCTTAGGAGTAACAGTTCTACATTCCGCTGTTGCAGAAGGACATCTATCAACAAATCGACAGCCAACTTGTGGCATATTTTTCAAGGATGGTACAATCCCTTTAATTGTTGCTAATTCTTCAACTACTTCATCCATTCTTGGAATAGAAGCCATTAATAACTTAGTGTAAGGATGCTGTGGGTTGTGGAATAAGTTATCTACATTTGTGCGCTCAACTATTTTTCCAGCGTACATAACGATAACCTCATCACACATTTCAGCTACAACACCAAGATCATGAGTGATTAGTATGATTGACATATCGTTCTTCTCTTGAATACTCTTAAGCAACTCAAGTATTTGGGCTTGTACAGTTACATCAAGAGCAGTTGTTGGCTCATCTGCGATTAGTAATTTTGGTTGACAGGCAATTGCAATTGCAATCATAACCCTTTGTCTCATTCCACCTGACAATTGGTGAGGATACTCATCTACAATTTTCTCAGGTCTAGAAATTCCAACACTCTGTAGAAGAGTAATCGCACGTTCTCTGACTTCTTTTTTAGATATGTTCATATGATTAAGCATGATTTCTTCTAATTGAAATCCAATTGTGAAAACTGGATTTAATGAAGTCATCGGCTCCTGGAAAATCATACTAATATCTTTACCTCGGATGCTATTCATCTCATTTTCTGATAAGCTCTCAATGTTCTTTCCTTGGAATACTACTTCACCACCAGCAATTCTTCCGATCCCTTTAGGTAGAAGCTGCATAATAGAAAGTGACATTACGCTTTTACCACAACCAGATTCACCAACTATTCCGACAATTTGGCGAGGCTTTACCGAAAACGACACTCCATCAACCGCATGATAAAAATCTCCGTCTATATCGAATCCCGTCTTTAGGTCTTTCACTTCAAGCATTGAATTCAAGTCAATCACACCTTTAACATTAAATTAATCGATCAAATATACAATTTTTCGACAATTTCTTTTTTTACAATAATAATATAATTATTTTGTAATTGCAATATTATAGTAAAATTTAATAATTTTCAGTCTTTTTAAATAATTCAGTATAAAAAGTTATATTGTCATTACTATATCAAAATATCATTTGATTGGGTAGACATTTTCAATAATTACCTTATTTTTCTTTAAGTACTGTCGTATATTCCTTTTATTCTTTTTAACTTTTCCGGTTATATCCATTTCCATAATGGTTCCATCTTGTAGAGTAAAGTAGAATTTATCATCTTTAGTGATTCCATCTTTAATTACAAAAATTTGCTTAGCTTCAGTAATTTCGTTCCAACCTATAAACTCTTCTTCTAAACTAAAAAATTTATTCTTATAAATACCCTGAGAATTCATATATTCATAATTAAATAGACAAAGTCCTATTACGATCACTACTGTGATTAAGGAGGTAAAAGTAATTCCTAACTTCAGCATGTTCTTCATCTTCGTTTTCGGTTCAGATAGTACATTAATCAGCAGAATGATAGCGGTTACTAAGATTGCTGCCATAAATATCACATATGCACTAAAAGGAGCTTCAAAATACCATACACTTTGTGGTTTAAATAAAATCTCTTGGATTGGATACAGGATGATAAAAGGAACAAAGATACTAGATAAGAAAGAAATGACAATCAGTGTTACCTGAAACTGAATGCTGTCCATATTTCTTTTTTTATTTGTTACCGTATAGCTTGCCATTATGTTCGATTTCACCCCTTCCATTTAATTGGGAATCCACTGTCAGTCACACAAGTGTAATAATATTACAAATTCGTTACGAATTCAATACAATTCTTATAATATTTTAACATTCATAAAATAAAGACTCTAATATACATTAGAGTCTTTGTAAACATTATTTGATAAATTCAACTGTACTAAAGCCTAGTAATTCCTTTATACTCGCTCTTTGTTCTGTCATTAATTTATTCACTAAATGATATCCTACACAATATCCTATCATCTTGGGTAATAATTTTTGTCCATACAAGTATTGATTATGTTCTCGTGATGACTTTTTAATAGAAACATTTGGTCTTATAATTGTATCCCACATTTCCGCAAGCTGGGGTTCTGTGTAATACCTAAGATATGGCGCAAGATATTCTTCACCAAAACGTTCCTTTACAGCACACTCGGCTAGACCTTCTAAGATAATCGAATCTCCTAGAGTATATTCCATTTCGTTCTTCTTATACTTTTTTAAACGACATACGTGATTATATTCGTGTGTAAAAAGTGCCCGAATCTCCTTAACAGTATTTTGTTTTGATAAAAATATAAATAATTTATCTTTAAAGGCTAACCCTGACTTTCCATTATACTCATTACTTATTTGACTATTTTTACTATCAGATGGAAAAATATAAATTGGAATCGATGGACCATCCCATAAGTGTTTTAGCTTTTTCTCTTCTAGATAGACTGTCTTCCACACATTATTATCGATCAATTTTTGTACAACATCTTCCCCACCCCTTAAAGGTCGGTACATACCATTCATGATTAAATACTCATATATTTCTTCTATTGGAATATCAGATGAAGAAAATTTAATTCTTTCACAAATCTCTAAAGGCTTATCATATAAATCTAGAAGCCACTTGTCTGTTCTGACAACCGTCATTCTCCTACCCCCACACCATTTATTACTTATGCTTATGTGAATTCACCATTTCTCGTTCCAATAAAAAAACAGCCTAGATCTTCCTAGACTGTTTTACGATTAAAGTGTTGTCTTAGCCCCTCACCTAATATATTGAAGGTTAAGATTGTAAAAGTAATGGCAAGTGCCGGGAAAAGTGGTATCCAAGCAGCTTTTAACACATCTGTACGTGGATCTCCTAATAATGTCGTCCAATTAATATTCGTGTTAACAATCTCTCCAGAACCATAGTTAAGTTGAACGAATTCCTGTGTTATAAATATACTGAATATCCCTAATTGACCTATTAGCAAAGTTACTCTACCTAAATCAATAAAGAAGTTTACAATTATGTCCGGTAGTAAATTCGGTACATAATATCTTGAATACATACCTAGAGGGCTTACCCCAATTGTAATACCTGCTTCAACAAAAGGCGATTTAGATAGTGTATGGGCTTGTTGTTGTAGAATATACCCAACTCTTCCGACCTCTATAAAAGCCAAAATTACAACGCACCAGAAAAACCTGTTCTCACTAAAGACTAAAAATGGGAGGTTTACCAAAATGATTGCTGAAAATATGACTGGGAGGGAAGAAAACAACTGGTTCCATGAATTCAAAAGCCACGAAACTGGTCCTTTGTTTTTTGAACCTGCTAAAGCTAAAGGTACTGCAACTATGTACCTTAATAGAGTTATTGAAAAAATAAGTAACAAAGTATCCTTTGTACCCATTACTATTAAACTTAAAATATCTCTCCCCTCACGGTCGGACCCAAGTAGATATTCTTTTGAAGGTGCATAAGGAGCTGTTACAATGTTGCCCTGCCCCAATATTTTAACTCTTTCCCCTTCTAAGCTCGAATCAACAAATGGCAGTAGGGGGCCAAAAACAATAAAAACTACTAAAACGGTTGTCATCACGATTCCTGTTACTAAATAATAGTTTTTCATTTCATCCCTCCTACTGCAGCTTCAATTGCTTTTTAGCCAAATAACCAATAATTTGAGTTACTGTAATAGTTAGCATAAAGCAAATTCCAATTCCAATTATTAGCGCATCTTCATAGATTGGTCCACGTCCAAAAGCAATTGCTTTAGTAATACCCATTGCTACAAATAGACGATAAGCAATTCCTTCATATCCAAACAGGTATTCCACAATTAACAAATTAGATAGTATATAAATCATTAATGATGTTAAATGACCTAAGATTGTTCCAATACTATTTCTTAGTATGTGTTTATACATTACTCTTCTTTTTGTAAAACCCTTTGCCCTCGCAACTTGGATATAAGGGAGACCCTCCTGACTAGCGATAGATGCGGAGGTAATTCGAGACACATACATCATCGGATAAATTGCTACTAAAATACCCGGTAGTACAAAGCTATACCAATTTGCTTGACTTAATATTTTTATAGATGGAAACATAAAAATGACGAGCCATTGGATAACGATAACAATCAGAAAGTCTGGTATCGATTGAAACAACCAAGTAGTACCGTTACCTAATATATTTTTTTTCGTTTTAGCACTATTGTAATCAAAGATCCCTTTTGCAATGCCTACAAAGATACTCAAAACAAATGCCAATGCAATGATTTTTAAGCTATTCGGGTAATAACGCTTTAACTCGTCCTCTACTGTTACATTATTATACCGAGTATCTCCTAAACTACCATTCTCTCTAATATGCGTAAGCCACTCGTTAATATTCTCTTTGTATTGCCCCCATGAAAATGTATACCCATAATCAATCGTCATTGCCTTCCCACTAACTGCTATATCTGCTTCCCGTGGAAAAAAGACTAACATTATTAGTCCGGTTAAAACAACAACATACAGTAAAACTGTTCTAATGATATTCTGTGTAATACTCATTATCCACCCCCATATGGTATATATTTACTATAAAAAATGATAACACACATTATTGTGATTTTTCTATATATTTTGAAATTTTGTTACAAATATATTACAAAGGTTTTTAGGATTGTAAAAAAGAGTCGGCAAATGCCAACCCTTTTAAATGATATTATTCATATTTTTTAAAGATAATTGTCGCATTATGTCCACCGAAACCTAAAGAATTACTAAGTGCTGCACGAACTTCCATTTTTCTTGCAACATTAGGCACATAATCTAAATCACATTCCGGATCTGGTGTTTCATAATTAATCGTTGGAGGTACAATTCCTTCTTTAATAGCTAATACTGAAAAGATTGCTTCTATTCCACCAGCCGCTCCTAAAAGGTGACCTGTCATTGATTTTGTAGAACTAATCGCTAACGTATTTGCATGTGGACCAAATACTTCTTTAATAGCTAATGTTTCAAACTTATCATTGTATTCTGTAGAAGTACCGTGAGCATTAATATAATCAATATCATTAGGCTGTAAGCCACCATCTTCAATTGCCTGACGCATTGCTCGAACTCCACCTTCGCCACCAGGAGCTGGTTGAGTGATATGATATGCATCTCCCGTTGAACCATATCCTACGATTTCAGCGTAAATTCTTGCTCCACGTGCAAGTGCATGCTCGAGCTCTTCTAAAATAACGATTCCAGCACCTTCCCCCATTACGAAACCATCTCGGTTTTTATCAAACGGTCTACTTGCAGTTTTAGGATCAGGGTTAAAAGATAACGCTTTTGCTGAAGTAAAACCTGCAAATGCCATATTCGTTAATGGAGCTTCTGTCCCACCAGTCACCATGACATCTGCATCACCACGTTGAATAACTTTAAAAGCATCTCCAATTGAGTTCGTACCTGTAGCACATGCAGTTACTGTACAAGAATTAATCCCTCTTGCTCCAATAGCAATGGAAACTTGTCCGGCTGCCATATCTGGAATCATCATTGGTACATAAAATGGACTCACCCTTCTGTATCCCTTTTCCATAAAAATCTTATGTTGTTCTTCATGAGTTTCCATTCCACCGATACCAGAACCAATCCATACACCAACTCTTGCAGAATTTTCGTCATTTATTGTAAGATTCGCATCCTTAACTGCCATGAAAGAAGAGGCAAGTGCATATTGTGTAAAACGGTCCATCCTTCTTGCCTCTTTACGGTCCATATAATTTTCTGGATTAAAGTCCTTTAATTCAGCTGCAACTTTTGCAGGCAAACCTTCAATCTCTACTCTTGTTAATGGTCCTACACCAGAAACACCATTAATCGCATTTTGCCATGCTGTTTCTACGTCATTTCCTATTGGAGTAACTGCTCCTAAACCTGTTACAACTACACGCTTTTTTGTCATCTATCTCGCAACTCCTTATGATTGAAATATATTATTATATTATTTACTTTACTTGCCCCAACGAATGGCGATGGCACCCCAAGTTAGCCCACCACCGAATCCTACCATTACAATTAGGTCACCATCTTTTATTTTTCCAGCTTCTAATTCTTCTACTAATGAGATAGGAATTGATGCTGCGGATGTATTCCCATATTTATGAACAGTCTTTGACATCTTTTCTATAGGTAATTCAAGTCTTTGCCTAGCTGCTTCCATTATTCTAATATTTGCTTGATGAGGGATTAAGAAGTCAACGTCTTCCTTTGTTAACCCTGCTTTTTCTAAAACATTTATACAAGAATCACCCATTTGTCTTACAGCAAATTTAAATACTTCTCTACCATTCATAATGATATATTCATCCTGATATAAATGCTTTGCCCCAGTTCCATCTGCACCAAGCTCAAATGATAATATTCCTTTACCTTCTGAAACTGGTCCAATAATTGCTGCCCCAGCACCATCACCAAAAAGAACCGCTGTATTTCTGTCGTTCCAATCTGTAATTTTTGACAGTTTCTCTACGCCAATAACTAATATTTTCTGATATACTCCAGTTTCAATAAACTGTTTACCTGTAACAATTCCATACATAAACCCAGCACAGGCTGCACTAATATCCATAGCTGCAGCTTTTTTTGCACCTAGCTTTTCTTGTAATGTACAAGCAACGGAAGGGAATGGTCTGTCAGGAGTAACAGTAGCTACTAAAATCATATCAAGTTCTTCTCCAGACATCCCTGCATTTTCTAATGCCTTTAAGGCTGCCTCATATGCCATATCAGATGTATCTATATCATCCTTGGCAATGTGTCTTTCCTCTATACCCGTTCTTGTTCTGATCCATTCATCTGTTGTATCCATTTTTTTTTCTAAATCAAGGTTCGTTATAATTTGCTCCGGTACATATCGTCCAATACCTAGAATCCCCGCATTCATAAATCAATCCCCTTTCCAGTAATCACCTAGCGTTTGAAGTATACTGAATCGTTTATAAGTTAGTATTATATTTTATTATCAATTATTATGACTTGGTACTAATTTTAAAGTATTTTATTCCATATAGCAATAGGTAAGCAGTATTGAGTTGGTAGAGGAAAAAATAAAGCAAAAGTCTATTTCAACTATGGACAACCGACTATACTTTGAGGGTACGTTTTTCATACTCTACTAGTAAAATAGACTATTGAGGTGAATTATAATGGAAGAACAACAAGAAACAAAACACAATGGCCTCCAAGAAAGTCCAGATCCTTTTACAAGATTAATGTTTGGAAATAGTCCAAGATTTTCACAACCACCAAACAAAAACAGTGAGGAAGCTCCATCACAACCAAGTCATCAGGTTGATTATATGTCCTTAATGAAGCAAGTAGACGAAATAATGGGCTCTGTGAACCGAATTAAACCAATGTTCAAAGAAATCGGTCCAATACTTGATTTATTTAAAAAACGCTAGAATTTTTTAAATTCTAGCGCTTACTTTTACCTTATAGTTATTGTTCGGATGATGCTTCTTGTTTTCCTAGTTCATAAGCATCTGCCATTACCTTTGTAAGCATATCTATCATTGGCTGGAGTTTATCCATTGTTAGTTCAATTCCTGTGTCATCTAACATTTGTTTAGCTTCTGGTAAGTACTTCATTGCAATTTGCATAAATTCCATTGATTTTGGGTGCATCTGTAAAGACTCCTTTATTAGCTATTTTCTTTGGTTAGGAAGAATTCCAGTTTTTTTATAAGTATTAATTAATGTATCCATCTCTTGTACAAACGATGGGTCTACCTCTGGGCTAAATTTCCCCATTGATATAACATTATCTTGAAAGTCGAAGTAAAGTTCACCTGATTCTAATTCTCCATTATTATATCTTCCAGCCACTAATTCATACAATGCATCCACATGCTGAACGGTACTTGTTAAAACCGTTGCCTCACCCAAGTCTGATTGGTCTGAAATAAAGCCGATTGAGTATAGACCATGTTCTTTTAATACCTCTGTAACAGGTACATTATATCCATCACCAGCAGGGTAAACAACATCAACACCGTCCTGCAGCATTTCTTCTAGGTATTTTAGGGCTATGTCTACATTGTCCCAGTTATTCGTGTAGCGAATTTCAACCTCTACATCTGAATTTTGAAAAGCAGCTCCTTCATAAAATCCATTCACTTCTGGTTGCCATTCAAATGCAGCAATTACACCAACTTTGTTTGTTTTCGTCATCTCTCCAGCCACCATACCTCCAAAGAAGCCCATGGCATTAGACTTGAAATTTAGACTAGTAACATTTTCTCCTCTTGCGTCACCATTAAAACATATAAAATGAATATCTGGATACTCTCTGCTAATTTTGTTGAAATAACCTGCATACTCTTCACCATGACCGAAAATTAAATTGACACCCTTCTCGTGGAATTCCTTTACAGCCTGTTCTGCGGCTGCTTCATTATCTATACTCTCTTGATAGAAGACATCTATATGAAACTTTGATTGGATCCTCAATAATCCCTTATATCCCTTTGTTCCCCACACCTGGTCATTAATAGAATCCGGCACTAAGAGTCCCACTTTTTGTAATTTATCTGTGGAAGCAGGTTGTCCACATGCTGATAGTGAGAACATCACTATTGTAATCATTATCAGTAACCCAATCGGATTTCTCATGCTTCTGCAACAACTCCTTCGACAGACAAAATAATGATTGAATGAAAAATACTTTATCAATCCAATTATATTTTACATCGTGTCTCTAATATTGTACAAGAAAAAATAGGTTAATCCTCCTTGTTCCAGTTATTTTGTAACCATTCTGTAAAAATAACTGACCCTCCACCTGAATCTTTTGCACTAGTTGTCATATTAAAAATTGATTTATCCTTCGTTCGAGATAGGTATAAAGACCCTATTTCACTATCATTATTTCTTTCAATGTCATCAAAACTTAATCGAACTATTCTAAAATGTCCACCCTCACTTTCGAATGAATCAATGACTAATTGCTCCTGAATAAGGCCATCATTTTTTTCATAAGAAGGCTTTTTTTCATTTTCAGTTTCAGCGAACTGATTACTCGATTCTGTAGAACTTGAGATTAGTATGAATTTGCTTTCGTAATCACGGCAGTATCCTAACGCATTTTTTAGGTGTTTCTCAAGTTCTATATCATTCATCATATTCGGGTTACCCTGTCTATCTATCGGGTCATTTAAACAATAAATAATAACCTCAAACTTCTCTTTTTCAACTCGATAATCTGTGTCAAGTGAACTAAATTGAAAAAAAGCATTTCTACCAATTTGTAAAAGCTTTTCTTCCTTATTATCATGGTCGTTTGAAATAATATCATCTAATGCTAATACGTCAATCTCCTCTTCAATCAACTGTCTACAAAGATTGTAACCTATAGATCCAAGTCCACCGACAAGTAATACTCTCATGAGGTCACCTCCAATTTAGCTTTACTACTATTTATTGTAATCCTATGCAGAAACTAGCCAAAATAATAGTCCCCCTCATGTATTTGTAATGGGGACTATTATAATTCTTCTTCTTGTTGTTTAAAGAATCGGCAAATTGCTTTTGTCATTCTATATTTCTTTTCGGTAACTAAATAAGATATAAATATAGGTTTTCCTAATTCTTTCCTACGCTCTTCTAACATTCGTGTGTGAAATTCAGGGTTAAAACTCTTCCTATCGGTTGTTTGCCATATCGCTAATGGAATGTCAGTATCAAAGTTTATCGTTTGTTGGTCTTTTATAATCTCTTCAATTACATGTTTTTCATTTATTTTATAGGCTCTAGACAATTCCTTTGTTAATTGCTTATAAAAGAATTTATATTCCTTTTCATGTTCAATATGAGCTTTTAGATCAATACAAGGATTTATCAGGGCTAGAGATCGGACATGTTCCTCCATTGTGTCAGCTAATTGTAGGCCAACTAATGCTCCCATACCTTCAGCTAAGATGTGAATTCGGTTGTTTAGGATCTCACTTTTCATAATATAGTGATACAGCCTTTTGGCTAACAAGACTGCATTTTTACTCCCCCAATGGCGTCCATATAGATTTGAATAAAATACGGTATATCCTTGACTGATCAATTCATTGAGCATTTGAAGACGTCCTTGATTTTGTATAAAAAAACTACTTTCATTCTCAACAAAATGATTTTTATCTCCCAAAACGATGATTCCGAAACCGTTAGGACGTTCAGGCACGTGAACTACACACCACTCTGTATCAAGCTGGAAAAAACGCTGCTTGAGTTCCATTTTTCCTCCCACCTTATATACAGTATGAATCCTCTTTTTATCAATGTATGTTAAAGACTCATTTTTGAAAGGGAAAATACCTAATTATTATGATTTTTTATTGGGAAAAGTAGAGAACATAACTAATTCTTTTTTATTTAGCTTAATTATGGTACTATGTATTAAGAATGTGGATAAAATGAGGTGAAACTAGTGCGTTTTTTCTGGACATTATTTTGGACTTTTCTATTAGTACAAATGGCATCATATGTTGTCGCTTCAATGATAGGTGCTGCATATGAATTCGGCACAGCATCAATAATTGCTGTTGTTTCATTCGTTCTAATTACTGCTCTTGGCGAAATTATTCCTTTAGAGCCGATTGAAAAGCACTAATGATTTTTCAAATACATAAATCCCCTGCTTCCAAAAGGAGCAGGGGTTTTATTTTTTGGCTAATTATTTGGTTGGTAAGATGATCATTTGTCCATCTTGAAAGTCTACTTTAACCGTTTGGTCATCCTGTATTGTACCAGCTATTAATTCTCTTGCAATCTTTGTTTCAATATTTTTTTGAATATAACGTTTTAATGGTCTTGCACCATACAATGGGTCAAAGCCCGATTCCGCAATATACGTTTTAGCTTTGTTTGATAAAAGTAAAGTAATGTTTCGGTCCTGCAGTCTCCCCTGGAGATCTTTCACCATTTTTTCAACAATCCCTATAATTTCTTTCATTGTTAAAGGCTTAAATAAAATGATATCATCGATTCGATTTAAGAACTCGGGACGAAAATGCAGTTGAAGTTGTTCCAACACTTTTTTCCTTGTTTCTTCTATTATTTCTCCCTCAGAAGTTAATCCTTCAAGTAAATACTGAGACCCGATGTTTGAAGTCATAATAATTACTGTATTCTTGAAATCTACCGTACGGCCTTGAGAATCAGTTACTCTGCCGTCATCAAGCATTTGTAGAAGAATATTGAACACTTCTGGATGAGCCTTCTCAATTTCATCCATCAAAATGACTGAATAAGGTTTTCGTCTAACAGCTTCAGTTAACTGCCCGCCTTCCTCATAACCAACATAACCAGGTGGGGCACCGATAAGCCTTGAAACGGAGTGTTTTTCCATGTACTCAGACATATCAAGCCTAATAATCTGCTCTTCACTGTCAAACAAAGATTGTGCTAAAGCTTTAGCTAATTCTGTTTTACCTACCCCTGTTGGACCCAGGAAAACAAACGAGCCAATTGGTTTGTTCGGATCCTTAATCCCAGCTCTCGCTCGTAAAACTGCATCGGATACTAACTCAATTGCTTCGTCCTGACCAATCACTCGTTCTCTTAAAATATCATGTAATTTTAATAACTTTTCACGTTCTCCCTCGACCAGCTTTGTAACTGGAATACCAGTCCATCTTGCAACAATTCCTGCTATTTCATCTTCTGTAACCTCTTCCCTAAGAAGACGATTATCACTTTTTGTTTCATTCACTTTTTTCTCAAGTGACTTTAATTCTTTCTCAATCTGAGGAATTCTTCCATGCCGTAATTCTGCTGCACGGTTTAAATCATACTTGTTCTCGGCATCCTCTAGATCCCTTTTAGCCTTTTCAAGCTCTTCCCTCAAGAGTTGCACTTGACCGATTCCTTCTTTTTCAAGCAACCACCTGGCTTTCATCGAATTCGCTTTTTCCTTTAGGTCTGATAGCTCTTTCAGTAATACATCAAGTCTAGTTTTGCTTCCTTGGTCTGTTTCTTTTCTAAGGGCTGCCTCTTCTATTTCTAGTTGCATGACTCGCCTTGTCACTTCATCTAATTCAGAAGGCATAGAATCTATTTCCGTCCGAATCTTTGCACAAGCTTCATCAATTAAATCGATTGCTTTATCTGGAAGAAATCTTTCAGTTATATACCTGTCAGACAATGTTGCAGAGGCTACAATTGCTCGATCATGAATATTTACACCATGATGAATCTCAAACCGTTCCTTTAATCCTCTTAAAATTGAAATAGTGTCCTCAATTGTTGATTCATTTACAAGCACTTGTTGAAAACGCCGCTCTAAAGCAGGGTCTTTTTCAATGTACTTTCGATGTTCATCTAACGTTGTTGCACCGATACAATGTAATTCACCACGAGCTAACATTGGCTTTAACATATTTCCTGCATCCATTGCCCCTTCTGTCTTGCCAGCTCCAACAATGGTATGTAGCTCATCAATAAACAGCAGGATACGTCCATCACTTTTTTTAATTTCATTTAGTACTGCTTTCAATCTTTCTTCAAACTCACCTCGAAATTTTGCTCCAGCAATTAACGATCCAATATCTAATGCAAAAATTGTTTTATCCTTTAAACCCTCAGGTACATCTCTTCGAACAATTCGTTGTGCAAGACCTTCTACAATGGCTGTTTTACCAACTCCAGGTTCACCAATTAAAACCGGGTTATTCTTTGTCTTCCTTGATAAAATTCGAATCACTCTACGTATTTCCTCATCTCTACCAATAACAGGATCTAGCTTTCCAGACTTAACTTCTGCTACAAGATCCCTTCCATATTTCGTTAACACCTCATAAGTTGCTTCTGGATTCTGACTAGTCACGCGCTGATTCCCCCTAATTTCAGCAATAATTTTTTCAACACTATCTCTTTTAATTGAAAAGTTCTGTAGTGTTTTTTCCATTTCGGTTGAACCTTTTCCCGTTGTTAAGGCAAGCATAATATGTTCTACAGATAAATACTCATCTTGTAATTGTTTTGCTTCCACTTCAGCCTGGATAAAAAGCTGCTGAAGTCTTCCAGTAATATAAAGCTTTCCTGCCTCTATACCAGTACCTGAAACTTGTGGCTTTTTTCGAAGTATTTCTTCTATCTTTTCTTCAAGTTGAATTGTATTGATGTTTAACTTTTGAAGAATACGAACAATGAGGCTATCTGACTGTCGAAGTAAGGTAAGGAATAAATGAACAATATCAACCTCCTGATGCTGATTACGAATTGCAAGTGTTTGAGCCTCCATCACTGCTTCCTGAAGTTTTTGTGTCATTTTATTAAGATCCATTTATAAGCCTCCCTTAAAATTGAAGTTTTACGTAGTGTTTGACCATTATTGACCTTTAATTTTATTATATCCTAAAAACCCCATAAGTAAAGCCATCCTGCTTAGAGGATGACTTTTTTGTCTCTTATGGTTTTCTTTTATATGTCCATTTTCTTTTATCATTAGAGTTTTCCGGAAACGGATCGCCGGCCTTAAGCTTTATACTTTTAGGATTAACAACCCCGTCTCCTTCTTCTCCAATTTCAACATAAATCCCGTTGTTTGGAGCTTTATGTCCAGCTCTAAATTCATGACTTTGTCCCATCACAATTCCTCCTTCCATTATCATGGTACAGAACTATTATCTCCTGATGTAATTCATTTCATGTTTTATTTAGGTCCTTTTCTCATTTTTATTGCATGTCTTGCTTATAAGACAAATATAAATAGACAGACAAGCAATACTTTACATCGTTACTGGACATGTAGTTAAATGGAAAGAGTATGAAAATGTAATTGGAGGATATAGTTGTGGAATCACTTGATAAGTTATATTTACTTTTAAAATACTTGTTTCTTGGCGTTTTTCAAGGGGTCACTGAACCAATACCAGTTTCCTCAAGCGGTCACCTTTTACTTGCACAGCACTTTCTAGACATTTCTATCGAAGGAATGAGTTTTGAGTTGCTGGTTAATGCAGCATCTCTTATAGCAGTTTTGCTTATTTATCGTGAGGACTTAATTCGATTGACTGTAAATGGACTTCGTTACATAAAAACAAGAGAAGTTGATGCGAAATCTGATTTCCGATTTATCGTATATCTAGTTATCGCAACCATTCCTGCAGGTGTCATTGGAGTATTATTCGATGATCAAATTGCAAGCTTCTTTAAAGAAGGTATATTACTAATTGGGATTACGCTTTTAATTACAGGGGTAGCCCTTTGGTTCATTCGTAATTTACGTGGAAGAAAAAATGATGCAGAGTTAACGTTAAGAGACGCCATTATTATCGGTTGCGCACAAGCAATTGCATTAATACCTGGAATCAGTCGTTCCGGAGCAACCATCGTTGCAGCAATGGGATTAGGTATGAAGCAAGAAACAGCTCTACGTTTTTCATTTTTACTATTTATTCCTGTTAGCTTCGGTGGAATGTTATTAAGCTTTTCCGATATTTTAAACGATCCTAACCTGAATACTTTACTGTTACCATACACTGTAGCGTTTATAGGCTCTTTAGTGGCTTCTTATTTCTCGTTAAAATGGTTTATGGGAATTATGGCAAGAGGAAACTTAGCTTACTTCGCTATTTATTGCTTTATTGTTGGCGGTGGCATTGTTTTATTTAACGTATTTTAGGAAAGAAGTGGTGAATGCTTATTTCACCACTTTTTTGTTTAGATAACAAGTAAAACGACGGTTAAAAAGAAAGCAGAGTTTACAATTTCGAGAACACCAACCTTCATCATCGTAATTGCTTTACCGTAAAAGTATATTGCTCGAACGAGGCTAGGTAGGTAAGCTATTGTTAGAAGATAATACCCACTTAGTATGAACAGTAGGATCACTCCTGCATGAAATCCCCATGATATCCAGCGATACATTGGATTACTTTTTTCACGTATCATCGTTTTCACAAAGAAGGTACTTCCTGCAAAAAACAACATCGTAAGTCCCCAAACAGCAATAGCCATTAAATCGATCGTTCCTGTTCCCCCAAAATAACTTGCCACACCACCAATTCCAAAAGAACAAATAGCTGACAAATCATTAATAAGAGCTCTTTCATTATTTTGTTTAGCATAGTAGGTATTTATGATAAAGAATGGAACCATGATAAGACCAAAGTACACAAATCGCAAGTCATATATCAGGACTATAAATAGTGATAGGATTACTGGAACAAAGTAAATTGCAGTCCACCTAATGTGCAGCTTACGTTGTTTGTTTCTCTTTTTAAAACACAGCAATAATGGATAGGTCGCTAAATATAAAAATAGCCAACCTATAAATAGTGGAATATGAATCCAAGATACTTGGCCTAACCCCATCCCTAGAAAAAATGGAACCAGCAACATTGCCCAAGCACCATGTTGTTTTGGTAGTAAAGGTTTCACAGTACATCACCTCTTTATAATAGGTTACTTTTATTATAAAGAATCGAGTTCTGTTGGAATGTGATGTGTGTCACAAAGTGTTAAAAAGGCTTGTCTTTTTTGAAATGTGAAAATAAAATGATTATGAAAATAGAATTTGGAGGTGTTCGCTTGATTTTAAAAAAGCGCGTTGAATCAAAAGAACTGAGGACTTTACGGGCATTGAATGCAAGAATGTCTCTCTTGGAAAAAGAACGGAATTACTATTTGAGCCTGGAGAAGGGGTTTTTGGGGGAGGGTGCGTTTGATTTGTTGGTTGAGGAACTCCCAACTGAGCATTATCTCGTAATACACGATTTCATTTATGAAATCAGTAACACTGTTTTTCAAATTGACACAATCATACTAAGTGGCAATACGATCTATATATTTGAAGTGAAAAATTTCGAGGGTGATTTTTATATCGAAAAAGACTCTTGGTATTCAGGAACCTCTGATACCGAAATAAAGAATCCACTCTTACAAATCCAACGTTGTGAGACACTATTTAGACGTTTACTTAAAGAACTTAGCTTTAATGGAACCATCAAATCATACCTAATCTTCATCAACCCCGAATTTCACCTATATAATGCTCCAAGAAACTCACAAATTATTTTCCCAACACAGCTTAAGCGCTTCCTAAATGGATTCAGGAACAACCCAACCTTAATAACCAACCAGGATCAAAATATCTCGAAAAAGCTCCTTTCAATCTACTTAACAGAATCTCCCTATAGTCGCATCCCAAAATACTCCTATGATCAGCTTAAAAAAGGAATATATTGTCCAAAGTGCTTTTCCTTCTTTCAGAAGTCTTTGAATTGTTCTAACTGTGGATATAGAGAGGATTTACCTACAGCAGTGGAAAGGCAAGTCAGAGAATATAATTTACTTTTTCCAGAGGAGAAAATAACGACGAGCGTTATTTATGATTGGTGTGGAAAAATAAGATCGGAAAGAACTTTTCGTAATATACTTTTAAGTAATTTCAAAATGAATGGATATGGAAAATCCCGTTTCTATAAGATAGATTAATTTACGGTCTTGGGATTCTATTCTTTCGTTTTTATAGGTCGATAAAGTTTTTTATCGGCTTTTTTTTTCTGGTTCTAGTAGGTTTTCTTGCTGATAAAACTTTTTATTGGTTTATTTTTTCCGACACCACTACGTTTTTTGCCGATAAAACTTTTTATCGGTTTATTTTTTCCGACCCACTACGTTTTTTGCCGATAAAACTTTTTATCAGTTTATTTTTCCGTCACCACTACGTTTCTTGCCGATTAAACTTTTTATCGGTTTATTTTTTCCGACCCACTACGTTTTCTTGCCGATAAAACTTTTTATCGGTTTATTTTTTCCGACACCACTACTTTTTCTTACCGATAAAACTTTTTATCGGTTTATTTTTCCGACACCACTATGTTTTTTGCCGATAAAACTTTTTATCGGTTTATTTTCCACGATACCACTATATTTTCTTGCCGATAAAACTCTTTATCGGTTTATTTTTTCCGACACCACTACTTTTTCTTACCGATAAAACTTTTTATCGGTTTATTTTCCACGACAACACTACGTTTTCTTACCGATAAAACTCTTTATCGGCTCATTTTCCACGGCACCACCACGTTTTCTTACCGATAAAACTTTTTTCATATCCAACACAAAAAACCGACAAGCACCACCACCCCCGTACTTGTCGACTCTCTATCACCCACCACTAACAGGCGGTATTAAAGCAACAGTATCCCCATCTTTAACAAGATCATCACCTGTTGCATATTCTTCATTTATCGCAAACATCACATTTTCAAGGCCCTGCAACGAATACAGAGCCGCCAACTCTTTCTTCAAATCAATTATCGAAATAGGTGCCTTATCGATCATCACTTTTTCTTGTCCAACTGCGTCCTGTAAATGTGCAAAAAATAATACAGTAATCACACTAAGTCCTCCTGTTCCGGCTTACCTGTTGGATAGGCTTTCTTCTCGAGTTGATCTCCTATCCACATCTCGCCGTCTTCCCAATGTTCCTTTTTCCAAATAGGTACGATTTCCTTAATACGTTCAATGGCGTATTCATTTGCTTCATAAGCATCACGTCTATGCGGTGTAGAAACTGCGATAACAACGGCTATATCTGAAATCTCTAATCTACCAATACGATGTGTAATGGCTACCATTGAATCTGGCCATTTCTCGTTTATTTCAACACCAATCTGCTCAAGCTTCTTTTCAGCCATCGGAACATAAGCATCATATTCTAAATAAAGAGTTCTCTTGCCTTTTGTAAATTCGCGCACTGTGCCAGTAAAAGTTGTAATAGCACCGGCTTCACGACGAATGACTTTATTTGTCACTTCTTCTATATTTATAATATCTTTTGTTAGTAAAAAACGTTTTTCACTCATGTATTTCCCTCACTACTTGTAATATAAGTAAAACTGATTCGTCATTTTCTAGATTGAATGTGACAAATTTCCGTTTCACGTCTTCTTCCAAAGGAAACCAAGAAATAACTGCCATAATGTTAGTAAGCTGATTTAGTAAAGTTAAATCATCCTCATTACGAACTAAAACAACCTTTGGATAGGTTTCATTTTTATATCCTTCTACAATGACCAAATCAATTGCGAGATGCTTATAGATACTAAGAATGTCATTTAACTTCCATTCATCTCTTTTACAATATAATTGTAAAACGCCATCACCTTCCACACTCGCTACCTGAGCTCCAGCCAAGCGGTGTCGATCTGAATCTTTCCCATTATCCAACAAATCAGGCTTACCACCATGTCCATGGTGTTTAACCGTCGCTACACTTATACCTAAAGTAGTTGCTTGTTTTATTAACTTTTCCACATATGTTGTCTTACCACTATTTTGATAGCCTACGACCTGTATGACTGGTACATCTAGTTCCAGGGCCATTGACATCCCTCTTCATCCTCAAGTAGTAAAACATCTACTTGCATGCCTTGTTCATAACCCCTTGTACCTCCTGGCAGTACCATTAAGGCATTTGCACCGGAGAGTGAAGTGACAACATTTGACTTGTCTAAACCACTTGGAGTAACAGAAACCATCCCATCTTTAAATGAAATGCTACTACGTACAAATCTGGTAAAAGGATTTGGTTTAGGGAAATCAACATCTAATCGAGCTGTAATTTTCTTTAAATGTGGATTCGGGCTATTTAGCAGTGTTCTTATTATTGGTCTTACAAACAACTCAAAACCTACATAACACGCTGAAGGATTCCCTGATAAACCGAATAGTAATTTGCCTTCAAACTGAGCAACGGTTGTGACACTACCAGGTCTCATTCCAATTTTATTAAAAAGTACTTCTGCACCTAATTTTTCATAAATTGCAGGTAAGTAATCATAATCCCCTACAGACACGCCACCTGTTGTAATCAACATATCTACCTTTTCAAGTGCATTCGTAATAGCTTCATAACAAGTATCAAAATCATCTGCAAGTTTACCAAAGTAAATTGGCTCTGCACCAGCACGCTCGATCTGACTACGAATCATATATGAGTTACTATTTCGAATTTTTCCAGGGACAAGCCCTTCATGAACATCAAGTAATTCCGTTCCAGTAGCATAAATCCCTACAGTTGGCTTTCTTCCAACTAAAACCTTATCATAACCAAACGTAGCTAAAAGTGCCGACACTCCTGGGTTAATTCTTGTTCCCTTTTCAACCAAGACATTCCCCTTTTGGGTATCCTCACCTTGGAAAGAAATATTATCACCGGATTGTAATTGTCTTTTTATTGACATATATTTATAGCCATCTCGCTCATATTCTTTTGTTAACTCAAGCATGACCACGGCGTCACATTGAATTGGCATTTGTGCACCTGTCATAATTCGAATAGCTTGGAAAGGACCAACTTCCTTCGTTGCGACTGAACCAGCCCCAATCTCTTCTATAACCTCAAACTCCACTGCATTTGATTGATTAGCTAGTTTCGTATCCTCAGACCTGATTGCAAACCCGTCATATGGAGAACGGTCAAAAGGTGGAACATCATGGTCTGCCTTTAGATCTTCAGCTAAAAATCTCCCATAGCTTTCTTCTAGAGGGATTAGTTCTGGCTCTCCACTGCTTGCAAAGAACATGATTTTATTTACAGCCTCATGTACAGGAATAGGCGTACGTTTTTCTACCATTTTTACTATCTCCTTATATCTCAAACTATTTTAGATTACATTCTATTGTACTTCATTCTTTCGTTTGTTCAAAATAAAGAGTGTTACTTTTTTTTGGTGAATACCCTTTTCTCACTATATCTATAGTAGCAACATTCTTCCTATCGGTTTGTGATAGTTATCACATAAAGTGATAAAAAATTAGTACATTGTGTGATTTGAATCACCTCTTAAAATAAACAATCACGTTATTCTATGTTTAGAACCAAATTTAATAACAATTGGAGGTACTACTCATGGAACACGTTTTTACTGAACAATCGATCATTGGCGAAGTTGTAACAAAGTTTCCTAAAGCTGGGGACCTATTTAAATCTTATCGAATTGACTTTTGTTGTGGTGGAAATCGACCACTTATAGATGCTATACAGGAGAGAAATTTATCTGCTGAGGAAGTAGTAAGTCGTTTAAATGAACTTTATTACGATATGAAAGAACGTAATGAACGTGAGATTGACTGGGCAAATGCTTCTTACAGCGAGTTAATTGAACACATTATTAATAAGCATCACCGTTACCTAAATGAGGAGCTGCCTCAGCTTACTCCTTATGTCACAAAGGTATTACGTGTTCATGGTGCAGAGCATAAACATCTAGCTAGAATTCATACTCTATTTAACCAGCTAAAAGCAGAATTAGAGCAACACACAATTAAGGAAGAAACAGAAGCATTTCCCTTTATCTTAGAATATGAAAACAATCCAACACCAGAAACTCTTGAAAAAATGAAAAAACTAATTAACGAACTTGAAGATGATCATGACGGAGCCGGAGATATTATAAAAGAAATTCGTGAAATTACGAATGACTTCACTCCTCCACTGGGTGCATGCGGTACTTACCGGCTTGTTTACCAGCGTCTAGAATATTTAGAATCAGATTTGTTTCAGCATATTCACTTAGAAAATAATATCCTTTTTCCAAGAGCTGCTTCACAACACTAGTATGTTAACCTCAAAAACTCCTTAAATGATTAAGGAGTTTTTGTTTTTCTCTTGGTACTCAAGTGACTTACATCACTTACAATACCGTATAACACAGTTAAACTAATTATAGAATGTAGAATTATAACTTCGAAACCATTACCTCGTAGATTGTAAACATCCTTGCAAGAAATGCTAATAGGAGTGTTTAGGGGGATAACTATGTATAAAGAGCTGTTACGAAAACTTGATTTATTTAAGGAGCTCCCAGAGGAATCTTTAGAGTTTATCCAGAAAAGCTTAACTACCTTGAGGTTTGCAAAAGGAGAAACCATTTTTACTGAGTTTGAAGAAGCAAAGGGAGTGTACTTTGTTAAGACTGGAATTGTTCGCTTAACGAAAGGTGACAATACAGGAAAGGAATTAGTAGTATGTCTCAAAAAAGCTGGAGACTTATTTGCTGAAGCATGTCTTTTCTCAGAACCAGGCTCGTTTTATCCTGCAACTGCACACATGATTGTAGATGGCGATGTTTTGTTTTTAAAAACAGAGGCCTTGGAAAAAGAATTAAAGTATAATCCTGAATTAGGTATTGAGATCATTCGATATATGAGTTCACAATTAAGAGGCTTTACATCAACCTTACGTGATATAGCTTTACTAGATGTATATAGTAAAACGATATCTGCACTAGATCGACTTGCAAAGGAATTTGGTGAACATCATGGGTATGGCGTTCAGATTGAACTTCCCTTAACCGTTCAGGAATTTGCAAATTTAGTGGGTGCTAGAAGAGAAAGTGTTAGTAGGGTTTTTACCCGTTTAAAGAATGACAATGTCATTGCTATTTATGACAAAAAGATTGTGATTGTAGACTGGTGTAAGTTTTGTACACTATACAAAGTTCAAATGTTTGCTTAAGTATAGGAAGAGGCTGATTAAGCTGAATTCCTATTTTTTTGTCCTGGAAGGAATTCTTACCAAATTGTAAGAATTTGTTCAAAAAGACTGTCAGTCTGTATATATCAACGTTTCCAAGCATTTTATGATGAAAAACCTCCACCTCGTTCACTTTGCTGTCATTGACTGTGTATGTCATTTGCTTTTAAATCAAAGATAGATAGCAATTTATATTGAGAGGTGAATCCTCATGACTACTTGTTCAAAGCCTACCCTGTCAACTGAATTAACAGAACTACTAAAATCGTCGGATTATAGTATGAAAATGGAAAAGGGCTCCTACTTATTTCAAGAGGGTATGGAGGCAAAAGAGCTTTATATTATCCAATCAGGTCGAGTTAAAATTAGCAAAGTGGCAGCAGATGGAAGAGAGTTATCTCTTCGAATATGTGCACATAGTGAAATAGTTGGCGAACTTACTCTATTTTCTGAGAATGCCAAGTATTTATTTAATGCCCAGGTAATCGAATCAGGAGAAGTAGCTGTTATCAAAAAAGAGAATATCGAACGCACACTTTTTGAAAATGGTAAACTTGCAATGGAGTTTATGAAATGGATGAGCGATCATTTCCGCAAGACGCAAACCAAGTTTAGAGACCTTGTACTTCTTGGGAAAAAAGGAGCACTGTACTCCACTCTGATCAGAATGACGAATAGTTATGGTATAAAAAAAGACGATGGCATCTTAATCAATCTTCACTTAACAAATCAAGAATTAGCAAACTTTTGTGCAACTACACGTGAGAGCACGAACCGCATGTTAAATGAGCTTCGAAAAAATAACATTATCTCAATTTCAAAAGGAAAGATAATGATACATGATTTAGACTATTTGAAAAAAGAGATAAACTGTGAAGGTTGTCCTGCTATCATTTGTAGTATAGAATAAGCTGCCAGATTTAAATATCTAGCAGCTCTTTTTATTCTTTATTGTTTAACTACTTCTTCTTTTTTTCTAAGTTCTTTTGGGATATACACGCAGAATGGTTCACTCTCCATATAATCTCCAGTCATAGCATATGCACGTGAACGAGATCCACCACACACATATCTAAATTCGCAAACACCACATTTCCCCTTATATTTATCAGGGTTACGTAAATCCTTGAAAATTGGTGATTCACGATAAATTTCTGCGAGTGGGGTTTCTTTTACATTTCCTCCCTTTATAGGAAGTAATCCGCTTGGATACACATCACCAACATGGGAGATGAAAACAAAACCATTGCCATCATTCACCCCTTGTGGAGCTCTGCCTAGGCCATCAAATTGACCTGTCTTCCCTTTCATTAATGCATTTTCGTACTTTATCATTGTTGGTTCATGTTTAGTTTCTCTCATTTTTGATTGGATAACGACTCTACGGTAATGCTGAGCAGCTGTTGTTTTAATATCAAACTTCACTCGCTTACTTAAGTCGTAAAGCCATCTAAACACTTGCTCATGCTCTACAGGTGAAATCATATCAGAATCTTTTCCCCTACCTGTAGGAACAAGGAAGAACACACTCCACAATACACAATCTAGTTCTTCAATCAGTTTTGCCATTTCATCTAATGCATGCACATTGTAACGAGAAATGACCGTATTAATTTGAATTGGTATTTCAAGTTCGTGTAAATATTTAATAGCATTCATCGTCAGATCAAATGATCCATCTGTTCCACGGAAATGATCGTGAATTTCTGCTGTTGGTCCATCTAAACTAAAGGCCCAACGTGCTAGTCCCACCTCTTTTGCCTTTTCGATAGCCTCTTTGGTTACATTTGGAGTTGCACTAGGTGTCATTGACACACGTACACCTTTTTTTATCGCATAATCCGCAATATCATAAACATCTGGCCTCATAAGTGGATCTCCACCAGTAAAGACAAGTAGTGGATTTTGCATATCATATATCTGATCTATCAGTTTTTTACCTTCTTCAAAAGATAACTCTCTAGGATCACGCTTATATTGTGCTTCGGCTCGACAATGCAAGCACTTTAGTTGACAAGCTCTTGTTAACTCCCAGATTACAATAAATGGATTCTCATTAAAGTCTCTATCAAACATGAGGTATTCCCTCCTAGTTCTTAATGACTTTATTCTAGCACCTCGAAGGAGTGTAGTATGTGAGGCATATCACATTAAATAAAAACTTGTTTAGTTTACATAAAAAAGAGGCTAGGAAAAGTAGTTTAGCTATATAGAAACCGAACAAGGTTGTAGAGTAGTTATACCGCTCCTGAAATATACTTCGCTTTCCGCGGGAAGCAGGCAAGCCTCCTCGTGCTAAGCACTGCGGGGTCTAGCCATTGCTTTTCATCCCGCAGGAGTCTACGTATATTTCATCCGCTAAGATATTACTTTGTTCGGAACTTTAGTTAAACACTTATGTTATGTCCCAGCCTCTGAATCGAGGATACGTCACCAAGTTAGGAGTAGGAAATGCCTCCTCCCTTACAGGCTAACGTACGTTTATTATATCTAGTTAACTAGTAGATGAATGTGAATTTCATCACTATTTATCATTTAGTTTTTGAAATTCTTCTAAGTCATTTATATTCTGAAAAGGTTGTTCATCTTCAAATGGTACATAAGTTACTCTTAGTTCATCTAACAGCTTCATCATTTTATATTGATCAGATTCAAGGATCTCAATGACATCACTCACTACCTTAGAATGATACACCCCAATTAGAGGTTGAATTCTCCCTTTTACCACAGAGATAATTGCATCTGTATCTGTATTGATCTGTTTTACAAGAGACATAATCACAAGATTAGTGATATTGGGTGTATCACATGGGAGTACAATATACCAATCGGACTTAAGATATTTCATTCCCGTTGCTATACCTGCTAAAGGGCCTTTCCCCTTATACTGTGGTAAGTCTTCAATTACTGGAAAAGTTGTTACCCTATTTATCTCACTCAAAATTGAGTTGTGACTAATAATCACAATATCCTTTGTTAACTGCTCTATTGCTTGAATTGCATATTCGAAAAAATGGCGATCTTCAAGTCGAGCTAGTGCTTTCGGGCTTCCAAATCTTCTTGACTCCCCTCCAGCAAGTATAATTCCACCAAGTCGTAAGCTTAGGTCCTTCAAAGCACTCCACCCACTTTCATTTTTAACCAAACTATATCGGTTATGATGATTTAAATCAAGAAAAAAAGCCCCTGCAAATTGTAAGGGGCCTTATCAAACACTTACTTTTTTCCAATAGACACTCGCCATACTTCTGGACCTTCTTCTAAGTACTCCCATGTAAATTGGTCTTTGCGCTCCATCATGAATTGATATTGAAGTGGTCTTGGATCATGATCATTGGACAATTCCATGAACTCACCAGAATTTAATCCATCAAACATGTTAAATATTCTAGGGTGTTTCTCTCTTGGTGAAAAATCTGGGGCATTAATTTTTGCTGCGAATTGAATCATTGTGAACTCCTCCTGTGATTTAATGTTTTACTAGCTTCATTGTAAGTGGCTATCTCTGTTTTTAAAGTGAACAAAATCACTAGAGTGCCATGTTTTTAATCATTCTTAGGTCAAAACCTTAGATATAATAATAGAAAGTAATATGCTAGAGGGGGAATAATGATGGAGGAACATATTGGCTATTGTCAACAATGTAGAAAAGAGATTCATTGTTTAGATGGTTTCTTTAATGGAATAATAGATGACCAAACAAAAACAATTCTTTGTTTCACATGTGCAGATTCTTTTAATGAAAACTCACAGGACGCCTAGGCTTCTGTGAGTTTTTTATGATTATTTCTCAAAGATTTATTTACTACTTGTGATTCAAATCACATTATCTAAGAATGAAAATGATTATCATAAAAGAAGAAAGCCATGATAGGAGGTCTTTTATAATGAATCATAACACTGAAAGAATTGTTGAATTAGATGTAAGAGAGGATTTAAAAAACAAGCTTGAGCCTTTTCAAAAAATTATGGAAGCTATTCAGTCACTTAAAACTGGTGACACATTTATTTTACACGCACCTTTCAAGCCAGTTCCTTTATTTGCTGTGATGAAAGCAAAAGGCTTTACCCATGAAGCAGAAGAAATAGAGAAAAAACACTGGAAAGTAACCTTTGTAAAACGAGGTGTTGATTCATGATACTAGATAACCGTGGACTTGAGCCTCCTCAGCCTATGATGAGGACATTAAATGCACTAGAGAAAATGAAAAGTGGAGATGTGTTAACCATCATTAATGATCGTAGACCAATGTTTTTATATGAGCAGCTTGAAGAAAGTGGATATAAGCATACTACTTCTGAACGAGAAGATGGAAGTTTTCAAATTGAAATCACAAAATAAGGGCTGATGTAAATTGATACCTACACAATTTGGTACGGAAACAAACATTAAACTGCCGCTCTCGTTCATTCTTTATGCGCTATTTGCATTTATTAGTTCACAATTAATTATCCTTTTTTCAGGACAATTTGTTATAAATGGGATTTTTAGAACCCCTAGCCTTTGGTCTGCTGCCCATTTACTTGTACTTGGTTGGGCACTTATGATTGCGATGGGCTCAATGTATCAGCTTGTTCCTGTCGCATTTTTAACTAGGATTTGGAGTGAGCGGTTTGGATTTCTTCAATTTGCAGTAAGCTCTGTCGGAATTACATTGCTTTCAATTGCCTTATATGTGCTTCCTTCACTCATTCTTTATGGGGCTGTGCTATCTGTAATAGGAATCCTAATGTTTCTTATCCAAATGTTTATGACCATGAAACAGCAAGTATCTAAAAATATTCTTACTGTCTTTGTTGGCAGTGCACTCTTTTGTTTGTTACTTACGATTCTACTTGGTCTTTTATTGGCCATAAATATGTCCACTAGTGCTGGTTTGAATCATATGTTTCTTCTAAAAAGCCATATTCTTCTTGGTGTAACAGGTTGGTTTACTTTATTAATATTCGGCTTTTCTTACAAAATGGTACCGATGTTTTCATTAGCACACGGGTTTTCAATGAGCACTAGTAAGTGGGTCTTAACATTCTATCTAGCAGGTCTAGTTATATCGGTCATTAGTTTTTATAATGAAAGTAACAGTCTATTTCAATTCGGGATGCTTGCATTATCACTAGGTTTTGCAACATTTTCCTTTCATATTTATAAAATCCTTAAGACTCGTCTTAAGAAAAAACTTGATAAGCCTTTCATCTTTTCCTTAATCGCTATCGGAATTGGCTTATTAATACACATTAGTGCTTCAATGCTATCTTTATTTCCAGAACATTATTCTGTCTATGGAATTCTAATTTACTTGTATATTTACATGTGGATTATTTTTAGTATCTCTGGTTATCTCTATAAAATCGTTCCTTTTTTATGGTGGACACACCGTTATAGCAAGCTTATTGGTAAAACGAATGTGCCAACTCTAAAGGATATGATGAATGAGAAAGCTAGTGTACCAATTTTCGCAGGATTCATGATCGGAAGTATCGGAATATTACTGTCTTACCTTCTGTCTAATCAAATTGCTTTTTTCCTTAGCCAAATAATCCTAAGCGTTGCAACAATTCTTTATTGTTATAGAATCTTTGCTGTTTTACGTAAATAAGAAGGAGGTTTTTCTAATGTCATTCCTAGCAAAAATAAATGAGCAACTAAAGAAGGTAATTGATCCTGAGCTTAACATAAACATTGTTGACTTAGGGTTAATATATAATGTGAGTGAAGATGCAGGAGATGTTGTTATCAAAATGACTTTAACAACGCCTGGTTGCCCTTTGCATGATAGCATTGTTGGTGGTGTAAAACATGCTGTCTCAGAGTTAAGTGAAGTTAAAAGTGTTGATGTGGATGTTGTTTGGAGCCCTTTATGGTCACCTGATTTGATGAGTGAAGATGCCCTAAAACAGTTACGGGGTTATTAGAATAAGAAGAAAAAGGTATAGACAACTTATTTTCTATCTAAACTCGAATACGCTATACTATAAAAGTAACTAAACGGTCGGAGGTTGAAGAAATGATAGATAAAGCATTAGAAGAAAATATCATGGGGGCACTTGAGACAGTTATTGACCCTGAATTAGGAATTGATATTGTTAATTTAGGATTAGTTTATGGGGTTGACATGGATGACGAAGGAATAGCAACAGTTACGATGACTCTTACTTCAATGGGTTGTCCTTTAGCAGGAACCATTGTTGAAAGTGTAAAGGCATCACTTGCTGATCTACCTGAGGTAAAAGAAACAGAAGTTGATATTGTCTGGAATCCACCATGGTCTAAGGATCGAATGTCACGTTATGCGAAAATTGCATTAGGGATTAGATAAGAAATGAGATGAACTCCCCAAAGGTTTAGGGGAGTTCTTTTTATATTTTTCCCTTTGAAATTTGACCGTTCCTTTGCGCTACAGGCACTTGCTTTCCGCGGGGAATTATGAAAAAGCCCAACTGCCGGCTTTTTCAAGGGCGAATTCCCATCGGGGAGGAAGTCAAGCCTCCTCGACGTACCGTCTGCGGGGTCTCGACCTTTCCTCTACTTCCCGCAGGAGTCAAGTGCCTTCCGCTCCAATCCACTCTAGTTCATAAATCAAGCTAATAACAATAACCTCTTTTAAAAGACCTTTTACAAATAAGTCTTAAACCAATCTATGGTTGCTAGTAAACCCTCACGTGATACTTTATGGTCAGCTTCCTTATCTACAATGAATTGGATGCGTTCTTGGTTTTCATATTGTGTTTTAACTTCGTTATAGAATTGGTATGTAAAATGGAATGGAACCACTTCGTCTTTTTCACCATGCCAAAATAATAGTGGACGATCTGACAATTTCTCAGGTTGGAGACTTAAGTCGTATGTACGTAATTTTACATATTGTTCTTCTAGCTGTTCCTCACTGAGCGGAATAGTAACTCCTACTCTTTTTAACTCGGCTATTTGTCCTTGTAAAAACTTTTCATAAAACGGACTTCCCATTAAACTAACAGCGGCATTAACCCAGTCATATTTGGTAAGTGCTCCAAGGGTTGTAATCCCTCCCATTGAGGTTCCTACAACACCAATCCGATTAGAGTCAATTAAACCTTTGCTGACCAAATCATTTTTTATAAATTCTAATTCCTCAATTTCATTTATAACGATGTCCCAGAACCTAAAATTCAACTCTTGCTGGGCTACGTTTGAATCCTCCCTTTCACCATGATAAAGGGCATCAGGTAGGACTACACGAAATCCCGCTTCAGCTAACAAATATCCATAATGTAAGTTATGTTCCTTCGCACTGGTAAAGCCATGGATAAACATTATAAATGGAAGGCTTTCTTCTTTTAACTCTTCTTTAACTACATGAAGGACTGGTATGTCAGCTATCTTCTGCTTATCAACTAAAATCATCGTTTAATACTCCTTTTTTCGTAACATAAACCTAGTGTACCACCACATCCTATTTTTTGTAAGAAATTATGCTTAGCATTAAATCATAGTTCTTGTACATAAGATAAGCATATATACTTTCTTCCATCATTTTTCTGTTACAATTAAGAGTAGAAGCTGACATATACTAACAAAAAACAAAAAGGGGATTTTATGACGAAAAAACATTTAATTGCACTCGATTTAGATGGTACTCTGTTGACTGATAACAAGACGATTTCAGAACGTAATAAAAGAGCTATTGAAGCTGCCAAGCTGCAGGGTCATCATGTAATGATAGCTACTGGGCGCCCTTTTCGTTCAAGTTCAATGTATTATCAGGAGCTAGGTTTAACAACACCAATTGTTAACTTTAATGGAGCCTTTGTACATCACCCTTTGAAGGATAGTTGGGGTATGCATCATAACCCATTAGATTTACATGTTGTAAAAGATATCGTTGAAGCAAGTGAAGCATTTAAAGCTAAAAATATCTTAGCCGAGGTAATGGATGATGTATACTTCCACTATCATGACGAGAAGTTACTTGATATTTTTGGAATGGGCGAGCCTCGAATTGAAACCGGTGATTTGCGAACTATTTTAAAGTACGATCCAACCTCGGTACTCATTCATGCTGCGGAATCTCAAGTAGAACATATTCGAAAGCATTTATCTGATGTACATGCTGAAGTGATTGACCATCGTCGTTGGGCTGCACCATGGCATGTTATTGAAATTGTAAAATCTGGTTTAAACAAAGCAGTAGGGATCGAAAAGGTTGCCTCTTTTTATGGTATCCCAAAAGACAGAATCATTGCATTCGGTGACGAAGATAATGACTTAGAAATGATTGAGTATGCAGGCCATGGTGTCGCTATGGGAAATGCGATTCCTCAGCTTAAAAATATTGCAACCTCTGTTACTCTTTCTAATGAAGATGATGGAATTGCATTATACTTAGAAGAAGTGTTAAAACTTAAGTTCTAGTTGGGAAAACAGGTAGTAATTATTACCGTAATAACACCCTTTACAATAGACACAATATATAGTGTGACGTTATTGTTTACGTCCAAAAAGTAAGCTATTTGAAGGGGGAATACGAATGGGTAGAAGTAGTAAATCCAAACGTTTTGTCAAACAGGGTGTAGATTCACTACAAAAGTATTCTGAGAAATTCCCTTACCATTCAACATATGCTGAAGCTGAAGCACGTAAGGCTGAAAACGTCGAGAAATCCTCACTTGGAGGGGTTTAAATGGGTAACGCATTATTCCAGAGAGCACGTGAAGCCGTGGCAATTGCTCAAAATGTTAATACAGAAGAAGCAATTGCAGTTGCTAAAAACGAACTATCTTCTGCATATGCCAATTCAACGGTAGCTGAACAGAAACAACTGCGTGAATTACAAGACCAATTAAATCAACTACAGTCTTAGTTGATAAAAGAGAATGGTGTCAGGTAACTTCCTGACACCATTTTTATCTAAATTCTTGTAAAATGACTTGGTGAGTATTAACAATTGAATCGTCTTTTGCACTTCTTTCATAAAGAACTAACAATAGCACACCGTTTGTAGGAAACTTTTCTTTCGGAATGTTGACTTCGAATTCAAATTGAGACCAAGTGGGTGCTCCTTCATTAGCAGTTTTAACCGTTTCTTTAATAATGTAGTCATGTCCATCTTCAACTGCATAAAAGAAAGTTGCTTCGTGTACTCTGGCTTCCCCTCTTACAACATAGTCTCCATCTTTTCCACTTACTGATACATTACGAAACGCAGTAGATTGAGCTGGGATTGTGAATTCCTTAACAGCTCTTAATTGATCTTTTCTAATTGGATTTCCATTTAACTTGGAAGCAACTACAGAAACGATTGCTTTATAATCTCCTGGGTTTACTCTCTCTCCATCCTGGTTGAGGTATCTCCATTTATCCTTCCAGACTTTTTCTTCTCCAGCTTTTATTAAGACGTCCTGTAAAGCCATCGTAAACATTTTATCGGTAGAAAAGCGGTATACCTCATTATTATTTTCATCTACTACTACGACTTCAAACGTTTGCCCCGAAGTGAATGTTAATACTGCATCTTCATCTCCAGTGTTCTTTACCTTTATAAAAAACTCTGCCGAATCAGAAGTTGCCTGAATATCCACACTGGTCTCCAACGACTGTAATGGATTACTTGTCACTATATCTTCCCCCTCTCCCATTGTAGTAACAGATTGGGTAGCACATCCTGATATCGCTACTATACTCATTATAAATAGCAAGAAGAAATGTTTCATCTATAACCCTCCATTTGTTGAGGAAAATTTAAATTATTAATATTTTTAATCTCTTCTAAAGAACCCATGTATTCCTGCTGTTTCAACGATATTTGTAAAAGCTTGTGGATCAACTTCTTTGAGAATTCTTTCTAAATCAAATAGTTCATATCGTGTGATTACAATAATCATCATTTCCTTTGATTCATTTGAAAATCCACCTTTTGCAGGAATTGTGGTAATCCCCCTAACTAATTTATTATAAATAGCTTCTTTTAAGGCATCTCCCTTTTTGGTGATAATCATTGCCGTTAGCTTTTCATGACGTGTATGAATCGCATCGATCACCCTTGTTGACACATAAAGTGTTACCAATGTGTACAGTGCTTTTTCCCAACCATATAAAAAACCAGCTGAGACAATGATCACCGAATTTAGTATAAAGAAATATGTACCTACAGGCTTATCATTCATTCTAGATAGCACCATTGCTACAATGTCTAAGCCTCCTGTAGATGATCCCCATTTTAATGTAAATCCTATACCTACCGCTGCAATAACGGCACCGAATACCGCATTTAATAGGATATCACTTGATACACTATACAATGGAATAATCTCTAAGAATAAGGTCGTTGCCGCCACTGATAAAAAGCTAAACAATGTAAAGGATTTTCCAACCTTTATCCACCCTAATATAGCTACAGGTATATTTAATAACAACAGTAGAATACCTGTTGACACATAATAAGGAGTATATTCCTGTACAGATCTTGCAATTAATTGGGCTGCTCCTGTAAAACCACTAGCATATACATCTGCAGGAATTAAAAACAAATTAAGGGCAATTGCATTTAAAAGTGCTCCAATAAGGACAACAATTATTTTTTTAGTGAGTAACAACCATCAAAACCTCCTTAAAACAAGCTTTTTTTAGTATATGTAATTATTCTCTTTATTACCCTTATTTAACAATCATCAATCAAAAAGCTTGAAGGTAAATCATTTAAAGTACAGAATGACAAGTATAATTAGAAAAATAATTTACTATCTGATTTAGAAAAGATACACTACTAATAAGAGTTCATTATAAAAAGGAAGTGACAGAATGACTGTACGTTTATTCGCAGATAGTGCAAGTGATTTACCTTTAGAGTTTTTAACGGAAAAAAATGTGACACTTTTCCCACTAGTTGTTCTATTAGATGGAAAAGAGTATGAGGACTTACTCACCATCAAGCCTATCGATGTATTTAACGCGATGAGAGAGGGAAAGGTTGCATCAACATCCCAAGTTTCACCACATCACTTTAAAGAAGAATTTACAAAGCTAGCAAAAGAAGGTGTGTCCGGTATTTATATTGCTTTCTCCTCAGAACTATCTGGAACTTGCCAAACAGCCATGATGGTAAAAGCCGAAGTCCAAGAAGAGTATCCTAATCTTGATTTAACAATCATTGATACAAAATGCGCATCCTTAGGTGTAGGGCTAGTTATTAAAACAGCTGTAGAATTGTTAGAAAAGGGCGCTACTAGAGAAGAGATTCTTGAAGGGATTCAATTTAGTCGCGATCATATGGAGCATATCTTTACTGTAGATAACCTAGAATACCTAGCTCGTGGTGGAAGAATTAGTAAAGCATCTGCATTTGTGGGTGGATTATTAAACATAAAACCACTTTTACATGTAGAAGATGGCAAACTTATTCCTCTTGAAAAAATTAGAGGTAGTAAAAAGGTGCTTAAGCGTATTGTAGAGCTTGTTGAAGAACGTGGTGTGAATCTTAATGAACAAACCATTGCTATAAGCCACGCAGATGCAGAGGACACAGCACTTGAATTAAAAAGACAATTAGAAGAAAAGTTCGGTACAACTTCTTTCTTTATTAATTCAATTGGTTCTGCTATTGGTGCGCATGTAGGACCAGGAACTATGGCAGTTTTCTTCTTAAACAAGGCAAGGTAATCTCAGTACATAGTTTACTTTTTTCCCGGTAATGCTATATAGGAACTAGTATGAAAGGGAGTGTAGGCTTTGTCTAAGACAAGTGATAACGATAAAAAGGCTAAAGACAATAATGCGAAGCGCCATGAGAAGAACATGGAGCGTGAAAAGAATCGCGGGCGTGGTGAGAGGCAGTATTCTAAGAAGACTGATCATTTGTAAATCTATATTTTCGGATTAAAAAAGACCCTCTAATCGTAAGAGGGTTTTTTGCTTTGAAATTCGTCCGTTCCTTTTCGCTGCGGGCACTTGCTTTCCGCGGGGAGGGATTCGAGCCTCCTCAGCGCTTGCGCCTGTGGGGTCTCGAACTTCCCTCTACTCCCGCAGGAGTCAAGTGCCCTCCGCTCCAATGCACTCTTCAATATTAGTAGTAACAACCCATACTAAAGAAGAGTTTTTTCAGATCAACTATTCTTCTCTTTCTTCTTTTTTGAAGTAAGTCCACCCATCTTCTTGATAGATTTTTCCTTCCTTCATTAGTCTGCCTAGGGCTCTTTTGAAGGCGGCTTTGCTCATTTGGAAGCGGATTTGGATGTCATCTGGGTCGCTTTTGTCCCAGAATGGCATTGCGCCGTCTCTAGATTCCATATAGGAGTAGAGCTTCATTGCATCTTCATCTAATACTTCGTGAGAGCGTCCTAGTAATGAGATGTTAACAGAACCATCTTCTTTTATATCTATGATTCGTCCTTCAACTTTTTGTCCGAGTCTTGGTTCACGAACGCGTTGTGTTTCATGGATAAATCCAATGTATTTTTCATCTGTAAGGATAAATGAGCCGACCAATAATAAACGGTATACTCTTCCACTCACATTTTTGTTAAAGGCTGTTCTTGGTGCTTCGACAGCTACTTCTCTTATGGCATCCTCGGTTCCCAGTTTTCCAAAGAGTCTTCCATGCTTGTCTGTTTTTAAAGAGCAATACAGATGGTCTCCTACTTCAGGCCATAAATCAAATATCTCAGGTAGGTCATCCTTTGAAACGAGGATATCCTTTCTAATTCCAATATTCACAAATACTCCTAACTTGTGTTTAACTTCTACTACTTCAACCCAATCATATGTACCCTGTTCAATTTTTGGAATCATCATCGTAGCAGCTAAGCGTCCTTGGTGGTCCTGATAAAGGAAAACAGTGTGCTCTTCCTCATCATTAAATTCACCAACGATATCACTGTTATGAAGGAGTACATCCTCTTCTCCATCTGTTAAGAAATAACCAAACTCAACTTCTCTATCAACTTTTAAAGTAACTGTCGTACCTGCTTCAAAGCTTGTCATATATATCCTTCTTTCTCTTAAATTCTCTTCATAGTTAATATGCAATTATAACACTTATTTTCCATTAGTTGTCCTACTTGTTATATTTTACTATAATTACACTATATCATACATTTTCGGAGGTAGAAAAATGTCTAAAGAGAGTTCATTTGATGTTGTATCAAAAGTTGAAATGCCTGAAGTAACCAATGCTATTAGTATTGCGTTAAAAGAGATTCAGACTCGCTATGATTTTAAAGGAAGTAAAAGTGAGATTTCTCTTGATAAAGAAGAGCTAGTACTCGTTTCAGATGATGAATATAAATTAGAACAGCTTAAGGATGTTCTTGTTTCTAAACTGATTAAACGTGGTGTTCCTACTAAAAATATCGAATACGGTAAAATTGAAAAAGCATCTGGTGGTACAGTTCGTCAACGCGGGAAGCTAGTTCAAGGAATTGATAAAGAAAATGCCAAAAAAATTAATACAATTATTAAAAATAGTGGTCTAAAGGTAAAGAGCCAAATTCAAGATGATCAAATTCGTGTAACAGGAAAAAGTAAAGACGATCTACAGCAAATCATCTCAGCTATCCGAGGTGCAGATTTGCCAATCGATGTTCAGTTCTTAAACTTTAGATAAATATATGTTCACTATCGACGCGTCTTAAAAAGCGTGTCTTTTTTATTTTTTAAAAAAATTCAGCATTATCACTTGCAAAATTGAATATAATTAGATAATATTTACTTCTATACAACATTAACGCACTAAAATAACTTAATACTTACTCTTATCAAGAGTGGCGGAGGGACTGGCCCTACGATGCCCGGCAACCGTTCCATTAGGAATTGGTGCTAAATCCAGCGAATTTTTTAAATTCGAGAGATAAGAAGATTACTTTTAAACGCCAAGTCTTCTTCTTATAGAAGGCTTTTTTTATTGTCTAAAAGGAGGAATGATAATGGGGTTACTTGAAGACCTAAAAACACAAATCTTAATAGCAGATGGAGCTATGGGTACCCTTCTCTATTCACATGGAATCAGTAGCTGTTTTGAAGAGCTTAATCTTTTAAACAATGATGAAATACAAAAAATACATGAGGCCTACCTTCAAGCTGGCGCAAAAATCATTCAAACGAATACATATGGCGCCAATTATCCGAAGCTTGCTAGATATGGATTAGAAGAATCAGTGAAAGAAATTAACATTGCCGGTGCACGGATAGCTAAAAAAGCTGCAAAAGATAAGGCTTATGTGCTTGGAACAATAGGTGGAATTCGAAACTTTAAGAAAAACACAATATCAATGGACGAAATAAAAAGAAGCTTTCGGGAGCAATTATTTTATCTTCTATCTGAAAATATAGATGGTATTTTACTAGAAACTTTTTACGATTTTGAAGAGTTAAAGACCCTACTTTCCATTGCACGAAAAGAAACAAATAAACCAATTGTTACAAACGTATCACTTCATGAAATTGGTGTTCTACAGGATGGCACGCACTTGTCTGATGCATTACTAGAGTTAGAGGAATTAGGCGCTGACATTGTTGGTTTAAACTGTAGATTAGGTCCCTATCATATGATTCGATCACTAGAAGAAGTTCCTATTCCTAAGCACTCGTTTTTATCTGTATATCCTAACGCTAGTTTACCAGATTATCGGGATGGCCGATTAGTCTATGAAACTAATGAAAGCTACTTTGCTGAAAGTGCAATAAAGTTTAGGGAACAAGGGGCACGACTAATTGGTGGTTGTTGCGGAACATCTCCAAAGCATATTGAAGCAATGGCTCGAACACTTAATGGGCTCCGTCCTATTTCTGAAAAAATCGTTAAACATCGTCCAATTGAAGTGAACAGTATTTCGGTACCATCTGATGCCACTCCCCCTCTCTATGAAACAGTAAAACAAAGACATTCAGTCATTGTTGAGCTAGATCCTCCTAAAAAACTAGGGATTAGCAGGTTTCTTGAAGGTGCAAAAGCACTTAAAGAGGCTGGCATTGATGCACTTACACTTGCAGATAATTCTTTAGCTTCACCTAGAATTAGCAACTCTGCAATCGGTTCAATTATAAAGCAAGAAGTAAATGTTAAACCTTTAATTCATATTACATGTAGAGACCGGAACCTTATAGGATTACAGTCACACTTAATGGGCTTACACACTTTAGGAATGAATGAAGTTTTGGCGGTAACAGGTGATCCTTCAAAAATCGGTGATTTTCCTGGTGCTACTTCCGTATATGATTTATCTTCCTTTGACCTAATCAGCTTAATTAAACAGTTTAATGAAGGAATCTCCTACTCTGGCAAATCCTTAGGACAAAAAACAAACTTTTCAATTGCTGCTGCATTTAATCCAAATGTTCGTCACCTTGATAAAGCTGTTCTTCGTCTGGAAAAAAAGATCTCGTGTGGAGCTCATTACTTTATCACACAACCTTTATATAGTGAAAAACAAATACTAGAAGTTTATCAGCATACAAAACATCTTCAAACACCGATATATATCGGGATCATGCCTCTGACGAGTGCAAGAAATGCCGATTTTATTCATCATGAAGTACCAGGAATTACGTTATCACAAACGATTAGAGAACGTATGAATGAAGTTAGTCATGATTCACTTGCATCAGAACGAGAAGGACTTAGTATTGCAAAGTCACTCATTGATGCGGCTTATGATTTGTTTAACGGAATTTATTTGATTACCCCATTTTTACGTTATGAAATGACAGTAGAGCTAACAAAATATATTCATGCAAAGCAGCTTGTGAAGGCAGAGAGGCGGTTTATAAATGGCTAATTCAATAATAGAACAGCAAATTAAAAAGAAAATCCTAGTAATAGACGGTGCAATGGGTACAATGATTCAAGCTGCAAATCTCTCGGCTTATGATTTTGACGGTGAAGAGTACGAAGGTTGTAATGAGTACCTTTCATTGACCTCCCCCCAATTAATACAGTCCATCCACGAAGAATATCTATTGGCTGGTGCAGATATCATTGAAACAAATACATTCGGGGCTACTAGTTTAGTCTTAGATGAATATGACCTAGGTCATCTAGCGTACGAAATAAATGTAAAGTCGGCTCAGTTAGCTAAAAAAGCAACATCTACTTATTCTTCAGAAGAATGGCCTAGGTTTGTAGCAGGTTCTATGGGTCCTACCACGAAGACCTTATCGGTTACAGGTGGAACTACTTTTGAGGCTCTGATCGATACGTATGAGGAACAAGCTCGTGGACTAATTGACGGTGGTGTTGATTTACTTTTGTTAGAAACGAGTCAAGACATGTTGAATGTTAAGGCTGGTTTTATTGGAATTAGTGAGGCCATTAAGAAAACTGGAAAGAATATTCCTCTTATTGTTTCAGGAACAATTGAACCAATGGGTACAACATTAGCTGGACAGAATATTGAAGCTTTCTATTTATCCCTAGAGCATATGAACCCGCTTGCTGTTGGTCTTAATTGCGCAACAGGACCAGAGTTTATGACAGATCATTTACGATCACTATCAAGCCTGGCAAATACAGCGGTTAGTTGTTATCCCAACGCTGGTCTTCCGGACGAAGAAGGTCAATATCATGAAACACCAGAAACACTAGCAAGAAAGCTTAAAGCCTTTGCTGAAAAAGGGTGGTTAAACATCGTCGGCGGGTGTTGTGGAACTACACCTGATCACATCAGAGCAATAGCAAATACAGTCAAGGACTTCAAACCTAGAGAACTACCAAGCTCGATACATCCACACGCTGTTTCTGGAATAGAGCCTCTTATTTATGAAGAAAATATGCGCCCGTTATTTGTAGGAGAACGAACAAATGTAATTGGCTCAAGAAAGTTTAAACGCCTTATTGCTGAAGGTAAATTTGAAGAGGCATCAGAAATTGCACGTGCTCAAATAAAAAATGGTGCTCATGTGATTGATATATGTCTTGCAGACCCTGACCGAGATGAGCTTGAAGATATGGAAAATTTCCTTAGATTCGTAACTAAGAAGGTGAAGGTTCCTCTTGTAATTGACTCTACCGATGATAAAGTGATTGAACGTGCGTTAAAATACTCACAAGGTAAAGCAATTATTAATTCTATCAATCTTGAGGATGGAGAAGAACGCTTCGATCAGGTCGTTCCCTTACTAAAAAGGTATGGAGGGGCCATCGTCGTCGGCACAATCGACGAAATAGGTATGGCAATAACCGCAGCGAGAAAAGTAGAGATTGCAAAACGTTCTTATGACTTATTAGTTGAAAAACATGGACTTAATCCAAAGGACATCATATTTGACCCTCTTGTCTTTCCAGTCGGTACTGGCGATGAACAATATATAGGTTCAGCAACTGAAACTGTTCGAGGAATTGAACTAATAAAAAAAGAATTACCAGATTGCTTAACGATTCTTGGAGTAAGCAATGTTTCCTTTGGATTACCTCCAGTTGGACGTGAAGTGCTTAATGCTGTCTACTTATATCACTGTACTCAAGCAGGTCTTGATTACGCCATTGTGAATACGGAAAAACTTGAGCGTTTTGCTTCGATTCCAAAAAGTGAAATTCGACTCGCTGAGGATCTACTTTTTAAAACAGAGCAGCGTATCTTAGAAGAGTTTACAAACTTTTATCGTGAAAAAAAGAAAGAAGTTAAAATTTCAACAACGACAATGACACTTGAAGAACGCCTTGCTTCTTATGTTGTTGAAGGTACTAAGGAAGGGTTACTTTCTGATTTAGAGCTTGCTTTAACTAAGTACGATGACCCTTTACAGATTATTAATGGCCCCCTAATGTCTGGAATGTCAGAGGTCGGTGTTTTATTTAATAATAATGAGTTGATTGTTGCTGAAGTGTTACAAAGTGCTGAGGTCATGAAAGCAGCTGTGTCTTTTCTTGAACCTTATATGGAAAAAAAGGAAGACAATAATGGCAAAGGGAAAGTTCTTCTTGCAACAGTTAAAGGTGATGTCCATGATATTGGGAAGAATCTAGTTGATATTATTTTAAGCAATAATGGGTTTAAAGTTGTGGACCTTGGGATTAAGGTTACACCTCAGGCATTGATTGCTGCAATTCAAGAAGAAAAGCCAGATCTAGTTGGATTATCTGGATTACTAGTCAAATCTGCTCAACAAATGGTCGTAACTGCTCAAGATTTACAACAAGCAGGTATATCTGTTCCTATCTTAGTAGGTGGCGCTGCATTATCTCGTAAATTTACAGATAACAAAATCGCTCCTGAATACACTGGACCTGTATTATATGCAAAGGATGCGATGGATGGATTGTCCCTAGCTAACCGCATACAAGAAAAGGATTACCTTCAAGAACTGGTAAAAGAAACTCACGAAAAGCGTGAGAGGCAGAAACAATTGCTGGAAAAACAAACAGAGGTGGCAACTACATCTTCTGTCGCCGTAATGAAACGCTCTACTGTTTCAACTTTGGTTAAAGTCTTTAAACCTGTTGATATGAAAAGGCATATTTTACGAAATATTGCTATACCTCAAATAAAGCCCTATATTAACATGCAAATGCTTCTTGGACACCACTTAGGTTTAAAGGGCAATATAGAGAAACTTATTGAGGCTAATGATGAGAGAGCACTTTCTATTAAGAAGGTCGTAGATCATTTAATTGATTTGGTTACGTCAGAAAAGCTTATTAGTCCTTCTGCTCTTTATCAGTTTTTCCCCGCTCAAAGTGATGGGAACGATGTGATTATTTATGACCCTAGTGATAAGAAAACAATCATTGAAAGATTCACATTCCCTCGCCAACAAAATGGCTCTTATCTGTGTATTGCGGATTATCTAAAGCCTGTTTCAAGTGGTGAAATGGATTATGTTGGTCTTTTTGCAGTAACCGCTGGTAAGGGGATTAGAGAATTAGCACAAACGTTTAAGCAACAAGGTGATTTCTTAAAATCTCATGCAATCCAAGCATTAGCACTTGAGATGGCAGAAGGACTAGCGGAAAGAGTGCATCAACTGATGAGAGACCATTTAGGGATAGCGGATGATCCTGATTTTTCAATGAAGGATATATTCTCTGCGAAATACCAAGGTCAACGTTTCTCTTTTGGTTATCCAGCCTGTCCTAATTTAGAGGATCAGGAAAAATTATTTAAGTTAGTTTCTCCTCAGGATATAGGAATACAGTTAACCGATGGCTTTATGATGGAGCCTGAAGCTTCCGTTACAGCCATCGTCTTTGCCCACCCTGAAGCAAGGTATTTTAATGTTTTATAACTGTTTAAGCCGCACACGATTTGTGCGGCTTTTCTAATTTAAACAAATTGGTACATAAGGATCTCGTCTGCATAAAAATCTTCCGTGAATTTGACGAACTTTACTTTTCTTCCTTCTTCAATAAAGCCGAGCTTTTTATAGAGATGGATAGCTCGTTCGTTATGAGAAAATACTTCTAAGCAAACTTTTTCAAGGTCATTTCGCTGCTTAGCCCATGAGAGTAACTCTTCAATAAGCTTCCTACCGATCCCCATATTACAATAAGCCTCTTGAATGCTGATACTAAAGTAACCAAGATGAGAAAGCCGTGATCTCTTGGAACGATGAAAGTCCAATACAGCAATGATTTTTTCATCTTTTTCTGCAATTAAGAGATAGTTGCCGTCACTCAAATGGTCTCGAATCCATTGCTCTTGTTTTTCTAAGGTTGGGTTAAATTCTTCAGGAGCTGTTAACATAAACGTACTTTCTTTTATTACAATTCTTGTATGTTCTATTATGTGTGAAGCATCTCCTATAATAGCCGGTCTAATTTTATAATCCACGTATAATCCCCCTTTTATAGAAAAGTATATAACGTAGTTAATACTATTTTCCATTAATTTTACTATCAGGAGGATTTATCGTGAGTGAACAACCTAAAGGAAATGGTCAACCCCCACAGCATCAAAATAGACAACCAGGTTTAGAATCACAAATGGAGCCAAAGCCAGTTTTCGAAGATCCAACCTATAAAGGAAGCGGAAAACTAAAAGATAAGGTCGCCATTATTACGGGTGGAGATAGTGGGATAGGTAAAGCAGTCGCCATCTACTTTGCAAAGGAAGGCGCAGATGTTGTCATTTCGTATCTTAATGAACATAATGATGCGAACGAAACTAAAACTGAAATTGAACAAGAAGGAAGAAAATGTATATTGATTCCTGGGGATATAGGTGATGAACAATTTTGCAAAGATATTGTAAAACAGACAATAGATGCATTTGGTAAAGTTGATATTATTGTAAATAATGCTGCCGAACAGCATCCTCAGAAAAGTTTGGCTAACATTAGTTCCGCACAGCTTGAAAAAACATTTCGTACAAATGTATTTTCATTCTTTTATTTAACAAAAGCTGCACTACCTTTCCTAAAACAAGGAAGTTCAATTATCAACACAGCGTCAGTAACCGCTTATAAAGGAAATGAGCAATTACTTGACTATTCAGCGACAAAGGGGGCAATCGTAACCTTCACACGTTCATTATCACAACAGTTAGCTAGCAAAGGCATTCGTGTTAATGGAGTGGCACCTGGCCCAATCTGGACACCACTTATCCCTTCTACATTCCCTAGTGATCAAGTCGCAGCATTTGGGACCACTACTCCCATGAAACGTGCCGGACAACCAGAAGAAGTCGCACCAAGCTATGTATTCCTTGCAAGCGATGACGCATCCTATATGACCGGACAAATGATCCATGTAAATGGCGGAGAAGTCGTTAATGGATAATTAGTAGCTTACTGTAAACTTATTTTTAAGTGAGAGAGTGGATTGGAGCGGAAGACACTTGACTCCTGCGGGAAGTAGAGGAAAGGTCGAGACCCCGCAGACGATACGGCGAGGAGATCGACTTCCTCCCCGCGGAAAGCAAGTGTCTGCAGCGGAAAGGAACGGACTAGATTCAGAGTGACCTAAATAAAAAAGCGAAGCAACAGTCTCATCTGTTACTTCGCTTTCTTTACAATAATGGTACTTTCGCTACTTCTGAACATGAATGTCTTTTTACAACCTTATACGGAACAATAATTCGCTTAACAGACTCATTCGGGTTTTCAGTAATCTGAATTAAACTTTTAGCTGCTTCATATCCTAATCGGAATATATCAATATCTACCGAAGTAAGTGGTGGTCTAGATATCTCAGTTAAAAGCACATTGTTAAAGCTAATCACTGATATATCATCAGGCACAACCTTGCCCATTTCAGCTAGTTTTCCTAATATCCCTAGCGCCATCAAGTCATCGGCAACTACAAGAGCAGTTGGAGGTTCTTCAAGTGAAAGTAATTCAGTAATGGCTTCTTGTCCACCCTCTTGTAAAAATTCTTCATGACTAACATATTCATCTCTATAAGGTAAGCCCGCATTACGAATGGCGTTTTCATACCCTAGGAGGCGATCAACAGTAACGACAAAGTTAAGATTTCCCCCAACAAAAGCAATTCTTTCATGCCCTAACTCAATTAGATATTCGGTAATCTCCTTAGAGGCCCGATAATTATCATTATCCACATGAGTTATCTCTTCAATATCTTTATATGGCTTCCCAATTACAACAAAAGGAAAGTTTCTTTTGCGTAAGTAGGTTACAACCTTATCGTCAAAACGTGAGTACAATAGAACGACTCCATCTACACGTCCACCCTGCACCATTTGCACAAGACCTTCGAAGATTTCTTCTTCTGTTTCGCCTGTGGACATATGAAGTGAATATTGCTTTTCATGTGCACCTTTACTAATCCCACGAATAACCTCAGGGAAGAAAGGATTTTGAAAAACTTTATCTGCAGAACTCGGCATCACTAGGCCGATGGATTGAGTTGATTTATTAGCTAAGCTCCTTGCGATAAAGTTCGGATGATATCCCAACTCTTCCATGGCAGCTTTTACTCGCTCTTTTGTTTTGTCGCTTATCCGAGGATTGTTGGCAATTACTCTAGAAACGGTTGATGGAGCAACATTAGCAAGCTTCGCTACATCTTTAATCGTTACTGTCATCCAACACCACTCCCTCTCCTTCAAGCTCTTATTTTCTCTTTATTTTACTACAATCTCTAACAAATGAGTGGTTTTACTTGCAAAATGTTATTTCCAGTTTTAAAACCAGTATACACCTTGTAAGCATGCAACATTGATGGCTTATCTACTTCTTGTTTCTATGCACTCTTTTGTTTATCCAAAAGAAAGCAAAAGTTGCTAGTGGAACTGCAATCAACAAGATAATGAAAGGTAAATAGATTCCTTGTTTTTCTGACAAAATATAGACATCTGCTTTTTCCCTATCTAAAACAATTTCATATCCATTTGCACCTTCAGTAAAGGTATCATTTGAAAGCAAGCCTGTTAAACTCATATTTGAATCAATAACACCTTCTGGAATAACAGCCTCTTGAGATACTGTTGAGTTGTTAATCGCTATAATGACGGTGTTATCTTCAAACGTACGTTTAAAAACAGCCATTCCATTGTTATCATGCAATAACTCAAAGTCACCATGTGTCAATGCAGGGTTTCCACTTCGAACTTTACTAAGCTGAGCAATATAGTTAACCAACTCATCTTTTGTTCGAAAATCCATCAGTCTTCTATTATCAGGGTCTTCCCCACCATCCATTGCGATTTCGGTTCCGTAATAGACGATAGGTATTCCTGGTGCAGTATATAGATAAGAAAGAGCCAGTTTTAATCGTGTAATCGGATTTTCATTCTGTTCAAGGGCTCTTCTTGTAAATCTTACATTATCATGGTTATCGATAAAATTACCTAAAATGTATGGGTTTTCATAAAGATTTACATTTCTTTGCCATACCGTATCAAGTCTATCAAATGATTGGTTCGGCGAACTAAATGCTCTTGCAGCTTCATTAAAGAAAGGATAATCCACGAAAGAGTCTATTCCTGTCTTTGTATAATCGGCTACATACTTAGGATCATCATGCCAAACTTCACCAAGAAGAAAGAAATCCTCTTTAACTGACTTTACTTCGGTTGAAAACTCTTCCCAAAACCATTTGGGTACATGACGAACAGTATCTAATCTATATCCATCAATATTCGTCTCTTCAATCCACCATTTAGCAACTTCCAACAAATACTCTTTTGTTTCAGGATTTTCTTGAGCTAAATCAGGTAATCCAAAGAGTTCTCTGTTTTCAACTTGTTCTTGATTATTCCAATTTGAAATTCCCTTTTTCTCATGGAACCAATCTTTTTTGGTAGGATCATTTATCCACGGATGCTGATAGCCTGTATGATTAACTACAAAATCAAGGATAACCTTCATATCCCTTTTGTGTGCTTCATTAACAAGTTCTTTAAAATCATCTAATGTACCAAAATGTTCTTCTACCTCGTAGAAATCTTCAATCCAATATCCGTGATACCCCTTTGGTTCATTTTTAAATATAGGGGTTAACCAGATGGACGTAAATCCCATGTCCTTAATATAATCTAGCTTTTGTGTAATTCCTTTAATATCTCCACCATGATATGCTTTTGGATCATTGTGGTCTACCTCATAATCATTTGAAGGGTCACCGTTACTAAAACGGTCCACCATAATAAAATACATCATTTCTTCCTGCCAACTACGTTCTTCTTTTTCTACGGCTTGGACGGGCAAGGCGCAAAAAAGAAGAAACGGAATTAGAAACAGTGAAATCACTCGTTTACCCATCTCCGCTCCTCCTTACATAAAAACTACTACGCCTATAAGATTAGCCTTTTGTACCACCTGCAGTCAAACCTGAAATCAAATATTTTTGTAGGAATAAGAAAACTAATGCAATTGGTAAAGCAATCAATATAGATCCAGCTGCAAACACTGTAAAGTTATTTGAGAATTTATCATTAATAAAGTTAAACAATCCAAGTGCTAACGTGAACTTTTCTGGGTCACGAATTACGATACTCGGTAAAAGATAGTCTGTAAATGGTGCCATAAAGTTAAACAACGCTACTACTGCAAGAATTGGTTTAGCTAGTGGAAGCATAATTTTGAAGAAAACTCCAAAATGTCCTGCTCCATCCATTCTAGCAGCTTCATCTAGTTCTTTTGGAATTGTATCAAAATATCCTTTTACTAACCAAGCATTAAACGGAATTTGACCACCCACGTAAATTAAAATTAATCCCCATAAAGTGTTTAGTAGTCCAAGCATGTTTAACAAAATGTATAATGCTACCATCGCCATTAGAGAAGGGAACATCTGTAATATTAAGAACGCATATAGTCCATATTTTCTTCCAACAAAGCGATATCTAGAGAACGCATAAGCTATTAATGCAGTAATAAACACTGAAACAACAGAGTTAATAATAGCAACGAAGATACTATTTTTGTACCAAGTTAAATAGTCACTACTTGGATCAAAGAATAACCATTTATAATGCTCAAAAGTAATTCGCTCTGGAATAATCGAAGCTGAGTAAAGACTCGTACCAGGATTTAATGACATGGAAATCGTCCAAAGTAACGGATATGCTATGATTACAAACATAAATAAAACAAATAGATAGATTAAGGTAACCTCTATTTTGGATTTGAGTTTTGCATTCATTAAATATTCCCCTCCTCTTTAAAGGAACGAGTACGGCGGAATTGATAGAAAGCAAATCCACTTACTAGTAATCCAATAATGATCGAGATGGCAGCAGCCATATTATAATTGTTCGTTGTAAACGTTAAATCATAAACCCACGAAATTAGAATGTCTGTCCCGCCTGCATTTTGTCCACGAACAGCAGGTCCACCATCGTTAAATAAGTAGATAATATTAAAGTTATTGAAGTTACCTGCATATTGCATAATTAATAATGGTGCAGTTGCATATAGTACGTGAGGTAACGTGATGTGACGGAACTTTTGAAATCTTGTCCCTCCATCAACATCAGCCGCTTCATACCAGTCCTTAGAGATACTCTGAAGGACACCAGTAAAGAGTGCAAACACAAATGGGAACCCTAACCATGTTTGAATCATAATTAAAGCTATTTTTGCCCAGAATGGGTCTGTCATCCAAGGAATCATAACTCCTATTTGACTAAGTATATCTTTGTTAATAGCCCCGAATTTATCATTGAACATTGCAGCAAATACAAGAATCGTTACAAATGCTGGTACCGCCCAAGGTAAAATTAAGAAAGTTCGAATAAATCTTTTGAACTTGATACGTGAATCATTCACAAGTAATGCTAAAAACAGTCCTAGGACAATTTGACCTGTTGTTGCTACTACAGTCCACACAATTGTCCAAGAAAATACGCTAAAGAATGTAGACTGCCAAATATCAACTGAAACTAGGTTTACAAAGTTATCAAAACCTACCCAGTTTAATAAATTTCTTGGGGGTGAATTGTATAGGTTGTAATCAGTGAAGGCTAACGAAACCATAAATAGTAATGGTAGTACTACGATGAATATTAGAAGTACAAGACCTGGCATAACTAAGATATATGGAAATCCAACGTCCCAAGCATTTTTAAATGCTTCTGTTACTGTCGGAATCTTAGCACCTTCCTGTAATTTTATTGCATCCCTTTTTGCATCAACTATGTTAAAGAAATAGAGAGCAAGTGCGAAAGCAACTATGATTATGGAAACAAGACCTTGTATTAATAAGAAAATAGAATGATCTATCTTAGGTATTTCTCCAAGAGTAACAATTCCCCAGAGCCCAATGTTTATAAAGTTATAAAACGTTATTAGAAAAGCAGCTTGAATGATTAGAAAAACGATACCTTTAAGTATTCTGCGGTTATAAAGCTGTCCTAATCCTGCAAACAGGATAGACAGTACCATTGCTACTTTAGGATTATGTCCTTTACGTTTAACTATTTGATCAGACATAGTTAATCCTCCTGATTAATGAATAATGGTGGATAGAAAGTTCCCTCTCTACCCACCTAAATCATTTTAGTATTATTTTGCTCCGCTTGCAGCGATATTATCTTTAATTGTTTGAACAGCTTCCTCTAATACTTCTTGTACATTGTCGCCATTAGCAATGAACTGAAGTGCATTACCCATTGGCTCCCAAACTTGTTGCATTTGAGGAATACTTGGCATTGGCTCACCATGTGCAATTTGCGCTGCAAATCCACTCATTAATGGGTCACCAGTAATTTTTTCATCTGTTAAAGCTGCTTGGTTTGCAGGCATTTCACCAGCATTTTCATAGTAGTACATAGAGTTTTCTGTGTTTGTTAAGTGTTGTGCTAACTTTGTAGCCCATTCAATGTTTTCTGAGTAAGAAGAAACCATCCATGATTTTACACCTACAAATGATTTCGGATGCTCACCGTTTTCTAATAGTGGAAGTGGAGCAGTTGCAAGTTTGTCGCCTAAAGCATCACGGTATGGAGCAATGTTCCATGGACCTGTAATAACAGTAGCAACTTTACCACCAGTAAATAAACCATTCATGATATCTCCCGTGATTTCTTTAGGGATGTATCCATTTGTAAACCAAGATTGAATTAGTTCTCCACCTTTTACTGCACCTTCATTATCTAAACCGATATCTGCAGCATCATATGCTCCATTTTCTTTATTAAATACATAACCACCGTATCCAGCAAAGAAAGGATATACAAAGTAGAAGTTAGCTGCTTCCATTAGGAAACCATACTTCTCTTCAGCTTGATTTGTTTGCTCAGCAGCAATTGCCATTAACTCTTCCATTGTTTCTGGAGCTTTTGGAGTTAAATCTTTGTTATAAAATACACCGTAAGTTTCAACAACTTGAGGTACTCCATAGATATCTCCATCAAAAGTTACAGCATCAATTGCAGTTTCACTATAGTCACCTGTATTGTCTAATGTAAGAGGTTCAGCTAAACCTTGAGTTACGATGTCACCAATACGGTCATGTGGTTGGAAGAAAAGGTCAGGACCTTTACCAGCTGGTGCGTCTAATGCTAAGTTTTTAACTTGATCTAACATGCTAATTGGTGTTACTTCAACTTGAATACCTGTTTCTTCAGTAAATGATTTAACCATCTCAGCAATTGCATTTTTTTGCTTATCTTCATCATTTACCCACATTTTTAATTTTTCTGGTTTTGCTACCTCTTCAGTAGCATCGTCTCCGCCTTGATCAGCAGGCTCTTCCTGTGCATCACGTTGTGGTCCACAAGCTGCTAGCATTCCAAGTGTAAGAACCATAACCATAAATAATGATAAGTACTTCTTCATTTTTTGACCCCTCCTAGTGTTTTTGTTTAGTATGTGTTTACTTTTTTCTGAACAACCGTTTGCACTTAATAGCGCTTTCATAGTGTGAAAACGATTGCACCACTAAACCTAATTATACAACTTAAATTCATTTTGACAACCCTTTTTTACTATGTACATTTCAACAAAATAGTGACATATTTATTATTAATTGACTTTCAAAATTTATTCAACTATCTTTTAAGTTAGTCTAGCGCAAACGTTTGTCTTAAGGAGATGAGAAAATGTTAAAAGAAGCAATTTATCACCGCCCTAAAAATAATTATGCCTATGCGTATAATGAATCCACACTACATATTAGATTGCGAACAAAAAAAAATGATGCTGAATCAGTTTCGCTCATTCATGGTGATCCCTATGACTGGGGTGATGGCTCTTGGAATTTTGACACAAAATCAATGTCTAAAAGTGGTTCTGATGAGTTATTTGATTATTGGTTTGTTGAAATTGAACCTAAGTTTCGCCGTCTACGATACGGTTTCGAACTAAAGAATAATAAAGATGTTCTTGTATATACAGAAAAGGGATTTTATGAAAGTATTCCTAATGATGATACAGCTTACTTCTTTACGTTTCCATTCTTAAATAAAATTGACATATTTGAAGCCCCAAGCTGGGTGAAAGACACAGTGTGGTATCAAATTTTCCCTGAGCGTTTTGCTAATGGAGATACAAAGAACGACCCACCTGGTACACTCGAGTGGGGTAGTACAGAACCAACTCCTACTAATTTCTTTGGTGGAGATTTTGAAGGGGTAATTCAGCATATTGATCACCTAGTGGAGCTTGGAATAACCGGAATATACTTCACTCCAATTTTCAAGGCACATTCTAACCATAAGTACGATACCATCGACTATATGGAAATTGATCCTCAATTCGGGGACAAAGAAACCTTCAAGCGTTTAGTGGAGGCTTGCCATAAAAACGGAATTAAAGTTATGTTAGATGCAGTTTTCAACCATAGTGGCTACTATTTTCCACAGTTTCAAGATGTTTTAGAAAACCAAGAGAAATCTAAATTTAAAGATTGGTTCCATTTGAAGGAATTTCCTGTTGTAACAGAGCCTAAACCGAATTACGATGCATTTGCCTTCGTGTCTGCCATGCCGAAATTAAATACAGAAAACCCTGAAGTAAAAGATTATTTGCTTGAAGTTGGGCGTTATTGGGTACGTGAGTTCAATATTGATGGTTGGAGATTGGATGTTGCCAATGAAGTTGACCATCAGTTTTGGAGAGAATTCCGTAAAGCAGTTAAAGAAATTAAACAAGATGTTTATATTCTTGGAGAAATTTGGCATGACTCAATGCCTTGGCTGCAAGGAGATCAGTTTGATGCAGTCATGAACTATCCATTTACAACAGGTGCTGTTAACTTCTTTGCAAAAGATACCATTAATGCTGAAGAATTTAAATATATTATTTCGAACGTAATGCATTCATACCCTAACAATGTTAACGAGGTAGCGTTTAACTTATTAGATAGTCACGATACTCCTCGTATATTAACAATTTGTAATGACAATAAAGAGAAACTGAAGTTATTATTTGTGTTCCAGCTTTCATTTACAGGTACTCCTTGTATCTATTATGGAGATGAAATTGGCATGACTGGCGGGCCAGATCCTGGTTGCCGTAAGTGCATGGAATGGAATACAGATGCTCAAGACCGTGATTTATTTGAGCATATCAAAAAGCTACTCCAGCTTCGTAGAGAAAACTCTACATTTACAGCAAACGATATCAGCTTTAATGTATCTGATACAACAACTAATCACATTGTGTACACCAAAAAAGACAGAGATCATGAAACCATTTTTATTCTTAATAATTCCGATAAAGATATTGAGGTTGAAGTACCTCTATATATGAAAGGAAAAAATGTCATTGACCTTTGGACTGGTGAACTATTTACACCTACCTCAGATGTGGTTAAACAACACCTAAGTCCATATGGCTTTAAAATCTTTCAAGTTGCTAAATAACGCCTTAGAACCTAGATTATCTAGGTTCTTTCTCGTTTCACTCTACAAATAAAACTTCCATTTTAAACAATACTTTTACCCTTTCCATTTTTTCACTAACGTTATAAAATGGAGAGTATGATTTTTATAGTTGACTCGTATCTAATTGATTAACTCTGAATTTAGACCGTTCCTTTGCGCTGCAGGCACTTGCTTTCCGCGGGGAGGGATGCGAGCCTCCTCGGCTTTGCCTGTGGGGTCTCGCACTTCCCTCTACGTCCCGCAGGAGTCAAGTGCCTTCCGCTCCAATCCACTCTAAAATTAGAATATATTGAGGTAACAACTTTCAGAGAAAAGAGCCTTTTATCACTTCCTATATATAAATAGTGATACTAACATTAAGAGTTACGGTTATTTGCTAGAATCCACGAGACTCCTGCGGGAGTAGCACGTCAACGGGAGACCCCACAGGCGCATAGCGCCGAGGAGGCTCCCGGACTGCCCGAAGAGGAATAGCCCTTTGAAAAAGCCGGTATTTTGGCTTTTTCAATATTCCTCCCGCGGAAAGCGAGTGGATTCTAGCATATAACCCCCATATATTATCGCAATCTGTTTTTTTGTATTAAAAATAAATATGTACTTACTAACAAAAAGGAGTTTGACAGCATTGGAAAATAAAAAGGTTTCAACGACAACTAAACTGTCATTGTTTGCTCTTACCTGGCCGATTTTTATAGAAATACTACTTCACATGTTAATGGGTAATGCAGATACGCTAATGCTTAGTCAATACTCTGATAACTCTGTTGCTGCAGTTGGTGTTTCAAATCAGATACTCTCAGTTATTATTGTCATGTTTGGCTTTATAGCTACCGGTACAGCAGTCTTAGTTGCCCAGCATTTTGGGGCAAAAGAATTTAAGAAAGCTTCTGAGGTATCCGTTGTTTCCATTATTGTAAATATCATTTTTGGAATTATTTTATCTCTAGGTATCGTGCTCTTTACTAATCAAATCCTAAATGCTATGGACTTACCACCAGAGCTCATGGATGAAGCAGCTACTTATTTACGCATTGTTGGTGGCTTTGCATTTATCCAAGCAATTATTATGACAATAGGGGCTATTATTCGAAGCTACGGTTTTACGAGAGACACGATGTATGTAACGATTGGTATGAATATACTCAATGTGATTGGTAACTATTTTTTCATTTTCGGCCCATTTGGTTTTCCTGTTCTTGGTGTTGAAGGAGTAGCCATATCAACTACTGTGAGCCGATTTTTAGGATTATTAGCTATTACGTATCTATTATTTAAACAAATTAACCATGAACTTCCTTTTAAAAAGGTATTTCGTCTACCAATCTATCATTTAAAGAATCTATTAAAAATTGGGATTCCATCAGCTGGAGAGCATTTATCTTATAATACGTCACAAATGCTAATCACCTTTTTTATTACAATGCTTGGAACAGAAGCTCTTACAACAAAGGTGTATGCTCAAAATATTATGATGTTTATCTTCTTATTCAGCATCGCAATTAGCCAAGGTACACAGATAATTGTCGGTCATATGATTGGTGCAAGACAGTTTGATAGTGCCTACCAAAGGTGTTTAAAAAGCTTATACTTAGCGATTGGTATATCGACTTTAATGGCGATTATTGTTTCTTTCTTTTCTGACCCTTTCTTTGGAATCTTTACAGATAACCAGGAGATTATAAAACTTGGTGGAACCCTGATACTTCTAACTATTATTCTTGAACCTGGTAGGGCCTTTAATCTAGTCATTATAAACTCTCTACGTGCAGCAGGAGATGTACGACTACCTGTATATATGGGGATTATTTCTATGTGGGGAATTAGTGTTCCACTTGCCTATTTTCTAGGTATCCACTTTGGTTTAGGTTTAGTAGGAATCTGGATTGCCTTTATCGTTGACGAATGGATAAGAGGCATTGTCATGCTATGGCGCTGGCGTTCCCGAGCATGGGAGAAAAAAGCATTTGTTACACCAAATGCAAACGAAGAAGCTGTATAAAAATAGTAAAGGTAGCCCTGCTGTTATGGGCTACCTTTTTACTTTATTCTGATATATTTATATTATATTCCTTAAACCACACATGGATTTGGGCTAAATGAGCCAATAACTGCGGTCCGGTCATTAGCTGCCCGAACCATGGTACTTTAAAGGAGTCTCCACCCGTTTGGACAATATCCTTTAATTTCTTATCATCAAAGAATTCATATAACGCAGAGTTTTTATCCTCCAGTATTTGCTCCATCCATTTTTTCACAGCATTTGTATAGTGTGGATTATGCGTTTTAGGATAAGGACTCTTCTTCCGATAAAGAACATCGTTAGGTAATAGCCCTTCTAGCGCACGTCTCAATATTCCCTTCTCACGGTCACCATACATCTTCATATCCCATGGTATATTCCAAACATATTCCACCAATCGATGATCCGCAAAAGGAACACGTACCTCTAGGCTCGCTCCCATACTCATTCGGTCTTTACGATCTAATAATGTTGTCATGAACCAAAGGATATTGAGATAAAATAACTCACGTCTACTTGCATCTGCCTTATTTTCACCGAATAAAGCAGGTGTTTCCTTTACGGTCTCTTGGTACCTTGCTAAAACATAGCTCTCTAAGTCTAGTTTATTTCTCCATGAACTTTTTAATAAACTTACTCTTTCATCAGTAGATCTCATCCATGGAAAACCTTTAGATGCTAAATCATCTGGTCGATGAAACCAAGGGTAACCACCAAATATTTCATCAGCACATTCACCTGATAATCCTACTACAAACTCCTCTTTAATTTCTTTACAAAACCAAAGTAATGATGAATCCACATCAGCCATCCCTGGTAAATCACGAACAATCACAGCCTCTGTTAAGTAATCCACAAGTTCTTGTTGTGAGATAACACAACGATGATGTACTGTGTTAAATGTATCTGACATCAGCTTTATCCATGGACCATCAGAATTAGGTTGAAATTCATTCGATTCAAAATACTTATCATTGTCTTCATAATCAATAGAGTAGGTATGAAGTGGTCCCTTACCTTCTTTTTCAAACTCCTTGGCAGCAATTGCCGTTATGGCACTAGAATCCACGCCACCAGATAAAAATGTACAAACTGGTACATCTGATACCAATTGTCTAGTAACCGCATCTGTAAATAGATCTCTTACCTTTTCTGTTGTAACATCTAATGAATCTGTGTGTTCTTTACTTTTCACATTCCAATAACGCCATTTTTTGAGTCCGTCTTTTGAAAAAGTTAAGGCATGTGCTGGGCGAAGCTCCTCTATCCCTTTAAATACCCCATGCCCAGGTGTTCTTGAAGGTCCTAAACCAAAGATTTCGGACAGCCCATCTAGACCAACCTCTGCTTTAACCTCAGGATGTGCAAGTAATGCTTTTAATTCAGAGCCAAAGAGAAGTCTACCGTTCTCTTCTTTATAAAAAAGTGGTTTTACGCCCAAGCGGTCTCTTCCGATAAATAAATTTTTCTTACTCTCATCCCATACCGCAAATGCAAATATTCCATTTAAAAAGTCTACACATTGCTCCTCCCATTCTATATAAGCAGTTAGGAGGACCTCCGTATCAGAATGACCTTTAAAGGAATAGCCTCTTTGCAATAATTCCTTTCGAATATCTTCTGTGTTATAAAGCTCCCCATTATAACAAATGGTATAAGCGTTTTCTCCCTTTTTCCTTGTCATTGGCTGCTTGCCACCCTCAGGATCTACTACAACTAATCGTTTATGCCCAAATGCTGCATGGCTCGTGGTCCATGTATTCGTATCATCTGGCCCACGTTTTGTAAGGGTTTCTGCCATTTTAGAAACAATTTGATTTTCGTTTAGTAAATTGCGACGAAAGTCTATCCAGCCCGTTATTCCACACATGTATATCATCCTTTCACACCGTATGACACGGTTAGCAAGCTGATTACATTGTATGCGGGTAGGACGCCCAGAATGTATTGTCCAATTATTTGGAAGCACTTACAGTTATATTTTTCTTAAAATATGTCAAAAAAGAAGGATAGATGTCACTAAGTCAGAATTTCATTAGACAGGAGGATTCACCTTGAATTTACAACATAGACTTAATGCAATTAAAGAGCAGCCACGCTCGTATTCAATGGGTACTGTAGAATACATTAATGATCAATGGGTCTTTTTCGATGACGAAAACGAAGAAGCATCTCTTCTTGATGATTTAATAGACAAAGAAATTGAGGTTTTCACATTAAAGTCATGGATGACAGGCATTGTTAATGAGAACGGCTTATTAAAAACACCTGAGTTTTTTTACCAACTCACTGATGGTGATTGCATACGTTTTCGAAAAGAGTTACCTCATGCCTATAAGATGCTGCTTGAAGCCTTACCTGATGAGGTGTTTGTAAGGTATACGAATGCTTTGAACAAGTACCACTATTCTCTTTATGATTGTACATATTGTCATAACCAAATGTTATTTTCGGGTGATGACCGTTCTAAAAAATATCATGGCGTAAATTTTATTAGCTTTGATAACACTGAAATGGTTTGTTTCGTTCAACACCATTTTGAAAGAGGAAAAAAAGAGTGGGACCGTTTCGAGTTCACATGGTCCGACGGAAAAAGAGCATTATTGACCACCCTAAAGTAGCAATCAAAAGCGGAAGCGCCTTGATCAGCCCCGACAAGCAAATGTTCTGTGACAGAAAAAGTCTGCACTTCGACTTTTTATGGCTCAGGTTATTTGACTCGAGGGGCTAGGCGCTGGAGCTGGATGCAGAGAACCTAAGCAGTTTTTAAGGATGTTACTTTTTTATAATTTTCTAGAGCAGGATAAAAAGAGCTGTCGTCTATTATAGACAGACAGCTCTTACTATTATTACACTTGATTTATAAGACCTGTTTCAAAGTCCTTGCTAGATAATGGCTTATTTATATAGAAGCCTTGTGCATAGTGGCATTCAAGCTCTTTTAATAACTTGATTTGCTCTTCTGTCTCGACTCCTTCTGCAACAACCTTAACTGCTAAGCCATGTCCCATTGTGATAATTGCCTTTACAATCGCTATCTCTGAATTACTTGAATGGATATTATTGATAAATGACCGATCAATCTTTAACGTGTTGAAAGGCAAATTCTTTAGATAGCTTAATGAAGAATAGCCTGTTCCAAAGTCATCAATAGATACTTTCACGCCCATGTTTTGTAGGTCTTTCATCGCCATAATACTATAGCTAATATTTCTAAGCATAACACTCTCAGTTAGTTCTATATTTAAATATTTCGGGTCTAGCCCCGATTGGGCAATCGCCTCTTTAACTTCAGCAACGAACCCCATTTGCTGAAATTGGTTTGCAGAAACATTTACTGAAATCGTTAAGTCTTTATAACCCATGTCATGCCATTTTTGGGTTTGCTTACACGCGGTTACCATTACCCACTTACCTATATCTTGAATAAGTCCTGTTTCCTCTGCTAGAGGGATGAATTCCAAAGGAGATACTAACCCTAGTTTTGGATGATTCCAACGTATAAGTGCCTCACTGCCATATATCTTACCGGTGGCTAAACTGATAAGAGGTTGATAGCATAAGTGAAATTCATCTTTCTCTAAAGCCTTTCGTAAATAACTTTCTAATTCGAGGCGATAGAGCGCTTCTGTATTCATTTCTGTTGAGTAGAATTTAAGTTTATTTCCACCATGTTGCTTCGCGAGATTCATAGCTGTATCTGCATGTTTTAGGAGATAGTCCACTTGTTTATCATCATTCGGATACATACTTACACCAATGCTTGCGGTGATAAAAAATTCTTGCTGTTCATGCAGGATAGGTTTGCCTATTTCTTGTAGAATTTTTTGCCCAACATCAATGACATGATCGATATCGACATTTTTAGATAGTATCAAGGTGAACTTATCACCTTCGAATCTTCCTAAATAGCTTCTAGAAGGTAAGACTTTTTTTACTTTTTCAATCACTTGTTTTAAGATTAGATCTCCTTGGTAATGTCCAAGAGAATCATTGATAATCTTAAAGCGGTCTAAATCTATAAATAAAATAGCGAGCTTCTTCTTTTTTCTCTTTGCCCCCACTATATAATCTTCGAGTTGTTCTTTAAATTTTAGCCTGTTTGGTAGTCCAGTTTCCGTGTCATAGAATGCTAGATACGCAATTTTCTCTTCTGCCTTTTTCTGTTCAGTTATATCTCTGCCAATTCCATAAATCCCAACTTTTTTACCGTTTATGACAATTGGTATATTCTTTATTTGAAAGAGCAATGTATCTCCAAATTTCGTTGGTATTTCGAGATTATAATATTGTTCTTTCCCTTTTAACACTCGATTAAAGTGCATTCTTACCCTTGGAATATCATTTTCGTTAATATACTTTAATGAGTTTTTATATAATAATTCTTCTTCTTTATAACCAAAGACTTTACTAAACGCTCCATTTACACTTGTGAACCTTCCTTGCAAATCAGTTGAATAAACGATATCCGTATTATGTTCGAAAAGTGATTTATACCTTTGCTCCGACTCCTCATAGTTTTGATACAATAAATCAATATCTTTAGAGGAAGCATAAATTAAGTTGGATAATGCAATTAATGACTGTGTTTCATTTGGGACAGTATAATCAATTTCAATTTTTGGATTGTTAGGAAGATCTGTTGATTCGGACAACGCAAGTATTGTTAGAGAATATGCAACAAGCTTAGATTCGTCATCCACTTTAGAAAACTCCCCATAGGAGAAGAAACCACTCGTTTGCGCTATTTGTTGTAGTACCTGTATTTCTTTTTTTACAAAAGAATGAAAATATCTTTTTCTAGCCATACAGTCATAAATGAAAATGGATTCTATTGGCTTTTTGCTTAACCGTTTCATCTCTTTTATAGAGTTATCAATAATCACTGGAACATTAGCAAAAGAGAAAAAGAGTTTTTCATTTTCACCAACCTTAGCACTTAATTCAACTGACCCATCATCAAATACATTGGTTACAAATAGAGAGACATCCTTACCTTTTCTCTCGACCATGAACGGAAACTCCGCCCCTGATTGTGGCAATTGCAAGGTAAATTCCTGACCTAGATATTTCTTCATTATTGAAATTGGAGGTTTATAATCCAACTCATATAAACGATTTCCTGATGCCTTTGTAATCATAAAAGGTCGACCTGTTTTTTTCCAATCACTATTTGATAATGTATTTACGATTAGGTTTTTATTACATAGCCCTACTGCAACTACTCCATCTTTGAGGATTCTATGATTATCAAAAACAAATGTATTTTTAAAATCACCATTATCTGCAGCTAATCCACCCGATACAACAGCTTTATGTTGCACAGAATTGACTCCTTTAAACATTTCCTCTAAGTCAATGCTAAAGCCACCTGCAAAGATTATAATAGCTTTTGTATCAGCATTATACGTGTTAATAATGAGCTGTTCTCCCATTTTAAAACTATTTTCAGAGTCCTCAAAAGGAAGTATTGTTGGTGTTAAAACTGTACTAGAAAATACAGTGAAAGAAAGAGTGATTGTTTTTGTAAAAATCTCTCCATCCTTGATTTCACCATCAGTGGTTGTACCTATTAATATAGCTTGTGGGAGAGATTTTGCTAATTGCTTTTGGATATTTACTATGTATGTTTCATCCAACACTCCAGAAAATGCCTGAACAAGTATATTCTTTTCATTTACTAGATTGTTGGTATTAACAAACGCTTCTATTTCAGATGGATCCACACAGTTCATAGTATAGGTTTTCATCTATAATCTCACACCACACTCTCGGCAACGTATCAATTCAAAATTCGACAATAATCTATCTATAAAGATATCATAATCTCATGGTTTTAGGTATTGAAAAATAGAAAAAAGCCGCTTGAATAAGCGACTTTTAAAATAGCATAAATCCGATCGGTAGCTTTAACCCTAAATATATAGTTACAACTAGCGCAACAATTAGTTGTCCCCAGAACATTCCAGTAGATTTCCCTTTAGATCCACGTACAAGAATCATTTCTAGCATACCAATTACCCAGATACCAGCTAATACCTTTAGAATGTACATTAATGAGATTGAGCTTAGACCAATTAATAAAATAGCACCTGTCACTATAATCAGAATGTAGAATAAACGCAATGTCATGTGTACGATTTTTAGTGACTTTGATTTTGCACCTTTTTGCATTGAAACAGCAACAAAGAATAGGATAAGAGCAATTACCCAAGCTGTAATATGTGCATGTGTCATGAGTATACCTCCTTCTAATATAAAACAACCTTTTTTCAACAATCTCATAATACCATGTTTTCATTAAAACGAGAAATTTGATAATCAAGAAGTTTATCGAATAGAAAAGACTGTAAACCCTATTACCACCTTACTAAACAGCAAAAAGGAGATAGTGAATTGATAATAGGAACTGATCTTTTTAAAAGATTTCACATAATCGTCAAAAACATAGCAGAGAAGTTGATTCATTATTAAGAGTAGGCTATTGTATAAGAGGACATATTTTATATTGTATGGAAGGGGTACTTAACTTGGGAAAAACTAACGAACTTATAACATTAACTGAACAATATGGTGCAAAGAACTATCACCCACTACCAATTGTTATTTCAAAAGCAGAAGGTGTGTGGGTTGAAGATCCAGAAGGTAATAAATATATGGATATGCTTAGTGCGTATTCCGCAGTAAACCAAGGGCACCGTCATCCTAAAATTATTCAGGCATTAAAAGACCAAGCGGACAAAATTACTCTAACATCACGTGCATTCCACAATGACCAATTAGGACCATGGTATGAAAAAGTTTCAAAGCTTACTGGTAAAGATATGGTTCTTCCGATGAATACAGGCGCTGAAGCAGTTGAAACAGCTGTTAAAACAGCACGTCGCTGGGCATATGATGTTAAAGGTGTTGCCGATAATCAAGCAGAAATCATCGTGTGTGAAGACAATTTCCATGGCCGTACAATGGCAGCGGTTTCTATGTCTTCAAGTGAAGAATACAAACGTGGATTTGGCCCAATGCTTCCAGGAATTAAAGTAATTCCATACGGAGATATCGACGCATTAAAAGCGGCTATTACACCTAATACAGCTGCCTTTATCTTTGAGCCAATTCAAGGTGAAGCTGGAATTAATATTCCTCGAGAGGGTTATTTAAAAGAAGCATTTGACGTTTGTAAAGCTGAAAATGTGTTATTTATCGCCGACGAAATTCAAGCTGGACTAGGACGTTCTGGAAAAATGTTTGCTTGCGAATGGGAAAATGTTGATCCTGATATGTACATCCTAGGTAAAGCCCTAGGTGGAGGGGTTTTCCCAATCTCTTGCGTAGCTGCAAATAAAAGTGTTTTAGGTGTATTCAATCCAGGTTCACATGGTTCTACTTTCGGTGGAAACCCTCTAGCTTGTGCGGTTTCTATTGCTGCACTTGATGTGTTAATTGATGAGAAGCTTCATGAGCGCTCATTGGAGCTTGGAAATTACATGCAAGAAAAACTAAAAGAAATTAATAATCCAGTTATTAAAGAGGTTCGCGGTCGTGGTCTATTTATCGGGGTAGAACTGACAGAAGCTGCTCGTCCATATTGTGAAAAGCTTAAAGAAGAAGGATTATTATGTAAGGAAACACATGAAACAGTTATTCGTTTTGCTCCACCTCTAGTGATTTCAAAAGAAGATCTAGATTGGGCAATTGATAAAGTGAAGAAAGTGCTTAGCTAATCTTTTAAAAAGACTAACTCCGGATTTGATGAGGAGTTAGTCTTTTTTTGAATTGCACTGGTAAAGTTTCTTTGAAAATTTCTAAAGACCGATATGTTTGTTTTTAGGCCGAAATATAGTAACGAAAGACCGATAAATCCTGCCTTAGACCGATAAACGCTCAAATTTGACCGATAAACTTCAAATCTGCATAACTTTTTCCTAGCCTACGCCTCGATGGACTTATTCTAAAATAAAAAAAAGCCAGTTAGAGGAACTTTCACTCCAAAAGAACTCAATAATTATTAACTTTCAACTTTATTCCTCAATGTCCCTAGTCCTTCAACAGTTATTTCAATTACATCCCCTTTATTCAAAAAGCGTGGAGGCTTAAAGCCTTTACCAACTCCTGCTGGTGTACCGGTTGCGATTATGTCCCCTGGTTCAAGGGTTGTACCTTGTGAGATGACGGATATAATTTTCTCAATTGAAAAAATAAATTGCTCTGTATTCCCTGATTGTCTCACTTCTCCATTCACCTTTGTTTCGATACGCAGGTGGCCAGGATTAGGAATAATTGACTTATGTGCAATATAAGGCCCCATTGGGCAAGAAGTATCAAGGCTCTTTCCTAATAGGAACTGCTTGTGTTTATCCTGCAGATCTCTTGCAGTTATGTCATTAAGAATGGTATAACCGAATACATAATCAAAGGCGTCTTCTTCAGCTATTTGTTTTCCTTTTTTACCGATGATGACTGCTAGCTCTCCCTCATAATCTAACTGATTGGTTACATGGTCATGATGTAATATAATTTCTTCTGTGCCTATTACAGAAGTTGGTGCCTTTGAAAATAACATCACATGTTCTGGAATATCTGCAGCACTACCCATTTCGATCGCATGGTCTGCATAGTTTTTACCTACACAAAATACATTTTTACGAGGCCTTGGTATTGGTGCTTTCACCACAACCTCTTCTAATTCTATAATGTAACCACCATCGTTATGTACACCTGCCCATTCTTGAATTACACTTACTTTTTCAACAAATAGGTCTCCTAAATCTAAACACTCATTCATGCTCCTAGGTAAAATTGAATTACCGTTCATAGCTATTTCTGCTTCATGTAAATCTAATATCTTAGTACGGTTACCGTCTTCTAACAAAATCCCGATGATTGACTGTTCCCCTTTTTGAGCTGTTACAAATCTCATCCTAATCACCTCATATAATACAATTTAATCTGATTATACTCCCATTTGTACCATAAAAAAATAGAGGCTTCCTATTGCCTCTACTTAAATGCATCCATAAACTGGATAACTGCTGGCCCTAATAACACGATGAAAATACTAGGAAAGATAAATAGTACGAGTGGGAACAACATTTTAATTGGAGCCTTCATTGCTTCCTCCTCAGCTCGCTGCTTCCTGCGGTCACGGACCTCATTAGATTGAACACGCAACACTTGGACCATCCCAATTCCTAACTTCTCAGCTTGTAAAATACTACTAATCAATGCATTTATTTCATCGACGACAAGACGTTCACGAATACCTGAAAGTGCTTCTCTTCTTGTTTTGCCAAGCCTAATTTCCTCAAGACATCGATGAAACTCAGAAGGGAGAATACCGTCTTTCTTGGATACTAGCTTACTTAGCGCTGAGTCAAATCCTAGGCCAGCTTCTAAACTAACAGTCAATAAATCCAATACATCTGGAAGCTCTCGTAATGCTAATTGATTTCTCTTTTTTATTTTTAGATTAATATAGTATCGAGGTAAACTTATTGCTACCAGGACACCAACGAAACCAAAAAGAAAGACTACTGCCAAATTACTATTCAATAAGGCACCATAACTTCCAAACGAAAACGGTATTAAAATGAATAAGCCAATTTGGATTAAGCGATATTCAACAGATGTCATACCAAATGGATTTCCTGCTTGTAAAAGCTTAATTTCAAGCTTAGCTTCCTTTTCTCCTGGCATTTTTCGCTTAAAGCTACGTTTGAACTCTTTCCATAAAGGTAGCATAATTCTCTCATAAAATTTCCGTTCTTTTGTCTCTTTGGCAGTTTCTATTAATCCCTGATCTTGTTGTTCTTTTTTTAATAGTAATAGCCGCTTTTCTACCTGCTTAGACTTTTCTGCTTTTATCGTAAATAAGCCGTACACAAAGAGACTAATCATTAAAAAGAAAGTTACATACATCATAGGCTACACCTCGATTGTTGTGAGTTTCCGAATAAACATGAAACCAATTGTTCCAGAAATTGCACCTACGGTAATTAATATTATTCCTATAGGGCTGGTGAACAAAGTCCCTATATATTCAGGTTCAATTAAATAAATAAAGAGTCCAAGAGCAATAGGTAAAAGACCGATAACAATCCCAGAAAGCCTACCTTGAGCAGTTAATGTTACAACTTGCCTTTGAATTTTAGTTCGATCACGAATGGTTTCAACAATCTTATCCAATACCGTAGCTAAGTTACCACCAACTGTTCTTTGAATAAGGATAGCTTGTATCATCAAATCCAAATCCTCACTAGGCATTCTTTCTTTTAATTCATTCAATGAATCTTCAATACTACTTCCATATTGCATTTCCTTTAACACATGTTCTATCTCTTCTTTAATTGGCGAATGCGCCTCTTCCGCCACAGCCTTTAATGCTTGTGGAAAACTAAATCCTGCTCGAAGTGAACCTACTACTGTTGTAAGCATATCTGGTAGACCTTCATTAAACTTAGTCATTCGTTCTTTTTGTTTTTTCTTCACGTACCATTTAGGAAGCATGAATCCTATGACAGCTCCTAAAAACAAAAAGAATGGGTTATTAGAGGCTAAGAATAGTACTCCACCAGTTAATGCTGTGCTTATCCATTGAAAAATTACGTACTCTTCAGGCCTTAGTTGTAGACCAGCACGACCTAGCATAACCTCAAGCTTGGAGTTTTTTTCCTTCGTTAAAACTTGTTTTCGAATTCTTTGCTTTGTGAGTTGCATCTGCACAATAAGATTAAACTTTTTACGGTCAAAGCCTTTTTTTTCACTAATCGCTAAATACCTTTTCATTCTTTTATCTAGACTCTTATCCCTAATAAAGAGGAACTGAAGAATTGCCGTAAAAAACAGAAACGCACTAAATAGAAAGAGAATTAAGAGAAACCATTTCATGCACCCCATTCCTCCTCTTCAATAAATACACTTGTAGGAATGTGAATACCAGAGGTTTCCAGTCTCTCGTAAAATTTGGGGCGTACTCCTGTTGGAACAAGTTTCCCTTTTACTTTTCCTTCTGCATCTAGACCTTCTTGCTTAAAGCTAAAGATATCTTGTAGAACAATCACATCTCCTTCTAGACCCTGTACTTCTGTGATATTAATAATTTTCCTTGAACCATCTTTGAGTCGTGCCTGTTGAATAATCACATCAACTGCTCCAGCAATTTGTTCGCGAATGGCTTTAATAGGAAGCTCGATCCCAGCGAGTAGGACCATCGTTTCTAAACGTGCAATCATGTCACGTGGACTATTTGAGTGACCAGTAGCTAGTGATCCATCATGTCCTGTATTCATTGCCTGAAGCATGTCCAATGCTTCACCACCACGTACCTCTCCAATGACAATACGATCCGGTCTCATCCTCAATGAATTTCGAACCAAATCACGGATCGTTATCGCTCCTTTGCCCTCGATATTCGGGGGACGAGATTCAAGTGAGATAACGTGTTCCTGACCTAGCTGTAGCTCGGCTGCATCTTCTATTGTAATGATCCTTTCATCGTAAGGGATAAAGTTTGAAAGGACATTCAGAGTCGTCGTTTTTCCAGACCCTGTCCCACCACTTACAAAAACATTTAATTTTGCTTTTACACAAGCCTCCAGAAATACTGCCATTTCGTGAGTCAATGTTCCAAAGTTAATCATGTCTTCAACTTGAAAAGGATCCTTCGAGAACTTCCTTATTGTAATCGTTGGACCGTTTAAAGCGAGTGGAGGAATAATTGCATTCACACGAGAACCATCTGGTAGACGTGCATCTACCATCGGACTGCTTTCGTCAATTCTTCGACCAATCGGTGAAACAATCTTTTCGATGATGTTCATGACATGTTCGTCATCACGGAATTTAATCGAAGTTAATTCAATTTTCCCTTTCCTTTCACAGTAGACATGATTAGGGCCGTTAACCATTACCTCGGTAACATTTTCATCCATTAACAATGGATTGATTGGTCCAAATCCCGCTAAATCATTAATAAGCTCATCAACGACTCGTTTACGATCAATTTTCCCCCGAAAGGATTCATCTTCTTTAATTATTTCAATTGCCATTGCATCAAGCTTTGGAATAATCTCATCCACATTATCATCCTTCAATTCAGAAAGGATTTGCTTATGTAGACGATTTTTAAGCTCTTGGTGCTTGTCAACAACCATTTGACGAGGACTATTCTTTTGAACATCCTGTTTTCTACTTTCTCTAAATGATGAGACTAAATCTTTCTTCGGAATGTAATCGGGTTGAGCTGGGGAAGGAGTTTCAAGAGAGACGCTTTCCTGACGCTCTTGCTCCTTTTCTTTTATTCGATTTAATAGGCTCATTCTGCAGTCTCCTCCTTCAGTCGCTTACGGTTTAAGAATTTAGAGAGTATTGAAGGTTTTTTTACTTTTATCATCGAAATCTCCCGACGAGTTGTTAATTGTTCGGCCATTTTAAATACGGATTTCGCAAGCTCTGTCTTACCTTGATTCATAACAAAGGGAATTCCTATATTTAACGACTGTGATGCTATCTGAAAATCATTTGGTATATAGACAGGGTCATTTTCTCCTAATATCTCTGGAACATCACTTGGCTGTATTACACTTTCCATTGTTGCACGATTAACTACCACCCTTACCTTTTCACGCATCCCCAGCACTTCTAGTGTTTCTAGCATTAATTTGGTATTTTTTAATGCAGCCATTTCAAGATTTGTTACAACTAAGACTTGATCTGCTTTTTCGATAAATTGAAGTGTCTTTTCCTGCAATCCTACTCCTGTATCAACAACTACATAATCTTGCTGAACAAGTAATAAGTCTAGAACTTTACTTAATATCTCTTCGGATACAATTTCGGCGTATTCTGGACGTTCTGGAGCAGGTAAAACCTTTACTCCAGTCTCATGATTACAAAGGTAGCTAGCAAGGCTAAATTCATCTAGACGATCAATTTCCTCAACCACATCTTTAATTGTAAATGTTGATTGAAGATCCATAGCAAGACCCACGTCACCGAATTGAAAATCGCCATCTACTATACTTATAGATATATTCTTCTTAAATAAGGCAACAGCAAGGTTAACCGTAAGAGTAGTCCTCCCTATTCCACCTTTTGCACTACAAACGGCAATCAACTCTCCTCGTTTCGTTTTTCCTTGCTGTAACATTTGATTGTTTGTCATGAATTTTCACCTCGGTCTAGTCTAATCCCTAGTCACACGTGTATCTTTTATACTCCACCCTACTCATTTGCCGGTGGTACAATTTTTGTATGAATTGTTAAATGAATGTTCCCTCGTACTGATGCATTGATTAAGGTTACGGAGTCCTCAGGCTTAAGTTCTAATGTGACTGAGCTATATTCAGCGTACACTTCGTCTTCAGACGTCGCTGCAACCATTTTTCGACCTATTGCAAGTACTCGCACCTTGGATAGAATTTGTTTGGTGACCACAGTATCAATGTTATTCACCTTTACAACTTCACTGAATACTACATCAACTACATCTTCTGGCTCAATTAAGTTTGAGACAGATTGGACAAAATTTACCCCTACCGAAACTCCTCGATGTCCATCCGTCACCTTTCTTGAAACGAATAGTGTTTCTTCTTTTTCCGATTTAACTCTGTGAGAAAGAAGGATTTCTCCAGCCTCTATATCTGAAGTTGCGTATTGCCCTTCAACCTGCGACAGCTCGGTAATCGTTTGAGCATGTATTCCATCTTTCGGAACTTGGGCAATCACAAGCATATCTGAAGTAATCCTTTGATTTTCTTTAATGAGCCCTTTTGCCTGGACAACTGGTACTGTGTTTTCATTAATGACTGCTTGAGTATCAAATTGATTCATATAATTAAAGAATAGTACAGTTGTAACAATACCCATTACTAGTGCTAAGAGCATAATTATTTTTGATCTCATGTTTTCACCTACTCTGTTAATCTAATGCTGAAGGCACCTTTATTTAAACTGTTCGGTGCTTCAAATCCAGTTCCAGCTCTCTTTATAAACATGCCTGTGATTGAAGTATCTTTTGGATCCATTGGGTCTAATATATAAAAGTAAGCAAACCCAGTAATTTGGATTTGTTTCATTTGATTTGTATAATTTCCATAAGTTTTATAAGTGGGAATAAGTATAACTCTCGAGCAATCACGGTCATACATGCTATCAGCTGTATGCAAACAACCATCTACTCGCTCTTTAATAACAGACCTTGTTTTCCCGGCGATATTCCCGGTTTCCGTATTTAGAATATCTCCCACTTTTACCTCTTGTTGATATCCGTTCCTCAGATTATCCTCATAGGTTGCTGCTCCTGATCCACCCAGGGCTAACACACCAAAATTACCGAATTCAACTCCAGTAGAATCAACTTTAAGTTTATATTGTGTGTAATAATCCAAGTTAATTGAATCATCTATTCCAAGAGGTGCTGCACCAGTAGCTCTTCCCATTACTCTTAATTCAGCTGCAGCATTACTGTGCACATCTATAGATTCAAATCCAAGTAATTTTGAAAAGACTAAAGGTACCGTTTGCTTTAAATCTATAGAGACTCGTTCTCCCATTTTAATTGTCATACCTTGAAGATTTTCTGCTTCTCCATGAGCAAGTAGAACTTCATTCACTACATCTCTTACCGCAATTTCAGTATTCGTAAGCTCTTGTGCACCTGATAAAACGGCCGCATTCGCCACTTTTTGTAAATGGCTTTTCGTCATATACATTGTTCCACCATCCATAACGAGTCCACCCATTGTAAGTAAACCCATAAATGCTAATGAAACGAGTAACAATACATTTCCATCTTCCTTTTGCAATAACTTTTTCAGGTTCTTTTTCATTCATTCACCTCTTCATTCAACCCGAATGGTTGATTCAGTGGTTAAAATAAGTGGAGTGGGTATAAAAGTGGAAAAAAATGGAGTGACAATTTCTATTGGATAATCTAGAGTTACACTCATATATTCTCCAGAATTTCTGTATTCTTCTGTTGGTGATATTGTAACTCTTAATAAACTTGAATCCCCTAAATCAACATAGTTTCTAGCAAATTGAGTAATTTCAGCATCTCCTCTTCCTAAGCCCCCTAAACGAACCGTTTCTTGTGTTGCTAAATGAAGATGAGTATAAGAATATAGCAATCTACCAAAATCGAAAATACCAGCAAGTAATAAAAGTAATATAGGTAATAACAAAGCCATTTCTACTAGTGATTGTCCCTTTTCTTCTTTTATCATAAAAGTATCCACCCTTTTGCAAATAAGGATAGGAGTGCTCCTCCAACAATAGCAACTCCATAGGGATAGGTTGCTTGAAGTGCATCTTTGTCTATAGCTAACGGAATAATAACTCCATTTTTCAAACCCGCAATTGAATAAAAAATCGATTTAAGACGAGACAAAACTCCTTTTCGGAAAAACAAGATTCCTAAAGCAATAATTCCACCAATTAAAGCCATGTAAATTCCTGTAAATACTACAAAAGTAGTTCCTTTCATTGCTCCAATTAATGCTAAAAGTTTTACGTCACCAGCTCCCATTCCACCTAACATATAAGGAATGAGCAGAATACCAAGTCCTGTTAAAAAGCCTAATAAAGAAAACATGATCCCTGTTCCCATCGGTGTAAAAGTATGAATAATAAACGTAACACCCAGAGCTGGGAAAATAACTTTATTGTAAATTCTTCTTGATTTAAGATCGGTTAATAGGCAAATGACTAACACGATGATTAATAGGCAATTTATGATCATAAAGGATCCCTCTTTTCCGTATAATCCTTTTTAAAAAAGGCCTTACGTTAAATTAACGCAAAGCCCTTGCTGGAGTTATTCAGATTATTGACCAACAGTATTACGATTTTGAACGTTTGTTAAAACATCTGTAAACATTGCTGTAATTTGCTCTCTCAATAATACAAGAGTTCCTACTACCCCAACCGCAATAACTCCTAATACTAATCCGTACTCAGTCATTCCTTGACCTTGCTCTTCTACTACTAATCCTTTTAATTTGTTCATCATTATAAATCTCTCCCTATCAATTAGTTTTTAATTTGTAGTTTATGTCCTATCGTGGTGTTGGTTTTCTTGATTGTACCAGCTGGAAGTTCGACTACTGAACTTGCCTGAGCATGCACCTTTCCGATCTTTCGTGGCGAGAAATGCTCGTCTATCGCAACAATTTCATTTTGTTCCGATAGGTAAAGTACATCAATTGAATAGTTCATAAAAAACGAATGAATTGACCGGCAGGGTTTGATGTGGAGCCCAGAACCTGCTGCAAGTGAGTGAGTAAACATTAATCCGAATAATCTTTTATGAAAGCTGTAAGCTTGTCCCATATCACTTGCAAGTATTTCATTGTTTGACAGATTCATAAGCTTCATTTTTTCACCTCTTCTCTCCAACAAAAATAGCCCCTGCCTTTTACCGAAAGGGGGGATAAAGAATTGTAGACTCCTAGATAGACTACACCCTGTATCTTTCGGTAGCTGGCTGGCATAGTGCGGTTGCACGTTAGCCCCTTTAGCTTTGCGTCACTGATTTTCATCAGGTTTGCCTTTATCGAGATTCAGCAATTTTTTTACTTTTCCGACTGATCTCTTGCTTTAATGATAAAATTTCCTACTACAATCGACAATCCTACATAAGGCTTATTTATTTTCAGAATATTTAATATTTTTCTAGGTATATAACCTCATGATTTTTCCAATTAAAGTAGGTCGATAATCACTGTTTACTTCTCTACTCTTATACAAAAAGACCTATAAGTCGTTTTAATTGTAGAATTTTGTAGTCTTTTGTAATATCACGATATGTTTTGACGAATCGGTTTTCTTTTAGGATTTTGAGGCTATAATATTTATACAATCGCTTGCACTTATTATTAGGTGCTCTGGAGAAATGAGATAAATCTCAATTGAAAAAGGTATAGTACTACTAGCCTATTTTACATAAATTTTTCGTGAACGAAGTACTATAAAATTTATTGGGGATAGTCATATGTTAAGGTTAATTATAGAAGCCAAGAGAATAAAAATGATTACTCTAGCACAGGAATATGGATTCACTGCAAAAGAAACCATTCAGTGTAGCCAGGAGCTAGATAAGTTATTGAATTTATATGGACAAGCTATGGAATCACAAGAATCAAGTAATACAACCCCTGCTGCTAAATCGATTATTTCATAAAAAAACATTCGCTTTAAAGCGAATGTTTTTTTGTTACTCTCTTATTTAAGTGGTTGTTTTTGACCGTATGTCAAAGTTCTCCACAGCCACTCTACTGGGCCAAATTTATAATGGTTTAGCCATAGCCTACTAAGGATTACTTGTATACTAAAAATAACAAGTGTTAAGATCAGTCCCACAAATGGACTTACTTTTCCATAAAAGCCCAATCCATAGCTATAAAACAACAGTGTACATGTAATGGATTGAAATAAGTAGTTTGAGAGTGACAATCTACCAACATAAGATAACGGTGATAAAATAGACTGCCACAGAGTTTTTCTCAATAGGAGGAGAATACTTGTTATGTAAAACAGTGCAATTGCAGGACCACCAATCGTATCCTGTATAAATTCTGTCATCAGGTTTTCATTGAATATATATGGTAGAAGTTTAAAGGGTAGTCCAATCATCAAAGTAATAAACCATACAATTTTAATCGACTTAATATTCTCATTTACTTTTGAAAACCATTTAACTTTTGCAGCGAGGGCTCCAAGTAAAAACATTGGCAACAAAGTCACCAGCATAAATGGAAAATTAAATGGGCCATTTACCATATACCAATCATGAAACCGTTGAGAGGTAATTTCGGTAAATGTTCCTGTTCTATATACCTCAACCGATTGCTCAGTCATTTTTTCATCATATGGAATTGTTAGAGCAGATGGCTCAAACAACATGGCTAACAAGAGGAGGCCTGTCATTAATATTGTCGGAACAATGATTAATACCAGTGACCATACCAATAATGTGATTGGCTTTACCTTATGAAATAAATAGAAAATAACCCCGATAATTGCATACGTAATTAATATATCACCATGCCAAATTAAAAAGGCATGAATACACCCTATAATTAATAGAACAATTAACCTTCTAAAATAGAGTTTTGGAAAAGAAAATCCTTTTTCAATAACACGTTCTTTAAATATCATAACTCCAAAACCAAACAGAAATGAAAACATTGTGTAAAAACTTGCCTGGGCAAATAGATTGATAAAATCTTTAGTCCAAAGATCCAGTTTACCTGTCCACCAATCAGGCCCCATATAAAGTACAGGTGAATTAAAGGCTGCCATATTGACTAAAAATATCCCCAATATTGCTAATCCCCTAATAATATCAATCGATTGAATTCGTTCTTTTCCTTGAATAGGTGTTAGTTGATTCATCTTTACACTCCCACGATGATAATTTTTACCATTTTTTCATTATAGTTGATTACTAGACATAATTCTAGGTAAAGTTACTCTTCTTATAGTGATAAGAAAATTCACGTCGTATAGGCCATCGTCATATACTTAAAGCAAGATTAATATTAAAGGGTGTTTTAGTTATGCCAGCTTTCGTCGGAGCGGTAAAAGTAAATAGTGTTGGGGGAAGCTCTGTATTTAATATTGGTGATGTATTTACTATATCACCCGTTAGTAATGCGAAAACCTTTGCAGGAGCTGGATCTTTTAATACTGGAGATGGCCTATATGTCCTTAATAGACAAAGTTCAACGAACACTTATGATAGAGATGTTGTTGATCAGCCTATTGCAGGTAATGCTTAAAATTCATCTACAAATTTTACCTTGCAAGGAGGGTTATGAATGAACTTTTACATCAATCAAAGCATTTGCATTAATTACTTGCGTGTTGGAGCGGTTTCAAACTCATCAGTATTACAAATTGGAAGTGCAGGGATTATTAAGCCTTTGAGTAATTTATATAATACTGGGGGATATACACAACCAGCACCTGAAATAACTACTGACCAAACGGTTGTAGTTGAGGACCAAGATTATATTCCGGCTGTCCCATTAGCCACTCCATTCTAATTTATCAATCTAGGCATTCACCTATTTGCCTTCTATTGAATATATAAATATATGAATGGGATTATGAATGCTTAGGGAGGGATTCTAATGTATATGTCTTATGAAATGAATCAGTACTTGAAGCAACTCCACACATACGTTTTAAAACAGAATGAAAGAATTAACCATTTAGAGACTGTTATCCTACGACTTGAAAATGAAATGAAAGAAATTAAGCAAAAACCAAGCACAACCATAGAAAGAATTGAGTATAAGTTTGATCAATTAAAGGTGGAAACACTTGAGGGTACCTTAAATATTGGATTGAATCCATCCGATACTGGTGCCATTGATGATTTCTCCGTTTCACAAGGGAAAATGCAAGTTCCCCCATATAATCAATTTAACAGAGAATATGTTGAGGGAATCCGTGGAGAAATGATGATTTATTTGGAGGATGAATGTTTAGATTTAATCAATACGATTGAGAAAAAGCATGGAGCTATCTTAGATCAATCCTACCGGGATTTCATTATCGATGATATCTCTAAACAACTTGATACTAGAATTGAATACCACTTAAATCAGCAACTGTCTAATCCGTCTCTTTCACGCAACGAACCAGATACCATCCATAATAATGTAGTAGCAAGTATGAAAACTGACATAGAAAATGCCATTAATGCTTTTATTATTAATCTTCCTCAAAATATGAAGGGAGGAAAAGACGGATGAATTTCACAGTAGTTAACAGAGATTTAAATGTTGGAAACATTCATGTGGTTGGGGTATCAACTTCCTCAATTTTTTTAATCGGCGATACAAAGACCATTTCACTTTCCTCTTCATTTGATACTCCTGCAGAATCGTTAATTATAGGACCTTTTGTTCCACTTACACCAGCAGTTTAAGGAGTTAAATTCTTATGTTTAGAAGATTGTCCACTGTAAACAACATCTACGTTAACTCTGTTGGTCTAGGTTCTGTTGTACAAATTGGAGACTCGACTCAACTTCGTCCATTTTCAAGAGCTCTTGCTGTACAAAGGGAAACACAGATTTTTTATGGAGTAGAAGGCAATTTGGATGAATATCCAGTCTTCACAAAGCCTTTAGTACAACCTCGTTTTTATGAAACGTTAAACATGGTTGAGCACAATTTGAGACCTGCAATAAAGGTCAATAACATAAAAGTTACAGCTGTTTCTGCATCAGGTATTATCCACATTGGATCTACCGAAAATATTTCATCCGAGTCACGAGTAAAACATATTCGCCAAATACTTAGTGATGAAGAAGAATAAATATTTATTTTAAAAAGGAGTTTTAAATATGCCATCTATTGTTGGTCCTGTTCAAATAAACAATGTTGAAGGAATTATAAATCTAGGGGATTCTTTTTATATTTCTCCTAAGGGTTCTTCCAAAAGTTCATTAGGTTCTGGCGGTGCAAACACAGGGGATTTTTATGTCGTAAACAATGTAATTAGTGCTACAAATGAGATTGATCCAGATGCTAGTGATTCCAATATTACTGCCAATGCTTAAATCTTTAAGGAAACAAAAAGAAACTATCCTGCTAAAAGGATAGTTTCTTTTCATTTTTACCACCAGAACCCCGGGTAACCATAACCATAGCCAAAACCATATGGGTATGGCGGGTAGAACGGAGTCGGTCCATAAAAGTAAGGGTTTAATAATGTACTTCCAAGTAGACCACCTAATACTCCACCTACAAGTGGACCACCTAATCCACCATAATAACCATAGCCATAAGGTCTTCTTGGTCTAACGTATGGTCTTCTTAAGGCTCTAGTGTCCATTGCATGAATAGGAAATTGTTGATTCATCTGTTTACCTCCACATGTTCCTAATTAGTTGCTCAATAAAGGATATTCAACTAGTAGGTAAATGTCGTGGGCTTTTAACTAGATTTGCTGATAAATCTTACACTTATAATTTTAGTAAGTGTCCACCGTCAAAATAATACAAATAACGGTGGGTTAACGGCTTCTTCCAAATATATTCAATTGCTTTTGTATACAATTCGATTTGAGTTCGGTATCTTTCTTCTAAAATAAGCTTGGCCTCTTCAAAGCCACCTCTATACCTGCCAGTGATTGCATCTGTTTTATAATCGATCAGTGTTAGGCCATTATCATCCTCGAATATACAATCAATAACACCTTGAACCAATATATTTTCTTCTTCTTGCTGCCATTTTGCATAGGCCTCATTTGCTGGCAAGGCCAAGCTAAATGGGATTTCTCTTTTGCAATAAGGCGCTTTAGTTAGCCTCTTTCCAATTTCAGTATGGAAAAATCCTAATATATTCGCAATATCAATTCCTTCAGCTTGTTCACTTGTTAGTAGCTCACTATTTACCATTCTTGCAATTTGTTCAAGTAAGCTTGCTTCATTCATATCTTTTAGAAAGTCAATATGCTGCATAACCATATGCATTGCTGTCCCTTTTTCAGCTGGTGTTAATGACTTTTCCTGCATAAAACGTGGACGATCAGCAAGTTTTGGTTTCATTTTTCGAATAAATTCCGTGGAACTACTCTCATCAATACTATCATGCTGCCTTTTGATCTCCGTGACAGTTTGCTTAGATCGATGTGAAGCCGCCAATTGATTTGGGTAGACCCATTCTAATTGACTTATTAATTTATCTTTAAATGGACTTTCTACTGCGACAGGACTACCACTTTTTAACGCCTCAAGTAACTCTGAATCATTCTCTTTGTCGTCAACAAATACTTCTTGAAGACTACCCGAATGAACCAGTTCAACTAACCATTTAGCAGAGTCATTTTTTATTTCGTCCGGCACATGTTGAACTGTTGCCTCTTCTCCTCGAAGAAGTTCACAATCCTTATGTCGTATTAAAGCAGGACCTATCCAGTCCATATACGATTTGGCAAGAGCTCTTTTATGGTCAGAGAGTAACCAATTCTTATTCTCTAATTCATCCTGCCACTTTTCAGTCTGCTTTTGGAATTCTTTTACGGTTCCAACAAGGTATAATTTTTCTTTTGCACGTGTTAGTGCAACATATAATACACGCATTTCTTCTGCTATTAGTTCAAGCTTCATTTTCTTTTTCATAGTAGAAAGGGTAATCGTCGGATAACTTATACGTAATTTCGGATTTACAAATTTAGAACCAAAACCTAATTCTTTATCAAGTAGGTACTTTTTATTTAAATCCATCATGTTAAATTGCTTTGACAATCCTCCAACAAAAACTACCGGGAATTCTAGTCCTTTACTTTTATGAATGGTCATTAAGCGAACAACATCTTCTTGTTCCCCTAGTGCACGAGCCGTTCCTAAATCATCTCCACGGTCCTGCATTCTTTCGATAAATCGTAAAAAACGGAAAAGCCCTCTGAAGGAAGTTGCCTCATATTGACGGGCACGATCATATAAAGCTCTCAAGTTAGCCTGACGCTGTTTCCCTCCAGGTAAACCACCTACATAATCATAAAACTTTGTTTCACGGTATAGCTGCCAAATCAAATCAGATAAACCTCCATGGCGAGCCTCGGTCCTCCACCTTTGAAGGTTTTCATAAAAAGTTTTTACCTTATTTATTAATTGAGAGTCTGTATGACCTTCTTTTATAAAGACTGTCATTGCCTCATAATAGGAGGTTTGCTTTGAATGAAGACGTATAACAGCTAATTCCGTTTCATCTAACCCCACAATAGGTGACCTCAATACCGACACAAGCGGTATATCCTGAAATGGATTGTCAATGACCTTTAGTAAGGACATCATAATCGCTACTTCAGTCGCATTAAAATAACCTGAACGGAGGTCAGCGTATAATGGAATTCCTTGTTGTTTAAATTCCTCTAAAATCTGCGGTGCCCACGGCATTGAACGTAAAAGAATAACAATATCACGATACGTAATATTTCTTGTTATTTTAAGCTTCGAGTCATAGACCTGGAACTGATTATGAATAAGTTCTTTAATTCTTTTTGCCATTAATCGTGCTTCTAGTTGTGCTGTTTCTAATTCAGCTTGATCAAAAACGGCTGATCCATCATCTTCACTTTCTTCTTCTGTGGAAGGTTGTGCTTCTTCCTTCCCCTCACGCTCGATAATTAATAGCTCTGCTGCCATATCATCGTTCTTTGGATAAGCCGCTCCTAGCTTTAACTCTGCGTCGTGATCATATTCAATTTCTCCAACTGTTTCACCCATGATCTGTCTGAATAAAAAATTCGTACCATCAAGAACTTCTGCTCGACTTCTGAAGTTTTTTGATAAATCAATTCGCAGTCCTGTGTTTGCTCCTTCTTTGGTAAAGCGTTTATATTTACCTAAAAATAAGAATGGTTCAGCAAGTCGGAATCGATAAATGGATTGTTTTACATCTCCAACCATAAATAAATTTCCGCTTACTTCACCTTCCTTCGTAACTAATTGTAAAATAGATTCCTGAACCATGTTCGTATCCTGATACTCATCAACGAGTACTTCTTCAAATTGTTCTCGGTACTCTAGAGCAGCATCAGAAGGAATCAAGTCTAATCCATCATTTTGATTAGCCAAAATTTCTAGACAATAATGCTCTAAGTCTGAGAAATCGACAAGACCTTTATCTTCTTTTAATTTTCGGAATCGAATTCCAAATTCCTTAACCAACGTAACTAACATTGAGATGACAGGTTTCATTTCACGCAAATCTTTCAAGTAATTTGCAGGTTGACGGCTAAAAAGTTCTTCTTTTATCTTCTTAACCTGATCCTTTGCATCATCACGTAGCTTTGTAACTCTCTTAAGTAAATCCGGATCGTACTCATCACCTTTACAAGGTTTTGCACTAGGGTACGTTAGACCTTGCATTTCTTCGTAAAGATGCGACCAGGACATTTTACTTGCAGAAAGTAAACGATTTAGTTGCTCTAAATCTGTTTCTATTGTAATTGCACGTGGTGCAGGTCCACCAGGCTGCTTCGTTAGTTCTAAGGCTTGTAATAAACGATCCTTAGCTCCATTTAGATTTAGTAATACATCTGCCTTTAAATATGGATATAAAGTGGTGTCTTCCATCTTCGTATCCTCTTGGACATCATAGTTTGATATCATTTCATCTAACCATTTTTCAGGATTCGGGTGAGCCCTTGAGAAATCATACAGTTTTCGAATCATATCCTGTAAGTCTGAATCACTTCGATCATTTGTATAACGATCTACTAAATCAAAAAATAATTCATTGGTTTCGGAACTATAATACTCTTCAAAGAGCTCCTCTAATACTTCATCCCTAAGAAGCTCCCCCTCTGTTTCATTAGCTATCCTAAATCCCGGGTCGATATCTAACATATAGTAATACTTTCTAATTACATTTAAGCAAAAAGAATGAATGGTTGAGATGGATGCACGATTTAATAAGGTTAACTGCCTTCTTAAGTGAAGGGAGGCTGGCTGTTCTTTTAATGCTTTTTCAAGTGCCTCACCAATCCGGTTCCTCATTTCAGCCGCTGAAGCATTTGTGAATGTCATAACCAGAAGTCGGTCAACATCAATTGGATTTTCAGTCGAAAGGATTTTTTTAATGATGCGCTCAACCAATACTGCTGTTTTCCCTGAACCTGCAGCTGCAGCAACCAAGATATCTTTTCCACTTGATACAATCGCCTTCCACTGATCGTCTGTCCACTGGCTGCCAATCGGTTTTTCGATTTGATTAGAACTCAAAGCTAGTTCCTCCCTTCCTTACCTTCTCAAGTACATCATCATTTTTCTCTTGAACTAGTACTCTATAGTCGTTGTCTTCTACTGATTGGTCAAATTGACAAACAGTTTTATATGAACAATACGTACAAGGTGTTTTATCCTTTAGCTTATAAGGATTAATGTCAACATTTCCCTCGGTAATACGGTTACCAATATTCTTAAAGATACCCCTAATATGAGTTCGTAAATGTCCTAAATCATCTTCACTTGCAATTGCTGAGGTTGAATAAAAGCCACCCTTTGTTTTTATTGCAGCTGGAACAATTTGAGAATAACCAGTTTCTAAGGTTTGATCCATTAACCGTACAGCTTCTTCGTCTCCAAGTAATAGACCTTTCATCTTAAAGCGTTTAAAGATTTCTTCTTCGATAGACTCTTCATTCATGGCATTTTTACTATTAATCATCGGATTATGAACATGGAAGTATAATACTCCAGCCGGCGTTGCTTTAGTTCCTATCCAGTCCTTCGAATGAGTGATCACAACATCTAAATAGGTTAACATCTGTAAAGCTAGTCCATAGTATACTTCAGATAAGTTTAAGCTCTTCTGGCTGGATTTATAGTCGACAATACGTAAAAGAATACCCTTAGAGCTCTCAGCCTTATCCACTCTATCAATACGACCGATCAGTTCCATTTTGCTTCCGTTATCAAGTTCAACTTGAATTGGAGGTAAAGTGCCTTTTTTACCAAAATCAATTTCTAAACCTAATGGAGCAAATCCACTTGCTTTTGCATGGTCGCTTAAAATACCAGACGCACGACTGATGATGTGTTGTAGTTTCCGTTTGATGTATTGAAATCGATTTGAACTTAATAGTATTTCTCTTTGCAGTCTTGGAGCAAGCAAATCTACTGCTTCTATTGCTAATTGATTACATTGTTCTTTCGTAAGGTCACGCCAATCCAATTTACGAGCATGAAGCATATCTGCGATTTGTTTAAGTGCTGCATGAAAAAGCTGCCCTATATCAGGTGCTTCTAAACGAAATACTTTTCGTTCCTTCAAACCTAATCCATAGCTTACAAAATGAGAAAACGGACACCCTTGGAATACTTCCATTCTTGAAACACTTCCCTGGATTGTTTCACCGTATAACTCTTTTGAAAGGTCTGCTGACAACTTTTCCGGTGTATTTTTGTAAAACAAACTTCCTAACACATGCTTTGCTTGACCTTTTAGTTGTTCATGTTTCATAAAATAGTTATAAATATCCCACCACAGAGGTTCTACTGGATATAATTTTTTCCATGTTTGAAGCTGTGCGGTCAAATAAGATAAAGCAACCGAAGGATTAACCGCATACAACAGTTGTTCTTCTATAGATAACTCCCCTGGCTCATTGACATAAAATTTATATTGGATGGATGGAAACAGATCTTTTAACCTTCCAAGGATAACCGAAGGAAGTAACGTTTTCCCTTCTTCATCAGCCAATGGATAACTGACATATACTTTGTGTGCAGCACTAGTTAGTGCATTATAGATTAAAAAGTTCTCATCTAGTAAAAGCTCCCTACTTCCAGGTGCTAGCTTAATCCCACTCTCACTTAATTGATCTCGATCTGATTCAGACAATACACCATCATCCTTAGGCTTGGCTGGAATAACCCCATCATTTGCCCCAATAATAAATGTACATTTGATGTTTGAAAAACGAGAGCGCTCAAGACTAGCCACTAATACCTGATCTATGGCAGGTGGAACCAATGCGAATTTCATGCTTTCCATTCCTGATTCCAGCATGTCACTAAAAAGCCTTAAACTAACCTTCTCATTAGGCATAATTTCAACAAACTGATCAAGCAAATCAATTACTGCCTTCCAAACTTGGTCGTGCTCTCTTGCCTCTTCAAGATTTCCTTTTTCTTCTGCTTCGATTTTCAATTCTTCCATTTTTTCCGGAATGTTAAGATCTTCTAAAAACAGATAAAGTGCCTCACACAGCCCTCGACCATCCTGTGCTTTTTTAAGACGCTGCTGTAAAGCTAATAACGGTTGAACAATCATGTCTCTTAATGTATTCAGCTTATCTTCTATTTCTTTTTCTTTATCCGTTTGACCAAAGTCTGTATTCTCTAATGCTCGAAGTTTCTTATAGGTCCAACGGTCCTTAGTTGTCCAGCGGTTTCCTTGTATACCGTACTCTAAACAATAGTTTTCTAGCTTGTCCATTTCTTCTCTTAAACGGTGTTTATTTTCACCCAGTGGAAACAACAGATCTGTTTTTACACAACGGAAAATAGCTTCATATCTCCAGTTACCTGTAATGACTTCTAAGCTCGAACGTATGAATTCAATTAAAGGATGATTAAGCATTGATCGTTTTTGATCAATAAAAAAAGGAAGTTCATAGTCTTTAAAAATTGTTTCAATCATTTCGTGATAATCATTTGAATTTCGTACCAATAAGGCAATATCGCGATAACGATAGTTTTCTTCACGAACGAGCTTTCGAATCTCCCTGGCGATTCCTTCTATTTCTGCACGGCGGTTTACAGCTTGTCCAATGGATATGGCTGTTTCTGAATGAAAGGGAACTGTGGGCCTTGTATCGAAATTTCTCTCAAGGTGCGCAAGAGAAGGTGTCTCCGCAAACCTAAAAGGCTCTTTTAATAATAGTAATGGTTCTTCAATGTTTATTTTATTTTCACGGGCAATTTCTCGTATCGTTTGGTATGTCTGACCAGTCATTCTAAAAAGACTTAGTTCATGTGGTGGGTGATCGTCATAACGTTTGTCAACGGTTAAGGCGATAGTCACTGACTTACACTTTCTCATTAACTGTGCTAACACTTCATATTCTTGAGGTGTAAAGCTATGAAATCCATCTATATAAATTTCAGCATCTTCAAGGTATGAAGAAGATTTTATTTTTTCTGCTAACAATCGTAAATAATCTTCCGAATCTACATACTTGCTCGAAAGGTGGAGTTCTAAGTCATCATAAATTAACTTTAAATCATGCAACTTATCAGATAAAACCTGATTTGCATCTGTATTTGCATCAATTGTGGCTTCTGATAGGTTTTCCCCAGAAACACAGTACCTCTTAAATTCAGCAATCATTTCTTCCATCTGTGTGATAAATCCAGTTTTCTCAGAAGCACGAGAGAAGACCTTTAACTCAGACTTGCGCTGCTCAATTATTTTTCGAAGGACCATGTTTACGCCAACGTTATTTAAATGGTAACGACTCATACCACCTGTTTCTTGTAATACTCGCCAGGCAAGACGTGTAAAGCTAAATACTTGTGCACGCATCATGCCACCTAAACCAGGTGTGTTAATAAGATCGTATTCTGATTGAAACGTCATCTGGTCTGGAACAAGATATACTAGTGGATTACCTGTTGGATTGTCTAACAATTTCTCACGAATTTCGTGGATAATGGTTGAAGTCTTGCCACTACCAGCCCGTCCCAATATAAAGTGTACTGACATTTATTTAACCCTCCGTATGAGAATTTAATATGCTATAAGAAAATTAGTTTATTAGTTTATTTTACTTTAACTAACAAACGAAAGCACCTAAATACCATTGGTACTTACACCTAAAAAAAGGAAGTTTTGTTATGAGATTACTTTTCATTGCTATTTTCTTAGTCTTTACTGGAATTTCAATTGCAAGCAACATATATACGTTAATTCCTATTTATCATGATATTTCCCTAGACTTAAATATCTCTACGACAACAGCTGTATTAGCAAGTAGTGTGTTTTCATTTTGCTATGCTATTGGCTTACTTATGTTTGGGCCCATGTCCGAAAAGTTTGGTCGAAAGCTTGTCATTGTGCTCGGGCTTTTATGTTCAAGTATTACTACTATCTTCGTTGGTCTTTCAACAAGTGAATCACTTTTATATCTTTCAAGAGGACTACAAGGAATAGCATTAGCCACCTTTGCTCCTGTTGCCTTTTCCTATACGTTTGATTTATTTCCTACCAAACCTAGAACACTGGTACTTGCCTTAATAAACAGTGGTTTTTTAATGGCAGGAATATTGGGTCAACTAGTAAGCTCGTATGTTTCAGATATCCTTAGTTGGGAATTTGTTTTTCATTTATTTGGATTGGTGTATTTTGTTCTATTCTTAATTGGAATTGTTCTTTTTCCAAAGAAAAAAGTTTCAAGCCAAACTAGAGATGTAATCAAAAATATGGTTCATTTACTTAGAAATCCATTATTAGTTAAGTGTTACTTCATTACCTTTACTCTACTGCTAACATTTGTCGCCTTTTATGATGGGATAACTAGATATTTAACAAATGAATTACAGGTTGAGTCAGATGTATTATTTGCAATTCGTGGTGTAGGACTTATAGGGGCTTTACTTTCAATTTTCACAGGAAAGTTTGTTGCAGCTGTTGGAGAAATGAAAACGTTAATACTTGGACTTTGTTTAACCATTTGTAGTTTATTTCCACTCCTGATAATATCTTCTCCTGAAGGTATTGCTATCTTATCCATCCTTTTCGTTGCATCGATTTCCTTACTTTTACCCTCTATTATTTCCTTCATAGGAATAAATAGTGGGAAGCATCGTGGAAGTGCAATTTCTATCTACTCTTTTACCTTATTAACAGGAGCAAGCCTTGGGCCAGTTCTAGCAGAGTTCCTCGTCTTCAACAATCTCATCCTGCTTCTTATAGCACTTTTTACAATTAACCTTGTAGTTGGGAGTAAATTAAAAATGAGGGAAATGGAATAATTGGAAATATTTGTTGCATAAATATTATTCGTATGGTACTAATGTAATAAATAAAAAGTACTAGAAAGAGGTGTAATTTACATGAAGATTCTTGTACTTATTCATGTTTTATCGGCTATTATTGGAATAGGGCCAACTTATTTTGCTCATATGTTATTAAGAAAAAATCAAGATGCTGTAACACTTCGTCATTCTATGGCCATGTCACAAATGCTAAACTTCTTTCCGAAAATCGGAGGAACGATCGCTGTTCTTACAGGGATTTTGCTTGTGATTCTAGGAAACTATGGTTCCTTTCTAAATCTTTGGCTAATTGGTTCCCTGGTCCTGTATATTATCATTCAAATTGTGGTTATCGGGGTCATTGAGCCAAAATCCAAAAGGTTAGCTGCTTGGGTTTTTGACGAGAAGAATAAAGATGCGGTTGATTTACCACAGGAGCAAAATCTACTATTATCTAAGATTAGCAATCAATTTTATATTGCGACAGCACTAGGGACATTATTGTTTATTCTAATGATTTGGAAACCTGTTCTTTAGTACTTAAGGACTCTTTTCTAATTTGAGCTTAGACCGTTCCTTTCCGCTGCAGGCACTTGCTTTCCGCGGGGAGGAATGCGAGCCTCCTCGGCGCTCTGCACCTGTGGGGTCTCGCACTTTCCTCACTTCCCGCAGGAGTCAAGTGCCTTCCGCTCCAATTCACTCTTAAATTAACTATATTTTAAACAACATTCTATACGAAAAAGACCTATTCAAATTAATCAATAGGTCTTTTAATATTCTTTTAGTCCATTTCAAGTAGCGACTTTGCTAACCTTATAGCTCGATCTTTTTCATAGCCATTGTAATATCCTGTGCTAAGACGCACTGGGTCACCAAAAAAGAATCTTTCATATAGGGTTTGTCGTCCTCCAAAGGCACTTAAACTTATATCCCAAGCTAGCCTAAATAGTTTTGTTCTCTCTAGAGCATTGCAAGATGCTCCTTGTAAATACTGGTCTAAGTCAGGGCGAATTTCGGAGTCAAAATCACATTCTGTTGGAATTGAGATTAGTCCACTTGCTCCCAACAACTGAACTATTTCTATAAATCTTGGATAGAGTCTTTGAAATGAGGTAATTGCTGCATACAATGGGGCCGCATCTGGAATCATTGTTCCTCTTATATCCACCTTTGCTTGAAGCTCAGAAACTAACAAAAGAGCTTTTAAAGATTCATAGCCAGAAATTATTTCACTGACCTTTTCCTGAACGTGTTGATATCCACTGATATCAATAGATTCAACAATTAACTGTGCAACTCCTAGTAGGAATTCTATTTTAACCACTTGCCTCGAAACGGCCTGATGAAGTAAAAATGGGTAAAACTTTGACTCTTCATACATTTTAGCAGCAGTCTCATAGTTTTTATGGAGGAAAACACGCTCCCATGGGACAAACACATTGTTAAACACAACGATTGTATCCATCTCTTCAAAGCGTGCAGACAGGGGATGGTCAAATGTTGAATCACGATAACCAAAAGATTCACGGCAAATAAACTTCAAATTAGGGGTATTACTAGGAATCGAAAAGGCATAAACAAAAGGCTCTTCGATAAACTTCCCACCAACAGGTAAAACTAATATTTCGTCAGTAATGCCGCCCTGAGTTGCTAGCAATCTTGCTCCCTTAATAATTATTCCGTCACTTTTCTCTTCTACGACCTGTGCTGATATAGGCAGCTCACTATCTTCATAGTATGCTAGAGAACGGTTCACCTGAGGACTTACAAAAGTGTGTGAAAATGTAAGGTCCTTTTCTCTAGCATTTTCATATAAACGTTTGATATTTTGACCATACTTATCCCCAAAGACATCCGAAGCTGAACCAAGAGCCATAATGCCTGTATTCATATAATCTGGAGATCTACCCATCATACCTCCTGATGTTTTTGCCCACTCCTGAATCATTAGCCTTCTCATTTCTAAATCTTCTTTTGTTCTAGGTTGTAAGAAAGAGGTTCCTACTTTTTCTTTAGTCAAAGGAGACTTGTATGTCATAAACCCTTGTTTCTTTTTATCCAACTGAATGTCAAATAGCCGTGCTTTACTTTTTAAAATCCCTTTAAATGCTTTATGCTCACATATGTTTTGGTCAATCTTTTGACCATCACACCATATTTCTGCTTGTAACTGACTTATTCTCTTTAAAAAAGTTGGTCCATCTATCGCAGGCACGTTCATCCCACCCTTTTATATAAATATCCTGAATTTATAAAAAGAACCCTATTATAAATAGGGTTTAAACAATCAATGTAGAATAGTGGCAAAAGTTTGAGTCAAATTAATATTATGATGCTAATTTAAAATAATGCTTTTCCAACTAAATTCAGCTAGTCCTTTTTAGTCTTCCTATAAAACGCAAAAAAGCGCTTGAACTCTCCCCAAGCGCATAAATACCTATTTTTCTTTTATCTTCAACAACCTTAAGCTGTTTAAAGTCACGAGCAAGGTTGCTCCCATATCAGCAAAAATTGCAATCCATAGTGTTAACCACCCTGGTATGACTAACAACAGTGCTAAAGCTTTTATTCCTAGTGAAAAGGTTATATTTTGTTTAATAATTCGTAGTGCTTTTCGACTTAATTGAATTGTATAAGGTAGCTTGCTTAAATCATCAGACATCAAGGCTATATCCGCTGTTTCTAATGCTGTATCTGTACCAGCGCCACCCATTGCCACACCTATGGTTGAAGCAGCAAGAGCAGGTGCATCATTTACACCATCACCGACCATAGCTACACTTTGATGATCAGCACGGAGTTGCTTAATATAGTTAAGTTTCTCTTCTGGAAGAAGTTCTGCTTTAATATCCGAAACCCCGATTTTTTTTCCTATCGATAAAGCTGTCCTCTTGTTATCACCAGTAAGCATTACAGTGTGTTTAATCCCTAAATTGTGAAGCTTACTTATAACCTCTTTTGAAGATTCTCTAATTTCGTCTGCAACTGCAATCAATGAGTATATATCTTGGTCAGTACCAACAACCATGACTGTCTTTCCGTCAGACTGAAGCCTAATAATCTGTTCTTCTGTATCCTTATCAATCTTTTGATGTAACTCCCTGAAAAGATTAGGACTACCTACAAAATAAATAGTGTTGTTTATTGTTGCTCTTATTCCTTTACCCGTGATCGATTTGAAGTCATCTATAGCTACGGAGCTAAAGTCAGCTCCAATATCTTCTGCCTTTTTCATGATTGCCGAGGCAAGAGGATGCTGTGAGCCTTTTTCAAGAGCTGCTGCAATAGACATTATCTCTTTTTCATTTCTACGATATACTACTACATCTGTTACAACTGGTCCTCCTTTTGTAAGTGTCCCCGTTTTATCAAAAGCAATAACCTTTATAGATCCTGCTTCTTCCAAATATACGCCACCTTTAATTAGGACACCGTTTCTAGCAGCATTTCCGATTGCAGTCACCACAGCTACTGGAGTTGATACAACGAGCGCACATGGACAGCCTACAACTAATACCGCCAATCCTTGATAAATCCAATTACTCCAATCTCCATTGAAAAATAGTGGAGGGATTGTCGCAATAAAGAAAGCGAGAACGATAATTAACGGAGTATAATATTTTGCAAATTTATCTACAAAAGCTTGTGAAGGTGCTCTTTCTGCTTGAGCTTCTTCTACTAAATGGATGATTTTAGCTAGTGTCGTGTCTTCTATTTTTTTTGTAACAGTTACTTCAATTAGACCTTCTTCGTTTAAGGTTCCTGCATAAACCTCATCATTTATCACTTTTGCAACTGGCATGCTTTCACCAGTAATGGCAGCTTGATTAATAGTCGATGTGCCTTTTGTAACGATTCCATCCATGGCTAACTTCTGACCAGGCTTTACAATCATAAGGTCACCAATTTGTATATCGTCTACATGTACCATCATTTCATTATTTCCACGTCTGATAAGTGCTTCTTTTGGAGCAATATCCATTAGCTTTTCAATAGATTGTCGTGCTTTATCCATAGAGTAGCGTTCTAATACTTCACTTATCGCAAAGAGAATAACGACAGTTGCGCCTTCTCCCCATTCCCCAATAAATGCAGCACCTATAACTGCAATTGTCATTAGGGTTTTCATGTCAAACCTTAAACGACTGATGTTTTTTAAACCAGTAATAAAAAGTGAATAACCACCAATTAAGATTGAAGCCGCATAGCCAAATGTTGGAATTATATGTCCTTCTGGGTAACGCTCACCAACGATCCAACTAGTAATTAGAAATAAGGCTGCTATATACACTTTTATATTTTCTTTTTGCTTCCAAAATGGTTCGCGTTTTGTGAACTGTTCCTTTTCGTCCAGTACCTTTAAATTTTCAAATGAACCAGCTTTTTCAAGCGCTTTTATAGTTGTATTACCTATAACCGTAATTTTGGAAGCACCAAAATTAACTTTTGCATCTTTCACACCATCCAGGTGTTTTACGTTCGACTCGAACGTTTTAGCACAACCTGCTCAGGAAAAGCCCTGAATTCGATATGTTTTTGAGTCTAAAGAGGCTGTTTTTACTTGTTCAGTCATGGTTTCACCTCTTCCTTATGTTCTAAAGCGATAAGGACTAGCTGTTTTATATGATCATCATCAAGAGAATAGAAAGCCAACTTACCTTCTTTTCGATACTTCACAATCCCTTGCTTATAAAGAGTTCGAAGATGATGTGAAGTTGTTGCCACTGTCGCTCCAATAATATTGGCAATATCACAAACACACAGTTCCTCATCTTCACAAAGACAGAAGGCAATCTTCGAACGGTTTTCATCAGCAAGAGCTTTGAACAATTGGGCCACACTTGCCACATCTATACTACTTATTTCACCCTTAATTCGATTTACTTTTTCCTCATCATAACAATAAATATCACAAGAATCTTTCGAGGTCATCTATATCATCCCTTTATTCAAATAATCACTTGAATATATTATATGCAATATTTTTGTTTTGTTCAAACATTTATTTGAATGAAAAAAATACCTAAATAAAATAGACCTCTAATTAGAGGTCATAGGGTTATAATTTAATTTTTCTAAGAATGAATCTGTATTCCCATCGAAGGTAAAAGCATAAAAGTTATTTTCATCATCAAATACCAGTAAATAGGGATTTTCGTCGATTGAAAAAACAACGATTACTTCAACGATTTTGCCATTGATAAGTTCATTTTCAAGATTTACATAAGGTTCTAAAGGTACTTTCACCATAAAACCTGTAGTTGGAACTGGATTCATTTTTTTATATACACCAGTTATACTTTTTAAAAAGGCTTCGACCTCTTGTTGAATTTCTGGTGTTTTTTCAACTGTTGCTACAACCTTTTCCTGTTTCACATCAAAAATTTCAACGTTAGGTATTTGAGCAATTGTACTACTAGAGAATGAAAGAAAAATAATCATGAATACAATAATTTTTTTAAACAAAAATACCACCTCAAATGGTATTATTCCCCTAAGTTGCGAAAACTACGAGTACACTCCCAAATTATTGGTTGCCTATCCACTCATGCCTTAGAAGTCCATATAAATGCATATCATACCTTTTGCCATCTCTTTCTAAAAAATCCCGGTGTGATCCTTCTTTTTTAAATCCTATTTTCTCATAAAGTGATATGGCTCTATGATTATACTCAAATACAGTAAGCTGAATTCGATGAAGATTTAATTCTTGAAATGCAAATTTTAGTGCAAGCTCAAGAGCTTCCTTACCGAAACCATTACCACGGTTATTTCCTCCAATAGCGATAGAAATCCATGAATTCCGATGGTTCCAAAGAATTCCATCAAATTCAACATACCCGATTATCTTTTTCGAGTCATATGCACGAATCGCCATTGTATACGTATTATGCTGTTTATTATTTATCCATTTTTCAATTTCCGTTTCGGTTTTTGGGAAAGCAGGAATTGCATCTAGATTTCTTAAGAATTCCTCATCTTCATACCAAGTAGCAATTTCTACAATATCCTTTTCCTTCATTCGGTCCAATATAAGACGTTGTCCTTTTAATATTTGATAATCTAACATATGAACTCTCCCTAAATCTTTGATAATGATGTATTCTATGTTATTTCTAGAAACCCTTTAATTCCGAAAAAAACAAGACCCGACTGGGTCCTGTTAGACAACAATATTTTCATACTTCTTCTGTAGTGAATTTTTATCAATTTTACCTACATGTGTTTTCGGTATTTCATTCTCGAAAATAATATATTTTGGAATTTTATAGCTTCCTAAGTGCTGCCTACAGTATGTTTTTAACTCATCATCAGTAACTTTTAGATTACTTTTTAGGGATACAACTGCTGCTACAATTTCTCCCCATTTAGGATGTGGTAGTGCAAATACAGCAACTTCATTCACAGCAGGGTGCTGGTTCATACAATGCTCAACTTCTAGTGGATAAATGTTTTCTCCACCTGAAATAATCATTTCCTTTTTCCTTCCCACTATATAATGAAAGCCTTCATCATCCTTTTTAGCCAAATCACCGGTGTGTAGCCAACCATCTATAAGCGCCTCTTCAGTTGCTTGGGGGTTATTCCAATAGTATTCAAAAACATGTTTTCCACGAATCAAAAGCTCCCCTACCTCACCAGGCTGTACTTCCTCTCCGTCAAATCCCATTAGCTTAATTTCATTAAAAATCATCGGTTTACCGATTGACCCTCTTCTAAATCTAGCTATATTTGGGTCAATAAAGAAGTTATTTGGACCAGCTTCAGTGAGACCATATCCTTCTTTAAAGGCTAATCCTTTTTTCTCAAATGCTTGATAGATAGGTAATGGACACGGGGCACCACCTGAAAGAAATGTATGCATTGTTGGAAATGTAACATCTTTAAAAAAGTCACTATTTACAATCATGTGATACATCGTAGGAACTAAAAGTACTACTGTGCATCCCTCTTGATTAATGAGATCCACTGCTTTGGCTGGTTCAAAGTCACTGGCGATCACAACTTTTCCACCAATCAATAAAATCGGTATAGATAGTGCATTCAAGCCTCCGGTATGGAACATTGGTAAGTAAGTTAAGGTAACATCCTTCTCACTTAAGCTCCAACTTACGATTGTATTAAGTCCATTCCAAAGAATGGATTGATGACTGAGAACTGCTCCTTTTGGTTTTCCAGTCGTCCCGCCAGTATAAATGATAGCTAGAGGATCATTATTATTTATTTCAATTGTTATTTCACTAAAGCCCGTTTGCTTTCTTTCTGTTAGGGACTCATACTCAGTTGAATCAATTTCAAAGTATTGATTGAGTTCTTCTATAACTAATAACTCTTTTAACGTACTATGAACTGCAACAAATGTTGGTGTGCAGTCAGTAAGTATAAACGAAATTTCAGCTTTTGATAGTCTCCAATTCAGTGGTACAAAAATGGCTCCTAGTTTCATACATGCAAAAAAGATATCAAAATACCCTATATGGTTAGGAGATAGTAATGCGATTCGATCTCCTTTTTTTACTCCGATAGACATTAAATAAGTTGCTAGGTTCAAAGCTCTTGTATTTAACTGCCCATAGGTCCAACGAGTTCCGGCTTCACCCTCAACAATAGCGGTTGCATCTGGCGAAATTCGAGCTCGGTTTGCTAACCAGTCTAATTCCCACCTCACAAAAATCTCTCCTTACATCGTCAATATCTACAATGACTATATAAGAAAGTAGTTACAGGTTAGTTACAATGATCACCAAGGAGCAGTTTGATGCACCTGATTGGAAGTATTTTGAATTGAGAGTCCTAAAAATCAAAAAAACGCAATACCTGTCTCAATGCAGGTATTGCGTTCATTAAACTACTATTATTTATTAAATGCCTCTACAAACACTGTAGCCCCCATACCGCCACCAACACAAAGGCTTGCAATTCCTTTTTGCAGGTTCTGGCGCTGTAACTCATGTACAAGTGAAACTACGAGTCTAGCTCCTGTACATCCTATTGGATGCCCCAGACTTATCCCGCTTCCATTCACATTTACTTTGTTACGATCTAATCCAAGTTCTTTTTCTACGGCTAAATATTGCGCAGCAAAAGCTTCATTAACCTCGATTAAATCTGCCTCTTCTAATGCCCACCCTACTTTGTTTAATCCATCTTTAATGGCTGGCACTGGTCCACGTCCCATTACCTTTGGATCAACACCTGCTAGAGAAAAACCTGAAATTCTTGCAAGTGGTGTAAGGCCTTTTTCAATCGCCACGTCTTCTGCCATTAATACTAATGCAGCTGCTGCATCATTTAAACTAGATGCATTTCCTGCCGTTACTGTTCCATCGTTTCTAAATACTGGACGTAATCCCGCTAACTTATCAGCTGTTAAATCTTTACGAGGGTTTTCATCCTTCGAAACGGTAATATCACCTTTACGTGATTTAATTGTTATTGGGACAATTTGAGAGTCAAAATAACCATTTTCGATAGCATTTAGTGCACGTTGATGACTTAACAAAGCTACCTCATCTTGCTCTTCTCTTGAAATTTCGTGAAGGTCTGCTAAGTTTTCTGCAGTTTCTCCCATCATAATATGATGAATTGGATCCTCTAAGATCTCCCATACTGTATCAGTTACTTGTCCATGCTGCATTCTAGCTCCCCAACGGTGCTGTTTTAATACATATGGACTAGAGCTCATTGCTTCTACTCCACCCGCAACAACAACATCTGATAACCCGGCTTGAATTTGAAGTGCAGCAGAAATGACAGCTTGCATACCTGAAGCACATTGTCTTTGAACAGTGAAACCAGTTGTTGTATCAGCTAAACCTGCTAATAAAGCTGCAGTTCTTGCTGTATTAGGTTCATCAGTTCTTTGAATACAATGTCCTAAAATTACTTCATTTACTTCATCATTTGCCAAGCCGCTTTTTGAAACAGCTTCTTTTAAAACAGGGACAATTAAATCTGTTGGAAGTAAGTCTTTAAAGGCACCTCCAAATGTGCCGATTGGTGAACGAACTGCTGATGTAATTACTACATTTCTCATAACTCCAGCTCCTCTTAATCTATTTTTCATTTTAAAATGCTATGTTCAACGATTGTTAATTTAACTCGAACCTTCCCCGTTCCTTTCCGCTGCAGGCACTTGCTTTCCGCGGGGAGGGATGCGAGCCTCCTCGGCTTTGCCTGTGGGGTCTCGCACTTCCCTCTGCGTCCCGCAGGAGTCAAGTGCCTTCCGCTTCAATCCACTCTAGGAAAATATATAAGACAACAATCATTAAAAAAGTCCCAAAAATAAAAACACAAAAACCGAGTGCAAAATGGCACACTCAGGTCTTATAATTACATCATTATTCCACCGTCTACATGTAGGGTAGTGCCATTCACGTATGTAGCTTCATCGGAAGCTAAATAGAGATATGCATTTGCAATGTCCGATGGCTTTCCTAAACGTTGCAGAGGAATAATAGATTTCATTTGTTCAATTACTTTTTCAGGTACAGCGGCAACCATATTCGTTTCAATGAAGCCAGGAGCAACTGCATTAACATTAATGCCTTTTCGTCCAAGCTCTTTTGCCCATGTTTTTGTCATTCCAACAACCGCAGCCTTTGTTGCTGCATAATTGGTTTGGCCCACATTTCCATACACTCCTGAAACAGAAGAAGTACTAATGATTTTCCCATAACTTTGAGAGATCATGTGAGGGACAACTGCCTGAGTACAGTTGAAAACACCTGTTAGATTTACATCAAGTACTTTTTGAAAATCTTCTTGTGATAGTTTTGTTAGCATACCATCACGAGTAATACCTGCATTATTAATCAAAATGTCGATTTTCCCAAAGCGGTTGAGTACTTGTGATACCATGTTGTCAACGCTTTCACGATTGGCTACATCTACTTGAAAAAATTCAACATCAGCGCCTTGGTCCTTAAGTTCTGTCGCTCTCTGCTCACCAGTTTGGTCAAAGTCGACAAGTGCTACTTTGGCACCTTCTCTTACAAATGTTACTGCTGCTTCATAGCCTAAACCGTTAGCTGCACCGGTTATGATCGCTACTTTGTCTTGTAATCTCATTTTGATAGCTCCTTCTCTTCCAAAAATTCAGATACGACTCCTAACAATTGTTCAAGGTCATCTACTAGAGGAGAATGCCCACACCCTTTCAATTCGACAAAGGTTGCATAATCTCCTAGGTCCTCTACAATTTCTTTTGCCATATTCTCAGTAATGACTAAATCTTCGTCACCACGAAGTACTAGAACAGGAATGTTAATATTCTCTACTAAACCAGTACCCTCATTTAACCCATTATGATAATTACTTATGTTAAATGTATTTAGAGAATAATAGACATCTCTTAAGTTTCGTTGTGTAAGCATATCTTCTACATATTCATTATAACGCTGTTCTTCTGGTTGATTTTCACGGTAAATCATCATATTCCATAATCCTTTTAAAAACGCATGATTATTTGTATCATAAGCGTGTTGCACTGGTATTGTTCTAGCTCGGTCTTGATCTATATCTTCCTTTGTGACTAAACGCTTTGTTACATCGAGTTGACCAGTTGCATCTAGGGCAAAGAATGGATACCCTCTAGTGGAGGCAGAAGCTAATAGAACAAGTTTTTGACAATAGCTAGGGTAATCTGCAGCAAATTGCATTCCAACTGCACCACCAGTTGACCAACCGATGATAGTAAAATCCTTTAATCCTAGCTCATCAACAAAAAGTTTAATATCATCTGAGAAATCTTTAATAGAGTTAACAGGTTCCATATATGTGGATATACCAAAACCTCTCATATCAACTGCATAAAGTTTATAATCCTCACCCATATTTTCTAACAATAGATCCCAATGCTTTGAAGAAGTCATATTACCATGGATTAATAACACAACATGTTCTCCACCCTCACGTTCTCTATACCCTAATGTCTCTCCGTTTGCTAGTCTTACAGATTTCAGTTGGATAGTTGGCATTCTTATTCCCCCCATTTAATGGTTGTTGCTCCCCACGCATAGCCTATTCCTGCACTAACCAAAACGATGATGTCACCTGCTTTTATCTTACCAGATTTTTCTGCCAATTCTAACGAAAGAATTTGATCAATTTGACCTATATGCCCATATTCATTTAAATAGATGGATTGATTTTCGGATAAGCCCAACTCATTTAAAACAAAATCATGAGCAGATTTTTTCATATGAAGAATTCCTAAATAGTCGATATCCTCTTCTGTATAACCGCTTTTCTCCAGCGATGAACGAATAACTTTCAAGAAGTTCTTCATCGATTTTTCTTCTAACCTCATCTTCATTCCTTCTGGATCTAACACATCAAGCATATTGCGTCTATTTTCAATGGCTTCTGCTGTAATAGGTTCCTTCGTACCGCCTGCGACAACTACAACATCCTCTGAAAAAGACCCATCTGTCATGATCGTCGTCTCTAACACTTGATTTTTCCGGAGCCCTTTTTGTAAAAGAAGAGCTCCTCCTCCTGCACCTAGATTATACATAAACCTTGTGCGTGGGTTTTCATAATCAATGAAATCACCATTTCGATAGCCACCAGCTAATAAAACTGTATTAATTGAAGGATCTGCAGTCATCATATCCTTTGCTACTTTAAGAGCCATAACTGTCGTACCACACCTCATTGCCACATCAAATGCCCATGCGTTCTCAGCTCCTACCTCTTGTTGTAGTTTAATAGCTGCTGTCCACAATGGATATTCTTTATGCTCTTCTCCAATATAGATTACTAGGTCTATAGATAGCGGATCGACTCTAGCCTTGTCGATAGCCTTTTTAGCTGCATTAATTCCCATTTGACAAGTATGATCTCCAGAACCTGGGATTGGCTTTCGAGTTATGCCAAGCTTCTTCTCAATGACATCCTGTGGAATCCCTGATTTTGTAGCAATTTCTTCAGCCGTTTCGTACGTTTCAGGCAGATAGACTCCCGTACTTACAACACCGATTGTTGGCAATATCCTTCACTCTCCAATTATTTGTTTCATGAAGCTAACCGCCTCATCCATATTTTTAACAGCCACTTCTTCTTCACCTTGTACATGACTTACCTTTATTCGCCAATGTTTCTCTCCTGATATTTCATCAATATCAACCAAATTACATCTGACCACAAACGAAGAAATCAGTTGACTGTTCTCACTCATCGCCTCTACTCCTTTAGCTTGCAATGTCATGATTCGAAGCAGTTTCTTTCCCCTTTTTCGAACGGCGTTTGAACCACCAAAGCTTAAAACTTCCAACAATTCCGTAAGGGAAGAACATAACAACTAAAATATATAGAATTCCGAAGAAAATAATCCAACGCTCAAAGATCCAATGAACCTTTGAAAGACCGGTTAACCAGTGATGCGCAAATTCAATCAATCCAGCACCTATAATTGCACCTACTAATGTTCCTACACCACCGATAATTGTCATTAATAACGCATCAAGCGTGATATCCATTGTAAATACAGACGTATTTACAAATCGTAATGTAAGCACATAGAGTGATCCTGATAAACTAGCAACAACTCCTGCAACTACACTTGCAATAATCTTATAGTGTAAAACATTATAACCAAGTGATTCTGTTCTAGGTTCATTTTCCCTTATTGCCTGTAATACCCGACCGAGTGGCGATTCAGTAAATCTTTTTAACAAGATAAACACAAGAACCATTAATCCAAAGGAAATTAAATAAAGAGTTAACCTATCTTTTAAATAATCAGGTATTGGGAACGTAAATCCATCATTTCCATAAGTTAGTGTTCTCCACTTTTCAGCCAAAACAAGGAACAGACCTGAAAATGCCAGAGTCAACATAGCGTAAAAGTGACTTTTTAATCGTAAGGAAAGTAGACCTACAATATAACTTACAATCCCAGCTAAAATGGCACCTACTACGATAGAAAGTAATAAGTAGACCGTTGTACTATCGAACTGTTTCATAAAGATACCAGTTGTATATGCACCTATCCCGAAGAACATAGCATGACCAAATGAAACAATTCCTGTATAACCTAGTAAAATATCATAACTCATAGCTAAAATTGCAAAGATAAACATTTGTGTAAAAATGATCATTAAGCTTCTAGAATCGTTTATAAATGGAAAGAGGAGTAAAAAGAAAGCCATCAACACATACACTAGGTTTGCTTTTTGTGAATTAGATTGTAATAGTTTCATATCTTCACCCCTTTATCCCAAATAGACCTTGTGGCTTAAAGATTAATACTAGTGCCATTAGAAGCATGTTTACAGCAAGGGCTAAATCTGGAACATAATACGCCATATACGAACCTGCCAACCCTACTAAAATTGCAGCTAAAACCGAACCTGTAATACTTCCCATTCCTCCGATAACGACAACAATAAAAGCTAGTATTCCGAATTCTAGCCCCATTTCTGCATGAATAACACCAGAGTATGGGCCAAGTAACACTCCACCTAGTGCTGCCAATGCAGATCCAACCATGAATACGAGCATAAAGACTTTTTTGATATTAATGCCTAGTGATTGAACCATTTCCTTATCCATAACACCAGCACGTACGATTAATCCGATTTTCGTATTCTTTAAAATGTAATGAATTAGGAAAAACACTAGGAAACCTACTGCAATAATCAGTAAACGATATTTAATTAAGATAACCCCACCAAATTCCCAACTACCAGCTAAATAACTCGGAGTCGTTGCACTTAACTGATTCGGTCCCCAAACAACCTTAAGCATCTCCGATAACACTAACATTAATCCGAGAGTTATGAGGATTTGTTGGATATGGTTACCGTAAACTGGTTGAACAATATAGCGTTCCATTAAATATCCAAGGATGAGACCTGTAAGCATTGCACAAATGATTCCAATTAAAAAGCTTCCTGAAGTTGTATACGTCCATATACCAGCATAGGCTCCCCAAGCAAATAGTCCGCCGTGAGCAAAATTAAGAACATCCATTAATCCAAAAATCAAGGTTAAGCCTGCAGCGAGTAAGAAAATTAGCATACCTGTTGCCAAACCATTCACTGTTAAATTAATTATTACATCCATTCAATATGACCTCCTTCCAGGTTAACGTTTAAGCAATTCCTAAATATTGTTTACGTAATTGCTCATTCTCTTTTAGTTCCTTCATTTCACCGTGATGAACCGAACGGCCGTCATCAATAATATAAAAACGATCACCTATCGTACTTGCCATGAAAAAGTTTTGTTCAACAAGAACAATAGTTGTCTTTGCTTTCATTTCCTGGATGGATTCCATTACCTTCTCAACAATAATTGGAGCAAGACCTTTACTTGGTTCATCAATCAGAAGTAAATCATTTTCATTTACATATGCCCTAGCAATAGAGAGCATTTGTTTTTGTCCTCCACTTAAATTACCGCCTCGTCTTTTCCAAAACGTCTTTAAGTCAGGAAATAAATTTAAAATATACTCTAGTCGTTCCTTCGTTTCATCATTTTCTTTTTTTATAGCAACCTTCATATTCTCTTCTACTGTCAAATCAGCAAAAATCCCTTGGTCTTCAGGTACATAGCCAATCCCCTTACTAGCAATTGTATAAGTTGGCAATCCCTGTATCTCTTGATCATTGTAAAGAATTTTCCCTTTCGCCGCTGGGTTAAGCCCCATAATGCTACGTAAGGTTGTTGTTTTCCCCGCTCCATTACGACCTAATAAGACAGTAACTTCACCTTTTGGTACCTCGAAGGAAACGCCTTGTAAAATATGATATTGGTCAATATAAGTTTCAACTCCATCAAGTTTAAGATGCGGTGTCGTCATTATATAACCCTCCTAAGTAAGCCGATTGTACTGTTTCATTATTCATGATTTCCTCTGGAGTACCATCTGCCAAAAGTTTACCGTTGAATAAAACCATGACACTGTCTGATAAGTCCATGATCATATCCATCTTGTGTTCAATTAATATGATGGTTCGATTTCCTTCTGCCTTAATCTTTTTAATGACCTCTAAAATCGTTGGAACCTCTTCAAGTGACATACCTGCTGTAGGTTCATCTAGCAATAACACCTCTGTCTCAAGAGCTAGCAGCATAGCAATCTCTAATTTACGTTTTTCTCCGTGAGCAAGATTTTTAGCAATTGCATCAGATTTATTATCAAGTAGCACTAACTTTAAAATGTCATGCGATTTATCTTCGAACTGCTTAAATCTTTTAAAATGAGATAGCATTTGATAACGAACACCCGCTCTCGATTGAACAGCAAGTCTTACATTTTCTAATACTGTTAAATTGGGGAATACATTTGTAATCTGAAAGGAACGGCCGATTCCTTTTCTTGTCCTAACCGTTGGAGAAAGCTTTGTAATTTCCTCACCTTTTAGAAATACCTGCCCTTTAGTTGGACTTAGCTGGCCGCTTAAAAGGTTGAAAAATGTCGTTTTTCCAGCACCATTAGGGCCGATAATTGACTTAAAATGATTTTCAGGAACTGTGAAATTGACACTGTCTACTGCCACATGACCACCAAACGCAATTGTTAAATCTTTTGTTTCAATAATTGAAGCCAACTTCTTCACCACCTTGTATATTTTGAGGAATAATTTTCAGAAGAGAACGCGGTTTATTCGAATAAGTAGACTTCGGTAAGAATACCGAAGTCTACTCAGGCAAACCTATTTGTTCAAAATTGGAGGTGCAGTTTCTTCTGGAGTAAGTTCACGAATTAATACTGGCACTGGATAGTCAAAACCATCTACCATTTCTAGACGAATTGCATAAAGTGTTTGAAGAGCTTGATGATCTTCAGGACGGAAAGTCATAGTACCCTTAGGTGTTTCAAAGCTCATACCTTCCATTGTACTAATTAATGTATCCGTATCTGTGTCACCATTTGTCTTTTTAAGTGCTTCAACGATTGCAATCGCAGCATTCATACCACCTGGTGTAAATAGGTCAGGAACCTCACCATTAAACTTTGCTTTATGTTCTTCAACTAACCATTTGTTAATATCGTTAGTTGGTAATGTGTGATGATATACTGTGAAACCTTCCATACCTACTAGTGCTTGCATTGTTTTTAATGCAGCGATATCAGGAGCTCCAGTAGAAATTTTGATTCCCTTTTCTTGTACCTTCATATCGGCAATTTGGTTCCAAGGAGAGTTTGCTCCAGCCCATACTACAAATAGATAATCAGGTTTTGATTCGATAATTTTTTGAATATTAGAAGTGAAATCAGTTGCTGCAGGGTCAGCATATTCTTCATGGACAATGTCTGCACCAAGTTTAATTGCTGCATCCTTAAATGCTGCAACACCGTCTCTACCAAATGCATAGTCAGGTGCAAGTGTAGCAATTTTCACGCCTTCTTTTGCAATAGCAGCTGCTCCAGCAACAGCATCTTGTGATGAGTTACGTGCAGTACGGAAAACATATTTATTCCATTCAGAACCAGTGATACTATCAGCAACCGCTGGTTCAACAACCATGATTTTTTCATACTCTTCTGCCAATGGAAGAACTGCTAGAGTATCACCAGAGCTTGATGATCCTACAATGAAATCAACCTTATCTTCTTCTAATAGCTTAGTAGCCTTTTTAATAGCAACTTCTGGTTTTGTTTCAGTGTCTTCAACTACGAATTCAATTTTGCGTCCATTCACTTCCATTGTTCCATCTGTTGCATACATTAGACCTAATTCGAAACCATTCACTGTTTGTTTCCCATAAGCCTCTAGTGCTCCGCTTAGTGATGCTAAGACACCAATTTTAATTGGCTCTTTAGGCTCTTCTTTAGGTTCCTCTTTCACTTCTTCCTTCGGTTGTTCAGTCGTGCTCGGGCTTTCTTCTTGTGTTGTAGTATCTGAACTACATGCTGAAACGAAGATTAATAGAAGAGCAAATAAGAACAACATACCAAAACGCATAAACACATTCTTCTTCACCATTACATTTCCCCCTTATAAAATTGACTTTAAAGCTTTGAACCTATCGTACATTTACGTAGTTACAAATCGGTTACATAAAACGCGATTTAAAAATTCCGTACTAAAACCAGTACGGAATTCTGTCATTCTAAGAAGTTTTTGCACCAATTAGCATTTCATACATTTGCTTTGTTGGTGACATTGGTTCAACACCAAGTTCATCGTCGAGGGCTTCACAGCATTTTTTATACCACTTTAATCCTTGTGGTCTATTATTCTTTTGATAATAAGCAAACATTAGTAAACGATAGGCCTCTTCCCATGTTTTATCTTTCTCAATGATTTTTTCACACCAATAAATCGTCTTATCATATTGAGCGGCTTGAACATAAGCTTGAGCCATTCTTTCCGCTCCACGTAAGAAATTTACTTGAAGTCGTTCTCTTTCATTTAAACACCAATCATCATAACGTCGCTCTGGCAGGTAATCACCTTCATACAATTCAAGGCCTCGCTGAAGACATTTTATTACCTGTGAGCGATCCTTCTCTTCTAACCCTGCTAGTATCCATTCCTCAAACTCATCAATATCTATTAAATATCCTGAATCAGGATTTAGGCCATAGGAGGTACCAACCCTTTGGATAAAGAATGGTGTAGACCTTGCTTTACGATTAGGCTCTAAAGCATTATTTAAAGCATTTAAAGCTACTTTAAAATCTCTAGCGGCTGCCTTCTCATCTATGCCTGACCAAAGTACTGAGAATAACTCCTCTTTAGGTATTAGCACATTACGTCTTGTAACAAAAAACTCTAATAACTCCTTTGCCTTTCCTCTTTGCCAATCAGATTCACGTACCTCATTGGTGCCTAGCCATACCCTAAATTTCCCTAGTGTTTGAATTCTCAAAGTATAACCCGGATGGTTTGTTACATTCATAATTCCTAATTCATCTAGGAGATTACTAATATATTGACGGTGAACACCAATTTTCTGAGCTTCTAGTAAAATAGGAACAAGCTTTTTTAAATCCCTTGGTCCAAATAAAGTACGCTTCTTAAATATAAAAGTGTAGTCCCCTAACTGAAGTAGCTTACAAAAATGTTGCACATTAGTTAGGAAATGACCCTCTTCTTCACTATAAAAAGATGAAACACACCTCCACAGAGCTACCATTAAAGAACCATTCTGGTCACCACACTCAGTAAATAGTGTTGAACACTTTGATAAATAGTTGTTTGCTTCCTCATATTTTTCGTTATGAACAGCAGCAATTGCCATACATAATAAAATGAGTGCTGATAACCATGCATCCTTTACCTTTTCAGTCTCTTCCAACGCCTTGGTACCATATTCAATGGATCGCTCATATGCGCCTTCATTCCCAAGTAAAATACATAGCCCCATTAGCGGTTCTGCTTTTCCCCTAGAAACGTTAATTTCATCCATAATTTCAAGTGCCGTTTCATAACATTGTTTTGCTAGTGTATAATCATATTTTCCTAGCAGCTGTACTGCATGCCCCATCCTGATCCAGCCACATGCCTCAACAAATGGAGCCTGAAATCTCACACCTTGTTGAATACCAGATTGAGCTAATTCCTTAGCTTCCTCACCATTCCCCATAAAAGCTTCAATTAAAGAGAGTAATAGATCTGTTTCACGATGTGACTGCTGCAAATGGACTTGTGCACTCGTGGATTCGGCTTGTTTCTTTTGAATCAATATCTTCTTGGCATTCATAAGCTTACCTGAACGCAAATACAGTCTAGCTTCGAGATTGCCGTCCTCAAGCACTATGTTAAGCTCTTTCCCTTTCTTAAACCATTTCTGGGCTTTAATCGCTTGTCCCGCGTTGGCGAGGTTTTCAGCCATCAAAGAATACAGTCTACCTAGACCTTCATACCCTGTATCTCCCATTGCTTCAAGTCCTTCAATGGCTTTCTGCAGAAAACGTTCTGCTTTACCTGGTTGAATTGTATCAAGATAGATCCTAGCTTGCCCTTCTAATGCACGGCTCTCTCCAATGTAATCTTTGACCTGACTAGCTCTTTCGATTGCACTTAAGTAACATTTTTCTGCGTCATTATATGAACAACGATACCTTAATACTTCACCTTCATATAGCCATAGAAGATAATATTGATTTTTTAATAGTTCAGGAATTCTTTTAAGCCTTTCTAGTAAACTCTCAAGCTGACCATTTTCAATCATTACCTGACCATGTTTATCTAGAATTCTAGCTACATTTTCAAAATCACTAATTGCTTCAAAATGATAAATAGCCTGAACCATTAATCCCTGACGATAATAATAATTACCACTACGTTCATGAAGCATTCTGTATTGTCTATCATTTGTCATACGCAATTGCTTCTCTAAGAATTCCTTAAATAATGCATGATAGCGATATTGTCCGTCCCCTATTGAATATAAAAACAGATTCCTATTTGATATATTTTCCAACATTGCTGATGCCCCACTGATTCCTAGTACATCGTCACATAGTTGCCCGTTTAGCTCATCAAAAATACAGGTACTTTCTAAGAACTGCTGTACCATTGGTGGCTGCTTCTGAAATACTTCCATTGCTAAGAATTTGAACAAATCATCAAGAGATCGTGCTTTATTTACTAATACGTCACTAAGGCTGCCGTTCACGGTTAATTGTTGCCAAATCATTCCTATGGCAATAACCCAGCCCTCGGTTGCAGAAAAAATCTGTTCAATTTCAAGATCGTCTACTTCACATTCATAATAATCTCTTAGTAAGACATCTACTTCGTCAAAGGTGAACACTAGATCTTTTTGTTTAATTTCTAGTAATTCGTTTTTCACCTTCATTGCAGTTAACAAATCCCAATTAGGACGAGTACGACTTGAAATCACTACATGTAAATTGGCCGGGATATGTTGTATTAACATTGTCATCCATTTGTCAATACTTGGAGATTGTTGAACAATATGATAATCATCTAAAATAAGTATTATTGTTGAGGTAAAACTGATAACTTCATTGACAAATAAAGAGCATAACGAGCGTATCTCTTCATCTCGTATGTAACGGTCTACTGTACCGATATAGGATAGAAAGTTTGTACCAAAGGTTGGATGCTGACTCCTTATCGCGGAAGTAATATAAGATAAGAACGGTATAACATCGTCGTCATTATTCGAGATGCTGTACCATGAGAACGAATGGTTTTGATCCTTGACTAGTGTTGATAGTGCCGTTGTCTTTCCATAGCCAGGACCGGAATGAATGATTGTTAAGGGGTAGTTTGTTACCGCTTTCAATTTTTTCATTAAGGACGGTCTACGTAAAATATGCTCTTTCACGTTCGGAGGAGTAATTTTCGTTAGAAGTATAGTACTGTTTTCTTCCACTTCAATACCTCGCTTCAAGTTTTCCTAATTTTGTTACTATTTTATCATACTTAAACTAAAACTTCTATTATGTATAAACACGAAAAGAACCCGAATTTTCTCCGGGTTCTTTCTACTTCAAAAATGCAAATCCATTTCATTGACTGGCCAATAACGCAGATTCACTTTACCAACAATTTGGTCTATTTTAATAAAGCCATAATGTCGACTATCCCAACTCCCTAGTCGATTATCACCAATAACAAAAATATGTCCTGGCGGAACTTGGTTCTTTCCTGTTATTTCCTCAAGACTGAAATCTCCGGTCAAATTACCACCAATAAGGTTGTTTTTATAAGGGTATAAAAAGGGTTCATCTATTTGAAGGCCATTAATATATAAAATATCATCGATATATTCAACCTTATCACCTGGTAAGCCAATGACTCGTTTTACATAGTGTTCTTTTGATTCTGTTTTAAAAACAACAATATCAAAGCGTTGAAGGTCTCCAATATGTAAACTTACTTTGTTTACCATTAGAAGATTTCCATTTTGTAAAGTGGGCATCATTGACTCGCCCTCAACAACATAGTTAGATAATAAAAAAGTTCTAAGAAAAACAAAAAGAATGATGCCAATCCCAACTGACTTTACAACCCATATCCTATTTTTCTTTGACTTTTCTTCCATTCAGGATTCCTCCAACTAATTATAATAATATTCTAACAATTAGTTAGAGCTATGGCAATATGTAGTTAATTTCCTTTTTCAAGCTCCACTGTTCTTTCAGTTAATCTCTTTTCAATTCTTTTTCCAACATACCATAGAACTAAGATGACAAGCACTAATATACCAGTCCGGATGGGCTGATGAATTAGGGCTCGGATATCATAACCGATGAAACTAACAGTAAAAATCATAACCAACTTCCCACACAAGACTGCTAGTATAAACTGAGCAACACTGACTCTTGATAATCCAGCTACGATATTAACCAAGGCTGATGGAGTAAAAGGAAAACATAGCATTAAAAACAGTGGACCAAACCCATGATTTTCAACCCAATTCATTAACCCTTTAACCTTTTTATGTCTACTTAAAAACCCAAATATTCTTTTTTGTCCAAGCTTACGTACAATAAAAAAAACGAGCAAAGCACCCACACATGTACCGATCCATGAATAGAAAAAACCTAACCATAATCCAAATGCCGCAGCATTTGCCATGACAAATAATACGAGTGGCAAAAAAGGAAAAAATGCTTCTAGCATTGGCAAGAAAATTCCTGGTAATGGGCCCAGTGCCTTGTATTCCTGTAGTAGTTCGAGTACCTTGTCTATATCTGTTAATTCTTTTAAAACGTCTAGATCCATAAATCACAAGTCTCCCTTTAAAAACGACAATCTGTGGAATTACTTCCTATTATACCCTTATCCTGTTTAGATTAGTTGTACACCTCATTTATTATAATAGGGGAAAAATTCAAAAAAACCTATACCCTCTACATATTAAAAAACTCATGACTTTTTGGTTTGTAATAGTAATAATGTCCGTTGATTTCCGGTCCAGGCACTTGCTTTCCGCGGGGAGGAAGTCAAGCCTCCTCGACGTTCCGTCTGTGGGGTCTCGACCTTTCCTCTACTCCCGCAGGAGTCAAGTGCCTTCCCCTCCAATCAACTCAGGACTCTATATTTTAAAAACAACAAACTGAATTAAATATAAAGGAAGGTATAAAAAAAGGAAGTGATGAAAAAATACACTTTTCCCCACTTCCTTTATTTATTGTGTTTGGGACTTAATTGAATAGCCCCTTTTCCATTATTTATTTTTTTGTAAGATATTCAACAAACCAATTGCTAATATGGTTTAGACGATCGATACGAAGTTTTGGGTTTCCGCTTCTTGATAATTCATGGTTTGATTCAGGGAATCGAACAAATTTTGTTTGCTTTTTTTGTCTTTTTAAAGCAACAAATAGTTGCTCTGCCTGCTCTATTGGACAGCGGTAGTCTTTTTCACCATGTAATATTAATAATGGTGTTTCAATTTTTTCTACATATTTAAGTGGTGAGTGGTTCCAAAGCTTTTCTGTATTAGAAACGATGTCTCCGCTAACTTCCCATTCAGAGAAATAGTAGCCAATATCACTTACCCCATAAAAGCTTAACCAGTTTGAAATTGAGCGCTGTGTTACTGCAGCTTTAAAGCGGTTTGTATGACCAACAATCCAGTTTGTCATGAAACCTCCATAGCTTCCTCCAGTTACGCCCAATTTGGTTTCATCAATGAAATCATAGTTTTCAAGAACATAATCAACTGCACTCATTACATCTATATAATCTTTCCCGCCATAATCACCTCGAACGGCATTCACAAACGGTTGACCATAACCATGACTTCCGCGTGGATTTGTGAACACAACAACAAATCCTTGTGCCGCTAACATTTGAAACTCATGGAAATAAGTATTGGCATACATAGCATGAGGACCACCATGTATTTCAACAACTGTAGGATATTTCTTTCCTTCCTCAAACCCTATCGGCTTCATAATCCAGCCATGGATATCCCATTGGTCAGGTGCCTTAAACATAAAGGCTGTAGCATCTGATAATTCAATTCCTTCTAAAAATGATGCATTCACGTTCGTAAACGGTTCAATGTCTCCTGTACTTAAATCATATTTATAAAGCTCTCCAGGGGAAGTTGGTTTACTAATTGCCAATACAGCCTTATGCTTTTCACTATCAACTGTTAAACCATACACATGTTGATTTTCAAATAGAGATGGATACATCTCACCTTCAATTGAACCATAATAAACACCCGTACTGCCTTGATCACTCATAAGAAAGTAGAATCCATAGCTATCATTTGTCCAAAGTATTCCTGGATTCACATTTCCTGAATGAAAGTCACCTATAGCAACATCCCCGATTTCAACATCCCATTCACTTGTTAAACATGTGAGGCTATTAACTCCTACCTCATATAACCAGATTCTTGAAAGAGTCGCACTGTCATATTCTCTTTCATGTCCAATGACGGCAATATATTTTCCATCAGGAGACCATGAGCTATTTGAAAAGAACCCATTACTATTCGTTACTTTGTGTAGGCTTTTATCCTTGAGTGACATCATATATAGATCGGATATAAGAGTGTAGTCTGGTTCATCCGTTAAATTTGCAAACAGTGTGATTCTTTCTCCATCAGGTGACCAACAACCACCTGAGTAATCTGCCGCTCCATCCGTTAAAAGTTCAATGTCTCCACTCTTTACATCTACAACCGCAAGATGCTGTCTCTTGTCATCTAAAAATCCAACAGCATCGGATTTATACTGAATTCGATCTACAACCCTAGGTTCTAGTTGCTTTTCTTTCTCTTCCTTCTTCTTATCCTTGTCTGTGATATTTTCTTCTGAACCTAAAGAGGTTCCAAATAATATCTTTGAACCATCAGGAGACCAGATTGGATTTCGTGCGCCATTTAAACATGCTGTTAATTGTTTTGCTTCTCCACCACTAGCATTCATTATGTAAAGTTGAGACTTGCCAGAACGATTAGATACAAAGCAAAGAGACTCGCCTGATGGAGACCATCTTGGTGAACTATCTCTAACATCACCAAAAGTCCATTGTCTAATTTCTTTATCCTCAAGGTTACCAACAAAAATGTGGGTCTTGTATTCATGCTTATCGCTATTTATCTCGGTTTGTAAAAATGCAACTTTTGTTCCGTCCGGTGATAGTTGTGGATCATTTAGAGATTTCAAATGATATAAATCTTCTGCCTTTATACCTCGTTTTAATTCTTCAGACATTTTAGTATCCCCTCTACACATAATATGGATGAAGCATTCGAAAACTTTGAATACTCCTAGTTTATCACCTTCAAAAACACATAGAAAGTATGAGCTATTTTTACACTTGCTTTCTAAAAGGATTTGAATTAATATAAAAATAACCAAACATACGTTCTTAAAAGGGTGACACACATGACTAGAATTACAGAAGAAGACCGCTTTATTCTAGAGCAATCCCTCTTCCTACCGATGGTATTAACAATTTTTAATCGTGATCTCTCCGTTGTTCAAAACAGTCCATTTAAACTTAAGGATCCTTATATTCATTTAATTGAAGAGGCGATGAAACGCGTACAAAAAGATTTATATGTGGTAAAACAAAAAATGAGAGAACGAAAGATGAAAGCAGTTGAGGTGGAAAGAGATGAGGCCTTTACACTTTTTTCATTTATCTACAAAGGGTATGAAGAAAAACACAATTATTTCAATCCACGTATTCGAAACGAAGTACTATCAATGATGGAGAAATACCTTTTCGGGTAACGCTTTGCTCCTAAAAAAATAGGAGCGCATTTTCTTCTCTTACATGTCATTAACTATGGGTTTATGTTGCGAGTAATTTGATGGGGATAAAACAAATTGTTTTCTATATTCTCTTTGGTCAATCCTTGTTGACATAATTGTTCGTAGATGGGACGTTCGATAAAGCTGATTCTCAAATGAACCTTCTGAAATAGGCAATAATATGGACTTATCATTAGAAAAGGTTACTACTGTTTTCTCAGAACCGTCTGAAGAATGTTTAACAACATAGGTGTGAGAAATCCATGCACAATCGGATTTTGTTGGTGAGGCTGTTGGAAAGAGGTAAATCATACTAGTTGCTTCAACAATAATGGGCGCCTTATGTGTAACTCCCATTAATTCACGAGTTCCTTCTTGCCTACCCTTCAAGCTAGAGCCAAAGTAGCGACAACTTCTTTCAACAATATCTGTTGGCTTCATCGCAACTAAATATTCTCCATCTGTCTCCATGACTTTTGAGAATTTTCGATTCTTAATGGTAACTGGAAGAATTGACATTGTTTTTCGATTTACTTCATAGTCTTTTAAGTAAGTAAACGAATTTATTTCCATATAATACACACTCCTTTTTTAAATTCTAAAAATCACACTAAAATCGTAACAGAATAGACGAGAATATTCCATGAATTCACAAAATTTTCACATTTAAAAGGCTTTTTGTTGAAAATTGTCAAATTAAATAGAGTGATTTTTCCGAAGGCAATTTATAAGATTGCCCTTACTTTAAGAAAAACCACTCTACATTCATTAAGAATTATCATATACCTGTTTTATTTCCTTTTCTCCGAGATACTGATTCGCTTGTTCAATGGTGACATGTTCATCAACTGAATCACCAGCATACATTGATTCAGACTCATATGGGTTACTCGTATCTAAATCCTCGGTCATTCCGATTACCGGATTCAAAGCTGTACCTCTTATAATATCATTTGGATCTTTACTCATGATATACACCTCCATTATTATCATTGGATAAGCAACAGAAAATCATACGGAATTTTTAAAAAGAATAAAATTCAAAAAAATCTAAAAATTCTGTTGATAATTTTGAAAGCCGACAATATAATAGTAAAAAGACATTAGGGGTGATCTTTCATGAAAAATGAAAAATCGTATACTGAGATCATGAAAACCCGTACTATTTCAAAGAAAAAAGCAGAGCATAAAACGATGCTAGATGTGTACATTCAAATGATTTTAGATGAAGCCCTCTACAATAGGAAACGCGATTTACTTGAGAAGGAAATTAATAAGGCCATTGATACAAGAGATATCCCTCTTTTCATGGAACTATCAAAGGAGTACCGAGAACTCGCTAAATTCGCTATGTAACTTGTCTTTTCAATTTAATCTTACTCCACACAAAACAAATAGCTGTGGCCAAAGTGCGAGGTGTTAGTTATGAATGGTAGGCTGCCGTTTTTGTTGTTATTCGTAGGGATTCTCCTCTATGGTTTCTCTTCTCTTTACCCATTAGGAATTGCTCTTTCAAAGGAATTCTTTTATCTACTTCTGGCAATTGGAACATGTTTATTTGCCATTGGCGGAAGAATCCTCTCGGCTATCATCAGAGCCGAAAATAAAAAAACTGGCTGACGTAGACGTTAGCCAGTTTTTTGTTTAGTCTAACTAGTGAAATACATACATTTGGCCCATGTGGACTCAGATTCCGTTATTCACTCAAAATAAATCTATTGTAATCCTTTCGCGGACTCAAATTCCTTTATTTAACTAATAGTGGGCTCTTTCACACTAATTTTTACGAAATAAAGGGATCTGAGTCCACTTTTACACCAATATGGGCTATTGTCGCATAATAACGGATTCTCAGTCCCACTTGTCCCCAACTCCTAAAAAGAAAAAGCCCAATCTGGACTTTTTCCACTATCTTTTATGCTCCTGTAAATTGCTCTTCTTCTGTAGAACCTTTTAATGCTGTAGTTGATGACGTACCTCCTGAAATAACTTGTGATACTTCATCAAAGTAACCTGTTCCAACTTCACGCTGGTGACGCGTAGCTGTGTAACCATGTTGCTCACTTGCAAACTCAGCCTGCTGAAGCTCAGAGTAGGCACCCATTCCTCTTGCTTTATAACCACGAGCTAACTCAAACATACTATGATTAAGAGCATGGAAACCAGCCAATGTTACGAATTGGAACTTGTAACCCATTTTCCCTAACTCCACCTGGAATTTTTCAATCGTAACATCATCCAATTTCTTCTTCCAGTTAAATGAAGGAGAACAGTTATAAGCAAGAAGTTTACCAGGGAATTTTTCATGAATAGCGTCAGCAAACCGCTGAGCTTGCTCTAAGTTAGGTTCAGATGTTTCGCACCATACTAGATCTGCATAAGGAGCATAAGCTAAGCCACGAGCAATTGCTTGGTCCATACCAGCTTTTGTTCTAAAAAACCCTTCAGGTGTTCGTTCACCAGTGATGAATTCTTGATCAACAGGATCAATATCACTTGTAATCAAATCAGCTGCATCCGCGTCCGTTCTTGCCACAAGGATAGTTGGTACGCCCATTACATCCGCTGCCAAACGAGCTGAGATTAAGTTTTTCACTGCAGTTTGTGTTGGAAGTAATACTTTTCCTCCCAGGTGTCCACATTTCTTTTCAGAAGATAGCTGGTCTTCAAAGTGTACTCCTGCTGCACCAGCTTCAATCATTCCTTTCATTAGTTCAAAAACGTTTAACTGTCCACCAAAACCAGCTTCAGCGTCAGCGACAATTGGAGCAAACCAATCTGTATCTCCTTGACCTTCAAGGTGTTGAATCTGGTCTGCACGCTGTAAAGCCTGATTAATTCTTTTTACTACACTCGGTACACTATTTGCTGGGTATAAGCTTTGGTCCGGATACATATGCCCTGAAAGGTTCGCGTCAGCCGCTACTTGCCAGCCGCTTAAATATATTGCTTTTAAACCGGCTTTTACTTGTTGTACAGCCTGATTACCAGTTAGGGCACCTAAAGCATTGACATAGTCTTCTGTATGAAGAAGGTTCCATAGTTTTTCAGCACCACGACGAGCTAATGTATGTTCAATATCTAGTGAGCCTCTTAATCGGATTACATCCTCTGCAGAATATGTTCGTTGTACTCCGTTCCAACGATTATCTAACTCCCAGCTTTCTTGTAATTTTTGCACTCTTTCATTTGTCATTTTTGTGTCCTCCTATTAATCTATTTTTTATAAAATTTCATAGCCTTCTAATGTTAAAAATTCTTCAAACTCATCATTTCGAACCAGCCTTTGAAACAATTGTGTTGCCTCTTTGAATCGACCTTTTTCAAAGTTTTCTATACCAACTTCATTTTTAATTTTTTGCAACTCTTCCTCTTGTAGTTGATCAATTAATTCCAAGTCAACCTTTCGACCATCATCAAGCACTCCCTTTGGATGTCGGACCCATTGCCAAACTTGAGCTCTTGATATTTCCGCAGTTGCTGCATCCTCCATTAAATTGTGAATAGGAGCAGCCCCTTTGCCTCTTAGCCATGATTCAATGTATTGAATTCCTACATTAATATTAGTTCGAACACCCGCTTCAGTTATAGCTCCCTCTGGTACAGCTAGGAGATCCGCTGCAGTAACATGAACATCCTCACGTTTAAGCGCAATCTGATTTTCCTCAGGCATATACTTATCAAAAATCTCTTTGGCAACAGGTACTAGCCCAGGATGTGCTACCCATGTTCCGTCATGGCCGTTTTGAGCCTCACGTTCTTTGTCAGCACGAACTTTTGCAAATGCTTCTTCATTTGCCTTCTCATCATTTTTCACTGGAATTTGAGCAGCCATTCCACCAATAGCATGAACATTACGCTTATGACATGTTTTGATAACTAATTGGGAATAGGCAGTCATAAATGGCACAGACATAGTAACAACTGCCCTGTCTGGTAAAATAACATTTTCTAAATGGCGGAACTTCTTAATGTAGCTAAAAATATAATCCCAACGCCCACAGTTTAAGCCTGCTGAGTGATCGCGTAATTCATAAAGAATTTCATCAACTTCGAACGTAGCTAAAATCGTTTCAATTAACACAGTTGCTTTAATGCTCTTTTGGGGAATATCGAGTTCGTTTTGAGCAAAGACAAAAACGTCGTTCCATAATCTTGCTTCTTTATGACTTTCCATTTTAGGCAAATAAAAGTATGGGCCACTTCCGTTCTCAAGTAACCTTTTCGCGTTATGGTAGAAAAACAATCCGAAATCTACTAAGCTAGCTGATACTCTTTGCCCATCTAGATCAAGATGTTTTTCCTCTAAATGCCATCCTCTTGGGCGTACTTTTAACGTAGCAATTTCATCCCCAAGCTTATATGTTTTTCCATTTGGATTTACATAGGAAATGGTTCGATTAACTGCATCTCTCAAGTTTATCTGACCTTCAATAACGTTCTCCCAAGAAGGTGAGTTTGCATCCTCAAAGTCTGCCATAAAAACTTTAGCCCCAGAATTTAATGCATTTATAATCATCTTTCGATCAACTGGACCCGTTATTTCTACCCGCCGATCTAACAAATCTTTAGGAAGTGGCGCTACTGTCCAATCCCCCTGCCGGATATGTTCTGTTTCTGGAAGGAAATCCGGTAGTATCCCTTGTTCAATTTGTTTCTGTCTTTCTACTCGTGCGTCTAACAATTGTCTGCGACGATCACCAAATTTTCGCTCTAGCTTTTCAATAAGTACTAATGCCCCAGGTGTTAATATCTCTTTGTACTGATCAGTCATTCTTCCTAAAATTTGAATTCCTGACGTTTGTGTAGCCATTTACTACCACAACACCTTTCTGTTACGTTGTTATAATACAGTATTAATAATTTAATAGTATTATATAACAGTGTTTTTAAAAATGGAACAGTTTTCCTAAAAAAATAAAAAAAAGGTTTCTGTCATAGTACAGAAACCCCTAGAGTTATAATTCTTTATTCGTTTTTTTCATAATTTTCCAGATACGTAATTCTTTCTAGCATTGTAGGATGACCATATCTAAATATTTTTACTAATAAAGGAGGGTTTACTTGGCTTAATCCAGCCTTTGTAAGCTCCTGAAATGTTTCGACTGCTGCTTCATTATTATGTGTCAACTCAATTGCGTAAGTATCTGCTGCTGTTTCCTGATACCTAGATACTGCGTTAGAAAACGGACTTGAAGCAAAGCTTAATACTGAAATTAATAAAAAGAACAACGGTAATGATGCTATATCTCTCATATCGTTAACCTTAAGTAATGAACCGTAACGTCGAATACAGAGTGCCATAAGCTTATGAACGATAAATAAGCCAACTAATGTAAGAATCAAATAACCTGCAATTCCTACATAGATATGTTTCATCACATAATGTGCCATCTCGTGCGCCATGATAAATAAAATTGCTTCATCATTTAAACGATTGAGGGTTGTATCCCACAATACAATACGAGAGTTTGAGCCAATTCCGGTTACATAGGCATTTAAAGCATTTGTTTTTTCAGACATATTAACCTCATATACATGCTCCGATGGAATATTGGCCTCTGCTGCAAGTGTTAATATTTTTGCCTCAAGCTCCTTATCCTTTAAAGGATAAAACTCATTATATAGTGGATCAATGATGACAGGTTGTACAAACATTAGAAACAGAGCAAATGGAATGGAAGCTAACCATGCATATAACCACCATCTTTTCGTACTTTTACGGATCAACCAATATAACACCGTTACAATTAAAAATGTCATTGCATAGTTCACCCAAAAGTCTATTAGCACGTCCCTCATCCAACCAGGAAAGGCTTGGGTTGTAATATTATATTGCTTGGACAACGTATAGCCAACATACTGCAAGGGAAACGTTAATACTTTTACAATAAGTGATAACCAGAACACATAAATTGCTGTCTGAAGAACAGATAGTTTTGAAGTTCCTTTTGACCAGTTTCGGAATTTAGCTGATATTCCAAGTACTAGAATGAAAAGATAGATAATCCACTCAAGCGGAATATTTAAAAAGAACAATAAGTTTCGAATTTGAGAATACTCTTCTGTTAAAAGTAGCTCACGTGTATTCAAGAATGTTTCAGGATCTGCTGCAGTCCCTTTTAACTCAGCTGGTATTAAGGTATTCGCACCATAAAACAAATACCAAGTCATAAAAAGTGCAAATAATAAATAGCCAACAATCGACCAACCAATGACTTTTCTCATTACTGGGTCTCCCTTCTATGTTTTGGTTATGTAAGGTAAATGGTACAACTCTGCCACTATACATTTTAGTGTAGTCGTTGGATTGTTAGAACAAGTTCGTCCTCTTTTTGTCAAACAATGTTCAATCATTTGTAGGAGTTCTTTTAAATTGTATGATAGTATTATATTCAACACTAATATATTGTAAAAAGATTCGGAGTGAATTGTTTTGAAAAAAATATATATTACCTTTGTCTCCCTTCTTGTATTAGGAATACTCGGTGGTATTTTTTATTTTACACTTTACCGTCAAGCTAGTATGGATCTTCCTGCGGATGTAGTAATGGAAACGGCTTATGGAGAAGAGTATGTTTTTAGTGAGCTAGAGCCTAAAGTACGTCTAATTGAATTTATCTATATAAACTGCCCAGATATCTGTCCTGCTACTACTCATAAAATGAAACAGCTTCGTGAAAAATTAGAGGCAGAAGGAGTTTTCGGAGATAAAGTAGAATTTTTAACAATTACGATTGATCCTAAGCGCGATACACAAAAAGCACTTCAGCAATATGGCAAAGCCTTTGGAATCGAAAATCAAAAAGATTGGGTTTTGTTAAGGGGAAGTGATGAGGATACTCAAAAAGTCGCTGAGGCATTCAATTTTCTATATCGTGATCCTGGGAATGGGATGATTATTCATAGTTCCTCTACCTACCTGATTGACGAAGAAAACCATATTATTGAAGTATTGGGTATGGACAAACAATTCGATACAGAAAAAATCTTTAATAGAATTATGAAAGAAATAAATTAACTAAAATCACCGGTGCTTTAGAGCTCCGGTGGTTTTTTTGTTATTAAAAGAAATATGAGTAAATGCTTAGTGAAACAATTGCACTTAGTACAACCATGATCACATTGGCACCTAAATAGGCAACAACAAATGCTGTGACTGCTCCTATAACTCCAAACCATATATCATCATTAATCAGAAAAATTCCTGGAACTATTAAAGCCCCTAATGTCGCAAAGGGCACATTTTTCAATACCCCCTGTAGAAATGGTGGCAGTTTTATTCCATTTAAAAACACTAGTGGAAGCATTCTTGGGATATACGTTACAACAGCCATTCCAACAATCATTAATACAATCATTTTATCCACTATTCTCTTCCTCCTGTTTTGGAGTTTTTGCAAAGAATTCAACCACTACTGCTGCAACAAGTGTTGCCAATACAATGGCCCAACCTGTTGAAAGAAACTGTGAAAATATAGTGTTACAGATAGCAGCAGCACCGGCTAAAACGATTACCTTTTTATGTTTTTTCATGGATGGTACGAGAAGACCAACAAACATTGCATATAAAGCTACAGACATACTTTCTTGAAGTGTTTGAGGAAGACTTGAACCAATCACATGACCAACTCCTGAATTTATGACCCAGCTTGAGTAGGCAATGATAATGACACCAAACATATACCCCGTAGAAACTGTACCTTCTTTTATGGCGGATACTGAAAAAGTTTCATCTGTTACTCCAAACGCATAAAGAGCCTTTTTACCTGGATGATCATCTTCTACTTTTTCATTCAAGGAAGCGCTCATTAATAAATGGCGAATGTTCACAATGAAGGTTGTTAAGATGATTTCAAAAACACCTGTCCCAACAGCTATTAAACTTAAAGCTATGTATTGTGATGCACCAGCAAAAACGAGTAAACTCATAAGAATTGTTTCTGAGACAGATAACCCCGTTGATTTTGCAATTAAGCCGAAAGTCAATGCGATTGGCATATAGCCTAACCCAATGCTAACACCTGCCTGTACGCCTTCGCGAAATTCAGAATGCTTTTTCGCTAGAATGGTAGTTGACATGCTGTTCGCTCTCCTTCACTAAAGATAATTATTATTCTCTTAGAAAGTATGAGATATTTCAATATTTTTTTACCGGATTTGTATTGGATTTTATTATAACAACGAATGGTGTTGTTTTTCTTATCACCTAACAACTTATAAGTGCATAGCCTACTATCATGGATTCGTTATTTTAGAATGAATTTCAGAGTTAGATTAGAAGGGATGCTGAAAAGATGTTTTATCATGTAAAAGAATTGCAATATAGAGCAAAACCTGAGCGGCCAGATCCTCTTTTTGCGAAGCAATTACAAGAAATATTAGGTGGGCAATTTGGAGAAATTTCAGTTGCGTTACAATACTTATTTCAAGGGTGGAATGTTAGAGGTAATGGGAAGTATAAAGATTTGCTAATGGATACAGGAGCTGAGGAGCTTGCACATATCGAAATGCTAGCTACGATGATTGCTAGATTACTTGATGGTGCTCCTGTTGGAGATTTAGAGGTAGCGGCTAAAGATCCTGTTATCGGTGCTATTCTAGGAGGTATGAACCCACAACATGCAATTGTTTCTGGGCTAGGAGCAATGCCTGCTGATAGTGTCGGGAATCGTTGGACAGCTGATTATATCATCGCAAGTGGAAACCTTTTAGCTGATTTCCGAGCAAACCTAAACGCAGAGTCACAAGGACGTTTACAGGCTGTTCGTTTATACGAAGCGACTACTGACCGTGGTGTGAAAGATATGTTATCCTGGCTTATTGCAAGGGATACAATGCATCAAAACCAATGGTTAGCCGCAATCTATGAGTTAGAAGCAAAAGAAAATGTTGTAGTTCCAAGTACATTCCCACGTGAACTTGAGAAGCAAGAAGTTTCACATGTACTATTCAATTACTCAAGAGGAAACGAAAGTGCTACAGGACGCTGGGCGAACGGACCAAGTATTGATGGAACTGGGATGTTCTCATATGTTGAAAACCCTGTACCACACGGTAAAAAACCTGTCCTTAAACCAGCACCACCATATATCCATGACACACTACCAAGTGTCCTAAATACAAACTTAGTTCCACCTAACATGTGCTAAATATGTCTTAAGGGGCCTGACCCCCGGTGCTTTAAAGTGTTAAATCACCTTTAGGTTCAGGCCCCTATTGACATTTTTTATTGTCCTTTAAATACTGGTTTTCGTTTTTCATTGAATGCGTTTAGTGCTTCAACACGATCTTCAGTTGGTATTGTTACCTCGTAGGCTTTTCGTTCGATTTTAAGTCCTGTTTGAATATCTGTATTCATGCCTTCTTTAACTGCGAATTTGGCTTGTTGAAGTGCAACTGGACCATTTTTAAGCATTTCATTTGCAAAGCTATAGCATGAATCTAATAATTCAGCACGGTTCACAACCTTAGTTAATATCCCATAGCTATAAGCTTCATCAGAAGAAAGCCTTCTAGCAGTTAAGATTAGCTCCAAAGCTTTCGTAGTACCTATTAATCTTGGTAGCCTTTGAGTTCCACCTGCCCCAGGAATAATAGCCAAACTTGTCTCTGTTAATCCCATTAGCGTATCGTCCACAGCAATCCTAAAGTCACAAGCTAACGCTAGCTCCATACCACCTCCGAAAGCATATCCATTCAGTGCTGCAATCGTAGGCTGTGGCAAGTTTTCAATACTTGCAAATACCTCTCCAATTTTATATACGTTTCTTTTAACCTCTGCTGGTGTAAGTGTTTTTCTTTCTTTTAGGTCAGCTCCAACACTAAACGCCTTATCTCCTGAACCAGTAAATACAACGACTCGAACGTCCTGGTTTGTCCTAATTTCTTCTACGACCGTCTCAAGTTCTTTTAATGCTTCATAATTAAAGCAATTCATTGTTTCTGGTCTGTTCAATGTAACGGTTGCTATGTAATCTTCAACATTATAGATTATTGTACTCATAGATATCTCTCCCCATCTCTTTGTTGTGACCGCTTACATCTTATTTCGATAAGAAGAGAAAAATTCCTTTATTTACGAAGAGATTACTATCCATAATTAAAAAGAAAGACCTTTTTCTCATAGACATAGTTTTCACTTTATACTTTGACCGTTTCTTTCCGCTGCAGGCACTTGCTTTCCGCGGGGAGGAATGCGAGCCTCCTCGGCGCTATGCGCCTGTGGGGTCTCGCCGGATGTTCCTCTACTTCCCGCAGGAGTCAAGTGCCTTCCGCTCCAATCCACTCCTATGTCTACTAAAAACAACAAACATTACGAAGTTAGCAAAAGACAAAAAACGACTAACAAAATGAATAGTCGTTTTAATATTTCTAGTAAACTAGTAACCTACTTAGTGCATCTAATAATTCGGTAACCCACAATGCCCTCAAACTGTTTTGTAAATGCCTCATGGGTTTCTAGCACACTAAAGCATTCATCTGTAATGTTCTCGGAAAGAAAAAATTCAGTAGCATTTTCAAGGTCCTCTTCATCGGAATCCTCGTCATTTTTGGTGATGTAAATATTTGGAAATCCAGCTCCATTTAACGTCTCGATCCACTCATCTTCAGTATGAAGTCTTGAAACCCCATAAAATGTAGTAAATGATTCCAACTCTTGTTGGTCTATTAATTTTTCAAGTGTCATTTCGATTGCCAACAGAACACCATTTGGCTTTAATACACGTTGAAGTTCAGATAGTGATAATGGTTGTTCTGTAAAAGATATCACTGATTCTGACAGAATTATATCAAACTGGTTATCTTCAAATGGTAATTCTTCTGCCTTTCCCTCCATGAGTGTGACAGGCAAACCAACTGAAGCAAGTCGTTCCTTTGCTTTTGAAAGCATGATCTTATTATTCTCAATAGCACTAACATGACAATTGTATTGATTTGAAATAAATGCAGCTGTTTGACCAGTACCGCATCCAATATCAAGTATTCTAAAGGAAGAGTCGATTTTCTCTTGGGCTAATATTTTTCTAGTCAGTTTAAGACCTCCTGGATGCGCTCCCCCAACTCCAAACAGTGCTATACAGTCTAGATATGTGTTCTTCACTAAATTTCCCACCCCATCTAATTTTCATAAAATATAGTATGTCGACAGGAAAAATATGTTCTAGAAGAACAAAAGCGCAAGCGCCTTGATCAGCCCCGACAAGCAAATGTTCTGTGACAGAAAAAGTCTGCACTTTGACTTTTTATGGCACAGGTTATTTGACCTCGAGGGGCTAGGCGCTGGAGCTGGCCGCAGTATACCTTAAGGCTAGGTATCCACAAGGTTAATTTTTATAATTTCCTAGACCATGAAAAAAATGGTTAGTCCCCTATTTGGACTAACCATCACTCATATCCTTTATTTCTGAAGAACAGCCTCTTTTAAAGCACGTCTTAAAATCTTACCAGTCGTATTTTTAGGTAGTTCTTCTAAGAAGTTAATTGTACTTGGAACTTTATATTTTGCTAGATGCTCTTTACAGTAGTTTAGTAGATCTTCCTCTGTTAGGTTTTGATCTTTTTTAACAACATAACAACTAACAGCCTCTCCAAAATTTGGATCAGGTACACCTAAAACAGCTACCTCAACCACTCCAGGGTGACTATATAACACTTCCTCTACTTCACGTGGATACACATTGTAACCGCCAACAATGATCATATCTTTTTTGCGATCTACAATGTAAAAATAACCTTCCTCATCCATTTTAGCTAGGTCTCCGGTATACAACCAGCCATCACGTATTGTATGTGCAGTTTCCTCAGGCATTTTGTAATAGCCAGACATTACGTTAGGGCCACGTACAACTAACTCCCCAACCTCACCAACAGGTACTTCTTCACCAAGTTCGTTGACAACTTTGTTTTCAACATTAACAATGCTCATTCCAATTGATCCTGCTTTACGTGGACGATCAAGCGGATTGAAGCAAGTAACTGGAGAAGCTTCCGATAATCCATATCCTTCTGAAACTAGTACCTGGAACTTTTTCTCAAAGCTCGTTAAAAGGGCGACTGGCATAGATGCTCCACCTGAAATACAAAGCCTTAAACTCTTAAGGTCTTCCACTTGACCTTCAGGGTATTGCACCAAGAAATTATACATGGTCGGAACACCAGCAAATACAGTTGCTTTGTATTCCTTTGCCACTCTAAAAATTTCTCCTGGACTAAACTTCGGCACTATAATGAGTGTTCCACCATTCATCAGCGGAGCATTTAAGGCAACCGTTAAGCAAAATACATGGAACATCGGCAATGTCGTAATCACATTATCTGAATCAGTAATCTTTAAATAGTTCGCAACATCAACAGCATTGCTATAAAGATTCTTATGAGTAAGCATTGCACCTTTAGGTTTTCCTGTCGTTCCTGATGTATAAAGAATAACAGCAACATCTTCATCGTTTACTTGTGGTCCTTCAAATGTTAGGTCTCCGGAACCTATTAAGCTTGTAAACGATTTCAATTTAGAGAATATTGATAATTTAGTAACATCTAAGTCACTTTGTGAACCTTGTGGTGTTTCACATGCAATGATGTTCTCCACATTAGGAAGCATACCATTCATTTTTTCGAAAAGTGGGACAAGTAAGTCAAGGGCAATGACAGTTTTTACATCTCCATTTTTAAGAATGTATCCAATCTCATCAGGAGTATAAATAGGGTTAATTGGAATTACAGTAGCTCCTGCTCGCAGTGCACCGTATAATCCAATAATAAAGTGAGGTGAATTTCCAGATAAAATAGCTACATGATCACCCTTTGAAATACCAAGTTTCGTAAGCCCACTAGCAAATTTAGTTACTGCAGCATCAAGCTCAGCATATGTACTTGTTGAATCATTAAAAATGTAAGCGGTTTTATTAAAGTATTTCTTTGCTGTAACCCCTAATTGTGAAGTTAAATTCACGTAAATCCCTCCCTTAATTTTATGAATGAATCATCACTCATTTTCTAAAATGTCTAAATATATTATATTAAAAGAAAATTAAACAAGCAAGAATTAGTTTGTATTCGATTCCAGAATAAGGATTAATCGCTTCCTGAGCAGAAAAAAACTTCCCACTATAGAATGGAAAGTTTTAGAAAAATAATATTATCATGCTTGCCATACAAACCCTGACTTTGCAAGATCTATTGGGCCAGGATATTCTTTCGAAGCTTGTTCCACCATATCTTGATGATTTCCATAATGGGGTAAATGAGTGAGTAATAGCTGTTTTACCTTTGCACTATCTGCAAGAGCACCTGCCTCCGTACTTGTCATATGCCCAAAAGCTGGTCCATCCTGTCCTTCATACAAATTACATTCACATATTAATAAATCTGCTTCACTTGAAAAGGAAACAAATTCCTCGATATAACTCGTATCTGCAGTAAATACAACTGTTTTCTTCCCATTGGTAATTCTCATCGCATAACAAGTAACAGGATGCTTCGTCCTTAAAAAACTAATTATAAAAGGACCGATTTTTATATTTCCTTCAGGATAATAAGGAATTCCTTGTGTATAACCCTTATAACTTAACTTAGAAAATCCCTCTTCATCATATGTATGTCCATAGATTGGCAGTTCTTCATTTGATTTCCCCAATGACTTTGCTATAAGGCGTGCATATTGCAGTGGACCAATATCAGCGACATGGTCATGATGATAATGAGAGAGAATAACCGCATCTAACTCCTCGATTTTTATGTAGTTTTGCAACTGTGCTACAACACCACTTCCACAGTCAACTAACAATCTAAATCCATTTTCTTCAAATAGATATCCTGTCGTTGCCTCATTTACTCCTGGATAACCACCCCAAAACCCTACTACAGTAACCTTCAACTCACTCACTCCTTTAAAATACATTCTAACTCCTACTTAAATTATTATATAGGCATTTTCATCATTTTAAAAATTGTTACAAAACAGATGTTGACCATCCTAAACTGTTATAATACAATGAAAGTAAGAAAAACACATTGGAGGGGATAAAATGTTAATGAAAAGTACTGAATTTTTTAAAAATCTTCCTGCGAAAAAGTGTATCGAATGTGAAAATGAAATCCAGGAGCAGCATGAATGCTATGGAAACAAGTGCGAAAACTGTATGCAGCTTGGAAGATAAATTAAAAAGCAGCCTGTAAAAGGCTGCTTTCTTTTATTTAATATAGTGTTTGGTTAGCCTTTTTTAGTGTTGATTCTCTAACAATAAGTTCTAATGGTAAACAATGTACTTCTCTATACAACTTTGTTTTGCTTTTAATTTTTTCCATAAGCAGCTCTAAAACTTTTTGACCCATTTGATTCACGGGTTGATGAACGGTTGTAATTGTAGGCTCCACTAACTCTGTTATCATTTGATTATCAAATCCGACAACAGAAAGTTGCTCTGGAATTTTCCATCCACTACCCTTTGCCGCTGCAAGGATTCCCACAGCTACTTCATCTCCGCCAGTGAATATAGCTGTAGGCGGGATAGCCATTTCTTTTATTCTATGAAAAATTTCTCTACCATCTGCAACACTTAAAGCATTACGAAATGCATGCTGTTCATTAAAATATAAGTTTGACTCTGAAAGTGCTTTTAAAAATCCTAACTCTCTATGCTTACTAATAGAACTTTTATACTCCCCACAACAGTAAGCAATTACTTTATGACCTTGTTCAATTAGGTGCTTTGTAGCCAAATATCCACCATAGAAGTGGTCTAAAGTAACCATGGGTACATTTGCTCGTTCGTTCGGTTCATTGCACAGAACGATTGGTCCATATTTTAAAAATGGAGAGATCGTCTCCCAATCATTTTCAGTAGAAGTTAAAACCACTCCATCTATTTGTTTAGTTTTTAGCAGATTAAGATAATCTAATTCTTTTTCTTTTAAATACCTAGTCTGACAAACTATAAGCTGGTATCCATGTTCAGATGCAGCTATTTCAATTGCTTCAATTAGTTGACTAAAGAAAGGGTTCGTAATTCTTGGTACTAATACAGCAAGCATACCAGTTTTTTGATTCCTTAAGCTTCTTGCAGCAGAATTTGGTACATAACCTAAGCTTTTCATTGCTTCGAGAACAATGATTCTTTTTTCCTCTGCGACATATGGATGATTATTTATAACTCTTGAAACCGTGGTTCTTGATAATCCCGATAATTTTGCAACATCCTCAATTGTAGCCATACCTAACCCTCTCGCTAAAATGAAATCGTTTTCATAGTAATAGTATAGATACTTTTTTACCCAATTTCAATTTAAGGATGATTTTTCCAAAAAAGAGAGGTTAACATTAGTTAACCCCTACTAAATCTTTATTAAGTTCAGTAAGAAAATTTAGCACATTGCGTACTGCTTCTTCTCCTTGATCGATACAATCAGGAATTCCTAATCCTGAATAGGAACTACCCGCCAGAAATACTCCAGGTAATTCATCTCTCATATGTTGGTTTATTTTCTCAATTCTCTCCTTGTGACCTACAGTGTATTGCGGCATTGAATCCTTCCAGCGTGTTACCATTGTGAACTCAGGCTGTGAATCAATTGCCATTGTCTTCGTTAAATCATCAAGGACTACCTTAATGATTTCTTCATCTGTTTGGTCAACAATCGCTTCGTCACCAGATTTCCCAACATAGCACCGTAAGAGAACCTTTCCTTTCGGTGTTGAATGTGGCCACTTTTTGTGAGTCCAGGTACAAGCTGTAATTGTATAATCATTGTTTCTTGAAACTACAAATCCAGTTCCATCTATATCTTTCTTTATGGCATCCTCAGGAAAGGCCAGCGCCACGGTAGCCACAGATGTTGATGGCATTTCTTTTAATGGTGTAACAAATTGATAGTTTTGCAAGATGTCCACAGTCACCTGATGTGGAGTTGCCAAGATGATACTATCTGCGTCTAATACCGTTCCGTTATTTAAATGAACAATGTATCCCTTGCGTCGTTTTTCTATTTTTTCAACTCGAATGCCTTTAATAACCGATCCTGAATCAAGCTTTTCTTCTATTTTCTCAACAAGAGATTGTAGACCAGAAGAGATTGTTAAGAACATCCCTTTTGGTTTTTGACCTTCTTTACCTGAATTAGGCTTAGGTGGTGTAGCATGCCTCATTCCTTTAATTAAGCTTCCGTGCTTTTGTTCAACTTGGTAAAATTGAGGAAAGGTTGACATTAAACTTAAGTTATCAATATCCCCAGCGTAAATTCCTGATAATAATGGTTCAATTAGGTTTTCAACCACTTCATCTCCAAGTCTTCTTCTAAAAAATTGTCCAAGAGATAAATCTCCTTTAGTTTGTGTAGCTGGTAGGATAAAATCAGCAGCAGCTCTCACCTTACCCATCGGTGAAAACAGTCCAGTAGTGATAAAAGGGGCAATTTGAGTTGGGATTCCCATAATTGAACCACCAGGCATCGGATGTAGTTTGCCCTTGACTAAAACATACGATTTCCCAGAAGAATTATAGACAAGCTTATCTTGTAATCCAACTTCCTTAATCAGTTTAGATGCACTTAGTTTCCTAGCCAAAAATGAATCCGGCCCTTTCTCAATTACATATCCGCCATCATTTGTTGCCGTTTGTATTTTGCCACCTAATCGATGACTCGCTTCTATCAATTTAACGTCTAAGTTATTTCCTTTTTCCTTAGACTCTTTCTGAAGATAATACGTAGCAGCTAGTCCCGTGATTCCACCACCAATGACGATAACCCGCCCTTTTGCTTCACTCACTGTTCATCGCCTTCTTTTCATTAAAATATTTACCACTGTGACAATAATGATAAAACCCCCACTCCTTATATAAAGTGGGGGTAAACCAACGTGGGTAACTCCCCGTGGTGATTACTTGTTAACTTTTTTCAAAACTACAGTTGCTAGGCAATCAATAAATTCTGGCTTTGCATTTGGCATTTCAGGTCTGAAATACGAAGCACCAATGTCATCTGTAACAACTTTACATTCTGTATCATTGTCATAAAGGACCTCTAGATGATCTGCGACAAATCCTACTGGGATATATACAAAAGAAGTGTATCCTTTCTCCTCATGTAAGTCCCTTGTTAAATCTTGAACATCCGGGCCAATCCAAGGTTCAGGTGTATTTCCTGCACTTTGCCAGCCTATTTCATAATTTTTTATTCCAGCTTTCTCAGCAATTAAATCTGCTGTTTCTTGAAGTTGCTGTGGATAAGGGTCACCAGCTGCAATAATTTTTTCTGGAAGACTATGTGCTGATACAATTAGGACCGCATTATTACGTTCCTCGTCAGTCATATTTTCATATGTCTTGTTAACTTCAGTTACCCAATAATCGATAAATTTAGGCTCATCGTACCACTGCTCAACAGAGTGAATAACTGGGCCGCCTAGTTTCTCTGCCTCTTCCTTTGCACGGCCATTATATGATTTAACACTAAATGTAGAAAAATGTGGAGCCAGTACAATACTAACGGCTTCCTCAATACCATCTTTGTTCATGGCAGCAACTGCATCTTCAACAAATGGTTCAATATGCTTTAAGCCTAGGTACATTTTAAATTCAATTTCATCCTGAATTTGATTCAGATGAGCTTCTAATTTTTCAGCTTGTTCTTTTGTAATTTTTGCTAGCGGAGAAATGCCGCCAATAGCCTCATATCGGTCTTTAAGATCCTGAAGACTTTCAGGAGATGGTTTTCTACCATGCCTAATGTGAGTATAATATCTTTCAATATCCTCTTCTTTATAAGGGGTACCGTATGCCATCACAAGTAGCCCCATTCTTTTCTTTGCCATTACGAACTACACCTCATACCGATTATTTTTTCGCACTATATTCATGAATAAAGGAAGTTAAACGCTTTAATGTATCTGGATTTACTTCCGGGAAAACACCATGACCTAAGTTAAAGATATAGGCTGGATTTTTCATTCCTTGGTCCAATATCGCTTTTGCTCTTTCTTCAATAACATCCCAAGGAGCTAGTAAAATTGATGGGTCAAGATTTCCCATAACCGTTTTTTGAATTCCTTTATCTCTCGCTTCGTTAATTGGTAAACGCCAATCAAGACCAACAACATCTAAAGGTAAGTCATTCCATTCTAAAGCTAAGTGACTTGCTCCAACTCCAAACATGATTAAAGGAACACCTTCACCTCTTAGCTCTGTAAAAATGCGATGCATAATTGGTTTTATATAATAACGATAATCTGCAACATTCAAAGCCCCTACCCATGAGTCGAAAATTTGAATTGCCTTTGCTCCTGCTTTGATTTGTGCCTTAATATATGTAATCGTCATGTCGCCAAGCTTATCCATCAATGCAAACCAAGCTTTAGGTTCAGCGTACATAAATGCTTTCGTTTTGTTATAGTTTCTAGATGGGCCGCCTTCTATCATGTAAGAAGCTAAAGTGAATGGGGCACCTCCAAAACCAATAAGTGGAACATTTAATTGTTCTGTTGTAAGTAATTTGATTGTATCTAGGACGTAAGGTATGTCCTGTTCAGGGTTAATTTCGCCAAGTCTTTCAACATCCTGTAGAGATCGAATTGGGTTGCTAATTACTGGACCAATTCCTGATTTTATTTCAACATCTACCCCAAGTGCTGGTAGTGGAGTCATGATATCTTTATAGAGAATAGCAGCATCAACGTTGTATTGTTCGACTGGAAGCCTTGTTACGTATGCACAAAGCTCTGGTTGATGGGTGATTTCGAATAAAGAATATTTTTCTTTTATTGCGCGGTATTCAGGCTGAGAACGACCAGCTTGACGCATGTACCAGACTGGGACATGGTTGCCTGCTTCTCCTTTACAGGCTTTTAAAAACGTATCATTAAACACAGAACTCATTGCAATATCCACCTTTCACTCTTCACAAACATAGTTTTCTTATTTTAAAGACTTTATTTTAAAAGATTGTGTTTTTCAATTTGAATCTTGACCGTTCCTTTTCGCTGCAGGCACTTGCTTTCCGCGGGGAATTTTGAAAAAGCCCAAGGTACCGGCTTTTTCAAGAACGAATTCCCATCGGGGAGGGATTCGAGCCTCCTCGGCGTTTACGCCTGTGGGGTCTCGAACTTCCCTCAATTCACGCAGGAGTCAAGTGCCTTCCGCTTCAATCCACTCTGGTTAATTTCAAGGATAACAACCTTTAAAATGGGCCTTATTAAACGGCTAATTTTTGAAAAAAAGCCTGATTTTGATAAACATGTCTTTACATTTAAATATACCTATTCAAATTTACCAGTTTATACTCTAGTTGTATAGTTTACTGTACTAAATGTCAAAAAATTGACTTAGTTAGGGTTATCGTTTTGAAAAAAATTCTGGGCGTACTAGGTTTGATTCTAGTCCTTCTTGGTCGGTTTGTGGGTTATATGGGATTACGCATAGGGTTGGAAGGGTGAATATATTCACGTTTTCAATTTCGTAATTGCCCTCTCCCTTTACTGATCCTATATATTTTAGGTCTGTAGAGGATTTTTCATAAATTCGATACTCTACTCGACGGTCTGCTAGGGGTGTCCAGTTTAATTGAATTGTAAATAAACCAAAGGGCTTAAATGTAAGGTTTGCATGTAGGTCATTTACTTCTTTTATTCGTATTGGTGATTCTAGCTCTTCTACATCTTCTGGAGTGGTAAATGCAATCGATGACTGCTGTGATAAGTTCGATTTAGTAAGAATCTCTTTAAACAGTTTTGTTGAGTATGAACTTCCGTACTTTAAGTAGTGCTCTTCATCGGTCGAATCATACCCCATCCAGAGTGCCCCTACAACAGTAGGAGTAAACCCAACAAACCATGCATCCTTGGCGGCACCTTCTTTATGTGGGTAATTGGTTGTCCCCGTTTTGCCAGCTAATGCCCCATTATAGTAACCAGATCTTCCGGTTCCACTTTTCACGACAGCTTCTAGCATTCTTGTCATATACCATGCAGTTTGTTTTGAAAACACCTCTTTTTCTTCATAGTCTGCTGTTCCAACAACCTTGCCATTGCGGTCGATGATTTTTTTTATAAAATGCGGTTTTATAATTTTACCTCCAGCGGCGAACGCTCTGTAGGCTTTTGCCATATCAAGTGGTGAAATTCCTTGCTGAAGTCCCCCTAAAGCAATTGACAGTCCTTCATCTGGAATGGATATTCCTGATTTACCGAGGTACTTTTTTCCCGTTTCAATCCCTAGTTGATTTAATGTCCACACAGCTGGTGCATTAGCCGATTCTATGACAGCATCATACATAGATATCTCTTCTTTATAAATGTCATTATAGTTTTCTGGCTCATATTTCCCATAAGCAAGCTTCTTATCAACTAGCAGAGAATAAGGTTTAAATTCTCTTTCATCTAAAGCTGGTCCATACACAGCTAAGGGTTTAATTGTTGAACCAGGTTGTCGCTTCACAATGGAGCGATTCAAACCTTTTTCTACATAGTTTCTGCCCCCTAGAATCGAAATTACTCCACCTGTCTTGTTATCTAATAGAACAAAAGCTCCTTCGGCATTTTCATCCGTTCCGGGAAAATAAGAGGAATCCTGAAATAGATCATAAGCAGTTTCTTGAACGTTTTTATTCAATGGCACCGTAATTGTATAGCCACCTCTTAAAAGTTCCTCGTTTGTTAAAGAATAGACTTCCTTCGCTTCTTGAAGGACCATATCAATATAAGTAAGTAATGCAGGATCTTTTTTATGATGATGAACATTTAATGTTAGTGTTTTTCCTTGGTAGCGAACGGTCTCTTCCGGTGTTAAGTACCCTTGTGATTCCATTAAACTTAAGATTAAATTTCGTCTTTCTATACTTTTATCAGCATTTACAAGAGGTGAGTAGGTGCTAGGAGCTTTTGGTAACGCAGCCAGTATTGCACCTTCTGCCATCGTAAGTTCTGAAACATCTTTATTAAAATAAAGCTTAGAAGCAGATTGAATTCCATATGCCCCGTGGCCAAGATAGATTCTATTCAAATACATCTCTAGCAGCTTTTGTTTACTGTATTTTTTCTCTAGATTAATTGAGATGATTACTTCTTTTGTTTTTCGTAGCCATGTTTTGTCAGATGTTAAAAATACATTCTTAGCAAGTTGCTGGGTAATTGTACTTCCACCTTCAACTTTTCCACCAGCAAGAATATCCTTATATAAAGCTCTTAAAATCGCCTTTACATCAATACCATGGTGCTTGTAGAATCTTGAATCTTCAACTGCTATAAATGCTTGTTGGACATGGACCGGAATGTTTTTAATATCTACAAGGTCTCTATTTTCTAAATACAATTTAGTTATAGTGTTTCCATTTTCATCTACTAGTTTGGAAGCTGAATCCATGACAAGTTTTTTCTCATCCACAACGTAATCTCCAGCAGATAAAATGAGTAAGTAACCAAATAAACCTAGTACAAATGTAAAGAAGAGAATAGAAATGGATAATAAAAGTTTCTTTCTCATTAAATAAGCCACCTCCAGTTATAAGAGCAAATGCTTTTTAGTTTATAGACAAATTCGACATATTTTGTATTTTTTGGTTATATGGATATACATTAGTATTAATGTAAATGTTTCTCAGTATGTATAAAATAAGATTAAAAATAAAAAACACTAATGGGTGGTGGATAGATTGAAAGCCTTTATTACGTTTGGAACTGTTGATTTCCTGGAGAAAAAGAAGAAGGCAAATCCTACTGAGGAGATTTTATTATTACAGTCAGAAGAGAACTCCATGCTATATCACGAAACAGAAAAAGACTCCATCTTTAAAGAGCCTAAAAAATTTGAAGTTCTTTTATCAAGTGGGGCATTTCCTGATAAAGGGTATACCACATTGAACTACATTCCTGTAATGGATGAGAGTAAACCAATGTTTGAATACACCTTTAAAAGTGAAGTGAACCGCCTTTCCCAACAAGAAGGGTTTATAGCTTTACGTTTTTTGCGACCATTAAAGGGAGGAACGTATGCGGTATTAATCATTTGGGAAAATGAGTTGTCCTTTACTGTATGGCATAAATCAGAGGAACATAAGATGTTCCAAAGTAAGATATCTGATCAACAGCATAAAATTGTATACCCTAGCCCAGCCTACGTAAAAGAATATTATGTTGTTAGCCCAAAAGAGTAAAAAAAACTTGGATGAAAAAATCATCCAAGTTTTTTTACTCCTAATTTTTATCGACAGTTGTACCAGATGTAGGTACTTCTCCGATAGATCCTGTTGAATCATATTTATATTCTTTTTCCCAGAAGTCAGCATTCTTAATACCTAGCTTAACTGGGTCAAATACAGGGTCTTTTCCTTCTTTTCTTTGCGCTTCATAATCTTTAAGGATCTTAAGAGCAGGTTTTGATAACAACACAATGGCGATGATATTTAACCAAGCCATACTTCCAACCCCAAGGTCACCTAATGACCAAGCAAGACCCGCAGTCTTAACACTTCCATAGAATACCATTCCTAAAAGAACAAGTTTTAGTATGTGCTCTGTCCATACACGTCTTACCTTTCCATTAATATATGCAAGATTTGTTTCTGCCATATAGTAATATGCCATGATTGTAGTAAAAGCAAAGAATAATAATGCAATCGCTACAAATGGAGCTCCGAAGCCTGGTAGAGCAGATTCAACGGCATTTTGTGTATATCCAGGACCTGGCTCGATATCGCCAAGGTTATTAACGATAGCGTCTTGTCCCGCAGGTGTAACATTGTACATTCCTGTAAATAAGATCATGAATGCTGTCGCAGAACACACTAACCACGTATCAACATAAACCGAGAATGCTTGAACAAGACCTTGTTTAGCAGGGTGAGAAACTTCCGCTGCAGCTGCAGCATGTGGACCAGTACCTTGACCAGCTTCGTTTGAGTAAATTCCACGCTTTACTCCCCATGAAATAGCAGCACCTAAAATACCACCAAATGCAGCATCCATACCGAATGCACTTGAGAAAATTAGAGATAATACTGCAGGAATTTCAGAAATATTCATAAAAATAACGATTAGAGCAACAAGCATATAACCTAGTGCCATAAAAGGTACAACAAATTCTGCCGTACGTGCGATACGTTTAACTCCACCGAAAATAATAAGTCCTAAAAAGATAATAATTACAAGACCAGTAACCCATTGAGGAATTCCAAATGCAGTGTCCATTCCTAATGCAATACTATTTGCCTGAACACCTGGTAAAAGTGCTCCAGTTGCAAGTACAGTTACGATGGCAAACAAGACAGCATACCATTTAATGCCAAGGCCCTTCTCTATATAAAATGCAGGACCCCCACGGTATTGTCCATCCTTTTTCGTTTTATAAACCTGACCTAAAGCTGATTCAATAAATGCTGAACCTGCTCCTAAGAATGCAATTAGCCACATCCAAAAAACTGCTCCTGGGCCACCAAAGGCAATCGCAGTCGCAACCCCAGCAATATTACCTGTTCCTACCCTACCAGATAAAGAAAGGCTGAGCGCCTGAAACGAAGAAATCCCAGCAGATGACTTTCCACCCGCAAATAGTAATTTTACCATGTCACCTATGTGCCTAACTTGCATGAATCTAGTTGCTAACGTGAAGTATAATCCTACCCCTAAGCATAAATAAATAAGTGCCTGACTCCAGACGATCCCATTTAGCCAATTAACTACCTGTTCCATCATATTCCCCCTTTTTTATAATTGTCAGATTCTTCTTAATTATATGTTAGACAACCATAAAAAATAAACAATTATTTTTATATTTAAAAAATTTAGAAATACTTAATTTAATTTGTGTTAGATATATTTGTCTTTTGTCTTAAAAGTATAGAAAAAAAGAGTTAATGATAATAAATCATTAACTCTCTTTTAACTACCAGTAGACCATATTGTTGTTTTATTTCTACCATCATTTTTAGATTTGTATAAGGCTTTGTCAGCGAAACTAAATAAATCATTTAGTGAATTTGTTGCGTGAGGGTAATCCGCTATTCCTAATGAAATAGTAATAGGCTTTCCAATCGGAGTATTCCTTTTACTAACTTTAATTCGTATCCTCTCGGCTATTTCATATGCCTCAGAAGAAATAATATCAGGTAGTAATAGGACAAATTCTTCTCCACCATACCTAAAAAATACATCTGAATCTCTTATTAATGAAGAAACCGTTTTAGCTAAATGTTTTAACACTTCATCTCCAGCCTTATGTCCAAAGTTATCATTAACGGCTTTAAAGTGATCTATATCTAAAACGACTAGAGAGAAAGACTTTTCTTCATTCTTAAAACGTTCAAGAACCTCTTGAAATTTCCTAATATTCGGCAGTTTAGTTAAAGGATCTGTCATAGCCTCTTCAGTTAACTTGGTACTATTTTTCTGAACAGTTTCAATTGCAATTAACACACTTTTTGTTAACAAATCTGCTTCTATATTCCAATGTGATTTGGCCTCCGGTACTAAAATCGCTTTATCAGATCCGAGTTGGCTAACTAGATTTGCTAAATAATGAAATGGTTTAGCTAGTTTTCTTGCAATCATTACTGACAAAAATAATAGAAGCAAAAAAGGAGGTAATACGTATATTATTAGTTGTTTAGTATGATTTGCTAATAACGAATTAATATAAGATACCGGTGTTTGTTGAACTACACCCCAACCTGTTTCAGGAATTGTGTTATAGGCTGCAAGCATCGAGATACCTTGTGTATTTGTAACGCGTTCGACTCCACTATGACCTTGTATAAGCTTACGAACCATTGGGTTAGCTATCACATCTTCTCCTATACGTCCGGGGTCGGGGTGAAATAGCAATTTTCCTTGCGGTCCAACTACAAAATAATAGGAACCATCCTCACTAATAATGTCATTTCCAAGAATCTCGTTAAGGACGTTTTTTTCTTGTAAATAAATAGATCCACCTATAATTCCTCGATAAATCCCATCACTATCAAAATATGGTTCACTCATTAATACAATAAGCCTACCTGAAGGTGCAATGTAGGGTCTGGTTAACGTTGAGGTCTTCATATCAAGGACTTCCCGCGTTATTCCCGTAACCTTTTCACCTTTTAGCCCAACACTGAATGGAGCTATGTTTCGTATCACCCCTGTTTCATCAATCCAGGAAAGTGAATTAAAATATCTACTATTATTTCTTAACAGCTCTAATTGCTTTTGGATGTCTTCATCACTCATCTCACTATGCTCTGAAAGAAACTTAGTCGTTTCAACTAAACTAAGTCTCATTGAAATAAATAAAGAATCAACCGACTGGCTTATCTTTTCAGACTTTGAATGGTTTAGGGACAAGTATGTATTAGTTAAGGATCTATTTTCTGAATGATAGGATGCTATCAACAGTATGATTATCGTAAAAATAACTGACCCTGATACTAAGCTAGTTAGTAAGGTAGTCAGTTTGTATTTTCTATTAGACTTAGTTCTTTTCATTTAAATACCCTATCCTCTTTCTTGGTGTACTAATTATATAATATACACCTAAAGTGGATGAAAACTCCTCATTTTCGTCCTCTATTATTGTTGATGCATTCTAACAATATCTGCTACCAAACGTTCATATCATACTACAATTTAAACTGTTCAACAATGTCTTTTATACTGTTCTCCTCACGAATGAACTAGTAATTGACCGCTTATAACTTTCTTATTTTTCCTTTAACGAATGGTTTTTTTATGAATAAATTTGTCAGCATACTCGAATATGATAAATTCAAGATTTAGTGGCAAGCTAATTTATAACGGACTTTATATTGGGAGGAATGATTGTGGATAGACAAGATACTTTTGAAAGAGCGATGAGTTCATTAGAACTTGCAGAGAAGGAACTGATTGATGCCCAAACTACCGGAGATGCTGGAGAGTTGAATCAGGCACATTACCAACTGCAAATCACAAAGGATTTGTTGAATAGTCTCGATGAATCTGAGTTATCGAATGAACAACAAATAGTTAGACTTCACCATGCAAGGGAGCACCTGAGACATCTATTAGAAACCGAGACAGCTTTACAATAAAATGGCCACCTTACTTATAGGTGACCATTTTTTAATAATTCATATCAACCAAATAAAAGAATTAACCCCTGATAACCAAAATACAATCCAAAACCTATTAGAGATACTCCCGATAGAATTGAAATCGATGTTAAAAAACCTGCCGATAAGAATTTACGAAAGCTACTCGATAATGCGGCCATTGAAACATCCCATAATACTAAACCTGCGATAATTGCACAGCTGTAGATTGCTAATTGCTCTAAACTAGCAGTTGCTGCAGTGTTTGCCAGTATTGACCCATAAATCCCTAACCAAAATAATATAGTTAGAGGATTACTAATTGCCATTAGAAAGCCCGCAGTAAAGGACCTTTTATAAGATTCATCACTTTCATCCCTTGAATTGGTTATCTGTCCAGTACTTTTAAGACTTTCAATACCTGTATAAGTTAAGACAAAAAAACCAAATAACCAAAGAAATGCTTTAACAAAAGGGATATCTAAAATATGGATAAGTCCAAAATATACAACGAGCATATAAACTATGTCTGCTGCAACAGATCCTAATCCGATTAACCATGCATTGAAAAAGCCATACTTAATACCTCTATCTAACTGAGCTGCATTGATTGGTCCTATCGGAGCTGCTAAAGATATGCCAAGAAAGAAATAACTGATTAATACACTCATATTTACCCACCTTTTAATGAGATATCAAAGAAGTACTTGTACAAGTGTATTCAGCTAGTCCATTCAATAACACAAAAATTTAAAAGCCCACTAGACTTGTTAAAACACATAAAACCAACAAATCATGGAACAATATTCTTGTTGAGGAGGAGTTTTATGAGTAAATCACAGGGTGCTGAAAAAAGTCTAAAATGGTGGCAATTATCCTTATTTGGTGTAGGAAGTACAATCGGAACTGGTTTTTTCCTTGGTTCAAGTATATCTATCATTAAAAGTGGACCAGCTGTATTATTTTTATTTATCATTGCTGCCCTCGGTACTTATTTAGTTTTTGATGGGCTTGCAAGGATGACAGCTCAGGAACCACTTGAAGGCGCATTCCGTTCATACGCAAAAAAAGCATTTGGAGCTTGGGCTGGATTTACTTCTGGATGGGTGTACTGGGCCTCTGAAATGCTCATTATGGGGAGTCAGCTTACTGCACTTTCCATTTTCACTCGTTTTTGGTTTCCGAATGTTCCTTTATGGATTTTCGCTAGTTTTTATGCTGCTCTTGGATTAATCGTCATTTTATTTGGAGCCAAAGGTGTTAACCGCTTTGAAAATATATTTGCCTTAATAAAGGTTGCGGCAATTCTAATGTTTATCATCATTGCGTTAGCAGCAATTATGGGGCTATTTGATGTTTCAAAACCACTCTATGTTCCTAATACGATGGAAAAAATATTTCCATACAGCATTGTTCAAGTATGGTCAGCATTACTTCTAGTGTTCTATGCTTTTGGTGGGGTTGAGGTAACAGGATTAATGGCTGCACAACTAAAAAACCCGGAGGAAGCACCAAAGGCTGGTAAAGTAATGGTAGGACTAATAACGGTCATTTATCTAATCTCGATTACATTAGCAGTAATAATGGTCAAACAAGGAGAATTTTCGGTTGAGGAAAGTCCATTTGTGACTGCCTTAAAAAACTATCAATTTCCTTATGTGGAGCACATTTTCAATGCTGCATTAATTATCGCTGGCTTTTCTACAATGGTTGCAGCATTATTCGGAGTAACCACTGTTCTGGTCACACTTGCAAAGGATGGAGATGCCCCAAAAGTCTTTGCAAAAAAAGGAAAACTAAAAGTACCAACATTAACATTTATCCTCTCAATGTTTGGCCTTTTAGCTTCAATTATTCTATCTCTTATAATGCCTGATACGATTTATGAATATATAACAACTGCTGCTGGGCTAATGTTATTGTTCAACTGGCTATTCATTCTACTTTCTGCTCGGAAGCTATTGCCTGGATCTGCTATGAAAAATGTGAAATATATTCTTGGGATGATTATCATTTTATTAGCAGTATTCGGAACTTTATTTAGTGACTCAAGTCGTCCAGGCTTTTTTATTAGTATCGCATTTGTTTCAATTATTGTTATCATCCTCTTCATTAGAGGAAAAGTTAGTAAAAAGGATAAGCAAGATTCAGGAAACGAATCTCTGTTTAAGAAATTGTGATACATTGGAAAAGCCCTTTATTGGGCTTTTCACTTGATTTTTTCAAACACCTCTCCCATCAGTTTTACTGCTTTCTCAATTTCTTGCTCATCTAAGTGTGAAAATCCAAAGATAGCCTTTTGCTGCGTAGGAGGATTTAGATAATATTCTTGAGCGCTTTCCCACTGAACGCCTCTCGCTAAGCACTCTTTTGTAAACTCCTTATACTTCTCGGTTGAATGCTTCCAACTTGCGAATAAGTGCAAGCCAGCATCTACATCTATCCAATCAAAAGCGTCTGGCAAATGAGTTTTAATGGCATGCATAAATGCTTCATATTTTAGTGAATAAATTCGGTTTAGTCTTCTTAAATGGCGCTCAAGCTTTCCGGATTTTATAAACAGCGCTATTGCCATTTGTTCAAGAGCAGAAGTCGTATATGAGCCAAACAAATTTCGTGCTAGTAAAAATTCTTCAACTAGGTCACTCGGTAAGATTGCATACCCTATTCGTAAATGAGGAAGTATGCTTTTTGCAAAAGTTCCTAAAAAAACAACTCGATCCTCATAATCAAGAACTTTTAGTGGTTCAATTGGCCGTCCTTTTCTTCTAAACTCACTATCATAATCATCTTCTATAATGATTGCATTTTTCTTTTTTGCCCACTGAAGAAGATTCAAACGCTGCTCAAGAGACATTACCTTTCCTGTTGGGAATTGGTTACTTGGGGTCACATAAATTAATTGACTGTCCCAATTTTGAACACTAAATCCATCGGGTTCAATTGGTGCAGATATAAGGGTAGCACCTGAAGTAATAAAGTTCCCTTGAATAGATGAAAAGGATGGCTCTTCTACGACTACTTTATCTCCTTCATCAATTAATAATTGAGACAAAATTCCGATTCCCTGCATAACACCGTTAATAATAATGATCTGACTGGGATCAATATTCATACCACGTGTACGTTGTATATAAGAGGAAATAGCCTCCCTTAACTGAATGAGTCCTTTAGGATCATACCCCGGGATATCAGTTAAAAAATTTAGTTCCCTAGTGGCCTCGTATACAGTCTTTTTCCAATCTTGAATAGGAAAATGAGAAAGATTTGGAGAAAATCCAGCACCACCAAAATCTATAGTTACTTTAATAGATTTTTCTTTTGAAACACTACTAGGTATTCGTTTACTCCATTTTGATAATCGTAAATTTGTTGAAGATTTCTCTATTAAATTTAATTTAGTTGGCGAATAAGCAACAAACGTCCCACTACCTTCCACCGTTGATACATACCCATCGGCAATAAGCATTTCATAAACCTGTTTAACTGTATTCCGATTTACATTGTATTTTACTGCCATATCACGACTAGAAGGCAATCTGGTATCAATTTTAACTTTTCCGTTTAAAATTAAATCTCTTATAAAATGATACAAAGCTTGGTACTTATACTTACATTTACTTTTTTCAAAATCTAATGTAAAGAAAATATTCATCTGATTTCTTCCTCTCAAGCCTAAAGTGGACTAGTAAAATTATACCAAAATGGGTCTTTTTTGATATCCAAAAATTCATTAAACTAAAAAATGTTAAAAGAGATTTAGAAATGGAGAGAGAAAAATGAACATACATATTTTAATTTATAATGATTATGCACACTTTGAGGCAAACTTAATTGGTTGGATAAAAGGACGCGGACACGAATTAGTTACAGTTTCTTTAGGAGAATCAGAGATCACTAGTGCTGAGGGTTTTATCATGAAACCACATACTACAATTGATAAAGTAAACCTTAACGATGTTGATCTATTTATTGTACCTGGTGGAGATGCACCATCTATTTTAGGTAACGAAAAATTACAGAAATTATTACAACAAGTAAACGAGCAAAACAAACTTATAGGTTCTATTTGTTATGGTCCATTAGTTTTAGCTGATGCTGGTATTTTAAAAGAAAGAAAGTTCACAACATCTGTAACACCAGACTTAGAATTATTTAACCACTTTACACGTGAAGCCTTTGTAGAGAATGGTGTGATCGTTGATGGAAACATTGTAACAGCAAAAGGTGACGACTATGTAGATTTTGCTTTAACAATTTGTAAATTAGCAAACTTAACAACTGAGAATGCCTTAAACTATTGGGCTAGTTTCTTTAGAAGTAAGCAGGAGATGGTAAATAAATGAGCAAAGTGAAAGTGGGTATAGTAGGTATTGGAGCTTTGGGCGAAGGGCTAGTAAAGGTTTTTGCTGAGCATCCTTCAATAGACCTTGTTTCCATTTGTGATATTGATTCAACAAAGGTAGCACTCACTGTTGAGCAATATCAAGTTCAAGGTTTTACAACTCACACTGATTTACTAGAGAATTCAGATGTAGATATGGTTTATATTTCTGTCCCTCCGAAATGGCACCATGAGGTTGCTCTTGACGTAATTCGTGCTGGGAAACATATCTTATGCGAGAAACCGCTAGCTAATTCAGTAGAAGAAGCTAAGGAACTAGTTTATGAAGCGCAACGAGCAAACATTGTCCATGCAATGAATTTCCCTTTAAACTATTTACATAACACTCGAAAATTTGAAGAACTTATTAGGGCTGGTTATATAGGGAGATTAAGAAAAGTGGAACTTAACATGCAATTCCCTATATGGCCTAGACCATGGCAGCAAAATCAATGGATTAATACACGTGAGCAAGGTGGGTTTGTTTTTGAAGTTTCAGGCCATTTTATTCAGCTTATCCAACGTTTCTTCGGTCGGATTAGCGATGTTAAAAGCATGCTTGAACTTCCGACTGACCCCATGCTTCCTGAGACTGGAATTACTGCTAGTATGAAACTAGCTAACAATGTACCTATCATTTTTAATGGAATTAGTGGAACGGCAGGTATAGAGGAACAGAAACTATCTTTAACTGCCTATGGAACAGAAGGAACAATTGCACTAGTTGATTTAATGAAGGTGAAAGCTGGAAAAATCGGTGAACCATTCGAAGTACTACCAACAGAGAATAATCATTTTTGGAATGAGTTAATTGATCAGTTTGTAGCTGCCGTACATGGGAATCAAAGTGAATTATATGATTTCCAAGTAGGATATGATGTTCAAGTGGTATTAGAGAATCTGCGTAAGACAGAGATTTTGGTGTAACTAGAAAGACTCATCCAAGAATTGATGGATGAGTCTTTTTTCAATACCTACCTCAAAGGATAGTCCTCTAACTTTACAAATCTGTATCCCCTCTTTTTTAGTTCAGGTACAGCCATTCTAATTCCTTCGAAAGTTTCACTATCGGGTTTATTCATATGAAGGAGAACAATTGCGCCGGGTCCTGCATTTAATAGAGCATCCCTTACCTGTTCTTTCGAAAATGTGGCTCCTGCATCTCCTAACACGTTGAAGTTTACTACTTCTTCACCAATGTCATTTGCTACTTTTACGCCAACTTCGTCATAAAAGGCTGTTCCAGATCGAAAGAACTTTGGTGCTCTTCCTGTTATGCTTTCTATTTTGCGATGGTTATGCAGTACTTCATCAACCATCTCTCCGACATTTGCTGTACCTTTAATTCCCCAAGCCTCTCTCCCATTTATTGATAAAGGTCTATGGTGAGTTCCATGATTTTCAAGTTCAAAAAGTGGAATTCGGTTTAATGCCCAGAAGGTCCAGTAGTTTGCATCAATCCAACGACTGTTAACAAATAATGTTGCAGGTATATTTTCGGTACGAAGATAATAGATTAACTCAGCATCATATCCATTACCATTAACCCCACCACATGCATCTAATGTAAGGGCAATGACTTTATCAGTTGTATCCAACCTCGTCCTGACACCGGTGACACTCTCTCCCCATTCCTTGGGAATCTGATATTTATTTATAAGGTTGCTTTTATCTGTGAATCATTCCCTGAATTTGAAAGGATCTTAATGTTTTCTTCCTCATTATTTGTACCATAAATTTCACTGTGTTTTTCACTTTGATATAATATCGCTCCTTGAGGTTCAATGTTATTTTCCATCAAGCTTTCCTGATTACCACTTTGACATGCTACGTTAAACAGGATAATAAATATGATTATCATAATTACTTTTATTGATTTCAAGATGATCTACCTCCTATCATTAGGTTTTTGTTATATCGGGTACAGTAATCATGGAAATTTCTTCATACAAAGCATTCAGAAAAGGTATTTTTGGTATAAAATTAGAACAAAGGGGGAGAGAAGTTATGCAAAGATTAATACCTGTAGGCTATCTCGGGTCAATAATCCTATTATTAACGAGCATTATTTACTTTTTTGCCGCAAACTGGAGTTATTTTACGAGGTTTGAAAAATTGGGGCTTTCTGTTGGTATCATGCTTCTTTTTTATTTCGTGTCGGCCATAACTACTAAATGTATCTCGAAACAACCTTTTTTAGGGAAGTGGTTTCTTGTTGCTGGAGCCATATGCTTCGGCGTGAGTGTTGGATTGGTAGGACAGATATATAACTCACATGCAGATAGCTATATGCTATTTTTCGTATGGCTAATTCCCACTGTACTTCTCTCACTTATCACAGGTTATGCACCATTATGGGTTGTTAGTTATGTATTACTTCACCTAACTTACTGGTTTTATATGAACCCATCGTCTTATTTCATTAGTCGAACAAATCTAGAAGAATGGTTGATATATCTTGTTATTGGTTTGATAAACTTAGCAATATTTGTTTTTTCCTTTACTAACAAGTTTAGAATTAAAATAATCCGCTATTTTGCATACACGGCTGTTCATCTTGCATTAATCAGTTTGAGTTTTTTTGAACTTTTTCCGCCGTTCAGTGGCTGGACGAATATACTATACATTTCATTCGCAATTATTTCCTTTATCTTTTTAAAAAGATCAAAGGGTCAACAAGGATTAACGATTATACTATTTACAATGGCAAGTTTATATATTTGTGCAAAGATTATCGAAATACCATTCTTGTTTGATGATTATCTTGGCTTTTTTGCAGTACAACTTAGTGGAACCTTTGCTTCATTATTGTTAATACTAGGTGGTATATTCTTAGCCAGAAAATTCACTCCTAGTAGTGGTAGCAGAGTAAATACGGCTCTTAAAAGAATTCTAATAGTTATAATTACAATCATAGGTTCCATCATGTTTGCTTCAAGCTTTGGTTCGTTGCTCTTTATTTTAACCGAATCCGAATACGCTGCAGTTATCGTAAGCTTATTGTTTATCCTTACTGGCCTTTTATTTAAGAAATTAGATATAACTGCGCGTCATACAGTCCTAATCATTGGTTTCTTTTCTGGAATGTTTGGAGCAATTTTTCTTTCAAGCTTTATCACTACACTATACTTACTTATTTCTCTAGCTGTTTTTATTACCATTAAAGATGGAGTTGTTAGGTTTATAAGCTATGTTGCTCTTCTAACAACTATACTCTCCTTTGTTTTTGATGACCTTCAACTAGGTGAGCATATTGAGCTAGTATTTATAGTTTTTGCGTTACTAAATGGAGTTCTCGCATTCATGATGAAGGCACAAAAAGAAATATTTAGAATTGGTTTGTTTTTCTTTTATCTTTTCTTGTACACACTTACCTTCCTAAACGAGGAAATCGTCTTGGAGATTTTATTTTCCATAACATTTTTTATAGTTGTTACAGGTTTGCTCATCTTTTTCGGGAAAAATGACAGGCGGCTTTTTGAGTTTAGAGTAAGTGCCGTTTTTTGGATTTGCAGTCTTGTATCAACCTATTATGATTTTGTATGGTCATTGCTTCACAAGTCTCTATCATTCTTTATTATCGGGCTAGCTTTCTTTATCATTACATGGCTTTTTGATATAAACTTTCAGCCTATTGGTGCAACTAAAACATTTACAAGAAAACAATGGGTGTTTGTAGTATCCGTCCTAGTTCTTCAGTTATCCTTTGTCAGCTTTCAGATAATAACAAATGAACATTTAATTAATGAAGGAAAAACGATTACACTTAAACTTGCTCCAGTAGACCCCAGGTCCCTGATCCAAGGTGATTATGTACGATTGCAATATGAGATCGGTGAAGTTGAACTTGGTGAAGGTAGACATGAAGGTCGAGTCTTTTTACTTTTGAAGAGAAATGAAGAAGGAATTTATACTGTTTCAAAAGTGTATAAAACTCAGATTGATCCTACTAAAGAAAGCTTAGCTGAAGACGAGGTCATTATTACAGGAAAGTACAATGGATATAATCAAATCATTTTTGGAATCGAGAGCTACTTCGTGCCAGAAGGAACTGGACTTGAGGTTGAGCGAAATGCGGAATTTGCGAAAGTTGCTGTATCCAAAAAAGGAGATGCACTTTTGCTAACAATAGAATAAATGGTAAAAGGGATGAAGTCTCATCCCTTTTTTAGTTTTTGATTAAATAGTGTACGTCCACCCTTATGTAATAAAATCATAATAACTAGTCCGATAAAACCCGCTGCGAATCCTGCAATAACATCCGAAGGGTAATGAACATTTAAAACGATTCGGCTAAGTCCAATTAGAAATATAATCAAGGACATTGTAATAACTAAGATTAATTTGTGCTTGCTATTTTTTAGCATTGAAAAAACAAAATAAGTTAAAAAACCGTAAAACATAATTCCTACCATTGCATGGCCACTTGGAAAGCTATGTCCTTCTGCAAAAAGGCTAACATCAATACTCGGGCGTTCTCTTCCTACTGTAATCTTCAACCATTTGTTTATCTCATCACTTAGGTAAGTACCTACAGCAAGAACAATCATAGCTGCATAATCTCTGCTTTTCCACCATATGAGAACAAGCGAGATTACAAGTAATGTAATGACCGAACCTGTCGTTACAAAATTGGTAATAAAGGTAAAGAAAAAGATTGTAGAAGAATTTGTAAATCCGCTCACAAAATTTTCGATAGCCGCATCTCCGAACACTTCAGTGCCAGAAGTCACCTGTTGCATGAATAAAATTAATAAAGCAAGAGCTGGTACTGAAAAACTAAGAAAAAAATAGAATGGTAGGTTCGTATTAGTGGTTTTTAATTGATCTTGTGTTTTTATTTCCAATGTCATTTCACTTCCCTCTATTTTAATTCTATTAGTCTAAAACAAAAGATTCATACTTATTATAGTAACATGCTATAATTATAGCAATAGTTTGAAAAATTAGGCATGTGTTGATTTTCGTTACAGGACACTCGCTTTCCGCGGGGCGGGCGGTGAGCCTCCTCGGAGCATAGCTCCTGTGGGGTCTCACCTGTCCCGCTACTCCCGCAGGAGTCTCCTGTCCTTCCACTACAATCAACACTGTTAGTAAATTAACACAGTTCTTTAACTTTACAAAAAATCAAAGGGGGCCACATCCATGTTGCTTGAATTGTTTGAATCACTTGAAGAAAGATATAGTGAAATGGTTGATATTAGACGTCATTTGCATCAACATCCTGAGCTTTCGTTTAAAGAATATAAAACGGCTGAATACATAGCTAACTTCTATAAGGAACTAGGTATTGAGGTTCGTACAAATGTGGGTGGGAATGGTGTTGTTGCCAAAGTGGTAGGTGGAATGCCTGGACAAACTGTGGCACTACGTGCAGATTTTGATGCTCTCCCAATTCAAGATGAGAAGGATGTCCCTTACAAATCCACAGTTCCAGGCGTTATGCATGCTTGCGGACATGATGGGCATACATCGACTTTATTAGTACTGGCAAAAGTACTTCATGAAATGAAAGATTCGATTCCTGGTACAGTTGTTTTCATCCATCAACATGCAGAAGAGTATGCACCAGGTGGAGCCATTTCAATGATTGAAGATGGATGTTTAAATGGTGTCGATGCTATTTTTGGAACTCACCTTTGGGCAGGTGATCAAACTGGAACAATTCAATATCGAGTTGGACCAATTATGGCCGCTGCTGACCGTTTCGAAATTACGGTACAAGGTGCAGGTGGACATGGTGCGCAGCCACATAAAACAAAAGACGCGGTTGTAACTGCTTCCCAACTTGTTGTAAACCTTCAACAAATTGTGAGCAGAAAGGTTAACCCGGTGAAATCAGCTGTTGTATCAGTCGGATCTTTTGTAGCTGAAAATGCGTTTAACGTTATTGCAGATACAGCTAAACTAATTGGTACTGTTCGTACCTTTGATGAAGAAGTGCGTACACAGGTAGAAGAAGAAATTGAACGTATTGTTAAAGGAACTTGTTACACAAATGACTCCTCTTACACCTATTCGTTTGATCGCGGATATCCAGCTGTTGTTAATCATAAGGAAGAAACAGAATTCCTAGTAGAATTAGCAAGAAGTGTTCCTGGAGTAACTTCTATTGAAGAAGCAGATCTTCAAATGGGTGGAGAAGATTTTGCCTATTACTTACAACATGTGAAAGGCACATTCTTCTTTACAGGAGCCAGACCAGAAAATGTAGATATTCCTTATCCACACCATCATCCTAAATTTGATTTCGATGAAAAAGCAATGCTAGTTGCATCAAAAACATTAGGATCAGCTGCGATTAATTACCTAATTAATAATAAAGTAGAACAGAAAATAGAAGCTTAATGAAGAAAAGCGTTTGGAACCTTGGTCCAGACGCTTTTCCTTTTTAGGTGAAAAGCTACTCCCATTATTCACTCAAAATACCTTAGTCTAAAGCAGTTAATTGCTGTTTCTCCTAATTGGTCAAGTAAGTTGTAGTTCGCATAAGCACCTACTACTGCTCCTATTCCAGGTAGTAGTTGAAGCATTTTCACAAAATCAATGTAATCACGATACTCTTGCTGAAATATACGCCAATCTAACTCCTCTAGCTCCATCTTCTTTTCATCCCACTCTCCAATCAACTCAAGTGTTTCTGCTTTATGGTTATCACTAGAAAAAGCTAATTTGAAGATATGAAGAAGAAACAAGCGCTCATCGTATTTTTTTGAATCAAACCCATAGATTGAAGCTACTTCAAATAAGAACTTCATTTTAATCGAGAGTAGCAATGGAAAGTCAGCTAGAGCTAGTAAAAAACCACCTGCCCCTGTTCCCGCTCCTTCTACAGCAGCTGTCCGCTTATACACATTTAACCTTTCTAAGACGAGTTTTTCTTTTTCCTCTAAAGTTAAATTTCTTACATCTCTTTCTTTAGTTGTATATTCCGAACCAGCTAATGTGGCTTGAACCATTTTCTTAATACTTTCAGTAATAATTTGATGCGCCTTTTCTGGAATATAACTATTGATCTTTGTTTGTGCTGTTTTGGAAAAACGATTTAGTATCGTTGATTTCTTAGTTATCTTCTTTTTCCACTTACCTAATTCTTCTTTAGCTTTGACTTCATAGTAATTCATACCCTCATCGTCCTTTTTAAAATACTGTCTAATTTATATACGTATATATTTATAGAAAGATTCATTGAACTCAAAAACCCCTTATACTCGGATAAGGGGCGTCTGTCTAAGAAAGCTTCTTTATTTTAGCTTTAATATATATTTGTACAAAAAGGTAAGTGAATATAATTGAAAGTATGAGTACGAGTAGTGATTGACTAACCATCCCACTCACGAACACACTTACTGCAAATAACAAACTCTGAACCACCAGTAAGACTAAGATTAACTGTAGAAAAGAAGCTAACCGTGTATCTTTTAAAACTGGATATAAGTCAACCCATATCTTTAAGCTGTGCTGTCTCCATAATGTCATTAGTTGATATCCTGTTAAATAGATAAATAACAACGCAACTAAGATCTTCCCATTTTCCAGTGGGATAAAATAGAGAATAAGAGCACCGATGACAAGAAGTCGGACATACATTCCTAGATAATCACTTGAGCGTAAAAAAGTTCTTAAGTATAAATGACCATATGTGTTTTTCTGAGCGTATGGTAGCAGTCCAGTCACCCAGTCAAGCCATCTTCGCCTCTTGACACGTTCTTTAAGTTTAGGCACATCTGTAAATAAGTTTGCTATTCGATAAAATGTCAGCATCCTTCTGGATTCTAACTCAATTAACTGATTCCAATTTAAACTTTTTGATGATGTTGCTCTGTTAAAATAAAATAGAAGGACAATCATGATTGTAATCATACCTACGATAAAGAGAAAGTTTGCTTCTTTTAAAAGTAAGTATACAAACAAAAAATTAATAAAAAAACGTACAAGTCGATCCATCGTTCGTGCCCAAGGTTCAATAAAGTAATTTACATTCCATGTTATTAGCAAATTCCATATTTTTTGTAAGATAAGGACGCAAAAAATTACGAAAAGAGCTAAAAATGAATTACCTGTCACCTTGAAATACAGTGGTGATATAGCCGCAAGTAATAGTACTATAATATAACTTTGAAACACCAAACTAGATAAGAATGCTTTTTGAAAGTACGGTGTTAGTTTATTTTCAACTTGTAATAAAAATACAATATCCGGTTCTCTTAAAAGTGTTTGTATCTGACTATTCGTCAATGGAATTGCTAGCAGTAATGCAATGATTAAAATGGCAGGAAATGTTGGTGACAGTGTTTCAAGCCAACCACTATAAACAAAAGCTGCTCCACCGATTAAAAAAATCAACGCAATCAATAAATGATCATTGAACATATATTTTAAATAGCGTCTAATCTCTGTTATATATTGAGTGTTTCTATGCTTCCATAATTTATTAGCATCAATCATTCGTATCTTCTTCCTTTGTTAGCTGAATATAGATATCATCTAACGTTGCGTTTTCCATGTTAAACTCTTTTCTTAATTCAGATAGAGTTCCTTTCGCCCTAACCTTTCCGTTATGTAAAATAACAAACGAATCACAATATCTTTCCGCTGTAGCCAGGATATGAGTAGACATTAAAATTCCAGCACCATTTTCCTTCATCTCGTTCATCAGCTCAAGAAGTGATTGTATTCCTAATGGATCTAACCCTACAAATGGTTCATCGATTATATATAATGAAGGTTCCACTAGGAAAGCACACATAATCATAACCTTTTGCTTCATTCCCTTTGAGAAGTGAGCCGGAAACCACTTTAGTTTCTTTTCCATCCTAAACTCTTTTAATAATGGCTGAAGACGAGATTCAAATGTTTCCTTATCTAAACCATATGCCATTGCGGTTAACTCTAAATGCTCAAACAAGGTTAGTTCATCATAAAGGATTGGTGTCTCAGGGATAAAGCTAAATTGAGAACGATATTTCTCTATATCCTCTTTTAGTGTTCTTTCATTAATTAAAACTTGTCCCTGCTTTGCTTCCATTAATCCAATAATATGTTTAATTGTCGTACTTTTACCCGCTCCATTTAAACCGATTAGACCCACAATTTCATTTCGGTTTACTGAAAAGGAGACATCCTTAAGAACAGGATTTTTCGTATATCCACCCGTTAACTGTTTTACCTCTAAAAGTGACATGGCTAATCCCTTCTTTTTCTATTCATTATTTTACTAATCATATCAAATTTTACCATAAAGAGAAACATTCATGAGCTTTCGACAAAGGAAGATAAAGCTTGTCAAATCTACTTGTTTTTCGACAAGTCCTTGCCATTTTAAAAAATATATTTATCTTTGCATATTCCAATTACACACCGGGCATCATAATTTTTGAAGAGGGGGAGATTAAAAAAGCATTTGATGACGGGATTTCATCAAAAATTTGAAATGAGGTGTCTGTTAAAGACAATTCCTTGTTTTAGACGATATGCTGACAAACACGACCAAATAAGGGGATGGTAGTATTGAATAAGGTGAGTTTCCTTTAGATAGAGAAAAGTATCAAACCTACTCTTACGAAAATGAGGTGTTTACGGGCCACTATTTACAATTGTAGAAGCCTGTATCAATAAGTCATTTTGTAAATGAGGTGTTTGTTAAAGATCATCTACAAGTAATATAAGTTGTGAAACTTATGCCTTTAACAAGGGGATGGTCATCTTGAACAAAGGAACTTCAACTTTCATTAGTATTTCATTTCATTTTATTGAAAAATGAGGTGTTTACGAAAGATACTCTAACCTGTAAGGCGTGAACTATTCTCCCATAACCTCTCTCATTAGAGCAGGATGCACATTCGTTGCATTCTGCTCTTTTTATTTTAAAACCCAATTTTGTTGGCTATGATAGATATGGTAAACTAAAGGAAAAATTTGAAAGGTTGATCTTAATGAGCGATTGTATTTTTTGCAAAATCATAAATGGTGAAATCCCGAGCTATAAGGTTTTTGAAAATGAGCATGTATATGCGTTTTTAGATATTGGACAAGTATCAAAGGGTCATACCCTTGTTATTCCAAAAGTACATAAAGGCAATGTTTACGAGTTAACTCCAGAAATTGCACAACATGTGTTCGAAGCTGTTCCTAAAATTTCAAATGCAATTAAGGCAAAGTACAACCCAATTGGATTGAATTTATTAAGTAATAATGGTGAACCTGCAGGGCAAACCGTATTCCACTTCCATATGCACATCATTCCTAGGTATGGAAAAGGTGATGGCTTTGGCGCTGTTTGGAAGTCACATGCCAATCAGTACACAGCCAAAAACCTTCAAGATATTGCTTCAGAAATTTCACAAGGTATTTAGTTAAGAGGTAATCATTGTATTACCTCTTTTTTTGGGAAGTAGCAATTTGCTTGTTTATCTGGATGGATTTGGACTCGTTTCTCGCTTCCGCTACTCAACCTGTCCGAATCGGCATCAAATTCGGACTCGTTTCTCGCTTCAACTACTCAACCTGTCCGAATCGGCATCAAATTCGGACTCGTTTCTTGCTTCAACTACTCAACCTGTCCGAATCGGCACCGAATTCGGACTCGTTTCTCGCTTCAACTACTCAACCTGTCCGAATCTACTCGGGATTCGGACTCGTTTCTCGCTTCCGCTAGTCAACCTGTCCGAATCGGCACCGAATTCGGACTCGTTTCTCGCTTCAACTACTCAACCTGTCCGAATCGGCACCGGATTCAGACTGTTTCTCGCTTCAACTACTCAACCTGTCCGAATCGGCTCGGGATTCGGACTCGTTTCTTGCTTCCACCAGTCAACCTGTCCGAATCGGCTCGGGATTCGGACTCGTTTCTCGCTTCCGCTAGTCAACCTGTCCGAATCGGCACCGAATTCGGACTCGTTTCTCGC
>CANMHG010000007.1 GCA_947497585.1 uncultured Bacillaceae bacterium | reverse complement strand
AGTGATAGAGGAAGTGAACGAGTCCCTATCCTGTGTGGATTCGGACAGGTTGAGTGATAGAGGAGATGAACGAGTCCTTATCACGTGTGGATTTGGACAGGTTGAGTGGCAGAGAAGGTGAACGAGTCCTTATCCTGTGTGGATTCGGACAGGTTGAGTGATAGAGGAAGTGAACGAGTCCCTATCCTGTGTGGATTCGGACAGGTTGAGTGATAGAGGAGATGAACGAGTCCCTATCCTGTGTGGATTCGGACAGGTTGAGTGGTAGAGAAGGTGAACGAGTCCTTATCCTGTGTGGATTCCGACAGGTTGAATCGCAGGGTACAAAGTTGAGTCCAAATCCCTTATAGTTAAACTTTAGACTGCTCCATTTCCAAAACAAAAAAGACCAGAGAACCAATCTGATTCTCTAATCTTTTTGTTTAAATCACATATTCACATTTGCTTGTTCTTCAGGTTGAACGATTGTTAGGTCAGCGATGCGTTCGATATCAGCTCCAAGGCCAGCTAATTTCTCATGGAAATTAACGTAACCACGGTCTAGATGCTTTAATTCGGTTACACGTGTATAACCGTCAGCAACTAATCCTGATAAAATTAACGCTGCTGCTGCACGTAAGTCTGTTGCAGATACTTCTGCTCCCTGAAGCTCTGAAGGTCCATTAATAATAACGGAACGACCTTCAATTTTAATATCGCCATTCATACGGCGGAATTCTTCAACATGCATGAAACGATTTTCAAATACCGTTTCTGTAATGACACTTGTGCCTTTTGCACATAGAAGTAAAGCCATCATCTGTGACTGCATATCTGTTGGAAAACCTGGGTGAGGCATAGTCTTAATGTCAATTGGCTTTAACTTTTCTGGTCCAATTACACGAAGACCATCTCTCTCTTCAATGATTTTGATACCCATTTCTTCCATTTTCGCTACTAATGAGCTTAAATGTTCTGGTACTGCTCCTTGAACAAGGACATTTCCACCAGTAATTGCTGCAGCAACCATAAAAGTACCTGCTTCAATTCTGTCAGGAATAATATTGTGTCTAGTACCACGTAATTTTTCTACACCTTCAATTCGGATTGTTCCAGTACCTGCTCCTCTTACCTTCGCTCCCATCGAGTTAAGGAAGTTTGCAAGGTCTACAATTTCAGGCTCTTTTGCAGCATTTTCAATTACGGATGTTCCTTCTGCTAAAGATGCAGCCATCATAATATTTTCAGTTGCCCCAACACTTGGGAAATCTAGATAAACTTTTGCACCGCGAAGTTTACCTTCAACCTGTGCATCAATGAAACCATTACCTACTTTAACAACTGCTCCCATTGCTTCAAAGCCCTTTAAATGTTGGTCAATTGGACGTGATCCAATCGCACAACCTCCAGGCAGAGCAACTCGTGCACGACCATTACGAGCTAATAGTGAACCCATAACAAGTACGGATGCGCGCATTTTGCGGACATATTCAAATGGTGCTTCTGTTTTCAGCTCTCCTGATGCATCAACGACGATTTCATTATTTTTAAAAGAAACCTCTGCACCTAAATAGCGCAGAACTTCATTGATCGTATATACATCTGAAAGCGTGGGTACATCACATATAATGCTCTTTCCATCACTAGCTAACAAGGATGCAGCGATAACAGGTAATACGGCATTTTTTGCGCCTTCAACTTTGACTGTGCCGTTTAACTTTTTACCGCCGCGGACGATGATTTTTTCCAAGGTATTCCCCTCCGCGTCCATTTTCTCTATATTAATATTCAGAAGTTATGATTGGTGTTCCAACTACAATAGTAGTCTTACTATCCAATCCAGAATTTCGTAATGCGATTTGTATATTCATTTTCTCATTTAAAGTTGGAATATCGTTCTTCCAGTTGTCAGTATATGCAGACACCGAGACAAATGTCTCTTCTTTCGTCGCTTCAATTTCATCTGCATTAAATTCTTCTAAAAGATAATCGACTTGATTATACAAAACCCCCTCAATTCTATCACTGTACTCACCCTTTAAACAAGTGAAAATTGTGGGATTTTCTTGAAAGATGTCATTCTTTGTCGATTCGAAGGAATTATAGAAAAAATCCAATAAATCGCGGTCTAGCTGCGTCCCTTTTGCATCATAAACTAAATACGTATGGGACTTTTGGTTTATGGGGGTTGATAAAATTTTTATTGTTTCTGTTTTTTGTGAATCTGTATAAATACCTGTTGCAACCCATTTCTCTTCTTCTTCGGTAATGCTCCAATTAAAACGATTGTCTGTTTGTGTTTGTTTTAATTGAACTAGTTCTAAAAAATCATCATAATCATGTACGGTTGTAATATTTTCTTTTGCATAAAAAGACCATTCTTCGATAGCAATATTATTTTTTTCAAAAACTTCAAGCATATCATCAATAGGCCTATTCCCCGTTGCACTACTTGCTAAACTTCCATACATAACCAATGTAAAAATTAAAATTACTGACATACTAACCGTGATTATTTTATTCAAACCGCCCACTCCCTCTCCTTACTACTCATTCTTGCCAGATATTAGAGTGACATACGTGGAAAAACTCGTCATTGTTTGACAATATTGGTGAGGGTTCGGGAGAAATTTTTACAAATAAAAAAACCCCGATCATCTCGGAGTCTCCGTTTAAAACAATGAAGGAAGCTGCTGTGACCACATTAAGTAGTCTAGAAAGAAGTTACTTACTGTTGACCCAATGGCAATTGTAGCAAAAATTAGTACAAGTCTTGCTTGAATAACATGGTTTGGCTTTAGTATTTTTTCGTAGTTAATGGATTGGAGAGCCCACCATGTGATTGATATAAATAATAAATGTGAAAAGATGCTTATTAAGGCTTGTTGGCCGAAACCTGCGAGCATGTTAACGCTCCTTTCTTCTAATTATTTTATGTAAAGACGAGTAGCTCACTTTTTCGCTCTTACCTATGAATTTTTTTAAACAAAAAGAAGGGGTCCCCCAACCCCTTCTCTCTTTATATAACATATCCCCTATAGAGTATTACCCAATAAAATCAGTAAAACGTTCAAACTGGCTAAGGAAGTCAAGTGCGATTCCTGGGAAGATACCAAGGCCGATTGTTCCAATGACACATAGAACAACAACAATCAGTATTCCAGAAGGAAGCTTTACTTTGCTATCATCTATAGCTGGTCTAAAGAACATTTGCGTTAGAATTCCAAAGTAATAGAAGTACGACACTACCGTAGTTGCAATCATGATAGACGCTAACACATAATGTGCAGGGGCTGTCACAAAAGCACCAAGGAAGATGTTTAACTTACCAATAAATCCTGCCGTACCTGGAATACCAGCAAGAGATAGGATGAAAATACCCATTGCAACTGCAACAAGGGGTGAACGTTTATATAGGCCCGCAAATTGAGTAATATCTTCTGAGCCTGATTTATCCGTAATAACCTGTATGATTGCAAACACTCCAAGGTTCATGAAAAGATACGCAACAAGGTAGAACCAAATGGCATCCATCATAAAGTAGGATAGTGATGCAAACGCAACTAGGATATAACCTGCTTGTGCAATACTTGAGTAGGCAAGTAGTCGCTTAATATTACGTTGTCTTAACGCAATTGTATTTCCAATAATCATTGTTGCACCTGCCAGGAAGGCAATGTAATCCTGAAGGTGGAAAATTAATATTGGTGTTTCTTCGTTTCCAGATGAAACTTGACCAAAGACGATAATCATCACACGTAGGATGATCGCAAAACCAGCTGCTTTTGAAACGATACTTAAGAAAGCAGTAACTGGTGTTGGTGCACCTTGGTACACATCTGGAGCCCACATATGAAATGGAGCTGTTGCTATTTTAAATGATAAACCAACGAATATCATGAAAAATGCGATTGCAAGAACATAAATTAATTTCTCATTTTGTAGGTTACTTAACAGCGTAAAAATCTCAGTAAGATTTGTTGAGCCTGTTAATCCGTATACGTAACTCATACCAAACAAGATAAACGCTGTTGAAATTCCACCATTAATTACATATTTCATTGCTGATTCATTTGAAAGTTTGTTTTTCTTACGAAGTCCAGCCAAAATATATGATGAAATTGATAATAGCTCAAGACCAACAAATAGAGTGATTAAGTCTCCACTTGATGTCATAAACATCGCACCTAAAAGCGCTGTTAAGAGTAAGTAGTAAAATTCCCCACGGTACTCTTTCATTCCTTCTTTTGGCTCATAGTTCATGGCTAAAAGAAGAACCATTCCTGCCCCAACTAGCATAATTAGCTTAAATGCCTTACCAAAGCCATCTAACCTAAATGTATCATGAAGGATCGATGTTGCTTCTTTATCAAGAAGGCCTAGTAGCGAAATAATGGCTAGTACAACCCCAGCAACTCCTATCCAGCCTAGAGGTCTACGGCTTTTATCTTTCGCCATAAATAAATCAATGATGGATAGAAGGGTAGCTACACCAATGATGATAAACTCTGGCGCCATGATACTCCATTCAAAGCTTAAAAATGTTTTGAGATCCATTGCTTACCCTCCTAACCCAATCATTATAGTATCAAGCACAAGCTGTAAAGGTTGTGAAAGGACATTTGGATATACCCCAATTAATACAATTAAACCAAGTAGAACAAACACAGGGACAAATTCGATTGGACGCATGTCAAATGCATTTTCATATGTGTTGTTTGGTTTTCCGTAAGTCACATTTAATACAGCTCTTAGTAAATAGACAGCCGTCATAATAATACCAATGGTTCCGACTGCTGCAATAATTGGCATTTCTTTAAATAAACCTAAAAACGCCATGAATTCCGCAACGAAACCTGACATACCAGGTAAGCCTAGTGAAGCCATCGCTGCTGTTAATAAGAATCCAGCGGCTAAAGGCATAACTTTTGCAAGCCCGCCTAAACGGCCGATCATAGATGTTCCAACACGCTCATAAATGACTCCAATTAAGAAGAACATTAATGCTGAGATTAATCCATGTGAGATTACTTGGAAGATAGCCCCTTGAATTCCTGCTTCATTTAATGAACCAAGACCAATCAAGACAATTCCCATGTGTGAAATACTTGAATAGGCAAGTACCATTTTAAAATCATCTTGGATGAATGCTAAAAATGCACCATACAATAGGTTAATTACACCAAGAATCGCAATTAGAACGGCCATTGATTTAAACTCTTCCGGGAAAAATCCTAATCCAAAGCGGATTAAACCGAATGCACCAATTTTTAAAAGGATCCCTGAGTGTAGCATAACAATTGCTGGGGGAGCTTGAACGTGAACTCGAAGCATCCAGCTGTGTAATGGGAAGATTGGTAACTTAATACCGAATGCAACCATTAATGCAATTAATAATCCATAACGCAATTCAGTTGTAATTGCACCAAATGTAGGGACTGTCCCTTGTGGTGATGCTAAAATCGCTGTAATTGCAGAGATTTTCGTTGTACCTGTTTTTGCAAATAAAATCATAATAACAATTAATAGAATGGCAGAACCGATTCCATTGTAAATTAAGAAACTAAATGCAGCTTTTTCTTTTTCAAAATAACCCCATTTACCAATTAAGAAGAACATTGGAATCAATGTTAATTCGAAAAAGATAAAGAATAGGATTAAGTTTTCTGCTGCAAATACCCCAAGCATCCCTAACTCAAGAAGTAGGAATAACATGAAATAACCTTTCCATTCTTTTTTAATATGAATGGAAGCGATCGCTGCAAGAGTTGAAAGAATGGCTGTTAGCAAAATCATGACTAGAGAGAAACCATTGATTCCTAAGTCATATTCAACTGAAAACGGACCATCTTTAATAAATCCGAACCAATTATATTTTTCAGTATACTGAGCAAGGTCTGCACCTGCTCTGTATGAGAAATATAGAAATAATGAAAGCAGTAATGCTGGAACTGTTGCTAAAAACCCTACTATTTTAATTGTTTGTTCCTGTGCTTTTGGGACAAACGCTAATAAAATAATTCCTAGTAGTGGGGAGAATACTAATAGTGATAAAAGATATGATTCGTTCATCCGAAGTACCCCCCTGTTAAAGCAAGTATTGCTAAGAGTAGTGCAAGTCCTACAAATGCAACAGATGCATAGGTTTGAACTTGACCATCTTGAAATTTAGAGCCGTATTTACCAATACTTTGTGTAGCAGCTGCCACACCACTTACAATTCCTCCAATGAGGAAGCGCTCGATATATTTTAAGAACAAGCTGAACACTTTTACAGCATACACAATTGTTGTTTCGTAAAGCTCATCAACAAAGTATTTATTGTATAGGACATTGTAAGTCATTGGGAAACGTGATGATAACCAATCTCTTGAGATTGATTTTTTACTGTAAATTAAGTAGGCAAGTAGAATGCCAGCTAAGGAAACTACGATGGCTACGATCATAATCCAGGCTGGACCTTCAATATGTCCGTGACCTAAAGAATGAGAATCAGCTACAAGCCAATCTCCTAAAAACGTGCCAAACCAAGGTGTATTTACGTAACCAGCAAAAATCGCTAGTACACCTAATACAATCATTGGAACCGTCATCACACTTGGAGATTCATGAACATTCTTCTGTTTGCCTCTAGCGTCACCAGAGAACACCATGAAGAATAAACGGAACATATAAAATGCTGTAAGGAAAGCAGTAATAACAGCTAACCAGAATAACACGTGATTTCCATGTGCCCATGTTGCAAGTAAGATTTCCTCTTTACTAAAGAAACCTGAGAATAAAGGAACACCACTGATTGCTAATGTACCTATTAAAAATAATGGTCCTGTAATGCGAAGCTTTTTCCAAAGTCCGCCCATTTCCTCAATGTTTTGTGAATGAACCGCATGAATAACACTACCTGCTGCTAGGAATAGCAATGCTTTAAAGAAAGCATGTGTCATTAAGTGGAACACGCCCGCAACATAACCAGCAGATCCTAATGCTAGCATCATGTAACCAAGCTGACTCACTGTTGAGTAAGCAAGAACACGTTTAATGTCTTTTTGCACAAGACCGATAGACGCTGCAAAAATTGCTGTGATTGCCCCAATAACAGCAACTGTCATTAATGCCGTCTCACTCGCTGCAAATAATGGGAAGGTTGCGGCTACTAAATATACCCCTGCTGCAACCATTGTCGCTGCGTGGATTAATGCCGAAACAGGTGTAGGACCTTCCATCGCATCAGGTAACCATGTATGTAATGGGAACTGACCCGATTTACCAACTGCTCCAACGAAAATTAATATAGCTGTTAAAGTAATCATTGTCATTGAAATTGTTCCAGCTTCTACTGCTTGGAAAATTTCATCATATTCAAAGCTTCCAACCTGCCAGAATAATAAAATCATCCCGATTAGTAAGCCCACGTCACCAATACGTGTCATAATAAATGCTTTTTTAGCTGCAGCTCTTGCTTCTTCCTTATAAAAGTAGAAACCAATTAATAGGAAAGAACCAACACCTACAAGCTCCCAAAAAATATACGTTTGTAATAGGTTAGGAGAAATAACTAATCCTAACATTGCAAATGTAAATAAGCCTAAATACGCATAGAATACTGGAAAGCGTTCATCGCCATGCATATATCCTTTTGAATACATGTGAACGAGAAAGCTGACTAGAGATACTATTACTAACATAAGTGCATTTAACTGATTCACTTCAAAACCCGCTGTTAATTGAACATCCCCAATTGTTAGCCAAGTACCCTCAGCCTTGTAGGTCGGTGCTGTAAAACGCTCAAAGAGCACCAACAACGAATAAACAAATGATAAAAAGGTTAAAAACATACCTACATAGGCACTAGATTCTTTCATTTGTTTTCCGAACACAAGAAGGAACAAAAAAGAGATAAGCGGGAAAAGCGGAATGATCCATGCATTTTCCATCATCGTATCACAATCCCCTTCTTCATTAGATGCTAGAACGAAACTACGTATCATTCACATGATGCTCTAACATCTTTAAAGTAGAAACCTTAATTTTTCATTGAGTTCATTTCGTCAACATTTACTGTTTTACGGTTGCGGTATAACGCAATTAGAATGGCCAATCCGACAGCTGCTTCTGCTGCTGCAACAGTAATCGCAAATAATGCGAAGATTTGCCCAGTAATATTAGGCATTAATCCAAACTTACTGAATGCAACTAAGTTAATGTTAACGGCATTCAGCATTAGTTCTATCGATATTAAAACAATAACTGTATTACGCTTTGTTAGTGCACCATATAAACCGATGCAAAATAAAATAAGTGCTAAGATTAGGTAGGCTGATAATGGAACTGAACTCATTCCTCTTTCGCCTCCTCTTCATCATCTTTTTTCGCAAGTACAATGGCACCAATTAGAGCAACTAATAATACAACGGACATTAATTCAAACGGGATAATGAACTTTGTATACAAGGTAACACCGATTTGCTCAGTATTATTTTCGTGTAGCGTTGTCTCATAAGTTCCAAGGTCTAAATCATAGATTCCGAAATAAACGGCAACCCCAAACCCTATCACACCTAGAAAAACAATTACTTTTCTAGCCCAACTAGTTCTTGGTTCACTTACATCGTTATGACGTGTAAGCATGATTCCAAATAACATAATAATTGTAATTGCTCCAGAGTATATTAGGATTTGAACAACCGCGATAAACTCAGCAGAAAGCATTACGTAAATACCAGCAATACTGATAAATGTAAATACTAATGCAACGACCATGTGCACAACCTTTGACAAGTTGAGCATCAAGATTCCACCGCCCATGGCTACGACTGCAAGAAGTATAAAAATGAGAAATTCTCCTGTCAAACTCACGCTTTATTCTCCTTTCGGACGTTTGTATCATTTTCATCCAACCACTCAAGGTTTTTAAACAACTCATCTCGGCTGTATTCAGCAAGCTCAAAATTATTTGTCATAATAATTGCTTCAGTTGGACAAACCTCAGTACAAAGGTCACAAAGGATACAGATTTCAAAGTTGATATCATACGTATCGATGATTTTTCCTTTTTTCGTCGGATCAGGATGCTTTTTACCCGTTAACTGAATACAGTCTGTCGGGCAAATATTGGCACACTGATTACAAACGATACATTTTTCCGGATAAAACTTTTGAATCCCTCTAAATCGATCTGGTAGAGGTAACGGCTCATGAGGATAACCATACGTTACTCTCTTCATCGTTAATCCGTTAAGGGTATATTTTAAACCTTTGAGTAAACCAAGCATGTTCTGTCACCCCTTTGTTTCAGGTAATTTAGTATGCAATCAAATTCGCCTTGGCTAATTTGCGCCAGATTTTTTTCGAGCTAGCTCGAAAAAGAACCTTTGAAAAATCGTGGCATCCGCCGGAGGCCTTTAACTTTATTCAGTCAGATCTTAAACCACTACTAAGTTGTGTAATTCATTTCTTCATCCCAGCATTTATAGAAGTGAAAGACTTCTACTGAATAAAGTTAAAAGAATAATTCCTTGATTAATGCTGAAATAAAGATGTTCGCTAATGCCACCGGTAATAATACTTTCCAACCGAACTCCATCAGTTGGTCTGCACGCATACGTGGGAATGTATAACGAATCCACATTAAAATAAACACAACAAAACTAAATTTCAATGCAAACCACACTGCTCCTGGAATAAAGTCTAGGAACATAACAGGATGCCATCCACCTAGGAATAGTACTGTTGTTAATGCAGCCATTGCAAACAGATAAACATATTCTGCTAGCATGAAAAATGCCCAACGGAAACCAGAGTATTCAACATGGAAACCAGCTACTAGCTCTGATTCTGCTTCTGGTAAGTCAAACGGCGTACGATTTAATTCAGCAATAGATGCGATAAAGAATACTAAGAATCCAACTGGCTGTAAGAAAATGTACCAAATATTTTCCTGTGCTTCGACGATATCAACTAAGTTCAAGCTTCCAGTGAATAAAATAACACCGATAACTGACATAACTAATGGGATTTCATATGAAATCATTTGAGCAGCTGCACGCATACCACCCATTAGTGCATACTTGTTATTTGATGCCCAACCACCCGTTACGATACCAACTGTTGTAATACCTGATACAGCAATATAATAAAGGAGACCTACCCCAATATTTGCAAACTGTAGCTTATCCGTAAAAGGAATTGTTGCTAAAACCATGAATGCTGGTGCAAAAGCAATAATTGGAGCAAGAATAAACAACGGACGATCCGCAAGCTTAGGAATTGTATCTTCTTTTAAAAGAAGCTTCAAAACGTCAGCAATTGTTTGTAATAGTCCCCAACTACCACCTGTTTGGTTCGGACCAATACGCCCCTGCATAAAACCCATGACTTTACGTTCAGCAAGGATACCATACGTAACGAAACCAAGAACAACCATTAATAGTGCTGTTGCCAGCCCAAAGAAAATCCCAAAATTGAGCCAACTCGGAGGTGAATTTAGTAGATTCTCGATCATTATCCATCAACCTCCCCAAGTACAATATCAATTGCACCTAAGATAGTAATTAAGTTTGCCATATTTTCACCCTCAAGAAGCTTAGGGAGAATTTGTAGATTATAAAAAGATGGACGACGGAATTTTAAGCGATACGGTTCTTTTTTACCATCACTCGCAATATAACATCCGATTTCACCGCGTGGTGATTCGATTCGTACAAATGCTTCACCTTTAGGTGCTTTAATGATTTTTGGAACCTTAGCCATTATCTCGCCTTCAGCTGGGAATTGCTCGACGGCTTGCTCGATAATTTTCAATGACTCTTCAATCTCAGCCATACGAATTTCGTAGCGTGCCCACGCATCTCCACCATCACGTACAGGAACATCAAAATCAAAACGATCATAGATTGAATATGGCTCATCTTTACGTAGATCCCATTTCACACCTGTACAACGTAGATTTGCTCCACTTAATGAGTAAGCAATTGCATCCTCTTTTGTATATTTACCAACACCTTTAACACGGTTAAGGAAAATCTCATTTCCTGTTACAAGGTTATGGTAGCCTTCTAGTTCTTTACGCATATATGGAACGAAGTCACGAACCTTTTCAATCCAACCTTCTGGAGCGTCCCATTTTACTCCACCAACACGCATGTAGTTAAATGTTAAACGTGCTCCCGAAAGTTCATTTAATAGGTTAATAATCATCTCACGTTCCCTAAACGCATAAAGGAATGGGCTTACTGCCCCAATATCAAGTAAGTATGTTCCCCACCAAACTAAGTGACTAGCAACTCTTCCTAGTTCCATTGCAAGAACACGTAAATACTCTGCACGCTCAGGTATTTCAATATCCATCATTGTTTCAACTGCATGGCAAAGAACATAGTTATTTGTCATCGCAGATAAATAATCCAAACGGTCAGTGTATGGAATGATTTGCGTGTATTGAAGATTTTCTGCTAGTTTCTCAGTTCCGCGGTGAAGATACCCGATTACTGGTGTAGCCTCTGTAATTGTTTCGCCATCAATTTTGACGACTAATCGGAACACTCCATGTGTACTAGGATGTTGCGGTCCGACGTTTAGGAGCATTTCTTCTGTACGAATCATATGCTACACCTCCACATCGTAAGGTTCATAGTCTTTTCTAAGTGGGTATCCCACCCAATCTTCCGGTAACATGATTCGAGTTAGGTTCGGGTGATTTTTAAACGTAATTCCTAGTAAGTCAAAAGCTTCACGCTCAGGCCAGTTTGCACCTTCCCATAGCGGTTGCAATGAATCAATCACTGGTTGATCACGGTCAATTTTCACCTTTAACGCAACGGATTGTCTATTTTTGAATGAGAAAAGATGAACATAGATTTCCATATGAGTCTCAAAATCTGAACCATGTAACTCTGAAACATAATCAAAGCTTAATTGTTCATTAAACTTCAAGAATTGAGCAACCTTAAAGTATGTCTCAGGCTTAGCTACAAGTGTTGGCACGTCCTTTGATAACGAGTTAATATATGAATCTTCTAAAACATCTGATCCAATGTGCTCTGTAATAACTTTTACATATTTATCGAGGTATGGCTGATTAGGAGATGGCTTTTGCTCTTCAGCTTGCTCAGTAGCATCCGATCCCGCACCTGCTGCCTTAGCTTTTGCTGCCGCTGCCGCTTTTGCCTTTGCTGCTGCAATTGCCTTGGCTTTTTCTTTGGCTAAATCATCTGCCGATTCGTCTCCGCCACCTGCTTTAGCTGCCGCTGCAGCCTTAGCTTTTGCCGCTGCTGCTGCTTTCGCCTTCGCTGCTGCAATTGCTTTTGCTTTCTCATCGTCAGCTGAGCCTTCGCCCGTCTCAGTTCCTTGTTGCTTCGCTAGTGCAGCTGCCTTGGCTTTTGCTGCCGCTGCTGCTTTGGCTTTTGCCGCTGCCGCCGCTTTTGCTTTAGCTGTAGCAACATCATCGTCTCCAGCTTCTTCAGCTTCACCAGAAGTCTCTGCTTCTTGTTGTTTTGCTAAAGCTGCTGCTTTTGCCTTCGCAGCTGCTGCCGCTTTAGCTTTTGCCGCTGCCGCTGCCTTAGCTTTGGCTGTAGCAACATCATCGTCTCCAGCTTCTTCAGCCTCACCAACGCTCTCTGGTGCCTTTTGCTTTGCAAGTGCTGCAGCCTTTGCCTTTGCTGCCGCCGCTGCTTTCTTTTTCGCTAATTCTTTTGCATCATCAGAAGTGTCAGCCGTAGCTTGTACTTCCTCTTGCTTTGGTTCTGCCTCAGATTCAGCCGCTTTTTGCTTTGCCAATGCCGCTGCCTTTGCCTTCGCAGCAGCTGCTGCTTTTTGCTTTGCAAGCTCGGCAGCCTCTTTCTTTTGTTGTTCTAAGTTATCGCTCACGACTAAATCACCTTCTTCCCAGTCTTAGCTTCGTAGCGAATCTTCTCTTTTAATTTATTTATCCCATAGATAAGAGCAGCTGGATTTGGAGGACATCCTGGAATGTAGACATCAACTGGCACGATCTGATCTACACCTTTAACAACTGCATATGACTTAACATAGGGTCCACCTGCAGTCGCACAAGATCCCATAGCAATAACCCACTTCGGCTCAGGCATTTGATCATAAAGACGCTTCAATACAGGAGCCATCTTCTTTGTAACCGTTCCAGAAACAATCATACAGTCAGACTGACGAGGAGATGTACGGAAAAAAGACCCAAATCGCTCTAAATCGTAATGAGAAGAACCTACACCCATCATCTCAATCGCACAGCAAGCAAGACCAAACGTCAATGGCCAAATCGAATTACTTCGTGCCCAACCCTTAACCTGCTCAAGCGTTGTCAAAAACACACTACGCTGTAACTCTTCCATTTCCTCTGGAGTGATATTCTCTAACTTTAAATCCTTTAAGTCCATTTTAACACCTTCTTCTTCCATGCGTAGACTAGCCCAAGTAGTAACATTAATACGAAAATCAACATCTCAATTAAAGCTACAATACCCAACTTTTCATAAGCAACAGCCCATGGATACAAAAAGACTGTCTCTACATCAAAAATAACAAACATAAGTGCAAAAATATAATAACGTACATTAAACTGAACTCGCGAATCATGGAATGGCTCAATCCCACTCTCATAGGTCGTATACTTCGCCTCACTCGGAGCATGTGGCCTCAAAAAACGCCCTGCAGTCAATGCAACAACCGGTAAAAGGATACCTAAGCACAAAAAGACAATTACAATCAAGTAATTGTTCAAATACTGATTAAGTAAATCCATGCCGCCCCCTCCATAACCTTAAAAAAATAATATAGTAAAAAACTTGAAACTTGTAACCGTAAACATTATAGCACTTACAACAACCAGTGTCGACACATCCCCCATTTCTAAATACTAGGAATTTGCCTCCCCAAGCAAAGGAATAAATACGACTGGAAAAAACTCGTTTTTTCCCAAGGAGTATTTATTCCTTTGCTTGTTTTCAGCCCAAGCTGAAAATGAGGAAACGCCAGTTTCCTCAAGGGAGGCAAATTCCGGCAACATACAGAAATGCACACATCTCTGTCGACACATGGCCCCCACACTACTAGCTAGATTGCGCCAGCAATCTAGCGTACCTTCACCCAAGGAGAGGTTTTAGAAGTACTACCCCACACAAAGAAACGAAGTTTCCAACTAATAGTACCCCCGAACACGCTTCTATCCCATCTCTTTCCATCACTATCAATCTAAATAAAACACCCACATATAACGGACTCAAAATCCGCTATTCCACCAAAACACCCCAAATCCAGACCTTTATCGGACTCACAGGCCCTTAAACACCAAACTCCAGCTCAATCAAGGATCATCTTAGCCAAATAACGTCCTCTCAGTCCACTTTCTACTACAAACAGTGCTTTTCCCACAAATAGCAGCATCTGAGTCCACATTATCTCACCCAGACCCCACCCCACACCTACAATAGTAAAATATCAATTTAAATTCAATGACAATTATCACACTCGTTATAAGGAAAGGATTTATTTTCAAGTATCTTACATTCAAGACTGTAGTATAAAATATGAATTAACATGTCTTAGAAAAAGTGAGGTATCACTATTAAATGATTTCAACTCATAAACAACTTATTCGGTTCATAGAATTAAATCCTGATACAGATTCAAACTATTTTGATTACGCAATAGTCATTCATAAAATGAAGGAAGCCTTATATGAAGAAACTGGGTTATCTTTTTCCATGTATGCTGATGACGAAACATCAGATGAGATCTTTGAAATTCTTGAAGAGGACCTTATAGAGGGAAAAAACGAAGTGAAACTAGTAGCTACTATTTTTGATTTTATCGAAACAGCTACAATTTCTTCTAAACATACTGATACTAAATTAGAGTTAGTTATTAAACCACGGCTTCAAAATGGACTTTATTATTATCCTCAATACAAAGTAGCTTTAGCAAAAGCTCAAATTTTTCAAAATCATGATGACATGTACCATGACTTTATTTTTGCCGAAAGTCATACAAGCATGTTAGAGTTCTTGAATTATGTATTAAGAAGAAAAAGAGAATATATTAAAAACTACGTCACAGTGTTTACTGATACAGACGAAGGCGTTGATACGAAGAAAGAGAAGATTACAAATCTAGTAACGAGAGACGATGTATTTTTAGAGGAGAGCATTAAGCTTCAAATCTATCGTTCAATCGATGAATTCTTCTCCACAAGCGGTGAATTTTTCACAAAATACAATATCCCATATAAACGAGGAATTTTACTTTATGGTAGACCTGGAAACGGTAAAACAACTCTAGTAAAATCCATTGCAAATAGTATCTCAGCTCCTGTTGCTTATTGGCAAATAACAGAGTATACGTCCAGCTATTCTATTCATGAGGTCTTTTCAACAGTTGCCAAGATGACTCCAATGGTCTTAGTTATTGAAGATATCGATTCAATGCCAGAGAGTGTTCGTTCTGTCTTTTTAAACACATTAGATGGCGCAACATCAAAGGAAGGGATCTTTTTAATAGGGACAACCAATTATCCAGAAAAAATAGACCCTGCATTAATCAATAGGTCTGGACGCTTTGACCGTGCATATGAAATTAAGTTACCTACTCCCCAGATGCGACATGAATACCTAGTAAAGAAGAAAATCAGCGACATTATTAAAGAAAATGAAATTAATCATCTTGCTCAACTTACTGATGGATTTTCATTCGCACAACTTAATGAACTATACAATGCAATCGCTCTACAATGGCATTATGAGCAAAGTGTAGATATTGAGAAAATATGTACTGAATTATACTCTGACAATAAAAAAGGCATGAAGTTGAACTGGGATACACATAATGATTCAAAAATGGGGTTTAACATTTAACTAAAAAGAGTGCTCAGGAATTTGTCTTCTGAGCACTTCTAGTTATGCTATTTTCACTTTAACATAAACAAATTTTCCACCTTCACACCCGAAAAGAAATCCTATGCAACTTAACAATCTCTTCAAAGATGTCCTCCCCATTAATTATCTGGTCTTCCCCTTTTAACAGAAGATACATCCCTTTATACGGTTCAGGAACCCACTTATATTGATGTACATAGTTTGTTAGCACAAAACCACACTTCTCCCAAAAGAAAATTCGAGCTAAATTCTCCTCTGTTTCCTCACACTCTACCTCGATAAAAATTCTGTCGATCATCTTTTCCTTTACTGCCCATTCCCTAATATAATTTACTAACTTACTACCATAACCTCGTTGTTTGAAACTGCTCCCAACTGCCAGATAATCAATAATCAAAGAATTTTCACCTCTTAAATGACCAGTTATCGCCATGGCTACCACTCTAGTTCCTACAATCAATACGTGGAGCTGGGCGATGTTTTTATCAAACATATTACGAATAATCTTTTCAGATTTTGCACCCTTATTTCCAAATGCTTCATTATATATGCTTTTCGCTTGCTGCCATAGGACTTCATCCCAAGTTTCCACTGTATAAATGTCCAAAGAGCTCACCTACATAGATTCATTTTTATAAAAGGAATTAACCAACTGCTGTTGAATACCTTACATATAACTATTATTTCCATAATAGGAGGCATCCACTATGGGTTTGCTATTTTATTGATATATCCTTCTGATAAAAACTAGTTACTATCAGAAAGGGAGATTAGATATGATATACACAACTTCGCTAGATGGTATTTCTCCGGAAATGCTTACAGGCTTTTTTGACGGTTGGCCAAACCCACCTTCGAAAGAGAAACATTTTCAACTTCTAAAAAATAGCTATAAAGTTGTTTTAGCTCTTGATGATCAACAAGTAGTAGGATTTATTACGGCAATAAGTGATGGTGTGCTCTCTGCTTACATACCACTTCTAGAGGTATTGCCGTCATATAAAGATAAAGGAATTGGGAAGGAATTAGTTAGGCGTATGTTTGAGGAGTTACAAGATCACTATATGATCGATCTGATGTGTGACGAAAACCTTCAACCTTATTATGAGCGTTTCGGAATGATAAAGGCTAAAGGTATGGTTGTCCGTAATTATAGATTTCAATCAGGACGCTAAAATGTAGAAAAAGAACTCGACTATGAGTTCTTTTTTTGCGCTACTTTTTAAAAATATATGTTACGTACCTTCTCAGCAACTTCATCAATATTACGTGCCACCTGAGGGATAGAATACCCCACAAATAATGGCGATGTTGCAAATCGTGGAATCACCTTAACATAAATTTTCTCTTCAATATTATAGAAGAAAATATTATAACTATTACAATTCGCACTGAAGTGATGTAAAACGTAATGGGTTGCAGTCTGTAAATAATGCGTCAGTATTGATAAGTGCTCAAGGTCCTCCATACATATATTAAATTCAAAGAACCCCATCCTTGGCTTCGTTGAAATAGTAAACTCTACAGAATTTGTCTTGTGAATCTCTATCCCTTCAAATTGATCTAAAGAAACATGTTGCGTGTAATCATGGTCTTCTAATCCAACAATTTGCATATGGGCATGATGAATCGAACCCCCAGAAAAGGGACCATAGTTCTTAAAGAGTAAAACAGACTTATACTTACCACTATCAATCATCTCGTACCAATGCTTGATTGCAAAGCCTATCAAGTTCTCTATATGTTCCTTTGGATAAGTAGAGAATTCATCTTCACAGTTATCCGTTTCAATCAATACTGTCTGAAATGTATTTTCTAGCGTAGGGTATTTGTTCATTAAAAGGATGATTGAGCCCTCTTCCGCTAGGATATTCTCTAAATTATCTCTATCACAAAAGGGACAAGCCGCAGATCGATTTCGAATACTCTCCGGCTTTTGTCTGCCGATAGAAAGGTCAAAAACTAATGGTGAAATTGGATTCATGATATCACTCCGTGCAAAAGTAAGAATTGGTATTATCTATTATATATAGTTTTGGTAGTAAAAACCTAATTAAAAGTACCGGTTTGAGGAAAAAAGTGCGAGGAATGGTTGGATCTTGCTCTTCAAGTATGATTTAGAATGGGGTAGCATGCGACTTATTCGTTCTAAAGTTATGTATTCTCGTCTATCTTTCATTTTTCTCGCGAACGTACTCCATTTATTCGCTTTACTATCAAAATACGAGCGAAAACCATCAATATTCTCGTATTCCTACCAAACACTTCACCACTTCACCGCACCGGGGGTCAGGTCCCACAAGACACAATTCCCACCACAAAGTAAAAACCCCCACCGGAAGCGTCTAAGGCTTACGATGGGGGTTGTAAAAGTAGAAGATACGATTAGTATCTGTTTTCTGTTACATTTAAGCGGTTGATGGCACGTTTTAAAGCGAGCTCAGCTCGTTTAAAATCAACATTGTCTTGTTTCGCTTGCAAGCGTTGTTCTGCACGCACTTTTGCTGATTTCGCACGCTCGATATCGATACGAGCAGGAGTTTCAGCAGCTTGTGCTAAGATCGTCACTTGGTCAGGTCGTACTTCTAGAAAGCCTCCACTAACAGCCACAAGTTCAGTGTTGCTTCCTTTTTTTAATCGGACTGCACCAACTTGAAGTGGAGCAACCATAGGAATGTGTCCTGGTAGGATACCAATCTCACCATTTTGAGCTTTAGCACTTACCATTTCTACGTCAGCTTCATAAACTGGGCCATCAGGGGTAACGACATTGACTTTTACTGTCTTCATTAAAAACCCTCCTACGTCCGTTTATTAAGCCATTTGCGCAGCTTTTTCAACTACTTCTTCAATACGTCCTACTAGACGGAATGCGTCCTCTGGAAGATCGTCATATTTACCGTCAAGGATTTCTCTGAAGCCCTTAACTGTTTCATTAACAGGTACGTAAGAACCTTTTTGTCCAGTAAACTGTTCAGCTACGTGGAAGTTTTGAGATAAGAAGAATTGGATACGACGAGCACGTTGTACCGTTAATTTATCCTCATCTGAAAGCTCATCCATACCTAGGATTGCGATAATATCTTGTAACTCTTTGTAACGTTGAAGCGTTTTTTGTACTGAACGAGCAACAGAATAGTGCTCTTCGCCAACGATTTCAGGAGATAGCGCACGAGAAGTAGACGCTAATGGATCCACCGCAGGGTAGATACCCATCTCTGAAAGCTTACGCTCAAGGTTTGTTGTTGCATCTAAGTGAGCAAACGTTGTTGCAGGAGCCGGATCCGTATAGTCATCGGCTGGAACGTAGATTGCTTGAATAGATGTAACAGAACCAACGTTAGTTGATGTGATACGCTCTTGTAGACGACCCATCTCTGTTGCAAGTGTAGGTTGGTAACCTACCGCTGAAGGCATACGACCTAATAGGGCTGATACCTCAGAACCTGCTTGAGTGAAACGGAAGATGTTATCGATGAAGAATAACACGTCTTGTCCTTGATCATCACGGAAGTATTCTGCCATTGTAAGACCAGTTAGAGCAACACGCATACGTGCTCCAGGTGGCTCATTCATTTGTCCGAATACCATCGCTGTTTTCTTGATAACGCCTGAATCTGTCATTTCATGATAAAGGTCATTACCTTCACGAGTACGCTCACCTACACCAGCGAATACAGAGATACCGCCGTGCTCTTGTGCGATGTTATTGATAAGTTCTTGGATAAGAACTGTTTTACCTACACCCGCACCACCGAATAGACCGATTTTTCCACCTTTGATATATGGTGCAAGAAGGTCTACTACTTTGATACCAGTTTCAAGAATTTCTACTTCTGTAGAAAGTTGATCAAATGTTGGAGCTTCTCTGTGGATAGAGTCACGACGTACTCCTGCAGGAATTTCCTCATCTAAGTCAATATTTTCACCTAGTACGTTAAATACACGACCTAAAGTTACATCACCAACTGGAACTGAAATCGGAGCACCAGTATCCGTAACCTCTATGTTACGTACAAGACCATCAGTAGATGACATCGCTACAGTACGAACTGTATCATCACCAAGATGAATAGCAACTTCAAGAGTTAAATTAATATCAACTTCATTTTCGTTGCGTGCTTTATGCTTAATTACAAGGGCGTTGTAAATTTCAGGAAGATGTCCGCTATCAAACGTTACGTCTACAACCGGACCCATGATTTGGGTAACGCGTCCTTTTGTCATCGTTTTCCCTCCTAACTTGCTTTTCGAAAAGAATTTTTTATTCTAATGCCGCAGCTCCACCGACAATCTCCGTAATTTCTTGCGTGATTGCAGCCTGACGTGCACGGTTATATGAAAGAGTAAGTGAGTTGATAAGCTCTTTTGCATTATCAGTTGCATTTTTCATCGCTGTCATACGAGCAGCGTGCTCACTTGCCTTTCCATCTAGAAGTGCGCCGTAGATGAGACTTTCAGCATACTGAGGAAGCAATACTTCTAAAATTTCGCCTTGTGATGGTTCGAATTCATAAGAAGTTAGCTTTTTCTCAGTGTTAATGTTTGTTAATGGTAAAAGCTTTTTCTCTGTTACTTCATGTTGAATCGCACTAATGAAGTGATTGTAATATAAGTAGATCTCATCAAATGTTTCATCAGCAAACATGCTAACCGCTTTGTTTGCAATATCCTTAATATCAGCGAAAGATGGTTGGTCAGCTAAACCAGCGATGTCTAAAACAACTTGAACTCCACGTTTTTTAAAGAATTCACGTCCGACACGACCAATTGCAATTACTGCATACTCATCTGTGCTTTTATGGCGTTTCTGAATGGTTTGATAAGCTGCACGAAGAATATTACTGTTATACGCACCTGCTAAACCACGGTCAGATGTAATAACCAAATAACCTGTTCTTTTCACTGGTCGTTTGACTAACATTGGGTGACTAACATCTGTGCTTCCAAGTGCGATACTAGCTACTACCTCTTGAATCTTATCCATATAAGGGACGAATGCTTTTGCATTTTGTTCAGCACGGCTGAATTTAGATGCAGATACCATTTCCATCGCCTTAGTGATCTGGCTAGTTTTCTTAGTAGAGGTAATTCTATTTTTTATATCACGTAATGATGCCAAAGGTTCTCACCACCTTTTTCTCAAAAAGTCATTCGATTATGGGAATAACCGAGTTAGTTCTACTATATGTTCATGCTAATCGGCGAAACGCCGTTCGCCGATTAGAGGTTTTATTATTCTGTAACAGCAAAAGTTTTCTTAAAGTCGTTGATTGCTGCTTGCATATCAGCATCTTCTGGAAGTTTTCCAGTTGATTTGATTGTAGTAAGAATTTCTTTGCGGTTATGCTCTAACCACATATAGAATTCTGACTCAAAACGAGTGATATCTTCTACAGGAATCTCATCTAAGAACCCGCGTGTAAGTGCATATAGAATTGAAACTTGCTTTTCAACTGCGATCGGCTTGTTTAATCCTTGTTTTAGTACTTCTACAGTACGTGCACCACGGTTAAGTTTAGCTTGAGTCGCTTTATCAAGGTCTGAACCGAATTGAGCGAATGCTTCTAACTCACGGTAAGAAGCTAAGTCAAGACGTAATGTACCAGATACCTTTTTCATAGCGTTTATTTGTGCAGATCCTCCTACACGTGATACCGATAAACCTGCGTTAACAGCAGGACGTACACCTGAGAAGAAAAGATCTGATTGTAAGAAAATTTGTCCGTCAGTAATCGAGATAACGTTTGTAGGAATATAAGCAGAAACGTCACCAGCTTGTGTTTCAATGAACGGTAAAGCTGTTAATGATCCGCCACCTTTTGCATCACTTAATTTAGCTGCACGCTCAAGTAAGCGACTGTGTAGGTAGAATACATCCCCTGGATATGCTTCACGACCTGGAGGACGGCGAAGTAGTAATGAAAGTTCACGGTATGCAGATGCTTGTTTTGTTAAGTCATCATAGATAACTAAAACGTGCTTACCGTTGTACATGAATTCCTCACCCATTGTTACCCCAGCATAAGGAGCTAAGAATAATAATGGAGCAGGTTGTGATGCAGAAGCTGTTACAACGATTGTGTAATCTAATGCACCGTTTTTACGTAAAGTTTCTACAACTCCACGTACAGTTGATTCTTTTTGTCCAATTGCAACATAGATACAAATCATATCCTCATTTCTTTGGTTAAGGATTGTATCAATCGCAACTGCTGTTTTACCAGTTTGACGGTCACCAATGATTAACTCACGTTGACCACGACCGATTGGAATTAATGAGTCGATAGCTTTAATACCAGTTTGTAATGGCTCATGTACTGATTTACGGTCCATTACTCCTGGTGCTGGGCTTTCGATTGGACGAGTTTTAGTTGTTTCAATTGGTCCTAATCCATCTACTGGTTGACCAAGTGGGTTAACTACACGTCCGATTAACGCTTCACCTACAGGAACCTCCATGATACGGCCTGTACGACGAACCTCGTCACCTTCACGAATGTCAGTGAAAGGTCCAAGAATTACGATACCTACGTTGTTTGCTTCTAAGTTTTGTGCCATTCCCATGACACCGTTCGAAAATTCAACAAGTTCTCCAGCCATGACATTGTCGAGGCCATGAGCACGCGCAATACCGTCACCTACTTGGATAACTGTACCCACATCACTCACTTTAATTTCAGACTGATAATTTTCGATTTGCTTTTTAATCAGCGCACTAATTTCTTCAGCTTTGATGCTCATGAATTTCACCCCTATCTACGATCTTTTCGCAATAAGTTCACGCTCTAAGCGTGCTAATTTTCCACTTACACTACCATCATATATACGATTTCCAATTCGAAGCTTTACGCCTCCAATTAGAGCTTTGTCTACGATATTTTCAATGCGTAAAGCAGTTTTGCCAACTTTCACTGCGAAAGAAGAAGAAATTGCATTCTTTTCATCTTCAGTTAGAGGACGAACAGAGTACACCTTCGCGTCTTCGATGCCGCGAGCTTCGTTAGCTATTTTGATAAAGTCTTCAACCATATCAATCACAATGTTAATGCGATGACGGTCTAATAAAATCATTAATGTGTTAAGTACAGATGTTGAAAGACCTGTAAAAGCATCATTAATCATGCTTTTTTTACGTTCTAAAGCTAATTTAGGATTTTGTAAAATAGCGAATAGCTCTGTGTTTTCAGAGAATACTTGTTTCACCGTACGAAGTTCACCTTCAAACTGATCTAAAGCATTTTGTTCGTTCGCTATTTGAAAAAGAGCTACTGCGTATCGTTTTGCTACGATTCCTATGCTCATCGCCCTTCTCCTACCTCTTTAATGTACTCATTAATTAGCTTCTCTTGGTCTTGTTCATTTAGTTCTTTTTCGATAACTTTTGAAGCTACTAATACAGATAATGAAGCAACTTGCTCACGTAAAGCTATAACTGCGCGCTCTTTTTCTTGTTCGATTTCTTTCTTCGCAGATTCTTTTAAGCGTTCTGCCTCAGTACGAGCAGTTTGGATGATATCATTCTTCTGCTCTTCACCTAATTTTCTAGCATTTTCAATTAGCTCAGAAGCTTCTTGACGTGATTGTTTCATCATTTCGCGTTGCTCTGCAGCAAGTTTCTTTGCTTCTACATGATTTTGCTCTGCAGTTTTAATTTCATTTGCAATATGCTCTTCACGTTGTTTCATGATGCCCATAATAGGACCCCATGCAAACTTACGAAGCAATGCTAACAAGATTAAGAATATTACCAACTGAAAAATGATGTCACCAGTATTCAAGTATGAGTCGCCGCCAGCAGCAGCTCCTAAAACGAATATATTTGTTAACACAGCTCGATTCACTCCCTTCAAGAGTCACTAGAGTGAGACAAACGTCTCAATACAACATATATTTACAGCTTTTTAAAATTCATCACATAAAGCAATGGCGAAGGTTCTCACCCGAGACAACTTCGCCACTATTTGAAATAGTAATATAAGTCAAGAAATTATTATTGTCCCATTACCATGAACGCAACTACTACTGCGATGATAGGAATCGCCTCAACTAATGCAACCCCGATGAACATTGTAGTTTGAAGAGCTCCACGTGCTTCTGGTTGACGTGCAATCCCTTCAACTGTTTTACTTACGATCATTCCATTACCAAAACCTGCACCTAGTGCTGCTAAACCAATTGCGATTGCTGCTGCTAATGCACCCATTATAAATTTCCTCCTTTAATTTGTATAAAAAATAAATAGATAAAGTGTTTGGATGTCCAAAAACTTTCATTTTGGACAAGGCATTTATTTTAATGGTCGTGGTTCACTTTGTGAGCCATATAAACCATTGTTAACATAACAAAGATAAATGCTTGAATTGAACCGATAAAGATACTGAATCCTTGCCATACTAGCATTGGCAATGCCGCTACTAACGTACCAATGATTCCACTTGCAACTCCTTGAGCATAGCCGTTTGTTGCTAAGCCAGCTAATAGCCCTAATAGAATTTCACCCGCAAAAATATTCCCGTAGAGACGAAGACCAAGTGTTAAAGTGTTTGCAAACTCTTCAACAATTTTTAATGGGAATAAGAAAGGCATGGGTCTGAAAAAGTCTTTCCCATATTCAGCGGCACCTTTCATCTTGATACCATAATAATGTGTTAATGCTACAACCATTGCTGCTAATGTTAATGTAATTACAGGATCTGCAGTTGGTGATTTCCACCATAAGTTATGTTCTTCACCTATGATTACTGCAAACGGCAACCCTAACATGTTTGAGACAAAGATGTATAATAACAATGTCAATCCTAATGTTAAAAAATGGCCTCCTGTTTTCCAGTCCATCGTACTTGAGATTATGCCTTTGACAAAATCAATAATCCATTCTACAAAGTTTTGCATCCCTGTAGGCTGGAGTGCTAAAGTACGAGTTCCTGCAACAGCAATTATGAATACAATTATACTTGCAACTGTAATCATTAAAATGTTTGATAGGTTAAAATAAAGTCCTAAAAACTCAATTGTAGGAGCTCCGTGACCCAACAGTATTCACCTCTCTTCCAAGCTACTTACGTAAGTTTTGCAAAAAGAAATCTATCATAATGACAATGTATATTGTCATTAATCCCAATACAGTGCTAACTAAGTGTAAATGCTCAGGGAATTCTAAAACAATTAAAACGGCTAATGCACCAGACGCCAGTCTTGAAAACGTCCCTAGTGATCCAACCCTTTTCCCTTCTTCCACAGCCTTACTAAAACGATTACTCTTTCGAACCATAACTATTAAATTATACAAACTTAAGGTTGTCCCAAGAATTAACCCTAGGAAAATTGGTTGATAAGCTGTAAAGCCCCAGCCTAAAACATAAATAGACATCAGGAAAAATATGTACTTATAGTATCTCTTAGACATTTGAGATAAGTTTTCCATCTTTTAATCTCCTGATAAGTAGTGGTTGACTAAACGGAGCATGGCATAAATACCTGCTGCAAGTCCTAGTAGAAGGCCGATAATTAAAAATAGTGGTTCGGTATTAAATGTCCTGTCAATCCATCTTCCCAAAAAGATTCCTATTAATACAGAACCTACTAGTTGCGAAGTAATACCAGACATTAATGCGATCGCTTGTAAAGGGTGTTTTTGCTTTTGACGCATTCGCACGTTCCTCACTTTTGCGTGGGAATGGATTGTTAGTAGACTTTGAAAATGTTACTTCATCTAAAAGATGATAGTAGAGTGGAGAATTGTCGAAAAATATTGATTAATGATAGCAAAGTATTCATATAAAATAACTTTGAAAACCCTATCATTCATACCCTTGATTAGCATACAATAGGCACCTATCAATGTCAATGCGTTTACAGTGAAAAAGTTCACATTCATCATTCGACATTATATGCTATGCTTAATGGTTTACAAGGCGCAGATAGTGTTAAACTCAATGACTTTTGCACCTTGTAAACGCTACGGGGTGTGTCAGGTTTTGTTTTTACAAGATATTCTTTCACAAAATGTTCACAAAATCTAATGTTTCTAAGGTCGAATGATATTCCTATCAATTATGATATCAGCTTCAATCGTATCTTCTTGTCCATCCTTATTCGCAAAGATAATTGCCTTATAAATCCCCTTTAACTTGAGCTCTTCTTCTGTAAATTCCTTTTCTAGTAACCCTCTTGAAACTTCTCTTTTCCAATCTAAAAAGGTGATGAATTGTAAGGTATCTGGGTCATATAACGCAATTCCGTATTCATCAGCACCTCTAGGTAGATATAGTTCATACTTAAAAGTACCTGGTGCATCACCTGCCCCAAACTGAAAACCCATTACCCTCGGGTAGTTTGGTTCATCAATGACATACATATAAGGAATCTTAGTTTTGTTACTGTTCTCTAGAATCTCCAACTCTCCATAATGTAAACCTGGACCAATTACAGATGGTGTGATGTCGAGTGTTATTTCAACTTCTTTCTTCTCTTTTCCGTTAACAAAAACAGTATGAGGCAACTTCCACTGAAGTCCATCCTGATTTTTCGGAGTATTGAAATGATAGGTTTTTGCTTTGTTCGTTTGATTGTCTAACGTAATCTTGATTCTTTTTTCTTTTCTATTATCATGCTTTTGAAAAAGACCAAAGGCCAGTGAGCTTGGATAGACGAGTGACTCAGCCTCAATTGCCTCTTTTAACTGAATACGACCGGCACCTTGTTCATTTGGCATGTACTCCTTATTGTTGTCATCCTTCAACTTCTTGGCAGTATTCATTAGTGCTGCCTTAATCTGATCAGGTGACCAATCAGGATGTGCTTGTTTTATTAATGCGCATGCACCCGCCACATGTGGTGCTGCCATGCTTGTACCCTGAAGTGCCATATAGCCATTAGGTACAGTACTATCAATTGCAACTCCCGGGGCCACTACATCTGGTTTTATCTCCCACGTCTCAGTAACAGGACCACGAGAGCTAAAATCTGCTAAGACATCTTCTTGTTTGCGATATTCAGTTCGAATATAGTGGTTTTTTGCCGATTCAAGCTTCTTTTTCAACCAAAGTCCATCCTCCATTGAGAGAGATGCGACTGGAAGATTAAGACCAACCTCTAAACTTCCGGCAAAAGAACCTTTTACATTATTGTAAATCAGTACGCCTATTGCTCCTTTGGATAATGCGTTCAAGGTTTTTTCGGTAAAGGTTAGCTCTCCTCTTTCCATTAAAACCACTTTGCCTTTCACATCTTTGAGCTCCTCTGGTTTTCCAATTCCTGCAGTAACAATTTCATATTGCTTTTTAAAGTTCCAATTTTTCGCGTTTTGCATTGGAATTAAGTCAATTTCTTTTTTACTAGACCCAAATTTCAAAAAAGGAATTTCAATTGGTGGTGTTGATGCTCCAACTGATATTGCCTTTGAGGACGTACCAGGTGACCCTACCGTCCAAACCTCTGGACCCGAGTTTCCACTAGAGGTTACTGCAACAATTCCATTTTCCACTGCTTTATCAAGTGCAACACTCGTTGGCCAGTCTGGACCATTTATTGAGTTACCCAATGATAGATTGATGACATCAACCTTGTCTTTTATCGCTTGCTCGATGGCAGCGATGACTTGCTCTGACGTACCAACACCACCAGGACCTAGTGCACGATAGGCAATAATTTCTGCGTCTGGAGCAACTCCTTTTAGTTTTCCATTAGCTGCGATAATACCAGCGACATGTGTTCCATGTAATGTTTGCAGTCCTGCTTGCCCCTTTGTTTCCATCGGATCTTTGTCTCCGTCGACAAGATCTGATCCACCATGATAACTATTTTTCAAATCCGGATGCTTGTAATCTATTCCTGTATCAATAACACCAACCTTTATCCCCTGACCTGTGATTCGATGATCCTCTTGATCAAAAAGTCCCCTGATTTCGTCTCCTCCTATGAAAGGTACACTTTCATCTAATGAAACTTTATAGGTTGTAACAGGAAACAACTGTTCAATGCCCATTTCTTTTTTAAGTTTTTCAATATCACGGCGAGGCCCTTTGGCTGACACCCCATAAAAAACCGTGTCATATACTCTGTTAACTTGTATGGAGGGATATCTCTTTTTGGTTTTCTCAAGCAATAATGACAGATCATCTTTATCAGTCATAAGAATAGAGTGTATTGTTTCAGTTGGTGATTCTTGCGGAAGAGTTGGTCGCTGTGGAAATTTAGTTGAAGCTTGAACCCCAAGCGCATTTGACCCAAAAAGTAATAATAACGCCACTAAAATGATTCGAATATTCCTCATCTCCATCCTACCACCTCTAACCTAGCCTTACTCAATCATCCCACTTTTATGCGAAGTGCGGGGCCTGACCCCCAGCGCGCTGACGCATTAACGCACTGGGGGTCAGGCCCCACAAGACACAAATAAAGTCCAATCCACGAGAGTGGATTGGACTAGGAAGGTTTATTTCGTTCCGAATAAACGGTCACCAGCGTCACCTAAGCCAGGTACGATGTAGCCGTGGTCATTTAATTTTTCATCAAGAGCTGCGATATAGATATCGATTTCTGGGTGTGCTTCTTTAATTGCATCTACGCCTTCTGGAGCAGCAATTAAGCACATGAACTTGATGTTTTTTGCACCGCGTTTTTTTAGAGAATTGATCGCCTCAACTGCGGATCCACCAGTTGCAAGCATTGGATCAACAACGATAAAGTCACGCTCTTCAACATCAGATGGTAACTTCACGTAGTATTCAACCGGCTGTAATGTTTCAGGGTCACGATATAAGCCGATGTGTCCTACTTTTGCGGCAGGGATTAATTTTAGGATTCCGTCAACCATTCCTAATCCAGCACGAAGGATTGGAATGATTCCAAGTTTTTTTCCTGCAAGTACTTTTGACTTTGCCACTTCAACTGGTGTTTCTACTTCTACTTCTTGAAGTGGTAGGTCTCGTGTGATTTCAAATGCCATTAAGCTTGCTACTTCATCAACTAGTTCGCGGAATTCTTTTGTTCCTGTTGAGATGTCACGTATGTATGTAAGTTTATGCTGTATTAACGGGTGATCAAATACGTATACTTTTCCCATTGTTATCTCTCCTTTTTATGCGTTGCATTTAAGACGTTCTTAACACCTCAATCGATTTTACAGAAAAAGTGGGACATGTTCAAGGTTAGACTTGAAATTTGCTTAATTGTTCATAGTCCTGCCATTAGTTTTTAATTGTACAGGGTGGTTATTCGCTAGAATTCACTCGCTTTCCGCGGGCGGTCCGGGAGCCTCCTCGTCGCTACGCTCCTGTGGGGTCTCCCATTGACGCGCTTCTCCCGCAGGCGTCTCGTGAATTCTAGCGAACAACCTAAACACAATCTTAAGTTTGGTAACATATTAGTTTTTAAACAAAACCTAAACTAGATAACACTGTAAAACAAAAAGAGGTCCAAACATTTTCTGTCTGACCCTCTTAGTGTGAGTAATTATAGTTCTTTATATAATGTGAATTTCGCAGTTAGTGTTTCAACACGTTGTTTTGCTTCAGTTAGTTTTGCTTCGTCTTCGTGGTTTTTTAGAGTGAATGCAATGATTGATGCGATTTCAGTCATTTCGTCTAATCCGAAGCCGCGGCTTGTTACTGCTGCTGTTCCGATTCGTAGGCCACTTGTTACGAATGGGCTTTCTGGGTCAAATGGGATTGTGTTTTTATTTGTTGTAATCCCGATTTCATCTAGAACATGCTCTGCTACCTTACCAGTGATTCCTAATGAACGAACATCAATTAATAGTAAGTGATTATCCGTTCCATCAGATACGATGTTTAAGCCTTCATTTTTTAAGCCTTCTGCTAAATGATGTGCATTATCAATGACAGCTTGTGCATAGGCTTTGAATTCAGGTTGAAGTGCTTCTCCAAATGCAACTGCTTTTGCTGCGATTACGTGCATTAATGGGCCACCTTGAATTCCTGGGAAGATTGATTTATCAATTTTCTTTGCGTATTCTTCTTTACAAAGAATCATTCCACCACGTGGTCCACGAAGTGTTTTATGTGTTGTAGTTGTAACAAAATCAGCATATGGCACAGGGTTTTGATGTAGACCCGCTGCAACTAAACCAGCAATGTGAGCCATATCTACCATTAGATATGCGCCAACCTCATCTGCAATTTCTTTAAAACGTTTGAAATCAATCGCACGTGGATATGCACTAGCACCCGCTACGATTAACTTTGGTTTATGTAATCTTGCTTTTTCAAGTACATCGTCATAATTGATACGGTGAGTATCAGGATCAACTCCGTATTCAACGAAATTATATTGAATTCCACTAAAGTTTACTGGGCTACCATGTGTTAAATGTCCACCGTGAGATAAATTCATTCCAAGTACTGTATCACCCTGTTCTAGAATCGTGAAATATACAGCCATATTTGCTTGAGCACCAGAATGCGGTTGAACGTTTACATGCTCTGCACCGAAAATTTCTTTTGCTCGGTCGCGCGCAATATTTTCTACAACATCAACATGCTCACAGCCGCCATAATAACGACGTCCAGGATATCCTTCTGCATACTTATTTGTAAGAACCGACCCTTGAGCTTCCATTACAGCTTCACTTACAAAATTCTCTGATGCGATAAGCTCAATTTTGGTACGTTGTCTACCTAATTCATCTTGAATAGCTGCAAAAACGCTTTCATCTTGCTGCGATAAATGTTTCATTGACATTGTATCCCCCTTTGTCACCTTTTTGAAAAACCTTTCTCCATTTTAGCACTTTCCATTTAATAGAGAAAGGAATTGTTTTCTAATCTATCCTTATGGAATAGTGTATTAACAAGTTTTATTCTCAATCTTGTCACTATAAACCGCTCGCTCACCACCAATTAGTTTTGGACGAGTTTTAGCGAGTGTCACATGTGCGTGTCCTAGGGCTTTAACAGAGCTTCGAATCGGAACAGCTACATGTTTTAAATGCATTCCGATAAAAGTATCACCTATATCAATTCCAGCATCTGCTTTAATAAATTCGACAACTACCGGTTTTGAAAATTGACTGTATGCATAGGTAGCCATTGCTCCCCCTGCCGTTCGAGCTGGGATAACAGAAACTATTTCTAGATTTCTTTTTTGAGCCGTTTCCTTCTCTACAATCAGTGCCCGGTTTAAATGCTCGCAACATTGAAAAGCAAGCCTAACACCAGTGCTTTCCTGGAGTGCCTTGAATTCATTGAAAATCATTTCAGCCACTTCGAATGTCCCAGCTGTTCCAATTTTCTCACCCATCACTTCACTCGTACTGCATCCGATTACTACAATCTCTTCTTCCGAAAGTGTGACTTGTTTACGGAAATCCTCAAGTATTTGTTGCAACTGATATTTCCATTGCTTTAAATCCTCTGACATTTACCGTTCCACCCTTCATTATTAAAACTACTTTACTGTATTTTCATAGTCCATCATTTTGTTCACACGTTTTTCATGTCTTCCACCTTCAAATTCAGTGGTTAACCACACCTTAGCAATGTCGCGTGCTAAACCGGGGCCTATTACACGCTCACCCATGGCTAAAACATTGCTATCATTATGTTCACGCGTTGCTTTTGCACTAAATGTATCATGAACAAGTGCACAACGGATTCCTTTTACTTTGTTTGCTGCAATACTCATTCCAATGCCAGTACCGCAAACTAAGATACCACGGTCTACTTCACCATTTGCTACTTTTTCTGCTACTGGTACCGCATAGTCAGGGTAGTCAACGGATGTATCACATTCACAGCCTAGGTCTATGTATTCTATGTTCATTTCTTCCATTAAGCTTTTAATTTCTTCACGGATATTGATTCCACCGTGATCTGATGCGATTGCTACTTTCATATGAAACACCCTCCGTTTTTAAATTAATAAGGTTCATTTTTAAAAAGGTTATTGGACTTCCATTCGTACTTTGACCGTTCCTTTGCGCTGCAGGCACTTGCTTTCCGCGGGGAGGAAGTCGAGCCTCCTCGACGTGCCGTCTGTGGGGTCTCGACTTTTCCTCTACTCCCGCAGGAGTCAAGTGCCTTCCGCTCCAATCCACTCTTCGGAAATATTTAATGACAACCTACTGGAAAAGCCTATTATAATTAATACCATCATAATCTATTCTCCCCCTATTGTAACCTAGAGAAATGTAAAAAACCCCTACAATGTAGAGGTTTAATATCTTAGTATGAGAAGCGTTCGATTGTTTGTTTTAGTTTTTCTGCTTGGTTTGCTAGTTCGCTTGCGAGTTTTTCGACGTCTCCCATGACTGTTGCTTGTTCTTGAGTAGATGCTGTTACTTCTTCTGCGCCAGCAGATGTTTCTTCGGCAATGGCTGCTACTTCTTGTGATTGTCTTGCTGTATCACGGATACTGTCCATTTGACGTTCGACTAATGCTGCAATCTGTTTAACAGCACCGGCCACTTCATTTACTGATTCAGTCATTTCAACAATCGCATTATTTGTGGTAGCACCTTTTTTCGACTCTTGGTTTGCCACTTCCACTTGCTCAGTAATTTGAGAAACTACATTCTCAACTTCTACTTGAATATTTTTAATTAATTCAGTGATTCCTTGAACCGCTTTGGAGCTTTGATCCGCAAGTGTACGTACCTCTTCGGCAACAACTGCAAAACCTTTTCCATGCTCACCAGCTCTTGCAGCTTCGATTGAAGCATTTAGTGCTAGTAGATTTGTTTGACCCGCAATATCACCAACTAGTGAAATAATATTTTCTACTTTTTTTGCATTTTCTTCTAAGCGACGAACTGCTTGTAAAGAAACCTGATTATCTTCAGCTAACTTTGTTATACCTTCAACCAATGAGCCAACAATACGTGCACTATCATGAAGTGTTTCTACCATTTCAGATGATAGTTTTTCTGATGTTTGTGCTTTTTCTTGAACTTCTTCAGCTATTTTAATTACATCCTCTACAGACTCAGCCGTTTCTTGAATAGACACAGCTGAACTATCAGCACCTCTTGAAATTTCTGTTATCGTTCTTGAAATGTTATCAGCCTGCTCAGATGCTAAGCTTGAAGCCTTCGAGATTTCAACTACTTTTGCATTCGTATTTTCAAAGTTTTCCTCAATATTGCTTACCATATCACGTAGATTATGAAGCATTTTGTTAAAAGCTAGTCCTAATGAACGGATTTCATCATCTGATTTTGATACGATTACATCTTCATCAATCTGACCATTTGCTGCTTTAATCGCAATTCTTTCAACTTGCTGTAATGGCTTTGTAATGAATCCAGCTGCAAAATAAGCAAGAACCCCAGACCAAAAGATTCCCATAACGAGAGTGATAATCGTAAATAACTGTTCATTCACGATGTGTTCTACATACCCTTGTAAAAAGTAAATAAAGACTGCACTTGTTGAATAAGTAACAATTGCTAACAACGTAATGAATGTTACTAGCTTTAATCGTAAACCAAATTTATAACGCTTTTTTTCTTCCACCCTGTTTTCCCCCTATATCCTCTTTGTTAGCTATGTCTATCTAATTTCCTAATTAATTTTTCAATTAACTGGTTAAGCTCCTCATACGTTTGGCGATAAATAAGCACCGGTCCACCAAAGGGGTCTACTACATCAGCCTGCACATCTTCAACAAATTCTTTTAAAGAAAATGTTTTCTCGATTGCATCTGGGAAGCGTTCAGCAATTAAGTTTTTATGCTGAGTCGTCATTGTAAAAATATATGTAGCCCAGTCAACCTGCTCTCTTGTGATCATTGAAGACTGATGAACCAGTGGTATTCCTTCTTCATTTAGGACTTTTTGCGTATTTATAGAAGCTCCACTAGTATTATCGGCGAATACACCCGCAGATTTGACTGTAATTTCAGGATTTTGTTTACTCTTAAGAATTGCTTCTGCCATTGGGCTGCGGCACGTATTCCCAGTGCAAACAAACAAAATATTGATCATCCGGGAAGCCTCCTTATGATTTTATAGGTTTATTTTCCCACGTTTCATTTATTATAAAACATATATTACGTTGGATATAGGGGGAAATAGCGAAAAGAGTCGAAACTTTAGTCTCGACTCACAAAATTGTCAAAAATTCTGTTTTTTTCGTTTTTTTAAAATGGCAGTAATAGTTTAATCCCAAAGGCTAATAAAATACTACCACCTAATGCCTCACTATAGGAGCCAAACCAGCCTTGTACACGTCTTCCAAGTAATAGGCCCATCCAAGTAAGAATCATACTAACAACCCCAAACATGAGAATCGTTACAATTGTTCTAGCCCCATAAATTCCAAGGCTCAACCCGACAGAGAAGCTGTCCAAGCTAACACTAAGCGCAAATATAAATAATCCAAATCCAACTGGGGTGATCATTCGCTGATCATCATCTTTAAAGGATGCAAGAATCATTTGCAAACCTAGAATTAACAATAGAATTCCTCCAGCAATGGTTGCAATCATCCCAAATCTTTCAGATAAAAATCGTCCTATCGTCATCCCCACTAAGGGCATCCATACATGGAATAAACCAATAGTGACACCTATGTAAAATATTTGCTTTAGTCTAAGTTGGATTAGACCCATTCCAAGTCCTACCGAGAATGCATCCATTCCTAACGCCAATGCCATCACAAATAAAGTTAAAAACTCTCCAATTACTGAAGCTACACTCATCATCTACCTCCCTTAGGACTTGTCTGATACACTTTATGCAAGTCCAGTAGTAAATAGACTAAGTGAAAATGAAAAAGTGAATTCTATCTATTAGAATCCACTTTACTCACCTTATTCACTTATAACTTGATTACCCGCTGCTTTTAATAATCGATTCATGATTGCTTGGCCTACTCCATCCTGCGGAAACCATTCACTATATATAAAATCTACATTCGTCATATCAAATGTTCGTAAAACATCATATAATTTGCTTGCAACACTCTGTAAGTCTGAGCGCTTACCACAATCAAGAACTGCACCTGCCTTATAGTACTGTTTATTTTCTTCAGTAGTTAGAACTCCTACCTTTAAGCCCTCTGCAGTTTTCTTATCCACAAGAGTTTGAATAAATTGTGGACTTCCCTCTACAATAACTAGAGGTGCAATCGGAGCATAATGAGTATACTTCATTCCTGGTGACTTTGGCGCTCGTCCTTCTTCAAGTAAGGCACGATCCATTTTAACCTCGCCTATAACTTCCTCTAACTGTTCCTTCGTCACACCACCCGGCCTTAAGATAATAGGAATTTTCTCAGTACAGTCCAAAACAGTCGATTCAAGACCAACCCCGGTTGCGCCACCATCGATGATTCCAGCTATTCTGCCTTCTAAATCATCAATCACATGCTTTGCACTTGTTGGGCTTGGCTTTCCAGAAAGATTTGCACTCGGTGCTGCAAGTGGTAGATCTGCTGCTTTAAGTAAGGCAAGTGCAATTGGGTGGTCAGGCATACGGACTGCAACTGTTTCTAATCCTGCGGTTACCTTTTCACCTACTGATTGATCCTTTTTCTTTAAAACAAGTGTTAATGGACCTGGCCAAAAATGAGTGATTAAGGTTTGAACCATGTCTGGGATATCCACAGCTATGTTCGTAAGTTGATCAATTGTTGCTATATGTACAATTAAGGGATTGTCACTAGGACGCCCTTTTGCTTCAAAAATTTTAGCTACTGCTTCATCAGAAAGTGCATTTGCACCTAATCCATAAACAGTTTCAGTTGGAAAGGCTACCACTTTATTATCTTTTAGAATCTTGGCAGCTTCCTGAATCTGTGGAAAACTCTCTATAATCCCTTCAAAGTTATTCACAGTCCATATTTTTGTATTCATTTCGGTCCCCTCCTGAAGCGAAAGGCTAATTACTGCTTAAAAAGCCTACAATCAATAGTTATTTCTCTTTTGAAAGTATAAGTTAATCACTAAAATAAAACAAGCCTTATCCACAGATTGTGGATAAGGCTTGCATAATAGTGGATAACTTTGTGGATTTTAAAAATAGCTTAAACTCTTAATCTACTAAGCGATACTAGATTTCATGAATATTGAGTTATCCACATCCTCTAGTAAATATTGTAGATGTTTTGACTCTTTTAAGTGTTCCGGTAGTTCCTCTGCCTCAACTTTACCAAATCCAAGCATTGTAAAAAATTCAACAGATGCATGTTTATTTGTTGCTAAATATAGGTTTTCTAGCTCTTTCTCTTTTGCCAATGCCGAAATACCCTTAAATAAAGAAAGAATTTGTGTTTGATCGAGTTTTGGAGACATCACTAACGAACGCAGTAATCCATCCTTCATTAATCTTTCAATTCCAAGTGTTGCTACTAGATTTCCTTTTGAATCTTCCATCAGGATGAAGTTATCCACAATTGTGTCCACTCCATCAGCATTTACATTTGCTTGTCCTAAAAATTCCTTTAATCGATTTATATCATTTTCATTAGCTACTCTAATTTCTACTAACATTAGAATTCCACCTCATTTATTAGATTTCTACTACCTACTCTATGAGATGGAATAATAATTAGAACTTTTTCTAGTAAATTTAACTAAATAATGATGTAAAGAATTCAACTAAGAAGAATTTCACCTTCACTTCTTCTTTTTCTTTCGTAGCTGTTTCTTGTTCTGCCTTCTCTTGATCATCTGCTATTTGTGGGTCAACTGCTTCTCCATTTGAAAAATCTAAGAAACATAAAGGAGGAAATAACACACACCACCAGTTTGCCCCTTGTGCTTCACCTAGTGTAATCAGGATTGCTTCATATTGACCTGCGGGGTAAATAAAGTTGCCATAAAGCTTAGTTGGGAATTCAACATTATTTTGAAAATCTACTGTATATGCTTGATCGATTCCTTCTTCTATTAACGTTTGCTCAACGATTTGTTCTATATCACTTAAACGGCTTTTGATTAGTTGTCTTGCCGCATCAATTGAAGTAAGTTCTTCTACCCATTTTGTAATTTCTGCATTTACTTCATCGCGAATCTTTCTTTTTAATTCTTGGTCTTTGGTAGAGTCACTATTTGCTAGAATGCGAAGTCGAATTGCTTCTTCTGGGATTACAACAGGCTCGGTAGCTGCCTGAGCTGAGTATTGTTCTTGGTAAATTCCTATGTTTGCTCCGATTAATAGTAGTAGCATGTATATGATAATTGCGTTTTGTTTTTTCATGTTAACTAGCACCGCCCCTTCACTAAGACAGTCTAGACAACAGATTGCATTCTTAAACTAGTAAATTTAAAAAAATCTAGTAAACTTTTAAAAACCTTTAATTGGGACATGAAGTTTTTCACTTTGAATCTAGTCCGTTCCTTTGCGCTACAGGCACTTGCTTTCCGCGGGGAGGGATGCGAGCCTCCTCGGCTTTGCCTGAGGGGTCTCACACTTCCCTCACTTCCCGCAGGAGTCAAGTGCCTTCCGCTCCAATACACTCTTTAAACAAAATATAGGAAGATATCTTTACTATAAGTTATTAAAAAAAGTGCCTCAAAATATGAGGCACTTTACTGAATCTTAAAATCCTATTTCTGCAAATACCATTCGGTCTTTGCCATTTATGTCGTTAACAACTTCGACTTTAGCCTTGGGAAAAGTGGATGTTAGTAAGTCTGCAACTAACTGTCCTTGTCCAACTCCTACTTCGAAAGCAACAATTCCTTTGTTTTTTAATATCTGAGGAATTTCGTCCATAAATCGTCTGTAAAAGTCCAGTCCGTCTTCGCCGCCAACTAGTGCTCGGATTGGTTCGTGGTCTTTCACAACTGGTGAGAGCGTCTCTATTTCATAGTCTGGAATATATGGGGGATTCGAGACAACAATGTCGACTTTCTTTTTACGTTCGATCAGCGGTCCTAATAAATCACCTTCATAAAATTCCACTTTAGCACCAAGATGCTCGGCATTTTCCTTCGCAACTTTAATGGATTCTGCTGCTATATCAACCGTGCATACGTCAAAGTTAGAGTTTTCCAAGGCGAGTGTAATTGCAATTGCTCCACTACCGGTTCCAACGTCAACGAGTGAAATTTCTTTATCTCCAAACAAAGTCTTTGCTCGTTTGAGTACACCTTCTACTAACTCTTCTGTCTCTGGTCGAGGAATCAGAACTTCTTTATTTACTTTAAACGTTCTTCCATAAAATTCTTCATGGCCGATAATGTATTGTACTGGTAGGCCATTTAAATGTTTTTTTATATCTTCTATAAAAAGCTCAATAACCTCAGTATTTAAATCATCGCGTAGACTTGCTAACAGCTGAGACCTGTTCATTTTTAAATGATGACAAAGTAATAGCTCCCCGACATTTTCGTCACGATTTTCTTCCCGTAAACAAGAAGAAGCCCAGTTTAGGGCTTCATACACTTTAGTGATACTCTTCATTACTCAGCTTGCTCCATACGTTGTGCTTGGTCTTCCATAATTAATGCATCAAAAACTTCATCAAGCTTTCCTTGAAGGATTTGGTCAAGCTTTTGAATCGTTAAACCGATACGGTGGTCGGTTACACGGTTTTGCGGGAAGTTATACGTACGAATCCTTTCAGAACGGTCTCCTGTTCCTACAGCTAACTTACGGTTTTGATCATACTCGGCTTGAATTTCACTGTTGATTTTATCGTAAACACGCGCACGAAGTACTTTCATCGCTTTTTCTTTATTTTTAATTTGGGATTTTTCGTCCTGACAAGTAACAACAGTGTTTGTCGGGATATGTGTTAAACGTACAGCAGACATCGTTGTATTTACACTCTGTCCACCAGCTCCACTTGATGCATACGTATCAGTACGGATATCCTTCTCATGAATTTCTACCTCAACCTCTTCAGCTTCTGGTAAAACAGCCACTGTTGCAGTTGATGTATGAATACGTCCACCTGATTCAGTTTCAGGTACACGTTGAACGCGGTGGGCACCATTTTCAAATTTCAATTTTGAATAAGCACCTTTACCAGTGATCATGAAAATAATTTCCTTATATCCACCAACACCAGTTGAGTTAGCATCCATTACTTCTGTTCTCCAGCCTTGTGCTTCAGCATAACGGCTGTACATACGGTAAAGATCACCAGCAAATAAAGCCGCTTCGTCTCCACCTGCTGCTCCACGAATTTCCATGATAACGTTTTTGTCATCATTAGGGTCCTTCGGTAAAAGTAATACACGTAGTTTTTCACTTAGCTCTTCTTGCTGAGATTGTAACTCAGATAGCTCTTCTTTTACCATCTCACGCATATCTGCATCTAATTTATCATCAAGCATTGCTTTTGCGTCATCAAGTTGTTCTTTCACTGTTTTATATTCTCTAAAAGCCATAACAGTATCTTGTATATCTGATTGTTCCTTTGAATATTCACGTAATTTTGCCGTGTTACTAATGATATCCGGATCACTTAATAATTCATTTAGTTTTTCATAGCGAGCTTCTACAGCTTCTAAACGATCAAACACAGTTTTCACCTCAATTTTAGTCCATAACATTCTAATTATAGTATAGGTTAACCACAGCGTCAAAGCAAATTCACATTGAAGTATCGACATGTTTTTTGATCGGCTGTAGTATTCCTTCTATCTTTGCCGAATAGGAACTAGTTTTGTCAGCCTTGAAGGATAAAGGGTTTAGAAATAGAAACTTTATTATATCTTATTTAGCCAAAGGAGAAGAGGAACGAAATAATCATCCATGGTATGAAAAATTAAGGAGTGATTAGGTTGAATACAACTACTGTTGCTAAGAAGCTTGGGGTTTCAACGAAGAGAATTCATAAGTGGATTAAGCATTTCAATCTATCTTGCACGAAAAATGAGAATGGGCATTACTTCTTTAATGATGCTGACTTTGCTTTATTTTCTACCATTTGCGAACAGATGAAGAAGGGAGTTCCTCTTACTGAAATGAAAATAAGCTTACCAAGAAAGGGGATACGAAACGCAGTGACTACAACAATAACTGATGAGCAGTATACAAGACTGCTTGACCGCATAGAGCGTAATGAACGTAAAATTGAGGAAAAGGCTAGCGAAGTGGTTTCCTATCAATTGCTTCAGCAACGTCGCGAAATTGAAGAGCTTAATGATAAGATTTCAAAACTAGAAAAGCAGGTTCAAGACCTTAGTCAAGAGAGGGAAATAAGAAATGAAATGCCTTTAATACTCGATGAAGGTCTGAAAAAGGTAAAAAAGACAGCGAAACGACGTAGTATCGTAAGTTTATTTTTATAAAAATAAAAAGTGGGTATCCCCCACTTTTTTAGTCTCCATCATGTATTCTTAGATGTATATCGTACCTTGGCATAGCCTTTATCAATCTACGATGAAGGTCTTTTTTAACTTCTTTGCGTTCTTTACCCTTGTAGTGCTTTGTAGTATGAACTGTTACAAAAGCATCTCGCCCATTTACAATAACAGCACCTGGTGAAAATTCAGTATACTGCTGAATCACTTGAACGATTTTTTCTTGGTCATCACCTATGTCTAGTCGATCCTCAGTTAAATCAAGGAAATTAGGATTTAGGTTCGTAGTATAGTCCTCATCCCTTAAATTCCTCTCATAAAATCCATCTTCATTATCGTTTAAAATTTGCGCACCATCACCATTGTGCCTTTGGGACTTAAAGTCACTGTAATTATGATTTCCAGCAGCACATCCTGCTAATAAAATTCCAGTGAGCAGAAAAGGTAGAAATTGTTTTATCAACTAAATACACCTCCTGCCTTTATATTCCCCTGACTCCGTGCTTTTATCCTACCTAACACTATTACGATTAGGGGATTTATTTATATACTCCAATTTGGTACAATTACCTTTTCAATGTGTAAGTACAACCATTCATAATACAATTTAAAGGATGTTTACTTTGATAAAAAAAGGACTACTAAAGGTCATTTTTTATGGCTATTTATTGTTATTACTATACTGGATGTTTCTAGGTTTCTCTCGCGTAACAAGTGAAGAGTATATGTATAATCTCATACCTTTTGATACAGTAAAAAAGTATATCTTGTATTATGACCACTTTCCTTTTACGACTTGGATTATAAATTTGGCAGGTAATGTTGGCGTATTTATACCATTCGGACTACTACTTCCAGCAATTTACCCCCTCCTAAAAAAGATTATTCCATTTTTTGCAGTCTTCGTTGTTGGAATAACATGCATTGAATTTTTGCAAATGGTGAGCAAACGAGGAAGCTTTGATGTCGATGATATCATTCTGAATACGATTGGAGCATTAATAGGATTCTGTATATACCGCATAAAAAGGGCCTGACCCCCACCACGTTAACGCATTAACGCAGTGGGGGTCAGGCCCCAATTTTTTAATAGGAAAGTTGTGAAATGGTTTGGTTTGCAGGTTTTCCTGGTACTTCGTGGTGATGACGACATCTTGGTTCATATGATTCGGATGCTCCAACAAGGATGATTGGATCATTGTATGATGCTGGATTGCCATCTATGAGTCTTTGTGTACGACTAGCTGGTGAGCCACAAACTGTACAAACTGCTTGAAGCTTAGTTACCGATTCAGCTATAGCCATAAGCTGTGGAACTTGTCCAAATGGCTCTCCACGGAAATCTTGATCTAGGCCAGCTACAATAACACGATGTCCTTGGTTTGCTAGCATTTGTACAACCTCAAAAATTCCATTATCGAAGAATTGAACTTCATCAATTGCCACAACATCTGTTTCCGCAGAAACAGCTTTAAGAATATGAACGGAAGATTCTACTGGTTTTGCAATGACCGCAGTTCCGTTATGAGAAACAACCGATTCTTCACTGTATCGATTGTCAATTGCAGGTTTAAATACTTGTACTTCTTGTTTTGCGAATTGTGCACGACGTACCCGGCGGATTAACTCCTCAGATTTCCCTGAGAACATACTTCCACAAATTAGTTCGAGCCAGCCACTTTGGTTCATGATATACATATGAACGGCCTCCCCTTCCTCGGCTAATTTTAAAACTGTTGTTTTCCCCATATGTAACTAGGGTCTCTATATAAAAGCTTGCGCTTCAGTTAATTTCTTTAGTTATGATATTTAAAAAATAATAGCTAAGTAATCAGTCATTTTTCAGAAAAAAAAACAGGCAAGATAGTGAAGAACTTGCCTGTCTTTTTAAACGGTTATTATTTAATACCGTATTTTTTGTTGAATTTATCTACACGTCCACCTGCATCCGCGAACTTCTGACGGCCTGTATAGAATGGGTGACATTCAGAACAAACCTCAACTTTAACCTCGTTCAATACTGAACCAGTTTCAAATTCGTTTCCACAAGCACATTTCACCATAACTTTTTTGTAGTTTGGATGAATTCCTGTTTTCATTCTTCTCATCTCCTTCCGCCCTGAATCATCTGAAACAGAGTATAGATTCTAGAATAGTTAAGGAGAACCTTTTTCTTCTTAGAATCACATATGAAGAAATTATAACAAGGGTTGGTCCGATTTGCAACTTAATCCTAAAGTAAATATTAGGAAAGTTATTATGTTCTTTTTGGTGTTGTCGGTGCTGATTTTTTCTCAATTGTTAATAGCTCAAAGAATTCAGCATTTGTTTTCGTTTGTTTTAGCTTACGAATTAGTTTTTCTGCAAAATCAGGTGAATCAGACATTGTCTTACGAATTGCCCAAAGCTTGTCTAAGTGATCTTTCGGAATAAGTAATTCTTCTTTTCTCGTACCAGAGCGACGAATATCAATTGCAGGGAAAATACGTCTTTCTGAAAGTGCACGATCTAAGTGTAACTCAAGGTTACCTGTTCCTTTGAACTCCTCATAAATTACATCGTCCATCCTAGAACCAGTATCAACTAGGGCTGTTGCTAAAATTGTTAAGCTTCCACCCTCTTCGATGTTACGAGCTGCACCGAAAAAGCGTTTTGGACGATGGAATGCTGCAGGGTCAATTCCCCCAGAAAGTGTTCGTCCACTTGGAGGAATGACAAGGTTATATGCACGCGCTAGACGTGTAATACTATCCATTAAAATAATTACATCTTTTTTATGTTCAACTAAACGCATTGCTCTTTCTAATACAAGCTCTGCCACTTTAATATGGTTTTCAGGCACTTCATCAAAGGTTGAACTTACAACATCTCCTGCTACAGAACGTTCAATATCCGTTACTTCCTCTGGACGCTCATCAATTAGTAAAACGATCAATTCTGCTTCTGGATTATTTGTTGTAATGCTGTTTGCAATTTCTTTTAAAAGCATTGTTTTTCCTGCTTTAGGTGGGGCAACAATTAATCCACGTTGACCGAATCCAACAGGGGCAATTAAATCCATAATTCTCGTTGATAAATGATTTGGAGCTGTTTCTAAAATAATTTGTCGGTCAGGATATAATGGAGTTAAGCCAGGGAAATGCACACGTTCTTTTGCAGATTCTGGGTCATCACCGTTTACAGCTTCTACATGAAGCAATCCATAATATCTTTCATTTTCTTTAGGTGGGCGTACCTTTCCGGATACCTTATCACCATTTCTTAAATCAAATCTGCGTATTTGCGAGGCAGAGATATAAATATCTTCAGAGCTCGGAGAATAGTTGATTGGTCTTAAGAAACCGAAGCCTTCAGACGGAATAATTTCTAGTACACCTTCCATGAATAGAAGACCATCTTGTTCTGCTCTAGCTTTTAAAATGGCAAAAATTAGTTCTTTTTTCGATAATTTACTGTAGTATGAAACTTTATATTCTTTTGCTAATTCATAAAGTTCCTTTAGCTTCATATTTTCTAAACTTGATATTGTAATACTCATTAGGACACCACTCTTTATTTTTTTGTTTCTATCTACATTGAAAACTAGTTGGGTAACTAGTGTTAGCCAACTTCCCCCATACATGATTCTATTTTGTGAGAAATGTTATGGATGGTTTGTTGTTTGAAAATACCTAGGAATTCCTTAATAGAAGATTGTGAAGGATAGCTTGAAGTTGTTCTCGCAGTTGATTCTTTTTATTTTAAAAGTTAATTTAATATGGTTAATTAACAATAATTAATTGTACCCTCTTTTTCTATTTTTAATCAACTGTTTTTTTAAAAGCCTGTATGTACAAAGGATTTCAGAGTTGAGATGATCAACTCTGATTGCACTTTGAATATTGCCCGTTCCTTTTCGCTGCAGGCACTTGCTTTCCGCGGGGAATTATGAAAAAGCCCAACTGCCGGCTTTTTCAAGGGCGAATTCCCATCGGGGAGGGATTCGAGCCTCCTCGGCGCGTTGCGCCTGTGGGGTCTCGAACTTCCCTCTACTCCCGCAGGAGTCAAGTGCCTTCCGCTCCAATTCACTCACCGTTAAAATAAAGTGTTTCATATATAAAAAAATTATAGAGAAGCACTATTTTATAAAACTAGCGTATAACTAAATTCGGTTTTTTCTTTAGGCTGTGGCGGCCGTCGATGAATCGGACGGTGCCTGATTTTGCTCTCATGACGATGGAGTGGGTTGTGCCTGTAGAGCCTTTGAATTGTACGCCTCTTAGAAGCTCTCCGTCTGTTACTCCTGTTGCTGCGAAGATGGCGTCATCGCCTTTTACAAGGTCCTCCATTAGAAGGATTTTGTTTACATCAAGTCCCATTTTTATACAGCGCTCTAATTCTTCATCGCTTTGTGGAATGAGTTTACCTTGGATTTCTCCGCCTAAACATTTAAGAGCTACTGCTGCTAAAACGCCTTCAGGTGCTCCACCTGAACCAAATAAAATATCAACACCTGTATGATCAAAAGCTGTATTAATTGCTCCAGCAACGTCTCCATCGTTAATCAACTTAATACGTGCTCCTGCTTCTCGCAATTGAGCAATAATATGTTCATGACGTGGACGATTTAGAACAGTCGCTACGATATCTTCAATATCTTTGTTTTTCGCTTTCGCAACAGCTTTTAAATTATCTAAAACCGAAGCATTAATATCAATTAGACCAACTGCTTCTGGTCCAACTGCAATTTTATCCATATACATGTCCGGTGCGTTTAATAGATTACCATGGTCTGCAACCGCTAGTACAGCTAACGCATTCCAACCTCCAGATGCAACAATGTTTGTCCCTTCAAGTGGGTCAACCGCTACATCGACGCGTGGCCCATAGCCTGTCCCTAATTTTTCCCCGATATAGAGCATAGGTGCTTCATCCATTTCCCCTTCACCTATCACTACTGTACCTTTCATTGGGACCGTATCAAATACATCGCGCATTGCGGAAGTCGCAGCACCATCAGCCTCGTCCTTTAATCCTCGACCCATCCAACGTGCCGAAGCAAGTGCAGCGCCTTCTGTGACACGCACCAATTCCATTGACAAACTTCTTTCCATACTGAATTTCCTCCCCCCGTTAACTGCAAAACTGCAAACGATTACAAATTCTATTCTACCTTAAAACTCCCACTTTTTCGATAAGTGGGAGCAAAGTTATTTCTATTTATGAATTTTGAAGCTGCTCTATTTCTTCTTCTGACATTTTTTCACGCCAAATAGTCGCACCTAAACCTGTCAATTTCTCAACAAGATTGCTATAACCACGGTCTATATGATCGAGTCCTGTTACCTCTGTAACACCTTCTGCCATTAGACCAGCCACCACCAGGGCTGCACCTGCACGTAGGTCACTTGCTTTAACCTTAGCTCCCTGTAGTTTTACAGGACCACTGACAATTGCAGAACGACCTTCTACTTTAATTTGGGCGTTCATTCTACGTAGCTCATCGATATGCTTAAAACGTGCTCCATAGATTGTGTCGGTAACAACACCGGTTCCCGTTGCCTTTGTAAGAAGAGATGTAAAAGGTTGCTGTAAATCGGTTGCAAATCCTGGATATACCAAGGTTTTTATATCTACAGCTTTTAGATTTTTAGTGCCACTAACGATAACTTGATCATCTTTCGTTTCAACCTGAACACCCATTTCTCTAAACTTTGCGATTAGAGACTCAAGATGTAGAGGAATAACGTTATCAATGACAACTCTTTCTCCCATTGCCGCGCCAATAATCATATAAGTACCTGCTTCAATACGGTCAGGAATAATTGTGTGTTGACATCCTCTTAACTCATCAACTCCATCAATACGAATAACATCTGTTCCTGCACCTTTGATTTTAGCACCCATACTCGATAATAATGTAGCAACATCAATGATTTCTGGTTCTTTCGCAGCATTTTCTATGATTGTCCGACCCTTTGCTCGTACAGCTGCTAACATAATATTGATTGTTGCGCCAACACTTACAACGTCTAGATAAATTCTTGCACCTTTTAGCTCATCGGCACGTAAGTAAATAGCTCCTTGCTCATTTGTTACTTTTGCACCAAGAGCCTCAAAGCCTTTTATATGTTGATCAATTGGACGTGGTCCTAGGTGACATCCACCAGGGAGTCCAATCACTGCCTTTTTAAAACGGCCTAACATTGCCCCCATTAAATAATAGGAAGCTCTTAATTTTTTTACTTTTCCATTTGGTAGAGGCATCGAAACGATGTTTGTAGGATCAACGATGATTTCGTTTTCGTTTAACGTAACACTACCGCCAATTTCCTCAAGCAAACTACTTAGCATTTGAACGTCTGATATGTCAGGTAAGCCCTCAATTTTGACTGGAGATTCTGCCAGAATCGTTGCTGGAATTAAAGCAACAGCACTATTTTTAGCACCACTGATTCTTACCGTTCCATTTAAAGGATAACCGCCTGCGATTTTTAATTTTTCCATGATAGTCTCCCTTCTAGCGAAGATGACCGTTGATAGATCCTAACTATATGATAGTTGGATCTGCTAAGTATGTATTATATACTTACCACTCTTCACTTTTATTGGAATTTTATGCCAGCACAAATAAACATTACTGTACGAGTATTAATTCCTAGTTTACACGAAAAAGTGAAAATCATGTATTAAAAAGAAAACTTTTTCATATTTTTGTTCTTTAGTCCTATTTTTTACATACGTCATTTAGGTTATGAAATAGGTTTGCAGTACAAATAGTTAATTTCAGCTGAAGGCGCTCGCTTTCCGCGGGTGGTCCGGGAGCCTCCTCGGCGTTCGCCTGCGAGGTCTCCCGATGACGCACTTCTCCCGCAGGAGTCTCGCACCTTCAGCTGAAATTAACAGGTTACTTATATTAGTAATGGTTTAACATGCAATAAAAAACAAATAAGATATCCTATTTATTTCGATTGTTCCAGTCTTCTAGGAATTTTTCGATTCCTTGGTCTGTTAGTGGGTGGTTGAATAGTTGTAGGATGACTTTGTATGGTACTGTTGCGATATGGGCGCCTCTTAGTGCTGCTTCTGTGATGTGTAATGGGTGTCTGATAGATGCAGCAATGATTTCTGCGTCAATTCCGTGTACTGTAAAGATTTCTGATATTGTTGAGATTAGGTCTAAGCCGTTGTGGCCGATATCGTCTAATCTTCCTAAGAATGGTGAAACGTATGATGCACCTGCACGGGCAGCTAGTAATGCTTGGTTTGCAGTAAAAATAAGGGTTACATTTGTCTTGATTCCTTTTTCCTTAAATACCTTTACAGCTTTTAGTCCGTCTGGAGTCATTGGGACTTTTATCGTAATGTTCGGAGCAATTTTCGCAAGTTCTAGTCCTTCAGAGATCATACCTTCCCAATCAGTTGCAATTACTTCTGCACTAACTGAACCTGAGACTACCTCTGTGATTTCTTTTAGACGATCTTCGAATGTGATATCTTCTTTTGCTACCAAACTTGGATTTGTTGTTACTCCTGAAAGAACACCTAACGCATGTGCTTCTTTAATTTCGTGTAAGTTTGCTGTATCGATAAAAAATTTCATTTGATTTTCCTCCCTAGTGTTGTTCTGATTTTATGTAAATGAAAAATAAAACCGCCACTAGTTGAGAGGCGGCTTTATAAGTAATTTTTATTTTAAATTATGCTTTTTGAGCAGATCCAAATTCACGCATTTTGCCTTTTACAGTTTCTCTAATTGCATCTCTAGCTGGACCTAAGAATTTACGTGGATCGTATTCATTCGGCTTTTCAGCTAAAACTTCGCGAATAACTTTCGCAGATGAAATTTGATTTTCTGTATTTACATTAATCTTTGCAGTACCTAATGAAATGGCTTTTTGGATGTCTTTTGTTGGAATACCTGTTCCTCCGTGTAGCACTAGAGGAATACCTGTTAATTCCATAACTTCCTTCATGCGATCAAATCCTAAGTTCGGCTCACCTTTGTAAGGTCCATGTACTGAACCTAATGCTGGTGCAAAGCAATCTACACCCGTTTCGCGAACTAGTTGATCACACTCTGATGGAATTGCATAGGCTGCTTCTGCATCGTCAACGATTAAGTCATCTTCTTGACCACCAATACGACCAAGTTCTGCTTCTACAGAAACACCGTGAATGTGAGCTAATTCAACTACTTTTTTAGTGATTGCGATATTTTCTTCAAGTGGATGGTGAGACCCGTCAATCATAACTGATGTAAATCCAGCATGAATTGCCTCAGCACATTTTTCAAAACTTGACCCATGGTCTAGGTGGATTGCAACTGGAACTGTAACTTTATAATCCTCCATAAGTGCTTTAACCATAGCAACAACTGTTTTGAAACCGCCCATATAACGAGCTGCCCCTTCAGATACACCACAGATAACCGGTGAGTTTTCTTCTTGAGCTGCTTGTAAAATTGCTTGTGTGAATTCTAGGTTATTTAGGTTGAATTGACCAACTGCATATCCCTCTGCTTTTGCTTTATTAAGCATTTCTGTCATTGAAACTAAAGGCATGACTTTATCCTCCTTATGTACGTATACTTACCTGTTCCCAAAGTTCCTATTTAGTAGGATTACCCTTGACGATAAATGATATGTATCTTTAAAGAGGTAGTTGATAATTACCTCTTAAGGTAAAAACTTTAGGTTATTTACAGTACATAGCATATCAACTAAAAAAAGAATGCGCAATAACCATAAAAACACTCTAAATCATTGAAACCACGCCATTCTTATGTGTAAGCTCTTACATTGATTTATGAATTTTTTGCGTCTTTTGATATTTGCAATAAAATACTATGACCCAACCTTAACATGCTTTTTTACAGCTGCACGAATTTCGTCAATGTCGAAAGGTTTTGCGAAGTGAGTAATAGCTCCTAGATCTTTTGCTTCTTGAATCATATCTAGCTCGCCATAGGCAGTCATAATAATTACTCGAATTTCCTGATTAATTGCTTTTAATCGCTTTAAGATTTCAATTCCATCCATTCCAGGAATTTTCATATCAAGTAAAACAAGATCAGGAGAATGCTTCTCTACGATATCTATAGCCTGATACCCATTAGCCGCTTGAAACGTTGTATATCCTTCTTTTTGAAATACTTCATTTAGTAAGATACGAATTCCATACTGATCGTCCACAATTAAAATTTTCTCTGTCATCTGACACAACACCTCTAAAATTTATTTTATTATTTAATCCGAATTTCACTGTTTAACGGTAATACCTCTTATTTTCTCAATTAGCATTTTCTATCATCTTTGTATTCTACTAAACCTTCTCACATTCCTCCTTTTTTTGACAAGAGGTTATCGACAAATTACTTCTTAATTCGTTTTTTTTCGATTTATTTATATAATAGAGGTGAAAAAGAGGTAGAAAGGAGTCGAATTACTATGTTGAAAATTTTCACAACACAGCTTCAAGGCTTGTTTACAAAAATACAAGAAAAAGAACAAATGGCGATTGAGGATGGAGCAAGACTATTAGCACAAGCTGCGATTGGCGAAGGTACTATTTACATACACGGTTTTGCTGAAATGGAGGCCGTTACTCTAGAAGCCACAATCGGACAGGAGCCAATGATATCCGCAGCACCCCTTATAGACGAAACTAAACAGATGGCTGAAGTTAGTCCTGTCGATCGAGTTCTGCTTGTCACCCGTTTTTCAACAGATGAGGATGCAATTAATTTGGCACAAAACCTTACTACTAAAGGAATTGAGGTTGTTGCAATCTCTGCTTTAGTACCGAATAGTGAAGGTTCTTCTCTAGATAAGATTGTAGATATTCATATTGATTCAAAATTAATTAAACCCCTCATTCCTGATGATGTTGGCAATCGTTTTGGTTTTCCTTCAAGCATTACAGCCCTATATGCCTACTATGGACTAGCCTTTTCCATAAAAGAGATGGTTGAAGAATACCTAGAAGAAGAGGAAGAAGAATAAAGCAAAAAAAATCCTAATGCAGCTTGTGCACTAGGATTTTTTTATTAAAGTTGCTCTGCGTTTACAAGTGAAGCTCGGATAAATTCACGGAACAATGGTTGTGGTCTTGTTGGACGTGATTTAAACTCTGGGTGGAACTGTGATGCTACAAACCAAGGGTGGTCTTTAAGTTCAATAATTTCAACAAGTCGACCATCTGGGCTTGTACCAGAGAAAATAAATCCTTTTGCTTCCATTGCTTGACGATAATAGTTGTTAAACTCATAGCGATGGCGGTGACGCTCATACACCACTTCATCTTGATATGCTTCAAATGCTTTTGTACCTTCTTCTAGTTTGCACGGGAATAACCCAAGACGCAGTGTCCCGCCTAGATCTTCAATATCCTTTTGCTCAGGTAAAAGATCAATAATTGGGTTTGTCGTCTCTGGATTGATTTCTGCAGAATGCGCATCTTTTAATCCAAGAACATTACGAGCAAATTCTACAGATGCTAATTGCATCCCTAAACAAATTCCAAGTAAAGGAATTTTATTTTCACGAGCATATGTCATTGTTGCAATTTTACCTTCAATTCCACGGTCTCCAAAACCACCAGGAACTAAAATTCCATCTACATCAGAAAGTAATTCTCCAGCATTGTCATAGGAGATTTCTTCTGAATTAATCCACTTAATTGAGATATCAGCATCAAATGCATAGCCTGCATGACGCATCGCTTCAACTACAGAAATATAAGCATCTTGTAATTCAACATATTTCCCTACAAGAGCAATTCTTGTTTTCTTAGAAAGATTCGTTACTTTATCAACAAGCTCTTTCCATTCAGTCATATCTGCTTCTTGGCATGTTAACTTTAAATGTTCGCACGTGATTTGATCCAGATGTTGATCTTGTAATGCAAGAGGAATGCTATAAAGTGTTTCCGCATCACGAGACTCAATTACTGCTTTTTTATCAATGTCACAGAATAACGCAATTTTATCTTTCATATCTTGGGTAATTGGCATTTCTGTACGAACAACAATTACATTTGGCTGAATACCTAAACTACGTAATTCTTTAACACTATGCTGTGTTGGCTTTGTTTTCATTTCACCTGCAGCTTTGATATACGGAATCAATGTACAGTGAATATACATAACATTTTCACGGCCAATATCACTTTTAATTTGGCGAATTGCTTCTAAATAAGGTAATGATTCTATATCACCAACTGTTCCACCAATTTCCGTAATAACAACATCTGCATTTGTCTCACGACCGGCTCTGTATACTCGTTCTTTAATTTCATTTGTGATATGAGGAATTACCTGTACTGTTCCACCTAAGTAATCTCCACGACGTTCCTTCTTCAAAACTGTCGAATAAATCTTACCAGTTGTCACATTGTTGTACTTTGTTAAATTAATATCAATAAAGCGCTCATAGTGACCTAAGTCTAAATCTGTTTCAGCACCATCATCTGTAACGAAAACTTCACCATGTTGGTATGGACTCATTGTTCCTGGGTCTACGTTAATGTATGGATCAAACTTTTGAATTGTAACACTTAATCCTCTATTTTTTAATAAACGACCTAATGAAGCTGCTACAATCCCTTTACCTAAAGACGATACAACACCGCCTGTTACAAAAATATACTTTGTCATTGTTTTTCCCCCTCGGTTTCTATGTACTATTTAAAGTTTGCACAAAATAATGTAAAAACATTTCAAGTAATTTGAAGATGCTAATAGGGGAATCGGATAAAATAAAAAAGCTCCCACTTACCAAGCAAGGTAAGGGGAGCGGTTCATTTACATAATGATAGTTCTTTTTTAAAGAGCCCAAAAAGTATTCTACATAGTTACTTTTGAAAAGTCAAGATAGATTTGAAAACTTACTTATCGTCGTCTTCTTCTTCAAATTCATCTAGATCAAGATCTTCATCTTCCTCATCTAAATCTTCGTCATCGTCTAAGTCGTCGTCAAGATCGTCATCAAGCTCATCTAGATCATCATCAATCAGATCGTCGTCATCATCGTCGTCATCATCGTCATCATCGTCGTCAACTTCATAATCATCATCTGTATCATCATCGTCATCTGAATCATCGTCAAAGTCGTCGATGTCATCAAACTCTAAGTCTTCTTCATCAAGCTCATCGAAGTCTACTAAGTCTAAATCTTCATCGTCATCTTTCTTCTTGCCTTTTTTCTTCTTAGGCTTGGCTACAACGTGAACCTCTTCATCTACTTGTTCATATGGATACCAGCTTCTTAAGCCCCAACGATTTTCTCCAAGGCTAAGGAAACGACCATCGAAGTTTAAGTCTGTATAAAATTGTGAAATTCTTGCTTGAATTTCCTCATCTGATTTATTTAGCACTTTTTTGATTTCTGCTACTAAATCATTGAATGCAATTGCTTCTTTGCGGCTGTGGAAAATTTCTAATGCTGCTTCAAGCATAGACATTTCTTTAAGTTCCTCTGGTGAGTATTGATCTAAACTCATCCGTGCACTCCCTTTCTATGTAAATAACATTTATAAGCGATGTCGTTATGTATGTAGAACATATGATGTCCTAAAGTATTATCCTAAACAGGAAGATACTCCCTCCTAGAATACATACCATTCATTATAAACAAAATCAACCAGTTTATGCTAGGTTAATGTGAGGAATGTGGTGAAATTCTTTAAAAAACACCAATTACATGGTTTATACAAATAAATGGTCGCCCAAACCACTCGCTTTCCGCGGGCAGTTCGTGAGCCTCCTCGCTCGTTCCTTCGCTGCGGGGTCTCACGTCCACTGTGCATCCCGCAGGAGTCTCGTGGTTTGGACTCCCATTTATAACTAAGAAATCAATGATGACTTTTACAAGCACAAACCTTTTGAAAAACTTTCTAAAATACTACAATTCAGTTATTAACTATGTTCCAACGTAGAATTATTCACTATAGAGAATCTAATAGCTATTCTCACTTTATTGTTACTTCTAACTTTATTTAACACCAGAGTGGATTGGAGCGGAAGGCACTTGACTCCTGCTCAGAAGTTGAGGAAAGGTCGAGACCCCGCAGACGGAACGTCGAGGAGTGGGTTTTTTCACGGCAGTGAAAATAACCTTCCTTTTTCCTCCCCGCGGAAAACAAGTGCCTGCAGCGCAAAGGAACGGCCTATATTCAAATTGACAATCTGATAAAATTCCTTCAAAAAAGGGACAGTATCCTGCCCCCTTTGTGTGTTGTTACATATTTCTACGATATTGCCCGCCTACTTCGTATAGTGCTTGTGTGATTTGTCCTAAGCTTGCGACCTTTACCGTTTCCATGAGTTCTTCAAAGATGTTTCCGTTGTTCATAGCCGTTTGTTTCAGCTTTTTAAGCGCTTCTTCTACAGCATCTTTATTACGTTCTTGGAAGCTCTTCAGGTTTTGAATTTGTAGCTCTTTTTCTTCTTGTGTTGCACGAGCTAATTCAATTTCATTTAACTCTTCCTCTGAAGGAGGATTTGGATTTAGATACGTGTTCACTCCAATGATTGGAAGCTCACCTGTATGTTTTTTCATCTCATAGTACATAGACTCATCTTGAATTTTTCCACGTTGGTATTGTGTTTCCATTGCCCCTAACACGCCACCACGATCATTGATTCGTTCAAATTCTTGAAGAACCATTTCCTCTACAAGGTCTGTTAACTCTTCAACAATGAATGCACCTTGTAATGGATTTTCGTTTTTCGCTAATCCATGCTCTTTTGTAATAATCATCTGAATTGCCATTGCACGACGTACTGACTCTTCAGTTGGTGTTGTAATCGCTTCATCATATGCATTTGTATGAAGTGAGTTGCAGTTATCCTGTAATGCCATTAGTGCCTGAAGTGTCGTACGAATATCATTAAAGTCAATTTCTTGTGCATGTAATGAACGACCTGAAGTTTGAACATGGTACTTTAGCTTTTGGCTTCGCTCGTTTGCACCATATTTATCTCTCATTACCGTTGCCCAGATTCTTCTTGCTACACGTCCGATTACTGTGTACTCTGGATCAAGTCCATTACTGAAGAAGAAGCTTAAGTTTGGTGCAAAATCATCAATGTTCATTCCGCGACTTAAATAATACTCTACATACGTAAATCCATTTGAAAGTGTGAATGCTAATTGTGAAATTGGGTTCGCACCAGCTTCTGCAATATGATAACCAGAAATCGAAACAGAGTAATAGTTTCTAACTTTACTGTTAATGAAGTATTCCTGAATATCCCCCATCATTCGCAATGCAAATTCAGTTGAGAAGATACATGTGTTTTGACCTTGGTCTTCTTTTAAAATATCAGCTTGAACCGTACCGCGAACTGTTTGAAGTGTTTTCGCTTTTACTTCAATGTATTCTTCTACTGTTAAAATTCGCCCAAGTTCTGCTTCACGTTTTTCAATCTGCTGTGAAATAGCTGTGTTCATGAACATCGCTAAAATAATTGGCGCAGGTCCATTAATTGTCATTGATACAGAGGTGGAAGGTGCACATAGATCAAATCCACTATATAGCTTTTTCATATCATCTAATGTACACACACTTACTCCACTTTCCCCAACCTTACCATAAATATCTGGACGGTAAGCAGGGTCTTCACCGTATAACGTTACTGAGTCAAATGCCGTACTTAAACGTTTTGCATCATCATCTTTAGACAGGTAATGAAAACGGCGGTTTGTACGATCAGGTGTCCCTTCACCAGCAAACTGACGTTTCGGATCTTCTCCTTCACGTTTAAACGGAAATACTCCCGCAGTATAAGGGAATGAACCTGGTACATTTTCTTTGTATACCCAGCGTAAAATTTCACCTAGGTCTTTATATTTTGGTAAAACAACCTTTGGAATGCTTAAACCAGATAAAGATTTCGTTTGTAAAATCGTCACGATTTCTTTGTCACGAATTTTAGTAACAAACTTATCTTTAGAGTACATATCTTTCAACTGTTCCCATGAATCTAGAATTCTCTTTGACTCAGGAGTTAACTTTTCTTCATAGCTTGCTTTTAACGCTTGAAGTGATTCAAGGGCAGCTTCACTATTAGCAAGTTCTTGTAAACTCTCAATTGTTCCGTTGATTTGGAATAACTTACGCGCCACTTCCACCTGCTGCTCCGCTTGTTTGTGATATTTTCTAACTGTGTCAGAGATTTCACGTAAATAATAGCGGCGATCATTTGGAATAATGACATTTTGTTTTTCAACTTCCGCTGAACGTTCAAATGGTGTCGTCCAAGTTGTGCCTGCTTTTTCGTTAATTAAATCTACTAAGTTTGCAAAAAGTGCGTTTGTACCTGGGTCGTTAAATTGACTAGCAATCGTCCCGAACACCGGCATTTCTGAATAATCCTTTTCAAATAACAAACGGCTACGTTGATATTGCTTTTGAACTTGACGTTTCGCGTCCTCTGAGCCTTTACGCTCAAATTTATTGATAACAATAAGATCAGCAAAATCAATCATGTCAATTTTCTCAAGCTGAGAAGGAGCCCCGAATTCACTTGTCATAACATACATCGAGATATCACAAATCTCTGTAATCTCAGCATCACCTTGCCCGATTCCACTTGTCTCGATAATAACTAAATCAAAGCCAGCAGCTTTTGTTACTGCAATTGCATCTTTTATCGCTAACGATAACTCAGTCTTTGAGTTACGAGTCGCTAAACTTCTCATATAAACACGTGGATTAAAGATTGCATTCATACGAATACGGTCACCTAAAAGTGCTCCACCTGTTTTCTGCTTTGTAGGGTCGACTGATAATATAGCAACCTTTTTATCCGGAATTTCATTTAAGAAGCGACGGATTAACTCATCCGTTAATGAGCTTTTTCCAGCTCCACCTGTACCAGTGATTCCGACAACAGGAACGTTTTTAACAAGTTCTTTTACCTTTTCCATCACTGTTTCAGCTGCAGCAGCTGCTTCATTCGTTACACCAATCTGGTTTTCTGCAACAGTAATTAGCTTAGCAACAGATTGATAGTCAACCTGTTGTAATTTTTCAATATGTTCAGTAACATCCTCAGGTGCTGTTGAGAAATCACATTCTTTGATCATCATTTCAATCATACCTTCTAGACCATACTTACGGCCGTCCTCTGGAGAGAAGATACGAGCAATGCCATACTCATGCAATTCTTTGATTTCGCGTGGAATGATTACTCCGCCACCGCCACCGTAGATGCGAATATGTGAAGCACCGCGCTCTTTTAAAAGGTCGTACATGTATTTAAAATATTCAACGTGTCCACCTTGGTAAGAAGATATTGCAATTCCTTGGACATCCTCTTGGATTGCAGCGTTTACCACTTCTTCAACTGAGCGGTTATGTCCTAAGTGGATTACTTCTGCTCCATTAGCTTGTATAATTCGACGCATAATATTAATTGAAGCATCGTGTCCATCAAATAAACTAGAAGCTGTCACAAAACGAATGTGATGCTTCGGACGATATTTTTCAACTGTACTCAATGTAAATTCACCCTTTCGAAGGTTTTTACTTTTTTACTACCACTTCTTTATGAATACCATTTAAAAGAAGTGCGGTTTGTAGCTCGATGTATTGGTCGAGTGTGTAGATTTTTTGAAGTGCCCAGCGACGAAAGCCCCACATTTGGCCTTGAACGAAGATGTTATGGGCAATGAGTTTTACTTCATGTTCTTCTAACTCCAGTTCTCCTGAAGCCACACAGCCATTGATCACACTTTCAAACATCGCGACCATTTCAATTTCCTTTTTTAACACATAAGGAAGTGCATCCTTTGTTAGGGATTTTGCTTCTTGATACATAACTAAAACTTCATCCTGCATTTCGTTCACTACTCTAAAATAATGAGCAATAGCAAGTTTTAAACTTTCAATACTTCCTTGTTTTGTATCAATATCCTGCTGCATTCTTTCACGAACTTGATCGTAAATGCTATCACAAACAAGATACAGAACATCTTCCTTTGTACGTATATATTCATAAAGGGTACCAATACTGAAGCCGGATGCTTTGGCGATTTCTCTTGTTGTTGTTCGGTGAAACCCTTTTTCCTTAAACAAATTAACAGCGCCCTTAATCATCTGATCGCGCCTTTTCTTAATCAGACGCTCATCCTTAACAGATGCAGGCACCTCACGCTTCTTCATGTCATCCACCCCTAAACAAACAGAGCCCTAACCCCTCGCACTTTACCGCATTACCTCACCGGGGGCCTGACCCCCGGTGCTTTAACGCAGTACTACGCCCGGGGGTCAGGCCCCCTATTTATTAGTTTATTTTGTAATCATTCTTGAGATGACTAGGCGTTGGATTTCTTGTGTGCCTTCATAGATTTGTGTGATTTTCGCATCACGCATGTAGCGCTCTACTGGGTAATCCTTTGTATAACCATAACCACCAAATACTTGAACAGCTTCTGTTGTTACTTTCATTGCAGTGTCACCAGCTAGTAGCTTCGACATTGCTGATTCCTTACCATAAGGAAGTCCTTCTGACTCTAACCAAGCAGCTTGATAGGTTAATAGACGAGACGCTTCAATGCTTGTAGCCATATCAGCAAGCTTAAAGCCTACACCTTGTTGTGCGGCAATTGGCTTACCAAATTGAACACGTTCTTTCGCATATTCAACGGCTGCATCTAATGCGCCTTGAGCAATTCCTACTGCTTGAGCTGCGATACCATTACGACCACCGTCTAATGTCATCATTGCAACTTTGAACCCTTCGCCTTCTTCTCCAAGTAGGTTCTCTTTTGGTACACGGCAATCTTCGAACATAATTTCAGTAGTAGGAGATGAACGAATTCCTAGCTTGCTTTCCTTCTTACCTACAGAGAATCCTGGAGTGTCACTTTCTACGATAAATGCAGATGTTCCTTTATGCTTAGAAGTAGGATCTGTTAAAGCAAATACAACATAGATGTCAGCAATTCCACCGTTTGTGATGAAAATTTTAGAGCCATTTAATACATAGTGGTCACCATCAAGTCTAGCTGTTGTTCTCATTCCACCAGCATCAGATCCTGAACCTGGTTCTGTTAAGCCGTAAGCACCAATTTTTTTACCTTCTGCCATTGGACGTAGGAACTTTTGTTTTTGCTCTTCGTTACCAAACTTGAAGATTGGCCATCCTGCTAGTGATGTGTGTGCAGATAGTGTTACGCCTGTTGATGCACAAACACGTGATAGTTCTTCAACTGCGATACAGTATGCTAGATAGTCACTTCCAATTCCGCCGTACTCTTCTGGCCAAGGAATTCCTGTTAGTCCTAGTTCAGCCATTTTGTCAAAGATTTCGCGATCAAAGCGTTCTTCTTCGTCACGCTCTGCAGCAGTTGGTGCTACTTCATTTTTTGCGAAATCGCGTACCATTTTACGAATCATTTCATGTTCTTCTGATAATTTGAAATTCATTTTGTAGTTCCCCCATTACATCTATTAATTTTTTTTCTAAACCTAATCTCTCTTACTTACAAAGATGTTTACTAATAACTAAGCGTTGGATTTCACTTGTACCTTCATAGATTTCACAGATTTTTGCATCGCGGAAGAAGCGTTCGACTGGGTAATCTTTTGTGTATCCATATCCGCCATAGACTTGGATTGCTTCTGTTGTGACTTCCATTGCTGTTTTAGAAGCAAATAGCTTTGCCATCGACGCTTCTTTTCCACACGGTAGTCCGTTTGAGCGTAAGTAAGCTGCTTGATAGACTAGTAGTTTTGATGCTTCTACACTTGTAGCCATATCTGCAAGCTTAAAGCCAACCCCTTGTTGAGCAGCTATTGGTTTTCCAAACTGTACTCGCTCTTTTGCATAACCTACTGCATGCTCTAGAGCAGCTTCAGCTATTCCTAAAGATTGCGCGGCAATACCAATACGACCTACATCTAAATTGGCTAGGGCAATTTTTAACCCTTCCCCTTCTTCACCTAAAAGGTTTTCAGCCGGTACCTTTGCATCCTCAAAGGTTAACTGCACCGTTCTTGAACCATGAAGGCCCATTTTATGCTCATCTTTTCCAATGATGAAGCCAGGAGTATCTTTTTCAACGATAAATGCTGAAATCCCCTTACTGCCTACTTCATCAGGATTTGTTCGAGCAAAAACAATATACGTATCGGCTTCTCCACCGTTTGTGATGAAAACCTTTGAACCATTTAAAATATAGTGGTCACCTTGCTTTACTGCTTTTGTTTTTAAACTCCCTGCATCTGATCCAGCACTTGGCTCAGTTAAAGCAAAGGCACCTAAATATTCACCAGAAGCAAGTTTCGGTATATACTTTTGCTTTTGTTCTTCATTTCCAAAATAAAGAATTGGGTTTGTTCCCACTGACGTGTGTACGGACAATATAACCCCAATTGTCGCGCTCACTTTTGAAAGCTCATGGATAGCGATGATATAGGAAGTAAAGTCCATTTCAGAACCTCCTAAGCTTTCGGGTGCTGTAATCCCCATTAAGCCTAAGTCAGCCATTTTTGCTAGAATCTCTCTAGGAAACTCTCCATTTTCCATACTTTCAATATGTGGTGCAATTTCAGTTTGAGCAAAATTGCGAACCATTTTTCGCATCATTTCTTGCTCTTGTGTGAAGCGGAAATCCATGTGTATACCCCTTTCTAACATGTCATGATGTAGACTCAAGCTGCTTTACTCGTATACGTAGAATCCACGACCAGATTTCTTACCTAACCAACCAGCTTTTACATATTTTCGTAGTAATGGACATGGGCGATATTTATCGTCTCCAAATCCTTCATGTAATGTCTCCATAATATAAAGACATGTATCAAGACCGATAAAGTCGGCTAACGTTAATGGACCCATTGGATGGTTCATTCCAAGCTTCATAACTTCATCAATTGCTTCAGGAGTTGCTACTCCTTCATATACTGTAAAAATAGCTTCATTGATCATTGGCATTAAAATACGATTTGAAACAAAGCCTGGGAAATCATTAACTTCTACTGGAACCTTGCTTAGCTTTTTCGTCATATCTTCAATTACTGCGTACACTTCATCCGTTGTTGCAAGGCCACGGATGATTTCAACTAGTTTCATAACTGGTACCGGGTTCATGAAGTGCATTCCGATCACTTTCTCAGGACGGTTCGTTGCTGCTGCAATTTCTGTGATTGGTAGAGACGATGTGTTTGTAGCTAAGATTGCATCTGCTGGTGCGATTTTATCTAACTCAGCAAATAGCTTTGTTTTGATTTCCATATTTTCAATAGCTGCTTCGATGACTAAGTCTATGTCACTAGCATTCTGTAAATCTAGAGAAGGCGTGATTCGATTTATCGTCGCTGTCATGTCTTCTTCTGTCATACGTCCTTTTTCAACCTGGCGTGAAAGGTTCTTTTTAATGATTCCAAAGCCTCTATCTAAAAATTCCTGCTTAATATCGTGAAGTTTTACTTGATAACCAGCCATTGCACACACTTGGGCAATTCCAGAACCCATTTGTCCAGCACCGATAACCATTACATTTTGTACATTCATTGTTTCGTTACCTCCTGTTTTCATTTTCGCGGACTCATATACCGTTATTTGTGTAGAAACCACCTTTTTCTTAGGTTAACGGTCTCACAGGCCGTTATTGCATGAAAAAAGAGTCAATTTAACATCATTAAGTAGAAATAAGGGCCTCTGAGTCCACTAATGTTAAAAATATATCGCTTTTATAGGAATAACGGCCTTTGAGTCCGTTTACAAGCTCCCTCTAGCCTGAACAAGTATCATTCGACAAATGGCATTTGTCGAATGCCTCTGTCTAGCTACAGCGCCTAGCCCTCGAGGTCAAATAACCTGCGCCCTTAAAAGTCTAAGTTCGGACTTTTAGGGTCACAGAACATTTGCTTGTCGGGGCTGAACAAGGCGCTTCCGCTTTTCTAGACTTCAATCATTATCGCGTCGCCTTGCCCGCCACCTGAACAAATCGAAGCAATTCCAATCCCGCCGCCTCTGCGTTTTAATTCGTGAATAAGTGTGATGATGATACGTGCTCCACTTGCCCCGATTGGGTGTCCTAATGCAACTGCTCCACCATTTACGTTTACTTTTTCAGGATCAAGACCTGCAATTTTCCCACTAGCTAACGTTACTGCAGCAAATGCTTCGTTTACTTCGAACAAATCGATTTCATCGACTGTTTTACCAGTTTTCTTCAAAAGTTCATTAATGACTAAGCCTGGTGTCTTTGGAAAATCCTTTGCTTCCACAGCAATAGCTGCATGGCCAAGGATTGTAGCGATAGGTTCTTTCCCTTCTTTCACAGCACGCTCTTCACTCATTAAAACAAGTGCCGCTGCACCATCATTAATTCCAGGTGCATTACCTGCTGTGATTGTTCCTTCAGGTCCGAATACAGGTGCAAGTTTAGCTAACTTTTCAACAGATGTATCCTTACGAGGTGCTTCATCCTGGTCAACCACCGTAATATCACCTTTACGGCCTTTCAACTCAACAGGAACAATTTCCTCTGCCAGCTTTCCAGCCTCAATCGCTGCAACAGCACGTTGATGGCTTGTATATGCCCATACATCCTGTGCTTCACGTGATAATTCAAGTTCCGCAGCTGTTCCATTTCCATACGTCCCCATGTGCACACCATTAAAACTACAAGTCAATCCATCATGAACCATTAAATCAACAACATTGGCATCTCCCATACGAAGACCAAAGCGTGCTTTCGGTAAAATATATGGTGCGTTACTCATTGATTCCATACCACCTGCAACAATAACTTCTTCATCGCCTGCTCGGATAATTTGGTCTGCAAGTGTTACGCTGCGAAGTCCAGATGCACATACTTTATTGATTGTTTCCGTTTTTACTTCCCACGGAATTCCTGCTTTGCGTGCAGCCTGACGTGAAGGAATTTGTCCTTGTCCGCCTTGTAAAACAGTACCTAGAATCACTTCACCTACATTTGCAGGATCCACCCCCGCACGGTTAAGAGCCTCTTTTACTGCAATCCCACCTAAATCAGATGCAGTTAATGCGCTAAGAGTACCACCTAATTTTCCAAACGGAGTTCGTACACCACTTACAATCACTGTTTTCCCCATTAAAAAGCCTCCCTTATAAAAGTAATCGCTTTCATAAATGCGACTGAACGCTCGCTCGATTCTTGTCTAATAAGAGAGGTGTACAATCTCTACATAATAAAGTTCGTACACCTCTTAGTCGCAAGTTCTACTAATCTATATTTCTATTTTACAGTAAAATTTGGAATATTTAAATTGAAATTGTAATTATGAATATAAAATCTTCTTAAAAATTATAAGCAAGTTCCTTTGTTTCACCAACAACAGATTTCTCAAGAAGTTCAGCAATATCAAATGTACCAACCTCTTCTTCAACTTCCTTCGCCTTCGTTCCATCACTTAACATTGTTAAGCAGTAAGGACAGCCTGAGCTGATAACACTTGGTTGAATCGCAAGTGCCTGTTCAGTTCTTGCCACGTTAATACGACTTCCTGTGTCTTCTTCCATCCACATGAGTCCTCCACCAGCTCCACAGCACATTCCTGATTCGCGGTTACGCTCCATCTCAATTAACGTTACACCTGGGATAGCTCTTAAAATATCACGTGGTTGATCATACACTTCATTGTATCTACCTAAATAACAAGAATCATGGTACGTAATTGTTTCTTTCACTTCATATTTAGGAATTAGTCTTCCTTCCTTCACTAACTGTGCAAGAACTTCAGTGTGATGGTATACTTCAGCTTTTAAACCAAAATCAGGATACTCATTTTTAAAGATATTGTAAGCATGTGGATCAATCGTTACAATCTTCTTCACTTCATTTTTCTCAAACTCATCGATGTTTCCTGTAGCAAGCTCTTGGAATAAGAACTCATTACCTAAACGACGTGGTGTATCTCCTGAGTTTTTCTCTTTGTTTCCTAAGATCGCAAACTTCACACCTGCTTCGTTTAATAACTTCGCAAATGATAAGGCAATCTTTTGGCTACGATTATCGAATGCACCCATTGATCCAACCCAGAATAAATATTCGAACTCTTCACCAGCTTTTTTAAGCTCTTTAACTGTTGGAACAACTACATCTTCGCGAGCTTCACGCCAGTTTTCTTTTTCTTTACGGTTAAGTCCCCAAGGATTTCCTTGACGCTCGATGTTTGTCATTGCACGTTGCGCATCAGCATCCATTTTACCTTCTGTTAAAACTAAGTAACGACGTAGGTCGATAATTTTATCAACGTGCTCATTCATAACTGGACATTGATCTTCACAGTTACGACAGGTCGTACATGCCCAAATTTCTTCTTCTGTGATTACATCCCCAATGAGGCTTGGGTTGTATGCCATTTCAAGTGTTGCAGCAGTCTCTTCTGCACCTTTACCAGCAGAAGCCAATGCCAATTGGTTACCTTTTGTATTTGAAAATGCAACTGTTGGTACCCAAGGAGCTCTTGATGTGACTACAGCACCTTTTTCTGTTAAGTGATCACGTAATTTTACAATTAAGTCCATCGGTGAAAGCATTTTTCCTGTACCAGTTGCTGGACACATATTTGTACAGCGTCCACACTCAACACAGGCATATAAATCGATTAATTGAGTTTGTTTGAAATCTTCAATTTTACCCACACCAAACGTTTCTTGTGTTTCATCCTCGAAATTAATTGCATCAAGCTTTCCAGGGTTTGATAAACGTCCAAAGAAAACGTTAACTGGTCCAGCAATTAAGTGAGCATGCTTTGATTGTGGTACATAAACTAAGAACGTTAATAAGAAAAGTAAATGAATCCACCAAGCAATGTAGAATACTACAATGGAAGCTGTTTCTCCAATCCAAGCTAAAATAAATGCAAATCCGGATGCAATAGGCTCGCTCCATGTTAAGTCATGTCCATGCCATACAAGTCCCATTCCATTTCCTAATAAAACAGAAAGCATTAGTCCACCAATGAAAAGTAGAACTAAACCTGATTTAAAGCCTCTTTTTAAACGAACTAATTTTTCAACATAACGACGGTGGAAAGCCCACACGACCGCAACTAAAATCATAAATGTTACGATTTCTTGGAAAAATGTAAATGCAGGATACAATGGACCTAATGGTAGATGTGCTCCTGGCACTAATCCTTTAATAATGAAGTCAATAGCTCCAAATTGAACTAAGATAAAGCCATAAAAGAACATAACGTGGATAATACCACTCTTTTTATCCTTTAAAAGCTTCTTCTGGCCGAATACGTTGACCCAGATTTTATCAAAGCGCTCTTTAAATTTACGATCAAATTCGATTTTTTTACCTAGCTTGATATATTCCGTTCTTGTCTTAATCAAATACGCAAACAAATAAACAGCGTAAGCGGTTACAGCCAAGAATGCAATGAAGTTAATAACTAATAATGTAGTACCCATGAAACCTTCCCCCTTCTAAAATACTAAAAAAATTATTTCGCTAATTGTCCAATTGCTTTCGAACATTTAAAAACAAAATAATATTCTGACTTTATCTCTATAACTCCATTATATAATGAATGAGCATTCAGTCAACACATTTATATGAAAAACAACCTTTTAAAATAATTTTGGAAGTATTCGTCTACACTAATAAAACCGAAAAGAAAGGAGTTACAATCATATGAATGTAATAGCTACTGTGTTCGCTGTATTAATGATTCTATTCTTGTGGCTCCGAATTGATTACAAGCTTGGCCGAAAAAAACATTTATCGATCGTTAATAAGCGTGAATTTCCGGAGCGGAAAAGTAATCTCAAGCTTTTTACAGAAGGTAACAGCCTGTTTACTGATCTCTTTAATGAGATTGAGAATGCAAAAGAACATATTCATATCCTGTTTTATATTGTAAAAGATGATAAAATCAGTCGGGAATTTCTTACTCGTTTAAAAAAGAAAGCAGAAGAAGGAGTAGAAGTAAGATTACTTGTTGATTGGGTTGGTAATAAAATCTCAAAAGAAATGAAGGTAGATTTAAAAAAGAGTGGAGTTCAATTATTTGAATGCCATATCCCCAGGTTTCCTTATTTGTTTTACTCTTTAAATGCTAGAAACCATCGAAAAATAACAGTCATTGATGGCAGAATTGGTTATCTAGGTGGCTACAACGTTGGAAAAGAATATCTCGGAAACGACTCAAAATTCGGATTTTGGCGAGATTATCACTTAAAAATTGAAGGACAGGGTGTACAAGATTTACAAAAGCAATTTTTATATGACTGGAAGGATAGAACTACCATTGATTTAACTCAAGAACCAAACTATTTCCCACCACTAATTGAAGGCCAGAGCTATATGAAACTCGTCCCAACAGATGGAGCATATCTTCAGAGTCACTTTTTAGAACTATTAAAAACAGCAAAAAAAGAAGTCAAAATTGGATCACCGTATTTTATTCCTGGCTCAAAACTGTCTAATGCGATATTATATGCATTAAAACGGGGAGTAAAAGTGACAATCCTTTTACCTAGAAAGGCCGATCACTTATTTGTTAAAGAAGCTGCCTTCCCATATTTCCAACCACTTTTAAAAGCAGGCGCAAAAATTTATTTTTATGAAAAAGGCTTTTATCACGCAAAGGTGTTTATTATTGATGATGTTATCTGTGATATTGGCACCGCAAATTTTGATAAACGCAGTCTTTACTTAAACCATGAAATAAACTGTTATATTTATGATAAAACAGTTATTCAGGAAGTTAAGACACAGTTTAACGAGGAATTAGCTGCCTCTACTGAAATCACCCTAGAAAGCCTACAAAATCGCTCTATCTTTCAAAAATGGAAAGAATCATTTTCTACCCTTATATCAGCTTTTCTATAACAGGTCCCTCCTTCTTTGGGAAGGACCTTATTACTTGTCCAGAAAGGAGGGAACATGCTTGAGAATAAGATTGGGCTATGTATCACATGCATTATCTCTGTGGGAATGCTCACCCGCCAAAACCATGACATTTACTAGATATCAGCAACTACAAGACAAAGAAAGAATACAAAAACTCAAAGAAATCACAGCACACAATTTACGTAGTACGTTACGTATGATTCATTTCAACATCGCCCATGATATTCATGTCTACCGAATGTCATCATCCATAGTGCCTTTAGCTACTCATCCAGAAGTCATGTGGGATTATCGGTCAGTCTTTAAAAAACAACTAAAGGAAATTGGAACAGCCGTAAAAAAAAGCAAAATGCGTGTAAGCTTTCATCCGAATCAATTTACTTTATTCACAAGTGACAAAGAACACATTACAGACAATGCAGTAATTGATATGCAGTACCATTATGATCTTTTAGATGGAATGGGCCTAGCTGATGTTTCAAATATTAATATCCATGTCGGAGGAGCGTACGGGGACAAAACTAAGGCAGTTGAGAGATTTCATAAAAACATTGTAAAGTTACCAGATTACATAAAAAAGAGGATGACACTGGAGAATGATGACAAGACGTATACAACTGAAGAAACCCTAGAGGTCTGTAAAAAAGAACAGATTCCACTAGTCTTTGATTATCATCATCATCAAGCAAATCTAGGTACAGCGGACCTTTCAGATTTATTACCTGAGGTATTTTCAACTTGGAATCATTTCGGTATTATCCCTAAAGTACATATTTCTTCACCCAAGTCTGAAAAAGAATTTAGAAGTCATGCTGATTATGTAGACCCAGAGTTTATCATACCATTTCTTCATCTTGCCCGTGAATTTGGTCATGATTTTGATATTATGATTGAAGCAAAACAAAAAGATAAAGCCTGCCTTAAACTTACTGAAGATCTTTCTAAAATTAGAGGTGTCAAACGTGTTGATGGCGGCACAATCGAATGGTAAAAGGTGTTCCTCAAGGTATATTTTCATTTACCTCGCGGAACACCTTTTATTAATCCTCCATAAAAATACGGGCGTAATACATTGACTCATCATCTAAATCATGTTCTTTTTCCATTGTATCCAAATCATGCTGGCGCTTATCATCTGCTATTTGAAAGGAGCCCGAGATATTTGGTACCTTACCTTGTTTATTGTTCTTCTCCAATCACTTCTCCCCCCTCTCCTACTGCTCGTAGTATTTTCTGAACATAATGAGTGCATTCATAAAACTACTAAATTTTTTCATACACAGTTTATTGTTGGGGCACATTAAACGTAAATGGAAGGAGTGGAAATAAAATGGGAAATCCTATAGAGGCTGTCTGGAATTTACTTAAAACTCGTCTCGATGTTGAGCCAAAATCACCCTTGCACGTAATTGAAGTAGGTGATGTATGGAAATACCTCGCAACATTAGAAGAATTTATCCGGTATGAAGAAATAGGTCTTAATACAACAGTTGATGACGAGGTAAAAGAGATGTTAACTGACGCTATTAAGATGTGTGAATCTCAAGCAAAAAGACTTAGCCAATTTATGGCGAATGAAGGTATCTCTTTACCACCAAGTTCAACTGCCAAGCCTGTATCAGACCCTAATTCTGTACCTTTAGGTGTAAAATTAACGGATGATGAAATCACAAACGGGGTCGCTTTTAAAATTGTGAATCTCATGCTTATGTGTGGAAAAGGACAAGCTGATGTTGTACGAAATGATCTTGGGATAATTTGGATAGAGTTTTATACAGAACTTATTACCTTTGGCACTACCTTAAAAACTCTTATGAGAAAAAGAGGTTGGATTAAGGTACCACCCTACTATTATCCACCAGGTAATACATATAGTAGCTAAATAAAAAAACCACCAATATGGCGGTTTTTTTATTTTGTAAACATAGGTGCAACCATTTGAAATAATTTAAACCCTAGATAAACTCCTACTATCCCAGTTACCCCAGCAAGAGCAGGTGGAGCAGGAATAGGTAGCTTTAAAAGGGCAAATAAAAAACCTACAATAATTCCTGTAATAAGTGATAATATAACTTCTTTCATTAATTAGTAAACCTCCAATAATTAGAGTTCATTTTATTTTGACCAATAAAATAGCCCTCTACTCAAAAAACATCTGGGTGTCAGGAAAAAGCCCCAACACCAGATGCTTTCTTGATACATATTACATTTTTTCAGGCGCAGACACTCCGATTAAAGCTAATGAATTCTGCAATGTAATTTGCACTGCTTTCATAAGTGCAAGACGAGCTTTTGTACGATCCATATTTTCTGAATCTAGTACTTTCTCTGCATTATAGAAGCTATGAAGAGTAGAAGCTAGTTCATTGATATAATTTGTGATTCGGTGTGGCAGACGTTTCCCAGCAGCTTCTGAAACTGCAGCCGGGAACTCCCCAATCTTTTTCAATAAATCTACTTCTTTTTCAGAACTAATTAGAGCTAGTTCCAATTCACCATCAAGGTTCACACCCATTTCTTGACCTTGACGAAGCATACTACAAATACGAGCATGAGCATATTGTGCATAATACACAGGATTCTCGTTCGACTGTGAAACCGCTAAGTCTAGATCAAAATCAAGATGTGTATCTGAACTTCTCATTGCGAAGAAGTAACGTACTGCATCTAAGCCTACTTCTTCAATTAAATCACGCATAGTAACTGCCTTACCTGTTCGTTTACTCATCTTCATCTTTTCACCGTTTTTATAAAGGTGAACAAGTTGAATAATCTCTACTTCTAATGTATCCGCTCCGTATCCTAAAGCTTGAATAGCAGCTTTCATTCGAGGAATGTACCCATGATGGTCCGCACCCCAAATGTTGATTAATTTTTCAAAGCCTCTTTTCAGCTTGTCCTGATGATAGGCAATGTCTGGTGTTAAATACGTATAAGAGCCATCATTTTTAATTAACACACGGTCTTTATCATCTCCGAATGTCGTAGATCGGAACCAAGTCGCACCTTCTTCTTCATAGATATGTCCTTTTTCTCGAAGTGCTGCCAATGCATCATCAATCTTACCGTTATGATAAAGAGAAGTTTCTGAGTACCACTCATCAAATTCAACTCTAAATTCTTTAAGATCATGTTGAAGCTTTGCCATCTCATATTTCAGACCATATTCACGGAAAAAAGCGAGACGCTCTTCTTCTGATACATTTGAATATTTATCGCCAAACTCTTCAACAAGCTTAGCACCGATTCCAACAATGTCTGCTCCATGATAGCCGTCTTCTGGCATTGGGAAATCTTGACCAAGCGCTTGAAAATAGCGAGCTTGAACAGATAAAGCTAAATTGTTAATCTGATTTCCCGCATCGTTAATGTAGTATTCACGTGAAACCTCATAACCTGCCTTAGCTAAAACATTACATAATGTATCACCGACAGCTGCACCACGAGCATGTCCTAAATGAAGATCACCTGTAGGGTTTGCAGAAACAAACTCTACTTGGACTTTTTGGCTGTTTCCTATATTGGTTTCTCCATAAGCTTGACCCGCTTCTAGAACCGTCGGAACTAAATCTGTTAGATAACCATTGTTCATATAAAAATTGATAAAACCAGGTCCTGCAATTTCAATTTTTTCAATAGAAGCCCTAGATTTATCAAAATTCTCTACAATGATTTCTGCAATCATACGTGGAGCCTTTTTCGCCACTCTTGCTAGTTGCATAGCCATATTCGTAGCATAATCCCCATGTGCTTTTTCCTTTGGCAATTCTAAAATAACGTCCGGAACTTGATCTTCTGTTGCTAGACCCGCTTTCACGACCGCTTCTTTTACTTCCGCTTTTAATTTCTCTTTTACTTGATCAACGATATTCACCTTGCTTTTTCCTCCTCATATGTAATGGTCATCGCATATCTACCAACCTGATCTCCTTGCATTTGTAGCTGATAAGCAAGAAAGAGTTTTCCTTTGAGAGAATGCTTTGATGGCGTAAATTCAATATTATTTGTATCGGTAAGTAGTTCAAACACACCATGTGGGCTTTCATAGTTTCCTATTGCTTTTTTGCCTTTTGCGAAGAACTGTCTCATTTTCACAGCACCTGAACGGAGGATTAAGACTTCTCCATCGGCTATTTTAATAATGGTGTTTACGTTTCCTGTGTCGTTATTTTCAATAAATCGCAGGAAGGTCGCTTCATCTTTTATGTAGTATTGGCCTTTAGCCTCGATTGTAACATTCTCTTTTTGGTTGGCTTGGCGTATTTCTGTAGTTAGTTTCACTTTAATAGGCCGTCCAGCCACTAAAGGTTGATTCACTCGCATTGCACTTCCTTAGTATGTAGGTTTAGTAACTTTAGAATCGCTATTTGTATCAGTATTCCATATAACTTAATAAGTATAATCATTCTTTGTTGAAACTTCAATCGTTGGTGAAGGTTTTAAAAATACTACTTTGAAGCTAGACCGTTCCTTTGCGCTGCAGGCAATTGCTTTCCGCGGGGAGGAAGTCGAGCCTCCTCGGTGCGCTGCCCCTGCGGGGTCTGGACCTTTCCTCACTTCCCGCAGGAGTCAATTGCCTTCCGCTTCAATACACTCTTGCTAATAACTATGTGTAACAATCCCAATGAAAACTGACATTGAAGCTTCCACTTAAATTAAAACAAAGAAACCATACTATATTTTTCAATAGTACGGCTTTTTAAAGTTGTTCTTTATTTTACCCAGCCTAAGATCATTTCGCGGATGAGTTTGCTTGCTGTGTTGGCTGTTTGTTCTGATGGGTCGTAGATTGGTGCTACTTCTACTAGGTCTGCGCCGACGACGTTTACGTTTGATCTAGCGATTTCGTGGATGGATGCTAGTAGTTCTCTTGATGTGATTCCACCTGCGTCTACTGTTCCTGTTCCAGGTGCGTGAGCAGGGTCTAATACATCGATGTCAATCGTTACATAAACTGGACGTCCTGCTAGTGTTGGTAGGATTTCTTTTAATGGCTCAAGTACCTCAAATTTTGAGATGTGCATTCCTACTTCTTTAGCCCATTGAAATTCTTCTCTCATTCCTGAACGAATTCCAAATGAGTAAACGTTTTTAGGACCGATTAGCTCACAAGCCTTTTTAATAGGTGTTGAATGTGATAAGGGTTCACCTTCATAATCATCACGTAAATCTGTATGTGCATCCATGTGGATGATTGCTAAATCAGGATACTTTTTATACATCGCTTTAATAACAGGCCAAGACACTAAGTGCTCTCCGCCCATACCTAAAGGAAATTTATCTTCAGCAAGGACTTTATCAACAAAGCTCTCAATCTCATCAAGGCTTTTTTGTGGATTGCCAAAAGGTAGTGGGATATCTCCCGCATCAAAGTATTTCACTTCTTCTAAATGGCGGTCTAAATAAGCACTATACTCTTCTAACCCAATTGATACTTCACGAATACGAGCAGGACCAAAGCGTGAACCGGGTCGGTAACTTACTGTCCAGTCCATTGGCATTCCATAAAGAACTGCTTTACTTTCCTCAAAGTTTGGATGACTTTTTATAAACACATTACCTGAATAAGCTTCGTCAAAACGCATTTTACATTCCTCCGTTTTTCATAGATAAGAGGCGCCCAACACCAGGCGCCCTTTTTTTCTTATTTTATTTGATTAAGTCAGCTACAAATTTAGGTAAAACAAATGCTGCTTTGTGTAGCTCTTTAGTATAATATTTTGTTTCAATTTCGTGGAAGCGCTCTTCACTTACTTCAAGTGGATCATGCTTTTTCGAACCGATTGTAAACGTCCATAAACCACTTGGGTATGTTGGAATGTTTGCTGTATATAAACGCGTGATTGGGAAAATCTCCTTCACATCACGTTGTACATTCGTAATTAACTCTGGAGTAAACCAAGGGTTGTCCGTTTGAGCGACAAAAACACCATCTTCTTTAAGTGCTTTTGAAATTCCAGCGTAAAATCCTTTTGTAAATAAGTTTACTGCAGGTCCAACTGGCTCAGTAGAATCAACCATGATTACATCATATACATTATCACTTTGAGCGATGTGCATGAAGCCATCATCTACTTGTACGTCTACACGTGGATCTTCTAATTTTCCAGCGATTTCAGGTAAGTACTTCTTAGAGTACTCAATTACTTTTCCATCGATATCGACTAATGTTGCTTTTTTCACGCTAGGGTGTTTAAGAACTTCACGGATTACTCCACCGTCTCCACCACCAACAACTAGAACATTCTCTGGATTTGGATGTGTGAATAAAGGTACATGTGCAACCATCTCATGGTAGACAAACTCATCTTTAGTTGTTGTCATAACCATCCCATCTAAAAGTAGCATGTTGCCGAATTCTTCTGTTTCTACCATATCAAGCTTTTGAAACTCTGTTTGTTCTGTATGTAACGTACGTTTAATTTTTGCCGTAATTCCAAAATTCTCTGTTTGTTTTTCAGTAAACCATAATTCCACTTTAGCAACTCCCTTTCCTAAATAAGCATATTATTTTTTAGAGTACCCTTTAGGTAACATTTCAAACCAAAAATTAACTATTTCATCTATGTGTTTAAAGGTATTATTTTCCTGTATTTCCATGATTCTTAGCTAACGAAAAAAGTATAGAGTAAAGTGTCGAAAATGTAAAGAATCTATGGAAGTTTAATGATTTTTCGACATTATAATTTTCGTTCACGGACTGAGAGACCGTTATTCCTTCATTTTCAGGTGCTTTTGAAGGTTTGCCGGACTCATAGGCTGTTATTCGCTAAAAAACACGTAATAAGATAGGTGTTTTTCTACAATAAGGGCCTGTGTGTCCGTTAGTTCATGAAAGGTAGCCTAATTATTAAAATAACATCCTCTGAGTCCGTTAAGATACCTGTTATACCTACCCTTCCCATTTACTTAGCCCTACTAAGTAAAAACTAGACTTTTTTTACTAGTTTCACGTTTAAAAAGAGCTTTATAGCCTAATACTGTTAGATAGTTGGAAAATGATCGGCAGAACTATGGCCATTTTGGTCTGTATTAGGTGAGGTGAATACATTGGAAATCATTACGAGTGGGCGTTTAAAAAATACAATTAAGTATCTTCGGGCTTTATTTATTATTGGGTTAATCCTATCAATCTTTTTCATGCTAGGTTTGCTCGGTGTGCTAGCCTATGCAAAATCTCAGGGAGCTCCACCACTAGCTGTACCACAAACAACCTTGTTTTATGCAAGTGATGGGACCATTATTGAGGAAAGTCACCGAGGTCAAAAAAGATATTGGGTACCACTTTCTGAAATGTCACCTTCAATTATAGACGCAACGATTTCTATTGAAGATCGAAACTTTTACCAACACAACGGCTTTGATTATAAACGAATTGCCGGAGCAGCTATAGCTGATATTAAAGCAATGGCAAAGGTCCAAGGTGCGAGTACGATTACCCAGCAGTATGCTAGGAATCTATTTTTAGAGCACGATAAAACTTGGAGTCGTAAAATTACTGAAGCTCTTTATACGATTAGACTTGAAATTAACTATAGTAAAAAAGACATTTTGGAAGGCTATTTAAATACAATCTATTATGGTCACGGAGCCTATGGTATTGAAGCAGCAGCCAAATACTACTTTGGCAAGTCAGCTAATGAGCTTTCTCTTGCAGAATCAAGCATGCTAGCTGGAATCCCCAAAGGTCCTAGTCGTTATTCACCTTATGAAAACCTTGAAAAAGCAAAGAGTCGTCAAAAAATCATCTTAAATTCGATGATTTCAAATGGATATATTACAAAAAAAGAAGCAGAAAAAGTGTATCAAACAAATCTAGCATTTTTTAAGAGTGAAGATTTAGGAAGAGAAAGAATTGCGCCTTATTTTCAAGATGCTGTTAAAAAGGAATTACTCACACAGACTAATATCGATGAAAAGACAATTGAAATGGGTGGATTGCGTGTTTACACGACTCTCGATCCAAATCTTCAAAAGGTAGCAGAAGAACAAGTAGCCAAACATGTAAACCCAGACTCTGAGATTCAACTCGGATTCGTAGCAATGGATCAGTATACAGGTGAGGTAAAGGCATTAATTGGTGGAAGGAACTATGAAGAAAGTCCTTTTAACCGTGTTACACAAGCAGAAAGGCAGCCGGGTTCCACCTTTAAACCTTTTCTCTATTATGCAGCACTTGAAAATGGCTTTACCCCTTCTACTGAACTAAGAAGTGAGGTAACTACTTTCCTTTACGACGATGGAAATAGCAAGTATACACCTCATAATTTCAATAATTACTATGCCAACGATACAATTACATTAGCTCAAGCATTGGCTTTATCTGATAATGTTTTCGCAGTTAAAACCCATGTTTTTATAGGAGAAAATTCACTTGTGAATATGGCAAAAAAACTAGGTGTTACAAGCGACCTAGTAAACGTGCCTTCTTTAGCACTTGGTACTTCTACTGTTAGAGTCATTGATATGGTAAATGCATATGGTGTCATTGGCAATGGTGGTCAAAAAATCACTCCCGTTTTTATAAAAAAGGTTGTTGATCATAAAGGTGATGTAATCTATGAAGCTGAACAAAGCAAGGAACAAGTTCTTGATCCGAACCTTGCATTTGTGACAACACATATGATGACAGGAATATTCGATGCAAAGTTAAATGATTATACTCGTGTAACTGGTCAAACCATTACGAATTCCTTAACGCGTCAATACGCCGGAAAAACAGGAAGTACGAAAACAGATAGCTGGATGATTGGCTATTCACCACAGCTTGTAGCTGGAATTTGGACCGGCTATGACCGAGATGAAAGAATAACATTAACTGCAGAAAAACAATACGCTAAGAAAATCTGGGCTGACTTTATGGAAGAGGCTCATACAGGAAAAAATGTTGCTGCCTTTAAGCCGACTGAAGGTGTGATCGGTGTCTATGTTAATCCTGACAACGGTAAACTTGCTACAAATGCCTGTCCAATATCAAGACTCACTTATTATGTAAAAGGGACAGAGCCTACAGAATACTGTATGGATCATGTGGATCATTATGAAGAAATAGATGAAGAAAAACAGCCAGAGGAAGATCCAGATAAGGATAAAGGCTGGTTTAAGAAGATATTTGATTGGTTTTAGTTTCAAAAGCGCAAGTGCCTCGTTCAGCCCCGACAAGCAAATGTTCTGGGACAAAAAAAGTCCGCACTTTGACTTTTTATGGCACAGGTTATTTGACCTCGAGGGGCTAGGCACTGGAGCTAGATGTCATCCATATAATTAAAAATCCCAGGAGCAATGTCCTGGGATTTTTAGTGTCCTAGTTTCAGTGTGTGTTAACACTGTAAATTTAGTTTACTTATTTTATAAGAAAAGCTCAAGCACAACATGAGTTGTTCACGAAAATGTCATAAGTTTGTCAATATTTCTTTGTTGACAAATTTAGTTTTCAACATGTAGACCTTGTTTAAGTTCATCACTTGAGCGATTCCAAATGCCCTCATCATGTTTTTGTAAGAAGTTTGCTAATAGTTTTTTTGATTTGTCGTCCATATGTTCAACGATAATTTTACGTTTCATTGATTTGTCCATTAAGTTCACATGCACCGGTAACGACTTATAACCTCGACGAATTTCACGGTCAACTGTCATTTCGCATGCTGTTACACCCGCATAGTATCCGCCTTCTTTAGTACGATCAATCGTTACCCAAACCAGCCAAAAAGGTTTTCCGTTAGGAACATCTTCTTTGTTCGGTAAAAATTTGATTCCTTTTTCAACAACACTGCGTGCATGCATCGCTCCTATATCAACAAATACATCTTCATTTTCAATATCTACAAAAACTGGTGAGATATTTTCAAGACTTAGGGTACCAACCCCAAAACCACCATGCCCATCTGTTGAATCATTTTTTATAATGTTAAATGCTATCTTCTTTTTAGGTTGTTCCTGTTCCATTATTCTATATCCTCCTAGCTATTATTCAAAGTTTGACTTACAAATAACCTACATCCCAAAAAGGGTACCAAAGAGACCTTGTAGTATGCCAATAACAAAAGGTATAACCGTATTGAATATTGGTTGTATAGTATATTGATCAAGTGGTGTTATGACCAGAAATAAGAAAATAATAATTCCATAGCTTTCATATTGAGTCATTTTAGCACGGATGTCCGCAGGTGCTAAGTCTTCTAAAATCCGATATCCATCTAATGGTGGAAACGGCAGTAGATTGAAAACAAATAGTAGTACATTTAAGTAAATAAGCATTTCAAAAAATTGAATTACTCCATCTTGCAGGGCAGGCGACATGGAACCTAATAGTCCAGTACTTGCAAATAAGTAAAGTAGGCAAAAACCAATGGACGCCACAATTAAATTACTTATCGGTCCAGCAACGGACACAAGTACGCCTGCTAGTCTTGGATTCTTAAAGAAAAACCGATTTACCGGCACGGGCCTTGCCCAACCGAATCCAGCAATGAAAATAAGTAAGGTTCCAATTGGGTCTAAATGAGAAAGTGGTGATAAGGTTAGTCGTCCTTGGTTTTTCGCAGTAGGATCACCGAATTTGTATGCAACATATGCATGTGCAAATTCATGAACAGTAAAAGCGATCAAAAGGACTGCAACCACATATGGAATCTGTTCCAATGGAAAAGCCAAAAATCGTTCCACAAAAAATCCCCTTTATATCAGTTTATTCATTTTTCTTTATTAAATATATACTCTAAGTATACAATAATAACGTTACAAATAGAAAATACTACATACTAAACACATAAAGCCCAATTCAAAGGAGAGATAACCATGCCATACGTCACCGTAAAAATGCTAGAAGGCCGTTCAGAGGAACAAAAAAAAGCACTAGTCGAAAAAGTAACAGACGCAGTCTCTGAAACAACAGGAGCACCAAAAGAAAAAATTGCAGTATTTATCGAAGAAATGTCCAAAAACCACTATGCACTTGGCGGCAAACGCCTGAGTGATGAATAGAATTTATTTGGGAAGCCTAGATCAAGAGGCTTCTTTTTTCATTCCAAATCGATTGTATTATTTATGTATTTAACAAGAGTGCATTGGAGCGGAAGGCACTTGACTCCTGCGGGAATTGAGGAAAAGTCGAGACCCCACAGACGGAACGTCGAGGAGGCTCGACTTCCTCCCCGCGGAAAGCAAGTGCCTGCAGCGCAAAGGAACGGTCCAAATTCAAAGTGAATAACTTTATAATTCATCCTTGCAATCCAAACTAAAAACGAATATTATATTCTATGGTAATAAAAATCGTTCGTTTTTTGGAGGTTTCTTACTTTATGTTTAAGTTCTTTAAGTTAAACGAATTAAATACAAACGTCAGAACAGAAGTCATCGCAGGTATCACCACATTCTTAACAATGGTATACATCGTCATCGTTAACCCTATCATTCTTTCAGATGCTGGTGTACCTTTCAATCAGGTCTTCACAGCAACCATTATTGCAACCATCATCGGAACTCTCTGGATGTCATTGTTTGCAAATTACCCAATTGCCATCGCTCCTGGAATGGGGCTTAACGCTTATTTTGCCTATTCAGTTGTTGGTGCAAACGAAAACATTTCATATGAAGTGGCATTCTCTGCCGTTTTCTTTGCAGGTCTATTGTTTGTCATTTTATCCTTAACACCGTTTCGTAAAAAACTAATTGAAGCAATTCCCGAAAATTTAAAGCACGGAATTACTGCTGGAATCGGTTTATTTATTGCTTTTATTGGTCTTCGTTTAACTGGTATTGTTACAGCACATGAAGCAAATTTGGTGACACTAGGAAATCTTCACGACCCTGGAGTTATTTTAGCGCTAGTAGGTTTAGCCGTTACCCTTGTATTAATGTCACTTAATGTGCATGGAGCTTTATTTATCGGTATGATCATTACTGGTGCGATTGCTTTCTTCACTGGTCAACTTGAGTTCAAAGACGGGTTTGTTGCTCTTCCAACTCTTTCTGAGGGTCTAATTGTTGCTAATCCCTTTGCTGCAATTGGTGACGTGATTCAGTATGGTTTATATGCAGTTGTATTCTCCTTCCTATTAGTTACTATTTTCGATACAACAGGAACAATGGTTGGAGTAGCTCAGCAGGCTGGATTAATGAAAGGAAACAAAATGCCCCGTGCACGTCAAGCTTTACTAGCAGATTCTGTTGCTACAACAGCTGGTGCTATGTTTGGTACAAGCCCGACAAGCGCATATATTGAATCATCTGCTGGTGTTGCAGCTGGTGGTCGTACAGGATTAACTACGTTAACAGTTGCTATTTTATTCGGAGTTGCAGCATTTTTTGGGCCACTTGTTGGAGCAGTATCTGGAATAGCTGCAATCACAGCACCTGCTTTAATCATTGTTGGAAGCTTAATGATGGGTGCAATTGCTCACATTAAGTGGAATGAATTAGATGAAGCGTTTCCTGCATTCTTAATTATCCTAAGCATGCCATTAACATCAAGTATCGCGACTGGAATTGCATTAGGATTTATTTCTTACCCATTAATGAAGGTCGTTAAAGGTAAATGGAGAGAAGTTCATCCACTTGTTTACTTGTTTGCAGTGTTGTTCTTCTACCAATTGGCATTTTTACCGCACTAACAACAAAAGCGAAAGCGCCTTGATCAGCCCCGACAAGCAAATGTTCTGTGACATAAAAAGTCTGCACTTTGATTTTTATGTCGCAGGTTATTTGACCTCGAGGGGCTAGGCGCTGGAGCTGGACGTGTAACAAAAAGGAGCTACTGCATAACCTGCAAATAGCTCCTTTTTGTTATTATGAAACGACAACTTGTCCACGTAGTTTTTCAATGTAGGTATACGCCTCGTCAATTTCTTCTTCTGTGTAACGCTGCTTACTTTTCAGGGTGAAAATTTTATCCTGCACTTCCTCTTTTGCTAATCCTTCAAAATAAAGTACGGTCGATACTAATTCAAGGAATCTAGCATTCTGTTCATTTAAGTCCATAATGCATTCCTTTAAAGGTGGAAGGTCTTCTAGTTGATAATGACTTAAAAATTGCTCACCAGTCTCAGTTAAGGTGTAACGATATTGAAAGTAGCCACCTTTCTTCTCTTTTACCTCATTTAAGAAACCAAGATTACATAATTCTTCAACACGTAATGTGAGCTCTTCAGAGTACGGTCCATAAAAGTGAAAGTCATATTTTTCATAAAAAGGAAAATTGACTTTTTTTGCAATATAGATCATTTTTTGAAGCTTTTTTCGACCAATGATTTCTCCAGCCTCTGAAAAAGCCTTCATTATTTTTGCGTGTTCAGTTAACAAAGCCCCGTCACTCCCAACAATAAGTTCAATTTATATCAAGTAAGCTATGTACGTTCTATAGCTCAAGTAGCTCTTGAATTTTCTTTTTTATATTTCTTTTTGTCGATAAATCCTCAATAAAATCTTGAGGGAAGTATAATTTATGATCTGTACGACGTTTTCCTGAAATGGCATCAACGATATCTGATTGACGTGATAACTCACGCAGTTCACCACTTGGCATTTGCAAATGGATTGGTAGTCGTTCTTCTTCCTCACCTGGACGATAAAAATCATAAGGAAGATCTGAGGAGGAGTCCACAACTAAATAATACTCAGGGTCAATACCTGCTTTTTTGAAAAGCTGGGTAAGCTCCATAAGCTTCATCATTTGCTCATTATTCGGACTGAATTCTACGTACTGGAATAAATTACGGTTGATAAAACGGCGACATAAGTCACTTAAAATTGGGTCATCCTCTTCTTGCCATACTTGAAAATAATACAAGACGATTGATTCATCTAGCTTCACATATTCTTCTACATTCACTTCTTCTTCAAACAAGGAGTAGAAATGAACTGGATGTATTTTAAAAGAGTAATATTCTTGATGTAGTTTTTTTGCTCGATGGAGAATTTTCGATAAAATAACCTCTGAGCTTCTAGTTACTGGATGGAAGTAAACTTGCCAATACATTTGGTAGCGACTCATAATATAGTCTTCAACGGCATGCATTCCGCTGCTTTTTATAACAACTTGATCCTCTTGAGGACGCATGACACGTAATATTCTTTCCATATCAAAGTGGCCATAACTAACCCCAGTATAATAAGCATCACGCTGTAAATAATCCATACGATCTGCATCAATTTGACTAGATATCAAACTGACAACAAGTTTATTTTTATACGTTTTAGCAATAACCTCAGCCACTTTTTTCGGGAAGGTTGCACCCATTCTCTTAAGGACACTATTAACCTCCGTATCACCTAAAATAATGGCTTGGGTAAAGTCCTCGTGGTCAAGGTGAAATACTTTTTCAAATGAATGTGAGAAAGGACCATGCCCTAAATCATGTAAAAGCGCTGCACATAAACATAAGAGACGTTCTTCATTATCCCAATGTTCTCTATCCTTAAAACTATCATCAATAATTCGTCTGACAATTTCATATACACCGAGAGAATGGTTGAATCTACTATGTTCTGCCCCATGGAATACTAGATAAGTTGTTCCAAGCTGGCGAATTCTGCGTAGGCGTTGGAACTCACGTGTTGCAATTAAGTCCCAAATCAGGCGATCTCTTACATGAATATAGCGATGTACTGGGTCTTTAAAGACCTTTTCTTCGGTCAATTTCCCATTGGCATTTGTCATGTTATTACCTCTTCCATCTAAGCTCTTTTCTAAAATACTTCATTAGTTCAGGTCTCATCTATGACTTGTTTTCTATTATATAGTTTAATCTTAGTCAAAAAAACCCATTTTTGAACAATTTTCTACAAAGATTTTTATTTCCAAAAAAGAAATAAAAAATCACCTTTGTAGTGTTGAAAGGCGATTTTTTAACTCTTGTTTAACTTCTTTTCTACTTTATCTATCAGCTCATCTTCGTTCGGTGCTGATAGTGGGCGATTGTTCACAAACGCAAACGATTTTTTCCGACCAGGGCCACAATAAGATTGACAACCGATGTCAACTTTGGCATCTGGGTCTATTTTTTTCAGACGAGGAAGCAACGTTTTTACGTTAGTAGCCTGACAATCGTCACAAATACGAAATTCATTGGCCATCAAAATACAAATCCTTTCTATGCTTAACACCACCAAGTGGTAGACGCTCGAAATATATACATTGCTAAGGGGTATTTTACATTTTATCGACAGCCTTTGCAAGTAGTCCTGACTATTTCCAGAAATAGACTGTGTGGGATTTTATATAAGTTAACAAGTTCATAGTGTAGTTCTCGTCCAGCTACAGTGCCACTGAGCGAGACACTTCCGCCGCCGGATGTGAATAAAATCTATTATCCTTTTAAGATTTTTGGTATAAACATTGTTTCTATTGGAAATGATGTAGTTAACAGAGCAATGATTACAAACAATCTTGCTAATCATATATATATATTGGGAGTTGAGTATAATGAAAGAAAGACAAGATGCCTGGACAGAGGAAAATGATTTGTTGTTAGCAGAAACCGTTCTTAGACATGTACGTGAAGGTAGTACACAGTTAAATGCGTTTGAAGAGGTAGGAGATCGACTTAATCGTACGTCAGCAGCATGTGGTTTCCGTTGGAATGCAGTTGTAAGACATGATTATGAGAAAGCTTTGGCTCTAGCAAAAAAACAACGCAAACAACGTCAACGTGCATTAGGACAACAGCAGCCTGTTAAAAAGAATCTATTATATACACCACCTACACCTTCTATTGAAGAGTATAGTACTGAATTTGGAACTGAAATGAATACACACGTAGAAGCAGCACCTGTTGAAACATATACTAAGAGAGAGCCTGTAAGACAACAAACTTCTAACTCTTTATCAATTGATAGTGTTATCTCTTTCTTGCAATCAATAAAAGGTAGAGACGTATCTGTTGATGCTTTAAGTAGAGAGAATGAGAGATTAAAGAGAGAACATAATGAGTTGTTAAGACAAAACGAGGAACTTACACAGCAAGTAGCCAAGCTTGAACAGAGTGCTATTTCAATTCAAGATGATTATGAAACACTGATGAAGATCATGAACCGTGCAAGAAAGCTCGTCTTATTTGATGAAGAAGAGCGTCCTGCAACTAAGTTTAAGATGGACCGTAACGGGAACTTGGAGAAGGTAGCTGAATAAAGGAATTAGCGCTTAGGAAGATTGTTAAGTCTTCCTAGGCGTTTTTTTGTTAGTCGATTAGAAAAGCGAATATGTCCTAGGATAACGCTCATAACTTCTTATTTACGCGAGAATAATAGTGACTTAAGCGAATAAAACTCCTTTAACGCGAATAAGTGATAGCATTAAACGAATTTCCCTCATTTAGCCCAGTACTTTCTCATTCCGCTCTAAAATCCGCTGGTAATTGTACCTAAAAAGCTCCATTTCGTCCTCATTAAGCTCCGAACCAAAGATTCTTCCACTTTCTTCTTTCAAAGTTTGTAAAAAATAGAACATAACATCTTGCACGCTCAAATCTGTCTCTAGCAACTCTGAAAGTGACGCCATTGTATCCGGAACAATTTCAGGAAACACAAGTTTTGTCTGTTCTCCCTTTAAGGAAAGCTGATAGAAGTCTTTTATTAACTCCGCTCGCTTCCCTCCACTGCCGGTAATGCAAAGATAGATTTGTACAGCTACTCCACCTCGTAATCTGCGCTGTGAAATGCCAGCAAACTTTTTACCACCTATACTTAAATCATAACTCCCTGGGCAATATGAGCCAATAATCTCGCGAGCTTCTATCTCCTTAGCATAGTTTCCTAGCATCTTCCTAGTTAACTCCCACATTGCATCGTACCCTCTATTAATATCAATTCCTTTTTCTGTATCTTTAAAAATAAGAGATAGATTTAAAACACCCTCATCTAAAACTACAGCTAGTCCCCCGGAATTTCGGACAATCACTCGGTAGCCATTATCTTCTAGGTAGCGAATGCCATCCGTTAAAAAAGGTAGTTTTGTATCTTGTATACCCAGCACAATTGTATTGTGATGAACCCAAGCGCGTGCGATCGATTCTGACTCTCCACTTCCAACAGATGCGCATAATGTGTCATCAAACGCAAATGACTGAAGTGCATCAAAGTGAGGCCCTCTGCTAGAATGGTCAATGATTCTCCATTCTGGTTGTGTTAAGAGTGAATGTATATTACTCATGTTCAACTTCTCCTAAAAGTTCGTATAAATTCCTGTTATTATACCATAGGCAAGAAGCATTGCTCAAAACACCTAAAAAAGGCAACTCCAACGAGCCACCTTTACAATATGTTTATAGTGATTGACTTGCAGTAATCAATGCCAGTTTGTATACATCTTCTGCGTTACATCCACGGGACAAATCGTTTACAGGTTGATTTAAGCCTTGTAAAATTGGGCCAACTGCCTCAAAGTTTCCTAGACGTTGTGCAATTTTATAGCCGATATTACCCGCTTCAAGACTAGGGAAAATAAAGACATTGGCATCTCCCTGGATTTCTGAATCTGGAGCTTTCTTTTTCGCAACGGAAGGGACAAAAGCTGCATCAAATTGAAATTCTCCATCTAGCGTAAGATTTGGGTCAAGTTCTTTTGCAATTCTTACAGCTTCCACTACCTTCTCTGTTTCAGAAGACTTAGCTGAGCCCTTTGTTGAGAAACTCAACATCGCTACTTTAGGATCAATATCAAACATTTTAGCAGTTCGAGCACTTTCCACTGCAATTTCGGCTAAATCTTGACTATCTGGAGCAATGTTAATAGCACAATCTGCAAAAACATATTTTTCATCTTCCCGCACCATGATGAAAACTCCGGATGTCTTTTTCACACCTTGTTTTGTTTTAATAATTTGGAGTGCTGGTCTTACCGTATCGGCTGTTGAGTGAGCTGCTCCACTAACTAACCCTTGAGCTTTTCCAACATAAACGAGCATTGTACCGAAGTAATTTTCGTCTAATAGAATTCTTCGGGCATCCTCTTCTGATGCCTTACCATTACGGCGCTCAATAAATGCTGATACGAGCTGGTCGATTTCAGGATAATTATTAGGATCATAGATTTCAACATTTTCTAATGATACATTTAATTCCTTTGCTTTAGCTTCAACATCTGCTCGATTGCCGATTACGATCGGAATAATTACTTGCTCACTTGCTAAACGTCCAACTGCTGATAGAATTCGTTCATCCAATCCTTCTGGAAAAACGACTTTTATGTTATTACCTGTTACTTTCTGTTTTAAACTTGAGAATAAGTCACTCATTTTAGGAACCCTCCCACAATAATCCATTATGTACCGTCATTAGAATAAAGCTTTTTTAGTTAAAAATGAACAAAATCCTGTTACAAATTATTGAAACTTGTGCATTACTTACACTTCAATCGTTCCCTTTTTAGATGATTTTAACCATGAAACATGAATTTAATGAATGTTCAAGGTTTAGTCACTTGGCTATAGGAAAAACTATGTTATAGTAATTGTGGATACATAGTAAATATATATGTTAAAAAATAGGAGTGATTATACATGAGTGAAGCAGCTCAAACGTTAGATGGTTGGTATAGTTTACATGATTTCCGTACGATGGATTGGACTTTATGGAAGAGCGTATCAAGCGATGAGCGCCAAGCCGCAATTCATGAATACTTAGGAATGTTAGAAAAGTGGAATGTAACTCAAAAGAATGAGCAAGGCAGTCATGCTCTTTACTCAATTGTCGGGCAAAAAGCTGACTTTATGATGATGATTCTTCGCCCTACCATGGAAGAGTTAAATGAAATTGAAAATGAATTTAACAAGTCTAAGCTTGCTGAATTCACAATTCCTGTACATTCTTATGTATCAGTTGTTGAGTTAAGTAACTATTTACCAGCTGGTGAAGATCCATATCAAAACCCACAAGTTTTAGCGCGTTTATATCCAATTTTACCGAAAGCTAAGTATGTTTGCTTCTATCCAATGGACAAGCGTCGCCAAGGCAATGATAACTGGTACATGCTTCCGATGGAAGATCGCCGTGGCATGATGAGAAGTCATGGAATGATTGGTCGTCAATATGCTGGTAAAGTTAAACAAGTAATCACAGGATCTGTTGGATTTGATGATTACGAGTGGGGCGTTACATTATTCTCAGATGATGTTCTACAATTTAAAAAGTTAGTATATGAAATGCGTTTCGACGAAGTAAGTGCCCGCTTTGGTGAATTTGGAGCATTTTTCGTTGGTAATTTACTAGAAGAAGATAAGATTTCAAAGTTCTTACACGTATAATAAATACCAAAGGCAGCCCATGTGGCTGTCTTTTTTTTGATTAGAAAAATGTCATATCAACAGAATTTTTTACATACGGTTTAGGGAATGGGTATTTTTCGTACTTTATCAAATTTGTTGGAACCCATTTTCGACTCCTTCAATAAGTTATAAAGAGCAAAAAGAGTACTATTGATTTATTTGCCTATCGTTGTCGGTAAAGAATCAAAGCTCCTTGTTAAGTGAGGTGAGAAAATGGCAGTTGTCGCACATACAGAGGAAGATGTAAAGCTTTTAGCAAGACTAATGCGAGCTGAAGCTGAGGGTGATGGACAGTTAGGTATGCTAATGGTTGGGAATACCGGGGTTAACCGAGCAAGGTCAGCTTGTATTGATTTCAAGAAAGTTACGAATATCCGCCAAATGGTTTATCAGAGTCCAGGTGGCTTTGAAGCAACACAGAAAGGCTATTTTTATCAAGCAGCTAGACCTCAAGATATTGAGCTAGCACGAAGAGTTCTAAAGGGGGAGCGTTTTCACCCTGCTGAATTTTCACTATGGTTTTTTAGGCCTGCTGCGGAATGTCCAGCACAGTGGTTTAATCAATGGAACTCCGGCCGCTATAAAGCACATTGCTTCTATAAGCCAACTTCCGAAGATTGCCCACAGGTCTATTCAACATTTTAGAGAGAGATTTACACACGCTATCTGATAGTCAAAAACTATACTTACTTTTTTGAGGAGGTTTTTTTAATGAGTCAAAACAATCCATATGATGGAATGACTAATCCATATGCTGGTTATGGGTATGGTCAACAAGCTTATAATCCATACCAAGGTTATGCGCCAACGCAACAACAATTTGGTTACCCGTTTCAACAACAGGTACCTGGTCTAGTCACTCCAGGAGCACCAGGTGTTCAACCTACATTAGGAGCAGATGCACCAGGGATGCTTCCACTAGAGCAGTCTTATATTGAAAATATTCTTCGCCTAAATAAAGGGAAACTAGCAACTGTCTATATGAACTTTAACGGCAGCCGCGAATCGTTTGTAGGTATTGTTGAAGCTGCTGGACGTGATCACATTATTTTAAGTGATCCTCAAACAGGTATGAGATATTTATTATTAATGGTGTATTTAGAGTATGTAACGTTTGATGAAGAGTTAGAGTACGACTATCCATTTGGTGTTCCTGGGGCAACTACGTATCCACCTAGATAAACGATAAAGGAGAATGTCCAGTTAGGGCACTCTCCTTTTCTTTTATAGATGTCTAATTGCAACAATTCCAACTAGCAACCAAGCAGCTAAAAATGCCAAGCCGCCTAGTGGCGTTATTGCTCCAAGTACTTTTATTCCGGTAGTACTTAGTACATACAAACTTCCTGAAAACAGAATAATTCCGATGAGCATCAACCATCCTGCTGTATTTAGCATACCTGTGTTAGGTGCTTTCGCTAATAATATTCCAACAATAAATAGTCCAGTTGCATGAAACATTTGATAAGTTACACCTGTATTCCAGGTCTTTAAATACTTTTCTGAGATTTTCCCCTCTAAACCATGTGCTCCAAATGCTCCCAAAGCAACAGCAAGAAATGCATTAATAGCACCTAATAAAATAAATAATTTCATGGTCGTTCGTCTCCTTTTTTAAAAGAACTCTAGTTATATAATAAACGAGTCATTCCAAAATTCAAACTAAGATATGGTATAGTTTAATTATCAGAATATTAATTGGCTGGTGATGCACATTGGAATTTTCAATTCGCCCATTAGGGGATAAGGCCATTCAAATTTTATTTATCTCCCCAATCTCAGAAAAATTAAATAGACATATACAACATATTGCTAAAGCCATTCAAAGTGAGAATATAGAAGGGTTAATTGAGCTTGTTCCAGCTTTTGAGACCTTGACCGTTTATTACGAACCTATGAAGATATCATACACTGCTTTAGTAGAAAAACTATATAGTACTTGTAGTGCTCCTGCTACTGAAAACGGTGTCTATCAAAAAGAGGTTGTCACCATTCCTGTTTGCTATGGGGGCCGTTTTGGCGAGGACTTACTTCAGGTGGCCACGCATAATAACTTAACAGTGGAAGAGGTAGTCTCTCTCCATTGTTCCAAAGAATATCTCGTATACATGATTGGTTTTTTACCTGGGTTTCCATACTTAAAGGGATTATCGCAGAAGTTGCATACCCCAAGGCTGGCTGACCCTCGTCTAAAAGTGCCAAGAGGTTCTGTTGGAATTGGTGGAGATCAAACAGGTGTGTATCCGATTGAATCCCCAGGTGGGTGGAATCTCATTGGGCAAACACCCCTAACATTGTTTAATCCAGCGTCTCCAAGTCCTTTTTTAATAAAGGCTGGTGATTATATTCGCTTTGTTTCCATATCTGAAACCGAATACAAAGAAATAACCCAAGCAGTTAAAGAAAATAAATATGTTGTTAAACGGGAAGTGATTCAAAATGAAGAAGATCGATCTAAATTGTGATTTAGGTGAAAGCTTCGGTACATATAAGCTAGGCAACGATGAACTCATATTAAGTGAGGTTACTAGTGCGAATATTGCTTGCGGCTTCCATGCAGGTGATGCTCATGTTATGTATAAAACGGTATTGTTAGCGAAAGAAAAAGGTGTGGCAATTGGGGCTCATCCCGGATTTAATGATATTCTGGGTTTTGGCCGAAGAGAAATCCCACACACTCCTTTGGAAATTACCGAAATGGTGTTGTATCAAATTGGTGCACTCTCAGCCTTCTGTAAAGCTCATGAGGTGAAGCTTAGTCATGTAAAGCCCCATGGAGCTTTATATAACTTGGCAGCAAAGGATCCTTATATTGCAAAAGCAATCGCGAAGGCTGTTGTGCTCTTTGACTCTGATTTACTGTTATATGGTTTGTCTGGAAGTGAACTTATCAGTGCAGGGAAAGAGGTCGGACTTCAAACTGTTTCAGAGGTTTTTGCAGATCGAACCTATCAAAATGACGGCTCACTAACTTCAAGAACAAGCGGTGAAAATGCCATTATTTCAGAAACTGAACTAGCGTTATCACAGGTGATCCAAATGATTGAAACAAGTACTGTTACTTCTGTTGATGGACAGTCCATTCCAATAGTGGCTGAATCTGTATGTGTTCATGGAGATAATGAGCATGCTCTACTTTTTGCAAAAGCATTGCGTGAAAATCTAACAAAAAAAGGCGTTTCGGTACGTCCAATTAGGTGATTATAATGCAACTACCTTTATTTCAGGTCTTAAAAAAAGGGCTATTAACAACTTTTCAGGATAAAGGTCGCTATGGATATCAACAATTTGGTGTGGTAACGGGGGGAGCAATGGATGTTGATTCCTTACGATTAGCTAATCTGCTAGTGGGTAATACGATAGATGAAGTTTGTCTAGAAATTTCAATGCTAGGTCCAACACTTCAAGTTTTAGCTGATGAAGTGGTTATTTCGATTTGTGGTGCCAATTTAAGTCCCACAGTTAATAATAAACCACTACCTCAATGGCAATCCGTTAGAGTCTACAAGGACGATATTATTACATTCGGAAGGCCAATAAATGGGGTTAGATCTTATCTTGCTGTTTCTGGTGGTTTTTTTGTAGATGAGGTGTTAGGAAGTAAGTCATATTATCAAAAAGCCAACCTTGGTACAAGTATTGAGGAAGGTGATCAATTAATGGGGTTGCCTTCTACTGTAAAGAAAAGAATGACAGGCTTAGCACACTCCACCCAGCCACTGTATAAGAAAGACATCACTGTTCGAGTTATCTTAGGACCACATGAAAATGAGTTTTCTAATGAAAGTATAGAGCACTTTTTTAAGGAATCCTACAAGGTCATGCAAGCAGACCGAATGGGTTACCGTTTAAATAGCAATACACCATTAAAACATAATAGCAAGGCAGATATTGCATCAGATGCTATTCCCCTAGGTGGCATACAAGTACCTAGTAGTGGTCAGCCAATTATCTTAATGGCCGACCGACAAACTACAGGGGGGTATACCCGTATTGGAACAGTCATAACTGCTGACATTCCAAAGGTTGCTCAAGTGCCCCCGGGTGGAACTATTCGTTTTGAAGAATGTACAATTGAACAAGCACATATTGCCTATCAAGAAAAAGAAGATTTTATACGCATATTGCAAAAGCGAAGGAGGGATTGAAACCAAGGTTTCCGTCCCTCCTCTTTTATCGGTTTGTAAAATATACGTTTAGTGCGTCTCTTGCTTTGGTTTGATCCTCTGTGCTTGCTTCAATCAGATAATGGTCGCCATCTATAGTGGATTTGAAGGATGTAATTCCTTGTGATTTTAAAAAGTTATCTATATCGGTTAGATGGTCACCTTGGGTTAATAACGTTTTATGACCTACGAATTGTTGATTAATGAATACTTCATATCTATCTTCATTTAGTTTTGCATCTGCTCCTGATTCTACTTCGTCAAATGCAAAGACATCGTTAAATCCACCATTGCCTGTAGTAATTGGCATGAAACCACCTCCATACGTTATTTTTTATCAGTTGTGGTGAATGTATGAGTGGTAGTTTTTTTCTTAGAATCTTACCAAGACGTTACCAGGTCTTTCTTATTGAATTTAGACCGTTTCTTTGCGCTGCAGGCACTTGCTTTCCGCGGGGAATCATGAAAAAGCCAAACTGCCGGCTTTTTCAAGAACGGATTCCCATCGGGGAGTGATGTGAGCCTCCTCGGCGTAAACGCCTGTGGGGTCTCACACTTCCCTCTGCATCCCGCAGGAGTCAAGTGCCTTCCGCTCCAATCCACTCAACCTTAAGTAAGGGGATTTGTTCTTTCAACCACTTTTAAAAATCAAAAATGGAGTCTCCGTTACCATCATCTTCTTTTAGTTTGGTGGATTGTGTTGTTGAAACTGGTTGTTGAATGAATGGTGTTGTCGCTGGTTTGGGGCTTTCAACCCTACTTCCTTCTTCAACTACAAGGTCACTTAGAGTTCGTATTACAAGTAAGTGTTCTTTTATTTTTTCTTCGTTATTGGTTTGTTTGGCTTGGTCAAGTTCGGTTTGCATTTTTGTTAGTATTTTATGTAAAGGAATTTGCATGGCTGACGTTTCCCTTCTTATTTTTTTGGGCGTTTGTCTTCGTATTTTAAACAGTGGTTTCCAGATGATTGGTGAACGGTAACTGAAGGCATTGATGAGGTTTTAAAATTAAATGCGCGACAGCCCTTTGGAAATTTTGGATCCCATGTTGTATAGAAATGCTTACAATGAAAACAATTAATACGTTTGTTCAAAAAAATCACAACCTTACCTACAGTTCACCTTTATTGTATCTGATTTTACTTAGTTTTACATTGAAAAGAACAGATTTGTCTCATTTTGATAGGTAGTATTTTTTAAAAATTAAGGAGAAACTACTCTAAAAAGGGGTGAATATCTTTGAATAGGCTCATTAGTGATATTAAAGAACATTCATTTAAATTACAAACAGAAGATGATTTACAAAAAATTGTTGATGCTATTGGTGATCGAAAGGTTGTATTACTAGGTGAGGCATCTCATGGGACTTCAGAATATTATACATATCGTGCCGAAATTACAAAGCGATTAATTCAGCAAAAAGGATTTTCAATAATAGCTGTTGAAGGGGACTGGCCTTCTTGTTTTGAAGTAAATCGATATATAAAAGGATATGACCAAACCTATCAAAATGGTAGAGAGGCTTTAAAACAATTTAATCGTTGGCCATCATGGATGTGGGCAAATGAAGAAGTACTACAGTTAACTGAGTGGTTAAAACAGTACAACCAAAATCATGAGAAGCAAGTTGGCTTTTATGGAATTGATGTATACAGTCTGTGGGAGTCCATGGAGGAAATCATAAATTATTTAGAGAAAATTAAGTCTCCTGATGTTGAAACAGCAAAAGCTGCCTTTGCATGTTTTGAACCTCATAATCGAAAACCAGAAAATTATGGAGTTGCCGCTTCCTTTTTATCTGAGGATTGTGTAAATGAGGTCATTGAACTACTTCAAAAAGTTCGTACAAATTTTATACATCACCAGTCTGAAGAGGCTACTTTAAACCTTCAAGTAAATGCCCTTGTTGCTGCAAACGCTGAACAATATTATCGGGCTATGGTTCAAGACGATACTGCCTCTTGGAACGTACGTGACTACCATATGGCAGATACGGTGGACGAACTCCTTCATTATCATGGTGACGATGAAAAGGTTATTATTTGGGAACACAATACCCACATTGGTGATGCACGGGCGACCGATATGAAGGGTGAAGGACTAGTGAATGTTGGACAAATCATGCGTGAAAGGTTTGGTCAAGAACAAGTATATGCCATCGGGTTCGGAACTCACCGAGGATCTGTTGTTGCTGCAAAAAGATGGGGAGATCCATTGGAGGTTATGAATGTACCAGTTGCTGAAAAGAATAGCTGGGAGGATGTAATGCACGAGGCGGGTGCGTTTAATAAGGCTATTCTTTTTACAGAGGATAATAAGCACCTTTTTACCAAGCCAGTAGGTCACAGAGCAATCGGTGTTGTTTATCACCCTGAATATGAGCATTTAGGAAATTATGTGCCTTCCGTGATGTCTGAACGTTACGATGCCTTTATACACATAGATGAAACAAAGGCATTAGTGCCACTAAAAGTGAAAGTAGAAATGACTTAGTTAAAGGTAGAGATTAGATAAGCATCAGATTTTGATAAATAGACGGAAGAATTCCGCTTAAATAGAAAATATCCTTAAAAATGGCTTTAATAGGCGGAGAGATTCCGCCTATTTACTCAAGAAACATGAAATTAAGGGATTTTGCTTGGCATAACCGGAAAACCTTCCCCTATTTATCCCCGAAAGAGCTTCATTCTAAATTTAACCGGAAAATCTCCGTTTATTTCACTATCGCAGTTTGCTTACTTAAGGACAAGGCCGCTTAATGGTAGAAGACAGCCAATTTTTCACTCAGTTTCCTTAATTGCCAAGAGCTTTATTAATTTCCGGTCACGTTCTTTGGCAGCAAGGGTTACTTCTTCTCGGTCATATTGATAAAATCCTTCTCCACTTTTAGCCCCTAATTTGTTGGACTGCACTTTTTCACTAATTGAAGTAGGAGCATTTGTACGTGTATCTAATTCCGGAAAAAGGTTACCCGTCACTTTTTCCCAAATATCTAATCCTCCAAAATCGGCAATTTGAATAGGTCCATCGAAAGCCCAGCGCATCCCTGGTCCATCTGCAATGACACTATCAATCGAACGTGCATCTGCAATCCCTTGTTCAAGCAAATATAGTGCTTCTCTCACTACAGCTGCTTGAAGTCTATTTGCAATAAATCCTGGAATATCCTTTTGTAACCGTACAGCATTTTTCCCACAAGTTGTTAATAGTTTAACAACATACTCAACTACTTCACTCTTTGTTTTTACACTAGGTACGACTTCAACTAAACGAACTAAATGAGCAGGATTAAAAAAGTGGACAACCAGCATACGTTCTGCAAACGAAACATCCTCTGCTAGCCTCTCAATTGAGTAGGTAGAGGTATTTGATGCAACGATTGTATGATTATCTATGATTGTTTCCAGCTTTTTATAAATATCCTTTTTCAACTCTATAATCTCCGGAACTGCTTCAATAACTAGACGTGCATTTTTAGCAGCAAGCTGCAAATCAGTAGAAAAAGAAATATTAGATTCAATTCTAGCAATATCTTCTAAAGTGATGTAATTTTCCGCAGCCATTAGCTTTAGGTTTGTATGAATTCTTGATTTTGCAAGCTGCAATACCTGCTCATTAATATCGTAAATAACAACAGGAAATGAGGCTGCTGCAAAAACTTGACCAATGCCATGCCCCATTGTGCCAGAACCTAGAACACAAATTGTTTGTTCACTCATTTTGTTGCCTCCTCGGTAGGATATATAGGGTATATGTATTCAATAATTTGTTTATCAGCTGAAAATCCATGGGCTTCGTATAGCTTAATAGCAGAAGTAGGATTTTGTGTGTCAACGGTTAACCTGACTTCCATTACCCCTGCTTGTTTCATTCTGTTTATAACCTCCCGTAATAGGACTTTCCCAATTCCTTGACCTTGATAGTTACGATGAACAGCAATGGTTGAAATAACGCCTTTCTTTTCATTGGAAATATAACTCGATAAAAATCCAACTCTCTCTCCATCTTCATTTACACAAAGCAGATAAAATTGTTCTGAGAACTCTGAACTAGCAAACTCGTATTTAACACTTTCAACTGTTAACTGATCAAGACTTGGTCGCCAAGAAAATGCGTCATTATTTATTGAAGCCCAATCAGCTGCATCATCTAAAGTCGGAGTGATAATAGAATAACCCTTAGGTAGTAATACTTTAAATTCTTCTAGTGATTGACACCTATATGATAATAGATCTGTGTGTTTTTCTAGACCTAGCTTTTGGGCTAGTTCATTTTGTCCCTTTATATTTGTTCGTACCATTTGATCGTAGATTACTTTTTGTTTATCTTTTTGAGCACGTTGGCTAAGATGTTCGATTGATTTGCGTACAAGCAAAGTCCCAATACCCTTCCTTCTCCAATCAGGGTGCACGGTACCATAACTATATACATGTATGGAGGAGTCTCCCTTTACATGACATAAAGCATTATAGCCAATGATCCTTTCATCATGTAAAACGACAAGTGTGTTTTCTCTTATTTCTTCCCCAGGCTCATCAAACCATTGGTTAAGCTCTTCAATGGTTGTCAGTCCTCCAACTTTTTCAACATGGTATATCTCGTTGATTATATCTGCTATTTCATTAATATCCTTGTCTCGAAACAATCTTATTTCCACCAAACGACACCTTTTTCTTAATGTATGTTGTTAAATAAAGTATAAAGGACATGTTAGTATATAACAATTTATTATTTAAATTATCAGATTTATATAAACAATTCTATCTATTAACGTTATGATTAATTTATCTGGATAACTGAAAACAAAGGAGCCGTGAAGATGCACGAAATTATTGATGTGGAAAAACTAATTAAAATTACTGACGAAGTAGAGTGGAAAAAGACCTATGAAGAAGAATTATGTAAGCTAGGGAAATTCTCAAAGGAAATAAATCAACTATCGTATCAAATGTATGCATCGAGCGAGCAAGATCCTAAACTTCAAGAAATGACAGAAGTTCGTCAAAGGCTCCTTACATATCCAAATTTTAAAGCAATGCTAGAAGAATGGGCTACGAAAATAGAGGATAAACAATGGAAAAAACGTATCCATTTAATGCTACAAGAAATTCAAAATCAAGAAATTGAAGCAGATACGGTAGTTCTTACTCTAAAGAATCAACTTGAAGGAAAGATATTCAGCAAAACCTTTGATGTAGATGGAAAAACTTACAACAGTGGCCAGGTTCATTCAGCATTAATGGATCACGAGGACAGATCTGTAAGACGTAGATTAGTAGAAGCAATGAACTCCTATAGTAATGAACTAACAGAAGACTTTCGGAATTTATTAAAATTGCGGAATCAAAAAGCGAGGGAATACGGCTATACGAACTATCACCATTATAAGTTCAGTTCGGCTAATTTAAGTTTTGAGCAATATAAAGAAGAATGCTTGCGCATGTTTTCCAATTGTAAGCCTGTTATAAATGAGTGGGTTAACCGCATAAAAGAACGTTTTGGTTATGAAACTCTACATGTATACGATCTATTGTTTGTTGCAACAAACTTCTCTGATGTTGATCAATCTATCTTTTCAGGTGAAAAAATCAAAGTAGCTATTGAAGAAGCCTTATCTTATTTTGGTTTAGATTTAAAAAATTCACCAATTGATGTAGAGCTTTTACATATTCCCTATGGCGGATTTTGTATTGAGATTTCTCCAGAGTATATTAAGCTTGTCATTAATAATCGAAATAGTCATTTAGCCTATGCAACTGGTTTCCACGAACTAGGTCACGCTTTATATAATCAATTTGCCTCTACTGATATTTATGAATTTAAGCAGTTTCAAAGTAATATCGGTCATGAAGGGATGGCAGAATTGTTTATGACCATTCCTTATCAAAGTGAATGGTTGTCTGATTATTATAAGTTAGACCCTAAGATGGTAGAACAACTGGTCGAATCAAAACATTTAGCTGATATATTTATCTCTTTATTTTATTTTTATATAAGCTTGCTAGAATATGAACTTTATCAAAATCCTGATTGTGATATGGACGAAGTCTCAAATAAACTTTTAAAAGATGTCTTTGACATAGAAGGACCGAGCCAGCACCCAGCAACTCAAGTTATGCTTATTAGCTATCCAATCTATGTACAGGATTATATCTATGCTGACGGAATCCGTGACATGTTACGTTATCATTTTCAAATAGATGGGATGTATAAAGAGAAGGATGTGTTTAAAGAGATAAAGAACACATTCATGGAACCAACTGAACGACTCACCTGGCAAGAACGAGTAAAATCCCTTTGTGGTGAGGAATTCACTTTTACGTATTTCGAAGACTATTTAGTAAATAAAAAAACGACAAAAATGAAGTGATGAATGGTCTAATTCAGCAGAAAGTTTAACAAACCTCTTTAAAGCAAGGGAAATATTCCGCTTGCTCAAAGGTTCACAAATATGTCACTCATTCCCTCTGTTATATCGATAGGGAACGTAGTATCTTATAAGTATAAAGCTGTTATACAAAAAATACTAACCCTGTACTAATTCAAGGAGGGAAATTAACATGAAACAATGGCAAGGCTTTACACTTGGTGACTGGACAAATGAAATTAATGTTAGAGATTTCATTTTAAATAATATATCGATCTATGAAGGTAATGAATCTTTCTTAGCACCTGCTACTGAACCTACAAAAGCTCTCTGGAAACAAGTGATGGAGCTTACAAAACAGGAACGCGAAAAAGGCGGTGTCCTGGATATGGATACTGAAATTGTATCAACGATTACATCACATGGCGCTGGTTATTTAAACGTAAACCAAGAGAAGATTGTAGGCTTACAAACGGATCAACCTTTTAAGCGCTCTCTACAACCATTTGGTGGAATTCGAATGGCTGAACAAGCATGCGAGTCCTATGGTTACAAAGTGAATGAGGAAGTAAGCAATGTGTTTTCAAATTTCCGCAAAACACACAATCAAGGTGTTTTTGATGCTTATAATGATGACATGAAAGCTGTTCGTAAGGCTGGTATCATTACAGGTCTTCCTGATGCTTATGGTCGTGGGAGAATTATCGGTGACTATCGTCGAGTAGCACTTTATGGAATTGATAAGTTAATCGAAGAAAAGCAGGCAGACCTTCGTAATGGTCCAAAAACAATGTCAGAAGAAGTGATTCGCCTTCGCGAGGAAGTTTCTGAACAAATTCGAGCACTAGAAGAAGTAAAGGCTATGGCTAAGTCTTATGGATTTGATATCTCAGAACCTGCGTCAACGGCTGTAGAAGCTTTCCAATGGTTGTATTTTGGTTACCTTGCTGCTATTAAGGAACAAAACGGAGCCGCAATGAGTTTAGGACGCACAAGCACATTCCTAGATATCTATATCGAAAGAGACTTGAAAAATGGCGTATTAACTGAGGAAGAAGCACAAGAATTGGTTGATCATTTTGTAATGAAGCTTCGTCTAGTTAAATTCGCAAGAACTCCTGATTATAATGAGCTATTCAGTGGAGATCCGACTTGGGTAACTGAGGCAATCGGTGGAGTTTCAATAGAAGGACTTCCAATGGTAACGAAGAACTCATTTAGATTCCTTCACACATTGGATAACCTAGGTCCCGCTCCAGAACCAAACTTAACGGTCCTATGGTCTACAAAGTTGCCAGAAGCATTCAAAAAATACTGTGCAAACATGTCTATCAAAACTAGCTCTATCCAATATGAAAATGATGATATTATGCGTCCTGAATTTGGCGATGACTATGGCATTGCATGTTGTGTATCTGCAATGAAGATTGGTAAACAGATGCAATTTTTTGGGGCACGTGCGAACCTTGCAAAAGCTTTACTGTATGCAATAAATGGTGGTGTAGATGAAAAGCTAAAAGCTCAAATTGGACCTATGTTTGCACCAGTTACTACAGAATTTTTAGAGTATGAAGATGTAATGAACAAGTTTGACAATGTCATGGAATGGCTTGCGGAGACGTATATTAATACACTGAATGTGATTCACTATATGCATGATAAGTATTCTTACGAGCGCATTGAGCTTGCTTTACATGATACAGATGTTGAACGAACAATGGCAACAGGAATTGCAGGATTATCTGTTGTCGCTGATTCTTTAAGTGCGATTAAATATGCAAAAGTAAAACCAATTCGAGATGAGAATGGAATTGCAGTTGATTTTGAAATCGACGGTGACTTCCCGAAATATGGGAATAATGATGATCGTGTAGATGATATTGCTGTAGAGCTAGTGAAAACATTTATGACGAAGCTTAGAAAACATAAAACCTACAGAGACTCTAAACACACTTTATCTATTTTAACGATTACTTCAAATGTTGTTTATGGCTTAAAAACAGGAAATACACCTGATGGAAGACGTGCTGGAGAACCCTTTGCACCAGGAGCAAACCCATTACATGGAAGAGATTCTAAAGGGGCACTAGCATCATTAAGCTCAGTAGCAAAATTACCATACGAATATGCATTGGATGGAATTTCCAATACCTTCTCAATCGTGCCAAAAGCACTAGGGAAAGAGGAAGAAACACAGGTTGTAAATTTAGTAGCGATTTTAGATGGATATGCAGTTAAAAAAGGGCACCATTTAAATATTAATGTATTTAATCGTGAAACCTTACTTGATGCAATGGAGCATCCAGAAGAGTACCCACAATTAACCATCCGTGTTTCTGGTTATGCAGTTAACTTTGTAAAACTAACTCGTGAGCAACAAATCGATGTGATTAATCGCACATTCCACGGAAGTTTATAGAACTATAATATAGAAGACAAGTAAAAGAGGTTAAGCTATTAGGCTAGCCTCTTTTACTTTAAATTACAGCTTTCTTTATGCTGCTAATGGGGGGTTTTCTACCATGAAAGGTTACATTCATTCAATCGAGTCCTGTGGTACCGTTGATGGACCAGGATTAAGATATATTGTTTTTACACAAGGCTGTTTACTAAGATGCCAGTTTTGCCATAACCCTGATACATGGGGGATTGGAAAAGGAAAAGAAATAAGTGTTAAAGAAATTATCGATGATTTAAAATCGTATTTACCATTTATTAAAGCATCTAATGGGGGAATTACCGTTAGTGGTGGAGAGCCATTATTGCAATTAGATTTTCTGTATGAGCTCTTTACTGAATGCAAAAAGCTAGGCATCCATACTACCATTGATAGCTCTGGTGGATGTTATAGTCATAATGAAGAGTTCCAAAAGAAGCTTCTAATGGTGTTAGAAGTTACAGATCTCATTCTATTGGACATAAAACATATCAATAGTCAAAAACATCTTAAGCTAACTGGTAAACCGAATGAGCACATTCTAGAGTTTGCACAACTTCTATCAGAACTTAAAAAAACGGTCTGGATTCGTCATGTATTGGTTCCTGGTATTACCGATGATCCAGAAGATCTAAAAGAACTAAAGGGCTTTATTAATCAATTATCAAATGTAGATAAAATTGAAATACTTCCTTATCACAAGCTAGGAGTTTACAAATGGCAAGCACTAGGCCTACGCTATCCACTTGAAGGAGTAGAACCACCAACTCCAGAAACAATTCAAATGGCATCAGACATCCTTTTATAACAATTGTGACAACCGGGGCCTGACCCCCAGCGCGTTAATGTTTTAACGCGCTGGGGGTCAGGCCCCAAAATAGGAGAAAAAATAAAACCCCCAATCTGGGGGTTTTTGATTTATTGTACTTGCTTTGTGTTTGTTATTAGTTTACTGCGTCTTTAAGAGCTTTACCTGGTTTGAACGCAGGTACTTTGCTAGCAGCGATTTCGATTTCTTCACCAGTTTGTGGGTTGCGGCCTTTACGAGCTGCACGCTCACGAACTTCAAAGTTTCCAAAACCGATTAGTTGTACTTTATCTCCGCCTTTAAGCGCGTCTTGGATTGCATCGAAAACTGCGTCTACAGCTTTAGTAGCATCCTTTTTTGAAAGTTCACTAGCTTCAGCAACTGCATTTACTAATTCTGTTTTGTTCATCTTATCGTTCTCCTCTCAATTTTAACACATATTCTTTTTACCATGATTTTCACATAATAGCAATAGTTACTTAATTTCAACCCTACTAATCTGGTTGCTTTATAGTTCACATAAATAGATTAACCAAAAATGGTTGATTTTAAAACATAAAATATGAAAAATATGCAAATTTTAGAGGTTTTTTATATATTTTTTAACAAATAGGGCACTCTATGAGCAAAATGATAGGATTATCATACTAGAACTTAGAAAATGGAGTGATTATTTATGGCTAAAAGAAGAAATCGTCTGCTTGTTCCAGAGGCGAGAGAGGAAGTAGATAGACTCAAAGCACGTGTGATGAAGGAAAAGGGCTATTCAGTGAGTGAGCCTAATCAGGTTAAGTTTGAGGTAGCAGATGAACTTGGTGTTCCTCTGAATGATAAATACAATGGGACATTAACCTCTAAGCAGGCTGGTAGGGTTGGTGGCGAAATTGGTGGAAGCATGGTTAAGGAAATGATAAAAATGGCCCAGCAACGTCTTACAGATAAGTAATGATATTAATAACTCAAGTCGGACTTGAGACTAGTTACCTCCTTTTGTCCTACTCTGTTTTCAAATTTAATAAGTGAGGACACATAAAATGATAGTTAAATTCAAACACTCTATTAAGAAGGAGGGCGAATATGAGAAAGGTTACTTCTGTTTTTTGGATCTCATTAGTTATCTCGGTTCTATTTGTATTATGGGGGGTTATTTTTCCTGATCACCTGACTGAAGTTATGAATCGAGCTCAGAAGTTTTTCATGGTTAGCTTCGGATGGTTTTATCAACTTACAGCATCATTCTTTTTGGTTTTTGCTCTATTTTTAATCTTTAGTCCTTACGGGAAAATTAAGCTTGGAAAGGATACAGATAAGCCAGAATTTAGTTATCCAACTTGGTTTGCGATGCTATTTAGCGCAGGTATGGGGATTGGATTATTATTTTTCGGAGTATCTGAGCCAATCTCTCATTTTACATCTCCACCATCTGCAGTACCTGGCACAGGGGAAGCAGCCCGAGAGGCACTGCGCTTCACCTATTTGCATTGGGGTTTTCATGCCTGGGCAATTTATGCAACTATTGCCTTAGCACTAGCCTATTACAAATTTAGAAAAGATTTGCCTGGATTAATGAGTGCTACGCTTTATCCTCTTCTGGGCGACCGTGTAAAAGGACCTATCGGCATTGCTATTGATGTTGTCGCAGTTTTTGCAACAATTTTTGGGGTTGCCGCTTCTTTAGGTCTAGGCTCTCAGCAAATTAATGGTGGATTAAGTTATTTAACTGGCATTCCAAATACGTTCAGCATACAGTTACTTATTATAACAATCATTACGGTTTTATTTATGGCCTCTGCTGGAACTGGCATTAAGAGAGGAATTAAATATTTAAGTAATGCAAACTTGATATTGGCAGTACTCTTATTTTTCATCATGCTTTTTATGGGACCTACCGTGTTTCTTTTAGATTTGTTTACGACAACGTTTGGAGGTTATATTCAAAATCTACCGAGTATGGGATTACGTCTTTCCCCATTTAATGCAGAAAGGGCGGCCTGGACGCAAGGCTGGACGATCTTTTACTGGGCATGGTGGATTGCTTGGGCTCCTTTTGTAGGTACATTTATAGCTCGTGTTTCAAAAGGTAGAACTGTGCGTGAGTTTGTTATTGCCGTACTAGTTATTCCTACAATTGTTTGTACAATATGGTTTGCAGTGTTTGGTGGTACTGCTATCTATTTTGACTTTAATTTTGATACAAATATTGCTGCCCAAAGCTTAGAAACAGCACTTTTCTATGTTTATGAGCAATTACCACTTACTCTTGTTTTAACGATCATTACTTTGTTTTTAATTACAACTTTCTTTATCACTTCTGCTGATTCTGCAACATTTGTTTTAGGGATGATGACAACAAATGGAGATATTGAACCCGCAAATTTAGTGAAATATACTTGGGGGATTATTCTGGCACTTTCAGCGGTTGTACTAATGATTTCTGGCGGACTGGCTGCCATGCAAACGGCTATCATTGTAAGTGCTTTTCCACTAGCCATTGTTGTTATATTGACCTCGTTTGCACTACTTAAAAGCTTTAAGAAAGAGCCTAAAAAGACAAAAACTGCTACAAAATAATGCAAAAAACCTGGATACCTCACCACGTATCCAGGTTTTTCTTTTTAAAGGGTCAAAAAGTAATGAAAGTATTCTTCATCCTTCTTATACCCTAATGATTCATAAAGCTTCTGTGCACCATGGTTATCAGGAGCAGTTTCTAGGGAAATTCCTTTTGCATTTGTGTCTTTACCAAACTCATGGGCAGCAAGCATTAATTCTTTGGCAATTCCGTTTCTTCTTGCAGAAGAAGCTACAAATAAATCATTTAATATCCAAACTTTTCTCATAGAAACAGATGAAAAAGAAGGATAAAGCTGGGTAAATCCATATGATTCTGTCTTATCTTCATTACATGCGAAAAAGATGACAGATTCATTGTTAGTTAACCGAGAATTTATAAATTCTTGGGCTCCTGCTTCATCCGTTTCCTGGTCATAAAATACTCGATATTCATTAAATAATGGAGCAATGAGATGTACATCTTCGATACTTGCTTTTTTTATAAGAAATTTCATTTTGCACCTCTTTTTAAATTTAGTTATAAAGACATTCACCATGGATGTGTAAATTCCTTCACATAGCTAAACAAATGTTAGGAAATACTTTAACTATGACATGGAGGTGTTACGTTTATGAGTGAAAAAGAAAACAGAGTCGGCCAATCAAACCATGATCAATATAAAGTTGTAAAAGGTCCAAAGGCTAAAGTATCTGGTTATGAAGCTAGCTATGAATATACGACCGGAAATGAAACTGGAAATAGGCAGAAAAAATAAACGGTAAAAGGTTACGCACCTTTTACCGCTTTTACTAGTTATTATTCCCCATTATGAATAGCTTTGATTGCTTTTCCTTCTAGGAATGCATGACCGAAGTGATAGTGACCAACTGTTTCAAACCCATGTCGTACATAAATTTTTTCTACTTGTTCATTAATCGGATAAACCCATAGATTTTCAAAATCCTTAGTTTGTGTTAGTTTTTGAATATAAAAGATCAGATGATTAATCAACCCTTTACCACGGTATTCTTTAATGGTTGCTACACTTTCAAGCTGTAGGTGTTTTCCGTGGATAAATAAACAGGCTGTTGCAACAGGTATCCCTTTATATTTTAGCAAGAAATGCTCGTAAGCTGTTGATTTATATTCAAATTCTAAGGCTTTTTCTCTTACTTCCTTGCCTCCAAATTCAGTAATTGCACACTCAACTTTTAACGCATCTTGATAGTTAGAATCATCAACAACTTCAATCTCAACTTCTGGATTTTCTTTTAACTCACTTAGCTTTCCATTCCATAATTGGATTGCATTTTTAAAAGTCTCGTATTGCCAGCCTTTGGATAGTAGAAACTCTACAAAGGGTTCACATTCTTTTACATTATAAATATAGTAACGTGGTGGAAGGTGTCTACTCCTGAAAAATTCTAGGACTTCTTTGTACACCGCTTCATGTTGAACAGGACTTTTAGTTAAATGAGCATGATTTGCATCATAATGTAATGGGTTTTCTGGGTTATAGAAAATGTAACCCCATTCTTTCTTAATCATTTCTGAGAATGTTTTCTTATAAGCAATGCTTTGCTCCTGAACATACTGCATACTATTCATTGCCTTAGCTCCTTTTTACTTTACTTATTTAGAGCCTCTTGTAACTGCCTCTTGTGGTGAAGGTCATGCTCGATAAACTCTTGAATAATGTAAATTAAAGAATAGGGCTCACCTGTGTGATGGCAGTGAGTATGGCCACCTACCGGTAAGCTTTTAGTTATCACTTCTTCTGGCATATCCTTTAACACCTGAACTAAATGATTTCTTGTTAGTATAACTTCATCTAGTAAATCATCTTTTGAAATACCTGACATTGCATAACTAGAAGATAACTTATTGAAAGCTTCAAATTCTGGAAAGCCAAAAGGCTCACCATCCCTAACTAATGGAACGACAGTAGCTATAATATAGTTATCCCAATTCATAAAATGTGAAATCACCTCACGAACAGACCATTTCCCCTCAGCAATAGGCTTTACCCACTCTTCATTCGATAATTCCTTTAATGTTCCTAACCACTCCGAAAACTCTCCATAACTATTAATTACAACCTTTGTATCTCTCATTCTATCTTCCCCCTATGTACATTAAATTATTAAGTTAAGCAAACTACTTCACATAAGTTGATTTGAATATTGATTTGATATGATATAGAGTAGTTATCCGCTAAAATCCACTCGCTTTCCGCGGGCTACAGAGGAAGGTTATTTTCACTACGTAAAAAAACCTGCTCCTCGTCGCTCTGCTCCTGCGAGGTCTCCCGATGACGCGCATCTCCCGCAGGAGTCTCGTGGATTTTAGCGAATAACTTACACTCTGAAATTAGTTATAAAGGGTACACTAATTATGAACCATGGAACAGTAATTTCTACTAAAACAATACATTTATATAACCAGGAGAGACAATTCAATTACCTTCGTCCCTTTGGACATCTATTGTTTTAGATAATTAATCACTTGGTTTCTTCTTTAAACGAATAGCCTAATTATTATATTTTGAGTGGATTGGAGCGGAAGGCACTTGACTCCTGCGGGATGTGAGGGAAGTGCGAGACCCCGCAGGCAAAGCCGAGGAGGCTCGCATCCCTCCCGCGGAAAGCAAGTGCCTGCAGCGCAAAGGAACGGACTATGTTCAAGGTTAGAAACAACAATCGCGTAACATTTATTTTGTTGAAATTGAAATGCCCCACTGGACTTATTTGTCTAGTTTTAGTTTGGCTAGCGCATCTGCTAGGGCTGAGTTGGCAAAGTCGTTTTCTTTTTGTTGTTGTTTCATAAAGTTGTTAACGTCTCGTTTGGACACTTTTGTGTTCTTATCTTTCTTCCTACGTTCATTAAAGGTTGAGAGCTTTTCTCTGTGTCCACATTTACACGTAAAAGTTTGCCCCTCTCCTTCACCACGAAGCTCTAATCGTTTATGGCAATTCGGACATCTAGCATTTGTGACTTTTGCGATGTTTTTTCGATGACCACATTCACGATCTTGGCAAACAAGCATCTTGCCTTTTTTCCCATTTACTTCAAGCATAAGCTTCCCACAGTCCGGACATTTAGTGCCTGTCACGTTATCATGCTTAAACTTTTTATCACTATACTTTATTTCAGAGACAACTTTTTTTGTATATCCCTTCATCTCTGTTATAAAAGCATCTTTGCGAAGAGCACCTTTTGAAATGGCTGATAGCTTTTGCTCCCATTCAGCTGTTAAAGTCGGCGACTTTAAATCTTCTGGTACTAAATCTAAAAGTTGCTTACCTTTAGATGTTAGCCAAATTTCTTTACCTTTTTTCTCTATTAAAAAGCTATTAAATAATTTTTCAATGATGTCAGCTCTTGTTGCTACTGTTCCAAGCCCACTTGTCTCGGAAATGGTTTTTAATAACTCTTTATTATTTGTATTCATGTACTTTACTGGGTTTTCCATCGCTGAAAGTAAAGTAGCCTCATTAAATCGTTTAGGTGGCTGTGTCTCGCCTGTCGTCTGACGAATCGTTTTTATTTCTAACCTGTCACCTTTTGAGATACTTGGAAGTAATTGCTCCTTAACATCCTCTTGTTCTTCATCTTCATCCGTATAATTCTCATAGACTTCTTTCCATCCATTTGATAAGACAACCTTCCCCTTTGCTGTAAACATTTGGTCTCCAACTTTCACTGCAAGGGTTGTTTGTTCATATTCAAATGGTGGGAAAAGTACAGCTAAAAATCTTTTCACAACTAGGTCATAAATTTTTCTTTCTTTATCACTTAGTGAACTAAGAATCGCATGCTGTTCAGTTGGAATAATGGCATGGTGATCAGTTACCTTACTATCATCTACAAACGATTTATTTACCTTTATCGGTTGACGAAGTAGCTTTGCAGCAAACTCCTTATAAGGACTAATTCGACATGCTTCAATTCGATCTTTTAACGTATCTACAATATCAGAGGACAAATAACGAGAATCTGTTCTAGGATATGTTAAAACCTTATGCTGCTCATATAATTTTTGCATAATCGATAACGTTTCTTTTGCTGAGTACCCAAATATTTTGTTCGCATCTCTTTGAAGCTCTGTTAAATCATAAAGTTGTGGAGCGTAGCTTTTCTTGTAGCTTTTATTTACGTCTACTACTTCAGCCTTCTTTCCTTTTAAGCTACCCATAATTTCATCTGATTTAGCTTTATCAAAAAGTCGACTATTCTTTGTTTTCGCATCCTGCCATGTAAGCTTTAATCCCTGATTATTCTCAAGCATAATTCCATAGTATGTACGAGGGTTAAAATTTCGTATTTCTTCTTCTCTTGTTTCAATGATTGCTAATGTAGGTGTTTGAACTCTTCCTGCAGAAAGCTGAGCATTGTACCTTGTTGTTAGGGCACGGGTAGCGTTCATTCCAACATACCAATCTGCTTCAGACCTTGCTACTGCTGATGCATAAAGATTTTCGTATTGCTTTCCATCACGTAAGTTTTTAAAACCATCCTTAATTGCTTTGTCTGTTACAGACGAAATCCACAGTCGTCTAACTGGCTTTTTCACCTGTGCTTTTTCAAGAATCCATCTAGCAACAAGTTCGCCTTCACGTCCGGCATCTGTTGCTATAATAATTTCTTGAATGTCTTTCCTAGTTAGTTGGGATTTCACCGCTTGATATTGTTTACCAGTTTGCTTGATAACAACAAGCTTTAGATGATTAGGAAGCATTGGTAAATCTTCTATTTTCCAGGACTTGTATTTTTCATCATAAGTCTCTGGATCAGCCAAAGTAACTAGATGACCTAGTGCCCAAGTTACAATATACTTTTCTCCTTCAAAAAATCCATTACCTTTTTTGTTACACTGTAAAACCCTCGCGATATCACGGGCAACAGAGGGTTTTTCAGCTAATACTACTGCTTTACTCATAAAAACATCCTTTCAAAAATAACACTTCAAATACGAAGTTTCCTCTTAGTCACTATTACACATTATACTACTTACTTACTCTAATTAGTCTATTTCGAGCGAGAACGTCCTCGACCTTGAGTCCCACCTTGCCCTGAAGATCTCCCTTTAGATGAACGACCCATAACTGATTGACTTCGTGAACCTGTTCTTGAACTTCTTCCACTGTCTGATCTTTTTGATTCCGTTCTTGAAGTTCTTGTACTTTTTTCGCTCGATGCTCGCCCAGATCTTTTATCTCTTCCTTCTTCCCTAGAGCTAGGTCTGGCTTGTCTGGTTGATTTTTTTTGCCTATCATTACTTTGTCTATTAGATGGACGTTTTCTATCTCCCTCTTTGGTACTCCCTCTTTTCTCATATTCATCTCTAGTTTCATTTGATAGACGTCCGTTTGCTAATTCTACGCTTTGCTTATCAAGAGTGATTTTAATTTCTTTTTCAATCATCGTTAAATAATTTCGGTCCTTAGGTGCAACAAAAGTTACCGCTACTCCCTCTTCACCTGCTCTACCGGTACGTCCAATACGATGAATGTAGCTTTCAACATCTTCTGGAATATCGTAATTAAATACATGTGTAACCCCTGTCACGTCTAAGCCACGTGCAGCAACATCGGTTGCAACTAAATACTGCATCCCAGCTTCTCTAAATCGCTTCATTACTTGCTCACGCTTTGCCTGTGAAAGGTCACCATGCAATTCATCCGAATTATAGCCATTGGCCTTCATCGCTTCATTTAACACACCAACTCTTCTTTTCGTACGACAGAAAATAATCGCTAGAAACGGCTGATACTCGTCTAACACCTTAAATAATGCAGCCTGCTTCGCACGGTCTGTTGTTTCAATTACTAGCTGTTTAATTCCTGATACCGTTAACTGCTTAGCCTTGACTTTAATATCTATCGGATTTTTCATATATCTTTTTGCAAGTGACTTTACTTGGTCAGACATTGTTGCAGAGAATAGAAGAGTTTGTCTTGTTGATAGCGTTTCGTAAATAATCTCCTCTACCTCAGGTAAAAAACCCATATGTAACATTTGATCAGCTTCATCTATTACTAGAGTTGACACTGTAGATAAGTCTACTGTATCCCTACGTATATGGTCTAAAAGTCTACCTGGTGTTGCAATGACAATTTGAATTCCTCTAGTTAGTTTTTTTACCTGGCGATCTACATCTTGACCACCATAGACAGCAAGAATATGTATGTCCTCCATTTTTTCCAGCAACTTATTCACTTCAGCTGTTATTTGCAGAGCTAGCTCTCTTGTCGGTGTAACAATTAACGCCTGAACCTCTTTGTTTGCTGGATTTACCTTTTCTAAAATAGGTAAAATAAATGCCAACGTTTTACCTGTTCCTGTTTGTGCTTGCGCAATGACATCCTTCCCCTGAAGCACCTCCGGAATCGCTTGCTCCTGAATCGAAGTTGGCTCCAAAATTCCATTCTTCTTTAAAACACGATCTAATTCTTTTCTAATACCTAGCTCAAGAAAATTTTTCACTCAAAACACCTCATTGTTTTTAAAATCCGATACAGTTGTAAAATACTCCTCATTATAGCATTTTCTACTAGTGTTAATATTATTTGCCTGAACGAGACAGTTTTTCTATAAAAAAATGGTGACTCAACTTAATGAATCACCACTTTACTTTCAAAGATTAACTTGTCATTTCCAATGATTGTCGGTATAAATCATCGACAAGGGTTAAGAAAGTGTCTACAACTTCTTCATCAAACTGTGTTCCTTTTCCTTTGTTAAGCTCACTGATTGCTTTCTCAAGAGTCAATGGAGCCTTACGGTATGGTCTTGCCGATGTCATCGAATGAAACGCATCAACTACCCCGATAATACGAGCACCTAATGGAATTTCATCCTTTTTCAAACCGTTAGGATAACCTGTTCCGTCTGGTCTTTCATGATGGTAAAGAACGTAAGGAAGAATATCTTTTAACTCTTCAACATTTGCTAGAATATTGTAACCAAGGACTGGATGTGTTTTCATGATATTAAACTCATCTTTAGTAAGGCGCCCTTCTTTATTTAACACAGAATCAGGGACCCCAATTTTACCTACATCATGTAACAGCCCTGCAATAGAAACACGGTGGACCTCTTCATCTTTTAAGCCCATACTACTAGCTACTGTAGCCGCATACCGCGAAACCATCTCAGAATGACTATGTGTATACGAGTCCTTCATCTCTACCGCTCTTGTTAATGAAAGCACTGTATTAAAGATCCAACGTTGATCTACGAGTTTTCGTTGATACTCCTTATTTGTAGCTATATTCATTTCACTTGCTAAAATAACCCGATTTTTTCCAAGACCTTTTGCGGTATACATGGCCTGGTCAGCTAAATGAACAATATTTTCTTCATCAGTGTCATCAGGATATAGTGCAATTCCGATACTTATTGTAATTGGCGTTAGTACACTTTTATTTCCATGGATTGAAACTTTATTTCGAATCTGGTCAGCAACTACTTTTGCCTTTTCACTATTCGTTGCCGGCATGATTACAACAAATTCCTCACCACCATATCGACAAACAATATCTGTTGAACGAACATTATCCATAATTAGATTTGTAATTTCCTTTAAAACTTTATCACCATATATATGGCCTTCATTATCATTTAATTTCTTAAAATTATCTACATCGCAGAATAGAAGGGCCATTGGCTCACTCGTTTTCTTAGAACCTTGAATAGACTCAGCTAGCTTGTGCTTGAAATAAGCGCTGTTAAAGGCACCTGTTAAAGGATCGGTTATACTTTTATAGTACCTATCCTCTAAGTTAACAACCATATCATTAAATGCATGGGCAACTTCATTAATCTCCTGACTTGCATTCAATTCAAGTTCTTCATAAGGCTTTCCTTGTTGAATCGTAAGAGCAGCCTCCCTAAGGGTCATTAACGGCCATACAAGTAATCGTCGAATAATAAACCATAGAACAACTAATAAAACGATACTTATGGCTAGTCCACCCATCATTGTGAATAGAATTCTCTGATTTACAAGCTTCATATCATCTGTATTATCAAGTAATAATTCAATTGCTCCGGTTACCACGCCATCTTCTAATAGTGGCGAAACAAGTCTCACTTTATATAATTCATTTTCTTTAAAGTGAGCAACCATTGTTTTTCCTTCATTAAAAGTTGGTGCTAAAACCTGGTCGGTATCTTTTCCAAGTTTTCTACGATCTGTCGAGGCCGCTACTTGATGCTCACCCTCTATAACCGTATAAAGATTTAATTCAAGGACTTTCTCTTCTCGATGTTTGATATAATCAAAGGTTTGTTGAACATCATTAATAGACCTATTTTCTTCATACCTTCCGTTAATAGCTGTTGTAATTCCTTTAAGTTGACTAACATACGTCTCTTTTACAGCATTCCTTAGGGTATGAGAGCCCTGAAGCACGATCGTAGAAATAGTAAGGATGATCACTATTGTAAATATGGATATAATCTTGGCTTGCAAACTTAGTTTTCTCAACACATTTCGCTCCTACTTGCTCTACTTAATCTCAAACTCTACTGTTTCCGTAACTCCGTACGGCGTGTGATCATTGTTGTGCAAAGAAACTCTTATAACATGTTGACCCTTCTCTAAGTCTTCCAAAACATAGGACTTCTGCTTAACACCTTGCTTTTCCCCATTATTTAAATAAAGATGAATATGTCCTTCTCCATTAACCTTTTCAGAACCATAATTCTTTGCAGATATCTTCAAATCTGTATCTATTAAAACTGTGGCATTATCACCATCTATTTTTATTTCAACCGATAAATGTGGCTTTACACTAGTACTAGTACTATTTTCTTCTTCAACTATCACAAAGTCAGTAGCAGAACTGTGACTACAACCAATGAGATCAAATGCTAGAAATCCTACTAGTAATATAGAAGAATACATCCTTTTCATAAAACTTCCCCTTTATATGATAATCATTATGAATATAGTAATAATTCGGTTTCATTATACTATTTCCATCTCACTAAAAATAGTAAATTTATTTTATTTGTTGCTTTTAATTGGAATTATCATACATTATTTACACAATAATGGAGATATTAACGTTATATCCCAGTTAATGTGGAAGGAGAAGTAAAATATGGATCAAACAGAGTCAATGCTCCCTCAAATGCCGGAACCTTATTGGAGGTCCTCCGTTGATTTACAATCATTTCCTAAGTTAACAAGTGATCAAAATGTTGAGGTAGCCATTGTTGGTGGAGGAATAACAGGTATCACTGCTGCATATAAACTTGCAAAAGAGGGAGTAAAAGTAGCCCTCATTGATGCAGGAACGATTTTAAATGGAACAACCGGGCATACAACTGCAAAAATCACCTCTCAACATGGTCTAATCTATGATCAATTTATTAGTGACTTTGGAGATGAAAATGCAAAGTTGTATTACGAATCCACTGCACAAGCCCTAGAATTTATAAGGGAAACAATTCATGAAAATAATATAGATTGTGACTTAACTGAAGAAGATGCATATATTTATACGAATTCAGATGATTACATAAGTAAATTAGAAAAAGAATTCGCAGCCTATCAAAAGCTTGGAATTAATGGAGAGCTGCATGATAGCATTCCTCTTCCATTTTTAAAAGTGAAAAAGGCTTTATCGATGAAAAAACAAGCACAGTATCATCCGTTAAAATATTTAAATCATTTAACTAAGCTTATCACTGACAATGGTGGAAGCATTTATGAAAACACAACTGCAGTGGATATTGAGAATGGACAGAATCCTACTATCATTACAAGAGATGGACTAAAAATAAGTTGTAACTATGTTATCGTTGCATCCCATTTTCCTTTCAATGACTTCACTGGTGCTTATTTTGCAAGAATGTATGCTGATCGATCCTATATATTAGGAGTGACCGTAGAGGACGAATTCCCTGGTGGCATGTATTTGAGTGCTGAAAGTCCAACTAGATCACTTCGTTATACGGAAATGAATGGTGAAAAACTTATTTTAGTTAGTGGCGAAAGTCATAAAACAGGTCAAGGAATCAGCACCATTAAACACTATGAGGCGCTCGAACAGTTTTCAAAGGACATTTTCAAGGTAAAAGAAATTCCATATCGTTGGTCAGCACAAGACTACACTACATTAGATAAGTTACCGTATATCGGACATGCTACTTCTATCCATGAAAATATCTTAATTGGAACAGGTTATTTTAAGTGGGGAATGACAAATGGTACAACCGCAGGTTTATTATTAAGTGACATCGTACTAAACCGAGAAAATCCATATAAAGATCTCTTTTCACCACAACGTTTTAATGCTGATAAAAGCATCACCAAGTTCGTCTCTATTAATGCAGATGTAGCAAAACACTTAATTAAAGGAAAGCTAGAAAACGGGAACAAAAGTCCAGAAGATTTAGCTGTTGGTGAGGGCTCTGTCGTTTCTGTTAATGGAAAAAGAGCAGGTGCTTTTAAAAATAATGATGGCGAGCTATTTGTGGTAGATACCACTTGTACTCATATGGGCTGCGAGGTTGAATGGAATAGTGGAGACTGTACGTGGGACTGCCCATGTCATGGGTCGAGATTCTCTTATGAAGGAGAAGTGGTTGAAGGCCCAGCTAAGAAACCACTGAAGCGAATAGAATAAATAAAGAAGACTAGTCACATCAAATGCGACTAGTCTTTTTATGTTTTTACCATTCATTTATTTCAACAAATACACTCTTGCTTCATATGGCTTTAATACAAATTCCTCTAGGTTCGAATTTGCACCCTCATAATTTGTCAAAAGTACTTCTGCTTGATTAAATGTTAGTTTTTCTGGTACTTCAAATACATTCTTGTATTCACTGAAGTTACAGATTACTAAAGCTTTTTCATTTTCTAAAGTACGTGTGTAAGCGAATACGGACGGATGACTTTTCATAACAAGATCAAATGTACCGTATTTGAATACTTCCTGCTCTTTTCTCAGTCTAATCATCTCTTTATAAAACGCTAAGATGGAGGTATTGTCATTTAATTGTTCTTCTACATTAATCGTTTCATAGTTTGGATTAACACCTATCCACGTTTTATCAGATGAAGTAAATCCTCCATTTTTTGAGCTATCCCACTGCATTGGCGTACGAGAATTATCTCGACCCCTCTTCTGAATAATCTCCATCACTTCTTCATGAGAACGTCCTTTTCCTGTTTCAATGTGATAGTAATTAATCATACCCACATCATTATAATCTTCAATGTTTGGGAACGACACATTTGTCATACCGATTTCCTGACCTTGATAAATAAATGGTGTACCTTTCATTAAGAAATATAAGGCACCTAGCATTTTAGCACTTTCTTTCCAATACGTGCTATCAGAGCCCCATGTAGAGACACTTCGCGGTTGGTCATGGTTTTCTAAGAATAGAGCATTCCAGCCTCTACCTTCTAAACCAACTTGCCACTTTTCTAATGTCTTCTTTAAACCAACCACATCTACCGCATGGTCTGTTCCTTTATCCCAAAGTCCTAAATGTTCGAACTGAAAGATCATATTAAAATAACCTTCTTTTTCTCCCACCCATTTATCTGCGTCTTCTAGACTAACTCCATTTGCTTCTCCAACAGTCATCACATCATAGTTTTTAATCGTTCTTTGTGAAAACTCTGTTAGGAACTCATCAATTCCTTCTACGTTCATCATGTAATCGAAGCATGGAACAACATCTAAATCATTTGGATTCGGCATATCGGGTAGACCTGGCTCTTTTTTAATGTGAGAAATAGCATCTACCCTAAACCCATCAATTCCTTTATCTAACCACCAGTTCACCATATCATAGAGAGCTTCGCGTACTTCTTTGTTTTCCCAGTTTAAGTCAGGTTGACGAGTTGAGAAAATATGCATGAAGTATTGGTCTGTCTCTTCATCATACTTCCAAGCAGGGCCACTAAAAATCGATTCCCAGTTGTTTGGTTCTTTGCCATCTTTCCCATCTCTCCAAATATACCAATCACGTTTTGGATTATCTTTAGAAGAACGTGACTCAATAAACCATGGATGTTCATCACTTGTATGGTTAATAACAAGGTCTAGGATTAATTTCATTCCACGTTTGTGAACTTCAGCTAATAGTTCATTGAAATCCTCCATTGTTCCAAACTCATCCATAATATCTTGATAGTCACTAATATCGTAACCGTTATCATCATTAGGAGATTTGTACATTGGACAAATCCAAATAACATCAATTCCAAGATCCTTTATGTAATCTAACTTTTGCGTTACACCCTTTAAATCTCCGATACCATCTCCATTTGAATCCATAAAGCTACGTGGATAAATTTGATATGCAGTAGCCTCTTTCCACCAGTACTTTTTCAAACTAATACACTCCTCTAAAAACACTTATTTTATATGCGTTTAGTCCTTATAAATTACCTTGTGCAAACGTTTCCGCAATTAAGCAAAAAAAATATTTCTTACAACCTATTTACATTATATAGTAATTTTCCGAACTGAAAAGTAGATATTTTGTTACATTTCACTTATATAGAATAACAGGTTTTCATCGTAAATAAAAGGAGACAATTTTGTCATATATTGTCCCCTTCATACCTTTCTAATAATTGCACATTATCTATTGCTCTTAGCTTTTTTTCATTGTCTCAATACCCGCGAGAAAAGTATCAATCAGCAACTTCAGACTTTTATCTAAGTCAAGAGGCATCCCGAATCCACCTTTTTGCTCAAGGGATGCAAATCCATGTAAAATGCTCCTAAGACCGCGAACTGCATGAATTACAGCTTCATCCTCTAAGTTATATGCCGTTAAAATTCTACTTGTTAGTTCCACAATACGGCCACCCGCTTCTTGTAGGTCCACACTCGAATCTGGAGCTTTTAGGGTTGCTTCATATAATCCAGGATGGCTTCTTGCAAAGGATATATAAGCCATCCCGATTTCCCTAACAGCATCATCGCCTGTTTTCCCTATGGCTGCATCCGCCATATGCTGGTAAAGCTGCTCTAAACCATGTATAGCAATCTTTTCACGTAAACCTGTTAAGCCATCAATATGGTTATATAATGAAGGCGTTTTGATATTCAACCTTTTTGCTAATGTAGCTAGCGTAACTGCTTCTAGGCCTTCTTTGTTCGCAATGTCTATTGCTGTGTTCATAATTGTTGTTACGTCCAAACCTACTCTAGGTGACATATTACTTACTTCCTTCCTATATTCGCTTCAGCTTTATTAATTACCATATCCATTTCATTTTCTGTTAAATACATCATTTTCCCATGACCAATGGCTAGGATTGAAGGATTTAGTTCCTTAATTTTCTTCGCACTAGCTAGTGCAAGCTCCTTATTCCATGTTGCCATTGCTGGAAAAGGAAAGAAAGGCTGCAATTGCCCTGAAACAGCAAATCCTCCCTTTGTTTGAAAAGCATCACCCGCAATAATTACCTTACTTCTTGTATCTAGAAAAGACATTGACCCTGGAGTATGGCCAGGTGTTGTAATGGCTAATAAAGATCCAACACGGTCTCCATCGTTTAGAAGTATCTCCGGTTTTGTTTTAATATTTTTTGGAACACCGCCACGAATCGGGGTATTCGGTTCATCTGAATCCAATGATACATCTCCAGCTAACAGTCTGGAGTCCCTTGTAGATATATATACAGGTACATTTGGTAGGCTAGTTTTTAAATCATCTAAAGCACCAACATGATCTCCATGAGCATGAGTAAGCAATATTTTTGTGATTGGTTTCCCAATTTGTTGTGCGGCTTTTAGGATTGTTTTTTTGCTATAAGGTAAAGCAGTATCTATTAAAGTTAAACCATCTTCCTCCTCAATAAAATAACAATTCACTGGGAAAAAATTTGGCATAAATGCTAGTTGATACACCGATTTTTCACGTGTTATTTTCATAATATCTATCAACCTCTCTAATTAAGTTAGTTAGAAAACTAATGCTGTTAGTTTTAATATAAACTAATGACATTAGTTTTACAATAGTTAATTTCAATTTTTTTCTCAAAATTAAGTAGAAAAGGGTGCTCCCAAAAGGAATACCCACTATGATTTACTTGTATTTATTCTTTTTATCACCTGATTAATAACTTCAGAAAATACTAGGCCAAATGCAATTGCACCCGATATCATAAATGCTTTGGCAGCTAACTCCAGGGCTACACTGTAATCATTTTCAACAAAGTTTCTCATTGCATCATAAGCAAGTCCACCAGGAACTAGGGGAATAATCCCAGATACACTAAAAATGATAATTGGTGTCTTATAATACTTCGCAAAAAACTGACTTATAATAGCGACCAATACCGACGCGATCAAAGTCGAGAGTATAGCATCCATATAATATGTATCTAGCCAAATATACGTCATCCAGCCACACATCCCTACAAAACCACATTGAAATAAGGATTTTCGGGGGACATTAAACAGAATTCCAAAAGCAGCTGAAGCTAAAAAACTCATAATAAGTTGGATGATCATCATCATTCACACTCCTAATAAAAAGCCAATACTACCGCGATGCCTGTTCCAATTGCAAATGCTGTTAAAAAGGCTTCGGCTCCCTTAGACAATCCAGATACTAAGTGACCTGCAATCAGATCTCGAACTGCATTTGTAATTAACAATCCTGGTACAAGTGGCATAACTGATCCAATAATAATTTTATCAACTTCATTCCCAACTCCTATTGTCACAAATACCAATGCTAAAATACCAATCAAACTAGATGCAAGGAATTCAGCAAAGAACTTTATTCTTACGAAGTAATGCACATAGAAAAGGGTAGTAAAGCCAAGTGCACCTGTAATAAAGGCTGGTATAAAGTCTGACCATCCACCTTGAAACATGATTAAAAAACAACCACTTGCAATCGCTGCTGCAAGAATTTGAACCCAAAGTGGAAAAGCAAAGTTGCTTACTTCAATTTCTTTAAGTTTCTCTAATGCTTGTTCTAACGTAATTTCACCAGTACTTATCTTTCTAGATATACTATTAACACGTGTGACCTTATATAGGTCTGTGGAACGTTCTGAAATTCTGATTAATTTTGTAGGCTCAAGCCCATTCATAGAAAATATAATGCCTGTCGGCGTTACATAGCTATGAGATTCATCCATCCCATAAGAGGAAGCAATTCGAGTCATCGTATCTTCAACTCGATAAGTTTCAGCTCCGTTTTGCAGCATCAATTTACCTGCTAGTAAACACACCTCAAGGACATCGTATGTTTGATTCTGTTTTGTTTCCATCGTTATCACTCCAAATTCCGTATAGAAATTTAGTTTTACCTGAGTATATCACAGCAGGTATGTCTACTCACAGAACAAATTCCGCCGAATAGGATAGTAGGAATCAAAAAAAGATTGGAGAGGTCAATCCATGAAGATTCCAACTATTTTATGTGGACCGATCATTCGTCGTGTTGAACCTAACCAAGTATGTATTTGGATTGCGCTGAGTAAGCCTCTAAAAGTAGGGGCTAAAATATATACAGTTGAACATATTTCTTCTAGTGATTCCTACACATACCAAGAAATCCGAACTAAATCTAATGTAGAAGCTGTTCAACTTGGTGAAAACTTATATATAAGCTTATTAAAGCTGAATCCGTCGCAGGATTCATTTCCAACTGATACTCTCTTAACTTATAATCTATTTTTTAAAAAGGGAACTAATGTAGTTGACCTTGGAGCCTTTAATTTACTAACACCTGATAACCCGGACTCCATTGTCTATGGTGATTTAGATTTACCAACCTTCACTATAAGCAGTGGCCGACATTCGAATATACTATATGGTTCTTGTCGAAAGCCCCATGGTAAAGGGGATGATGTTTTAGTTCAAGCCGATAAAAAGCTAGAAGATTCCTATCTAAATTTAGAAAAAAGACCAACTAGCCTTTTCCTAATGGGGGACCAAATTTATGCTGATGACATTGCGGATCCTTTATTGCCATTCCTATCAAAGCTTGGTGAAGCACTTATAGGACAACAGGAACAACTTGAGGAGATTGACCCCAGACTTATCCCGTATAGTCACAGACTAGATAAAGTTCAAGGCAGAAAATTTATTATGAATCAATTATGCAATTTTACTTCCAAACATTCACATAATCACCTCATGCAATTAGGAGAGTACGCAGCTATGTATCTATTAAGTTGGAGTCCAGAACTTTGGAAGCTTCTATATGAACATCCTTTTGATAGCTTTGATGAAGCTGTTGAAAATAACAACATTCATTTTACTTTCCCTGAAGATAGTATTAATCGTATAAAAGAGATGGCCAAAGTTGAGGCACAATACAATGAGCACGTGGAGGCCCTTGTTGAATTTCAACAACATCTATCAAGCATTCGTCGATTACTTGCCAATACTCCAACCTATATGATTTTTGACGACCATGATATAACAGATGATTGGAATATTACAGCTGATTGGAAAAATGCTGTCTGGAATGCTCCTCTTGGCAGACATACTATTTCGAACGGTATGGCTGCATATTGGGCTTTCCAAGGATGGGGGAATGACCCAGAACTCTTTTCTAAGCAATTTATCCAAGCAATTGCCTCTTATTGTAAGTCAATGAATGTTAAATCTAGCAACTATCAAGAATTTATTGAAACACTATGGAATTTTAACGATTGGCATTTTGTTGCTCCGACTGTACCAAAAGCAATATTTCTAGACACTCGAACAATGAGGGGATATTTACCTCTTCCTAAGACAAAGAAGATAGGCACAAAGTTTGTGGAATCAGTTCAAGGACCTGAACTTATAACTGAAAAAGGGTTCCAACGAGTAGGTGAAGTTTTACAGGAAGGTGGTTGGACACCAAAGACCCCTTTAATCATCGTATCACCTTCACCTCTATATGGAATAGACATTATTGAGTCATTCTTACTCGAATATCTATCACCATTACGTTTAGTTGGATTTGACGCAACTAGCACCTTTGATTTGGAAGCTTGGCAATTTAACGGGAAAGGAATCACAAATTTCTTACATGCAATTGCCGACTGGAATCCTAGTCAGTGCTTTATATTATCTGGGGATGTCCATTACGGATTTATGCTAGACACTAAAATTGAATTTAATAATAAAAAAGAAACAAAGATTCACCAACTTACAAGCAGTCCCATTAAGAATATGAGCTTCTCAGGAGTCTTAGGCCCACTTATCAAAGGGGTAGTAGGAGTTACTTACTTTACCCGTAAAAAGAAAAAGATTAACCGATTTTGTAGTCAGGACTTTTCAATTACTGATGAAACTAATAGTACTCCATGTCCTTCGTCATTTATGTGGAAAGAGACCGTTCAATATATTCCAACATCAAGTGGTTCATTCATTGAAACAACTAATAATCTTGGGCTACTATCTCTTACTCTTGATACCTATGAGAATGAGTTATTAAACGAAAGTTCTTCGGGAGATGAGAGTCATTAACACCATATAATTCCAAATTTTGTACTACTGTTGTAAAATAAGTGCAGTGTATGAAAGGGGATGAGGATTAATGAATAGACCACAGCAAGGGGAATATAACCCATATTACGATGGGTACCTAAACCTGGTTCCAGATGGTGATATTTTAGAAGTATTGCAGAAGGAAAAAGAAAAAACCATTAGTTTAGTTAGGAACCTATCTGATGAAGAAGCAAGATTCCGCTATGGTCCTAATAAGTGGAGTATAAAAGAAGTAATCGGGCATATTGCTGATACAGAACTCATCATGAGTTATCGTCTCCTTCGGATTGGCCGTGGTGATACTACTCCTTTAGCTGGCTTTAACGAGAATGAGTATGTTTCAGCAGCTAATTTTGATGAGTTCACGGTTCAAGAGCTACTCGATTACTTTCAAAACACCCGCAACGCAACAATCTCTTTACTGAAGACCATGTCACCTGATTCCCTGACTAGAGTTGGTCATGCGAATCAGAGTGAAACTTCAGCAAGAGCAATTGCCTATATTATTGCTGGTCATGAAATTCATCATCGTCAGATTATTAAGGATCGGTATCTTACTGCTTTAGGTAGTTAAGAGGTAGGAAAGTACAGATGTTGAGTAAGGGCGAATTCCGCTAAATGAATTCGTCTTTTTTCTATTGATTTGTAGTTTCTGAAGCTTTAGCAGAAGGTTATTAGGACTGGTTTTCAGGTAGCCCTGTATTTCCTGTTTGAATCCGTTCGGTATTCGAACTGGTTTACGAGCTGCGACCACTAACCTGTCCGTATCCGAGCGGTATTCTGACTCGTTCCTGAACTACACCCACCAACCTGTCCGTTTCCCAACGTTTTTCGGACTCGTTCCTGAACTACATCCACCAACCTGTCCGTATCCCAACGTTTTTCGGACTCGTTCCCGAACTACACCCACTAACCTGTCCGTATCCCAACGTTTTTCGGACTCGTTCCTGAACTACACCCACCAACCTGTCCGTATCCCAACGTTTTTCGGACTCGTTCCCGAACTACACCCACCAACCTGTCCGTATCCGAGTGTTATTCGGACTCGCTCGCGAACTACACCCACCAACCTGTCCGTATCCCAACGTTTTTCGGACTCGTTCCTGAACTACATCCACCAATCTGTCCGTATCCCAACGTTTTTCGGACTCGTTCCTGAACTACACCCACCAACCTGTCCGTATCCCAACTTTATTCGGACTCGCTACCAAACTACACCCACCAACCTGTCCGTTAGGAGGAATACAAGTTGCTAAAAAATATCATAGGATTTTTTCATTTCGAAATGGTTGTTACTGTCATTCCTTGTTTAGTTTTTGGTTACATAAGATGGGACCTTCCCTTGTATCTCTGTTTAGGTATATTTGTCCTTTGCATAATCCTATATTCTTATTTCAAAAAGAAATATAAAGATAACAAAGAAACAACTGAAAGCTTATAAGACAAAAAAGGACGTAATCACAAAGATTACGTCCTTTCCTAATTCCAAACCTATTGATGCTGATACTGCACACGATGAAGATTAGCAAAAATACCACCTTGCTCAATTAACTCATCATGACCGCCTTCTTCTGCAATTCCATCCTCTGTTACAACAACGATTCTGTCTGCATTACGGATAGTTGCAAGTCTATGTGCAATTACTAGCGTTGTACGATTTTTTGCTAGTTCTGTTAAAGCCTTTTGAATAATCATTTCTGTCTCAGTATCTAGTGCTGAAGTCGCTTCATCTAGAATAAGAATTGGTGGATTCTTTAAGAACATTCGTGCAATCGCAAGTCTTTGCTTTTGGCCTCCAGAAAGCTTCAGGCCTCTTTCACCAATTTGAGTTTCATAACCATCTGGTAAAGAATGAATGAAATCCTCGAGATGGGCTCTTCTTGCTGCCTCTTCTACTTCTTCTTGTGTTGCTCCTAATCTCCCATACGCAATGTTTTCACGTAGGGTTCCTGTAAATAAAAAGACATCTTGTTGCACAATTCCAATCTGAGAACGTAGTGATTTTTTCGTAAGCTCTCGAATATCCATTCCATCAATCGTAATCGATCCCTCATTTACATCATAGAAACGTGGAATTAATGAACAAATTGTCGTTTTACCAGCTCCTGATGGACCAACAAAAGCTACCGTTTCACCTGCAGGAATCTGCAAGTTGATGCCTTGTAAAACAGGGCGATTGTTCTCATAACCAAAGGTAACGTCCTTAAATCTAATATCTCCGTGAAGATACTCAACTTCTAATGCATCCTTTTTATCAAGAACTTCTGGTTCCGTATCAATTAATTCTATAAACCTTTTAAATCCTGCCATACCTTTAGGGTAAAGTTCCATTAAGGCACTGATTTTATCAATCGGTTTAAACAGAACATTAACATAAAGGACAAAACCAACCAAATTACCGTAGGAAAGCTCTCCTGTAAAGCTTAGCCATGCTCCAAACACTAGAACAACAAGCGTGAAAAAGCGTGTCATCATGTATATACCTGATGAACTAAATGACATCACTTTATAAGCAACAAGCTTTGCCAAGCGAAATTTTTTGTTATCCTTTGAAAATCTACCAATCTCAAATTCTTCATTGGTAAATGATTGAACAACACGTACGCCAGATACACTATCTTCTACTCTTGCGTTTACATCAGCAATGTCACTATACATTTGCTTCCATGCTTTGTTCATTCGGATATTACAATACGTAATTAACCAAACAAGTAAAGGTACGATTAAAATAGCAACAACAGCAAGCTTCACGTTGATTGTAAGCATAATCCAAAATGCCCCAACAAACGTCATAACAGCGATAAATAAATCTTCTGGACCGTGATGGGCAAGCTCACCAATATCCATCAGGTCATTTGTCACTCGGCTCATAATATGTCCGGTTTTCGTATTATCAAAAAAGCGAAACGACTGCCTTTGAACATGCTGAAACAGCTGATGCCTCATATCCGTTTCAATATTAATCCCAAGCATGTGTCCCCAATAGTTAACAATAAACTGAAGTAATGTACTACTTATATACATTACAAGTAGACCTAAACTAACAAGGACAATTGCATTCCAATCTCCTGTTGGAAGTAATGAATCAATGAACCATGCAACCGCAAGTGGAAAGGCAAGCTCTAAAAGTGCTACCACAATTGCACTGCTAAAATCGAGGGCAAAGAGCTTTTTATGCGGCTTATAGTACTGAAAAAAACGCTTTATCATTGCTGTAATCTCCTTAGTCAAACCTTAAATTATATATGGATTATAGTTTGTAACAGACTATTAATCAACCATATTTATTTCAATATCCGAATTAATATTTACCAGATTAAAACAGAAACCTGTTATAATAGATTGAAAATACAAACAATTTTCCAGGGGAGAAGATAAATGAAGGTCTCTACTTTTAAAATTGCTAATAAGCTTATTACAGGGGAAGGTAGCATCCAAGTTTTACATCAAGAAGCTACAAGATTAGGGATGAAAAACCCGCTAATTGTCACAGATGAAATCTTAAGAGATCTAGGTGTGGTTGAAAAGGTTACACAGCTTTTAAATGGAATAAGCTTTGGGATTTATACAGGAGTTAAACCAGAACCAGAAATCTCAATTGTTGAGGAATGCAGAGAATTATATAACAATGGATTCCATGATGGTCTTATTGCACTAGGTGGGGGAAGTGCTATTGATATTGCCAAAAGTGTATCTGCTGCAGCACAATTTGAGGGAACCATACATGAATTGATTGGTACTGATTTGGTACAAAAAAAAGGAGCTCCGATTATTGCGATACCTACCACAGCTGGAACTGGTTCAGAGGTAACGAACATTGCCATTTTATCAGATAAAGAGGCACAGCTAAAAAAGGGAATTGTAAGTGATTACCTTTTACCAGATGTTGCAATTGTTGCCCCAGAAATGACCGTAACAATGCCAAAATCAGTAACTGCCGCAAGTGGTATTGATGCACTTGTTCATGCCATTGAAGCCTATATTTCCGTCAATGCCTCACCAATTACTGATTCTTTGGCAATAGGTGCTATTAAACTCATCGCTAAAAATCTTCCTAAGGCATATGCGAATCCTGATCATATTGAAGCAAGAGACAATATGGCAACTGCAAGTTTAATGGCTGGTATGGCTTTTGGAAACGCAGGTGTAGGAGCGGTCCATGCGTTAGCCTATCCACTTGGTGGTCGGTATCATATTGCGCACGGGGTAAGTAATGCTTTATTGCTTCCATTCGTGATGGAGTGGAATAAAATTAGTTGTGTTGAGAAGTTCCGTGATATTGCAGAAGCACTTGGTGCCAAAACTGAAATGCTTACTGATGAAGAAGCTGCAGATAAAGCTGTTGAGTTAATGAGACGATTATGTACGACAGTAAATATTCCAAAGGGGATCCGATTTTTTAACGTACCTGAAGATGAGATTCCGGCCATGGCTGAAGATGCATCGAAAATAACAAGACTGTTAAAAAATAACCCACGTAAACTAGACAAACAAGAGATAGAAGAAATCTATCGTTCTGCGTATTAAATGAAAGGAGTGATTTTCGGTTGAAAAAGTACTCTATGTATATAAATGGTGAATGGGTTGGTGAGAGCCTAAACCTTATTGAAGTAGAAAATCCAGCTACAGGTGAAGTGATTGCAACCGTACCACTAGGAGGAGCACAAGAGGCTAAGCTTGCAGTTGATGCGGCCTATTCAGCCTTTAAAGAATGGTCACAGTATTCCGCTTATGAGCGTTCAGAACTGATTTGGAAATGGCATAACTTAATTGACCAACAAAAGTTAGATTTAGCTAAAACGATGACAATGGAGCAGGGTAAGCCGCTGAAGGAAGCTCTAGGAGAAGTAGGGTATGCTAATGGATTTCTTTCATGGTATGCAGAGGAAGGAAAACGGATCTATGGGGAGACCATTCCTGCAACTGCAAGGAACAAACGATTATTCGTACATAAACAGCCAGTAGGGGTGATTGCAGCCATTACACCTTGGAATTTTCCAGCTGCGATGATTACAAGAAAAATAGCCCCTGCATTAGCAGCAGGCTGTACTGCAGTTATTAAACCAGCAGAACAAACACCAATAACAGCACTTAAGTTAGTTGAATTAGCAGATCAAGCAGGCATCCCAAAAGGGGTAGTAAATGTTGTAACCGGTGATCCACAAGAGATAGGTAAAGTATGGCTAGATGATATGCGTGTTCGAAAGCTAACTTTTACAGGCTCTACAGAGGTAGGAAAGCTCTTAATGAAAGGTTCTGCTAATACCGTTAAAAAAGTTTCACTCGAGCTAGGTGGTCATGCTCCTGTCATCGTAATGGATGATGCAAATCTCGATAAGGCTGTTGAAGGGGTAATAGCCTCTAAATACAGGAATGCAGGACAAACTTGCGTATGCTCAAATCGTGTATATGTTCACGAATCAATTCATGATGCATTTATTGAAAAGTTCACTGAAAAAGTGGCCCAACTTAAAGTAGGCAATGGTCTTGAAGAAGATGTTCACATTGGACCACTTATTAATCAAGCTGCCATTGATAAAGTAGTTAAGCATATTGAAGATGCTAGGTCTCAAGGGGCAATTGTGAAACATGGAGGGAACGTTGTTTCAGATCTCTTTTTTGAGCCGACAATACTCGCAAATGTAAATGATGATATGCTTTGCATGCGTGAAGAAACCTTTGGTCCACTGGCTCCGGTTACTACTTTTAAAACGGAAGAGGAAGTAATTGAACGTGCCAACAACTCTGATTACGGCTTAGCTGCTTATGTGTTTACAGAAAATATCACAAAAGGGATTCGTATTTGTGAAGCACTAGAGTATGGAATTGTTGGTTTAAATGATGGATTGCCTTCAACTCCACAGGCCCCATTTGGCGGCTTTAAACAAAGTGGAATCGGACGTGAAGGTGGCCACCATGGAATCGATGAATATTTGGAGATTAAATATATTTCAGTAGGATTATAGCAAGAGAGGGGGGAGGTAACTCTCCTCCTTCAATAAACTATAGGAGGAACAACTAATGAATCCAAAAGTACAAGATTATCTACATACAAATAGGGAGACTCACCTTAAAGAGCTTACTGAGTTCCTTTCAATTCCGAGCATCAGCGCATTGCCTGAGCATAAAGACGATGTTCGTAGTGCAGCTAACTGGACAGCACAAACATTAGAAAAAATCGGAATGGAAAATGTGAAGGTGTATGAAACAAAAGGTCATCCAGTTGTTTATGGCGACTGGTTAAAAGCAGAAGGAAAACCAACTGTTCTAATCTATGGCCATTATGATGTTCAACCAGTTGACCCGCTCCATTTATGGGACAGCCCTCCATTTGAAGCAGAAGTCCGAGATGAAAAGCTTTATGCAAGGGGAGCAAGTGATGATAAAGGACAAACCTTTATGCATTTTAAAGCAATTCAAGCCGTGTTAGAAACAACAGGCACTTTACCTGTAAATTTTAAATTTTGTATCGAAGGCGAAGAGGAAATTGGTAGTCCAAATCTCCCATTATTCACTGAAGAAAACAAAGATCTTTTAGCTGCAGATGTTCTTGTCATTTCAGATACGGGAATGATTGAAAAAGGAAAACCAACCATTTGCTATGGCTTAAGAGGGCTTTGCGGACTTCAAATTGATGTAAGAGGAGCAAAAAGTGACTTACACTCCGGTCTTTATGGTGGTGGGGTGCAAAATGCGATTCACGCACTTGTTGATATCGTAAACTCTTTTCATAACGAAAATGCTGAGATAACCGTCGAAGGATTTTATGATAAAGTACTTCCGCTAACTGATGAGGAAAAAGAGGCATATGCTGCTTTAAATTTTGATGAAGAAACCGTTAAACAGGAACTTTCTGTATCTGAATTATATGGTGAAAAAGGATATACATACCTTGAGCGTACATGGGTACGTCCAACTCTTGAGGTAAATGGCATATATGGGGGCTTTCAAGGTGAGGGGATAAAAACAGTTCTACCGGCTGAAGCTCACGCTAAAATTACGTGTCGTCTTGTTCCAAACCAAGACCCAGAAGAAATTGTAGAGCTGTTACAAAAACACATTAAAGCTCACACTCCACCAGGGGTTGAAGTAACAACCAAATTATTTGATAAAGGTGCACCATTCCTAACACCGTTTGACCACCCAGCCATACAAGCGGCAGGAAGAGCGTATGAAAAGGTTTACGAGGTTCCAACTTCCTATACGCGTGGTGGTGGGTCAATCCCAATCGTTGCTGCCTTTGATCAAATTTTAAATGTACCGATTGTACTAATGGGCTTTGGGTTACCTACTGAAAATTTCCATGCTCCTAATGAGCACTTCCACTTAGAAAACTTTGATAAAGGAATGCTAACTCTTTGTCATTACTGGTATGAATTAGAAAAATCAATCTAAAATGTTCAATGTGGAGCACTAGGCTCTATGCAAAAAGGATGAACCTGATAAAAGGTTCATCCTTCTAGTTTTCTATCTCTTTTTCTTCATGCCCTTCATATAAATGAATAGAATAGGCAATTGCAAGATTGCTGCAAACGAAAGCCCAATTCGAAGAGTGAACTGACTTGCAGCCGCACCAACTACTGGCCCTCCTACAATTTGACCAAATGCATTCATTTGACTAGACATTGATAAAACAGTTGCACGGACACTACCATCTAAATTTTGATTAATCCATGTATCGTAGAGTGGACCGGTAATCACACCAGCCATACATAGAAGTAAAAAGCTTATCAGAGCTAACGTAAAATTACCCGCTAAGCTAAAGCCAATGATACAAAGGATTTTTACAAACGTGAAAATGGCCATATACTTTGCGACATAAGTCTCACTTTCTAGTTTTAAATACTTTCTTGCAACCATTGCGGTGAAGAAACATAAAACATTTGCTGTAATACTAATAATTCCAAACCAAACTGGTAGTGTGACTTCACCGAGGCTAGGAAACTCAATATTCGTAATCAAATGCGCTTCCCATAGACGATCAAAGCCTTCAGAACCCGCTCCTAAAAATAGGCTGATAATTAGAAATGCCATTAAGATAGGTGTTCCTCTAACTAACAGATAGCCTTTACGAAAAATCTTCACTGAATCCCGAATTGAAGAACGTTCTTCTTCACCACTTCTTTTAAAGTTATTCTCACCCATCACTATGACTAATAATAGCCCTAATCCTAAATAGAGAACTCCTCCAACCAAGAAAGGTATATTTAATGCAATTGTAGCGAGGCCAACACTTGCTAGTACTCCTAGAATACTAGAAAGTTGATTCACTTGGTTAGCTTTTAAAAATACGTCACCAATTTGGTCGGAACCAATCTCATCTGCTAACCACGCCTGACCTGCTCCACTTAAGAAGGTCTCCCCGACTCCACGAATAACTTCAGCAATGACTACTCCTACAAATAGAGATAAAGCTCCATGGAAAAATGTTTCAGATATAAATGGTACTGACCCTTCAAGAAAAAAGGCGATACCGAGTATGAATGTCCCAATAATAACAGATAATCTTCTACTATAGGTATCTGCTAGAACTCCTGTTGGAATCTCCATTACTAGAACAGTAAGCTCTAAAAATGTTCCTACTAGCACCAGCTGAAAAGGGGTTAACCCTAACTCCGCTACATAATATAAAGCATAGGTTGTGAACATTGTTGCATTTGCAAAAGCAATAATGGCACTCATTAAAATATAAACCTTTGATGCATGCATCTTCTTCAAACAAATTCTCCCTTTCGATTAGGGAGAGCACACATCACTATTTCAAACGGAAATACTAGCTATGTGCTTTCCCTCTGTTTACTGTATTTCTTTTACCTTTCATGTCGATAGATCTGACTGACATGTTTCAACACCTCCGATTTTTAATACACTTATTTTAATATCTTTTTATAGAAATAGATATATCTTCCAAATAATTATTTAAGATTTCCTCTATACTAGAAAAAATTTAAAAAAGCCTGACACCCCAACGCGTTAAAGCGCCGGGGGTCAGGCCCCAGGTTTTATAGGTTTTCAAAAAACAATCTTATTACGTCTGCTCCTCCAATAAATGTACCTAAAGAGCTTCCTAGATTAGCTAATGTTACAATTAACAGAATTCTGGTTACTTTATTGTTCCAAAACCCTTTTAAGCTAAATACATCTTCTGATAATGACTCGAAGTCAGCTACATTCGGTCTTCGGAAATAAGCCTGAACCAATCCTGCAAACCAGCCCGCTGCTAGCAGTGGATTTAATGATGTAATTGGTGCAGCTATGAAGGCAGTGAGTATTGCCAACGGATGACCAAATGCTAGTGCTGCTCCGAGAGCAGAAAATGAACCATTCCATAATACCCAACTGATCGTTTGTTGAACACCTGCAGTTGGATTTGCAATAAATGTGTACGCAATAATTGCAAGTATAATGGCAGGGATCGACCAACCAATGATTTTGGGCCATTTTGACTTTGGTGGTATTTTCATTAAAGGCTTAAGATCATGGTCTTCCTTTATAGCCTCTTTAATTCCTGGTACGTGGGCTGCTCCTAAGACGGCAACAATCTTCTGTCCTGGTGCCTCTCTTATTTTTTGAGCTAAGTATTGGTCTCGCTCATCAATTAGAGGTACCTTTAGCTTAGGAAAATTTTTCGTGAAGTCACTTAACATAGCATCAAGCATATCTTCGGATTTTAGACGCTCTAGTTCCTCTTCTGTTACACTCTCGTTATTGAAAATACTACCGATCATCGAAAATAAAAGCTGTGATTTGCCCCAGAAGCCTACGTTTGCCCAAATTCGAGCAAATGTAATTTGGATGTTTCGGTCAGCCAATACTAATTTAGCACCAACTTCATTTGCTGACTCAATTCCCTGTATCATCTCTTGACCAGGCTTAATGCCAAATTGCTTAGCCATACGCTTTTGAAAGGATGAAATAACAAGATTCATTAAAAGCAAAGTAGCTTTCTTTTCTTTAATTACCTTAAATACATCCATTTCTTTCCACTTGTTGCCGTCCATAATGGATTGATATCTTTGCTGATCTAACTCCACACAAACAGAATCCGGCTGTTCAGCCTCGATTACTTCCTTTACTTGTTCAGCACTTTGCTTTGATACATGGGCTGTTCCAATCAGGATATATTCCTTATCATTTAAATGTATTCTAGTAATGTTTTCTTCTGACATTAGGTTACCTTCCTTTTTAACAACGTCTTCTACTACTTTAACCTAGTATAACTAAATTACAGTTCCCTGGCTAACCTGAATTTGTTTATAAACCTCTTCCTTTATTTCATTTAAAGTAGAGAGATGAGTTAATTTATAGGTACTAATCTTACGATAGTCTGAATCTGTTATTTTACCTTGCTCTAATATTTGATCAAGGGAGGGCAAACGGAAAGCTTTAATAGGCAAATACGCTAGCATTCTTTTTTCCATAGGAGTCTTAATAAAGATTTTTACACCTAGTAAGTCTGGGAAAGTAAAGGATTGATAGTCATATTCGATTGAAATATTATCTTTACTTGCATCCGTTATCCAAGGAGAACTGCTCGGTAAAGAAATAAAATACACCATTTGCTCAAACGAATAGTCCAAATGGATAATATCTAGTCCTACCTTTTTTACCACTTTTTTCGTGTAGCGCTTAAGCTCAAGCATATAAAACAGTCTACTCGTAATTACAATTGTAGCTAAGAATATAAATGAGGCAATCATTAGGACAAACTCAGTTTTCACTCTTAGCACCTTCTCCCATGACAACTTTGTTTTTCCCGGTTTCCTTTGCCTTGTATAGTGCCTTATCTGCTATATCTACTAGATAATGTGGATTCGAAGACTTCCCTTTCATTATCGAGGACACCCCAAGACTGATTGTCAAACGACCAGTTGGCTGCTTGTCTCCATTCGGAAAATCGGTATTTTCTACATTCTCACGGAGTTGTTCAGCTAGTCGACCAGCCTCAGCATGAGAAGTATTAGGTAGCAGCACTACAAACTCTTCTCCGCCAAAACGGAAAGCTAAATCTTGTTGTCTAATTGTCTTTTCAATTACAGCAGCTAGTTGAATTAACACTTCGTTCCCTAGTAAATGTCCATTTTTATCGTTAAAATGCTTGAAAAAATCAATGTCTAGAATGATAAGCGAAAGTACGTTTTGTTCATCCTTCTCTTCAGTTGGGTAATTTTCAACTAACTGTAGTTGAAAAGCACGTTGATTATATAGACCAGTTAATCCATCTCTTAATGCCATCTCTTCAACTTTTCTATATAGATGAGATTGCTCTATAGCAATTGCAGCCTGATTCGCAAGGGGAATGACACTGTCTATTCCATCAGGTGTAATAGGTCTCTTATTCACCGGGTTGTCTATAATTAGGACACCGACCTTTTTTCCTTGAGTTATTAATGGAAACACTGCTAATTCATTCATGCTAAATACGTGCATAAAATTGACTAGTGTGTCATCTCCTGCATCCACCTTTTTTATATGAAGAGGACGGCCTGTATCTAGCGTTCTATTCAGAAAATTGGGCTCGTCCAACGCGATTTCAAGCCTCTTAACTCTCTCATTAAGCAATTGATCTGTTTCTTGTTCCTTTTCCTTTATTTCTATTAAATCATTCAGTTTATACTTATGTTTCGTGAGGTTCTCCCAAGTAGCATAACCTTCTGCTGCAGACATAGGTCCTGTCCCCATAATCCCTTTAAGCACAGTTCCTTCTTCATTCATTAGCAAAATCATCGCTCTATTAAATCCTAAACCATAGCCTGCCGTCACAGAGGTTAATATCATTTGCAATAATTTTTGTAATTGGCGTGTTTGTTGCATTGAAAAGCTTACCTCGCGAAAAACGTTTAGTTGTTTTGAGTTAACAATTAACTTATGTAGATAATCATTTCTTTCTTTTTTAAAATTCTCGATGACAATAAGTACAAAATAAAAACATAAAGCAAAAAGAAGATAGCTCACCAGCATTAAAAGGTTACTATGACCTGACTGAACGATGCTAATCAACCATGATATAACTATGCTTACTAGTCCACCTATTCTTTTAAAGCATAAAACAGATATACCAATAAACATGAGGAAAAGCCATTCTGTGCGTAATGAACCGTATAGCAGAGTATCTAGCAATACAATCAGGAGACTAGAAAATAGAAGAATCCATTTATTTAAAAAAGCGCTTACTTTAAACCTTAGAAAATTAATGAATATTGTTAGAACAAATATGTAAAGAAATAGCTGGATATCTAGCGTATTCATTTGAGACCTCCTCTACATGTTTATATGTCTTATTTTATCATAAAGCCTAGTTTCATTCCTTTTTATAGCTGTTTGTGTTACTACAAATAGTAAACTTTATAGAACCCAGGTTATTTTCCCTTATGATTCTTTCTCCTATTTACTCATCGTTATTGCAAAGGACCTACTATTTCTTATATGATGATAATTAGCAATCTTATCTTTTTACATAGTAAAGGTGTATAATTATACTAATCAAAATATCTAAATTACTTAACAATATGTAGTCGAATTCATTCAACTATTGGCACACTGGAGTGAACTTAATTTTGGAATCTAAAAAATCATTGCCCATCCTGTTTGCGGTTATGTTTCTTGTCATGGTTGGGTTTGGAATTATAATACCTGTTATTCCCTTTTACGCTGAGGAATTAGGCGCATCACCTACACAACTAGGATTACTAATGGCTGTTTATTCATTAATGCAGCTCCTTTTCGCTCCAATGTGGGGAAGAATTTCAGATCGAATCGGTAGAAAGCCTGTTATGATGCTTGGCATTCTTGGGCTTTCATTATCCTTTTTCTTAATGGCACTGGCCACTGAACTATGGATGCTCTTTGCAGCAAGAATCATTGGAGGATTTCTATCTGCTGCAAATATGCCAACAGTTACAGCCTACGTTGCGGATATCACCTCTGAGGAAGATCGTGGTAAAGGAATGGGGATCATTGGTGCATCAATTGGCTTAGGATTTATTTTTGGTCCTGCTATAGGTGGCATTTTTTCAGAAGGCAGCTTAAATGTACCATTCTTTCTTGCAGGGGCCTCTTCACTTCTAACGTTCTTTTTAATTTTATTTGTTTTAAAAGAGTCATTATCACCAGAGCAACGTTCAAATCAGGCTAAGGAAAGAACACCACTTCGTAAAGCAATCAATGGACCTGTTTCCATATTATATTTTTTACAGTTATTTGTATCTTTATCGTTATCAGGACTTGAGGCTACTTTTGCCTACTTTGCTTTTGAAAAGGCAGGTCTAGGTACAGTTGAATTAGGATATATCTTCATGATTATGGGGCTGGCTGGTGCACTTGTTCAAGGTGGATTAGTAGGTAGATTAACGAAAAAGTACGGTGAAGGTATTGTAATCCAAATTGGGATTGTAATCTCAACAATCGGATTTGCTCTTATCTTATTTATTGATAGTTTTGCAACCGCCGCTATCTTCTTAACTGTTTTTGGAGTTGGGAATGGATTTATTCGTCCAAGTGTTTCTGCCTTGATAACGAAAAAGTCTACCTCAGGCCATGGGAGCACAACCGGACTACTCTCTTCCTTTGATTCGCTTGGAAGAATTGTTGGACCACCATTAGGAGGACTACTCTTCTCTGTTGCGATTGGCTTACCTTATATTTCAGGAATGCTCTTATCCATTCTTGCTTTGTTCTTGTTCAAGCTTTATTCTACACAAACCAAAAAGTCGATATCGAGTTTATCTTAAAAAAGAAACATCCCTTACAGCTATAACGGGTTCTCTTTTGGAGTGCAAAACGTGAAAAAACAACTCAAATAGCATGTTAAATCGCATATTATTTAACGTGCTATTTTTTGTTAATTTATCAGTGTTTCATTTCAACAATATAATTAGTATACCAATTAGCAATGTGAGAATGTTCTTCTTACACTGTTGGTTTATATGTTAAAACGGGTTGTTAATACATCGTTAAATTTGATGGGAAAGAATTATTTTTGAACACAAAAAAGATGCACCAAGGAGATCCCCCAGCTACATCTATGAGTCTTAATCCAACTAGAGGTTCGGCTTAAAATGAGTCAACTAACGCTCACCGTTTGTACAACAGGATTCCTTACTTCTCATAACTATGATTATATAAGTATCGAATATAATCAATTAAATTACCTGTACTAAAAAATGGTGAATCTAAATCTAAACCTATAAAATCCACTTCAATTAATCGAGGTGTAACATTACGAAAATCGTAGCCAATTGCTGTTCCACCACCATCAGAGCCTATAACAATAAAACCAGGTGCAAACTCCAGAATTGAGTAACCCTCAGGTCCATTCGAATCAACAATGCTTTCCATTTCCCACAGTCTTAAATATCTCTCATTAATCTGACCTTCCCCGCCATTTGAACTCAGCATAAATTCTGTATAGTCCTTAGGAAACTTTATGTTTAATTGTTCTTCTACTTCTCTTATTACATTTATAGTTGTAGGCGAGTTACAATTAAAAAGCTTAAAAAGTTCCTTATCCATAATTGCTCATCCTCTTTAAATTTCTATTTAATTACAATTGCTATATAAGCTCACCGAGTTATAAAATTTTACTTTATATCATTTATTCTTTTATCTTATTTACAATTTGTTCAAGCGCTGATTTTGATTCAGGAAAAGTAAATATCGGATACACATGTATCATTTGAGGACCTTCAAAATAATTAATTACTTTTCCTTGTTCTTTTGCGATTTTTACAAACTTTCTTGCGTCAGCTACTAAAATATCATGAGTTCCCATAAATAGAGTAATATCCCCTAGTCCATTTAGGTCTCCATACATTGGACTTAGTAAAAAATGTTTCCGATCTGTATCTCCAGCATACATTTTCCCTGCCTCAATAGCTCCAGTTTTACTAAGAAACGGATCATATTTATCAATGGAATCAATTTCTGGGTTTTCTAAGGACAAATCTAACCAAGGAGAAATTAAAATAATATTTCCAGGCTGTTGGATCTGCTTTTCACTTAATAATTGTGCCAGTGCCAGTGCAAGACCACCGCCTGCCGAATCTCCCATTAGGACAACATCGTTTGGATTATCTATGATGCCAACCTGCTTCATATATAAAGGTGTCACAAAGTCAAACGTTTGTTTATATGTATGTTCAGGAGCTAATGGATAAAGAGGGACTGTAATGGTACATTTTAATATATTTGCCAACCTGCCTAAGAAATCCCAATGATATTTTGTAATTTTATGTACATAGGCTCCACCATGCAAATAAAAGATATGTTTGTTACTAGTCTTTTCTAAAGGGTGTATTTCATAATAAAAGTGTCCATTCAATTCTTTCTTCTCAATAGTTAGTCTTTGTTGAAGTTCTTTAGGGGGTTCATGGTTTAGCAACCTTCTTTTTGCTATTCCTTTTTTTAATTCTTCACCTGTCATTTCCCAGAAGCGTTTCCTACCCACAAGCCTAAGAAGTATTTTAAACCATTTACTTTGTAAACTTTCCAATAGCAATCCCCCTATACTATTTTTCATTCTACTTCAAACACTAAAACTGTATTTCTTATCAATAATATAACTATTCTGTACTTATATAAAAAACCCCTTCTTAAGCTGACCTGTAACATTACTTTAAGTGAAAATCGTCACAAAATCCTTAAAAATTGCAACAACTTGTAATTCCAATTATCTCGGATAATATTAGGAAGCGAAAAAGCATGATGACTAAATTGCTAATCACCATGCTTCTAAATACGTTATTTGTACTGTTATTAATGATTTTGCACTTCAAAAAGAGAACCCGTTATTATAAGCTAGAGATGTTTTTTTAAAAACCTTCTATTAGACAATTGAACTCATTGTTTCTCTTAAAACAGTGGCAGAATGCGCAAATTGTTTCATTTCTGCTTCGTCGAGGTCAATTTCAACAATCTCGCGTATTCCTGACCGATTAATGACTGTAGGCACACCTATATATACATCACTTTGACCATATTGCCCATCTAAGTAGGTTGACACCGTAAGGATACTATTTTCATTATTGAGGATAGCTTTCGTTATTCTCACCAATGACATTCCTATCCCGTAATACGTTGCTCCCTTACGCTCAATAATATGGTACGCTGCATCGCGGACATTTTTAAAAATCTCCTCGAGATCTTCTTTCTTAACATTACTTCTCTTCTCTATTATTGTTGTAAGTTGTTCAATTCCAATACTTGCATGACTCCATACCGGTAACTCTGTATCACCATGTTCACCAATAATAACAGCATGTACATTTCTTGTATCAACATTGAAGTATTGACCAAGGGAAAAGCGCAGACGCGCTGTATCTAACACTGTTCCTGATCCGATAACTTTTGAGGTTGGTAGACCTGACTCTTTCCAGGTCACATAAGTTAGAATATCAACCGGATTAGTTGCCACTAGAAAAATACCTTCAAAGCCATTTTCCATTACACTTTTTACAATTTGCTTAAAAATTTTAGTGTTCTTTTCTAATAATTGCAACCTGGTTTCTCCTGGTTTTTGCGCTAATCCAGCAGTTATAACCACTAAATCAGCATAATTACAATCCTTGTATGTTCCACTCCAAACCTTTATCGATGCAGGAGCAAAAGGCAACCCATGATTTAGATCCATTGCTTCGCCCTCAGCTTTTAATTCATTAACATCTATTAAAACTAATTCTTCAACAACTCCCTGGTTAATTAGAGAATAAGCATAGCTACAGCCTACTGCACCAGTTCCCACTACAACAACACGGTTCACCTTTTCTTTAACAACCATTGGTTTAGCTCCTTTTATAATCATATGAGTAAGTAAACAACCTATCATTGCCCCTTATGAGTATTCACATCGCATGATTATTTTATAGCAGATGATTACTCATTATGTTAGATAACAACTTTGCATATGCTATAAGTAATATTTACCAATTTTCCCCCAAAATCACATTCACAGTTGGCTATATGTATGTTATATTCTTTATATAGAACAAGTTTAACTTTATAAAGCGTAAAAAGGAGGGATTATATACATTGAAAAAGTCAATACATATCACTTCTCTAATTCTATTTATGTCCATCTTATTAAACCCTACTATATCTCATGCAACTACACACGACTCCTCAGAGGCTAACTCTTTCTTTGGCTTTTTTCATAACTACTTTAGCTTTTTAGTTACAGCAAGCGAGACCGATGACAAAAAGTCGAAAGAAACGGAATATCGTCATCATGATAAAGACAACGACCGTGATAATAAGGAGCGAGGTAAAGATAGCGATAAAGACTGGGATTGGGAAGATAAAGACCATTGGGACCATAAGCATGATTGGTGGCATTGCTTCTGGAAAAAGTGCTGGTGGGATGATGATGACTCGGATAAAGATTGTAAGAAGGATAAAAGTGGCTGGAACAATGATAATGGATGTATGAAATCTAAAGATATCTGGAAAAAGTGGTATAACTAAAAGAAAACAAAGACATGATGAGATCACAAAGCATCAGTCTTTGTTTTCTTTTATTTTAAGCTACTTTCATTGTTTATTGCTCAGCTTCCCATTTTGAGATTTCTTCTCGAACTTTAGGCGCTACTTCTGTACCTAGCAGTTCAATTGCTTTCATTACATCTTCATGCGGCATAGAACCAACTGGTACATGTAACATGAAACGATTAACACCTACATTTTTTCGAAGGTAAATGATTTTTTGTGCTACTGTATCTGCATCTCCTACATAAAGTGCTCCTTCAAAGCTTCTTGCTGTATCAAAACTTGTTCGGTCATAATGACCCCAACCACGTTCTCTCCCTAATTTATTCATCACTTGTTGTGTTGAAGGGAAAAACTTATCAGCAGCCGTTTGAGTATCTTCTGCTAAAAACCCGTGTGAATGTGATGCAACTGAAAGCTTCGAAACATCATGTCCCGCTTGTTCAGCAGCTTTTTTATATAGCTCTACAAGAGGGGCAAATTGTACAGGCCTTCCTCCTATGATCGCTAAAACCAAAGGTAAACCTAGTAAACCAGCACGAATGACAGATTGTGTATTACCCCCGCTTCCTATCCAGATTGGTAAAGGGTCTTGGACCGGACGTGGATACACTCCTAGATTGTTTATTGCTGGTCGATGCCTTCCACTCCATGTAACTTTTTCTGATTTTTGTAGTTCTAGCAATAGCTCTAGCTTTTCATCAAATAACTCATCATAATCTCTTAAGTCATATCCGAACAATGGAAACGATTCGATAAACGAACCCCTTCCAGCCATGATTTCTGCACGTCCATTTGATATTCCATCAAGTGTGGCAAAGTCCTGGAATACTCGTACCGGATCTGCAGATGAAAGGACTGTAACCGCGCTCGTAAGCCTGATCTTTTCCGTCTGCGATGCTGCAGCTGCTAGAACAACTGCTGGAGAAGATGCTGCAAAATCCTCTCTGTGGTGTTCCCCTACCCCAAAAACATCTAATCCTACTTTATCTGCAAGGACAATTTCTTCGACTACCTCTCTAATGCGCTGTGCATGACTTACAACTTCACCGGTTTGTACATCTGGTGTAGTTTCAACAAACGTACTGATACCTATTTCCATAGACATTTCTACCTCCCTATGTATAAAAAACAATAATTAATACTGTCTATTTTGAGACTTACAATTAATAAATACAAGTTTCACGCACTAAAAGTATACCTTCCCAAACTACACCTTATAAAATCATTTTTGTGGTGCTCACTATAGTAAATCTTAATTTCTTTCTGCCCATAGAAGATCAGCTCCAAAAATCCAGTTAATCAATGCAATTGTATAAAACTCCTAGCAAGGAGTAAAAAATATACAAAGGATTTTATTGGATTTAGTAGGAAGTGAGTGTGTTAACTTATGGGCTTTTCAAATTTATTCATTCGTATCAGACAACGTTTTTGGTACCTACCATCTTTATATGGACTTATAGCAGCCTTTCTTGCAATTTTCAGCATGGAACTTAATACATATATAGTAAATAATGAAATATTAGTCACTTTTTTACCGGACTTTCTATTAACAGATATCAATCTAGCACAAACCATCCTAAGTTCCATATCCGCCTCTCTACTCACAATGACAACAATAACATTCTCAACAATTCTTGTTGTATTAACAACGTATCTTTCACAATTTTCTCCTAGAACACTACAAAACTTCATTACCGATCATAGTACTCAACGTGTTCTAGGCATTTTTGTTGGTGGATTTATTTACTCCATTCTTTTACTCTTGCTTTTAAGAGAAACAGATACGACTACAACTTTCATCGTTCCTGCCATTGCTATATTCATTTCTATTGTTTGCTTACTTGTCTTTGTCTTCTTTATCCATCATGTTACTGGCTGGATTCAGGTAAGTAATTTAATTCATACGATTACCCTTGAGACAATTGACAAAATTAATAAAGACTTAAAGGATGCAAAGGATGTACAAGAAGATCCACCATGGGAAGATTGGGAAAGTGAAGAAATTAAACACATCCCGCCAAAACATTTCAGCTTAAATGGTTCAGGATATATTCAGTACATAGATATTGAAGGCTTAGTTAAACAAGCCACGAAGGAAGATTGTATTATTAGAATTGAAAAAGAAGTAAATGATTATGTTGACGAGGATACTCCATTATTATCATTATGGTTTCTTTCCTCTCATCAGGTGAAAGGAAGTTATGATAAGTATTTTATTATTGGTTCAGAACAAGCTGCTGTTAATGATATAGAATTTGGGCTTACAAAAATTGTTGAAATTGGACTTCGTGCTTTATCACCAGGAATTAATGACCCAAATACTGCGATCAACTGTATCGATAATTTAGGAAAGATACTAACTAAGCTAGGAAGTAAGCATCTACCCAAGTCATATCATAATGATGATAACCGGAATCTCAGAGTAATTTACAAGAAACCTGATTTCTCTGATTTCCTGTATAAATGCTTTTTTCAAATTCGCCAATATGGATTTTCTGATATCTCAGTATTAACTGCAGGGATAAAAGCACTTACCTTGATTGCAGAAAGCAACTCAAAGCAAATAAAGGAATTGGTCTGGGAATTTTCGGAGTATATTATTGAGGGCATTAATAAGAATATACTTCTATCTTTAGATAGGCGATATATAAATGAGCAATTAGAAGCACTCGCTAAAGCAACTGGTCATAAGAGTGACTACAAAGCAATTTAAGGGGGTTGTCCCTGAAAGTGTTAAGGAAGTGTAGAGATTTAATAGCTGTTCTCCACTTCCCTCCTATGGGGAGCTATCCAACTGAATAATTTTCGGTTTTCTTTTTTAATTTCTTTACATATATCTTCCATACTGTATAAATAATAGAAAGAATGATAAAACCTATTAGCAATTTTGATTGATACTCAGTAATAAAAGCAGTTACTGTTTCAATATCTCCCTGATAAAAACGTCCAATGCTTAATAATAAAAAGGTTGAAGGAGCAATTCCGGCGATTGTTAATAATGTATAAATCGAAAGCTTCATGTTTGACATACCAGCTAAAAATGGAATTACGTTCCCTAAATGTAGAGGACTTGAAATCGCTACACTCCATATACCGTGTTTAATAAATGATACTTTTGCTTTTTCTAATTTTTCTCTTTTGGACTGGCTTAACCTTTTCTCAACTGACTTTTCAAACTTTAAGCCGATATAGTAGGGTATAAAGCTTCCAATTGCGTAAACTAGACTCCCTACCAGTGAAACCCAAACGAGTTCAAACCATGATAAATCCATAATAAATCCGACCGTTACAATTAAAAATGTACCAAAAAAGGGCAAGGCACTGCCTTCGATAAATAATGAAAGAAGGATGCCCCATATCCCCCAATCCTCTATAAATGCTAAGATTATCTCTGTCATTACGCTCAACTCCACCTAAATTACTCTATAGTAGTAGTTTAAAGTGGAAACTAATTTTCCAGTAGACACTAGAGGTGTAATTTCGTATACGCCTTGAGGAGTATATAAATGAGTAAGAATATCATAATGCACCTCACGATCCATGCATAATCGGGTTACGCCCACCTGACATGAGTTGGCGATTCATATCATTTGGATACTTTCTGCTCATTCTCGTCCCTCCAAGTAGATAAATAAACACATTTTCAATTTATGAGTTTTATATCTTGGCTCATTCCGAAAACTTCAAAGAACGTACACCATTTTTTATGAACCCTCTAAAGTGGAAAACGACCATTCCGAGGTCGTATAAATCACTTATGAACCCTTATATGCGGAGAATCACCTTCCCGAGGTCACATAAATCATTTTATCAATCCTCATTAGTGGAGAATTGCAGATCCGAGGTCACATAAATCATTTTATCAACCCTCATCAGTGGAGAATCACAATTCTGAGGTCACATAAATCACTTTATGAACCCTCATATGCAGAAAATCACCTTCCCGAGGTCACATAAATCATTTTATCAACCCTCATTAGTGGAGAATCGCAGATCCGAGGTCACATAAATCAATTTATCAACCCTCATCAGTGGAGAATCACAATTCTGAGGTCACATAAATCACTTTATGAACCCTCATATGCAGAAAATCACCTTCCCGAGGTCACATAAATCATTTTATCAACCCTCTAAAACGAAAAATTGACACTCCGAGGTCACATAATCTTCTTATGAACCCTCACTCAAACGAATATTTAATTATTTTCTGCCATACGCCCCAATGGACCATCCTCATTAATTATATCTGCAATATCATATACCGAAATTGGAAACATCGGAAAACCAAAAACATATGGTGTGATTTCATATAACTGAAAATAAATCACAAGCGTTTTATCAGCAATATAAAAGTCTTGGTCTGGCCGTATAGTACTAAATCCATCCAATGTTTGAATATCTCGCTCTTTTATTTGCATTTTAATTAACTCTGAAAGCCTATCAATATAAATGCTCCCAGGTTTGAACAGATCCTTAAGTTGACAAAGCTTCCCGCTTTTCAAATCATACGTTAAGGATTTTATATAAGTCATTCCATGAGCAGCTTTTGAATGATACGTGTAGTTCGAAAGTGATAAGCTCAGCACTTCTCTTTGATTATTTTTAATTTCATAAGACCCGAGCATTTCTTCAACTGTTGTTGGCATATTGCCTACCTGTTCATTTATTAGTTGTTGGGTTTGAATCACTATCGTTCGATTTATGAACATTTCTAAACTATGGTTTGACATTCCATAAACCTGCGGATAATACACTACTTTTTTCTGTCCGCTACTTACTTTAGCCGTCTTACTACTTACTGGAAATGAAATAGTCATCGTTAATCGCCCTCATATCGTTTTTACTGCAGTTTATTCGTCTATAGGCTGTAGTGACATAATTATTTCCACTAAAGCAATTTTCACAGGTAGGACAAGTAGAAACCAATTGCATGGGAAATAATACGATTAAAATAATACATATTCTTTTATAAGTAGGAGGAAATAATGAACTTACAGTCTGGAAAATATTATTGGCCCACTACTCTTCCTAACCCACCTAAATATCCTACGCTCGGCTCTGATCTTAATTGTGATGTACTTATAATTGGTGGAGGAAGCTCTGCTGCACAATCTGCCTATTATTTAGCTGATTCAGGCTTAGATGTGGTGGTTATTGAAAAAAACAAAATTGGCAGTGGAAGTACTAGTGCGAATACTGCACTCATTCAATATTCTGGAGAAAAACTATTTATTAACTTAGTTAATGCTTTTGGTAAGGAATACATAAGTCGGTATTTACAATTGCTAAAAGAAGCAATCAATGAGATGGAAGCAGCTACTATGAAGGTGGAAATTGATAGTGAGTTTTACCGTAGAGATACACTTTACTTTGCTAGCTGTAAAGAAGATATCCAGAAATTAAAAGAAGAGTATATGTTACTAAAGGAGCATAACTTTGATTTAACTTTTCTAGAAAAGAACGAGATAGAAAATAGATATCCATTTAGTAGAGATGCTGCTATATATTCCTATAATGATGGAGAAATTAACCCCTTTAAGTATACACATGCCTTATTTGATTATGTATCAAATAAAGGGATACGTATTTATGAGCATACAGAAATGAATGGACATCACTTTGATACTGAGTTAGATCAGATGATTATTTCAACAACCTCAGGTTATTCTATCCGAGCAAATAAAGTTATTTTTGCAGCAGGTTATGAAGGCATTGATATAAAAAGTGAAAAAAAGGTTTCATTTGTCAGTACATATAATGTTACTACTACCCCTGTTAAAGACATCTCGACTTGGTATAAACGAACGCTTATTTGGGAGACTGCTCGGCCCTATATATATATGAGAACCACTGCTGATGATCGGATTATCATTGGAGGATTAGACGAAAATACCATCTACCCAGAAGATAGAGATAGTAAGCTTATGTCCAAAAAGGACAAGTTAATTGAGGAGTTTAACAAGATGTTTCCTACTATAAATGTAGAACCAGAGTTTTATTTGACTGGTTTCTATGGTGGAACAGCAGATGGACTACCAATAATCGGTATTTATGAAGAGTATCCTAATAGCTATTTTCTTTTTGGTTTCGGTGACAATGGGACAGTATATAGCCAAATGCTAGCAAAGATCATTGCACAGGATATTGTCCAGGGAAAGAGCCAAGATATGGAGTTGTTTTTGCAAGACAGGCCTTTGCTAAATAAATAGTTCATATTCAAAAAGCCATAATCCTCGAGGACCTTTATCGTTCTCGTGGACTATGGCTTTAAAATCTTTCCGAGCAATTTTATTCCCTTTTTTATTTCTTTTTCATCTGCATAGCTAAAAGAAAGACGAAAAAATTCAGTTCCAGCATGTGGATCATAGAAAAAATACTTACCAGGAACATAAGCAACACCTTCAGACAGAGCCTGTTTTAACAGCTTTTCTGTGTCGACTCCTTGTACTTTTACCCAAATGAAATAGCCTCCTTCAGGTATATACCAAGAAGCACTTTCCGGAAAATACTTCTTTAGTGATAATATCATTACTTTACATTTTTCCTCATACACATCCCTTAAAGAAGTAAGTCGTTTATCAAGATTCTCTCCTTCTAAAAATGTAGCTATCGTTGCCTGAGCAAACGGATGATCTAAATCTTTCTTGAACCAAGCTAAAGTAGTTATAATTTCACTTGGTGCTGCTACCCAGCCTATTCGCATTCCTGGAGCAACTACCTTTGATAATGAACCCACATGAATCACAAGATTACTCTTATCCAACGACTTTAAAGGAGCTATAGGCTTATGAAAATTTAACTCCCCGTAAGCATCATCCTCCACAATTGAAAAGTTGTATTTAGTAGCAAGCTCTAATGCATGTTGCCGCCGCTCCATGCTCATCGTCGTTCCAGTAGGATTATGAAAGGTTGGAATCGTATATAACAACTTTGGAAGGGTAAGGCCATTTTCTCTTCTTTCTTGTAATACTTCTTCTAGTCTATCTGTTTGTAAACCATGCTGATCTATAGGTATGCATATAAATTGACTTGTATAGTTTTTAAAAATCTCCAACGCTTCCATATATGTTGGTGATTCTATTGCTACAACTGTGTCTTCGTCAAGGAGTATACGGGCTATCAAATCTATTGCCTGACAAGCACCTGATGTGATTAAAAGCTCACCACTGTTTATATAGATATTACGTTCATTTAATCTTGTTTGAATCTGTTCTTTCAATCTAGAGATTTGTGGACTTCCAATATAATAAAGTGGTAAGTCCTTCTCCTCATCAATAAGTCTATTTACAGCCGCCCTTATTCCCTCACTAGGAACAAGCGTCGGTGCGGGATATCCTAAATTGAGACGTATACACTCTTTTGGAATGGTAGACATCCATTCGCCAGGTGGGCTATTTTTTAGGGCTTCTTTAATACTTTTGGGGAAAATCGAATCAAATTTCACTTCTATAGATTCTCCTTTTTTTCAATAGATAGAATAAAAGAAGCGTCTATCTACTAGACACTTCTTATTAAAAGTATATTACAATTTCTTTGTATCATTACAGGCTATTTAATCCCTATATCCTAAAGTCCAAATCATAAATCATAAGCACTATTTACCAAACCTTTTGCGGTATCCACATTTACGACAAAGTTCCTCCACTGCTTCTCTTCTAGAAAACCCATCAACTATATTAGTTGCTCGTTCACCTTCAATAATTTCAGTAAAAGTGGAGTTATTGATATTACCAAGATTGATAATACCTTCACCATCTAAACAACATGGAATAACGGTCCCATTAGCCAAGATCCCAGCTTGATTACGAAGTCCATGACAAAATCCTTTTCCGTCATCCTCTTCTTCATGAAGTGCAGGCCACTGAAATTCATAATCTTGATTAATGAAAATTCGCTCCGCTAGTTTTACACCACTACCTGGTGTAACCTTTTCTTCAATTCTGTAATCTAGATCAAATTCCTTCTCTATAATCTCTAGAACCTCTCGATTTCGTTGCTTTTCAAGATTTGTCATATTATCTTGGGTAAGATTCCAAAGTCTTAATGAAACAATCAATTCAGATTGGCTCGTTGCTTCTTTTATAAATGAAAGGACACTTCCAACATATCCTTCCCTATCTACTGAGCCAGCATGGCCATCAAAGCTATGCAACGAAAAATTCATCTGTCTTAGGGCAGGTTTATTTAGTAGCTTATGCTTATTTTTATTAATTAACGTTCCATTGGTTGTAATATTAACCTTAAACCCTTTTTCATGGGCTAAGTCTAGTAATTGATCTATTTTTGGATGAAGCAATGGCTCACCTTTTACATGCAAATATATAAAATCTGTATGAGGTTTAATTTGATCTAATCTTTTCGAAAAATCCTCAACAGAAATAAATTGTTTTTGGCGTTCAGTGGGTGGACAGAAACTACAAGCTAAATTACAAACACTCGTAATTTCAAGGTAAAACTTCTTAAACTTTTTCAACTCAAATTCCCCTTCTTTCACTACTTAAAGCAGATGAATTAATCTAATCACTATTAGACCATAATTCTTCATAAAAGGATATATGCTTATTCAAGGAAATACATAGAGTTAAATTATTTTAATCAATTTTTCATTCTTAGGTAAAAATAAGGTGATTTGTGAAAATAGGTTGAAATGAGGTAACGCTGAATGGAAATTGGACGAAAGTATCAGAACTTCTTTTTACTACTTATTCAATGGATTATCTTAGGAAGCATAATTGGTGTAGTTGTTGGCTCTACTATTCATTTCCTACTGGAAATAAATGATTATCTAGGAAAAGTTCGGATGAAAAGAGATTGGCTAATCTTCCTTCTACCTTTAGGCGGCCTTATTATAGGATACATATATATGAACTATGGCAAGGTATTTCTGAATAATACACTAAATGACACTGCTAAATTAAATAACCTAGTAATCGATGCAGTACATGGAAAAAAAGAAGTACCTCTGAGGATGGGGCCGATTGTCTATTTTGGAACCTTTCTAACGGTCCTATTTGGGGGTTCGACTGGAAGAGAAGGTGCAGCTGTTCAAATGGGTGCAAGTGTTGCTGCTGCAGTTAAAAAGTATCTAAGGTTTAACAAAGTCGAAACAAAAATAATTCTCATGAGTGGTATTAGTGCTGGCTTTGGTGCGGCCTTTGGAGCACCCATAACAGGTGCTGTTTTTGGGATGGAAATGTCTGCATTAGGAAAGCTGAAATTTGAAGCACTTGTTCCCTGTCTTACTGCAAGCTTTGTTGGACACTTTATAACAACAGGAGCGTGGGGTCATAAACACGAACATTTTATTATACAAAGCATTCCTGATGCTTCTGTAGTTACATTTTTGAAAGTAATAATCGTATCGATTTTATTCGGTTTACTTAGTGCTTTATACTCTCAGTTAAGACATGGAATAGAAGCATTTACTGATAAATTTTTTAAGAAAAACCATATGAAAAGAGCCTTTGTCGGGGGAATTATTATTGTGGGATTAACATTAATAATTGGTACACAGGATTACAATGGTCGTGGATTAGAAATGTTAGAGCAATCCTTTAAAGAAGAGGTTCCTCCGTTTGCTTTTCTAGCGAAACTTATATTTACAGCTGTGACCTTAGGAACCGGCTTTGTCGGTGGAGAGGCACTCCCCTTATTCTTTATGGGTGCAACATTAGGCAATTCCTTACATACAATCGTAGATTTACCTATGTCTTTTCTGGCTGCACTAGGATTGATTGCTGCGTTTTGTGGTGGAGCTAATACCCCGATAGCTGCTTTCCTACTAGCCATGGAAATGTTTGATGGAAAAGGAATGGAATACTTTTTTATTGCTTGTATAATCAGTTACATTTTTTCAGGTCATCACGGCTTATGGCCTTCGCAAAAAATATATGAACCTAAAAGTAGGTTGTATCAGATTCCTCAAGGAGAAACCATTAAGAATGCTGAAAAAAAGAAGAAGTCTAAGTTCTGAATAAATAAAATACGTCGTACTTTTAAGCAAATGATTACCAATTTTCTTACTACTTTTTCTATACTAAAGAAGACACGAAAATAAGTAGAACGGAGTGATGATTTGAATCAATTTGATACATCGTCTGTTCCATTTAAGGATTTGTGCAGAACTGCCAAGAGCTTAGTCAAACGTTTTCAAGATAGAGCAAATGAGGCAAGTAAAGACGGTAATTGGTTAATGGATAACTTAGAGGATTTAAAGAAGGCCAATTTTCTTGCTCTAACAGTTCCTGTTGAATACGGTGGATATGGCTTAAATCTATATGAATTTATTGAAATTCAAGAAATACTTGCACAAGGTGATGGTGCAACAGCGTTGTCCATAGGATGGCACCTTGGAATCATATTAGAAACGAGTGAGAATTGTATATGGAATCCCCAAAAATATGAATGGCTTTGTGAGCAAATTGTTAAAAACAAGGTTCTAATCAATGCTGCCTCATCTGAAAAGGCTACTGGTAGCCCTGCAAGAGGAGGACTTCCAACAACAAAAGCCACAAGAGTTGGAAAGGAATGGATCATTAAGGGTGAGAAATCGTTCACTTCAATGGCCACTGCCCTAGATTATGCACTTGTCACAGCACAAATAGATGATACAGGAAAAAAAGGGGTGTACCTTGTTAACCTGAAACAACCTGGTGTGAGTGTGGAGGAAACATGGGACAGTATTGCCATGAGGGCAACGAAAAGTGATGATTTGATTCTAGACAATGTAAAATTGGATCAGGATGCCCTTTTAGTTGAGGAAGGTGCTAGTGATATTCCAAAGGGCTGGCTTCTTCACATTCCCGCTGTTTATTTAGGCATTGCCATGGCAGCAAGAAATTACGCTGTGTCGTTTGCTTTTGACTACCATCCAAATTCATTGCCAGGTCCAATTATAGAAGTTGCAGAGGTCCAACTAAAAATAGGTGAAATGGAACTAGAGTTATATAAAGCGAGGGAACTACTTCACTCTGTTTCTCAAAAGTGGGTAAACCATCCCAAGAAGCGAGTAGATATGTCCCATGAATTAGGTGCAGTTAAACATATTGTCACCAACAGTGCAAATGATGTTGTTGACATAGCAATGCGCATTGTTGGTGCACGCAGTCTTTCAGAGCAAAATCCTCTTCAGCGATACTTCCGTGATGTAAGGGCTGGATTACATAACCCTCCTGCAGATGAAATTGTGATTCAGCAATTCGCGAAAAGAGTGTTAAAAGAACATTCATAAAAATAAAGAACCTTTACTCAAATTGAGTAAGGGTTCTTTATTTTTATATCGGTTGCACATTTTTACCTTTGTGACATTTTTTTCACTTTAGACCAAATTACTTCGTCTGGAATGGTTTAAGAGTCTGGTTTTTATTAAGATAATTGAAAAACTTTGTCGAAAGAATTCATTTGCCGTTCAACAATAGTTGAAATATAATCGGTATATAGGTAATGAGACCCATGTTTTTAGGTGGCCACAAAAAGCATTGGGCTAACGTTACGAGAATAAAGACCTAGGGAGACTGAGAAGTATAACCTGTAATTGGACACTTAAGGGTTATGTGGAGTTAGTAGTGTAACCGGCCCACCCTGGGGGAAGCGATGAACTATGGCCTTTATTTGGACACTTGGGCTATAAGGAGCAACTAGTGTAACCGGCCCTCTTAGATAAATTTACCTAAGAGGAGAATGAAAATGTACAAAATCTATTCCAAGAAAGTAATATCAACAATTATTGCAAGTTCACTCGTTATAGGACTAGGAAGCTCCGTTGTAAGTGCTGCGCCAGCAAAAGAAAATCAAACTGCTAGAACAGAACAACAGAGAGCTACAGGTATTATTACTCCAGATCAAGTAACAGTACCTAGGTATGCTAAAGAAATCACAGTTTCAGGCACTGTAGTAATTGATGGACCTCAATTAGTCGTAACAATTCCTGGTTCAACATCTGTTACTGTTCAAAAAGTTGCTGATAAAACATGGAGATACGCTGCAACTTTAAATGTAGAAAAATTAAAAGGAGATCAAACATATACTATCTCCGCTAAAACAATCTACATTAGTGGAAAACCAGTAGGTGATACTCATACGCTAGCAAAAGATGTTGAGTACAAAATTCACGTCCCTTATGTTACGTCTACAGTCGCTAAGGAAGAAAACTTCTCTAGTTATAACAGTGAATCTAATCAGTTTACATTAACTTATAATAAGGTTGAAAACTGGTCTACAGGTAACCCTGTTATTACTGAAAAATCGGAAGTCGTTTCAGGCACAGAGAGTACTGTAACTATATTAGGATCAAAGTTTGACGTACCTATTGCTATTAAAAACCTAGTATTCCCAGAAAAATTAGAAGAAAATAATTATACTTGGAATACCAACACCTACTCTGTTAAATTCGAGGCTGCAATTGAATACAGTAGAGGTGAAAAAGGTACAGTAACCGTGGCTAAAGATGGTTTAGCTCCTGGTGTTGAATTTACTGATAAGTTAACGGTAACTAATAGCTATAACAGTCTTACAAAGACATACTCATATACAGCACCTACTTCTCCAATTCCAACAGTAACAAATGTATCAGTTACTGGAGCTGATTACATATGGACTGGACATAAGGGTAACGGTGGAAACGTTCAAGCCAAGTATATTTTAGAATTTAAACTAAACGGCAAAAGTGAAAGTATTAGTAAAGAATTCACATTTAATCCGGGTGTTGGATATACCGATCAAAATCTAACAGAAACTGTTGATTATAACGGTCAAATCATAGTCATAAATTATGTATTAGTATATAGTGAGCCTAACTCCATCGAGGACAATACTACAAAAAAAATAGGAAACTAGTTTAAAAACCCCATTACTAACTGTAATCTTTTAGTAATGGGGTTTTTTAGTCATTTGATAAGTGAATAAATAGGAGCATATGTCAATCATTCCGACGGGAAGCGTACCGAAACTGTGGTCCCATGCCCTTTTGAAGTTTGGAAGTCGATCGTTCCTTTATATTTTTCAATAATATTAAAGCAAACCATCATACCTAAGCCTGTACCTTTACTTTTTAATGAGTAAAAAGGAGTGCCTAATGTTGCAACTTCTTCTTTTGACATTCCACGTCCATGATCGATTACTTTAATGACAACAAAATCCTTCTCGCTTTCTGCTGTCACTTGTACAGTATCACCAATCTCTGAAGCTTCTATCGCATTTTTAATAAGATTAATAAACAATTGTTTAAATTCAATAGTATTTGCAGAAATCATACAATCTCCATTTACTTTTAATTCAATCGATTTATCGTGAATGAGTCCATATGAGTAAAGCAAATCAGTTACACTCTGAAGAACAACTTTTACATCAACTGTTTCAGTGACTTTTTCTTTTTCTGGTTTAGCCATAGTTAAAAATTGTGAAATGACCTGTTCAGCTGTTTTTAATTCATCAATCATCAAAGTACAATGGCGTTTTTGATCCTCATTGAATTTTTTGTCTTGTTCAAATAACTGCAAAAACCCACTAACAACTGTTAAAGGATTTCTAATTTCATGCGCAACCGCAGCTGCGAGTTGACCGGTTGTCTTTAAACGCTCGGTCTGTTGAATTTGTTCATAATACAGTTGTAGCCTTTTTATATGTGCATTTGTTACATAAAAAATAAAATAAATAATGATTTGACTGGCAATAAAATTTGCGAAATTCCCTATTAAATCTTCTTCTATGTGCGGATAGATGTGCCCTTTTTCAAAGAATATAATAAACCCAAATATAGATGTGGTTGATACAAAGTTAAATAACAAAGAAAAATAAAAAAGCTTTGAATCAAAATACAAGATAGAAAGGGCTGGAATAAAACACAGAAAAATAAAGGTAGAGAATGTTTCAGGGTAAAATATGAAAAGTGTATAAAAGAAAACGGAAGAAACGATGATGATTATTATCCTAAGAAAACTAGTACTTTTCTTAGGGTACACCAATAAACAAATAGACAGAATCACCACTAATATACAATGAGCTATATATCCAAACTCAAATCTACCAAAACGGGGATTGTCTACAAGCAACCCCGATATCATAATCCCTACTATAATCCACACAACAATATAATATATCTTTTTATTAAAAATAAGTTCTTTCATACATACCTCTTTTATTGTATCTCAAAATTCATACTACCTTTATTATCTTAAAAAAGGATAATTATTACCAGTCTTTAATGACACTAACTTATTATAAAATCTGAAATCCTGATTTCCTTTCAAATTTATTTAAAATGTAATAGAATAGGAATTTTTATGAGGAAATATTTGTTAAAATGGTTTATCCTTATTTTGAGAGATTATGTAGGGAGGGACATTTCTTGGAAAATAATATGATCAAAAATGTAGGACAAATTGGGATTCCAGTTAAAGATTTAAGCAAAGCAATCCACTTTTATAAAGAGGTACTTGATCTAACACCTTTATTTAATACCGACTCTATGGCATTTTTTGAATGCAATGGGTTACGCCTATTATTAAGTCTTCCAGAAAAAGAGGAATTTGCACACTCAAGCTCTGTCATTTACTTTCAAGTAGAAAATATTAACGAAGTTTACGAGAACCTACTATCTAAAGAAGTAGATTTTACAGGTAAACCCCATATTGTTGCAAAAATAGGACAAACAGAAACATGGATGGTATTCTTTAAAGATACAGAAGGTAACACCCATGCACTTATGAGTGAAGTTACAGTAGAATAAAATATGAGACCCTTTTTTGGGTCTCTGCTTTGAAGGTCCACTTGGGTAGCATCTCGTTACTTTGTTCCTTCTTCTTAAGCAACATAACGATACTTGTCCTTAAATCCTCATTTCTCACTTTTCTACAAAAAACATAGAAATAGCTCCTAAGCCAACATGGGTTCCTACTGATACTCCCATTTGCATAATATGAATGTCTCCAGAGAAATCAGTATCTAATTGAAGTTTAGCTTTAAGATTTTCAGCAACCTTAATATCTGATGTATAACCAACTATGATAAAGTCTGTCATTTCTCGGTCATTTCTTTTCACAAATTCCTGAGTATAATGATTGAGTACTCTTTTTAATCCTCTTTCCTTTCCAACTATAGCTCCTTTTCCATCCTTCATAGACATTATTGGCTTTAGCATTAGGATTTTTCCTATTAAGGCACTTGCATTAGTGAGCCTACCACTCTTTATTAAATGATCTAAATCATCCACCGATAGGAAATGCTTTACCTTTTTCTTATAATTTTCATTAAAAGAAACTATTTCTTCAAACGATGCCCCTTGTTCTCTCATCATCGCACTTTTCATAACCAGCCAACCACTTCCGTGACTCATACATTTTGAATCAACTACATGTATCTTAACGTCTGATTCCGGGCTCTCTTCGAAAAAGTAATCTTTCGCTAGTATCGCTGATTGATACGAACCGCTCGTTCCACTAGACATGCAAATACATAATACTTCCTTATTACCTGAATCAACAGCCTGTTTAATTATCTTTAGATACTCCGCTGGGCTTGGCATACCTGTGGTCGGAAACTCGGGGAGTGCCTCCATCATTCCATAGAATTCATCTGGTTGAATATCTACTCTGTCTTTATACATTTTTCCATCTATATTTATGGTTAGAGGTGCTAAGCTGATATCGTACATTTCCAGTACTTCATCAGATAAATCACATGTTGAATCAGCCATAATTTTTATCATTTATATCCTCCTAGAGTATATTTAACCTTTTTTTAGGTTTCCTTAGAATCATGTTTCCTATTACTTATGGTACGGTCACCGTGATAAATCTAAATGAGATTTGTTAGATTAGTACGTAACATCTTTAATATACTTTATTTATTAATGCATTGGCTCTTTTTAGTTCATTCATTCATAATTAATTATTCAATCTTATTTTGCTAATTTTAAAACAATGGGAAAAACTAGAATCGTTATCATATATAAAATAAAAATAAGGTAACTGTGTAAGTAGTGATAAAGTATAAGAACTTTCTTCTACTCATTGTCACCATAGAAAATTTAGATAAAAAGATAAAACATTCACAAAAAATGATTGTCGGAAAGAGGGTTTCTTGTGGATTTTCACTTTATATGGAAAGCCATTGTTGTTGTAGTAGGTGGAGTTTTGATTTTGCGGTTAGCTGGAAGAAAATCAATCTCGCAACTTACGGTTGCTCAGACTGTAATGATGATAGCTGTTGGATCATTAATTATTCAACCAGTTGGCGACAGGAACATTTGGATTACGATGGTGATTACGTTTTTAATGGTAATTACGCTTCTTTTTATCGAATATATCGTATTGAAATACGATGCTCTTGAGACGTTTGTTTATGGAAAATCACTTCTAGTAGTCGAAAATGGCCAAATTAATGAGAGCAATTTAAAAAAGCTGCGATTAACTGTTGATATGCTTGAAGTACGAATGAGACAACAAAACATTCAGCATTTTTCTGATTTAGAATGGGCCACAATAGAATCCAATGGTCAGTTAGGATATATGTTAAAATCTGATAAACAATACGCTACTAAAGAGGATATTCAGATGCTTAAATCGCTGATTGAATCAAATCAATCTCAACCCCAGAATGGAACATTAATAACTCAAACAAGTAATTCAGATAACATATTTACTGAGGTAAAAAACAGAAAGCATCAAGAAAAACCCAAAGAGAATTTGGATTAAAGCAAAGTAAAATATTGCACCAATAACTCTGTTTTCACGCGTAAATCTCGTCATTCCTCTTGGAAATAAAACAGGAAAACAACATATTTGTTTTCCTGTACGTTATATTTAAAGTTTTTTTCTTACAAACTGCTAATGGCCCTTTTTACAAGATTTCTCATGTTGAAGCAGCCATTCTTTTCTCCACAGCCCTCCTGCATAACCAGTTAATTTCCCATTGGAGCCAATTATTCTGTGACAAGGAATGACAATACTTAACTTGTTTTTCCCATTTGCACTCCCCACAGCTCTGATTGCTTTTTCATTCCCTATGCAAACGGCAATATCCTTATAGGACCCTGTTTCCGCATAGGGAATTTCTATTAAAGCTTCCCATACTGTTTTTTGAAAGTCAGTCCCATTGAAATGATACGGGAATGAAAAGTCACGACGATTACCTTTAAAATATTCGTCGAGTTGGGTATAGCATTCTGCTAAAACGGAAGGAGTTTCGGCCTGTAAATATTTCTCCTTTTTATCCTTTTCAGAAAATAAAATTGAGCAAATGGATTCATCCGTGCTAATCATTTCGATTACGCCAATTGGTGATTCATAATCCAACTTATATATTTTATTCATATAAAGACCTCCAAAGATAAAAAGTGGCATATGCCTGCCAGCCTTCCCAATTTGCTGCATAATCTTGTATTTCTTCCATAGTCGGTTTCCTTTCCAGATCTAATAGATTTTTTAAGGCATTATGAAGTCCAACATCTGCAACTGGAAAGGAGGAGGTATAGTGTAGACATTTCATCATTACATAATCTGCCGTCCATGCTCCGATACCTCTAATCATCATTAATGATTTCCGTATTTGCTGATAATCCATCTTCTGAAGCAATAATTCCTTGGATAATTCTCCATTTCTCATCGCTCTAGCGATATCAATGATATATTCAGCCTTCCTATAAGTAAATTGTAGTTTCCTTAAATCATCGACAGTTATAGTAGCTATTTTTTCAAATGAGGGGAATAACCAAAACGTTTCTCCTCTGTAAATCAGGCTTTCTCCATATTGTTCTACGAAGCGTTTCTTTAATGTATAAGCAAATGTTAAATTAATTTGCTGTCCCATAACCGCCCATACGAGCGCTTCAAATAAATCAGGGATGCTTATAATCCTTAGTCCATAATATTTATGGATTAGTGTCTTTAAAACGTTATCTTGACCAGCCAGTTGATAGAATTCTCCTAAATCCTGATCCAAATCAAACCATTCCCTAATATACTCTGCTACTTTTTGGCGTGAGTCATACGATAAAGGGCTTATAGGGAATACAACCTTTATGGAATGATTGATAGATTCAATTTTACATAAAATCAATGATTGACTAACTTTTATTAGTTTATATATGGACCCCTCTTTAGTCTGGTGCAGCACTTCCTGATTGGATCTACCCAAAAAAACTAAACACTCCTCAAAATTAAATTCCTTTGGTGGATATATTTCTATATAAGATTCATGATCAATCCAATTCATTTAGAGGTTCCTCCGATATTCACTGGGAGAACAATTTTTAAGAGTTCGAAATACTTTATAAAAATTGGAAGGACTCTGAAATCCCACCTCATAGCAAATCTCTACGTTCGTCAAGTTTGTGCATCTTAGCAGATAGACTGCCTTATCGATACGTATTTTTTCTAGATAACTACGTGGAGTATCAGATGTTTCCTGTTTAAATAAGCGCTCCAAATAAAAGGGACTCAAACCTATATGATTCGCAATGTCTTTTAATAATAAATTTTGTTTATAATGATTGACCAGGAATGTAATAATATTTTTGACAAGCTCAATATGTGGTGATTGCTCAACTTCTGGTCGACATCTTTTGCAAGGACGATAACCAGCTTTTTCAACTTCATCCATATCATGATAAAATTCAACATTTATTTTTTTTGGTTTCCTCGATCTGCAGGAAGGACGACAGTAAATTTTAGTTGTTTTAACTGCAGTAAAAAATAGCCCATCATATTTTCGATCACAAGCGATAATTTTTTCCCACATCTCTTCAAATGAAAGATTGATATTAGACCCCATTTACTCAACTACCTTTCAAATTATCTTCCGTTTTCATACAAGAGGGATGTATTACTAGATTCCAATTAACTAGTAGCACCGCTCTTTACATATACTCTTGCTAGTTCAATTGTCACCACTAAGCTATTTTTATTTTCTCTAGTAGTTAACAGTGCAGTAAGATTGATCTTAATTTATTTTAACAAATAGTTGCCCCAAATTCGTCCTCATTCTTGCTCTTATGATCAGTTTTAGAACAAGAAAAAAGCGAAGCTAGTAAAAAAAATAGGACACCCCTTAGATGTCCTATCTCAATCCTTCCTACATTATTAACCGATCAACTAAGTGGATGTTTTGGCAGATAGATGATTGCCTTAAATAAATCTCCGTCAATTTGTATTTTAAATCTCCCCTTTTGTATTTCAATCAGGTTCTTTGCAATTGATAATCCTAACCCACTGCCTTGGCTGGTTCTGGATTCATCGCCTCTTTTAAAACGCTCCATTAATTCGTCTGTAGAGATATTCAACTCAGTAGCGGACATATTTTTAAAGGTAAGAAGTATTTCGTTACCTAAATCCTCTATATCTATATATACTCTTGACCCTTCAAGAGCATAATTAAATATATTAGATAATAAGTTTTCTATGGACCTCCACAATAATTTTCCATCCGCTATTACATAGATCTTGTCGTTAGGTTGATTCATCCTAAAATCTAATGCCATGGCTTCGATCTTGTCGTTTACTTCCCCTAACCCCTGAGTAATTAAGGACACGATATCAATTTTCTCAAAATCTACTGGAATACTTCCGCTAGAAGCCTTTGCCGCTTCAAATAAATCATCTGTTAAAGTTTTTAACCTTTTTGATTTTTGATCCAGTACTTCAATATATCTTTCTACCTTTAATGGGTCCTTCTCATTTTTTAATAGATCGACATAGGTAATAATGGAAGTTAGAGGTGTTCTTATATCATGTGATACATTAGTGATAAGCTCCGTTTTTAACCTTTCACTTTTAAGTTCACTATCAACTGCTTTTTTCAATCCATCAGTGATGCTATTAATATTCGAAGTTAGTCTTCCGAACTCTCCCTTTCCACCCACTTCAATCCGATAATGAAGATTTCCATCCTTTATTGTTTCTACCCCTTCCTGAATTGCATTAAAGGACTTGATCTTTTTATAGGCAAACCAGGCTGCTAAGCCAATCGTTACCGGAAACATGAAAAACGTTAAAGCAACCAAAATCGGATAGCCGATAACGATTAGCACTGTTTTCACACCAACGCTTCCGCTTCTATATACATCTCCTACAAATGTAACTAACTTATGGATAAGACTAAAGATCAATGTATGCTTAATAAAAGATTTATTTTTAAAATGCTTCACGACTGACAGTACCAGTACAAGTCCAACGATGGTTAAAGGAACCGCTATCAGTAAGAGGAATATATCATTATTTCCATAGGCTTCTCCTACCAAAAATATTAGAAGTATACATATTATTATTTTAATCTCATTGTATAGTTTGTCTATTGCGTTCAAGTGTAACTCTTGATCCTTAAAAGACTTTCTTCCTATTACGAATATGAGATAGGAAAATGAAAAAATTAATCCTATTAAAAATCCTACTAATTTATATAAGTTTTTTGTAGCAATTGCTTTGTTTTCTTTCCATTCTTTTATTTTAGAATCTAAAAATTCCTCCGTAAAGGCAACATAAACAACCGTGTTTTTTGGGTCCAATCTATCCAGGCGTGTTAACCGAGATATATACCTATTTTCTTTCGTTTCCTTTGGGTAAATCGCTTGTTTATAATCCTCAAATATCATATAAGAAGGGTAGGTTTCAAACTGTTTTTTTTCTGTTAAAGTAGTGTTTGTAAACACATTTGTTCCATCACTGGCATAAAACAATGGTACCTCATACTCTTCTAGATATTGCAGGAGCAAATGATACGCTTTTAAATCATCCTTAATCATTTTATCCTTTGCCTGGGTGATTTCGTCTGCATAATCTTGTTTAAATGTTTCATAAATTTCCTTTTCACTTAACTCATGGTTATAATTCCTAGAACGGAATTGATAATCTGAAAATAAATTTTCTTCAACTAGTCTCCATTCATCATCACTAATTGTTCCGCCATTTAAAATATGTTCTTCATTCTTATATTCTTCTATTAGTAACGTGAGGTTACGGACAAGTTTTTCATTTTCCTGTATGTATGACCAGCTTTGAAAATAATGATCTTCCACTGCGTTACTAAATTCCGCATCATTTTCAATCTCTACTTCTACGATCGCTTTCATGACCCCAGTTAAACAGACGATCGCAATAATAAAAACAACGATTTTTGTTGTGATTGAGTGACTATATTTTTTCAACTTTATATCCAACTCCCCATACCACCTTCAAATATTTTGGCTCTTTCGGATTTATTTCTATTTTCTCTCGGATTTTTCTTATATGAACGGAAACGGTATTTTCCGGACTATGCGCCGTTTCATTCCAGACTTTCTCATAGATCTCCTCGATGGAGAATACTTTACCAGCATTTTTAGTCAGAAACTTTAACATCTTATATTGTACCGGTGTAAGATGAACCTCCTCTCCATCGACGGTGATTGTTTTACTTTCATCGTCGATCATGAGTCCCCCAGTCTGATATACATTGCTCTTCGTTTCCAGACCTCCCAGCGTTGTATATCTTCTCAGTTGAGATTTAACCCTTGCTATCAGCTCCAAGGGATTAAATGGCTTTGTGATATAGTCGTCAGCCCCTATATTTAATCCAATTATCTTGTCTGAATCCTCAGACTTAGCAGAAAGCATGATCAATGGGATATTATTTTCTTCTCTAATCTTCATGGTAGCTCTAATCCCATCCATCTTAGGCATCATAATATCCATAATAATAAGATGAATCTCATTATCTCTAGCTACTTCTATTGCTTCTATTCCATTAAAAGCTTTAAATATTTTATAGCCTTCATGTTCTAAATAGATTTCTATCGCATCCACAATTGCATAATCATCATCACAAACTAATATGTTCACGGAAGTTCACTCCTCAATGTAATTTTCAACATTTATCACCTCTTTATCGCTCGTTCTAAGAAAATGATACCAAAAAAATCTTAATAAACACTTTATACAATTCTTAAGATTTTCTTAGTGTTTCAAAAGGTGGCTAGATTAATAAGAAAATCGCATGGCACATGAAGCTAGGGCAGCTTTCAAAGTACCAAAACAATTATTTATAATAACAAACGCCAAACTAGTATATTAGTTTGGCGTCTTCATCCATTTTTATAGATAATCATTATTAACTTCTTGTTTGAAACCAAAGAACCGCATCTATTTATGATATGGTTCTCCCCGATTTATCCTGTAAGCCCGATAAATCTGCTCTAACAAAATCAATCTCATCAACTGATGAGGAAAAGTCATTTTAGAAAACGACAAAGTATCATTAGCTCGCTTCATAACTTCATTACTTAACCCTAGTGATCCTCCAATGACAAAGGCAATTTTACTTTTTCCGTAAGTAGCAAGCTTGTCTAAGTCTTCAGCCAATTGCTCCGATGATTTCATTTTCCCATCAATTGCAAGAGCAATGACATGGGTGTCATCTGCAATTTTGCTTAAAATACGCTCTCCCTCTTTTTGCTTAACTTGTTCCATTTCGATGTCACTCAAATTTTCTGGTGCTTTTTCATCTGGCATTTCAATGACTTCTACTTTTGCATAGGCAGTTAATCTCTTCAAATACTCATTAATGCCCTGCAGTAAATATTTTTCTTTAAGTTTTCCAATTGTTAATATTGAGATATTCACATACTTTTCCTCGCTTTACAAACATCTTATCCACAAAACTTATCAACATATCCACAAACCCCACCATATCTTGTATGCGAATATTAGTTCCCTACAACATATATTGCCTTGTTTTGACAAAATTCACACGTTGTGGATAACATCTCGTTTTCTGTTAACAACCTCATTTCCGGTGGCAATTCATGTTCATCTACATACATATCTAATGCAAGCTCTATATGGTCTTGACAGCTCTTCATGTTGTATTCCCTCCATTTTATCTACCTGTGGAAAAGTTTTTTTGTTTTTAGTATCCTCCTCATAATACCGTCATAATACGACAATTTCAAACAACTATTCATCTTATCCACAACCAAACAAAAAAACAGTGGAAATTTCTCTCCACTGTTCTAGTTAATCTATAAAGATTCATTTACTAATTTCATATTTACTGTTTGAATTTCCCCATTACGGTATAATGTCACTTCCATTGTATCACCAATAGATTTGTTATATAAATGCTGCCTGAGCTCGAGTACGTCCGTTACTTTTTTGCCATCTAATTCAACAATGACATCATATAATTTGATTCCCGCTTGGGCAGCCGGTGAATTTGGAACAACTTCAACAATTGCAATTCCCTCTTTTACTTCTGTTGGGAGGTGTAGTGTTTCTTGTTTATGATAATTAGATATTTCACCAATAGAACGTAAACCTACACCCATATATGGTCGAAGAACTTCACCATATTTCTCTAAATCCTCAATGATAGGTCGTACAATATTCGTTGGGATCGATAGCCCAATTCCCTCAACTGTATGCTGAGCAATCTTCATTGAGTTAATCCCAATGATCTGACCTTGAATGTTGACCAATGCTCCACCACTATTTCCAGGGTTAATAGCAGCATCTGTCTGTAGTACTTCTGCATTCCAATCAGGAATTCTATCTCCATCTAGATCAACTGGAATGGAGCGCTTCGTGCCAGATATAATTCCTTGGGTAACGGAGCCTGAAAAACGAAGGCCTAGCGGATTTCCAATTGCTAATACAGGTTCACCAGCTCTAACGGTATCTGAATCTCCAAATTCGGCTACTTTCGTTACATGACTACCATCAATCTCTAGTACAGCTAAGTCTGTTAAAGGGTCACTTCCTATTAGTTTTGCAGCTACCCGAGTCCCATCACTTAGGCTAACTTCTAATTGAGTTGCTCTGTCGATAACATGATGATTTGTTACAACATATGCCTTATCGCCAGCCTTTTTATAGACTACTCCAGACCCTGTACCAGCTTCTTGTGAACCTTGCTGTGTCCAAAAACCCGCTTGTTGTAGATTGATTACACCAACAACTGCTTCAGACACCTTATCTACAGCATCTGTTACTTCTGTCACAACACTGACAGAAACTGTTTCTTGAAACTCTGAGTTTGGTGCTGAAGATGTAGTTTCATCTCGTGTACTCTCCTGAGTAGTTTCTAACTCATATGGAAGGATATTATACTTTGAAAGTACAGGAATTAAAACAATAATTAGGATTGCCCCCAATATAGCTCCAATAAATGCAGACAAAAACCACCCACCGCGACTTCCCTTTTGCTTCCTGCCATTTACATATTCATAATCCTGATCATAATACCCCATTCTGTCACCAACCCTTTCATGAATGAACGACTGAATTTTTTACTAATAAGCACTAGAATCAAGCAATATACTTCATTTCAATTATTATTTGTGTACCCTTATTTAGTTTTTTATAACATTGAATGCCTTGTTCCTTGTGCTGTTTTAGTATCTATCAAGGATTATAACCATTCTTTCTTAAAATTAGCTTAAAAAAAAGAGGATAATTTATAAAAATTATCCTCTTAAACGTATGCAAGTTTTGTTGGGACTTTAGGGTCTGTATCGAATAAATCAAATTGATTGCCAACTTCAAAACCTTTACTTTCTAGTGTTTGTTTTACCGCCATTCTTGCCAAGTCTTTCATATTATTGTCTTGACTTAGATGTGCTAGATATATACGCTTTGTATTGTCACCTATCATATCTGTTAAAGCTAGTGCCGAATCCTCATTAGAAACATGTCCAAAGTCACCTAAGATTCTACGTTTAATATTCCATGGATAATGACACATTCTTAACATTTCTACATCATGATTACTTTCAATTACATAAGCATCCGCATCTTTAGTGACACCCTTCATTCGATCACTAACATATCCAGTGTCAGTCAGGAGCACAACCTTCCTACCTTCATGATGAAATGCGTAAAACATAGGCTCAGCAGCATCATGCGAGACTCCAAAAGATTCAACATCTAAATTTCCGAAGCTTTCGACTGAACCCATTGTAAATACAAATTTTTGGTCGGTAGGAATTTCACCAATATTGCTCTCCATAGCTGCCCATGTTTTTTCATTTGCGTAAATTGGCAACTTATATTTTCTTGCAAGTACACCTAGTCCCTTTATGTGGTCACTATGCTCATGAGTAACTAAAATTCCTGATAAATTCTTAATTTCACGATTTATGCTTTTAAACAGCAATTCCATTTGTTTTCCGCTTAAACCAGCGTCTACAAGTAATGAATGCTTTTCTGTACCTATATAAAATGCATTGCCTGTGCTTCCACTTGCAAGCACACTAAAGTGCAAGCTCATTGTTGTTCACTCCTGTATTTCAATAATTTGCCCCTCTATTGCATTTACATAATAGTCCATTCGATCATCAACAATAATATGCCAAGTAGGTGTTAATACTTGAGATTTTGATAATGTAACGAGTGGATAGTAGCCGAATTCTATCCTTGTAACCGCACTACCTGATTTTAGATAATCACTCTTATATAGATACTCAATGGCTTGAATCGAAGTTAGCATTTCTTCCCGCTTATATTCTTCAATATTTGTTAATAGAGTTTGACTATAAGAGTAAATTTCGTTATTCTCATTTAATTTAAGTAAGACTTGTCCACTAGATGTATTGGGAATATTAAAGAAAATATTATTTTTATAATGCTGAAATAGAATAATCGTCTTCGAGTCTTTATCATACTTCCAATATAGATAGGAAGAACCAAATGCTATATTATCTTTTATAAACTGTGCAATCTTGGTATCAATATTTTCTTCTGAAAACTTGATAGGTTCAACAAAAGTTGAAAATAGTTTCGTAGGATTATCGAGATTAATCTGCTGATTCTTCAGGCCGTCTACCTCTTCTAATGTAAATACTTTTTCCTGTCCATAGATAATATAATCAGCTTCGTCAGCTAACCTAGGCAACTGTGGATACGTAATTTCCTCTGTCTCTAGCTGTTCTTCAACTGATGCCTCTCTGATTAAGTCTAATTGGCTTAAGTTTCTTTTTTCAATAAATTGATAGATTAAAAATAAATCTAAGACCAAAAAGGTAATAATAAAAATGGTTTTTGTTTTACTCCAATCCACTTCCATTACCCCCTAACTCATCATTATGAGTGAAATCAAGTATCTTCCAATCACCATCATATAAATAGGTCCATACAGGATCAAGTAAGATAACTTTAGATGATGATGGGTCTTCCTTTAATTCATAACCAATCGAAATATCTTGGACCATCTCAAACGCAATGTTCTGTTTTGCCTTAATCGTTCGAACCACTTCATCTCCAGAAGGTAAAGCTACATCAGCAATTTCTACAGGCAATTGTAATGTTAGCAATGGCCTTTCATATCTCGATACTTCATTCTTCCCCCAAATCTGCTCAATTTCCGCAAGATCATTGGTGTTGAAAACAGGAATATTTTTTACGTAAAGTCTAAATAGTGTTCGATGCTGGAATTTATCCCAACTAAAAAAACGATAACGATCTGTCCAGCCATTATGATCATTTACAAAATCAATACTCTTTTGAATTAGCTCTTCTGTAGCAAGCCTATTCTCTTCTCTACCCATTGGATTCACATAACGAATTAATTTATTGTTCTGATCAACTCGTAATATCTTATAACCATCTGTGAATACATCTCCGTAGCTAAATTCATCCTTTTTAACGAAGTTTGGATTTGTGAACAGTGCATTGATAAACATATCTGGCTCAACTGTATCTGTATAATATTGAATACGACTAATCTTTGGATTGTCTAATGGTAAATAAAACTTCTTATATTCAGAAACGGTATATGATTTATATCTAGGATAATGAGATGAGAGGTGATAATAATTTCGTTCAAATGAACTTACATTTTCACCATCTACACGTCCTTCATAAACCACTTGATTATTTTTTGAGACAAAATGAATAATACCTTCATTTTCTCCAGTAGCATTTACATTAAAGAATAAGCGGTCAAAATAAACAGCAGGATACTCCCTTTTGTCCATTTGCAAAATAGTAGCAAATAGACTAAGTGGAATCTCATCAGTAAATTGAATTTCAACATGACCTCTATCATCAAGTTGAGCAATATAATCCTCTTTACGTATTGTCATTCTCTTACTTTGAATATCGTAAATCTCCCATTTTCGAACTTCCTTCATCAGCTTATTAATTTCAGTTTCTTCAATAGTCCCGAAGTGACCATTACTTTTGTGAAAGATTATTCTTGCTGGTTTAATTAGGCCAGCATTATCTTTTTTATTTATCACCGGAACCTCAACAAAACTATCAGAGTTCTCAAATTGATCATATTTAGGAGAATAAGTCCATAGAGTCCATGTTAAGACAATACTAACTAAAACTAGAAAAGTTAATATAACCGATTTTATCGTTTCAAACTTCATGACCAATCATCCTCTTGTGCGTTCTCGAGGGGGAGAGTAAAGAATATTTTTGTTCCTACACCCTCTTCACTTTCAGCCCAAATCTCACCGTCATGTGCCTCAATCATTTCCTTGGCAATAGCTAAGCCTAATCCAGTACCACCTAATTGACGAGTTCTAGCCTTGTCAACACGATAAAACCTCTCAAAAATATTTGCAAGATTCTCCTTTGGAATTCCAACACCTTCATCAGTTATAGAAACTTGTATTTTATCTACTAGTTCATCTAAATAGAAGCAAATCTTTCCACCTTCAGGTGAGTACTTCATTGCATTTGAAATAATATTATCGAGGACTTGTGTAATTTTATCAGGATCTATATCAACATAGACTGATTCAGTTGGTAAGTGTCGTTCAAATATTACATTTTGTTCTTTTGTCATTTCAAAGCGATCTATTATTTTATTGAAATACTCGTTGAAATCAATCCAGTCCTTTGATAGACGATAATCCTTACTATCAAGCTTTGAAAGCTGTAGTAAGTCATTTACTAATCGGATCATACGTTCAGTTTCTGTCTGAGTAACATTTAAAAACTGTGGTGCAATCTCTTCGTTCTTCCAGGCTCCTTCTGCCAATGCTTCCAGGTAGCTTCTCATGGTGGTTAATGGGGTTCTAAGTTCATGTGAAACATTCGCAACAAATTCCTTACGTTCCATATCAATTTTTTCTTGCTCAGTTACATCATATAACACAGCAATTAACCCATTAATGAAGCCAGTTTCTTTTTGGATAATAGAGAAATTAACTTTAATAATAAAGGGTTTATTTTTTGTACTAAAGTCTAGGGTAACCGAATCACGTTCACTTACTAATTGATCAAAAGTAAGTTGCTCTTCTAATCCTAATAACGAAACAATTGATTTGCCCATGACTGTTTCACGTGAAACATTTAGCATTTTAATTGCTGGTTCATTAATCAAGATAACACGGCCTTTTCGATCAGTTGAAATTACACCATCTGTCATGTGAGTCAGGACAGATAATAATTTTCGCCGCTCTCCTTCGGTAGTTGCCTGTGCTTCTTGTAGTTTTTTGGTAAGGGTATTAAAGGTAACCGCCAATTGTCCAATCTCGTCGAAGCCATACACCTTTACTTTGCTAGAGAAGTTTCCTTTTGCCATTTCCTGAGCATGTTTTCTCATAGCTGATATCGGTCTTGTTATGGTTTGAGCTAGGAAAATACCTAATATTGCTGTAACGGTTAACGTAATCATCGTTCCGGAGATGAGGATGTTATTAATCTTTTTAATATCTGAATAGACATTCTCCATTGAGGCAATTAGATAGATAGCCCCTTTGATCTCGTTTTTAGAAAGGATTGGCGTAGTTGATACATGGACGCGGTGCTTAGAGTTTGGATCAATAAACATCTTCTCCCAGTAGGTACCTACTAGGAGTGTCCGTTTAATACGTATTTCAGTAGTTCGTTTTCCAACAATCTTCTGATTGGAAGGATCAGAAGTACCTAACACTCTACTTTTATTATCAATGACTCGAACTTCGGATGACAAATCCTCCGATACAAAATCCTCAAGTATTAACTTGATATCTTGTTCTAACTTTGGAGTTTTATCGTCCCGTACTTTCTCCATCTCTTGCTCAATATTATAAGCAAGCAGATCTACTCTCTCATTTAAAGAGTCCTTAAAGTTCTTTACCAACTGCTTTTCAAGCTGGCCTACAAAATACACTCCGATGATTTGCATCGCAAGAATAATGAGCAGTAAATAGACTAGGACAAATTTTAAATGAATTGAGCGGAAGAAGCCCACTTTTCTCATAATCGATTACTCCTGCTCTGGATTTCGTAGATAATAACCCACACCTCTTCTAGTGACTATCCATGTAGGGTGACTTGGATTATCTTCAATTTTTTCACGTAATCTTCGGACAGTCACATCCACAGTACGCACATCACCAAAGTAGTCATAGCCCCAAACAGTTTGTAATAAATGTTCACGTGTTAAAACTTGGCCAATATGCTTTCCAAGATAGTGGAGTAGTTCAAATTCACGATGTGTTAGTTCAATTTGTTCACCACGTTTTGAAACAATGTACGCATCTGGATGAATGACTAGTGAACCTACTGCTATTTCATTTGAATTTTCTGTGCTTGTACCGACTTCTTCCTTTAACATATGTCTTCTTAGGTTTGCTTTCACCCTTGCAAGAAGCTCTCTTGTACTAAATGGTTTTGTAACATAATCATCTGCTCCAAGCTCTAAGCCTAGTACTTTATCTATTTCTGAATCCTTAGCAGTAAGCATGATGATTGGCATATCATATTTCTTACGCACTTCTCTACATACTTCCATCCCATCCATATGTGGAAGCATAATATCTAAAAGAATTAGATCTGGTTTAAGTTCCTCAACCATTTCTAAAGCAACTTTTCCATCATAAGCACAACTAACCTTATAGCCTTCTTTTTGTAAATTAAATTGCAAAATATCTGCAATTGGTTTTTCATCATCAACAACTAAAATTACTTTACCCATTGTAATCGTTCTCCTTTTAATATGAGATGTTGTTCATTGTTTAGGTCAGTAGTATCTATAGTTTACTTTACCATGTCTACCAATGTAATAGTATTACCAATATTCGTTATCTATTTTAAAAAACCTTTATTTTTCAGTTTTAAAGAAAAAACCTCCAGCAAAGGCTAGAGGTTATCTATTAACATAATTTAAAGGGTCTACGAGTTTCCCATTTTTATAGACTTCAAAATGAAGATGGACACCAGTAGAATTACCCGTTGATCCCATATTTCCAAGGCTTTGCCCTTTTGAAACAGTCTGACCAACACGAACAGTAATAGATGATAGGTGAGCATATACTGTGCGCAATCCATTATTATGGTTGATAACTACTTTGTTACCATAACCACCATCCCAGCCTGCATAAACGATTGTACCATTATCAGCAGCTTTGATTGTTCTACTGCTAGGTCTAGCTATATCAATTCCTTTATGCATCTGTCCCCAACGATAACCCATTTTACTAGAGATATAACCTCCAACTGCCGGCCAAGCTAACTGACCAGTACCACGAGAAGGGACAACCTTCGTACCTTTTATTACGATATGATTTACTGGTTCCTTGATTACTTTCTCTTCTGTTGCCGTTCTCTTAACAATTTGCCCATTTTTCTTTTCAACAAGATAATCTACTATCTTTTCACCTTTTTGTCCCTCTTGTTTAACTTTCTTATCACCTTTAAACATAGAGGAATCTTCTTTGGTTTCATTTTGATATGGAATTTCTTCTCTTTTCACTTGTGCTTCATGAATAATAACGTCTACAAATGCTTTCAAAGCAGTAACATTTAATTCTTGATTAATCTGTAATAAGGAATTCTCCTCAAGTCCTGGGTTCAGCGAAAGTAATTCTTCCGTAGATAAATTATGAGCAATTGCTATGCTACCTAATACATCACCTTCTTGGACATGATACTTCTTCTCTTCAAGAGTACCTTTTTGTAAAAGCTTAACAGCATCTTGAACCGTTAATATTTGAGAAGGTGAAGCTTCACCCTTATTCAGAGTAACTTCTGATGATAAAGTTACGTCTATTATAATAGCTTGATCTTCTGTAGCTGTTGGTGCTTGTGCGTTTGCTAGTTTTCTAGATTCAACTTCTTGTAACACTTCTTCTGAAATATATTGAAGCTTCAGTTGTCTAATAACACTTTCAGCTTCTTCTTTTGTTTTTAAGTAAGCAACTGTCTTTCCATTTACTTGTAGAGCCGTTGCCTCTGTAACAACTTCTACCTTAGATATAAATGATTCTAATGTTTCCTTGTTAGTAGCATTAGGTCTAAATGTTTTTTCTGTAATATATGTAAGACCATCAGCACTCAACTGAAAGTTCTTATATTCTTCTTTTGTTTCCTTAATTTTTTGATCTATAGCTTTTTCGATAATATCTTTATTATCAACAATCCCGATTCGTTCATCATTTAAATAGACATGGTACACAGTACTTATGTTGTCTTTCGCATAAGCTATAGCTGAAGTCATAGATACTGAACCAATCAGTGTTGAAGCAATGACAAACTTTTTTAGTGCCTGCTTTGGATTGATTAATTTTTTATTAAAAGTATTTTTATTATTAGTTGATAATGACACGGTACTTCCTCCTAAACAAAGGCTTACTGCCGGACACATACTTCATGTACGTTCATCTCACCTTGTGAGAGAAAAAAATAATCGACAATATTCACATTTTTACACTTTATTACTTTACCATATTTCCTATAAAAAAGAATGATAGATTGCTATATGTAACAAAATTGTAGTATAACTGACACATTTTTACGGTTTACAACTGTTAATATTTTACAAATAAGGACTAATTTATCAGTTATATTTTGTTACATTATACCAAAAAATGCGAATCTAATACAAACTTCTTATCTATTAGAGTCTATTAAATAGTTATTTAGTAATAAAGAATAAAAAATAAAGCGCAATTGATGCTATCATCAATCACGCTTTATGAAAGTGGCTCAGGACGGAATCGAACCGCCGACACAAGGATTTTCAGTCCTTTGCTCTACCAACTGAGCTACTGAGCCGTTTTAATATTAATTTCCATTATTGGGGCTAGAAGAAATATCCTGGTCCTTCATCCTCATCTCAGGAAGCTTATTCAAGTAGTGGCTCGATGAGTATGCTGAAGCCGTTTCGAAGAAGATTATTCGATCGTGCTCTACCAACTGAGCTACTGAGCCAATGTAATATTTACTTAGTTTATCTATGTATATATAAAAGAATCTATATAAACTAGCATTTCAGCTAGATAAAGTAAGTGGCGGTCCCGACCGGGATCGAACCGGCGATCTCCTGCGTGACAGGCAGGCATGTTAACCGCTACACCACGGGACCATTTAAAATTATAATGTATTCACTTTCGAGTAGTCTTCACTTAACTGTCCCTTCCTCTGCAAGTGAATCAATGATGATTAATGCGTCGGGACAACTCGTAGAATACTCATAGAAGTGTCGCTCGTCGCTACACCACGGGACCGTGTATTATCTATTAATCTATTAAAAGTGACCCATACGGGATTCGAACCCGTGTTACCGCCGTGAAAGGGCGGTGTCTTAACCGCTTGACCAATGGGCCGCAAAACTAATGGTGAGCCATGAAGGATTCGAACCTTCGACCCTCTGATTAAAAGTCAGATGCTCTACCAACTGAGCTAATGGCTCCTTAAAAGTATAAGGATAGGTATTCATGTTTTTGTCTTGATATATATCTGGGCAAGAGCACGAAAGAATAGGCTTCGAAGGGTTACATCAGAGTCCTAATCGAGCAGCTACTTGAATAATCCTTCTGAGATTAGGACGTCGATCTATGTCCTACTGAGCTAATGGCTCCTTATTATCAAAGGTAATTGTTTTTCAACGACGCTTTTTATAATAGCATAGGTATTCGACTAATTGCAACATGTTTCGCAAAAAAGTTTTAAATTAAAATCACAACATATATTAACTTAACAAAAATGCCCCTGTATTACAATGTTTTTTGTAATAACAAGGGGCAATTTCTTTGCTTATGCGTATACGCTTCGTACAATATTTGTTTGTGTACGATCTGGTCCTACTGAGAATACAGATAATGGTATACCTGTTAATTGAGATACACGTTCAATATAGTGACGTGCATTTTCTGGAAGGTCTTTAAGGTTTTTAACGCCTGTAATGTCTTCCGTCCAACCTGGTAGCTCTTCGTATACTGGCTCACATTGAGAAAGTATTTTTAAGCTTGCAGGAAACTCTTCGATCACTTTCCCATTGTATTGATAAGCTACGCAAATCTTTAATGTTTCAATTCCTGTTAGTACGTCAATTGAATTTAATGATAAATCTGTAATCCCGCTCACTCTTCTTGCGTGACGTACCACTACACTATCAAACCAGCCTACACGACGTGGACGGCCAGTTGTGGTACCATACTCACGACCAACTTCACGGATGCGCTCACCGATTTCGTTATTTAATTCAGTTGGGAACGGGCCATCTCCAACACGAGAGGTATAAGCCTTACAAACCCCAACGACATGATTAATTTTAGTAGGACCTACTCCAGAGCCAATTGTTACCCCACCAGCCACTGGATTTGAAGAAGTAACGAAAGGATACGTACCTTGATCTATATCAAGCATAACCCCTTGAGCACCTTCGAATAGTACACGACGACCTTCATCTAATGCATCATTTAATACAACTGATGTATCACAAACATATTTTGCAACCTGTTGTCCGTACTCGTAATACTCATCAAGGATGTCTTCAATTTTAAACCCTTCAACTTCATAAACTTTTTCTAATAAACGGTTTTTTTCTGCTAAATTGTGTGTTAATTTCTCTTCGAATATTTCTCGATCTAATAAATCAGCCATGCGAATTCCTACACGTGCTGCTTTATCCATATAAGCTGGTCCAATTCCTTTTTTAGTTGTACCGATTTTATTAGCACCTTTACGTTCTTCTTCAACTTCATCTAATTTTAAGTGATACGGTAATATCACATGTGCTCGATTACTAATTCGTAAATTATCTGTGCTTACACCACGATCATGCAAGTATTTTAACTCTGTTACAAGTGCTTTCGGATCAACAACCATTCCGTTGCCAATTACGCAAATTTTATCTGAATAGAAGATTCCTGACGGGATTAAGTGTAATTTATAGGTCTCTCCATTAAACTTAATTGTGTGACCTGCGTTGTTACCGCCTTGATATCTAGCAATCACTTCCGCGTTCTCAGATAAAAAATCTGTAATTTTACCTTTACCTTCGTCTCCCCACTGTGTTCCAACAACAACTACTGAAGCCATAGGCTTAGCACCTCCGAGTGAACTCTAACTTATTTTACGTTCATTTATGTATCAAACATTCTAATCTTATCAATTCTAACCTTACAAGTCAACTAAACCCGAACAATTTTAACAATAGTATTTCATTCGTTCGTGAAATATCAACTTGCATTATTAGTTTTTCCAAAAAGCCAAAAAAGAACCCTCCCGATTGGGAAGGTCCTTCCTTTATACTATGCACCTGGTGGTATATTGGTGTCATCAAATCTTCTTTCTAAGTTAACGAACTTGTTATATTCTTTTACGAAGGCCAATGATACTGTTCCAACAGGACCATTACGTTGTTTTGCAATGATAATTTCGATAATATCCTTGTTCTCTGATTCTTTATCATAGTAATCATCACGGTACAAGAAAGCAACAATATCTGCATCCTGCTCAATACTTCCTGATTCACGAATATCTGACATCATTGGACGCTTATCCTGTCTTTGCTCAACTCCACGAGAAAGCTGAGAAAGAGCAATTACAGGAACCTTTAATTCACGAGCTAGCTCCTTAAGTGAACGAGAAATTTCAGATACTTCTTGCTGACGATTTTCGCCACTACGCCCGCTTCCTTGGATTAACTGAAGGTAATCAATGAGAATCATACCTAATCCGTTTTCTTGCTTTAGACGACGACATTTTGAGCGTATATCACTAATTCGGATACCTGGTGTATCATCAATGAAAATCCCTGAATTTGATAAGCTTCCCATAGCCATAGTCAGCTTACTCCAGTCCTCTGCCGTTAAAGCACCAGTACGTAGAGCTTGTGCATTAATATTTCCCTCAGCACAGAGCATCCTCATTACAAGCTGTTCTGCCCCCATCTCAAGACTAAAGATAGCAACATTTTCATCTGTTTTTGTAGCAACGTTTTGTGCGATATTTAATGCAAAGGCTGTTTTACCTACTGAAGGACGGGCTGCAACGATGATTAAATCATTTCGTTGAAAGCCAGCAGTCATACGATCTAACTCCGTAAATCCGGTAGGGATACCAGTAACATCGCCTTTACGATTGGTTAATTCCTCAATATTATCATATGTCTCAACTAATACATCACGAATGTTTTTAAACGCCCCTGCATTTTTACGTTGAGCAACTTCTAAAATTGTTTTTTCAGCTTCACTTAAAAGGGCTTCTACTTCATCTTCCCTTGAATATCCGTCTGAAGCGATGGTTGTTGCTGTTCTAATTAGCCTTCGTAGTATCGATTTCTCTTCAATGATCTTTGCATAATATTCAATGTTGGCAGCTGTAGGAACAGAGTTTGCAATATCGCTAAGATAAGATACCCCACCGATTTCCTCTAAAAGCCTTACATCAGCTAGTTCAGCAGTCACGGTTACTAAATCAACCGGTTCACCCTTATCATTAAGATTAAGCATTGCATTGAATATTTTTTGGTGAGAAGCACGATAAAAGTCATCAGGAATTAATATTTCTGATGCCAAAGTTAATGATGCTGGTTCTAGAAAAATAGCTCCTAGCACGGCCTGCTCAGCTTCAATATTTTGGGGAGGAATACGATCTGCAAGTACTGTACTCATCTTTTTCTTCACTCTCCCTTAGAGGTGTTATCTATCTATTATATTAATCTATTATCTATGGATTAGGAATCTAAAATAACATGGATATAAGAAAAAATGTGATTTGTATTAAACAAAATCACATTTCATAATTGTATATGATAGCAAAGCTTTTTTTCAATGGTAATTACTGCTCTTTCACTTGAACCTTAACTGTAGCAGTAACCTCTGGGTGTAGTTTAAGTGGAACATTTGTAAATCCTAAAGAACGAATTCCATCTGGTAAGTCAAATTTACGCTTATCAATTTTAATTTTATACGTTTTTGCTAATTCATCTGCAATTTGTTTACTAGTTACTGAGCCGAATAATCGTCCGCCATCACCAGCTTTTGCAGTTAGCTCTACCGTTAAAGCTTCAATTTTTTCTTTTAATTGCTTTGATTCTTCTAGTTCCCTGTCAGCTTCTTGTTTTACTTTGTTCTTTTGGGCTTCTAACATCTTCATATTCGCAGGTGTAGCTTCAATAGCAGCACCTTGTTTGAATAAAAAGTTATGTGCATACCCATCTGATACATTCTTCACTTCACCTTGTTTTCCTTTTCCTTTTACATCCTTCAAAAAGATTACCTTCATGATTTTTTGCCTCCTTCAATATATTCATCTATTACTTCTTTTAGTTGTTGTTCTACTTCGTCAAGCGTTGCATTATGTATTTGTGTAGCTGCATTTGTTAGGTGTCCTCCGCCTTCAAGACGCTCCATAATCACCTGCACATTTACATCTCCAAGTGACCTTGCACTTACGCCAATGACGTTATCACTTCTCATTGAAATTACAAATGAAGCAACCACTCCACTCATCGCAAGCAATGCATCAGCAGCTTGAGCAATAATAACCTGTTCATTAAACTCATTCTCATTACCCTTTGCAATCGCAATACCTTGTTTATATATGACTGCACTACTTATTAATTTTGCACGCATATTAAAACTTTCAATATTTTCTTTTAAAAACTTCTGTACTAATACTGTATCAGCACCCTGTGAGCGAAGATAAGAAGCCGCATCAAACGTTCTTGAACCTGTTCGGAGCGTGAAGCTCTTTGTATCAACGATAATACCAGCAAGAAGAGAAGTAGCTTCTAGCATATTAATTTTCATTCGTTTAGGCTGATACTCTAGTAATTCTGTAACTAATTCTGCTGTTGAAGAAGCATATGGTTCCATATATACCAACAGTGGTGATTCAATAAATTCTTCACCTCTACGGTGGTGATCGATAACAACAACATTATCTAATTTTGCTAGTAATCGATCCTCAATAACTAATGATGGCTTATGAGTATCCACTACCACAAGTAGAGTTTCATCAGATGAGATTTCTAAAGCCTGCTCCGGTGTAATAAAGTAACTCCAAAGCTCTGAATGATTCCTAACTTCATCAATAAGTTTTGAGACACCCATATCAATTTCTTCTTCTTTTAAAACAATGTATGCTTCTTTTTGGTTTGCTTGTGCAACCTTTAATATTCCAATAGCTGCACCAATTGCGTCCATATCAGGGTATTTATGCCCCATAATGATAACTTTATCACTTTCATTGATAAGCTCTCGTAGTGCGTGAGAAATAACACGTGCACGTACTCGAGTGCGTTTTTCGATAGGGTTTGTTTTACCACCGAAAAATTTAACTTTTCCGTTGGTTTGTTTTATAGCAACCTGATCTCCACCTCTACCTAATGCCAAGTCTAAGCTTGATTGTGCTAATGCACCTAGCTCTGGTAATGATGATACACCCGTTCCGATTCCAATACTTAAAGTTAACGAGATATTTTCCTTAGCAGTCTTTTCTCTCACTTCATCAAGGATGGAAAACTTACTTTTTTCTAACTGAGTCAATATATGCTCATTTAAAACAGCTGTAAAACGTTCAGAGGATGTCCTTTTTAAATAAACTCCATTATCCATAGCCCATTTATTAAGAATAGTCGTCACATGGTTATTCATTAAACTTTTTCGCTGATCGTCCATTCCTTGAGTAACCTCATCATAGTTATCAAGAAAAATAACCCCTAAAACTGTGCGTTCATCTTCATATAGCTTTTCAATTTCTGTCTGTTCCGTAACATCAAAGAAATACAAGAGCTTTTCTTCTTTTTTCAAAATCACTTTAAACTTCCGATCATGAAGAGTTACAATTTCAGTTTCTACTTCTTGTTTAATGAGAGGAACTAACTCTTCTGCAACATTATAAAGTGATCTTCCAACTAAAGTATCCTCATCAAAGCAAGAAGCAATAAATGGGTTTGTCCATTCGATATATAAGTCATCATTAAACAACATAATACCAATCGGCATTTCCATAAGGGCTTCTTCCCCTACTTTTTTTAACCGATAGGAAAGGGTTGAAATATAGCTTTCCATTTCTTTATTTAATAATGCATCAGCTCTAAATACATAATAGACCACAAATCCTAGGAGCAGAAAACAAGTGAATCCTATGATCCAATTGAAGTAAAACGTTATTCCCAACAAAATGAGTGAAATAAGTAACAACGCATAAATTGGGTAACGAAACATCTTCTTTTTATAAAAATCTGGCATAATTTCAGCTCCTACATTTTCGGTTGGTACATTATTTCTTTGGTGCTATTTTATCTCTCATCTGAAAGCCTAAGTCAATTATACCTAAGATTCTAATAATATAAAGGAGAATAGGTATAAATAAAGAAAAGACTAAAATAACTATGGGAACTGCTTTTGAAATTCCTTTTTGAAAACAGTAATAAAAAACAAAAGAGAATCCTTGCACCATCATTAACAATTGTAATATGTAAAATAAATTAATGACTGCTGTGTAGCCGAATGTTCCTACTTCAAATTCGATAAACATGAGTAACATTACAATTAAGTAATACCATAACAAGCTTCTTGGTAATCTTAATTCTCTAAATGGTGGCCATGATTCTATAGTCACCTTTAATCTTTTTAAAAAAGGAATAGAAAAAAGCTGTGTGAAAAAGGAGAATATAAAAGCTATCATTAAAAATGTACTAGGAAGCAAATACGGAAATATTTTCATTGCTTCTTCAAACTGTTGTAGAGCTTGTTCATTGGACTCCTGCCCAATCAATGTAAGAAGTTCATTGGATGTATTAAGGGTTTCCTTTGTCATCGTAATGGTTTCTTCCATTAAATTAATATTTAACAAGCTTACAGTAATTATATAAAGCACAGCGATATTTAGAAGATAAGCAACTGTTCCTCCAACTAATAATGCATAGCGGCCTTTCTGCTTTTCAATTAAATAACCTAGTACAATACCACTACTTCCAAACATGAATGTCATAGGTAAAGCTGTCAGAGTCCCTATTATAAAAGAAACAACTAATGCAGCTATAAAGAAAATAATAGAGTTTTTGAGCCCATTTCTTATCGTATAAATGATAAACGGCAATGGTAATAAGAATAGTACCAATATGCCTAGTAATGGTATGTATAAAAATAGCAAGAGGATAATACTATATAGAGCGATTAATATAGCTCCCTCCGTTAGCTGTTTTGTTTTCTTCACTACTTCACCTCAAATATTTTATAGAAATCATTTCTATTTTATCTGCAATTGAACTAGCATTCAACTATTTCAAGATTGATTAAATGTCTGATAATCAGTTTATCCTTTTTTTAGAGCAATGATAAGCCGATTTACTGTATATCACTACAATAAAAAAAACAGTGAGGAAGTCTCACTGTTTTACTTGTTATTATTATTCACCAGAAACGTATGGTAATAATGCCATTTGACGAGCACGTTTGATAGCAACTGTTAATTTACGTTGATATTTCGCGCTAGTACCTGTTACACGACGAGGTAAAATTTTACCACGCTCAGAAATAAAACGTTTTAACACGTCAAGATCTTTGTAGTCGATATTAGTGATTCCGTGAGCTGTAAAGTAACAAACTTTACGACGCTTTGCTCCACGTCCACCTCTGCGTCCTCCTGCCATATGATACGCCTCCTTTGCTTATAGATTTTTATAGATATACGTTGACTTTAAAACGGCAAGTCATCATCTGAAATGTCAATTGGTTGTCCATCATTTGCAAATGGATCATCATCCACTCGAGTATATCCTTGATTGCTACGTTGATTCTGATTTTGATTTTGTTGTCCGAATTGGTTACCTTGCCCTGCAGGAGATCCACCATAACCTGATCCACCGCTGCGTTGTTGCTGCTCATAGCCACTTCCACCGCCGCTATTTCTAGGCTCTAAAAATTGGACAGATTCTGCAACAACTTCAGTAACATATACACGTTTACCATCTTGACCTTCATAATTACGTGTTTGTAATTTACCGTCAACTCCAGCTAAACTACCTTTTTTCAAGAAGTTAGCTACGTTTTCAGCAGGTTTACGCCATACAACGCAATTAATGAAATCAGCTTCACGATCACCTTGTTGGTTCGTAAATGTTCTGTTTACAGCTAGAGTAAAGGTTGCTATAGCAACTCCACTAGGGGTATACCTTAATTCAGGATCCTTCGTAAGTCTACCAACGAGAATTACGCGATTCATCATCAGAACCACTCCTTACATTATTAAAAAGAACTTCGTGTTCTTAAAGTTTACTCTTCTTCTCTAATTACAATGTGACGGATAATGTCTTCACTGATTTTAGCTAAACGATCAAACTCTTTAACTGCTTCAGAATTAGACATAACGCTAAGAATCATGTAATAACCATCACGGAAATCATTGATTTCGTATGCAAGACGGCGTTTACCCCATTCTTTAACATTAGTAATCTCCGCACCATTGTCAGTTAATACGCCATTAAAACGCTCAACTAAAGCTTTTTTAGCTTCATCTTCAATGTTTGGACGGATGATATACATTACTTCGTACTTTCTCATCACGTTCACCTCCTTTTGGACTAACGGCCCTATATGGGCAAGGAGCAATCTTATCAATTACTCACAGAAACAGATTATACCACATTGGAATATACGTTGCAATACAAGTTGATTCCAAATTATGAAAAAGATTAGTTTCGCTAGTCTGTTGATAAAGAAAAACAAAACCCCTTAGCTTGGTCTTTAAGCTAAGGGATAATTGATATTAATTAAACATTAAAACGGAAGTGGATAACATCTCCGTCATGAACAATATATTCTTTTCCTTCTAGACGTACTTTTCCAGCTTCTTTAGCAGCTGTCATAGAACCATTTCCGATTAAGTCTTCATATGAAACAGTTTCAGCACGGATAAATCCACGCTCAAAGTCTGTGTGAATAATTCCTGCACATTGTGGTGCTTTCATGCCTCTTCTGAATGTCCAAGCACGAACCTCTTGTTCACCCGCTGTGAAGTAAGTTGCTAGTCCTAATAAGCTATATGATGCTCTTATTAACTGATCTAAACCAGACTCCTCGATACCGATTTCTTCAAGGAACATTGCTTTCTCTTCTCCATCTAGTTCAGCTATTTCAGATTCAATTTTTGCACAAATAACAATGACTTCAGCATTGTCTTTTTCAGCAAATTCTCGAACCATTTTCACATATTCATTAGATGAAGGATCAACTACATCATCTTCACTTACATTTGCAACATAAAGTACAGGCTTAATTGTTAACAGATGAAGGTGTTTCACAAATTTCATTTGCTCATCTGTAAACTCAACAGTACGAGCTGGAAGATTGTTTTCAAAAGCTTCCTTTAATTTAACTAATGCCTCATGCTCAAATACTGCATCTTTATCTTTTTGTTTAGCTAACTTTCCAACACGATCAATTCGTTTTTCAACAGATTCTAAGTCAGCTAAAATTAATTCAAGATTAATTACTTCAATATCATCAATCGGATCTACTTTACCAGAAACGTGCGTGATGTTATCATCTGCAAAGCAGCGAACAACATGACAAATCGCATCTACCTGGCGAATGTGAGATAAGAACTTATTCCCTAAGCCCTCGCCTTTACTCGCTCCTTTTACAATACCAGCAATATCAGTAAATTCGAATGCAGTTGGAACAGTTTTTTTAGGTTTTACTAATTCAGTTAATTTATTTAAACGGTGATCAGGAACCTCAACAATTCCTACATTCGGATCAATTGTACAAAACGGATAGTTTGCAGATTCAGCACCTGCTTGTGTTATTGCATTAAATAGAGTTGATTTCCCTACGTTTGGAAGACCAACAATACCAGCTGTTAAAGCCATCGTTTTTCACTCCTCTTTTAATACATGGCTTCTTTAGAAAAGCCATTTTCCGTAAACCATAACCTTTCACAATTATAGATATATCGTAAAAAAAAGACAAGTTAATTCTGTTTTGTTCAAATATAGCTACTTGAAAATGGCTTCAGTCGATCATGGTTAGTTATTCGCTAACATCCACTTCACTTTCTGCGGGAGGATTATTGAAAAAGACCAACTACCGTCTTTTTCAAAAGGCAATACCTCTTCGGGCGGTCCGTGAGCCTCCTCGTCGCTCTGCTCCTGTGGGGTCTCACATTGACGCGCTTCTCCCGCAGGAGTCTTCGTGGATGTTAGCGAATAACAGCACTCTGTATAAGAGTAGCTATTTATATAGTTGAATAATAATATAAACACATTTTATGTGATGTTTATTGTTTGTCCTAGAGTGGATTGGAGCGGAAGGCACTTGACTCCTACGGGAGTAGAGGAAAGGTCGAGACCCCGCAGACGGTACGTCGAGGAGGCTCGACTTCCTCCCCGCGGAAAGCAAGTGCCTGCAGCGGAAAGAAACGGACTAGCTTCAGATTGTTTTTTTAATGTAATTAAAAGAACCGCCCCAGTTAAGGAACGGCATAGTGTTTATATTTTTTCAATGTTTACTAAGCAATCGTATAGAGTACTTCCTAACCCATTATCGGATACTCTATCAGGAGTCAGAAGGTTTACACTTCCTCCATACTTACTCCATTGCCCTTCATCTATATTTATCGTAGTTGGATGAGCATTTTCAAGAATTTTAACGATTCCCTTAACCTCTCCTCTATCATTGAAAACTCTTACCATATCATTCTCACTTAGTCCCTTTTCACTAGCAATAGCTTTTGATACATCTACCTTTATTTGCTGCATGCTTTCAATAAGGTGATAATGCTGTGAATGGTTTGAACGCATCGGATGTATCGTTAAAAGCGTATAAGGAAATTTTTTCACTAATTCACTATTTGCTGATTCCTCAGGAAATAATAAAGAAGGTTTACCATTATATCCTTTGTCATTAGCCATTGATGAGGTGAACTCAAATTTGCCACTTTTAGTAGCAAATTTAAAGTCACTCCAAGGAACATGATCAACAGGTAGCTCCACATGATTATTTTCTAAAAACTGCTCTAAAGTGATTCCTTTTTTGTTTAAATAGCCTAGGCCTAACTGAAGAAATTCTTTTCTTGAATAATTAAAATCTTCTCCAAATCCAAGTAATTCGGCTAAATTGGTCCAAATCCATAGATCAGATTTTACTTCACCAGGAGGATCAACAAGCTTCGGTCCATAATTTGCGTAATGATGGTACATAGAAGAAAAATAGATATCTTCTTCTTCGAAAACTGTTGTCGTTGGTAATACATAATCTGCTAAGGCTGCAGTATCTGTCATGAACTGTTCGATTACAACTAAAGTATCTACCGACTCAAAAGCTTTTTTAACTAAGTTGGTATCAGGTACTTGTGTTAATGGATTTCCGCATGTAACAATAATCATCTTTATCTTTGGATTTACTGCTTCTAAAATCCCCTTAGCCTGTTGCATCATCGTGAAAGTTCTTGTTTCTTCTTTTTTCTGTGGTAAAGTAAGGGCGCCATAGTCAAAACTTTGGCCAACTTGAAGGTTTCCATAGTTTGCTCCACCTCCACTAATCCCGATATTACCACTCACAGCAACTAAAGCATTGATTAACCTGACTGTATTTCCCCCGTTTGTATACCTTTGCATTCCTAATCCTAAAAATGTTGCAGTTGGTCTATCTGCAAATGATTCTGCTAATAAGGAAATTGTTTCACGTGAAACATTTGTACGTTCAATTATCTCGTCGAAAGTAATACTATCCACTAATTCTAATAAATCTGAGAATCCGATGGTGTAATCACGTATAAATTTCTTATCTTCAAGGTTTAACCTTACCAATTCTTTAATTATTCCTATAGCTAACATTCCGTCCATGCCAGGCTTTACTTGAACATAGTGATCTGCTATTTTTGCAGTTGCATTAGATATTGGATCAATTACAATTATTTTTGTACCTTTTTTCTTAACTTCAAGTAGATACTGGTACAGGTGCATGTTAGTTCTAACAACATTACGCCCCCAAATAACTACATGTTTGCTGTTGAAAATATCTTCTGGTGCATGACTCCATGAATTTCCAAAGTCCCATCTCTGAGCCTCAATTCCTGCTCCCCAACAAATACTACCTGTAAGTTCTGTTACACCACCATAGCAATTAAAAAAACGTTGATCTAAACTTTTTAATAGCCCCCCATTTGAATAATCATGACTATGAAGTACCGCTAAAGGACCATATTCTAACTTGATATCTTTCATTTTTTCAGCAATTTCTTGCAATGCTTGTTTCCATGAAATTTCTTTAAATATCCCGTTTTCCTTTTTTAATGGATACAATAAACGTTCTTCAGAGTTTGTTCTTGTTTCAAGCATTCTTCCCCGGCCACATATTTTGCCTTTTGTAATCGGATGATTTTTATCTCCATCAACTTTAACAACTTTTCCATTTTCTACAGTAACTTCGAAACCACAGTTATCCCAACAATTTAAGGAACAGGAACTAATTACTTTACTCACCATGTTAATTTCTCCTCTACCGCTCTATATCTATTTATATATTTTCAAAAAGGCCTAGCTACCTTCTAGCTAGACCTCTCTCTTATTCTTCGTGTTTCACTAGAATTTTCTTCACTTTTCTCGAGAACTCTTTCCTAGGAATTAACACACTGTGAGAACAACCCTCACATTTTATACGAATGTCCATCCCCATACGGATAATCTTCCAGCGATTGGTTCCACAAGGGTGCTGCTTTTTCATTTCAACAATATCATTCATTGCAAAATCTTTATCTACCATATATCATCACCTTCTTACCCTTTACCTCAATATTGATCTCAAAATGGAGTAAGTCTATCTTCATAGTGTTCTTACTACTATGAAATGGAGGTGTAAATCCTAACCGTTTTGCTTTTCTGTATTTCCTTCATCTCTAGTATACATGACCATACGCGGATATGGAATTTCAATACCATGTTCATCTAATCTAAGTTTGACTTCTTTACGCAAGATTCTTGAAATATAAAAATGACGCATTGGTAAAACCTCTGATACAATACGTAAAACCACTTCAGAAGCACCTAGCATCTGAACGCCTAATAACTCAGGTGTTTTTATCATATCTTCATATTTATCAGGTAACTCCTGTAACAGTTCTTGTAGTATTTTTTCAGTTTTAGGTATATCTCCTTCATAGGAAATGCTTATATCTACTACAGCAACACTATTATTAACTGAGAAATTTGTTACCTCTACAATACTTCCATTTGGTAGTATATGAACCTCTCCAGTAAAGGACTTGAGCTTAGTTGTTCTTAATCCGATTTCTTCAACTGTTCCTTCAAAGGTGCCTGTTCTAATAAAGTCCCCAACTGAAAATTGATCTTCAAAAATGATAAAAAAGCCAGTTATGATGTCTCTAACTAAATTTTGTGCTCCAAAACCTATTGCTAGGCCAACGATTCCAGCACCTGCTAGTAAAGCACGTATCTCAATACTTAGAGATTCAAGGATCATAACGATAACAACAAAATAGACTACATAGCGGAGTACATTTTCTAACAGTTTAATAAGTGTAGCTGTTCGCCTCTCAGATACCCTTAGAGGACTACTATTTCTAACTCTAAAAATATTCTGAATAGCTAATCGTCCTAAACGTATAACAATTCCTGCTATGAGGAGAATAAGGATTATTTTTATGAAGCCCATCCCTATATTCATCCACATTTCTTCGTTCCTTAATTGAGTCATTGCTTTGTCATAAAGTTTGTTAAGCCAAATCAATAAAAATCTTCCTCACATTAAAAAATATTTTATCAGGTATTTTACCTTATTTATAGCGGTTTGTAATAGGATACAATAAAATGGCACCCAATAGATATAAATTTGCAATACCATATAACGGATAAAGTATGGATACAAGCTTTGCGAATCCAAATTTTGTAAAAGGTATCATTGCTACAAGAATAATAGCAGCAATAAGCCATAAAGGTAAATGAATCTTTTCTCTAAATCTAGAAGAAAGACCAAACAGTCCAGAAGCAGCTGTTGTGTAAATCGCCGCCCACAGAATAAAGGACATAAACATAATGATTATATACGGATAGTTCTCGATAATAGCAAACAAAGGAATCTCATATAAAACGATTTTATTGGCTATCTGAATTAATGACTCATTATAAATAATTGAGATTGTGCCTAATACTAGACCACTTCCAACACTAGCTATCAATGCTTCTCCGTTACTTTTTATTTCTTTTCCTATTGCAGATATTACAGCTACTAGCGGCAAGATATTTAAAGCTGAAAATGTAAATGCCGTGGGCCAATTATTCTGTTCCTTAATGTTAAAGGAGAAGGGTTGATCGTTCATATATAAAAAAGAAAGTAAGATACCTACCAAACCTACAACCAGTAAGGGTATTAGAAAAGCATTCATTGAAATCATACCTTTTATATCCCAAACAAACAATAATACTAAGAGGATTGAAAATAGAAGAATTCCACCAAAATAAGGAATATGAAACATCTCAAGAGTTGCCCCTCCCCCTGCAAGCATTACTACAGTGGTGGAAAACAAATATATTACAATTAAAACTTCGTAAAAGTAGGAAAGATTTCTCCCGATTAACATTCGTAGTACCGGTGAAAAGTGCTCTGATTTTTTTTCATAGCTTATTTTCATAATTATATAACATGATATAGAAAAAACTAGAGTAAATAGTATGATGGCAAGTCCACTTTGATCACCAAAAAATTCCCAAAGCTCCCTTCCTGATGCATACCCTGCCCCGATAATTGTTCCCATAATTAGAAACATCCATTTAAATCCTGATTGCCACATGTTTTCGCCTCCCTGCACTCTTCTATTTAACTAAGAAGTTTCGTGAATTATGTATAGATTTTCACTTTTGTCCGTATACTGTTAGTACTATTAACTAGGGGTGAAATCTATGAATCTAAAATCGAAACTTTTTGATCTCCAGAAAGACGACCTATCTAGAATTCCCTATGACAGAGAGGATGCACGTAAGAGTATTTCAGTACGACTAGCTTCACTTTTACCAGCATCCAATCGGCCAATTGTATTTATTTGTATAGGTACAGATCGTTCTACAGGAGATTCGTTGGGCCCCTTAATTGGCACAAAGCTACATGAAAAAGGGATGTCCCTGTTTCATGTATATGGCACATTAGATGAACCTATACATGCTGTTAATTTAATAGAAAAAGTAAATATGATTCAAAACACCTTCAATAATCCATTTATTATAGGAATTGATGCATGTTTAGGTAGATTGAAAAATGTGGGTATAGTTACGATTGACGAAGGTCCGGTTAAACCAGGTGCCGGGGTTAATAAAGAGTTAATTCCAATTGGAGATATACATATTACAGGTATTGTGAATGTCAGCGGATTTATGGAGTTTTTTGTCTTACAGAACACCAGACTCAGCCTAGTCATGAAGATGGCAAATAGTATTGCAGAAGGTATCGTTGAAACAGAAAAAAACCTAGTACGACGAAGAGAAATTGTAAATTTAGCTAATCACGATACACTAACAAATTAATTTTGGCGTAAAAAAGCAACACAAAAAAAGTCTATCCCTATTGGTAGACTTTTGAGTGTGTTTTTTTATCATTTTTATAAAAACGTTTGTACAAAATGGACCATATTGCTCCAATAATATACACAGGTTACAAGTCCTGCTGTTACAAGGATACCAGGAAGTAAATTCGCAACTCGTATAGTAGTAATTCCTAGTAAGTTCAAACCTATAGCTAATATCATTAAACCACCGGTAGAAGTCATATCAGCAATAAATGCATCCATTAGGTCTGTAGGAACCCATTTTTCAATTTGCGTTGCAAATAACGCAATTGAACCTTGATATATCATCACAGGTACTGCCGAAAAAAGCACACCTATACCTAATGTTGTTGCTAAAACTAAGCTAGTAAAGCCATCAATTATTGATTTTGTATATAGTACACGATGGTCCTGTCTAAGCCCACTATCTAATGAACCGATGATAGCCATTGCACCTATTACAAAAATTAGAGTAGCAGTAACAAAACCTTTAGCTATACTACCTTCACCTTTAGCACCTATTTTTCGTTCAATCCAAAGTCCAAGCTTATTTAGCTTTCCGTCTAAATCCCACCATTCACCTAGAACAGCACCTATCACAAGGCTAAATATAACAATTAAAAACTGATTGCTCTTTAGTCCCATTTGAATTCCTAAAATAATAACAGCTAGTCCTATTCCATGCATGACCGTTGTTTTCATTTTTTCAGGTATACGATGTAGTAGTTTACCTAATAGTGTACCAAGAATGATACACAATCCATTTACAATTGTTCCTAGTAATACCATCCTACTATTCTCCTAAATCCAACAAATTATGACACATTAGAAGGATCTAACAATTCAAGAATACGTTCTAGATCATCATTTGAAAAGAACTCAATTTCAATTTTACCTTTTTTCTTGTTTTGTTTAATAGATACCGAAGTACCAAATCTTTCTCTTAATAAAGTTTCACGCTCTCGAATAAATATATTTTTCTCTTTTTTTGGTTTCAATGTTTCACGTGAAACATTTTCATTAATTTCAGTAACTAAGAGTTCTAATTGACGTACATTTAGCTTCTCTTTTATGACCTTTTCAACGACCGGCTGTAACTTTTCTTTTTTCTTAAGTCCTAATAATGTACGGCCGTGCCCCATTGATAATTGTCCATCGGATATAAGATCTTGAATTTGCTTTGGTAGAGCCAAAAGTCGAAGGTGATTTGCAATATGAGGACGACTTTTCCCTAAACGCTGTGCTAATTGTTCTTGAGTAAGCTTTAAATGATCAATCAACGATTGATATGCAATTGCCTCTTCTATAGGAGTCAAGTCCTCACGTTGTAAATTCTCAAGTAATGCAATTTCCATCATCTGTTGTTCATTTAAATCCCTTACTACAACAGGAACTGCAGCAAATTTAGCTTCTTTTGCTGCGCGAAATCTTCTTTCTCCAGCTACAATTTCAAAGCCTTTTATGCTTTTTCTTACAATGATTGGTTGTAAAATACCATGAGTTAGTATGGATTCTTTTAACTCAGAGATTGCTTCAGGATTAAATGTTTTACGTGGTTGATATGGATTTGGCCTCAAATCTTTGATTTTAACTTCTTGAACAATTTCTTCTTTACCAACTTCCATTGTTGAAAATAATGCGTTTATACCTTTACCTAACCCCTTAGCCATTCTTAACCACTTCCTTTGCAAGATCTAAATAAACTTCCGCTCCTCTTGATTTCGGATCGTAGATAATAATTGGTTCCCCATGGCTCGGCGCTTCACTTAGACGTACATTTCTAGGAATAATTGTCTTGTAAACTTTATCCTGAAAATATTTTTTCACTTCATCAATAACTTGAATTCCTAAATTGGTACGAGCATCTAACATTGTAAGTAATACACCTTCAATCATTAGGTTCGTATTAAGATGTTTTTGAACTAATCGAACTGTATTAAGTAATTGACTTAATCCCTCTAGTGCGTAATATTCACATTGTACAGGAATCAAGACAGCTTCAGATGCAGTTAATGCATTTATGGTTAACAGGCCTAGTGATGGAGGACAATCAATAATAATATAGTCATACTGGTCCTTTACCTCATCAAGAGCCCTTTTCAGTCGTACTTCCCTGGAAATTGTAGGAACTAATTCAATCTCGGCCCCTGCTAATTGTATTGTTGCAGGAATCATATATAAATTTTCAACAACTGTTGGCTTAATTACATCATTTGCATTCACATCATCAACTAAAACGTCATAAATACACTGATCGACCTCTGCTTTTTCAATACCGGTTCCACTTGTTGCATTACCTTGTGGATCAATATCAACAAGTAATACCTTTTTACCGATATATGCTAAACATGCACTTAAATTAACAGATGTAGTTGTTTTCCCAACTCCACCCTTTTGGTTTGCAATCGCGATAATCTTCCCCACGACTTCACCTACTTTCAGTCAACAATCTTTTCTACACTTTCACTATTTTATCACGAAAAAGTACACTTTGATGTTTTTTTCAAAAAAAAATTACTAGAATAAGAACTATTTACTAGATTCAATGTTCCACGTGAAACAATTCTGATTAAATTAGTACTGAAATTCATATAAGGGTGATAGTTTTTGAGTGAATTAAAGATTTAATACAAAAAATTCAAGGTATTGAGTTAGTATGATTGATAGTGGATTGAAGCGAAAGACACTTGACTCCTGCGGGAAGTGAGGAAAGGTCGAAACCCCGCAGACGGAACGGCGAGGAGGCTCGACTTCCTCCCCGCGGAAAGCAAGTGTCTGCAGCGTAAAGGAACGCCCATATGCAAAGTATAATACAACATATATTTTTGAAAGTAGCTCTAATAAAAACAAAAAACCCCATCATAAGATGAGGATATCTATTTTTTAGGTATTTTAATAGTAAACTGATAATAGTCCTCAAATTCTTCTTCTTCAGAATCAATTGAGACACCACTCTCGTTAACCATTGTTAACGATTGTCTAATTGTATTCATAGCAATTCTCGTATCTCTACTAAATGCTTTTCGTTTTGGTTGTGGCTTCTTTTTTGTCTGCTCAAGCATTTTGACAACACGGTCTTCTGTTTGTTTAACATTTAATTGTCTTTCAATAATTTCTTTCATTAATTGAACCTGTTTTTCAGGATCCTTTAATGGAATTAAAGCACGGGCATGACGTTCAGTTAAGCTCTTTTCCATTAATGCATTCTGCACATCATCCGGAAGCTTTAACAACCTTAACTTATTGGCAACAGTTGATTGTCCTTTGCCTAGTCTTTGTGCTAGTGCTTCTTGAGTTAAATTGTGTAGTTCTAATAGTTTAGAGTAAGCAACAGCTTCTTCAATAGCAGATAATTCTTCACGTTGTAAGTTTTCAATTAAAGCAACAGATGCTGTCTCTTTATCATTAAATTCTTTTACAATTGCAGGAATGGTTTCCCAATTTAATGATTGCACTGCCCTCCAACGTCTCTCACCAGCAATGATTTCAAATTTATCATCAGAATATTCTCTGACAACTATCGGCTGTATGACACCATGTGTTCGAATTGTTAAAGCAAGCTCAGAAATTTTATCCTCATTAAAAACTGTACGTGGCTGAAATCTATTGGGCACAATGTTTTGAACAGGTATTTGTTTTACTTCTTCATTTGTTTGCTGTTTTTCTTCAGAAACAGAAACAACAGTTTCAGTGTCTTTTTCTACTTCTATTTCTTTTGCTATTTCTTTTTCACTAAGACTAAAGAAGCGTGAAAAAGTATTCTTCATGAGCCTACACCACCTTTTGAAACTCCTCTATAAGAATTCTCTATTAATCGATTCTTTCCTGCTACATTTGGCTTAAAATATAAAATAAAAGTTTGGTAGATTTATTACTATTGTCACTAAATAATAATAGTTTACTAGAATTGTTCCACGTGAAACATTATACCAGATTTAAGGTAAGAGAAAAACTAGTTATTGCCTAGTCTAGTTTTTCTCTTCTTGTTACATTATCTCAGTTGGAGTAACTAAGCCCATACGCCGCTGAACGGTCACCCTACGCATTTCTAGTTGTCCAGCTCCGGATGACCAGCGTCTAGTGATCTTCACTTCTCCTCCTTACGATAAGTCAACATCGAATCGCTTTCGCTCTTCGTGTTTCCTTTATCTCATACGGAGCAGTTCAGCCCATACGCCGCTGAACGGTCATCCTACGCATTTCTATATTATTGGTGTTCGATTAGGTGTTCCTGGTTTTCTAGGGTACTTCTTTGGAGTTGTTTTAACTTTGTTAATAAGTACAATATTTCTTTCGCTGTTTTCGATGGGCAATAAGAAGTGTTTTAACTCCGAAACTTGTCCACCTAAGACAGCTATTGCTTTTTTGCTATCTTCTAGTTCATCTTGTGCTGCACTTGCCTTCATTGCAATAAAAGTCCCATTTACTTTGACTAATGGTAAGCAAAGTTCACTAAGTACCGATAACCTAGCAACTGCCCTAGCCATAACGATATCGTAAGACTCTCTAATATCAGATCTTTGGCCAAATGTCTCAGCTCGATCATGATAAAACGATACAGAATCAAGGTTTAGTTCCTTTGCTAGAAGATTTAAGAACGTAATTCTTTTTTGCAAAGAATCTACAATTGAAACTTTGAGATGTGGAAAACAAATTTTTAATGGAATACTCGGAAATCCAGCACCCGCTCCTACATCACAAACTGTTTCTACCTTTGTGAAGTCAAAGTGAAAGGCAGAAGTAATAGAATCATAAAAATGTTTCAGATAAACCTCAGGCTTTTCAGTAATTGCTGTTAAATTAATCTTTTCATTCCATTCAACAAGCAGTTCATAATATTTTTCAAACTGATCAAGTTGGTGCTGAGAAAGGGTAATCCCTTTCTCAGCTAACATTTCAACAAATGTATTGATATTCATGTGTTCATCCTTTCGCCACATAACCTACTGGTCATTTGACACCCTAGCAATTCTTCCTTGCTCTAAGTAAATTAAGAGGATCGAAACATCTGCTGGATTAACTCCCGAAATTCTGGAAGCCTGACCTACAGAAAGTGGCCTAACTTCTTTTAATTTTTGTCTGGCCTCATTTGCTAAGCTAGAAATTGCATCATAGTCAATATTCTCTGGGATTTTCTTATCTTCCATCTTTTTATGACGCTCTACCTGTTGCAAGGATTTTTCAATATAACCTTCATATTTAACCTGTATTTCTACCTGTTCGGACACATCGGGGTTAATCTCATTATCTGCTGGAACCATTTGATGTATATGAGCATATGTCATTTCCGGCCGCTTTAGTAAATCAGCTGCACGAATACCATCTTTTAACTCACTTCCGCCAACAGAACGGATAATCTCTTGGACTTCTTGTGTTGGTTTAATAATAATTGATTGTAAACGTTCTTTTTCTTGTTCAATTGCAGCTTTTTTTTCTTCAAAGGTTTTGTATCGTTCTTCACTAATAAGTCCCAGTTCAAAGCCTTTATCTGTTAAGCGCAGATCAGCATTATCATGTCTTAAAAGTAAACGATACTCTGCACGTGAGGTTAAAAGTCTGTAAGGTTCATTAGTACCTTTAGTGACAAGATCATCAATGAGTACTCCGATATATGCATCAGATCTATTTAAGATTAACTCTTCTTTATCTAATGAACGTCTACCAGCATTAATCCCCGCCATAATTCCTTGGCCAGCGGCCTCTTCATAACCGGATGTTCCATTTATTTGACCTGCTGTGTACAAATTCTTGATTCGTTTCGTTTCAAGTGTTGGCCAAAGTTGTGTCGGGACAATTGAATCATATTCGATAGCATATCCCGCTCTCATCATTTGTACATTTTCTAATCCTGGGATAGTTTTTAACATTTGTTGTTGAACATCCTCAGGTAAACTTGTTGAAAGTCCTTGAACATATACTTCCTGTGTATTTCTACCTTCAGGCTCTAAGAAGATTTGATGACGCGGTTTATCATTAAAACGAACTACTTTATCCTCTATGGATGGGCAATATCTAGGACCCGTTCCCTTGATCATCCCAGAGTACATTGGCGAACGATGTAAATTATCATCAATTAATTGATGTGTTTCAAGGCTAGTATAAGTTAACCAACAAGGTAATTGGTCAGTAATGTATTTTGTTGTCTCATAGGAAAAAGCACGAGGAATATCGTCTCCAGGTTGTATTTCCGTTTTACTGTAATCAATAGAGAGACTACTTACTCTTGGTGGTGTTCCTGTTTTGAATCGAACTAAATCAAAGCCTAGTTCTTCTAAATGCTTTGATAAAGAAATAGAAGGTTGTTGATTATTTGGGCCACTTGAATATTTAAGATCACCGATTATAATCTCGCCTCTTAAAAATGTACCTGTTGTAATAACAACAGCTTTTGCTTCATATTCTGCACCTGTTTGGGTAATAACCCCTCTACAGACACCATCCTCAACAATAAGTCTCTCAACCATTCCTTGGACAAGTGTTAGATTTTTTTCATTTTCTAACGTTTTTTTCATTTCATGTTGGTAATCAAACTTATCCGCTTGTGCCCTTAAAGCACGTACAGCAGGGCCTTTACCAGTATTAAGCATTCTCATCTGAATGTGAGTTTTATCTATATTTCTTGCCATTTCACCACCCAATGCGTCGATCTCACGAACAACGATTCCTTTAGCTGGCCCACCCACTGAAGGGTTACATGGCATAAATGCAACCATATCTAGGTTTATGGTAACCATTAAGGTTTTCGCACCAACACGTGCAGCAGCTAAGCCAGCTTCACAGCCTGCATGCCCTGCACCAATGATAATGACATCATATGAACCGGCTTTATATCCCATCTAATGGTACCTCCTTTACTTTCGGCTTTATAATTAAGTTACTTACCGAGACAAAATTGAGAGAATAACTGATTGATTAGATTTTCATGTACAGCATCACCAATTATTTCTCCAAGAATCTCCCACGTTCTAGTCAGATCAATTTGCACCATATCAACTGGAACATTCATCTCAATTCCTGAAATTGCATCTTCAATCGTCTTTTTTGCTTGGTGTAAAAGTGCTATATGACGGGAATTAGATACATATGTTAAATCGCTAGATTCAATATTTCCTGCAAAAAACATAGAAGAAATTGCTTCTTCTAATGTATCAATACCTTCTTCTTCTAAGAGAGACGTTGTCACTAAATGTTGACTTGACGTAATCTCCTTAACTCTATGTAAATCAATTTTTTGAGGAAGGTCAGTTTTATTAATTATGACAATCGTGTCCATCCCTTTAACAGCTTCAAATAATTTTTCATCTTCCTCTGTTAAAGCTTCATTATAATTAAGTACTAAAAGGATTAAATCGGCCTTTTTTAGTACCTCTCTAGAACGTTCTACCCCAATACGTTCAACAATATCTTCAGTTTCACGTATACCAGCTGTATCAACAAGTCTAAGTGGAACTCCTCTAACATTTACATACTCTTCAATCACGTCACGTGTTGTTCCCGGTATGTCTGTTACAATAGCCTTATTTTCATGAACAAGACTATTTAATAATGAAGATTTACCTACATTCGGCCTACCGATGATAACAGTAGAAAGTCCCTCACGCAAGATTTTACCTTGATTAGAAGTCCGCAGTAGAATTTCTATTTCATTACGTACTTTCGAAGCTTTTTCAATTAAAACAGAATGTGTCATTTCCTCAACATCATCATATTCAGGATAATCTATATTTACTTCAATATGAGCTAGAGTTTCAAGTAGCTCTTGTCTTAACCTTTGAATAAGCTTGGATAAACGCCCTTCCATTTGGTCAATGGCTACATTCATAGCACGGTCTGTTTTAGCTCGTATTAAGTCCATTACGGCTTCAGCCTGAGATAAATCAATTCTTCCATTTAAAAAAGCTCGTTTTGTAAATTCACCCGGCTCTGCTAACCTTGCACCTTGAGTTAGTACAAGCTGTAACAATCTATTTACAGAAACAAGTCCACCATGACAATTTATTTCAACAACATCTTCTCTCGTAAATGTCCTTGGTCCTCTCATTAAAGATACCATGACTTCCTCTACTACCTGATCCTTGTCTGGGTCTACAATATTTCCATAGTGAATTGTATGTGTCTCTACCTCACTCAATTTCTTCCTCGATTTTGCTTTAAAAATTGTATCGGCAATTGCAATTGCTTCCTCACCACTTAATCGGACGATAGCAATTGCTCCCTCTCCCATCGGAGTTGAAATTGCGGCAATCGTATCAAATTCCATGACTTCACCTCTTTTTGCCACTTTCACAGTTGTTCTATTTTTACTTATCCACTATCCACTCAAACAATTTATATTATTCCCTATTTATCCACATAGATAACGAGTCCGTACCATTTTTTGAGTATCAGTATAATTTTAACTTATCCACATGTGAATAACAATATAGAAGGCTGGTTTTAGAAAAAGATTGTTGGATTATATCGATGATTGGCGGTATTTTAAATTCACCTATGCCTTAGCAGGTAAAAAACCTTAAAAAAATACCCTTAGGATTAATCTCCTAAGGGTATTTAACATTTACTTATTTGGTGTAATTACTAGATGACGATTTGGATCAGTACCACTTGAAAATGTTTTGACCTTTTTGTTTGTTACTAGAGCTGTATGAATCACTTTTCGCTCATATGAAGGCATTGGTTCTAACGCAACATCTTGTCCGGTTCGAACAGCTTTATCTGCAAGTCTTTCTGCTAGCTGTATTAATGTATCCTGGCGTCGTCTTCGGTAATTTTCAGCATCAACAATGATGTTAATGAACTGTTCTGAGAAACGGTTTGCTACTAATTGAGTTAGATATTGAAGAGAATTTAAAGTTTGGCCACGTTTACCAATTAAAATGGCTATCTTTTCTCCAGTAACGTTAAACTCAACATTTTTTCCTTGAACAGTTACTTCGATTTGTGCTGAAACTCCCATATTTGCTATTACTTGCTGTAAGAACTTTTTCGATTCTTCAACCGGATCCAACTTCATTGTTACTTTAACAATAGCTGGTTTTGTGCCGAAGATTCCGAAAATCCCTTTTTTACCTTCATCAATAATTGTAATTTCTGTGCGGTCTTTTGTTGTTTGTAATTGAGCTAAAGCTGATTCTACTGCTTCATCGACTGTTTGGCCTGTAGCAGTTATCTGGTTCACTTTTTTGCTCCTCCCGCAGGTTTTCCAGCAGCTGCTTTTAGCTCTGGACCTTTAATAAAGTAAGTTTGTACAATCATAAATAAGTTACCAACTACCCAGTATAAAGAAAGTGCAGCCGGGAATGTTATTGCAAAGATAATAATCATGATTGGCATAATCCAAAGCATCATTGCCATTTGAGGATTTAAGTTCTCAGTTCCTGCCATCATCATCTTCTGTTGAATAAAAGTTGTAGCACCTGCTACCAACGGTAAGATAAAGTATGGATCGGCTTCACCAAGATCAAACCATAAAAAGTTATGAGTTGATATTTCCTCAGTTCTCATGATAGCGTGGTAAAATCCAATTAAGATCGGCATTTGAATTAATAATGGCATACAGCCTGCTAATGGATTAACTCCATGCTTTTGGAAAAGCGCCATTGTTTCCTGTTGTAGCTTTTGTTGTGTTTTTTGATCTTTGGAACTGTATTTATTTCGAAGTTCCATTAGCTCTGGTTGAATGGCTTGCATCGCTTTAGAGCTCTTCGTTTGCTTAATCATTAATGGTAAGATCGCAAAACGAATAATCAAAGTAACAATAATAATGGCTAGTCCATAGTTCTCGTTAGTTAACTCAGCAAAATATGTAATAAGCCATGAAAGTGGATATACGATATACGAATTCCAAAACCCTTCACTTTCTTCAGTAATTGGCTCATTGATTTCTGTACAACCAGTTAACAGTAATAAAAGAGCAATTAATGTACTAAAAAGTAATATTCGCTTTTTCAACCGAATTTCCTCCTAAAAGTAGTAGATTCCAAAGATAATTACAGATAAGAAGCCTCTATGTATTTTATCACTTTTCACCCAAAATTTCTTTGAATACCAAAAATTTATCACTTATATTTCATTTTCAATACCTTAGCCAGTTTCATAACATGTCTTAAGCTATTGGTTACTTCATAATAATCCATTTCAGATGTAGGTTTTCTGGCAATAATGATGTAGTCCTTGTTTTGATCAAGATGTTCTTGATGCTCAAGGAAAAACTGCCTTATCAATCGTTTTATACGATTTCGTGTAACTGCATTTCCTATCTTTTTACTAACAGATAACCCAATCCGAAAATGTGTCTGCTCTTTTTCTAGGACATAAACAACAAACTGACGATTCGCTGTAGATATTCCTTTTTGGAATACAGTTTGGAAATCTTTATTATCTTTTATTCGATATTCTTTTTTCATCGTAACACTCCTGCATTCATAAGGATCATCTTTATTTAAACCTTCACTTTACAGACTGGTAATTTATTCGCAAACCTCCACTACCAGTATTCGCATAAAGCATTTTACTTTAAACATAAGAATTTCACCTTAGAAAAAAAGACCACTGACGATTCAGTGGCCTATGCTGATAATACTTTTCTTCCTCTTTGACGACGACGAGCTAAGACTTTACGTCCGTTCTTTGTGCTCATACGGCTACGGAAGCCATGAACTTTACTACGTTTACGTTTGTTTGGTTGAAACGTTCTTTTCATTATATGACACCTCCCTGAGGATATTGCTCTTTTTGAAAATGTTAAAGACAGTCTTACTAATTATAGTGAGAGTACCAGTAAATTGTCAACCTCTATCAGCGAACAAACATTAAGAATGTTATTTGTAAATTATAGAAATAACTAAATAAGAGGATTTTACCTCTTAATCACCTTTAGGCTACTTGTAATATAGTTGGTCAAAATTACTTAGTTGTTATTCGCAAGAATCCACTCGCTTTCCGCGGGCAGTCCGGGAGCCTCCTCGGCGTTCTGCGCCTGTGGGGTCTCCCGTTGACGTGCTACTCCCGCAGGAGTCTCGTGGATTCTTACGAATAACTGCGCTCTTTATATAGGTATAACATTACTGGTAAATAAGATTATTCTTCTATTCAACATCCATGCAGCCTTTAGAATTATTAAATTGACCACTTACTGATCCAGGATAGAAAATCCTATTTCTTAACTTTACACAAAACATACTCATAACACATCAGGTAAATCTTTCTTCCCGCTTCTGTGGATACTTTTTTCGACATTTTTTTCTATCCACAACAGTTATCGACAACCTTCACACATCATCTTGTGTTGTGGACATTTTTTTTCCACAAGGTGTAGTGATTGTGGATAAGTTTCTAAAAACCATTGCCTAGTAAGGAAATATTTGATATTATATTTGTGTTTTCACACTTTATAAATTACTCCTGCATTTATCCTTATCCACAGATGTGGATAACTTGTGGACACTTTTTTCACAAGGTGGATAAATACTTGTCCACAAAAAGTGAATTTTGTCGAAAAGATACTTTTCTTCTATAATAAATAGTTATTCACAATTATCGGCAAATGTATTTTTATAACTCGTTATTCATACAGTGAATACGCTTGTACAAAACCTATACAACTGTCTAATAAAGACATCATTCTGAGTAAAAGGAGGGAAAAATAATTGGAAAACATCTCTGATTTATGGACGAAAGCTCTTAGTGAGATTGAGAAAAAGCTTAGTAAGCCTAGCTTTGAAACCTGGCTAAAATCAACAAAAGCTCATTCACTACAGTCTGATACACTAACGATCACTGCTCCAAATGAGTTCGCTCGTGATTGGCTTGAATCAAGATACTTACATCTAATTGCAGAAACAATCTATGATTTAACTGGTGCTGAGTTAAATATTAAATTTATTATTCCCCAGAATCAGTTAGAAGAAGAGTTTGAACTTAAATCACCTGTCAAAAAAGTATCTAAACAAGATGATGAACCTACTGAATTACCACAAAATATGCTAAATCCAAAATACACGTTTGATACATTTGTTATAGGTTCAGGTAACCGATTTGCTCATGCAGCTTCCCTTGCTGTTGCCGAAGCGCCAGCCAAAGCTTATAACCCACTATTTATTTATGGTGGAGTTGGACTAGGCAAAACTCACCTTATGCATGCAATCGGACATTACGTGATAGACCATAATCCGAATGCTAAGGTTGTCTACTTGTCATCCGAAAAGTTTACAAATGAATTCATTAACTCAATCAGAGACAATAAAGCAGTAGATTTCCGAAATAAGTATAGAAGCGTGGATGTTTTACTTATAGATGATATTCAATTTTTAGCAGGAAAAGAACAAACACAAGAGGAATTTTTCCATACTTTTAATACACTCCATGAAGAAAGTAAACAAATTGTTATTTCAAGTGATAGACCTCCTAAAGAAATTCCTACTCTAGAAGATCGACTTCGTTCTAGGTTTGAATGGGGCTTAATTACTGATATAACACCTCCTGACTTGGAAACAAGGATTGCCATTTTACGTAAAAAAGCGAAAGCAGAAGGTTTAGATATCCCTAATGAAGTGATGCTTTATATTGCTAATCAAATTGATACAAATATTCGTGAACTTGAAGGTGCACTTATTCGTGTTGTTGCTTATTCATCTCTTATTAATAAAGATATAAATGCTGATTTAGCTGCAGAGGCATTGCGTGATATCATACCAAACTCGAAACCAAAAGCTATTACAATCTTTGAAATTCAAAAAACGGTAGGACAGCATTTTAATATAAAACTTGAAGATTTCAAGGCAAAAAAACGTACAAAATCAGTCGCCTTTCCTAGACAAGTTGCTATGTATCTTGCCAGGGAGTTAACTGACTTCTCGCTTCCTAAAATTGGGGATGAATTTGGTGGACGAGATCATACTACTGTTATTCATGCTCATGAAAAGATCTCAAAGTTAATCGAAAGTGATGCCTTACTTCAAAAACAAGTAAAAGAAATTCATACTCAGTTAAAAGGCTAATTATTTTTTACTTGGATAATGTGTATAACTTGAGTTTATTTACACACAGTCTATCCACATGTGGATAGGCTGTGTTTCCTTTGAAAAGTAAGGGTTATCCACATTTCCACAAGCCCTACTATTACTTCTACTATTTTTATAAAAAAATATATATATTCAGCTACTCGTTTTTTAGACCGGTTAAGGAGGATTTTTTTTTATGAAATTTATTATTCAAAAAGACTATCTAGTACAAAGTGTTCAAGATGTAATGAAAGCAGTTTCGTCTAGAACAACAATTCCAATCCTTACAGGAATTAAAATAGTTGCTACAACTGAAGGTGTAACACTTACTGGTAGTGATTCTGATATATCCATTGAATCTTTTATTCCAACAGAAGAAGCTGGTAGTGAGATTGTAGAAATTAAACAACCAGGAAGCATTGTGCTACAAGCACGTTTTTTCAGTGAAATCGTAAAGAAACTTCCTAAAGATACAGTAGAAATTGAAGTTCAAAATCATCTTTCAACTGTGATACGCTCAGGGAAAGCTGAGTTTAACCTTAATGGGTTAGACGCAGAAGAATACCCTCACCTTCCTCAAGTTGAAGAAGAGAATATGTTTCGTATACCGACAGATCTATTAAAAAATATGATTCGTCAGACGGTATTCGCAGTGTCCGTCTCAGAAACACGCCCTATCTTGACAGGTGTAAACTGGAAGGTTGAAAGTGGACAATTGCACTGTACTGCAACAGATAGCCACCGTTTAGCTATGAGAAAAGCAAGTATCGAAATGGAAAATCAGGATACTTATAATGTTGTTATTCCAGGGAAAAGCTTAAATGAATTAAGTAAAATACTAGATGACACTAATGAATTAGTAGACATTGTTATTACAGAAAACCAAGTACTATTTAAAACAAAGCATTTACTATTCTTCTCACGTTTACTTGATGGGAATTATCCAGATACATCAAGACTAATTCCAAATGAAAGCAAGACTGATGTTGTCATTTCAACAAAAGATCTACTCCAGTCAATTGACCGAGCGTCTTTATTAGGTGAAGGAAAAAATAATGTTGTAAAACTTTCAACGTTACCTGAAGGAGTAATCGAAGTTTCTTCAAATACACCGGAAATCGGAAAAGTAATCGAAGAAATTCAAAGCCAATCGATTGAAGGAGAAGAATTAAAAATATCCTTCAGTGCAAAATATATGATTGATGCTTTAAAAGCACTTGATAGTACGGAAATTAAAGTAAGTTTTACTGGTGCAATGAGACCGTTTTTACTACGTTCAATCGATAATGACTCAGTATTACACTTAATACTTCCAGTTCGTACTTTCTAAGCAATTTAATGTTTATAACTTGAGCTACTAGGAAAAGAAAATAAAACCTAGTAGCTTTCTTTTCTATAGCATGATTATTTAGTAAAATAGAAATAGTGATAGTTAAACTATGTTACGGAAAAAAACTAGAAATCAGTGTGTAAAATCTGATCGCAAGTAACACTATTCATTATGACCGAACCAAAAGAAATGAAAGTAGGCGATTTAATGGCAAAAGAAATCGAAATTTCTACAGAATATATTCCTTTAGGTCAATTTTTAAAATTAGCCGAAATAATCCAGACCGGTGGAATGGCTAAATGGTTTCTAAGTGAGCATGAAATATTTGTAAACGGTGAACCTGAGAATCGACGCGGAAAAAAACTTAGAAATAATGATATTATAGATATACCAGGATTTGGTACTTTTATTGTGAAAGCATAAGTGGGTGAACCCCTTTGTATATTAAAGAGTTACAATTAACAAACTATCGAAATTATCCGAAGTTAGAAGCTGAATTCGAAGACAAGGTCAATGTTATTCTTGGTGAAAATGCCCAAGGGAAAACAAATGTAATGGAATCTATTTATGTTCTTGCTATGGCTAAGTCTCACAGGACATCTAATGACAAAGATCTCATTCGCTGGGAGCAAGAGTATGCTAAGATAGAAGGTAGGATTCAAAAACGCATGAGTCCCCTTTCATTACAGCTTGTTGTCTCCAAAAAAGGCAAAAAGGCAAAAAGCAATCATTTAGAGCAAAAGAAATTAAGTCAATACGTTGGCAGCATGAACGTTGTCATGTTTGCCCCAGAGGATTTAAACCTAGTTAAAGGTAGTCCTCAGGTAAGGCGACGATTTATCGATATGGAAATTGGCCAAGTGTCACCGGTTTATCTTCATGACCTTAGCCAGTTTCAAAAAATTCTTGGACAACGAAACCAATATTTAAAATTACTTCAGATGAAGCGCCAAACTGATCAAACGATGTTAGATGTACTAACAGAACAGTTGATAGAAGTAGCTGTAAAAATTGTTACAAAGCGCTTTGAATTTTTAAGATTGTTACAAAATTGGGCTGAGCCTATCCATAATGGCATTAGTAGAGGCCTAGAAACGTTAGAAATTATGTATAAACCTTCAGTAGAGGTATCAGAAGAAGTACAATTGTCGAAAATAATAGAAGCATATGAAGAAAAGTTTGCTAAAATAAGAGATAGAGAACTAGACAGAGGAATTACGTTAGCTGGTCCACACCGAGATGATTTAGCTTTTAATGTGAACGGTAAAGATGTTCAGACATATGGATCACAAGGACAACAACGTACAACAGCACTATCTTTAAAACTTGCAGAAATTGAATTGATTTATTCTGAGATTGGCGAATATCCAATTCTTCTTCTAGACGATGTACTATCTGAATTGGATGATTATAGACAATCCCACCTACTCAATACAATACAGGGGAAAGTTCAAACCTTTGTAACAACTACGAGTGTTGAAGGGATAAATCATGAAACATTGAAGCAAGCAGCAACTTTTACAGTAACGGCTGGTGAAATGACAAAGCTAAAATGAGGTGATGAATTGTTCATTCACTTAGGGGAAAATGTCATCGTTCGATCGTGTGATGTCATTACGATATTGGATAGGCAATTATTAAAATCCTCATCTATCGTAAATGAATTTTTAGATATACAGAAACACCAAATTGTCGAACTGGCCAATGGTGATACGAAATCAGTAGTAATTACTGCTGACAAGATTTACTTTTCACCACTATCTACTAGCACATTAAAGAAACGTGCACAGCATGTCAATGAGCTAGAAAAGGTTTTTGAAGAAGAATTAGCAGAGTAAAATAACTCTTTAATTGAAATAGGTTTTGTTAAATGAAAGTGTGGGTGGTATAAGTGGCAATGGATCAAAAAGAAATGAATCAACAACCAGCATACGATGAAAATCAGATACAAGTCCTAGAAGGCTTAGAGGCCGTTCGTAAACGCCCTGGAATGTATATCGGTTCAACTAGTAGCAAAGGACTTCACCATCTTGTTTGGGAAATTGTAGATAATAGTATCGATGAGGCATTGGCTGGTCATTGTGATGAGGTTAATGTATACATCGAAGAAGACAACAGCATTACAGTTAAAGATAACGGCCGTGGTATACCTGTTGGGATACATGAAAAAATGGGAAGACCAGCTGTTGAAGTAATTTTGACTGTACTTCATGCTGGTGGAAAGTTCGATGGCGGTGGTTACAAGGTTTCTGGAGGTCTACATGGTGTAGGTGCATCCGTTGTAAATGCCTTATCAACTTATTTAGAGGTTCACGTTCATCGTGATGGGAAAATCCATTATCAAAAATTTGAACGTGGGGTACCAGCTGGAGATTTAGAGGTTATTGGCGAAACAGACCACACAGGAACAATTATTCACTTCGTTCCAGATGGTGAAATTTTTACGGAAACCCTTGTATATGAGTTTGATATCTTAGCAAATAGACTTCGAGAACTGGCATTTTTAACTCGTGGTGTAAAGATCACGATTGAAGATAAAAGAGAAGAAAAGAAGTCAAAAGAGTATTTCTATGAAGGCGGAATTAAGTCTTATGTTGAGCATTTAAACCGCACGAAAGAAGTGATTCATGAAGAGCCTGTATTTGTTGAAGGTGAGCGTGACGGAATAGCTGTAGAGGTAGCATTACAATACAATGATAGCTACACTAGTAATATATATTCTTATGCAAATAATATTCACACGTATGAAGGTGGAACTCACGAAGCGGGTTTTAAAACAGCATTAACAAGAATCATTAATGACTATGCAAGAAAAAGTAACATTTTTAAAGACAACGATGCAAATCTAAGCGGAGATGATGTTCGTGAAGGATTAACAGCCATTATTTCTGTAAAACATCCTGACCCACAATTTGAAGGTCAAACGAAAACAAAATTAGGAAATAGCGAAGCAAGAACAATCACTGAAGCTGTTTTCTCTGATAAATTTGAAGCATTTCTTCTAGAAAACCCTGCTGTTGCTAGAAAGATTGTTGAAAAAGGTGTCATGGCTGCACGTGCGAGATTAGCTGCAAAGAAAGCTCGTGAATTAACTAGAAGAAAAAGTGCCCTTGAAATTTCAAGTCTACCAGGTAAACTAGCAGATTGCTCTTCTAAGGATCCATCCATTAGTGAAATATATGTCGTAGAGGGTGACTCTGCAGGTGGTTCTGCGAAGCAAGGACGTGACCGTCACTTCCAAGCTATTTTACCTTTAAGAGGGAAAATTCTTAATGTAGAAAAAGCACGTTTAGATAAAATCTTATCAAACAATGAGATTCGTACAATTATTACTGCATTAGGTACTGGAATTGGTGAGGATTTTGATATTGCAAAGGCAAGATATCACAAAATCGTTATTATGACGGATGCGGATGTCGACGGAGCACATATTCGAACACTGATACTAACATTCTTCTACCGTTATATGAGAAAAATTATAGAAAATGGCTATATCTATATTGCTCAGCCACCTTTATATAAGATTCAAGCAGGTAAACGAGTAGAATATGCCTATAATGACAAACAATTAGAAGAACTTTTAGCGGATTTCCCTGCTACTCCTAAGCCTGGTATTCAGCGTTACAAAGGTCTTGGAGAGATGAATCCAGGTCAGCTTTGGGAAACGACAATGGATCCGGCTACAAGAACACTTCTTCAAGTTAATCTGCAGGATGCAATGGAAGCAGATGAAACGTTTGATATATTAATGGGTGATAAAGTAGAACCAAGACGTAATTTCATTGAAGAAAATGCAAAATACGTAAAAAACTTAGATATCTAAATGTTTTTGCAGGATAGGACATCTATCCTGTCTTTTACATAAATTGAACATAAATTATTTACCCTGATAAGGGAGGTCAAACATGTCTGAAACGCAAAATCCCCAAGTAAAAGAAATAAATATTAGTCATGAAATGAGGACTTCATTTTTAGACTATGCAATGAGTGTTATTGTGTCTCGTGCCCTTCCTGATGTACGTGATGGTTTAAAGCCAGTACATCGTAGGATTCTATATGCAATGAATGACTTAGGAATGACATCTGATAAAGCATTTAAAAAGTCAGCACGTATCGTTGGTGAAGTAATTGGTAAGTACCATCCACATGGTGACACGGCTGTATATGATTCAATGGTACGTATGGCGCAAGATTTCAACTTCCGTTATATGCTCGTTGAAGGCCATGGAAACTTTGGCTCTGTAGATGGAGATCCTGCTGCAGCTATGCGTTATACAGAAGCACGTATGTCTAAAATATCGATGGAACTTATTAGAGATATCAATAAAGATACAATCGACTATAGAGACAACTACGATGGTTCAGAAAGAGAGCCTGTGGTCCTACCTGCAAGGTTCCCTAACCTACTAGTAAATGGTGCAGCGGGTATTGCTGTTGGAATGGCTACGAATATTCCACCACATCAACTAGGAGAAGTTATTGATGGTGTACTAGCTGTTAGTAGAGACTCTGATATTACTGTTTCCGAATTAATGGAAATTATTCCAGGTCCTGATTTCCCTACTGGAGGTCAAATCTTAGGTAGAAGTGGTATCCGTAAAGCCTATGAAACTGGTCGTGGATCAATTACGATTCGTGCAAAGGTCGAAATAGAGACTAAGAGTAACGGTAAAGAAGTTATTATTGTTAAAGAACTTCCATACCAAGTAAATAAAGCAAAATTAATTGAGAAAATTGCCGAATTAGTTCGTGATAAAAAAATCGAGGGGATTACTGATCTCCGTGATGAATCAGACCGAAATGGAATGCGTGTTGTTATTGAGGTTCGAAAAGATGCAAATGCAAATGTACTTCTAAACAATCTTTATAAACAAACCGCATTACAAACTAGCTTTGGGATCAACTTGCTTGCATTAGTTGATGGGCAACCTAAGGTGTTAAATCTTAAACAATGTTTGTATTACTATTTAGAACACCAAAAGGTCGTAATTCGCCGTCGTACAGCTTTCGAACTTCGTAAAGCTGAAGCACGTGCTCATATTTTAGAGGGTCTACGTATTGCATTAGATCACTTAGATGCAGTTATTACTCTTATTCGTAACTCACAGACTACAGAAATCGCTAAAAATGGCTTGATGGAGCAATTCTCATTATCAGAGAAGCAAGCACAAGCAATTTTAGATATGCGTTTACAGCGTTTAACTGGATTGGAACGTGAGAAAATTGAGGAAGAATATCAAGGACTTATCGCATTAATTGCTGAATTAAAAGCAATCTTAGCAGATGACGAAAAGGTACTAGATATTATCCGTGAAGAATTAATAGAGATTAAAGAACGTTTTAATGATAAACGCCGTACAGACATCGTTGCTGGTGGTATTGAGATGATTGAAGACGAGGATTTAATTCCAAGAGAAAATATTATCATTACACTAACACATAATGGTTATATTAAGCGTCTACCAATTTCAACGTATCGTAGCCAAAAACGTGGAGGTCGTGGAATTCAAGGAATGGGAACTAATGAGGATGATTTTGTTGAACATCTATTAACAACATCTACTCATGATACAATCCTTTATTTTACGAACAAAGGTAAGGTTTATCGTACAAAAGGATATGAAATACCAGAGTATAGTCGAACAGCTAAAGGCTTACCTATTATTAATCTTTTAGGAATTGAAAAAGGTGAGTGGGTCAAAGCTATTATACCTGTAGAAGAGTTCGTAGATGACTGGTACCTATTCTTTACGACAAAAGAGGGTGTTTCTAAGCGTTCACCATTATCATCTTTTGCAAACATCCGTAATAATGGATTAATTGCTGTAGGTCTTCGTGACGAGGATGAGTTGATTTCTGTTCGTTTAACGGATGGTACAAAGGACATTATGATTGGTACAAAAAATGGAATGCTAATCCGTTTCAAAGAGGAAGATGTTCGTTCAATGGGCCGTACAGCTTCGGGAGTAAAAGGTATTACTCTAGGAGAAGACGATGAAGTTGTTGGAATGGAAATCCTTGATGAAAACATGGATGTACTAATGGTAACCAAGAATGGATATGGTAAGAGAACACCAGAATCCGAGTATCGTTTACAAAGCCGTGGTGGTAAGGGTCTTAAGACAGGAAACATTACAGATAAAAATGGACAGGTTGTTGCTGTTAAAGCAGTTACAACTGAAAATGATCTCATGATTATTACCGGAGCGGGAGTTCTTATCAGAATGTCTATTAGTGACATTTCCCAAATTGGTAGAAATACTCAAGGGGTTAAGTTGATCCGTTTAGCTGAAAATGAGTATGTGGCAACAGTCGCGGTAGTTGAAAAAGAAGAGCCTTCAGAAGATGATATAGATAGTGGTGTTGAGGAAAATACTCCAGAAACATTAGTAGAAACAACAGAGACAGATGAAAATAAAGAATAAATAAAGTAAGGAACGCTTTTATAGTGTTCCTTTTTTGTAAAAATAGTTTCAGAAAGATAGGTAATTAAGCCTAGCAATGGGGAAGGAGGGCATTTATTCATGAGAGTGAGTACAAGCCAGTTACAAACAGGTTGTATCTTAACAAAAGATATTCTTTCTCTAACCAATAAACCTATCGTACCAAAGAAAACTGTCTTAACGGATGATCATATTGATGTCATAAAAGCTTTTTTGGTAAAAGACATTCATGTTGATTCCATGTTAGTGAATGGTGAGCCTTTCAGACCGACAGAGGTTCTTGATGAGGAAGAGATTTTTGAAACAGTAGAATTGGAATCAACAACTGGTCAATATTTGAAAACAGTGCAGGAATATAAAAAGCTATTTTCAAATTGGCAAGCAGGAGCACAGATTGATATTGCAAAAGTACGAAATATCATTATTCCGTTATTCGAAAGAATGGTTGACAATCCAAAGGACATTTTACAGTTACATCATTATGCAACAAAAGATGATTATTTATCTCACCATTCTGTAGTTGTTGGTTTACTCTCAGGTCTAATTGGGAAAAAGTTAAACTATGATAAAGGCGAATGTATTCAGCTTACACTAGCTGGATTATTAAGTGATTGTGGTATGGCAAAAATTGACCCTAGGATTCTATCAAAGAAGTCATCACTCACTGCATCAGAATACAGTGAAGTAAAAAATCATCCATTACACAGTTATAGAATGTTAGAGAAGATTCCGGTTTTAAAAGAAAGTGTCAAACTAGCTGTGTTTCAACATCATGAACGAGTAGATGGTAGTGGATATATGCTAGGAGTAACAGGGGAAAAACTACACCCATTCGGTAAAATTGTTGCAGTTGCTGATATATTCAATGCAATGACTTCAGAGCGACCATACAGTGGAAAACAAGCACCGTTTAAAGTTTTAGAACAAATTATTCAAGATAGCTTTGGTAAGTTTGATCTAAAAACAGTACAAGCACTAACTAGTATAGTTGCCAATCTAACAATTGGTACAAATGTTAGGTTATCATCCGGACAAGTAGGTGAAGTCGTTTTTGTTGAGACGAAGTCACCAACAAGGCCAATGGTGAAGCTAACTCAGACATCAGAATTTATTCAATTAAATAAAAATAGAGAAATATACATTGAAGAAGTCTTATAAAATACTAAACAGTAGTTTGGCTATATTATTCCCTTATTTCTATAGGTAGATAATATAGCCTCTATATCTATGAAACGAAAGATTATTATTTATAGGTTATGTACTCAGCATTTTTTTGAATTAAACTATTGATTTAAATCTATAATGCTGATATACTTCTTTAAGTCGACAAATTGATTCGAGATATTCTTAAAAATAAGTTGACTCACAATAGTGACTGTGATATATTAATAAAGTCGCCTAAACGCGACGGATTGATCTTTGAAAACTGAACATAACACAAGCGTCAATGTTTGTTTTAAAAAAATGTTTTAGCTATGAGCTAATCAACTCTATTGGAGAGTTTGATCCTGGCTCAGGACGAACGCTGGCGGCGTGCCTAAT
>CANMHG010000006.1 GCA_947497585.1 uncultured Bacillaceae bacterium | reverse complement strand
ATGCCGAACACGGAAGTTAAGCTCTTCAGCGCCGATGGTAGTTGGGGGTTTCCCCCTGTGAGAGTAGGACGTTGCCAAGCGAAGTGAAAGAACCAGTCGAGTGCTGGTTCTTTTTTTGTGTTTTTTATAAATGAGGTTATGTGAAGAATTAGGATTCTGTAGATTTATTCGGACAGGTTGAGGAAGAATTTCGTCAACGAGTCCGAATCCAGGGGTTATTCGGACAGGTTGAACAAGTATTTTGTCAACGAGTCCGAATCCAGAGGTTATTCGGACAGGTTGAGCAGGTATTTCGTCAACGAGTCCGAATCCAGGGGTTATTCGGACAGGTTGAACAAATTTTTTGTCAACGAGTCCGAATTCAAGGTTAATTCGGACAGGTTGAGCAGGTATTTCGTCAACGAGTCCGAATCCAGAGGTTATTCGGACAGGTTGAGCAGGTATTTCATCAACGAGTCCGAATCCAAGGTTAATTCGGACAGGTTGAGCAAGTATTTCGTCAACGAGTCCGAATCCAGGGGTTATTCGGACAGGTTGAGTAAGAATTCAGCTAAACAAGTCCGAATACTTAGCCTAACCCAGTAAGTAGAAACAATTAGTTTGTCCTTTTTTATTTCTACTATTACATAATTCCCCCAGTCCTACTATATAATTATGATAGAGTTGTATTGGAGGAGGATACTATGAAAGAGGAAAAGAATCAAAACAGTCGTTCGACCGTTAATCACAATAATAACGAAGTAAAAGTTAACAACAACTTTAGCATAACGATCAATCTTGGTGATGCTGCAAATGTGCTAGCGTTAGTAGCAGGACTCTGCCTCCTAAAAAAACTCCTTAAAAAGAAGTAATCTAATTAACTCAACCATACATAAATCCCATACAGAAAGAACCAGCATTTTAGTGCTGGTTCTTTCTACTCCTCAATCTTTCGTACCGCAATTTTCTTACGGGATGCTTCAGATTGTATTAGGCGATGTAAGTGGATGATCAAAAGTCCATTATGATAGGAAGCATCAACACGGTCTTCTCTCACAGGATATGGCAGGTCAATTGTTCGCTCAAAATGTCCTTGAAAGATATTTTCTTCAATAAGTTCAAATCCCTTAAACTTTAAATTAATCCTACCTTTGATATCGAGCTTTTGATGGTTAGGATAAACATCTACCTCATCTACATTTTCAAGTCCAGGTAAGCTTACAACGACTAGAAGTTCATTTTCTGTTTTATAAAGATTAACCTGGGTTTGACTCGCCCGGAGCATTGGTTCGAATCCCCCTAAAAAGTCCTTGCCAAAGAACTGGTCCATCTGTTTCATCCAATCATTCATTCCTTTGAATTGATTAATGTTCATAGTTAGGCTCCCCCCTATAAATTGCTGTTCCCATAATATGAAAAATTATATAATTTGTGCCTATTCAACGATAAGGTATTTAATTCAGGGTATATGTTTAGTACAATTAGTACTTTGGTATGCTAACTTAAAAGGAGGATTTTCAACTTGTTAGAAAATGGAATCGTAATGGTATTCATTATTTTATTAATTAACATTGTATATGTTTCTTTTTTTACAATAAGAATGATACTAACATTAAAGGGAAGGCGTTATTTAGCTGCTTTAATAAGTACAATAGAAGTCGTAATATATGTAGTAGGTCTCGGTTTGGTTCTAGATAACTTGAATCAAATCCAAAATTTAGTTGCGTATGCAGTTGGGTATGGAATTGGTGTCATTGTGGGAATGAAGATTGAAGAGAAATTGGCTTTAGGGTATATAACAGTTAATGTAATTACCGCGGAAGATGATAGAGATTTACCAAAAATGCTTCGTGAAAAGGGATATGGTGTTACGAATTGGTTAGCCCAAGGACTTGAAGGCAATCGTCAATCTATGCAGATTTTAACACCAAGGAAATATGAATTAAAATTGTATCAGACGATTAAAGAAATTGATCCAAAGGCATTTATTATTGCATATGAGCCTAAAACGATACATGGTGGGTTTTGGGTAAAGGCTGTAAAGAAGGGAAAGTTAAATGAGTGAAAAAACAAGCTAAGAAAAGATATGAAGTTGCGGAGAATGAAACAATTGACCAATGCCTAGAGCGTATGCAAAAGGATGGATATATGCCAGTACGCAGAATGGAAGAACCGATCTTTGAAGAAGTGATTGTAAATGGACAAACTGAAGTTCAACCATGCGGAAGAAAGATCATATTTGAAGGAAAGTTACTGTAAAACACGAACGTTAAATGTAATTATAAATTTTATCGTTCGATTTTAATTGACAATCTCATAAATAGACTGGTAAACTAAGCTTAGATAATATGATTACCTTATATAATCTTGGGGATATGGCCCATAAGTTTCTACCCGATAACCGTAAATTATTGGACTATAAGGGAAAGTAATGCGTTTTTCCTGACCATTTGACTTTTTTGCTATGCTGTCCAATGCCCAGGTAGAATTGCTTTCTCTTATAAAAAAGGGAAGCATTCTACCTGGGTTTTTATTTTCAGAAAAATGACATAAGTTAATGAACGGTGTAGGAGGAAGAGGATGAAACCACTTGTTGGGGTAATAATGGGGAGTACGTCAGATTGGGAAACGATGAAGCTTGCCTGTGACATTTTAGAAGAGTTAGAAATTCCTTATGAGAAGAAGGTAGTTTCTGCTCACCGCACTCCTGATTTAATGTTTCAATATGCAGAAACAGCACAAGAGCGTGGAATCAAAGTGATAATTGCTGGCGCTGGTGGGGCGGCACATTTACCTGGAATGGTTGCAGCAAAAACTGTATTACCGGTTATCGGTGTACCAGTTCAATCAAAGGCTCTAAATGGTCTAGATTCATTATTATCGATTGTTCAAATGCCAGGTGGTGTTCCAGTTGCGACAGTTGCGATTGGGAATGCAGGAGCAACAAATGCGGGGCTATTAGCAGCTTCGATTTTAGGAACACAGTTTCCAGAATACAATCAAGCCTTGGTGAACCGAAGAGAAACTACTCGCCTAAAGGTAGTAGAAAGTAGTGATCAGCTTGAGTAGAAAAATGACACTACCTGGAGAAACGATTGGAATTATAGGTGGAGGTCAATTAGGCCGAATGATGGCTCTATCAGCTAGAGAGATGGGTTATTCTATTGCAGTGTTAGATCCTACGCCTAATTCACCTTGTGGGCAAATTGCAGACATAGAAATTACAGCTGAGTTTACAGACATAGATGCTATAAAAAAGTTAGCAGAGGTTAGCGACGTTATAACATATGAGTTTGAAAACATAGACTATGAAACATTAACATGGCTAGAACAACACGCAAATCTACCACAGGGTAGTAGATTATTAGCTATAACACAGGATCGAGGTACGGAAAAGGCTGCAATATCTAATATTGGATTAACTGTTGCTCCATATGTCATTGTAGAAACTGAACTAGAACTAGATGAAGCGGTGCAAAAGCTCCAAATCCCTTGTGTTGTAAAGACTTGCCGTGGTGGCTATGATGGTAAAGGTCAATATGTCATAAGAAGAGAACAAGATATAAATGAAGCAAAGTCATTATTACAAAGTGGAACCTGTGTTGTAGAAGCATGGATTTCTTATACGAAGGAGATTTCAGTAATTGTCTCACGTAATGTTACTGGAGATGTAAAAACGTTTCCTGTAGCAGAAAATATTCATGTGGATAACATTCTACATCAAACAATAGTTCCTGCAAGAGTACCAAATGAAGTATCTTTTAAAGCTGAACAGATGGCAATTCAGATGGCTAGGGAATTCAATATGGTTGGAACATTAGCTGTTGAAATGTTTGTTACAGCTGATAACACGATTTATATTAATGAGCTGGCACCAAGGCCTCATAATTCAGGGCATTATACAATAGATGCATGTGAGACATCTCAGTTTGAACAACATATTAGAGCCGTATGTAATTGGCCACTAGGTGAAACAACATTATTAAAGCCAGTTGTAATGGTGAATATATTAGGTGAACATGTAGTACCTGTGCTAGAAAACATTCAAAAGTTTGAGAAATGCAAATTACATTTATATGGAAAAAAAGAAGCAAAGGTTAAAAGGAAAATGGGGCATTTGACCATTTTAGGTAATACTACCAATGAAATCCTTATGCAGATAGAAACGCTTCAAATATGGGGTAAAGAAACTAAAGAATTAATCGGGGGTTAAGACATGATTGAACGTTATACTAGACCAGAAATGGGAGCAATATGGACTGAAGAAAACCGCTTTAATGCTTGGTTAGAAGTTGAAATACTAGCATGTGAAGCCTGGGCTGAACTTGGTGATATTCCAAAGGAAGATGTTGCTCTTATCCGTGAAAAGGCATCTTTCAATATAGATCGAATTAAAGAAATTGAAGAAGAAACACGTCATGATGTTGTTGCGTTTACGCGTGCCGTTTCTGAAACACTTGGAGAAGAAAGAAAATGGGTACATTACGGTTTAACATCAACTGACGTGGTGGATACTGCTCTTTCTTATCTATTAAAGCAAGCAAATAATATCTTATTACGTGATATTGAGAACTTTGTTGCTATCTTAGCTGATAAAGCTCGTGAACACAAACATACGGTTATGATGGGACGTACTCACGGAGTGCATGCGGAACCTACTACATTCGGTCTAAAGCTTGCTTTATGGCACGAAGAAATGAAGCGTAACTTGGAAAGATTCAAGCGTGCTACAGCGACAGTGGAAGCTGGGAAAATCTCCGGAGCTGTTGGTACATATGCAAATATTGACCCTTTTGTTGAGAAATACGTTTGTGAAAAGTTGGGCTTAACAGCTGCACCAATTTCAACACAAACCCTTCAGCGTGACCGTCATGCTGAATATATGAGCACACTTGCCTTAATTGCAACTTCGATTGAAAAATTTGCAGTAGAAGTTCGAAGCTTACAAAAGAGTGAAACACGTGAGGTTGAAGAGTTTTTTGCAAAAGGTCAAAAAGGTTCATCAGCTATGCCTCATAAACGTAACCCAATTGGTTCAGAAAACATGACAGGAATTGCTCGTGTTATTCGTGGTTATATGTTAACAGCCTATGAAAATGTACCTTTATGGCATGAACGTGACATCTCACATTCATCTGCAGAACGCATTATTTTACCGGATGCAACAATCGGCCTTAATTATATGCTAAACCGTTTTAGCAACATCATTAAAAACTTAACTGTGTTCCCAGAAAACATGAAGCGCAACATGGATCGCACATTAGGTTTAATCTACTCACAACGTGTTTTACTAGCATTAATCGATGCAGGAATGACACGTGAAGAAGCATACGATACAGTTCAACCAAAAGCGATGGAAGCTTGGGAAAAACAAGTCCATTTCCGTGAACTAGTAGAAGCAGAAGAAAAAATATCATCACGCCTAACACCAGCACAAATCGACGACTGCTTTGACTACAACTACCACATCAAACATGTGGATATGATTTTTGAACGTTTAGGTTTATAAAACTTTATATAAGCAGAGATTGGTACTGATGTAATTTTTGATGCCAAGTTGATTGAAGCGAAATGCACGAGACTCCTGCGGGAGAAGCGCGTCAAAGTGAGACCCCGCAGGCGAAGCCGAGGAGGCTCACGGACCGCCCGCGGAAAGCGAGTTCATTTCGCTTCAATCAACGGTTGAGAGTCTAATCTCTATATCATAAAAAGTCATAACATTCTGTCCCTGGGAGGGCTTATTCAATGGAAAAGCTGGATTTGTTATATGAAGGGAAAGCGAAAAGAATTTATAGAACAAACGAAGATAATGTGGTTTGGGTCGAATACAAAGATAGCGCAACAGCATTCAATGGTGAGAAAAAAGCACAAATCACCGGAAAAGGCCGCTTAAATAACGAGATTACTAGTTTACTATTTGAAAAGCTAAAGCACGAAGGGGTTCAGAATCATTTTATAAAAAAATTATCTGAAACAGAGCAACTTGTTCAAAAAGTGGAGATTATTCCACTAGAAGTGGTTGTACGTAACATCATTGCAGGCAGTCTTTCAAAACGAATTGGAATAGATGAAGGAGTCATATTAGAAGAAACAATCGTAGAGTTTTACTATAAAAATGATGATCTAGGAGATCCTCTAGTAACTGAAGATCATATCAAAACATTGAAGTTAGCAACTCCAGAACAATTACAGATTTTACGAGCAATTGGTTTAAAAGTTAGTGATGTGCTGCTAACTCATTTTTCTAGCTGCAATTTAAGATTAGTAGATTTCAAATTAGAGTTTGGTATCACAGAAGATGGCGAAATCATCCTAGCTGATGAAATTTCACCAGATACATGTAGATTATGGGATAAAGATACGAACGAAAAATTTGATAAAGACGTATTCCGTAGAGATATTGGCAATTTAACCGAAGCTTACACTGAAATTTTAAATCGTTTAGGAGGAAAACAACATGTTTAAAGTAAAGGTTTATGTAACGTTAAGAGAAAGTGTTTTAGATCCACAAGGAAATGCAGTGAAAAACTCTTTACACAGTATGGAATATAACGAAGTGAGAGATGTTCGTATTGGAAAATATATGGAGCTAACGATTGAAGATAGCAATCGTGATATCGATGTGATTGTAAAAGAAATGTGTGAAAGATTATTAGCAAACGTGGTAATTGAAGACTACCGTTATGAGGTTGAGGAGGTTGTCGCACAGTGAAATTTGCTTGTATAGTATTCCCAGGCTCAAACTGTGATATTGATATGTACCATGCAATTAAAGATGAACTAGGTGAAGAAGTAGAGTACGTATGGCATGATGCTACTAATCTAGATGAATTTGATGGCATCCTTTTACCAGGTGGGTTTTCATATGGTGACTACTTACGCTCTGGAGCAATCGCACGTTTTTCAAATGTTATGACAGCAATTAAAGAAGCAGCAGAAGCGGGTAAGCCAATTCTAGGTGTATGTAATGGGTTTCAAATTTTACTAGAAGCAGGTCTTTTACCAGGAGCAATGAGACGTAACGAGAATCTAAAATTCAAATGTGAGCAAGTTGAATTACGAGTAGAAAACAATTCAACAATGTTTACTTCAGGCTATGAGTTGGATGAAATTATCACTATTCCGATTGCACATGGAGAAGGTAACTACTATTGTGATGAACAAACTTTAACTAGATTAATTGATAATAACCAAATTGCATTTAAATACCATGGAACAAACCCGAATGGAAGCCTAGAGGATATCGCTGGAATCATAAATGAGCAAGGAAATGTTCTAGGAATGATGCCACATCCTGAAAGAGCAGTTGATGAGCTTTTAGGAAGTGCAGACGGTTTAAAATTATTTCAATCAATTGTAAAACAATGGAGGTTATCAGCCAATGTCGTTACTTCTTGAACCAAGTACTGAGATGATTAAGTCCGAAAAAATATATCGTGAAATGGGATTAAGTGACGAAGAGTTTGCCATGATTGAAAACATTCTTGGCCGTACGCCGAACTACACGGAAACTGGGTTATTCTCAGTCATGTGGTCTGAGCACTGTAGCTATAAGAACTCTAAACCTGTGTTACGTAAATTCCCAACTACGGGTGAGAAGGTACTACAAGGGCCTGGTGAAGGTGCTGGAATCGTAGATATTGGCGACAATCAAGCAGTTGTATTTAAGATTGAAAGTCACAATCATCCGTCAGCAATCGAGCCATACCAAGGTGCTGCTACAGGTGTAGGTGGAATTATTCGTGATGTATTTTCAATGGGAGCACGCCCAATCGCTCTATTAAACTCTTTACGATTTGGAGAGTTAACATCACCACGTGTGAAGTATTTGTTTGAGGAAGTAGTTGCAGGGATTGCTGGCTACGGAAATTGTGTAGGTATCCCAACAGTTGGTGGAGAAATTCAGTTTGACCCATCATACGAAGGTAACCCATTAGTAAATGCAATGTGTGTTGGATTAATCAACCATGAAGATATTCAAAAGGGTCAGGCAAAAGGAATTGGAAATACTGTAATGTACATCGGTGCGAAAACAGGCCGTGATGGAATTCATGGTGCGACATTTGCATCTGAGGAGCTTTCTGATGAATCAGAAGCGAAGCGTCCAGCAGTTCAAGTTGGAGATCCATTCATGGAGAAGCTTTTACTTGAAGCATGTCTAGAGCTAGTGAAGTGTGATGCATTAGTTGGAATTCAAGATATGGGTGCAGCGGGATTAACAAGTTCATCTGCTGAAATGGCAAGTAAAGCAGGATCAGGAATTGAAATGAACCTTGATCTTGTTCCACAACGTGAATTAGGCATGACTGGTTATGAAATGATGCTATCAGAATCTCAAGAGCGTATGCTTGTTGTTGTTGAACAAGGTAGAGAAAAAGAGATTCAAGATATCGTTTCTAAATATGACCTAGAAGCAGTTGCGATTGGTGTAGTAACGGATGATAAAAAACTACGTCTGGTTCATAAAGGTGAAGTTATAGCGGATGTACCAGTTGATGCACTTGCTGAAGATGCACCTGTATACAACAAGCCATCAGCAGAACCAGCTTATTACCGTGAGTTCCAAGCAATGGAAGTTGCAGTTCCAGAAGTAGCTGATTACAAAGAAACATTAGTAAACCTATTATCACAACCAACCATTGCAAGCAAAGAGTGGGTTTATAACCAGTATGATTACATGGTAAGAACAAATACAGTTGTTTCACCTGGATCAGATGCAGCGGTTGTTCGTATCCGTGGTACGAAGAAAGCATTAGCAATGACTACTGACTGTAACTCACGCTATTTATATTTAGATCCAGAAGTTGGTGGGAAAATCGCAGTTGCTGAAGCAGCACGTAATGTTGTTTGTTCTGGTGGTCAACCACTAGCTATTACAGATTGCTTAAACTTTGGTAATCCTGAAAAGCCTGAGATCTTCTGGCAAATTGAAAAAGCTGTTGATGGTATGAGTGAAGCATGTCGTACATTAAATTCACCTGTTATTGGTGGAAATGTATCTTTATATAACGAAACAAACGGTGTAGCTGTTTACCCAACACCTGTTGTAGGTATGGTTGGTTTAATCGAAGATATCGCACATATTACAACTCAAGAGTTCAAGCAAGCTGGAGACTTAATCTATGTGATTGGCGAAGCGAAGCCAGAGTTTGGTGGAAGTGAGCTTCAAAAACTAATGTACGGAAAAATCTTTGGTAAAGCTCCTGAGTTAGATTTAGACGTTGAATTACGTGCACAAAATCAACTTTTAACTGCGATTCGTGAAGGTTTTGTTGCATCGGCGCATGATGTGGCAGAAGGTGGATTTGCTGTTGCTTTAGCAGAAAGCGCAATTGGTTCAAACGGGTTAGGTGCTAAAGTAACTGTTGTTGGAGAAGCTGTAACTGAGTTATTCGCAGAATCACAATCTCGTTTTATCATTTCAGTAAAACCAGAAAATAAAGCTAGATTTGAAGAAACGGTAGATGCTAAATTAGTCGGTGAAGTAACAAGTGATGCATCATTGATTATTAACAACAACCAAGGCAACGTGCTTATCGACTCAACAGTTGAGGAACTACGTAGTGCTTGGAAAGGAGCAATTCCATGCTTGCTGAACTCAAAGGCTTAAATGAAGAGTGTGGTGTCTTTGGAATCTGGGGACATCCCGATGCTGCCCAAATTACCTATTATGGCTTACACAGCTTGCAACATCGTGGTCAAGAAGGCGCAGGGATTGTAGTAACAAATGGAGAGAAGTTAAAGGGACATAAAGGTGAAGGGCTTGTTTCAGAAGTCTTCGGAAACGGTCAATTGAATAATCTTCATGGGAAAGCTGCAATTGGTCATGTAAGATACGCAACAGCTGGTGGTGGCGGCATTGAAAATGTTCAGCCACTCCTGTTCCACTCTCAAGTTGGTGGTCTTGCAATTGCTCATAATGGAAATCTAGTAAATGCCAATGCACTTAAGCACCAGTTAGAAAACCAAGGTAGTATTTTTCAAACAACTTCAGATACAGAAGTGCTTGCTCATTTAACAAGAAGAAGCGGCTATACGAAAATTCATGATCGAGTGAAGAATGCATTAACAATGCTTAAGGGTGCGTATGCTTTTGTTTTAATGACAGAGAAAAAGATGATGGTAGCACTAGATCCTAATGGTCTACGTCCTTTATCCATTGGTAGATTGGGAGATGCGTATGTTGTTGCATCTGAAACTTGTGCATTTGATATTATCGGTGCGAAATATGAGCGTGACGTTGAACCTGGCGAATTTTTAATCATTAATGATGAAGGAATGCACTCTGAGTTTTTCTCATTAAATACAAATCGTGCCATTTGTAGCATGGAGTATATTTATTTTTCAAGACCTGATAGTGATATAGATGGGATCAATATTCATACTGCTCGCAAAAATTTAGGTAAAAAACTAGCATATGAAGCTCCTATTGATGCAGATGTTGTTACTGGTGTTCCTGATTCTAGTATGTCTGCCGCAATTGGTTATGCAGAGGCTTCAGGAATTCCCTACGAGTTAGGGTTAATTAAAAACCGATATGTCGGGCGTACGTTTATCCAACCTTCTCAATCTTTACGTGAGCAAGGGGTAAAAATGAAGCTTTCTCCAGTTCGTGGGGTAGTTGAAGGCAAGCGAGTTGTTATGGTAGACGATTCAATCGTACGTGGAACAACGAGTCGTCGTATTGTTTCGATGTTACGTGAAGCGGGGGCGAAAGAAGTCCATGTTCGTATCAGTTCACCGCCTATTAAAAATCCATGTTTCTATGGAATTGATACATCAACTCATGAAGAGTTAATGGCATCATCTCATTCTATTGAAGAAATGCGTCAATTAATTGGAGCAGATTCATTGTCATTTTTAAGTGAAGATGGGTTATTAGAGGCAATTGGTAGACCGTATGGCGGAGAATACCGTGGCCAATGTATGGCATGTTTCACCGGGAAATACCCGACGGATATTTATCCAGATACAGTGTTGCCTCACGAGAAGGCGTTGAGGTAGTATTCGTTTTTTAAAGGAAGCGCGAATAAATGGTTAGGCAACGCGAATAAATTCAAATTTAGACGAGTAAAGGCCATCGAAACGCGAGTATATTACTAAATTGACGAGTAAATCACATTACACGACGAATAAGTTCTATTTTTAAAAAATCAAGGGTCAGATCATCGCTGTTCTGGCCCTCTTATTAGTATTTGAGGAGGCTAAGGTACAATGGCAAATGCGTATAAGCAAGCTGGAGTTGACATTGAAGCAGGTTATGAAGCAGTATCACGCATGAAAAAACATGTTCAGAAAACAATGAGACCTGAAGTAATGGGTGGTCTTGGAAGCTTTGGTGGAATGTTCGATCTTTCAAAGGTGAATGTTAAGGAACCTGTATTGGTGTCAGGAACTGATGGTGTTGGGACAAAACTGATGCTAGCAATCATGATGGATAAGCATGACACAATTGGAATAGATGCCGTTGCTATGTGTGTGAATGATGTCGTTGTTCAAGGGGCTGAACCTCTTTATTTCTTAGATTATATAGCGTGTGGAAAAGCCATTCCTGAGAAGATTGAAGCGATTGTAAAGGGAATCTCAGATGGTTGTGAAATGGCAGGTTGTGCACTTATTGGTGGAGAAACGGCTGAAATGCCTGGTATGTACAGTGCAGAAGATTATGACCTTGCCGGATTTACTGTTGGTGTGGCTGAAAAGTCAAAATTAGTAACAGGTGAGAACATTAAATCAGGTGATGTGCTTATCGGACTTTCTTCAAGTGGAATTCATAGTAATGGCTATTCATTAGTGAGAAAAATCCTTCTAGAAGATGCTAAGCTAAACCTTGAAGAAACGTATGATGGCCTAGAATTACCATTAGGAGAAGAACTTCTACGTCCCACTAAAATTTATGTAAAGCCGTTACTAGAGGTTATGAAGGAAGATGAAATCAAAGGGATGTCACACATTACGGGTGGCGGTTTCATCGAAAACATTCCACGTATGTTACCTGCTGGTTTAGGTGCAGAAATTGATTATGGTTCATGGCCAATTCCACCTATTTTTGATTTCTTGCAACAACACGGTAATCTAGATAAAAAAGAGATGTTTAATATTTTTAATATGGGAATTGGAATGGTCTTAGCTGTAGATGTAGTTAGTTTATTGCCTGTCATTTCAAAGCTAGAAGAAGCAGGAGAAAAGGCATTCATTATTGGTCGAGTCACAAATGAAGAGGGAGTTTCATTTGGCGGGGGAGACCTTGCATGAAAAATATAGCAGTATTTGCGTCTGGTAGCGGTTCTAATTTTGAAGCGTTAATGAACTCAATTAATAATGGAGAGCTGGATGCAAAGGTAGGTCTAGTTGTTTGTGATAAGCCAGGTGCAAGGGTTATTGAAAGAGCGGCTAATTTTGGTGTTGATAGCCTTGTAATCTCACCGAAAAACTTTGAAAATAAGGCTGCTTATGAAACAGAAATCACTAAAAAATTACTAGATAAAGAGATTGATTTTATCGTGTTAGCAGGGTATATGAGACTAATTGGCGAAACATTATTATCACAATTTAAAGGGAAAATTGTGAATATACATCCTTCGTTGTTACCTTCATTTCCTGGTTTGGATGCGATTGGTCAAGCATACCGTGCAGGTGTAAAGGTAACAGGTGTTACCGTTCATTATGTAGATGAAGGAATGGACACAGGGCCAATCATTGAACAGGCAGTAGTCTCAATTACGAATAATGATACGATAGAGACAGTAGAAAAGAAAATTCATGAAGTTGAGCACAAATTATATCCACAAACACTACAGACTTTATTTTTACAGAATAAATAGATCAATTTTATAAAAGGGCGGAGGAATCGAAATTGGCAATTAAGAGAGCGCTTGTCAGTGTATCAGATAAAAACGGTATCGTTCCATTTGTGAAGGAGCTTGCTGCAGCTGGTGTTGAAATTATCTCAACGGGTGGTACAGCAAAAACACTCGAGGAAAATGGTGTGAAGGTAATCGGAATTCCAGAGGTAACTGGGTTCCCTGAAATGTTAGATGGTCGCGTTAAAACATTACACCCAATGATTCACGGTGGATTACTCGGTATGCGTACTAATCCTGATCATGTTAAGCAAATGCAAGAGCATAACATTACACCAATCGATCTAGTGGTTGTTAATCTTTATCCGTTCCAACAAACGATTGCAAAGCCTGATGTTGTATTTGAAGATGCAATTGAAAATATTGATATTGGTGGACCAAGTATGCTTCGTTCAGCTGCAAAAAACCATCAAGATGTGACGGTTGTTGTAGATCCAGCTGATTATGAGATCGTCTTACAAGAAGCACTACATAATGGTGAGGTTTCAACAGCAACGAAAATGAGGCTTGCTGCAAAAGTATTTCGTCATACAGCAGCATACGATGCATTAATTGCTGAATATTTAACGAATGCTGTAGGTGAAGAGAGTCCAGAGAAATTGACGGTTACCTTTGAGAAAAAACAAGATCTTCGCTATGGCGAAAATCCTCATCAAGCAGCTACATTTTATAAAAAACCATTAGGATCGAACTTTTCAATTGCGGCTGCAAGTCAGTTACATGGCAAAGAATTATCCTTTAATAACATTAATGATGCAAATGCAGCATTACAAGTTGTACGAGAATTCACGGAGCCTGCTGCGGTAGCCATTAAGCACATGAATCCATGTGGTGTTGGAGTTGGTGCAACCATTGTTGAGGCATTTACGAAAGCCTATGAAGCAGACTCAACTTCAATTTTCGGTGGAATAATTGCTTTTAATCGTGAAGTGGATAGTCAAACAGCCATGAAAATGAATGAAATATTTTTAGAAGTAATTATTGCTCCTTCTTATACAAACGAGGCAATTGAGGTATTAACAGCTAAGAAAAATCTTAGATTGTTAACTATCGACTTTTCAGCTAATCAAAAAGTAGAAGACCGTTTAATGTCCATTCAAGGTGGACTTCTCGTTCAAGACGATGACTTGTTCACATTAGAGGATGCAACGATTGCAATCCCAACTAAGCGAGAGCCAACAGAAAAGGAATGGGCGGATCTAAAGCTTGCCTGGAAAGTAGTTAAGCATGTTAAATCAAATGCAATTGTATTAGCACAGGACTCAATGACTGTTGGAGTAGGTGCTGGTCAAATGAATCGTGTAGGAGCAGCAAACATCGCAATCTCACAAGCGGGTGAAAGAGCAAAAGGATCAGCACTTGCATCAGATGCCTTCTTCCCAATGGATGACACCGTCGAAGCAGCTGCCAAAGCTGGTGTAACTGCTATTATCCAACCTGGAGGATCCATCAGAGACGAAGACTCTATAAAAAAAGCCGATGAGTACGGAATCACAATGGTATTTACGGGAGTGCGTCATTTTAAACACTAGTTCCTATGGATCTTTTTATAAAGGTTTGTGCTACTCAACTATATTTAATTTGATAGTGGTTTGGAGCGGAAGGCACTTGACTCCTGCGGGAAGTAGAGGAAAGCAAGTGCCTACAGCGAAAAGGAACGGTCAAGATCCAAAGTACAAACAATAAACTTTGAACCCTTATAATAGTAAAGGCTGGTGTTAGTAAATGAAAATCTTAATTATTGGCCGTGGTGGACGTGAACATACAATTGCCTGGAAAATTTCACAAAGCAAAAAGGTCCAAGAAGTCTTTGTTGCACCAGGAAACGATGGAATGAAAAATGTTGCTTCCTTAGTTAATATCGATGAAACAGACCTAGATCAACTAGTCATGTTCGCAAAAAAAGAAGAAATCGATTTAACCATTGTTGGACCAGAAGTACCCCTTACTCAGGGTGTTGTAAATCGCTTTGAAGAACAAGGCTTGCTTATCTTTGGCCCATCAAAAGAAGCAGCTATTATAGAGGGAAGTAAAACATTTTCAAAAAATCTAATGAAGAAATATGATATACCTACCGCTGAGTTTGAAGCATTTACTTCCTATAATGAAGCAAAATCTTACATTGAAAATAAGGGTGCACCAATCGTACTTAAAGCAGATGGCCTTGCTGCAGGTAAGGGTGTTGTTGTTGCAATGACTCTTGAAGAAGCACTTCAAAGCCTGCACGAAATGATGGAAGAAGATAAGTTTGGTGAAGCAGGTTCTAAGGTTGTAATCGAAGAGTTCTTAGAGGGTGAGGAATTTTCTCTAATGGCTTTCGTTCGTGGAACAAAAGTGTACCCAATGGTAATATCACAAGACCATAAGCGTGCCTATGACAATGATGAAGGACCGAATACTGGTGGAATGGGAGCGTACTCACCGGTTCCACAGATTTCTGAGGAAATCGTTGTAGAAGCAGTTAAAACGATTTTAGAACCGACGGTCAAGGCTATGTCTCAGGAGGGGAGAGCTTTCACCGGTATTTTATATGCAGGGCTCATCAACACCTCAGCTGGACCTAAGGTAATTGAATTCAATGCTCGATTTGGAGATCCAGAAACACAAGTTGTTTTACCTAGACTTGAAAACGACCTTGTTGATGTAATTCTACGATTATTGAATGATCAAGAGGTTAGCTTATCTTGGTCACCAAATGCTGTAGTAGGAGTAGTATTAGCAGCTAAAGGATACCCGAATGAATATAAAAAAGGTGCTGTCATTCACGGTCTTGAAACACTAGATAAAGAAGCACTAGCATTTCATGCAGCTACAAACGATGATTCAGGCTTAATTAAAACAAATGGTGGTCGTGTATTAGTTATTGCTTCAAGCGCTTCAACCATTACTGAAGCAAAAGAAAAGGTCTACAAAGAACTGGATAAAATCATGTGTGATGGATTGTACTATCGCAAAGACATCGGGTATCGCGCTATCTCACCCGTTTCTTTTTCCTAATATAAGCGAATGAAATAGCAACAACTCCACCTATTAATGTTATAAGTACAAAGCTCATATCTGTTAGATATTCAAAAAACATAATAACAACTCCTTTATTCTGGGCCAGTTTATGCTGGCCCTTTTCTACAATTTACCGCTTTAACGCACTGGGGGTCAGGCCCCGTTAGACATATTTAGGTTGGGTTGATTACTGTTTCGTCTTGTTTTTCTTCTTGCTTGTTTTCTTGATAGTTTTCGAATAGAGCTGTTAGGGGGCAGAATCTGGTGATTCCTTCGCCTATTTTCATTCCACCAAGCATAGCTACTACGATATAGGAGAAGCTGTTCCATGGACGTTTTACAAGCTTAGAAGTTGCCCAAGCAAGCATGGTAAAGCCACATGTAATTCTAACGAGTGCATTTACGATTCCGATATTTGGTCTCATAGTTAAAGTTAACCTCCATATTCAAATAGTTTTCAAATATTAACAAAATATTTTGAATAAATTTACAAACTCTTTAATGCGGTAAATTATTTAATATGGTACGATAGTAATAACAAATTTTGGTGAAAAAACAGAAAAGGTAACAAAGGGGGATGATCATGCTAGATCAACGATATCGCTGGAAAAATAAACAACTAAGAGAACATGTTGCCGTGCTAGATGGAAAAAAATCACCTTCTCTTTTGTTGAAAAATGCTACCTACTTAAATCAGGCACTACGAAAGTGGATAACGGCAAACATATGGATATACGAAGACAGGATTGTCTATGTTGGTGAAATGCTTCCTGGCCAAACTGAGAACTGTGAAATTGTTGATTGTGATGGATTATTCCTAGTTCCAGGCTATATTGAACCACATGCTCATCCTTTTCAGTTATATAATCCCCACTCATTTGCTCAATATGTATCACAAACTGGGACAACTACTCTTATTAATGACAATATGATGCTGGCCTTACAGTTATCAAAAAAGAAAGCGTTTTCTTTTTTGCGTGAGATGAGAACAATACCTGTAACGATGTATTGGTGGTGTCGCTTCGATCCTCAGACTGAAATTCTTGATGAGGAGGATGTGTTTTCACACGGCAATATTAAATCGTGGCTTGAGCATGATGCTGTTTTGCAAGGTGGGGAACTAACAGGATGGCCGAAGTTGTTAGATGGAGATGACTTAATGCTTCATTGGATTCAGGAAGCAAAGAGAATGCGTAAGCAAATTGAAGGTCACTTTCCAGGTGCTTCTGAAAAAACGTTAGCCAAGCTTAAATTACTAGGTGCAGATTGTGACCATGAATCGATGACTGGTAAAGATGTTTTAAATCGATTATTACAGGGTTACACAACATCTCTTCGTTACTCGTCCATAAGACCTGACCTACCAGTTCTTTTAGACGAAATGCATCAGTTGGGTATTGATCAATATGATCGGTTGATTATGACCACAGATGGTTCGACACCTTCTTTTCATGAAGAGGGCGTGGTCGATAGAATGATAAAAATCGCAATAGATAAAGGTGTACCACTCATAGACGCTTATAATATGGCAACATTAAATATAGCTAGACATTATAATATCGAATACTTACACGGAAGTATTGCAACAGGCAGAGTAGCTAATATTAACTTTCTAGAGGCAAAAGATCAGCCAACACCTACTTCGGTTCTTGCAAAAGGAAAATGGGTAAAGAAAAACGGAGAACCTGTTTCTGCTTTTAATGATGTTAACTGGGCTAGTCATGATTTGAGTTTACTAGATTTAAATTTCGAGCTCACAATGGACGACCTCCAATTTTCAATGCCATTTGGATTATCCATGGAGAACGCAGTTATTATAAAACCTTATTCAATCACAATTGATGTATCAAATGATGAAATATCTATGAAGCATGATGAAAGCTTTTTAATGTTAATTGACAGAAAAGGGAAATGGCGGATTAATACGGTTATAAAAGGGTTTGCAACCCATGTATCAGGTTTTGCAAGTTCCTTTTCAAATACTGGGGATATTATCCTTATTGGAAAAAATAAAAAAGATATGCTCTTAGCTTTCAATCATATGAAAGAAATTGGAGGAGGCATCGTTCTTACAGAGGACGATAAGATTATTCATGAAATCCCTTTAAAATTGGCAGGGGTTATGTCTAATAAAACGGTAGAAGAAATAATAGAAGAAGAAAAAGCGTTAACAGCTTTACTGCGAGAAAGGGGTTATTCATTTTCTGATCCTATCTATACTCTGTTGTTTTTATCATCTACTCACCTACCTTATATTAGAATTACACCACAAGGAATTTATGATGTTATGAATAAAATTGTACTCTTTCCGTCAATAATGCGTTAAAATGTAAAAGAAAATCGAATAGCAAACGATACTACCCAAAGGTTGTGTTTACAAAATGAAACGTAAAATGTTCTATTTTTTAATCGCGCTACTAATACTTAGTACTGGATGCAGCAAACAACAAGAAGTAGTAAAAGTTGAGCCGGAGATTGAAACTGAAGAAAAAGATGTAGTTGAAGAAGAAACTGAGGCTGATGCTCCTGAACAGGTATTTGATCACACATACCCTCTTACAGGAATAGGAACAAATGATAGTGTTGATTATCGTGCAGTAGCGGTTACTGTGAATAATCACCCGAAAGCAAGACCGCAGACCGGATTACATAAAGCAGATATTATCTATGAGGTACTTGCCGAAGGGAATGTTACACGTTTTGTAGCAATTTTTCAAAGCGAAAAGGCTGAGATTATAGGACCAGTTAGGAGTGCAAGGGACTATTTCATAAATTTATCAAAAGGATTTAATCCTTTCTTTATCGCTCACGGATGGAGCCCGAAAGCAAAACAAATGCTCGAAGCGGGAGAGGTAGACAATATAAATGGGCTTTTCTACGATGGTACACTTTTCTGGAGATCAAAGGATAGGGTAGCTCCCCATAATTCTTATATATCTTTTGAGAATATTGAAAAGGGTGCTTCAAAGAAGAATTATGATCTTACAGTAAAACCAAAATCCTATACCTTCCTAACCGAAGAGGATATTACTAGTCTAGATGGTGATGTTTCTAATCATGTCACGATTGCCTATGATTCAAGTAAAACGTGGAAAGTAGAATATGACTACGATACACAATCAGAAAAATACAAGCGCTATAGTGCTGAAGTTCAAACAGTTGATAAAGAGAATAAATCACCAGTGTTACTAGACAATATCTTTATCGTTGAAATGGAGCATAAAGTGATTGACCAAGCAGGCCGAAGGGATATAGACTTAACCTCGGGTGGAAAAGGCTGGCTTTTACAAAAGGGATTGAAAACAGAGGTTGAATGGGAGAATAGTGAAGGTAGAATTATTCCATTTAAAGATGGTAAAGAAATCGGATTTGTTCCGGGCAAAACCTGGATTAATATAGTTCCTAATTTAAAAATTGTTTCATTTGATGAAAATTAAATAAAGGAGATAACAATATGCAAATAAATAAGTTACGTGGGCAGGAATTAGATCAGCTTTTCAATGCAATTCTTTCTTTAAAAGATATTGAAGAGTGCTACCGCTTTTTCGATGATTTATGTACGATTAATGAAATCCAATCTCTATCTCAACGTTTAGAGGTTGCAAGAATGCTTCAAGAAGGCTTTACATATCACAAAATCGAAACAGAGACAGGGGCAAGTACTGCTACGATCTCTCGTGTGAAGCGATGCTTGAACTATGGAAACGATGCTTATACAATGGCGTTAGATCGTCTTAAAGACAATAAAGAAGAAACAGTTGAAAGCTAAGAATACTCTAAGAAAACCCCGCAGTTGTTTAATTGACAACTGTGGGGTTTTTTGTACCCTTCTTCTCTTTAATCATCTAATCATATTTTGGTATAATGGAATAATGGAAAAGGAATGGAGGACCACTATGTACGATTTTAAAGAGTGGCGACATGTGTTTAAACTCGATCCAAATAAAGAAATAGATGACAAACAATTGGAAATGATATGTGAGTCTGGTACGGATGCAATTATTGTGGGGGGAAGTGATGGTGTATCTCTTGATAACGTTCTTAGTCTTATGTCAAGAATACGCCGATACACAGTACCATGTGTATTAGAAGTTTCTACAATTGATTCTGTAACACCTGGGTTCGATCTGTATTTTATTCCAACTGTTTTAAATAGTACAGACACTAGGTGGATTACAGGACTTCATCATGAAGCTGTAAAACAGTTTGGTGATATTATGAACTGGGATGAAATAGTAGTTGAAGGCTATTGCATTTTAAATGAGGATTGTAAGGCAGCAAAGCTAACCAATGCAAATACTAATATAGAAATTGATGATATTATTGCTTATAGTAGGATGGCAGAAAAATTTTATAATCTACCTATTTTCTATCTAGAATATAGCGGGAAATATGGAGATGAAACTGTAGTTAAAAAGGTAAAAGATAGCCTCGAAAACACAAAGTTATTTTACGGTGGGGGCATTTCAACGAGTGAACAAGCAGCAGCAATGGGAGAGATTGCTGACACAATTGTAGTTGGTAACATTATTTACAGTGACCTAAACGCAGCTTTAAAGACTGTACAAGCTGTTAAAAAGACAAGTTTGTAAAAAAGAAAACTTTACTATAAAATAAGAACATACGTTCATATAATATAAAAGTATTTAGGCGGTGAAAAGATGCAATTTATCAGTGAAAGATTACTTTCTGGTTTAAATAAAGAACAACAAGAAGCAGTTAAGGCAACAGATGGCCCATTACTGATCATGGCTGGTGCAGGAAGTGGAAAGACAAGAGTACTTACCCATCGAATCGCCTATTTAATGGCTGAAAAAGAAGTTGCACCTTGGAACATTTTAGCGATTACCTTTACGAATAAGGCTGCTAGAGAAATGAAAGAAAGGGTCCACAAAATAGTAGGACCAGTAGCAGAAGATATATGGATTTCTACCTTCCACTCCATGTGTGTAAGAATTCTGAGGAGAGATATAGATCGGATCGGTATTAACCGTAATTTCACCATATTAGATACAACTGATCAGCTATCGGTGATTAAGAACATCCTTAAAGATAAAAACATAGACCCAAAAAAGTTTGATCCTCGTAGTCTTTTAGGATCTATTAGCAGTGCGAAAAATGAATTAACGACGGCGGAAGACTATGCAAAAACAGCGGGCGGTATGTATGACGGTGTCGTAAGCAGTGTTTACACCGAATACCAAAAACGTCTAAAGAAGAACCAAGCATTAGACTTTGATGATCTAATCATGACGACCATACAATTATTTACCCGAATCCCTGAAGTTCTTGAATTTTATCAGCGTAAATTTCAATATATTCATGTTGATGAGTATCAGGATACAAACCGTGCTCAATATATGTTAGTGAAACTACTAGCTTCTAGGTTCAAAAATATATGTGTTGTAGGTGACTCGGATCAGTCCATTTATCGTTGGCGTGGAGCTGATATTAGCAATATCCTTTCATTTGAAAAGGATTATACTCATGCTACTACCATAATGCTTGAGCAAAATTATCGTTCGACTCAAAGAATTCTACGTGCCGCAAATGAAGTAATTGAAAGAAACTCCAATCGTAAGCCAAAGAAATTATGGACTGAAAATATGGAAGGAAACAATATTACGTATTTCCGTGCAGATAGCGAATTTTTAGAGGGACAATTTGTTGCAGGTAAAATAAAGCAATTAGTAGATAGTGGAGCTAGAAAGTATTCTGAATTCGCCATTTTATACCGAACAAATGCTCAATCGCGTGTAATGGAGGAAGTTTTACTTAAATCAAATATTAATTACACGATTGTTGGTGGGATTAAGTTCTATGACAGAAAAGAAATCAAGGATATTCTTGCTTATTTACGAGTAGTTGCCAATCCAGATGATGATATTAGCTTAACAAGGATTATAAATACCCCTAAACGAGGTGTTGGGGCATCTTCTGTTGACAAGATTGCAAACTATGCAACTGCACATGATTTATCCATGTTTCAGGCATTAGAAGAAATTGAACAGATAGGACTTAGTGGAAAAATATACAATGCCCTCGTTGAATTCCGTAATCAAATTAATAATTGGGTCAATATGCAAGAGTATTTATCGGTGACTGAATTAGTGGATGAGGTATTAGATAAAACTGGTTACCGTGAAATGTTAAAAACTGAAAAAACACTCGAAGCACAAAGTAGACTTGAGAACATTGATGAGTTTCTATCGGTTACAAAGAACTTTGAAGAAAAGAATGAAGATAAAAGCTTAGTTGCGTTCTTAACTGATTTGGCTCTCGTTGCAGATATTGATAAATTAGAAGAAGATGATCAGAACAAAGGTGATGCAGTAGTCCTTATGACATTACACTCAGCCAAGGGACTAGAGTTCCCTGTTGTATTCCTGATCGGTCTTGAGGAAGGTGTATTCCCGCACAGTCGTTCCTTAATGGAAGAAGATGAAATGGAAGAAGAAAGACGTCTTGCATATGTAGGAATCACAAGAGCTGAAGAAGAATTGTTTATCACAAACGCACAAATGAGAACATTATTTGGTCGCACGAATATGAATCCTGTTTCTCGATTTATAAGTGAAATTCCTGCTGATTTAATTGAAGATTTGCGTGAAAAGTTAATGGAAGAAGAAAGGCAACAAAGACAGCAAAGACAACAAAGACAGCAGAGGTCGCAAACTTCACCATTTGATACTTCATCTTTCTCGAATACTAGACAGCCTGAAAGAAGAGCAACGATTAGCCCAAGCATGACTTCTACTGGAGGAGATGAAATCGGCTGGAAGGTAGGAGACAAAGCGGCCCATAAGAAATGGGGAGTAGGCACAGTTGTGAGTGTGAAAGGTGAAGGAGAATCCAAGGAGTTAGATATTGCCTTCCCGAGTCCGGTAGGTATTAAGAGACTGCTGGCTAAATTTGCACCGATTACTAAAGAATAGGCGCCAGTACTAGTATTGATTGCTTTTTAAGACACGATGAAAGGAACCGATGCATGGACAAACATACTGCACAAAATCGCGTTCAAGAATTACAAGAGTTACTAAATCGATATAACTATGAATATCATGTAATGGATACTCCTTCTGTTTCAGATGCCGAATATGATGCTCTATTGCGAGAATTAGTGGAACTAGAAGGTCAATATCCAGAATTAAAATCTGTAGACTCTCCGACACAACGAGTTGGAGGTACAATTTTAGATGCATTCGATAAAGTAGAACATCGCACACCTATGCTTAGTCTAGGAAATGCCTTTAGTGAGCAAGACTTGCGTGATTTTGATCGGAGAGTAAAACAGGTTGTTGGAAATGATGTTTCCTATGTATGTGAGATGAAAATTGATGGACTTGCTGTTTCTCTCAGGTATCAGGATGGGGTCTTTGCACAGGGTGCAACACGCGGTGATGGAAGCATTGGAGAGGATATTACGGAGAACCTTAAAACTATCCGTTCAATTCCGTTACGATTAACAAACGTACTCGATATTGAGGTGCGTGGTGAGGCGTTTATGCCGAAAAAGTCCTTTGAAGCATTAAACGAGATAAGACAGGCAAACGATGAGATGCTGTTTGCAAATCCTCGAAATGCTGCAGCGGGATCCTTAAGACAGTTAGACCCTAAGCTAGCTGCGAAACGCAATCTTGATATTTATGTTTATAGTATTGCAGACCTAGGTGAAACTGGAGTCACATCACATAGTGAAGGTCTAGATCTCCTTGACAAACTTGGCTTTAAAACGAATCCTGAGCGTAGAAAATGTGGATCGATTGAAGAAGTTATTTCATTTGTTGAAGGTTGGGTTGAAAAAAGACCTAAACTTGCCTATGACATTGATGGAATCGTTATAAAAGTTGACTCATTAGAACAGCAATCAGAGTTAGGTTTTACAGCTAAAAGTCCTAGGTGGGCAATTGCGTATAAGTTCCCAGCCGAGGAAGTAGTCACAAAGCTTATAGATATAGAGTTAAGCGTTGGTAGAACAGGGGTAGTAACACCTACTGCAATTTTGGAGCCAGTAAAAGTAGCGGGTACAACGGTACAACGTGCTTCACTTCATAATGAAGACCTAATTAGAGAAAAGGACATCAAGATAGGAGATTTTGTCGTTGTTAAAAAAGCGGGTGACATTATTCCAGAAGTAGTTAACGTACTCGTTGAACGACGCACAGGAGAAGAACAAACGTTTAACATGCCGACAGAGTGTCCTGAGTGTGATAGTGAATTAGTCCGTTTAGAAGAGGAAGTTGCCCTACGTTGTATTAACCCAATGTGTCCTGCTCAAATTCGTGAAGGCTTAATCCACTTTGTCTCTAGAACAGCTATGAACATCGAAGGTCTTGGAGAAAAAGTTATCGCTCAACTATTCCAAGAAAAATTAATCACAAATGTAGCTGATATTTATAAGCTTCGCAAAGAACAGCTTATTCAATTAGAGCGAATGGGTGAAAAGTCAGCAGATAACTTAATAACTGCCATTCAAGCTTCAAAACAAAACTCATTAGAAAAACTATTATTTGGACTCGGAATTCGTCACGTTGGTGCAAAGGCAGCTAAAACATTAGCACAGCAATTTGAAACGATGGACAGATTACTTAAAGTAACAGCAGAAGAGCTAATTGCTATAAATGAAATTGGTGAAAAGATGGCTGATTCCATTGTTACTTATTTTTCTGCTCCCGAAGTATCTGAGCTCATTGAAGAACTTCGATTTCTCGGAGTAAATCTTGAATACAAAGGTCCGAAGCTAGTAAACGCTGATGAAATTGATTCATACTTTGCTGGCAAAACCGTCGTATTGACCGGGAAATTAGAGATTTTATCTAGAAATGATGCGAAATCAGAAATTGAGGCTTTAGGTGGTAAAGTAACTGGAAGTGTAAGTAAAAGTACGGATTTAGTTATTGCTGGTGAGGCAGCTGGTTCAAAGCTAGACAAGGCTACTGAATTAGGAATTGAAGTTTGGGATGAGGAGCGTTTGATACAAGAATTAAAGAAATAAGAGGTGTATGTTTTGAAAAGCCTAAAAATAATAATGTTGGCGTTTGTTCTTCTCCTTTCAGGCTGTGCACCTACTTTTGATAAAGAAGAGGAAATTGTACAGGAAACGGATGAAGCAAAAGAGGAGACTGCTATAATTCCTAGATACAAAATATCGGATTCCTATTATCGCACGATATTACCATTCAAGCCAGGGGAAGCAAGAGGTCTTGTGGTAAGAAATTTAAGAACAAGACTTGATATTGACGAGTTTGAAACAGGACTGATGAGAATTGCACAAGAATCCTTTCCATCAGACCGATATCTGTATCAAGAAGGACAGAGAATACCAAAGAGTTCAATTGAGAAATGGCTGGAGCGTAAACAGACTCCTGCGCAACTAACACAAAATAAAATGAAACAAGCAGACAATATCGGTCTTAACCCAGCCTTTGAGTATGATCCTAATAGCGAAGAATCGTATGAGGAACAAATGGCTCAAAGTCCAATCTACTTTGCTCACATGCTCGAACATAATTATCTTATTAAAAATAAAGATGATAAGGTTGCATTGGGTGGTATTGTGATTGGAATTGCCTTAAACTCTGTACAATATTACAATCTTCCAGACAATCAAGGTGGATATCCGAGAGAAACGAAGATTGAAACAGAAGTGCTTGTTAGAGAGGGCAAGAAAATTGCAGAAGAAGTTTTAGCTAGAGTCCGTGAGATTAATGAATTAACGGAAGTACCGATTGTTATTGCCTTATTTGAACAGGAAGCAGTTTCATCAATTGCACCGGGAAACTTTGTTGCTAAAACAGGTGTTATTGAAAAAGGAAACAAAATCAACAAATGGGAAGATGTTAACGAAGAATATCATTTCTTCCCATCTTCTGCAGCTACAAATGAGTATAGAGAAGATGCTATGATGTTCCAAAACTTTAAAGATGATATCGATGAATTTTTCCCAAATTACACAGGTGTTATTGGAAGAGGTTTTTATAAAAATGAAGAACTTTACCAACTGACAATCGAAATTCCGATGCAGTTCTACGGCAAGGCAGAGGTCATTGGATTTACCCAATATATCACAGGTGAAATTATGGAACATTTCCCGAATTATTTCTCAATGCAAGTCTATATATCCTCCGAAAGCGGACCAGAAAGCATAATCGTTCGCGACGCTGGACAAGAAGAACCATTTGTTCATATTTATAATTAAGTAGAGCTTTGTAGTGATTTAGACACTATGTTGATTTCAGCGGAAGGCACGAGACTCCTGCGGGAGAAGTGCGTCAAAGTGAGACCCCACAGGCGTGAAGCGCCGAGGAGGCTCACGGACCACCCGCGGAAAGCGAGTGCCTGTAGCTGAAATCAACATTTTAGTTTAACATCTACATACTTTGGATAATCACAAGTAAAGATTTTTACAATTGTGACTATTACCGCAACGTTTGAAGAATTCTACTTCTTTTAGTAGAATGAGATTTGTATGATGAAAACGTTTTTATATACAAAGGGAGGCGAAAGTAGAATGGTAGTACCTTATAAACATGAACCATTTACGGATTTTACTGTTGAGGCAAACAAGAAGGCATATTTAGCGGGTCTTGAGACAGTTGAGTCTTACCTTGGAAGAGACTATGACTTAATTATTGGTGGAGAGCGTATTTCAACAGATGACAAAATTGTATCTGTAAATCCATCAAACAGAGAAGAAGTTGTTGGTCGCGTTTCAAAAGCAAACCGTGAGTTAGCAGAAAAAGCAATGCAAATCGCAGATAAAACGTTCCAAACATGGCGCAAGACGAAGCCTGAAATGCGTGCAGATATATTATTCCGTGCAGCTGCAATCATCCGTCGTCGCAAGCATGAGTTTTCAGCTCTTTTAACAAAAGAAGCAGGTAAACCATGGAATGAAGCAGATGCTGATACAGCTGAAGCAATTGACTTTTTAGAGTATTACGGTCGTCAAATGCTTAAGTTAAAAGATGGTATTCCAGTGGAAAGCCGTCCAATCGAATACAACCGTTTTAACTATATTCCACTTGGAGTAGGAGTTATTATCTCTCCTTGGAATTTCCCGTTCGCAATTATGGCTGGTATGACAACAGCAGCATTAGTAGCTGGTAACACAGTTTTACTAAAGCCTGCTAGTACAACTCCAGTTGTTGCTGCGAAATTCATGGAAGTTCTTGAAGAAGCAGGTCTTCCTGCAGGAGTTGTTAACTATATTCCAGGTAGTGGAGCAGAGGTTGGAGACTACTTAGTAGATCACCCTCGCACTCGTTTCATCAGCTTTACAGGTTCTCGTGACGTAGGACTTCGTATTTTTGAACGTGCTTCAAAACTTAACGATGGCCAAATCTGGTTAAAACGTGTAATTGCTGAGATGGGCGGTAAAGATACAATCGTTGTTGATAAAGAAGCTGATCTTGAATTAGCTGCAAAATCAATCGTAGCTTCAGCATTTGGTTTCTCAGGACAAAAATGTTCAGCTTGCTCTAGAGCAGTTATTCTAGAGGATGTTTACGATCAAGTAGTAGACCGCGTTGTTGAATTAACGAAAGAATTAAAACTAGCTGATCCAACTGATCAAACAACAAACATGGGTCCTGTAAATGACCAAGGTGCGTTTGATAAAATTATGAGCTATGTTGAAATCGGTAACCAAGAAGGTAAACTTCTTCATGGAGGAAAAGGCGATGATTCTAAAGGCTGGTTTATCGAGCCTACAATCTTCGGTGATGTTGCTGAAGATGCTCGCCTAATGAAAGAAGAAATCTTCGGACCTGTTGTAGCAATGTGCAAAGCAAAAGACTTTGACCATGCAATTGATATTGCGAACAACACCGAGTATGGTCTAACTGGAGCAGTTATTACTAATAACCGTGCAAACATTGAAAAAGCACGTGAAGACTTCCATGTTGGTAACCTATACTTCAACCGTGGATGTACAGGTGCGATTGTTGGATACCAACCATTTGGTGGATTCAATATGTCTGGTACAGATTCAAAAGCTGGTGGCCCAGACTACCTAGTTCTTCACATGCAAGCTAAAACTACATCTGAAATGCTTTAGGATATAAATATCTTTATAAAAGTCCCTCCTGCCCGAGGGACTTTTTTCATATCTAAAAATCTATTTTTGTTGTTAGTATAAAAAAATTTTTTGGTAGATAACGGAAGAGAATTTATCTTAAATTTCGTCTAAATTGTGACGAAACCTCAATTTAATTTTATTAATTTTCATGAATAGATATGTTATTAAAGCTGATATATATATAAATTGATTCAAAATCACTAATAAATATACATTTCGAAAAAGTAGTCTGAATTTTCAGTAAGACTAAAAATTCTATTTGTGATATGATAATCAACATGACGAAATACCTAGTCCATAATTAGAATAATCATGAAATTGTATGTAACTGCATATTAATTTCATGTAAGACAATCTTGGAGGTGATGAAATGGAATATTCGTTAACTGGAGCAACTTGGTTTTGGCTATTCGTGCCGATGTTAATCACAGTAGTCCTATCAGTTATATCGAATTTTACCGAGGGGAGAGAATAATTAATGGAACCAGCAGTTTTAGTAACATTTATCATTTATTTAATTGGTATGCTATTAATAGGTGTTATTGCATATCGCATGACAAGTAATCTATCAGACTATGTATTAGGTGGAAGGCGACTAGGTCCGGGTGTTGCTGCCTTGAGTGCAGGTGCTTCGGATATGAGTAGTTGGCTACTATTAGGTTTACCAGGTGCAGTTTACGCTTCAGGTGGTATGCCGCAAATTTGGATTGCCGTTGGTCTAGCAATTGGTGCTTATCTAAATTGGCAGTTCATAGCAAAACGTTTACGTTCTTATACAGAAAAGGCTAATGATTCGATCACGATTCCGGACTTCTTTGAAAATCGATTTAAGGATACTTCAAAGTCTTTACGTGTCATTTCTGCATTAGTAATTCTATTGTTTTTTACATTCTATACATCTTCAGGTATGGTCGGAGGAGCAAAGTTATTTGAAGCTTCTTTTGGACTGACGTATAACCAAGCACTTTGGATTGGAGCAATTGTTATCATCTCCTACACCTTCTTAGGTGGATTCCTAGCAGTAAGCTGGACCGATTTCATTCAAGGTATTTTAATGTTCCTTGCGTTAATCGTGGTGCCAATTGTTGCAATCTCTAAACTTGGTGGTTGGGGCAATACGGTAAACACAGTTGGAGAAATTGATCCTTCATATTTAGATGTGTTTGCTGGAATGACCACTATTGGAATTATCTCTTTATTAGCATGGGGATTAGGTTACTTCGGTCAACCGCATATCCTAACTCGTTTTATGGCATTAAAATCAGTTAAAGATGTACCAAAAGCTCGTATGATTGGAATGAGCTGGATGGTATTTGCACTATTTGGTGCTGTGTTCACTGGTTTTGCAGGTATCGCATTCTTTGCAGATAGCCCATTAGCAGATGGAGAGCAAGTATTCATTCTCTTTACTCAAGTATTATTTGATCCATGGGTATCTGGTATTCTATTAGCAGCAATCTTAGCAGCTATTATGAGTACGATTGATTCACAGCTACTTGTATCTTCAAGTGCTCTTGCAGAGGACTTTTACAAAGCGATTCTTAAAAAGGATGCTTCTGAAAAAGAACTTGTATGGGTAGGACGTATTGCTGTTGCAGGTATCGCTCTAATTGCGATTCTATTAGCAGGTAACCCAGATAGCTCAGTATTAGCATTAGTAAGTTATGCTTGGGCAGGATTTGGTGCAGCATTTGGTCCAGTAATCATCCTATCGTTGTTCTGGAAACGTATGAACCGTTGGGGTGCTTTAGCAGGTATGATTGTTGGTGCTGTAACAGTTGTTGTTTGGAGTAAGCTAGGTACACCACTTTATGAAATTGTACCAGGGTTCATTTTAGCAACAATTGCTGTAGTAATTGTTAGTTTAGTAACAGCAGAGCCAGACCAAGAGATTCAAGATCAATTTGATGAAGTGAAAGCAAGCTTATAATACTAAAAGACCTACTTGTTTATTTACAAGTAGGTCTTTTTTTTGAGATTAAGAGATTAAGAAACTTAGAATGGATGAATTTCTCTATAATCTAAGTGAAATAGCTTAGGGTTTGGTCCTGTATACAAGGAAATATAGATAAAAGTACATATAGAATAAGTTGAGTCAAGTTAAAATGAAGAAGAAAAAAAGTTGAATAAGAGAGATTCGGGCCAAATGATGAATAATCGGGCCGAAAGAGGTTGAAATCGGGCCAAACCAGTGAAGAATCGGGCGGAAATGATATAAAATCGGGCCAAACTTAAAATATTCAAGCCAAACCAACTCACCCAATATCTATACAATCAAATAACACAAAAGCACGAGCACCTTAATGCTCATGCCCGTGCGATAATATCTAGATTACCAGTTTAAATACCCGTGTTTCACCCGATAATCAACTAAATCCTGTACTGTTATTAGTGTTAAATTATGCTTACCTGCAAATTCCTCTAAATCTCTTCTCCGTGCCATATGCCCGTCATCTCCCATAATCTCACAAATAACGGCAGCCGGATAAAGACCTGCTAATCTCATCAAATCAATGGATGCCTCAGTCTGACCTCTTCGATCTAATACACCATTGCTCCTAGCTTTTAGTGGAAATACGTGCCCTGGCCTTACAAAATCCTGGGGAGAGGCATTAGAGTTAATTAACTTTAGAATCGTATGTGCTCTCTCATACGCAGAAATACCAGTTGTAATTCCTTCCTTCGCATCTACTGATATAGTAAAAGCTGTTCGTAAGGATTCCTCATTTTCTTCCACCATCTGTGGCAGATTCAAGTAGTTTAAGCGATCCTCAAGCATTGGTGTACAGATTAACCCTTTTCCATAAGTAGCTATAAAGTTAATTTGTTCACCGGTTACTTTTTCAGCAGCCATGACGAGGTCTCCCTCATTCTCACGGCTTTCATCATCCTGAATGATGACCATATTTCCTTTCTTTACTTCTTCAATCGCCATTTCAACACGACTAACAGCTGTCTTTGTCATTCAAAAACCTCCATAAAATAGATTTTTGAATATCCTACAACCGGAAAAAGAAAATGCCTAACTATACATCTAGTTAGGGCATACAGAAATAAGCCTATTGTATTAGATTTTTAAAAAATCTCTACAAAAAGACTCATCTACCTTCTCCCATCCGGACTATACCGTCGGCCTTAGAGTTGCACTAAGTCAGTCATTGAAAAAATTTACATTACAATGAGTCGCGGGCTTAAGCTATATAGCTATCACCGCCGGTCAGGAATTTCACCATGCCCCGAAGGTTGTATTCAATTCATGTAAGATTATACCATTTAGCTAGCATGGTTGAGAAGAATTAAACACACCGGTTGCTTTAATGCTTTATACTTTGATATTATCAGAATAATTAACGGACGACTTTTATGGGGGTGGAGCGGTTGAGTAGAATTTCAATTGACCAAGTTAAGCATGTAGCTAATTTAGCAAGATTAGCAATAACGGAAGAGGAAGCAAATAATTTTAAAAAACAATTAGATGAGATTATAACGTATGCTGAACAATTAAATGAGGTAAACACAGATAATATTTTGCCTACTACGCATGTGCTTAAAATGAAAAATGTTTTGCGAGAGGACGAGCCTAAAAAAGGTTTGCCACTGAATGAAGTGCTGAAAAATGCACCAGACTCAAAGGATGGACATATACGTGTTCCGTCAATTATTGAATAGGGGGAGCTTAGTGTATGTCACTATTTGACTATAAAATTTCAGAACTTCATCAATTTTTACATAAGAAGGAGATTCGTGTATCTGATCTTGTTCACGAATCCTTTAAACGAATAAATGAGGTTGACCATAAAATAGAAGCTTTTTTAACTTTAGATGAAGAAAACGCAATGAAGTACGCTAACACATTAGATGAAGCGCTAGGTAATAAAGATGAGTTCGGCCTGCTTTTTGGGATGCCGATTGGAATTAAGGATAATATTGTCACAAAAGGGTTGCGAACTACTTGTGCAAGCAAAATTCTTGAGAACTTTGATCCAATTTATGATGCAACAGTTGTTCAAAAGCTAAAGGATGCGGAGACTGTTACAATAGGTAAACTTAACATGGACGAGTTTGCAATGGGTTCTTCAAACGAAAATTCTGGCTTTAAGAAAACGAAGAATCCTTGGAATACTAAGCATGTACCCGGAGGTTCAAGTGGTGGCTCTGCCGCTGCAGTCGCTGCAGGAGAAGTTTTATTTTCATTAGGTTCAGATACAGGAGGTTCTGTTAGACAGCCTGCATCATTCTGTGGGGTTGTAGGATTAAAACCTACCTATGGCCGTATATCTCGTTACGGACTTGTGGCATTTGCTTCGTCTTTAGATATTATTGGGCCGATTACACGAAATGTAGAGGATAATGCCTATTTATTACAAGCCATTGCAGGAGTAGATCCAATGGATTCTACGTCAGCCAATGTGGATGTTCCAGATTACTTATCTGCTTTGACAGGAGATGTGAAGGGTTTACGAATAGCAGTTCCTAAAGAGTATCTTGCAGAAGGGGTAAAAGAGGATGTTCGCCAATCTGTCCTAGAAGCTTTAAAGGTACTCGAAGGATTAGGTGCAACCTGGGAAGAGGTATCTTTACCACACTCAAAATATGCACTAGCAACCTACTATTTATTATCATCATCTGAAGCTTCAGCAAACCTAGCGCGTTTTGATGGTGTTCGGTACGGTCATCGTACAGACAATGCTGAGAGTCTACTTGAAATGTATAAACAAACTCGGAGTGAAGGCTTTGGAGATGAAGTTAAGCGTCGTATCATGCTTGGTACCTTCGCGTTAAGTTCTGGATATTATGATGCTTATTATAAAAAGGCACAAAAAGTGCGTACGTTAATTAAGAAAGACTTTGAGGATGTATTTGAGAACTTTGATGTCATTATTGGCCCTACTGCACCTACACATGCTTTTAGGTTAGGTGAAAATACAAAGGACCCAATGACAATGTATGCTAATGATATTTTAACCATCCCGATGAACTTAGCTGGAGTACCCGCAATCTCTGTACCTTGTGGATTTTCTAAAGGATTACCATTAGGCTTACAAATCATTGGAAAACATTTCGATGAGAGCACTTTATTCCGTGTTGCACATACATTTGAACAAGCAACTGAACATCATAAAGCTAAACCAGAATTGTAAGGGGGGAGAAAGATGAAGTACGAGGTAGTTATCGGACTAGAGGTCCACGTGGAATTAAAAACAAAATCAAAGATATTCTCGGCTAGCCCAACAGAGTTTGGTGCACCACCAAATACACAAACCTCTGTGATTGATTTAGGTTACCCAGGTGTCTTGCCTGTCCTAAATAAAACAGCAGTTGAATATGGAATGCGTGCCTCAATGGCACTAAACTGTGAGGTAGCGACAGATACGAAATTTGACCGGAAAAACTACTTTTATCCTGATAATCCTAAAGCTTACCAAATTTCACAATTTGATAAACCGATTGGTGAGAATGGTTGGATTGAAATTGAAGTAAATGGCGAAAAGAAGAAGATTGGAATTACCCGTTTGCACCTCGAAGAAGATGCGGGTAAGTTAACGCATACCGGTGATGGTTATTCTTTGGTTGATTTTAACCGACAAGGAACACCGTTAGTTGAGATTGTTTCTGAACCAGATATGCGCTCACCTGAGGAAGCTTATGCCTATCTCGAAAAGTTAAAGGCTATTATTCAATATACTGGTGTGTCTGACTGTAAAATGGAGGAAGGGTCCTTACGCTGTGATGCAAATGTTAGTTTACGTCCTGTCGGTCAAAAAGAATTTGGTACAAAGACAGAGTTAAAGAACTTAAACTCGTTTGCCTTTGTTAAAAGTGGACTAGAATATGAAATTGCCCGTCAGGAGAAGGTTCTTTCTGAGGGTGGCGTAATTCAACAGGAAACACGTCGTTATGACGAGAATACAAAAGAGACGATTCTAATGCGTGTGAAAGAAGGTTCTGATGACTATCGTTATTTTCCGGAACCTGATTTAGTTGAATTACATATCGATGAAGAGTGGAAAGCGATAGTTCGTGCTGACATTCCTGAACTTCCAGATGCCCGTAAAAAACGTTATGTGGAAGAGCTTGGTCTACCTGTATACGATGCAAATGTCTTGACGTTGACTAAAGAAATCTCTGACTTTTTTGATGCTACAGTTAAAGCGGGTGCAGAGCCAAAGCAAGCTTCAAACTGGATTATGGGAGAAGTATCGGCGTATCTAAACTCTGAGCAGAAGTCGTTAGAGGAAGTTCCACTTACACCTATAGCTTTGGCAGGAATGATTAAGTTAATTGAAAATGGTACGATTTCATCGAAAATAGCTAAGACTGTGTTTAAAGAATTAGTTGAACATGGTGGAGATCCGGAAGCGATTGTAAAAGAGAAGGGACTCGTTCAAATTTCAGATAAGGGTGCTTTAACGAAAATCATTGTAGAAATCCTAGACGCTAACCCACAATCGGTTGAGGATTTTAAAAATGGAAAAGACAAAGCAATTGGCTTCTTAGTAGGACAGGTTATGAAGCAAACGAAGGGGCAGGCGAATCCTGGGGTTGTTAATAAAGTGTTAGTGGAAGAGATTAATAAGCGTTAAGATGTTGGTAAAAAGTCGAGCCGTATGTGGGGCTCGACTTACTTTTGTAAAGACTTTTAGCTAGTTTTCCAATTCCCGGACTCAGAATCTGTTATTTTATTAAATTGACCTTATTTAGACTGAAAGTGGACTGAGAATCCGTTATATGCAAAAAAGAGTGGATGAAAGGGCAACTTTTGAAATAATATCGGCCTGTGAGTCCGAAAAGTAAGGAAATACGCGATTTTTAGCAATATAACGGTATCTCAGTCCGCCAGCTTCGCTAAACTAGGAATGTACAAGCCAAATACCTCCTCCCAATCCCATTTGTCATAATACCAACTTCCGATATCAATTTTTGATATCCATTCCTTTTGATTAGTACCCTCTGAATCAGATATCCAAATACTTGCATTATCTCGGTTGGAACGCACCCATACAACCTTCTCTCCTGTATGCTGAGGTCTGAAATCACCTTCATTCTTCGAAGGAGTAGTAAGTTGTGTTTGTTTCTGCGTATGAATATTTACTTTATACAATGCAGGTAAAGGTCTCTTCTCTTCTTCTAACCATGCAGATTCAGTGGACCTTGCAGTAACAATTTCCTCATTATTAATCCACGTTAAATCCCGATCTACAGAATTAGCAGGAGTAAAATCCTCAGTTTTAACGTAAAGTGGGTGATGAAGTTTTAAAGATTTATTACTAGTAGCCTCTCGTCCTTCCCCGCTAATGGTGCCTAACAATGGAAAGGTAGGTGACCACTGAATCCACTCATCATGATTTAGCATTTTATCAGCCTTGGTAAATAGCTTTCCGTCTTTAGATACTATACAAAGAGTATTAGAATCAGCCGACAATGAAGCAGTAGGAATGAGTAAAAAGGCAATCCACTCGTTGTCCTTAGACCATTTGAATGGGCTAGTTGATATGAAATACTCATTTTCAGCAACTGGTATTGAAACTAAAGGCTGGATTTTATTTGACTCTAATAAGATTTGTGTTAGTTCTATATCTGAATCAAGCTGATCTCCAGTTTTGGTTGAAATTAAAAATCCACTATCATCAGGTAACCATGAAAAGTTTGAAATCGTAGAGGAAATTTGCTGAACGTTCGTTAATGTCCTAACATCAGCCAAGTACAACTGACCCTTAGATTGAAAACCATTTCCCTGTTCCTTGGGATTAATTTGATAGGCAATCCTATTTGTAGCGGGTGCCCACTGGAAGTTATTTTTACTATTAGAATGAAGTTTGAAATGTTTATCATGTTCTAGGTTATATAGCCAGAGCTCTCCTTCAAAAAGAGGCCTTGCCTTACCTTTTAAATAGGCAAGCCACTTACCATCGAATGACCATTTTGGGTAACCAAGCATTTTTTCAGAAGAAATCTGTTTATCTGTTTCATTAATCTTTATCCATAAAGAATTATCTTTTATATAGGCAGCCTTCATAAGAGTTGAATCTGCCGACACAGATAATGGTAATAGAAGTAAGATGAAAACAAAACCTATAATTAAATGTTTTAATTTATCATTCATAGGACTTCCCCTTCATACTAGAATATGTATACCAAGGTAGTGTACCCTTACAACTCGGTAATTAAAAACAGACCTCTTATAAAAAGAGGTCTGTCAATATTTTTACTTTATTCACCTAAATCAACGTTATGGTATACACGTTGAACATCTTCTAAGTCTTCAAGTGCATCAATTAGCTTTTCGAATTGAGCTAGTGCATCTTCAGGAAGAGCTACGTCGTTTTGAGCAAGCATTGTTAATTCTGCAACAGAGAACTCAGTAATCCCTGCTGACTTGAATGCTTCCTGTACAGCATGGAATTGCTCTGGTTCAGCATAAACGATAACTGCTTCGTCTTCCTCAATGATATCACGTACATCTACATCAGCTTCCATTAACAATTCAAGAACGTCATCTGAAGATTTACCTTCAATCCCGATAACTGCTGTTGCATCAAACATATAAGAAACAGAACCGTTAACACCCATATTTCCACCATTTTTACCAAATGCAGCACGTACATTAGACGCAGTACGGTTTACATTATTAGTTAGAGCATCAACAATAATCATTGAGCCGCTTGGTCCAAAGCCTTCATAGCGTAGTTCATCATAACTTTCTTCAGAGCCACCCTTTGCTTTATCGATTGCACGATCGATAATAACTCTTGGTACATTGTATGTCTTAGCACGTTCAAGTACGAACTTTAACGCTTGGTTAGATTCTGGATCAGGTTCCCCAGATTTTGCTGCTACATAGATTTCCAAAGCAAACTTTGAATAAACTCGACTAGTATTTGCATCCTTTGATGCTTTCTTTTCTTTAATATTGTTCCACTTACGGCCCACAATGAACACTCTCTTTCCATTAATCTAAAATAAGCGATTCTTTTAAAAGAATATCGCTAGCAACTAATTTTTGGACAACACTATATTCTATTATATCATAATTTTTTTTTAGCTAAATAATCAAGATTTTTTACAGGTTAAGAAAGAAACTTTCACAAAATAGAGTTATATAGTCTTAATAGAATTTCATTGGTTTAGAGAATAGTACAAGGTGCATAAAATGAAAGTAAAGGGTAGTTTGATTTTGGGGGAAATCTATAAATAGGAATTTGTAATGCTCCTTATGCTAAAATTGATTAAACAGTTTAAATAAGCTATGATGTTAAATAGTGGCAAAAAAGTCAGCGGTCTAATTTTTAGAAAATGGTCTTTAATTACATAATATAATTTAAATAAATAATAGGATGATGGGTATGAAAAGAGCAAGAATTATATACAATCCGACATCAGGACGAGAGATTTTTAAAAAGCATTTGCCAGATGTACTGCAACGGTTAGAAATAGCAGGTTATGAAACGTCATGCCATGCAACGACAGGTGCTGGGGACGCAACAAACGCAGCCAGGATTGCAGCTGAGAGAAACTTCGATGTAGTCATTGCTGCTGGTGGTGATGGGACGATTAACGAAGTTGTAAATGGACTAGCCGAACAACCATATCGACCAAAGTTAGGCGTAATTCCAGTTGGTACAACAAATGATTTTGCTCGAGCAATTGGAGTAAACGGCTCGATAGAAACTGCTGTAGGAGCTATCGTAGAAGGTATAACGGAACCTATCGATATTGGCCGGGTGAATGACAAGTATTTCGTAAACATTGCTGGTGGTGGCCGATTAACGGAATTAACGTACGAGGTACCTAGCAAATTAAAAACAATGCTTGGTCAACTAGCATATTATTTGAAGGGAATGGAGATTCTGCCTTCAATTAGACCTACTCACGTTGAAATTGAGTATGATGGCAAAGAGTTTGAAGGAGAGATTATGTTATTTCTAGTATCACTTACAAACTCTGTAGGTGGCTTTGAAAAACTAGCTCCTGATTCCCGTTTGAATGATGGTTTGTTCGATTTGATCATTCTTAAAAAAGCAAATCTAGCTGATTTTGTAAAAATAGCTTCACTTGCATTACGTGGTGAGCACATAAATGATCCACATGTGATTTACACAAAAGCAAATCGAGTGAAAGTAAATCCTACTGAAAAAATGCAGTTAAATCTAGATGGTGAGTATGGTGGCTTATTACCTGGAGAGTTCGTAAACTTGTACCATCATTTAGATGTGTTTGTTTCAAAAGAAAAATCCCAATTCATGCATGATAATAGCTAAACCTGGCCGCTCAATGCCGGGTTTTATTTATTGGGCTAGTTGGCAGTTATAGCTTAAGTTATGTTACAATCAATTAAGCATTTTGACGAAAAGGAAGAAGAAAATATGACCAATACGCAAGTTCCAGTTGCAAAGAATGAATACTATGACGTTACCTTTGAAGACCTTACTCACGACGGAGCTGGGGTGGCAAAGGTTGAAGGTTTTCCGATCTTTGTACAAAACGCCTTACCAGAGGAACGAGCTAAAATAAAAGTAATAAAAGTGAAAAAAGGCTATGCCTTTGGCCGTTTAATTGAGCTTCAAGAAAAAAGTAGAGACCGAGTGGATGCACCTTGTCCACTATATAAAGAATGTGGTGGATGTCAGTTACAACATCTAAGCTATGAAGGTCAATTAAAAGCAAAACAAAAGCAAGTACAAGATGTCTTAACGAGAATTGGACATCTTAAGGATATGCATGTACACCCTGTATTAGGGATGGAAGACCCATGGAGATACCGTAATAAAGCACAGGTTCCTGTTGGTGAACGCGAAGGTGGATTAGTCGCAGGTTTCTACCAACAACGAAGCCATGAAATCATTGACATGGAGGCATGTTTAATTCAACAAGAAAAAAATGATCAGGTTATCCAAACCGTAAAAGGAATCTTTGAGAAATATGGGGTAACTGCCTATAACGAGGAAAAGCATAAAGGAACGATACGTCATATTATGGCTCGTTATGGATTAGTGACAAATGAAATCATGGTGGTTTTAATTACAAAAACAAATGAGCTTCCACATAAAGAAAGAATTATTGAAGAAATCCATACAAAATTGCCGAATGTTAAATCCATTGTACATAACATCAACCCTAAACGAACAAATGTCATTTTCGGAGATGAAACCAATGTACTTTGGGGCGGGGAATACATCTATGACAATATAGGTGACATCAAGTTCGCGATCTCAGCAAGATCATTTTATCAAGTAAATCCTGAACAGACGAAGGTGCTTTATGATAAGGCTCTGGAGTATGCAAACTTAACAGGTAAAGAAACTGTTATAGATGCATATTGTGGAATTGGTACAATATCCTTATTTTTAGCCCAAAAAGCTAAAAAAGTATATGGAGTTGAAATTGTTCCGGAAGCAATTGAGGACGCAAGAAGAAACGCGTTGTTAAATGAAATTGAAAACGCAGAATTTGCTGTTGGAGAATCTGAGGTAGTGATCCCGAGATGGAACAAAGAAGGAATTAAAGCTGATGTGATTGTCGTAGATCCCCCTCGTAAAGGGTGCGATGAGGCATTACTTAACACAATTATTGAAATGAAGCCAAAGCGTGTTGTGTATGTATCGTGTAACCCTGCAACTCTTGCAAGGGATTTGAAGATTCTTGAAGAAGGTGGGTTTAAAACGGTTGAGGTTCAGCCGGTGGATATGTTTCCTCATACCACTCACGTTGAGTGTGTAGCGCATTTGGAATGGGAGATATGAAACTGAGCTGGTATCCCTTAATGAGAGGATTTGAACAAGATGAAAGATAATTTTTGGCGTGATTTACCAAAACCCTTTTTTATACTAGCACCAATGGAAGAAGTGACGGATGTTGTTTTTCGTCATGTGGTGAGCGAAGCAGCCAGACCTGATGTGTTTTTTACAGAGTTTACAAATACAGAGAGTTACTGTCATCCAGAGGGAAAGAAAAGTGTACGTGGGCGTTTGACTTTTACTGAGGATGAACAACCGATTGTAGCTCATATATGGGGAGATAAGCCTGAATTCTTTCGGGAAATGAGTATTGATATGGCGAAACTTGGGTTTAAAGGAATAGATATCAATATGGGTTGTCCTGTACCTAATGTTACGCAACACGGAAAGGGAAGTGGTCTTATCCGCCGTCCCGAAGTTGCAGCTGAATTAATACAAGCAGCAAAAGCAGGAGGATTACCAGTAAGTGTAAAGACAAGGCTTGGATTCGCGGATCTAGACGAATGGCACGACTGGCTGACGCACATATTCAAACAAGAAATTGTGAACCTTTCCATTCATCTACGTACCAGAGCGGAAATGAGCAAAGTAGATGCACATTGGGAATTAATCCCGGAAATAAAGAAACTTCGTGATCAGGTGGCGCCAGATACACTCTTAACAATTAATGGGGATATCCCTGATCGTCAAACTGGATTAAAACTCGCTCAGCAATACGATATTGATGGGGTTATGATTGGGCGTGGTATTTTCACTAATCCATTTGCCTTTGAAAAGGAACCGAAAGATCATAATAGTAAGGAGTTGCTTGATCTTCTAAGGTTGCATATGGATCTCCATGATAAATATTCAGGTTTAGAGCTACGTCCGTTCAAGGCTCTTCACCGCTTTTTTAAGATATATGTCAAAGGGTTTCGAGGTGCGAGTGAATTAAGAAATCAACTGATGAGCACAGAGTCAACAGATGAAGTGCGTGCACTTCTCGATACCTTTGAGTCAAAGAATCTTGATAGCATGGAAGCAGCAGGCCCTAAATAGGGGTTCCTGCTGCTTTTTTACATTTTCGAGCTATTAAGCATTTAACTTTGTGTAGCCGAAACTACAATGGTCTGTTCTTTTTCATTCGTTCTCCTAGTTAAGGAAAAGACAGCACAAGACAATGCGATTATCACAAGTCCTCCTCCGAACCAAGCCGTACTAGCGACCGACCCAGTTTGACTTAACACAACACCACCAAATCCTGAACCAAGTGAAATACCGATTTGTAATGCTGAATTATTAAAGCTTTGTTGAATGTCAGATGTCGCAGGATCTGTCTGAATTAAATAGCTTTGCTGTGGCGGAGCTAGCCCCCAGCTTAACGCTGCCCAAAGCATCATCATTGGTATGAAAAGTACTAGTGTGAAAGTAGTAAATGGTAATATAAACAATACAATGGCAAAGCCACTGATTACAGCAATGATGCTTTTAGGAGCTCCAATCGAATCTGAAAGAATGCCTCCGAATGCTCCACCGCTTACCGCGGCAATTCCAAATAGTAAATAACAAAGACTAATCCAATTTGGACTCAGAAGAAGCTCAGTTTCTAAAAATGGAGTGAAATAGGCATAAAGGGTATAATGTCCTGCCAACATAAACATGGTTGCTAGATGAGCACTACCAATTTTTAGACTACCCACAGCTTTTAATTGCTGTGAAAGTGGAATCGCATTTTCACCAGGAATGCGCTCTAGAAAGATGGAAATCAGAACAAAGGATCCTATGGCTAAAACAGCAATTCCAAGGAAAATAACACGCCAGCCAAATGTATCAGAAATAAGAATTCCTAGTGGTACACCCATGACAAGTGATGAACTAATTCCTACATAGATAAGTCCCAAAGCCCTTGCACGATGTGCTGGTGAAACAACCTTGGTAGCGATGGTTAAAGAAAGTACAACAATCAATGCAGTACTCATTGCCGTTAACACCCTTGCGATCATCATAAAGCTGAAATTCGGGCTGAAATAGGTCATGATATTTCCAATGAAGAAAATTAACAAGGAAGTAAGATATAATTTTTTTCGCTCCACTTTACTAGTTATAACGAGTAAAACAGGACCGGCAATAGCATAAATAAGAGCGAAAACGGTGATTAGTTGCCCGGCAGAGCTTAAAGAGATGTTAAAATCGTTTGCAATGGTAGGAAGTATTCCACCAACGATTAACTCAACCAGTCCAACTGCGACAGCTGATAATGCAAGTATAAAAACTTTTAGATTCATATTCTTTTTTTCCTTTCTATAGATAATCAATATGGACTTTTTAGAAAATAAAAAAATCCTGATTACAAAAAATGAGTCAATCATTTTCTGTAATCAGGATTTTATGGTTCCTGGTAGAGACCCTCAAGCCATATTCTTGAGGTTATACAGGTATTACATATTTGGTTTAAGAGAGCACTTTGAAAAGTTTACTAGTTTTGAACGGATTTTTCAAGTGTTAATTGAAACGAAGGTTAGTTATCAATTATAATTTAGTAATCCTATACATTGGAGGAAAGCAAATGAACATCGAAGGAATACACCACATAGCCATCATTTGCTCAGACTATAAAACATCAAAGCATTTTTACACTAAAGTCTTAGGATTTAAGATAATAGAAGAATCATACAGAGCGGAACGTAATTCTTATAAACTAGACTTACAAGTTCCAGGTGGAATACAAATTGAGCTGTTCACTTTTCCTAACGCACCAATTCGCCCAAGCTTCCCCGAGGCACAAGGCCTGCGTCACTTAGCATTCAAAGTCAAGGATGTTGAACAGGCTGTAATGGAATTAGAGGGAAAAGGTATCAAACCCGAACCTCTCCGAATAGATGAACTAACCGGCAAGAAATTCACCTTCTTTCCTGACCCAGACGGACTTCCTTTGGAATTATACGAGAGTTAATCGAAGGAAACGCTCAGATATATTCATTACTAAATCTAATAATAAAACTATATTTAAAAGCATGAGCATGGTATTCACCAGGTTTATGCTTTTTGTTTTGCTAGAAAACCCTTTCTAAAGAGATGTTGACCTTAGTTTCTATAATGAGTGCATTGTAGCGGAAGTCACTTGACTCCTGCGGGACGAAGAGGGAAGTGCGAGACCCCACAGGCGCATAGCGCCGAGGAGGCTCGCATCACTCCCCGCGGAAAGCAAGTGGCTACAGCGAAAAGGAACGGACCGTGTTCAACGTGCACATCTTTAACCCTTGACTCTAGAATGTTTTTCTCACAAAAGCTAAAAAAGTATAGAAAATAACAAAAGATTACTATATGTTAGCGCTTTCAAAAGTTATAAACCGCTATATGATTAAAACGTAGAAAGTAAATTTTAAATTCAAAGGGGGAAATTTTAGTGAAAAAGGTATGGAGATTATTTTCCGTTTTAATGGTAGCAACACTGTTAACTGGTATGTTAGCAGCATGTAGCGGTACAACAGGTGGAAGCAGTAAAGTAAGTGTCGGTATTGTTCTACCAACAAAAGATGAGCCAAGATGGGTGCAAGATGAGCAACGCTTTAAAGATGCATTAGCTGATTCTGATTACACGACTGAAATTTTATTCAGCCAAGGTTCTTCAGCAAAGGAAAAAGAAAACGTAGAGACGTTACTTAATAAAGGAATTGAAGTATTAATTATTGCTCCTCACGACGGTGCAGCAGCTGGTTCAGCAGTAGAAGCAGCGAAAAAAGAAGGAGTAACTGTTATTTCTTATGATCGTCTAATTACTGAAACAGATGCAGTTGATTATTATGTAACATTCGATAGTTTAGCAGTAGGTGCTGCTCAAGCTCAATATTTAGTTGATAGTGCTCAAGGTACAAATGTACCGTTATACCTGTATGCAGGTGCTTCTTCTGATAACAACGCATTTTTGTTCTTCGAAGGTGCTTGGAAAGTACTTCAACCGAAAGTTGCTGATGGTACTTTTGTAATCGCTAACTCAAGTGAAGCGGTGGCATTAAAAGATAAGCAGGACCTTACACGTGATGAGTTAGGAAAAATTTTAGGTCAGGTTACAACGAACTGGGATCCAAACGAAGCAATCAACAAAGCTCAAACACACTTAACAGCAGCTGCTGCTAACTTAAAAGGTGATGTAGCAATTTTAGCACCAAACGATGGAACGGCTCGTTCAATCGCAGATGTTTTCGGTTCTGACTCTGACATTACTAGCTTCTTTGTTACAGGTCAAGATGCTGAAAAAGCTTCGATTCAATACATCATTGATGGCAAACAGTCTATGACAGTGTTTAAAGATGTTCGTACACTAGTTTCAGATGCAATGGGTATGGCAATCGAGATCTTAGATGGTAAAACACCAGAAACAACTGGTACTTACAACAATGGAAAAGTGGATGTGAAAGCAAAACAAACAGACGTAATTGTTGTAGATCAAGAGAACGTGAAGAAAGAACTAATCGATTCAGGGTACTATGAAGCAAGTGAGTTTAAAGGACTATAAAAATAACAATTAAGTACTGCGTGGTAGTAATCTAGATTACTATCACGCAATTATTATAGCTGTTTTGTTTGGAGGGAATCAGGATGAGCGAATATATTCTAGAGATGAACCAGATATCTAAGGAGTTTACAGGAGTTAAGGCGCTCGACAATGTCAATTTTAAAGTTAAAAAGGGTGAAATTCACTGCTTAGTTGGAGAGAACGGTGCTGGAAAGTCAACTCTAATGAAAGTGCTTAGTGGTGTTTATCCTTATGGAACTTATGGAGGAGATATTGTTTATGAAGGTAAGGTGCAACAATTTAATAAAATCAACGACAGTGTTAATGCAGGGATTGTTATCATTTACCAGGAATTAGCTTTGTTTCCTGATCTCACAGTCTATGAAAATATATTTGCTGGCAATGAAATTAAGCAAGGAGCTTTAATTAACTGGAACGAAACGATTGTTGAAGCGAAAAAACTACTAGAAAAAGTAAACCTCGATGTAAACCCGGAGACACTCGTTAAAGACTTAGGAGTAGGGAAACGTCAGTTAATTGAAATTGCCAAAGCGTTAAGTAAAGACGTAAAACTTCTCATTCTTGATGAACCGACTGCAGCTTTAAATGAAGACGATAGTGAAAATTTACTAAAATTACTAGATGGCCTTAGAAAACAAGGGATTACCTGCATTATGATTTCCCACAAGTTGAAAGAAGTTATTAAGATATCCGATAGTGCAACCGTTATTCGTGATGGGCAAACGATCGGAACACTTGATGCCTCTAATGGTGAAATAACAGAAAATACGATTATTAAAAACATGGTAGGACGCGAAATTCAGGATATATATCCGAAACGTGCTAAGAAATCAACTGGAGAAAAGGTACTAGAGTTAAAGAATTGGTCTGCGTATGACCAAAAGCTTGGTAGACATGTTGTGAAAAATGCAAATCTGCACGTTAAAAAAGGTGAAATTATTGGTTTGGCAGGCTTAATGGGCTCTGGCCGAACGGAACTTGCCCTGAGTATCTTTGGTAATGCGAAATCTTATAAATTGCAAGGTGACTTACTGATGGATGGAATGCCAAAAGTATTGAAACATACAAGTAATGCAATTAAAGCTGGTATCGCGTATGTTACTGAAGATCGTAAAGGGGATGGGTTGTTTTTAATGCAAGATATTAAAAGCAATATTTCTGCCGCCAATTTACATGGGATTGCTATCAATGGAGTAATCAACGACAACGAGGAGATTAAAGTAGCAGATGGATATAAAACATCATTACACATCAAAGCTGCATCTTTAGAACAGCTTGTTGGAAAATTAAGCGGTGGGAACCAACAAAAAGTTTCACTAGGCAAGTGGCTGTTTGTCGGCCCTAAACTCCTAATATTAGATGAACCTACTCGTGGTATTGATGTGGGAGCAAAATTTGAAATTTATACGGTGATGAACAAGCTAATTGAAGAGGGACTTAGTATTATAATGATTTCTTCGGAGCTTGGTGAAGTATTGGGAATGAGTGACAGAGTGTATGTCATGGCCGAAGGAGAAATCAAAGGCGAATTACCAATAGAAGAAGCCGATCAAGAAAAAATAATGCAACTTGCAACACAATAGGAGGCTAAACCAATGACTTTAATTAATGACGTGAAAACGTTAATTAGTAAAAATATTCGTGATTATGGGATGTACATTGCCTTATTTGTCATCTTTCTAATCTTTACTATTTTAACAGATGGCTTATTTATTTCTTCTCGTAATATTAGTAACTTACTAGATTCTGCTGGGTATATTGCGGTTCTTGCTGTCGGTGTTATGCTAGTGATTGTCATTCGACATATTGACTTATCAATCGGATTTTTAGCAGGATTTCTTGGGGCGATTGCAGCTATTCTTCTAACACAGCATGGTATACCTGTTTATATTGTCATTCCGATTATTTTGGTACTTGGAACAATTGCTGGTTTGTTTACAGGCTTTCTTGTTGCAAAAGTAGGAATTCCTGCCTTTGTTGCAACACTAGCAGGTTGGTTAATTTATCGTGGTGCGATTCTACAAGTAACAGAAAAGTCTGGGACAATCATCGTTCAAAATGATGCTTTTAATGCAATTGGAAATGGATTCATACCTTCATTAATGCAAATTAGTGGATTACATTTACTATCTTTATTAATTGGTGGTCTTGGAATACTATTTTACAATTATAGTGCAGTTTCTACTCGTCGAAATAAAATTAAGTACAACTTCGAAGTCGTTTCAAAGCAAATTTTTATTTTACAACTTGTGTTCGTTTCGACTATCATCGCTGCAATCACTTGGATTTTAGCTGGTTATAACGGATTCTCTTGGACGGTTATTATTATCTTATTAGTTGTCCTTGTCTATCATTTCTTCACAACAAAGACGGTTCTGGGAAGACACATTTATGCAGTTGGTAGTAATCCCGAAGCGGCACATTTAAGCGGAATCAACGTGAACAAGATTACGTATATTGTATTCGGTTCAATGGGTCTATTATCTGCTTTATCAGGCATTCTATTTACTTCTCGCCTTCAAGCGGCAACTACAACGGCTGGTACACTATTCGAGCTTGATGCAATCGCGGCTGCGTACGTTGGTGGTGTATCTGCAGCTGGTGGAGTAGGTAAAGTAACAGGTGCTATCATCGGAGCAATTGTAATGGCTTCTTTAACGAGTGGAATGAACTTACTTGGTGTAGGAATTTCCTATCAATATATGATTAAAGGTGGCGTACTAGCCTTAGCTGTAATTTTTGACGTTATGACTAGAAGAAAAGGAAATTAAATTATGAGCACTGCAAGCAGGCTTTTACCAAATAAATTGGGAAAGCCTTTTTGCATAATTACCTATATTAATCTAGTGAAGTTTCATTGGTAGGCTGATAGAATCAAATTAGAATAAAGATAAGTAGTCTAATGTGAAAGGGGAGAAGAAATAGATGAAAAAATATATGTATTTCTTGATAATAATCGTATTTGTCTCCCTATGTTATCTCATTTTCGTATCCGCCAACATTGTCTTTAGCAATGACCTATCCTTACCAAAAGCAAAAAATCAAACAGACTCACAATACCGATTCGTGTTAATTACAAGAGATATGGATACTACGTTTTGGAATGAGGTTGGCATCGGTGCATTGAGACAGGCAGAGAAAGAAGGAGCTAGCCTTGAAATATGGGGCAGCTATAGTAATAATCCACAAGAATTTTTAAGTAAATTAGAACTCGCTATCCATTCCAAAGTGGATGGAATTATTGTACAAGGGCTCGATACAGATGAATTTAAAGAGCTGACAAAAGTAAAGGCGGCATTTAATGGTATTCCGATTATTACGGTGGCAAACGATGTACCAATGAAAGAAAGCCTTAGAAGAAGCTATGTTGGCTCCAATCAGTTTAGGGCTGGAGGATTAATTGCAAGACAGCTAGTAGAAGATATGGGAGAGACAGGGAATGTGGTGCTTCTATATGACAGTCAGCAAGAGTATTACCAGACAGAGAGATTAGAGGGGATCAAGGCAGTATTAAACAGATACCCCGATATTATAACGCTGCAAGCAGAAACAACCGAGTCAAGAGACCAAGTCATCTCTTCGATGAGAGACGTGTTGAATCAAATGCCGGATGTAAATGCATTTATCGCTGTAAACGCGAATATGATTGGTCCAATGGTACAGGAAATCGGGAAGAGATCCCAGGTAGAACCTTTTTTTATTTATACTTTTGATGATGGAGCTGAATCATTACCACTTCTAGAAGAAGGGAAAATAGACGGTATCATAGAGCAAGACCCGGAAAAAATGGGTGAACTCAGTGTTGAAAAACTGATTAAATGGTTAAATGGGGAGGCTGTACCCCTTGATATCGATGGCTACTTTACAAATATTAGAATATTGAAGGACGGGCAGCCATGATTAGTATTCAGAGAAAAATATTAACACTTACAACTGTGGTCATCGTCATAATGTCCCTAATATGGATTACGCTAACAATCTACAACTATAAAACACAAGTAAAATACAATGAAGTGTTAAACCGTTACTTAGTATTAAATGAGGTTTCAAGGTCTAGCAATCAAGTAATTATAGATTTAAATAATTATATGATCCAACCTACACCAGAAAACTTAGAGAGATTAGAGAGTAGCAAAAAGGTGATGGGATCGGCAAGGTATGAAATATTCTACGTAAGAAATGAAGTAAACAATTTTGCATTATCAAATTACATTAATTTACTAGGTAGTTTAATTGAAACGACAGACCGACTAATAGGACTTGAGCGGGATTCAGAGGCAGCGGTAAAGGACCTTGCGGAAACAACACGAATTGGTAACTATATATCCGATATGACCCTTACGTTAATTGATATGGAGCTAAAGACACAAGAGCCTTTTTATCGTGGGATTATGGAGCAATCGATTGAGTTATTGAAGCTTGGGATATGGATGGTTCTATTAACTTCTTTATTACTCTTGTTAGCTACGTATTGGTTCTCATTAAGTATAACTAGGCCGGTACAACAACTAACAGAGGCTGCTAGTGAGTTATCAAAAGGTAGATTTGACAAAGAAATAACAGTTAAAACCAATGATGAAATAGCCTTTCTTGCAAAAACCTTTAATCATATGCGTATGAATATTACAAACTTAATTCAACAAATAAAGGACAAGGCAAAGTTAGAAAATGAGTTGCAACAGAATAAAATTTTACTACAGGAAAGTCATTTTCGTAGTCTGCAAAGTCAAATTAATCCGCATTTCTTGTTTAATACACTTAATACACTTTCAAAAAAGGCGTATTTAGAAGGTTCTGAAGAAATTAGTGATTTGCTCGTAAGTGTTGCAGATTTGTTGCGTTACAATTTAAAGCAAATAGATAGGTCCGTTACGCTACGTGATGAGTTGATGATTGTGGAGCAATATATGGAAATCCAAAAGGCACGTTTCACAGATAGGCTTCAACTACAGTTAGAAGTCGATGACTCATGCATAGATATAGCCATTCCTGCCCTCACCCTACAACCAATTATCGAGAATGCTGTTATTCACGCAGTGGAGCCAAGTGTTGATGGGGGTGTCATTTCTATCCGTGTGATAGATAAGGATCAATATGTTATTGTTCAAATACAGGATAACGGGATGGGGATGTCTGAGGAGAAAATTACTCAAATCTTATTGGAGCGTCAAGTGAAAACAGAAGGACATTCAACAGGAATAGGGTTCAGTAATGTCGTAAAGCGTTTGCGTATATTTTATGAGAAAGATGACGTCATTTCGATTGAAAGTATAATAGGTACCGGTACGTCCGTACTATTAAAAATTCCAAAACAAAGGGGCGAGATACATGATTAAGCTCTTAATTGTGGATGATGAACAAATAGAGCGTGAAGGGATGAAAGCGATTTTAGATAGAGCTTTCCCAGATCTGATTGTTGAACAAGCAAATAACGGGAGTATGGCAGTAGAATTAGCAGCAAGCTTTAAACCAGATTTAGTTCTGATGGATATACAAATGCCAGGGATGAATGGTTTGGAAGCGGTAGAACGGATTCATGTTGTATATCCACAAATTAAATTCATAATGGTAACAGCCTTTGATACGTTTAATTATGTTCAATCTGCCTTAAAACTTGGGGCTAAAGATTATATTTTAAAACCAAGTAAAGTAAGTGAAATTAGAACAACCATAGGAAAGGTTTTGAAGGAAATAGAAGATGAGAGGAACTTGAAAACAGAAAGCAATATGCAAAGAGAAATGCTTCAAAGAACGTTACCTCTCGTTGAAACAGATGTTGTTACACAATTACTCTATGATCATGTACATGAAGTTCATTTAAATATGCTCGTGGAAATGCTTGATATTCGCTCTACAGGTGAAGTATTTGTCATGAATGTAATTGTACCGAATGGAATGGAACATCTTTACACCCGGATTAAAGAAAAGGTCAGGAAAACGAAAAGCGGGTGGATGGGTGCCTTATACGATGGGCAATTACCGGTTATTATTTTCCGAGACAAAGATCAATCGTATCGCGCACAAGCCATATCTCTAGCAAGAGATATTTTATCTATAAGCAACATGGAAGAGAAATCTAGTTGGTTTATTGGTATAGGAAATGATTGCAACTCTTTAGAGGAAATTCGTCAATCCTATCAGGAAGCAATTATTGCTTCAAGCAATACGACTCTTCCTGTAAAATATCGTTTTTATCAAGATATTACGATGTTAAATGATACAGAAAGTCTCAGGCAGGTGAAATATTTAAAGAAAGATTTTTCTGATCAGGTACGCCTTGGTCAGTGGGATCAATTGAAGTCAAGTATAAGCCAACTTATCCAAACGTACGAGATAGAAGGCTTTGAAATGCAACAAGCACAACAATTAGTATTAGAAGCACTATGGTCAATTTGGTCAATTATGAGTGAATTGGGAATCGAGACAGCAACCCCAATCTATAATTATCAGACACTAAACTACCGACAACTGCGCTCAGAAACTACAAATCTATTGATTGAAATAAAGAAATCTTACGATATACATTATGAAAATTTGGAAGCGAATACAATCCATCAAATTAAACAATATATCATGGATAATTCACAACTGAATATTTCGTTAGAAACACTTAGTAATAAAGTTGGATTGAGTCCAATTTATATCAGTAAAATGTTTAAGGAGAAACTAGGGGTAAATTACATTGACTTTTTAACAGAGTGCCGTATAGAAAAAGCAAAGAAAATGCTGGCAGATCCAGACAAAAGTATTAAGGAAATTACATTAGAAATTGGCTATCATGAGCCAAATTACTTTAGCAAGGTATTTAAAAAAATGTGTAATGTAACACCTAGAGAATATCGTAAAACTCTGCTTGGTTTAAAAGACTAAATTAATATCAAGATGGAAGGAAGGGGGGAGAACGAATGGTCAAAAAGCTAAGAACTATAGGAGTGGTAAGTATTTTCTGTGTTTTACTAATGCTAGCAGCGTGCGAAGGTGGAAATTCTCCGCAAATGACAGAAAGTAGAGAGCCGGAGAAAGAGCAGATTTCCCAATTGGATGAGAAAATCAAAATTGGCTTTTCGATGGATACGCTAGAAGAAGAACGTTGGCCAAAGGATAGAGACTTATTTAAAGAAGCAGTGGAGGCATTAGGTGGCGAAGTTGTTATACGGGAAGCAAAAGGTGATGATGCTCTACAAATTGTACAGGCAGAAACATTAATAAGTGAAGGGATAGACTTACTGGTTATTGTTCCACATAACGCAGAGGCTGTAGCAACAATTGTTAACAAAGCCCATACTGCAGGTATTAAAGTAATATCATATGACCGTTTAGTGAAAAATTCATCCATTGATTTATACATCTCTTTTGATAATGAGTTAGTTGGGGAGCTTCAAGCTCAGGCAATTACAAAGTTAGTTCCAAAAGGGAAGTATGTATATATCGGTGGGGCCAACACAGACAATAATGCTCATTTACTTAAAAAAGGAGTGTTTAATGTGCTCCAGCCACTTATAGATAGTGGTGACATACAAATCGTATATGATCAATGGACTGCAAATTGGGCCCCCGACAGTGCGCGTGCCAATATGGAAGCGGCCTTGAAGATAAATAATAATGAGATAGATGCTGTTATTGCTGCAAATGATGCAACAGCTGGAGGAGTTATTGAAGCACTTGTAGCACAAGGTCTTGCAGCGAAAATACCTGTTGCAGGTCAAGATGCTGACTTAGCTGCAACTCAACGAATTGTTGAAGGTACACAAACAATGACAATCTATAAACCTATTAAGACATTAGCATATGAAGCAGCAAAGGCTGCTATCAAAATGGCAAAGGGAGAAACAATTATAACGGAAAGAACAATTAATAATGGAAAACTAGATATACCATCCCTTCTCCTTCGGCCAATTGCGGTGGATCAACAAAACATGGATGAAACCATTATTGCGGATGGTTTTCATTTACGGGAAGAGGTTTATAGAAATAAAGGAGAATGATCTGTTATTTGAGATGCTTTTTAGTCAAAGGGAGGGCTTTAGGTGATAAAAACGATGATTGTTGGGTATGGATTTGCTGCCAAGGTGTTTCATTTACCGCATTTAGTACAATCTGATAAATACGAAGTGGTTGGAGTTGTTTCGAGGTCTGGGACATCAAGTGAAGATAGCGATATAGGACATGTGCCAGTGTATGCCTCATTAGAAGAGGCACTTTCACATAGTGAGGCAACGTTATATATAATTACAACACCATCTGATATGCATTACGATATGCTGAAACAATGCATCCAGGCAGGAAAAGATGTACTTGTCGAAAAACCAGCGTTTTTAACAATTGAAGAAGGAGAAGAATTAATTAAACTTACTAAGAATAGCAAATCTGTCATTTCAGTACATCAAAACCGCCGCTGGGACGGAGACTTTCTAACGATAAAAAAGCTACTTAAAGAAGGAACGTTAGGAGACTGGAAGGTACTTGAATCAAGGTTTGATCGATTCAGACCGGTTATTCGTAATCGTTGGAGAGAACAGCCAGGAGCGGGGTCTGGTATCCTATACGACTTAGGTTCTCATCTAATCGATCAAGCACTAGTTTTATTCGGAGAACCAGATGCAATTTATGCTGAGATAATGATTCAACGAGAGAACGGTCAAACCGATGATGGTTTTTTCATCGTGTTCCATTATAGGGAAAAGAGAGTCTATTTACGCTCAAGCTCCTTTATTAATTCGGCCTACCCTCGTTTTGAAATGCATGGAGTAAAAGGTAGTTTTGTAAAGTATGGATTAGACAGACAAGAACCGCAACTAATTGAAGGTACTTTTTATCAAGAAAAAGATAAAGAGGTTGGAACAATTTATAGAGAAGATAAGAAAGAGGTTGCGATTGAATCAGGAGGTTACGACCACTTCTTTTCCTTGCTTGCAGATGGGTTGTTAAGAAGAGAGCCGGTTGTTTCTTTAAACGAAGCACTTAAAGTAGCAAGATTTATTGAGTTGGCTCGCATTTCTTCTGATAAGGGAAGGGTGATAAAGAGAGAAGAGTGGGATAAGGAATTATCATAATGAGAATTGATAATAAAATTCCGGTACAAATATGACGACTTCGTGGTATGCCTTTATATTGTCTATATTTAGAATTTTGATATAGTATAGAAAACAAACTAGATTAATAGTAAGACCAAGGAGTACAGGATGAAATTATATGGTGCATTAATTTTATTAAGTTTAATATGGGGCTTATCGTTTGTATTTATCGAGACGTTAATTAGTACGGCGGGAGTCTGGGGTACAGTATTTTTGCGCTGTATAGCAGGTGTATTGATTTTATTACCCGTTTTATTCATTAAGATAAAAAAGAGGGAGATACAAAGACCTCTTCCTTGGAAAGCACTAGTAACAGTGGGTATTGTTAATGCGGGTTTGCCATGGGGACTTATCGCGTTGAGTCAAACGAATATTACTAGTAATACGGCAGCGGTATTAAATGCACTGACACCGATACTAACTGGCTTAATTGGATTTTTTGTGTTTTCTATTATACTCAATAAAATGCAGTGGATAGGAATTGGACTTGGGTTTATAGGAATCTTAATTCTTATGAATTTTAATGTGAACGAGTTATTTTCTAGTCAGTTTATTGGAATTGGCACAATGCTACTTGCTGCAACCTGTTATGGTTTTGCCACTCAGTTTACACGAAAATACTTAAAACAAACTCATGTGGTGGTTATTTCCACATTCTCTCTTCTCGTGGGGGCGTGTGTTGGATTAATCGGTGTAATTATTACGGATATAGCAGCGTTTGGGAGAATAATAGAAACTGCAGATTTTGTCTTTATCGGATCAGTCATCGGTCTAGGGTGTTTAGGGTCAGGTATTGCTTACTTACTTTATTATTACTTAATCAATGATGGAGGAGCTGAGTTTGCTAGTACTGTCACCTATTTAATCCCCCTTACAGCACTATTATGGGGAAATATATTACTTGGAGAACCCATTACAAGTAACTTACTGCTAGGTTTGGCAACGATTTTCTTGGGAGTATACCTAGCCAATAAAAAGTCAAAATTAAAACAAAAAAGCTCACATGCTCTATAAGTAATATTTTACTAGCAAGAGAGGCCTTTCAGGTCTCTTTTTTTGTGGGATTTATGTGACGTTATGACTATTTTTCAAAAAGATATCTCGAATTAAAAGTTTTTTGTTGACAGGATAAGTGTAAAATTTGTATAACATATGTATACATATTCTGTACATAAGTTATACAAATAGTAAACATCAACTGCTTATCTTCTTAAAAAGAATATATATAACTCATGAAAGGAGGGAGACCATTGACAAAGTCCATATGCATCATTGGAGCAGGTATAGGTGGGTTAACTGCCGGAGCCTATTTAGGAAAGGCTGGCTATGATGTAACTGTTTTAGAAAAAGCTACTACAGTTGGAGGTTCGGCAGGTTGGTATATTCGTAAAGGTAGAATGTTCCCTACTGGAGCAACCATTGCCTTTGGATTGGAAGAAAATGGTGTATTAAGAAAAATAGTGAATGAACTACAAATAGAGCTACCGGTTAATGATATGCTTCACCCGATGGATGTTATTTTACCGAGTGGTAAGGTTTCCATCTACAAGTCAAAAGAAAGCTGGGAGAAAGAGCTAAAACTAGCCTTTCCTGACCGAAGTAGTGATGTCATTAAATTTTGGGAGGAACTTAACCAGCTAAGTCAGGATGTTCTTGGAGTAACAGAATCTGAGGTGTCTTTGCCGATTAGAAGGTTATATGACTTAGGAACGTTGCCTAAGTTTCTAGTGAAACACCCTGATGCAGCACTTCGTCTGGCGCGATTTGCTCGGCGGACAGTGAGGGATCTACTAAAACGACATAATCTGGATTCATATGAACCTTTCATTCACTTCCTTGATGCTCAATTAATTGATGCTGTTCAAACAGATGTAAGTGAAGCAGCCCTTTTACCATCATGTGTTGCACTATCTATTTACAGAAAAGGTAGCTTTACTTTTGAAAATGGGATGGGGCAACTTTGCAAAGCACTTTCTGATAAAATGGTGGAGCATGGTGGCAGAGTGCTACTAAAATCACCAGTTCAGAAAGTAAACTATGATCCTATTCAGAAAAAATGGGGAATTGAAAGTAAAAAGTGCTCTTCTCTTTTTGATATAGTAATTAATAATTCTGGCATATCTTTTGGTCCTAAAACAAGTTACACAGATGATGGAGAATTCTCTTGGGGAGCATTTAGATTAGATGCGATTGTAACGGGTGAGATTAAAAAGGATCTTCCAAAGGATAGTAGTCTTCCATTTGCTTATCAAATTGTTCCTAGCTTATCTCATTCTACCCTTATAAATCAAGCACATGGACCAGTTTATGTTACATTTCACAACGCGAAAGATAAGAATGGTGATCCAGTAGATAATGAGGTGGCCATGACAATATCTGTGCATACAGACCTAAGTGTATGGAATGCTTACTCCAAAGAGGAATATAAGCTTGCTAAAGAACAACTAGTAGGTGAAATTCTTAATGAGGTTGAACAAGTAATACCTGTGAAGGAAAAGCTAATATATTTCGAAGCTGGTTCTCCGTTAACTTATGAGAAGTTTATTGGTAAATCAGGGGTTGGTGGATTTCCGTTAACTGTAAAAAATGCAATTAGTAAGCCTAGGGGAGTGCGTTCAAAGCTACCTCAATTTTATATTGTGGGGGAGCATGTTTTTCCGGGGCCAGGAACACTTTCATCATGTTTAAGTGGATATTATGCGGCAAGAACAATAGTAAAAGAATATTCTTAAGAACTAAAAGACCTGATAATCAGGCCTTTTTTTGTGTCTTTACGATTTTATTGTAGACTTCATTTGAAAATTGCTTAAAAGTTGAATCCGGCAAAGGTTCGAATAGTGTAATCGCTGTTTCTGCTGTTTGCAAAGCTTTTGAATAATCCTCTAAAGCTAGATATGCCAGTGCTTTATAAGCGTGTTTTATATAGAAAATAGACAAGTCGAAAGGATGATGTATATAGGGAGGGATTTTACTCTTTTCGATATTTTCGATCGCCTCTTGATAGTGCCCTAAACCATATAATGCCTTCCCTTTTTCAATATAGAGCCAAGGTCCGAACTGCTCCACCAGGGCAAGATCCTCTGAATACTCATTTATCAATTCCAGAGCTAGTCCATATTTTTGCTGTTCAAAAGTTAGAGACATGAGCTTAAATAACTTATAGAAAAAGAGAGGTTTAAAATCTTCTACAAATTCTCCATATTGCTTTAATTTAGTTAAGTAGTAGTCCGTTTTTTCCTTATCGTTAGACATCATCGAATGTGCAGCTGCAATACGGTATAATTCATCAATTAGGTAAAAGATTCTTTTATCCTTTGAATAAGCCAGTGCATTTTCTATAACATTTGAAGCGGCATCTGCATTACCCACCGCGAAGTGCAGTATTGCTTCATAATAGTCCAAGTCTAGACGTGTCATAGGGTCAATAAAGGCATGTTTAGCTTCGACCTCTTTACGTTCATTTATAAAAATCGCTAGTGATTCTGAGTAGCGGTGCTCATTAAATTTTTCAAGAGCATTAAATATTCCGATAGAGGCACGTCTAGCAGTTAAATTCATTTCATCGTACATTGTTGAAACCTGTTGAACGATTTCCTTCCAGCCGCTTTTCTGTTCATGAAAAAGGCTTCGGCTATAAATATCTAACAGTCTAGCTGATTCATATCCATGAGAAAGCTTAGGTGTATAAGGTTCAATTAACATAATTAATTCTTTAAACTTGTCCTTATTGTTTTCAAAGTCCAAATTTATTAAAGCCTCAGCTTTTTCCAATAGTTCTCTAGTTTCCTGGATGCTTGTTTCTCCCACTAAATCTGATATAGCTACTCCAAGTCGACTTGCAATATATTCTAGACTTTCCATTGAAGGCTTTGCTTTGTTATTTTCAATTAAACTGAGCATTCCCTTTGTAAGTTCAGATCCAGCAAGCTGCTCTAGGGTTAGTTTTTTCTGTTTACGCAGTTTTCGTATTTTTTCTCCCAGCATAATTGTGCTTTTCACTCCTAAAATTCAATTAGTTTAATTATATTAAACTTTTTGTTGAAATGGAAGAACAGAAGGTGATATAATTTGTTTAATTAAATTAAACTTTTGGAAGGTGTTATCCGATGGATCAAACATTAAAGTTAAAAAAAGCAACTTATCATCTGTATACGTTTACGATAAGTAAGCTCATTTCTACATTTGGAGCACAAGTGTATACTTTCGCAATCAGTTTTTATATTTTACAATTAACAGGCTCTGCAACAAGTTTCGCCACCAATTTAATATGCAATATCTTGCCAAGAACATTAGCTTCTCCGATTGCAGGTTATGTAGCAGATAAATATTCGCGGAAAAAAATTGTTATCATCTCACAAATCGCAACAACAGTAACAATCATAACGTTGCTAGCAGTTACTCTTACCTCAGGGCTATCATTACTAGCAATTTATATAACAACTTGTGTCCTTTCATTAACATCAATGTTTTCAGGTGTGACGTTTACTGCATCAATTACTGGCTTGATTGATAAAGATAGAATTCAACGAGCGATGTCACTAAATCAAATGTCTATCTCATTTGCTGCAATTGCAAGCCCGGCAGTAGGTGGTTTACTATATGGTGCGGTTTCTATGTCAACCTTCCTTATCATTTATATTTGTGCATCAATTTTGGCTGTTATCCTTGAGGCTACAATGGATTTTAACCTTTTTGCTAATAGAGCTCAAAAAGAAGATGGGCAACAAAAAGAGTCAATGTGGCAAGGTCTAAAAGCGGGAGTGAACTATTTAAAATTACAAAAACTCGTAATGACTATGATTTGGATAGCTTTGTTGATTAATTTCTTATTTGGGGCCTTTGAAGTTGGTTATTCTTTTATATTAATTGAAAAAATGAAAATGGATTCGCAGGCTTTCGGTTTAACACAAGGTGCTTTTGCTGTTGGGATGTTACTAATGTCGATTTATTTCTCAATGGGAAAAGAAGTGAAGTATCCTTTCTTGGTTTCAAAGCGAGGCATCATCGGATTAGGTTTACTAATGGCGGCAATTGGAATACCTTTAGTGGTTGAGTTATCAAGTCTACTAACATTTATCTATTATGCAACCATCATGTTTAGCTTTGGAGTAACGGTAATGATTGTAAATACACCTTTACAAGTACTGATGCAAAAGGAAATTGATGATGACTTTAAAGGACGTGTCTTTTCAATTTTAGAAACAATGGCTATGGCTCTTATGCCACTAGGAATGGTCATTTATGGTTTCCTATATGATGTTTTTCCACCGCAATGGATTCTGTTAACTTCATCACTATTGCTAATAGGTGTAGTTTTATTCTTGGCAAGGAGTTCTGTTGTTCGTAAGGTTCACCCTGAATACGGAGAAGCGAAAAGAGTGCCTAAAGTAGTGGGAACAGTTATATAGGTATCGTTTTAAAAAAATTCGCCGAGTATGTTACTTGGCGAATTTTTTATGTTGGTTCTATTAATATAATGGAACAGAATTTGGAATTAGTTCAGATAGTAATACAATTTCAGCATGTTTTTCATATTCGGGAATGTTTGCCTTTAATGCACCAACAACATTATCTCCAGTAATCCCAACATGACCAATCGCAATTAGTGGACTGCGGTCCTCAAGTTTCTTTACAATAACTGAAGCTTGCTTATAAATATGCTTACTTGAATATTGATGATCAAAGAACATGTTATTTTCTAAATATGGAACAGATAGCTCTGCTGCAATTTTGGGAATCACGCTTTTACTAGCTGTTTTACTATCTAAATAATAAAGCCCTTTTTCTCTACAAACTTCTAAAACAATTCTCATGATTCGTTCGTTTTCTGTTACCTTTGAACCCATATGATGGTTCATTCCAACTGCATATGGAACGTTATCTATTGCTGCTTCGACTCTTTTTCGAATTTCTTTGTCACTTAAGTCTGTTGTGATTGCACCAGGACCTAGCCAGCTTTTCTTGCCTCTCTTAGGCTCCATTGGAAGATGAATAATTACCTCATGACCTCTGGAGTGGGCTAATTTCGCATCACGTTCGGTTGTTGTCATAAATGGCATAATAGCCACTGTTAGAGGAATTGGAAGAGCGAGCATTTCCTCAGTACCCTTCATATTATTCCCAAAATCATCAATTACAATTGCTAATACTTTCTTTGTGTTATCTTCATTCGCTGCTGCATTTGAGATAAAGCTTGAGAAAAGAAGAACTACCATAAGAAGAATAATCCTCATTGGAAACGACTCCTTTTTTTCTTATAACGTCTCCCAAAAGGATATAATTCATTCAGTGTTTATGCATGGATATTTACACGGGTTCCAACAGGAATGGTTCTCGCAAGTTCCTCAACATCGCGGTTATACATACGAATACATCCTTTAGAAACAGCTTTTCCAATAGAACTTGGGTCATTGGTTCCATGAATTCCATAATGCTGTTTTGAAAGACTCATCCACATTGTACCGAATGGGCCACCAGGATTTGGAGCTTTATTAATAATAATATAGCTACCTACAGGTGTACCATGTAAGATTCTTCCGACTGCAATAGGATATTGTTTTTGAATAACACCATTTTTAAATAAGGTTAGTTTTCGGTTGTTAATGGATACATCTATTGTAAATGGAATCGTATCTGGAGAAGGATAGCCTGGTATTACGATGGTTTGACCAGGATAGATGAGATTTGGATTAATTGAAGGATTTGCTGTAATTATTGAAACGAGTGGGGTGCGATAATCTCTTGCTATCTGATTAAGGGTCTCTCCGGGTTTTATTGTATGAATCAGAGTGGACACCTCCTTAAATTTGGTAATAATATAAGTATATGTTGAATAGATAAGGGAGTTTCTTTTATTAATAATATCGTAAGGAGGAATAGCTAATGAATTTGATTGATAAAGCAATTGTAATCGCAGCAAAAGCTCATTCCGGACAGACAAGAAAATTAACAAATATCCCATATGTAACACATCCATATTCAGTTGGAATGTTATTACAAAAGGAGGAGTGTTCAGATGAAGTCATTGCAGCGGGAATTCTTCATGATACAGTGGAGGATACAGATATAACTTATGAGGATTTGCTGAATTTAGTTGGTCCTAAGGTCACAAGTCTTGTACGTGCAGCTTCGGAGCATGATAAAAGCTTATCTTGGGAGGAAAGAAAGCAGCACACTATAGAGCACTTAAAAAGTGCCGAGCTAGATGAAATAAAAGTTATTGTCGCTGATAAATTACATAACCTGAAGAGTATAAAAGAAGATATTGAAGTCAGTGGAGAGGTTGTCTGGGATCGATTTAATCGTGGGAAAAGCAAACAGCACTGGTATTACTCAAGTATTGTGAAAGCTTTAGCTCATAAGAAGGGTGAATTCAGACTAATAGGGGAGTTGGAAAAAGTAGTAGAAGATGTATTTGGAACAACCCTGTAAATTTTGGGGCCTGACCCCCAGTGCGTTAAAGCTTTAACGCGCTGGGGGTCAGGCCCCTTTTTGTGATGAATAATAATAAGGTGGACGTAAGAAAATAAAGAATATGCAAAGATAGGACCTAAATTATTAGTGATAGATTGGAGGAAGATATAAAATTATGGGCAAATATACAGACTCAGCCAAGGAATTGCTTGAGCATGTGGGTGGTAGTGAGAATATATCGGTTGTTACCCACTGTGCAACTAGAATGAGGTTTGTTTTAAAGGATCAAAGTAAGGCAGATGTCAAGGCTGTTGAGAATATTGGACTCGTTAAGGGTACCTTTACTCAAGCTGGACAATTTCAGGTTATTATTGGAAACGAGGTTTCAACCTTCTATAATGAATTTTCAAAGATTGCAGGTGTAGGAGATACTGCCTCAAAAGATGATGCCAAAGTGGCTGCAAAGCAGAATATGAACGTGTTACAAAGAATGGTTTCACATTTAGCGGATATTTTTACTCCATTAATTCCAGCATTAGTGGTTGGGGGTCTAATCTTAGGTTTTAGAAATGTAATCGGCGAAATTAAAATGCTTGATGGTGGAACCAAAACGCTAGTAGAAGTATCACAATTCTGGGCAGGTGCTCATGCATTTTTATGGTTAATTGGTGAAGCAATCTTTCACTTTTTACCGGTCGGTATTACATGGGCAATCTCACGAAAAATGGGGACAACTCAAATTTTAGGTATCGTTCTAGGGATTACTCTTGTTTCTCCGCAATTGCTAAATGCGTATGGAGTTGCCGGAGCCGAGAATATACCTGTATGGGATTTTGGGTTTGCTCAGGTACAAATGATAGGATATCAGGCACAAGTCATACCTGCAATTTTAGCTGGATTTGTACTTTCTTACTTAGAGTTAGGATTGCGTAAAGTTATTCCGAATGTGATATCAATGATTTTTGTACCGTTTTTTGCTTTAGTTCCTGCAGTCTTAATAGCACACGTTGTGTTAGGTCCAATTGGATGGGCAATAGGATCATGGATTTCTGATATTGTCTATTCAGGTCTAACATCTACGTTTGGTTGGTTATTTGCAGCATTATTTGGATTTGCTTACGCTCCATTAGTTATCACTGGTCTTCACCATATGACGAATGCAATTGACCTTCAATTGATGAGTGAATTCGGAGGGACCAACCTTTGGCCGATGATTGCACTATCAAATATTGCCCAAGGCTCTGCAGTTGTTGCCATGATTATCTTAAACAGAAAAGATGAAAAGGAACAACAGGTTTCAGTTCCTGCAGCCATCTCCTGTTATTTAGGAGTAACAGAACCAGCCATGTTCGGTATCAATCTTAAGTATGCCTTTCCATTTTTAGCTGCGATGATTGGATCGATGGCTGCAGCAATCATATCAGTAGGTTCTGGTGTAATGGCGAACTCAATTGGTGTTGGCGGAATTCCTGGTATTTTATCAATTCAAGTTCAGGATATGCTGCTTTTTGCACTAGCAATGCTTGTGGCTATCGTCGTGCCAATTGTATTAACAATCATTTTAGCAAAAACAAAAATGGGTGAAAATGCATACAAGCGTTTAGGGAAAACTCGTTAATTTTATCTATAGAAGAAGTGGGTGGATTTCAAATTGACACATCCTTGGTGGAAGAAATCTGTTGTTTATCAAATTTATCCTAAAAGCTTTAATGATACGACAGGGAATGGTGTAGGAGATATTCAGGGAATCATTGAAAAGTTGGATTACTTAAAGGAACTTGGGGTCGATGTTTTATGGTTGACCCCCATTTATAAATCTCCTCAAAGAGATAATGGCTATGATATAAGTGATTATTACTCGATTTATGAAGAATATGGATCAATGGAAGACTTTGACCGAATGTTAGACGAAGCTCATAAACGGGAAATGAAAATAATAATGGACATTGTGGTAAATCACACTTCCACAGAGCATGAATGGTTTCATCAGTCGATGTCTTCAAAGACTAATCCATATCGAGATTTTTATTTTTGGAGAGATGGAAAAGATGGAGAGCCACCTACAAACTGGGCGTCTAAGTTCGGCGGATCAGCTTGGGAATATGATGAAACGACTGGACAGTATTACTTACATTTATTTGATGTAACTCAGGCTGATTTAAATTGGGAAAATAAAGAGGTACGTCATACCGTTTATGAAATGATGCACTTCTGGCTTAAAAAGGGAGTCGATGGATTCCGGTTAGATGTTATTAACTTAATTTCAAAAGACCAAGATTTCCCTAATGATGATGGTTCAGTTCCTCCAGGCGATGGAAGAAAATTTTATACGGATGGACCGAGAGTGCATGAATTTTTCCGTGAAATGAACGAAGAAGTTTTTTCGAATTATGACATCATGACAGTTGGTGAAATGTCTTCTACGACGATTGTAAATTGTATTAAGTATACAAACCCTGAACGAAACGAACTTAATATGACTTTTAATTTTCATCATCTTAAGGTGGACTATCCAAACGGAGAGAAATGGACAAAAGCTGAGTTTGATTTTTTAGCATTAAAAAAAATCCTTTCAACATGGCAGGTAGAAATGCATAAGGGCTCTGGTTGGAATGCTTTATTTTGGTGTAATCATGACCAACCACGTGTTGTATCAAGGTTTGGAGATGATGGTACATACCATAAAGAATCAGCAAAGATGCTAGCTACTACCATTCATATGATGCAAGGAACACCCTACATCTATCAAGGTGAAGAGTTTGGGATGACTGATCCTAAATTCGATACAATTGACGATTATCGAGATGTAGAATCCTTAAATATTTTTAATATAAAAAGGCAAGAAGGTATGCGAGAGGAAGAGATTATTGAGATCCTTAAACAGAAATCAAGAGATAACTCTCGGACACCGGTTCAATGGAATGCTAATGAAAATGCAGGATTTACGACTGGGTCTCCATGGATAAACGTTGCGGATAATTATAAAGAGGTAAATGCAGAAAAGGCACTGAAAGATAAGAATTCTATTTTTTATCATTATCAAAAACTAGTTAGTCTTAGAAAAAAATACGATATCATCATCGATGGAGATTATCAGCTAATTCTAGAGGATGATGATACAATTTTTGCTTATGTACGTAGTTCTGAGAATGAGAAATTACTTGTGGTTAATAATTTCTATGGTCGAGAAACAACATTTAAACTGCCAGAGGACATAAATGTAGAAGGATATAAAGGTGAGAGGTTACTTTCAAATTATGATGATTCTTCGGATGAGTGGAAGAAAATTCTCTTGCGTCCCTATGAGTCGATTGTGTTTCATCTGAAAAAATAAGGAGTGATCATATGTTAAAGAAGCTTTTCGGAAAAAGCAGTGAGCCAATTATTGAACATATTACATCACCGATAAACGGGCGAGTTCTAGATATAACAGAAGTACCAGATCCTGTTTTCTCACAAAAAATGATGGGTGAAGGAATTGCTATAGATCCAGCAGACGGTCAGGTTGTTTCACCGGTTGATGGTGAAATTGTTCAAGTGTTTCCTACAAAACATGCTGTCGGTATCAAAACAAAATCGGGTTTAGAGATCCTTATCCATATCGGCTTAGAGACCGTGAATTTAAAAGGAGAAGGCTTTGAAAGCTTTGTTCAGGCTGGTGACAAAGTAGTGCGAGGAGACAAGCTTATCGCATTTGACCTGAACATTATCAAAGAAAAAGCAGCAAGTACCATCACACCAATGATCATAACCAATACGGACGAAGTCGTAGGTAACTTGGAAAAGAACACTACAGACACAGGGAGAGCAGGAGAAACGGAAGTGTTGACTGTAACTCTGAAATAAGTAATCGGGGGCCTGACCCCCACTACGTTAAAGAGCTAACGTAGTGTGGGTCAGAAATGATTTAAAGGTGGTTATTTATCCAGTTAAGAATATCATCGTATACCTCTTGTTTATTGGTTTCATTTAGAATTTCATGTCTAGCTTCAGGATAAAATTTATAGTTAACATCTTTTAGTCCAACAGTTTTTAATTGATTGTAGCTTTGTAATACACCCTTTGTGTTTTTTCCTACTGGATCTTTGTCTCCTGATAAAAAGCAGACAGGAAGTTGCTTTGGAATATTATCGTCCTCATCATATAATGAGTTTAGGGCCTTGAGAAAGTCCTCAAAAAAACCTGCTGAGAAAACGCCACCTGCTAGAGGGTCACTAATATACTTATCCACTTCTTTCTCATCACGACTTAACCAATCAAACTCCGTGCGATTAGGCTTGAATGCTTTATTATAACTGCCAAAAGTTAAAGCATTCATTTTACTACTAGGAGTTCGTCGACCGAGCTTTCGAGCTTCCCGTACGGCAAGAAGATGACCTACCTTTCCGAGGAAGCCAGGATGTCCACCTGTTGCTGAAAAAATAACTCCTGCTACTAGGTCACCATACAGTTGAATATATCGTCTAGAAAGAAATGAACCCATGCTATGTCCCAAAAGAAAGATGGGAGTAGTAGGATAATCCTGTCTAATAAGGTCAGTCAACGTTTTCATATCTTCTACAATCGTTTCATACCCGTTCTCATCTGCAAAATACCCTCGGTCTGAATCGCGAGTTTCGGTATGTCCATGTCCTCTGTGATCATTTCCATACACATATATACCGTGGCTCACTAAAAATGAGGCAAACTCATGATAGCGGTCAATATGCTCTGCCATGCCATGGGCAATCTGCACAATCGCTTTAGGTTCATCATCTGAAAACCACTTCTTTGCAAATATACTCTTACCATCCTTAGCTGAAAAGTTAAAGATTGTCTTTTGCATAATTGTCTTCCTCTCTAGGTTCTTTACTCTTATTAAAAGATAAAATTCAGAAAAATGCAAAATAATATGCGGGCAATTGTAAAAGTAGGTTGCTTTATCACTTTAACGCGCCGGGGGTCAGGCCCCCGGAAAAGGCTCCTGTAAAAAACGCTTGACTCGGTTGGAAAAGTTTGTATAATTTAAATGTATAAATATGGTTTTGATTCACGAACTGTTAAACCGTGGTTGCTACCACCCTCATTTCAATTAAATGGGCCGGTTTCGTATCTTTTACAGATATGGAGCTGGCTTTTTATTTTTCTAAAGGAGTGTTTTTTTATGGTATATGTCTTTAAAGAATCGAAAGAATTTATCGAGCCTTTCTATCAAACTAGTATCAGACCATTTCCTTGTGAGGTAGAACTGCTTGAGAGTAAAGCTTTTCGAAGGTTAAAGTTTCTATCTCATTATGGAACCGGGTCACTAATAACCTCAGCAAAACATACAAGATTTGAACATACAATTGGAGTGTGGACAATTATCTCAACCTTCTTTCCGAAGGATGAAGAACTGCGAATTGCAGCACTTCTTCATGATATTGGTCATCTTCCATTTTCACATGCGGTTGAAAGAACACTTGGGTTCAATCATCATACGATTACAGAAGAAAATATTAGAGGTGAAGAAATATCTAAGATCTTGAACAAATATGGTTATGATCCAAATAGAATCATTGAGATTTTAGATAACGATTCTCCCTTATCACATAAAACACCGTATTTAAGTGCAGATCATTTGGATAGTTTTTTAAGAGATGCTTATATGTTAGGGAAAATTAAGGAACACCCTGCAACGATCTTTAAGAACCTTTCATTTAACCATAGTTATGTTGAGGCAAACTTAGAAACGAGCAAACACATTATGGGAGCTATTTATGAAGATCATAAGACCTTCTTAAGTCCGATATCATTAGCATTAGATGCATTGTTAGCAAAAGCCATTTCTATATTTGCAAGTGAAAAAGAGGTAGATTTTCAATCTATTCAATCTCTAACGAATAATGAGCTTCTACATTTACTACAAAATGCAAACATAGAAGCTGTAAATAAAATTTTATCTATTATCTTATGGTATCCGGAAAAGGTGTTTATTCAGGAGGAGGAAACTGTTGGGGCAGAAATAGTTGAAGTCAAAAAGGTTTATGATAAAACGCCATTAGTAAGTGGAACCCCACTAACCGAGATATGCTCTGATTCACTAGAAACGCTAGAGGCGATTCGCGCTATGAAAAAAACGTACTACTATTGCTATTAAAATATGACAAAAGGGGCCTGACCCCCGGCGCATTAAAGCTTTAAAGCGCCGGGGGTCAGGCCCCATGTTTAGTTGTATTCTTTGATTAATTGTTGTAATTGTTTGAGAGCATTTTCGTTAAAGGGAATCTCACTATTTTTGATTGTTTCAAAGGCACTTTCGATTAGGAAGGTTCGAGGTTGCTTTGAATTGGTTAACTCACTTTGAATGAAATCCAATAACTCATGATACTTGGCTTGAGTTTGCTGTTTTGTTATTGAGGCTTTTAGTTTAAGAACAGTATTATATAGCCTATGTTGGTACGGGTGTTCTAGCTGTTCATCAGGAAACCACCTAGTTAACACTTCTGGGTCAATTAGTTGTTCTCCTGCTTGTGACACTTCTTCAATAATCTTCACAATCCTGTTAACGCTATATTGAACAACTTTGTGAATATTACTATTTGAATCATAAGCCATAGATGAATATCTCATATTTTGATATAAGATCCCATTAAGCATAATTGCACAGTCTAATAAGTAAGGTTTTTTATTTTCTCCAAAGATATCTATAAATCGTCGATAAAACCAACGGATTATTCTTAATTGACCTTTGATAATAAAGTTTTTTAAGTCTTTATCATCTGAAAAATTAACTTCTTCAAATAGAGCAACAAGTTTTTTAGTTCGGTTGGTTTCCATTTGTAATTCAATTTGTTTAATAAAGATTTCTAGGTTTGCGGGATCTTGACCTAGTAACAACTCATTTCGGTCTTGCTCCATTTTTCGATAGATGGTTTTTAGAAGCTCCATTAATAATTCATTTTTGGATGAAAAGTAATTATAAAATGTACCTTTCGCTATTCCACTATAGTCTAATATGTCCTGAATTGAAGTGGCTTGAAAGCCTTTTTCAATAAAAAGTCGATGTGCCATTTTTATAACGTGCTTCTTTTTATCGTTCATATCCTCACCCTTACTTTAACTAGACTACCTGTCTAAAAATTATAGTACATCAATTAACTATTTAATACAAACCTTTTAGTAAAGGGGATTTTACCAATTGCAAAAATTGTACTGATGGTATAATATATGGAGTGTGAAACAATAGTATAATTTATTGGACTGATAGTCTACAGGAGGAACGATATGGATAAAGCCCTAAATCAAACAGGTCGCCCTCCATATGGCATTTTAGCTGTATTAATGGTCGGCGCTTTTATAGCATTTTTAAATAATACTTTATTAAACATAGCATTACCGTCTATAATGGCAGATTTAAAGGTTGATGCCTCCACTGTCCAATGGCTTACAACAGGCTTCATGCTAGTGAATGGAATTATGATTCCAACAACTGCGTATTTAATTCAAAAATATTCAGTAAGACGCTTGTTTTTAGTGGCAATGGGACTATTTGCAGCTGGGACAATTATCGCAGGAAGTGCACATATATTTCCATTACTTCTAACAGGACGCATGGTGCAAGCATCAGGGACTGCAATCATGATGCCGTTATTAATGAATGTAATGTTAGTGAGTTTTCCAATTGAAAAAAGAGGAACGGCAATGGGAGTTTTTGGTTTAATTATGATGGCTGCACCTGCTATTGGTCCTACATTGTCAGGCTGGATTGTGGAGCATTATCACTGGAGAATGCTATTCCATTTTGTCACACCAATTGCTGTCTCTGTATTTTTATTAGGTTTATTTTTACTAAAAGATAAAAAAGAGAAAGTGCATTTACGTTTAGATATGTTTTCACTTCTTTTATCAAGTGTAGGATTTGGAGGTCTGTTGTATGGTTTTAGTTCCGCTGGTAGTAAGGGGTGGGACAGTCCACAAGTATATGCAACAATCGTTATTGGGGCAACCTCATTAGTATGGTTTATTTTACGACAATTCAAACTTGAGAAACCTATGCTTAACTTCGGAATATATAAGTACCCAATGTTTGCGTTATCTTCAGCCATTTCGATGGTTGTAAATATGGCCATGTTTTCGGGAATGCTTTTAATCCCGATTTATGTTCAAACATTAAGAGGAATATCACCTTTGGATGCGGGATTGCTAATGCTGCCAGGAGCTTTATTAATGGCAGTAATGTCTCCGATCACTGGAAGATTATTTGATAAATTTGGTGGAAAGATTTTAGCGATAACCGGATTGACCATTATGACTGTAACAACCTTTTATTTCAGCCGATTAACCTTTGAAACACCATATACGTATTTAATGATGCTTCATGCATTACGAATGCTTGGTATGTCAATGGTATTTATGCCTGTTTCAACCAATGGACTAAATCAGTTGCCAACACGATTTTACCCGCATGGAACAGCTATGAATAACACACTTAATCAAGTTTCAGGTGCGATTGGTACGGCTTTATTAGTTACTGTTATGTCTACTCGAACTGAATCACAGACTTTAAAATTAACTGCAGAAGCTACTGGGGCAGCAACAACTGAATTGCAGCAACAAATTGCAATGCAGGCTATGTTGAATGGTATCAATTACTCTTTCTTAGTATCGTCAATTATTGCTGTTGTGGCACTGATATTAGCATTTTTTATAAAACGAGCTACCCAGGCAGAGGATACGATAGAACAAAAACCAGAGGGAAATAAGGTTGTAGCAAAACTCGTTGAAAATTAATTAGCTTATACGAATTAGACGGAGGTGGTCCTAGTAATAGGTACCGCCTCCTTTTTTATATTTTCATAAAATAGGCTATTATTGTAAGTAACCTAACCTTAAAGTAGGAGTAATAAGATGAAAGAACATTATTATGAAAAATTGTTAAATATACGCACAAGAGATAATCAAAAAAAGTCCAATCAGTCTATACATTATCATCCGTATGAGCCAACACCTTATGAAGCCTTAGAGCAGTTAATTGAAAAATATGAAGTAAACAAAAGTGACCGAATTGTAGATTTTGGTTGTGGAAAAGGAAGGCTACTATTTTTCCTTCAGCACACAAGTGGTGCTATGTTAAAGGGCGTAGAAATGAACTCAACTTTTTATGAGGAAGCTATAGTTAATTTGAAGAATTATTCAAAACGTCACAAAACTCTTAGTGCAAAAGCAATTTCGCTAATCCACAGTTATGCTGAGGAATACGAGATAGAACCTACTGACAACCGATTTTATTTTTTTAACCCGTTTTCAATAAAGGTATTTATGAAGGTAATCTCTAATATTTTAGTATCGATGGAAAAATCGCCTCGTGAGGTCGAGATAGTCTTATATTATCCATCTGAAGATTATATTTACTACTTAGAAAACCAAACCTCGTTTGAGCTAAAAAACGAAATTCCAGTTGAAGGATACTATCAACAAAACGAAAATGAAAGATTTTTAGTCTATCGGGGCCTGACCCCCGGCGCGTTAAAGTGATAAAGGGAATTAAACCGAGAAAGGGGAAATAGTACGATGAGCAGTAATTCTTTACTAGGAGCATTTAAAACAACAAAATATCAATTAGGTGGTCATGGTACAAGGAATGTTGATGTATTGAAAGAGGCATTTGAGGCTGTGAGTAGTCAGGAAGAAAGTGATTTGTACGGAACAGGTAACTTTATAGAAGCCTTTGAAAACAAAATGGCTGCTTATTTAGGGAAAGAAGCTGCGGTCTTTTTTCCAAGCGGTACGATGGCCCAACAGATTGCTTTGCGGATTTGGTGTGACCAAAAAGGGATTAACAAGGTTGCGTATCATCCCTTATCTCATTTAGAGATACATGAAGAAGATGGTCTAAAAAAGCTACATAATATTGAGCCAATCCTTCTAGCCGACAAGACTAGAGTTATAGAATTAGATGATGTTTTAAATATGAACGATAATATAGCTTGTTTATTGTTGGAATTACCGCAGAGAGAGATTGGCGGTCAATTACCTGACTATGAAACTCTTGTTTCTATTTCTCAATACTGTCGCGAAAAAGGAATTAAGCTACAGCTAGATGGAGCAAGACTTTTTGAAATTCTACCATACTACAACAAAACAGCTGCCCAAGTTTGTGAACTTTTTGATAGTGTTTATGTATCCTTTTATAAGGGAATTGGTGGACTAGCAGGAGCTATTTTAGCCGGCGAAAAAGGGTTTACTGAAGAGGCAAAGGTGTGGAAAAGACGTCATGGTGGAGACTTAATTAGTCTTTATCCTTATATTGTTACTGCAGATTATTACTTTGATAAACGAATCCATAAAATGGGTCAATATCATGAAGACGCTAAAGAACTAGCTAGGCTCTATAATGCTTGTCCAGGGATAACAACCCTACCTGAGGTACCAGTTTCAAATATGTTTCATGTGCATTTTAGCCACTCAAAAGAAACAATAGAACCTATTTTGCTAGATTTGTATGAGCAAATTGGAATTGGGTTAAGTGGTCATTTAAGGGTCGTAGATGACCAATCAAGCTACTTTGAGGTAAGTATTGGTGATCAGTATGCTAATGTTCCGAAGCAAGAGTTAGAAGTAGCATTCCGAGAGTTAGCCAAAAGGTTAAACGAAATTTAACAAGAATTTCCCCTGGGAGGAAATAGCATGATAATAGAAGCTTTAGGTTCTGAAAGAATAGCCGACTTTGTTGCATATTGTAAGAAACACAAGCATGAAGTAGACGAGTCATTTTTATATGATGATGATTTAAGAGATTTCAAGCCTGACGAAGAAAACCCGACTTATATTGTTGTGAATATCGAAAATAAAATAGTTGCTACAGCGTCATTAATTATGGATGAATATAACAAGCGGGGAAGAAAGGCAAGGTTTAGGATTTTTCATTCAGAAATCAATGATCTAGAAATCTACCAAGGGTTAATGTCGGCTATTTTAAAACATACAGATAATCTTGATAGTGTATTTACCTTTGTACCAATGGTTAATGAAAAGTTAGAAGAGTATATCAAAGGATTGAACTTTTCAGTTGAGAGATATTCATATCTTTTAGTACGAGAGGATTTAGAAGTCCCTGAAATAGGGCTTCAAGAAGGGTACGAATTAAGACCATTTGAAGAAGGTAAAGATGAAGTCATTTGGTGTGAAGTTAGAAATGCTAGCTTTGCTACCCTTAAAGGAAGTGAAACACCAGTTACACCAGAGATGGTTTCTAAAATGCTAGCTTCTGACGAATATATTGAAGGTGGTTTAATGATTCTTTTTCATGGTAACATGCCTGTTGGTGTGATTAGAGGATCAGATGATGAATTTGAGGATGCACCAATAATGAATATTGGGCCAATAGCAGTCATCCCAGAATACCAGGGAAACGGCTTAGGTAGAACCTTGCTAAGAGCTATGCTTCGTTTTGCAAAGGAAAAATCCTATAAACGAACGTACCTATGTGTAAATGCGGATAATGAAAGAGCAAAAGCCCTTTACTTACAAGAAGGCTTTCAACAAGTTGAAGCAGTAACCTGCTATCACTATGATCTAACCTAAAAAGTGGGGCCTGACCCCCAGTGCGTTAAAGCTTTAAAGCGCCGGGGGTCAGGCCCCTTAAATGTACCATTTTATGTATATCTTTTGGAGTATCATATGAAACTAAGAAGATGGAGGGATGGATGATGAAATTTGTAATTATTGGTGGAGATGCAGCGGGAATGAGTGCAGCTATGCAGATTGTGCGTAATAGCTCTGGTCATGAAATTACCGTTTTAGAAAAGGGAGGCATTTATTCATATGGACAGTGCGGTCTTCCTTATGTTGTAAGTGGAAAAATTGAGTCTACTGATAAATTAATTGCACGTACTCAGGATGAGTTTAAAGATAAATATGGAATAGATGCTAGGGTTTATCATGAAGTTCAAAATGTTGATGAGGAACGCAAAGTTGTCCAGGGGATAGACCTTGAAACAGGTTCACCTTTTGAAGTCTCCTACGACCGTCTTCTAGTTGCTACTGGGGTAAGTCCGGTTGTTCCTAAATGGGAGGGAGTGCAGCTTCCAGGTATTTTTACATTAAAAACAATTCCGGATGCAAACGAAATAATGAATTACTTAGAAAAAAATGTTCAGAATGTCACGGTAATCGGTGGTGGATATATCGGACTAGAGATGGCTGAAAGCTTTGCCGAACTAGGAAAGAATGTAACGATTATTGAAAGAAATCAACAATTGGCTAAAATTTTTGACGAAGATCTAGCGGAACTTATTCATGAGGAAGCGTTGAAACAGAATATTACCCTGAAATTTGGTGAATCTGTAGAGAGTTTTAAAGGTGAGGGTCAGGTAGAGACTGTGATTACTGATAAAGGAGAGTATAAAGCAGACCTGGTTCTAATCGCTATAGGTGTGAAACCAAATGTAACGTTACTTGAAGGCAGCGGGGTTCATACAAGCGTAAACGGAGCAATCCAGGTAAATGCCTATATGCAAACGAATATTAAGGATATTTTTGCTGCAGGAGACTGTTCTACCCACTATCATCGTATAAAAGAAAGAGATGACCATATACCACTAGGGACTCATGCAAATAAACAGGGGCAAATTGCTGGACTGAATATGATTAATCAACCGCATACTTTTAAAGGAGTAGTAGGTACATCTGTAATTAAATTTTTCGATCTAACACTAGGTCGAACAGGCTTATCTGAAAATGAAGCGAAGGGCCTAAACCTTCCTTATGGTACAGTAACAATTAAGACTAGAGATATTGCAGGCTATTATCCAGATAGTGAGAGAATGACTGTTAAACTTGTGTACAATAAGCAAAGTCACAGACTACTCGGTGGACAAATCATTGGCGGCAATGGAGTAGATAAACGAATCGATGTACTAGCAACTGCTTTATTTAACTCCATGACAATGGAACAATTACTAGAGTTAGATTTAGCATATGCACCACCTTATAATGGAGTGTGGGACCCTATTCAGCAAGCGGCTAGAAGGGTAAAGTAAGGGTGAGACATTTGTCACTCAACGGATAAAAGGGATATGTTATGATTTTACTAGTGAATAGTAAAAAATAGAGGTGTGTAGAACATGAAAACAATACTAGTAGTTGGTGGAGGAGTTACGGGTTTATCTGCCATGCATGAATTACATAAATGGAAAAAAGAGAACAAGTCGGATGTTCGCCTCATTCTCTCTGAAGCATCAGAAACACTTGGAGGAAAAATACGTACAGTAAGTGACAACGGATTTGTGATGGAAACAGGAGCAGATTCAATAGTAGCTCGTAAAGCGAATACAATGACGTTTATTAAGGATCTAGGCTTGGAAAATGAAGTGGTTTATAATGCTACAGGACGTTCATTTATTTACGTTGATGGAGAGCTAAAGTCCATTCCTGATGACTCTATTTTTGGAATTCCAATGAGTGTAGAATCGCTAGCAAAAAGTACACTAATATCAGCTGAAGGAAAGGTAGAGGCCCTTAAGGATCTATATACAAAAAATGAATCATTCACTAAAAATGATTCAGTAGGGTCTTTTTTGGAGTTTTGTTTTGGAAAAGAAATAGTTGAAAAACAAATCGGGCCAGTTTTATCCGGTGTATACTCAGGAACCCTTGCTGATCTGACAATCGCATCAACCCTTCCTTATCTTATTGATTATAAGAATGAGTACGGAAGTGTGATTAAAGGTTTCGAGGCGAACAAGGCAAAATTTCAAAATGCGTCTGGTGGTCAAAAGTTTATCTCCTTTAACACTGGAATGGGTGCCCTAATTGATGCTTATGAGAATACCTTTGAAGATGTAGAGGTTTTGAAAAACCACCCAGTTACAGCAATTGAAAAAGTCGATGAGGGTTACAGAGTGACCTTTGCTAATGGTGAAGCTGCAAATGTGGATTATATTATTTTAAGTATCCCTCATACAGCGGCACAGGAGTTGATAAACGAACCTAGTTTGGATCAACCATTTGCTGAATTGAAGAATAGCTCTCTATTAAGCGTATATGTTGCCTTCGATGTACCAGATTCTATTCTGCCGGCTGAAGGTACAGGGTTTATCACAGCAAAAAATGATGAACTATCTTGTAATGCATGTACATGGACAAGTCGAAAATGGAAGCATACATCAGAAAGTGGTAATTTACTCGTTAGACTCTTTTATAAGAGTAGCCACCCTTCATTTGAATCATTAAAAGAAATGAATGAAGATGAATTATTAAATGTAGCACTTGCAGACATATCAAAAAGTTTAGGGATAACAGCTAAGCCAGTTTCTAGTGAATTAACAGACTGGTCAAATACGATGCCAGCATACCAAATCACGCATCCAAAAACAGTTGAAGTGCTCGAAACCGAACTAGCTGATTCCTATCCAGGAATCCTGTTAGCTGGATGCTCCTACTATGGAGTTGGAATACCAGACTGCATCGAAAACGGACAAAAAACTGCCCACAAAATAATAGCCCAACTATAAAACCTGGGGCCTGACCCCCGCCACTTTAAAGCTTTAGTGCAGCGGGGGTCAGGCCCCAGAAGTTTTTTGTCGAACCCTGTCTTATCTGTGTGTTAAACTATGTATAAATGTAGTTTTAGAGATTTATAGAGAAAAAGGAGAGGGTTACTTGAAAAAGCAAGATGAGTTGTTACTACAGCTTGAAAGTATAGTAAAGGAATTACAGGCTGGTCGGAATGAGTCAGCTACAACTGTTGCCATTGGTCAAAAAAGTAGAATGCCAAATCTCTCCGGTTTGTTTTTACGATATTTTTTTAAGATATGGGGCTTGAAAATTATTGGGATTTTTATCATTTGTACTGTACTTATAGCAGGAACGGTATGGTATTTCTCAGGTAGTACCTTCACTCAACGGGATACAGCATTCGTTGAACAGGTCCAGGAGTTATCCACCCTTGCCACTTCACAAGCACATATAAAGGTGATCATAGAACAAAAAGATAATAAAATCTTTGGTAAAGATATATCTTTAAATATTCCAGGAACAAAAAGAGAGTTACTCTTGGTTGTACCTGCTACAGTGATTGCAGGAGTGGACTTGAAGAATATTACAAGTGATGAATTAGATGTGAACGAAAAGCAAAAAGAGATTACCCTCACACTGCCTCGTGCAACGCTTATACAAGAGCCCTCTATTCAGATGGATAAAGTAAGAACATTTTCAGATGAGGGGTTATTCCGTACTGAAGTCAAGTGGTCAGAAGGATTTGACCTTGCAGCAGAGGCTCAGGAACTAATAAAACAAGAAGCACTGGACGTGGGTTTATTACAAACAGCAGAAAATAGTGCAGAAAAAGCCCTTAAAGAGTTCTTTAGTAACTTAGGGTATACAGTAACTGTGAACTTTAAATAACATGTGGGGCCTGACCCCCGGCGCTTTAAAGCTTTAACGCGCCGGGGGTCAGGCCCCAATTTTTAATCCGTGTTTTTACCTAATACGAAAAAGTATAAGAGAATAGAAATAGATACGGATAACGCTGATGCCACGTAGATACTGCTGTATCCAAATAGGTATGCAATTTGTCCGAATCCAATTGCACCTATACCTACTCCAAGGTCAAAGGAGGAGAAGAAAGTAGCATTTGCCATTCCTTTTCGATTTAGAGGTGCTGATTGAACAGACCATGCTTGTAAAGCAGGTTGGATGGAACCAAAGCCTAAACCATATAGAATAGCTGCTATGTATAATGCAGTACTATTTGGTAACCATGCGAGCAAAAGCATGGCGCTAAAAATGGAAAGAGACCCTGCTGGAAAGACTGCTCTATGTCCTTTTTGATCATAGATTCTGCCAGCTAATGTTCTAGCTACCATAATCCCAATCGCAAATAGAAAGAAGTACCATTGAATGCCTTCAATACCTTTTTCAACAGTGTATAAAGGTAAGAAAGAAGCAATTCCTCCGAAGGTAACCGTTATAAAAAATAGAAGTATAGAAGGTGGTAATGCGGACTTTTCATAAATGTCCCACCTTTTTGCTTTAGTCGTTGGCTTTTCTACCTGACGATAGTTAATCGTTGATGACAACATTACTGCGACCAAACCAAGTGCTGCACATATAAGAAATAATTGTTTGAAAGTAAGAATGCCAACCAGAGTCAAGCCTAGAGTTGGACCCGCGGCAAGCGCAACATTTCCGAATAACCCATAATAACCCATTCCTTCGCCACGTCTTTTAGGTGGTATAAGATCAGTCGCAATGGTTCCGGAAGCTGTTGTTGAAAATCCCCATCCAATCCCTTGAATGATTCTCAAAAAAAATAAAAAAATTAAGGCGGATGCAAAACCAAATGAGCCTACTGAAATTACGAATATGATTAACCCAGTTAGGTAAACAAATTTTCTTCCCTTTGACTCAAGTGCATGACCAGCAAATGGCCTCATAATCAATGCAGAAAAGGTGAAAATCCCTACAACAATACCAATTAGTCTATCATTTCCACCTAGTTGTTCTACAAAAAGTGGGATGGTTGGCAATGTCATTTGAAAGCCAAGAAAAATAAAGAAATTTGACAAACAGATCAAAGTGAAATCTCTTGACCAAATCTTCTCTTTATTTTCATTCTGATTTTGGGCTTCTTTGGTCAAGGCTGTGCTCATTGTAATCTCCTCTCTATATTTTTCTATTATGATTATTTCGTCTATCTAAATAATATTCTACCTAAAAAACGTAGAAAATCCTACTTATTAGAATTCACATTATAACAAAAATAAAACCAGATTGTTTTATACAATCTGGAAAGTGGTTAACGATAGGACTTCGAATAAAGGATGTAAAGAAGAATGAGCATGACAATATCTAATCTCGCATGAAAAGCAAAATGTAAAAGTCCGGTATGAAGCAGTGGTACTTTAGTTAATAAAAACGCACCAATCATAATTACAAGTAAAGGAATGGATGCATTTTTTACACTTTTGCCTAAAAGAATAAAGATTCCGCAAATGATTTCAATAATAGCGACAATATGCATAATAAGAATTGGTTCTGGTAGGCCTAAAGAGATAAAGTAACTGCCCAGTGTAGAACTGAAAATCTTCATAAGCCCTGAAATAATAAACACAAAAGCAACTGCATATTCAATCAATCGAAAAGCTGATAATGAACGGCTCAGAAAAAACACCCCCTTCTACTAAATCTTATGCTCGTCAGGGGACAGACTATGACAAAATTAAGAGCCCACCACCCAACTCACGTTAACACTTTAACGCGGTGGGGGTCAGGCCCCGGAAGACACAATTTACATAAATTTATTTACGAAGTTCCAGATGGTGTTCCAGTATTTTTCAGGATCGACTTTTTCTGCTTCTCCGTGTCCAGCGCCAGGAATGATAAGTTTTTCTTTTTCGACGTTAGCAGCATTGTAGACTTCATCTAGCATAGTGTATGGAACAAAGGTGTCAGTATCACCATGGATAAATAGAATAGGAGTCTTACTCTTTGCTACTTGTTCCACAGCGGAAGCCTCGTTTAAATCATAGCCAGCACGTATTTTAGTTATTGTGTTCGCAGCATTCATAACTGGAAACTTAGGTAATCCGAACAAGTCATCAAGTTGGTATGTGAATTCATCAACTACACTTGAATACCCGCAGTCCTCAACAATTACCTTAACATTTGCAGGTAAACTTTCACCAGATGTCATCATAACTGTAGCTCCACCCATAGATATACCGTATAAAAGAATCTCTGCTTGTGGGTCCTTTTCTATAATTTGATTGATCCAAAGGAGCATATCTTTTCGGTCATCCCAACCCATACCGATGTAATGCCCTTCGCTATCTCCATGTCCACGTAAATCAGGAGTTAGCACATGGTAACCATTTTCATAGAAATTTCGAACATATCTAGTCATTTGAGTACTATTTCCATTATAGCCGTGTACAACAATTGCCCACTTTTGAGTAGTATTTTCATTTTTGAAAAGGTAGCCATTCAATTTCAAATCATCATCAGAAACAATCGTTAGTCGACTTGGTTGATGATTGTTTGAAAACTCTGCATCGGCTAGTTCACCAGCTTCTGCAACTTCAGCCAATACGGCTTCTGTTCCTTTGAGGTGAGGATTATCTTGTAGAAATTCCTTCTTTTTATCCGCATTTAATGCAAAGTTATAAAAATAATTCCCAACAAAACCATAGGATACTGTAAGGAAGATGATAATACTAATTGAGATAATACTAACTTTTTTCATAAAAGATCTCCTTCTATTTATAACTAACAATGAACATTTTAATAATATCATATTGTTAAAATGTTCATGCACTTAAAAAGCCCCTTTAGGTAAAACTAGAGGGGTTTGTAACATTGAATGGGTGAATTCTTTTTAAGCACTAGTATTAATTCTTTTGAATATATTTCTCTTTATGAGCGAGTATTTCATCTCTTAGTATTTCTAGCTGGCTAATTTGCTCGTTTATTTCTTCTAGTTTACGATCGGCATAATCTATTATTCTTTTTCTCTCATCATCGCCTTCAGGATTAGATTCGTATAGTTGTATCATTTCTTTTATTTCTTGTAAGCTAAAACCAAGCTTTTTGCCACGGAGAATCATTTTTAACCTTCTCCGTTCATTGTTGGTATAACTTCGTTGCTGAGTTAAACTATCACGGTTTTTTGAGGTAAGCATCCCGATTTCCTCATAATATCTTATCGTTCTTGAGCTGATATCAAACATTGATGCTAATTCACTAATCGAAAATAGACGGTCTTCAGACATTTTTATTTCCTCCAAGTTGACGTTAACGTACACTTACATGTATAATAATTCTGAATATTATGATTTGTCAACGGAAAATAAGGAGTGGTTTGTAATGAACATAGCTTCCCAGGAAAACGAAACTAGAGGAAAGAACACATATACCTTTGATGAATTTTTAGAAAAACGAGAGAGTTTGGATTGGTATCATGATGAACCTTTTTTACAAAAAGCAGTAAAGCATTATGTTCGTTCAGACTACGATCAAATACATGAAAAAATACGCTCGTTCTCACCTACAGTTTCACTTAAATGGAATAAGCTAGCGGATCAAATTGCAAGACCTGAAGTGCGTCCTTATATGCTTCATTTTGATGCTTTTAATCATAGAATTGATCGGATTGTTCGACCAATGGAGATGCACCAACTAGAAAAAGAAGTTTTTGGTGAAGCAATGTTTTCTAGTAAAATGACACCTTGGGAAAGCTTTATTAAAAGAATGCTGACTCATCAGTTGGGTGAAGCGGGTGTTGCGTGTCCGTTAACTTGTACTCATGGCTTAATTGGTATCCTCGAACAATTCCCTAATCCAGATATTCCTGAGCTACAAGAGATTTTAGAGCATACAAAAGAAGGCATCAATGGTAACTTTGCAATTGGTGCTCAGTTCATGACAGAAATTCAAGGCGGATCAGACTTGCCTGCTAATGTTTTAGAGGCAGTACCAGATGGGAAAAATTATCGTTTGTACGGAAACAAGTTTTTCTGCTCAGTTGCTCATGCTGATTATTCTGTTGTAACTGCTAAAATATCTGGTTCAGATAAGGTATCAACCTTTATTGTTCCTTCATGGTTACCAGGTGAGAAAGAGAAGGAAAAACGAAACGGATATGAGATTAATCGCATTAAGTGGAAGCTAGGTACAGCAGAACTGCCGACGGGAGAGATCAACTATAAAGGAGCACTTGCCTATCCAATTGGTCCGAAAGATAAGGGGATTGCGGTAGCCGTGGGAATCGTGTTGACACTTTCCCGACTGGAAATTGGTATTGCATGTGCTGGATTTATGCTCCGGGCAGCTAGGGAAGCAAATCTATATGCTGATTTCCGTACGGTTTTCGGAAAGAAGGTAAACGAATTCCCTCTTGCTGCTAGTAAACTAAAGTATATTGAGAATGCAGCCCAACGAACAACGGCAGGTGCGTTCAAAATTTATGATCTATTTTTAAGTCTTGAGCAACCATTAAACCCAGGCATTAACTCAGATTCTCCACTTGAAACGAGAAAGCAATTATTTAATTTTAGAGAATTAGTACTTTTACAAAAGATTTGTACCACGAATGAAGGGGTTAAGGTTTTAAATGAGACCATGTCGATGTTTGGTGGTCATGGAGTAATGGAGGAGTTTTCATCTCTGCCACGTATATTCCGTGATGTTGTCGTAAACGAGCAATGGGAGGGACCAAGAAACCTATTATTAACTCAAATTTATCGTGACATTCAAAGAGTCGTAGATTGGTATCCACCGAGGGAATATGTCGCTAGCGTACTTGAGGGAGCAGCACATGATACGATTGAAAAGTTCTCAGTTAAACTTGAAGATTTATTACAACGCCCTGTCCTAGGTGAAGTAAGTGATGCATCAATGGAAGCAGCAACAGAGTGGGATGAGTTCTGCAGTGATTTCTTCAAGGCCTATCAAGAAGTGGCACTATCTGAAATTTAATTATGACAAAAGGGGCCTGACCCCCGGTGCGTTAAAGCTTTAAAGCGCCGGGGGTCAGGCCCCAAAATGTTAATATAATTTCCCTTGCCTATATAGAATGGTGGATAGTTTCATGACGGACTGGATGTAACAATTCTGCCGTAATGAAAATGGGTCACTAAAGTAAGTAGGAAGAATGGTACTCATCGTAGATTGCATTTTATCGTATAAGAGCTTATAGACTGCTTCTTCACTGTAGAACTGAGTTTCTCGACCTTGTAACCATTCGAAGTAAGACACAATAACACCACCTGCATTGGCTAGTATGTCAGGTATAATGATAGCTCCATTAGCATTAAGGTATGCATCAGCTTCACTTGTCACCGGAGCATTTGCACCTTCTACAATAATGGAAGCTTTAATTTTATCCATGTTATCCTTGTGTATTTGATCCTCTAATGCAGCTAACATTAAACAATCCACATCTAAGTATAGTACTTCTGAACGATCTAGGATTTCTGCTTTGACATCAGCCTTTACCAATAGTTCTTCAGTTGAAGGCAAATCCCCTTTGTTTTCCGCAGTGAATTTTACTAAAGTAGGAACATCTAATCCATCTGAATTATATAGAGTAACATTTCGATCACTTACAGCCACAATTTTATTTTGGAGATGAGTGCAGTGGTATGCTTCGAGCGCAGCCACAGAACCTACATTACCAAAGCCTTGTACGGCCATGGTGAGAGGCTTATTTTCATGAGCTAATGCAGTCTTTGCAAAAGGGTTATCAGTTTTTGCTAAGAGATTTTTTTGATCCTTCATAAAGTCATAAAGCATATAACGGAAAGTAAAGTATACTCCTTTACCTGTCGCTTCCCTACGTCCAAGCGATCCACCGTTAACTACACTTTTTCCTGTAAAACTCCCTCGGTACGGTTGGCCTGGGCGAATGCTTTTGTATTCAGCCATCATCCAGTCCATTTCACGTTCTCCTGAACCAACATCTGGAGCAGGAATATCTTTATCTGGCCCTAGAATATCACTGAAGTACTGTACGTATTTTTTACAAACTGAATGTAATTCTTTAATCGAAATTGTTCGGGGATCTAATACCACTCCACCCTTACCTCCGCCAAAGGGAACCTCGTGAAGTGCACACTTAAGTGTCATAAGAGAAGCGAGATTGACTACTTCTTCCTCATTAACCGACTCGTGGAAGCGAATTCCCCCTTTATAAGGACCAAGCGTGTTGTTATGTTGAACTCGAAAAGCAGGGATTCTAACAACCTTTCCATCTTCTAAGGGTATTCGCAAAAATGCCTTATTAACATGGTTAGGGGTAGAAAGAATGGCTCCTAAGGAGGTAAAAGCCTGCTCCCTTGTTTTATTAGTTAATTCTGGTAAGAATGTTTTATCCTCCAATAAAGCATCCAAAGATTCTTGAACAATTACTCTTGTTTGACTAACCATCAAATAATCCCTCCTGTTTTATTGTCGCAACTAAATTGTAACATACTAACAGTGCAAATGATGTTTTGGGGCCTGACCCCCGGTGCGTTAAAGATTTAAAGCGCCGGGGGTCAGGCCCCAAAAGACACAATTTCCTTATTGACCAATGTGGTCAGTTAGGGATATAATGTAATTGACCGATGTGGTCAACAAAGATAAATTAGTCTTGAAAGTAGGCATTAATAAATGAACACAGAAAAGTTTTTAAGTTTGGAGCATGAAAAAAGAGACCGCATATTAAATGCAGCACTTAATGAGTTCACACAAAAAGGGTATGACAATGCGTCAACCAATGAAATTGTGAAAGGAGCGGGTATATCAAAAGGGCTTCTATTTCATTACTTTAAAAATAAAAAAGAGTTATTTTTCTTCCTGTATGACTACTTTGTAGAAATTATTATGGAGGAGATGTTTGCAGAACTAGATTTAACAGAAAGGGATATATTTAATCGGTTACGAAACATCATTCTTCTCAAAAGCCAATTGATGAACAAATACCCTGAAATATTTAATTTTATGGTCACTGTTCAAATGGAAAAGTCCAGTGAAGTGAAGGCTGAATTAAACGATAGCAATAGCAAGTTATTAAAGGAACATTCTGCTAAATTGTTTGATGGAATAGATACAACCCAATTCAGAGAAGGCCTAGATGTTAAAAGGACGATTAATATCATCCTCTGGACACTAGAAGGCTTCAGTAATCAAGCTCTTGAAAAAGCAAGATTACTTGAGGATGCAAACGATAGTTTCAATGAAGCTTTCGCGGAAGTTGATATTTATATAGAGATGTTAAGAAATTCTTTCTACTCAGAAGGAGGAGGCAAAGCATGAATGTAATTGAAATTAATAAGTTAACGAAGAGCTATGGTAAGTCACGTGGAATTGTAGATGTAAGTTTTCATGTAGAACAAGGCGAAATCTTTGGGTTTATCGGACCAAATGGTGCTGGTAAATCTACGACAATTCGCACTCTATTATCCTTAATCTACCCAACAAGTGGTAGTGCCACGATATTTGGCAAAGACATTATTGAACATGGACCAGAGATTAAAAAGGAAATAGGCTATTTGCCTTCTGAGGTTTTTTATTACGACAATATGAAGGTAATTGATCTTCTAAAATACTCAGCAAGCTTTTATAAAAAAGATTGTACAAAAAGAATAAAAGAGTTAGCTGAAATTCTAGAACTAGATTTAACGAAAAAGATCGATGACCTGAGTTTAGGGAATAAAAAGAAGGTTGGTATCGTTCAAGGCTTATTACATGAACCTAAGCTAATCATTCTCGACGAACCTACGAGTGGATTAGATCCGTTAATGCAACAGAAGTTCTTTGATCTACTAGAAAAAGAGAACAAGAAGGGTGCTACGATCCTCTTCTCATCACACATTCTAAGTGAAGTTCAGCGACTATGTGATCGTGTAGCTATTATAAAAGATGGACGCATAGTCCAAGTTGAAAAGATTAGTACGTTAAAAGAAAATAACTATAAGAAAATTAAGATTGAAACAAAAGCACAAATTGAACAAAACTACTTTTCAAATCAAGGTATCAACCAACTTGAAGTAAATGGCAACCTAGTAAGTTTTATGTTTAAGGGTGATATTAATCCAATCATGAAAAAGATTTCGGAGATTGAGATCTCGAATATTTGGATAGAGGAGCCTAGTCTAGAAGAAATCTTTATGCATTTTTACGAAAAGGAGGACTAAGGCTATGAATATGTATCTTCATGAATTACGGGTATATCGTAAGTCCACGATTATATGGACTATAACTCAGATGTCACTCGTCGTACTATTTCTAGCGATTTTTCCTTCCTTTTCAAGTGATGCTCAAGCCTTTAAGGAAATGTTAGAAGGCTTTCCAGAAGAGCTGCGAAAAGCAATTGGATTATCGGTTGATAGTATCGCAACAGTGATAGGTTTCTACTCTTATATATTCCTATATTTAAAGCTTTGTGGTGCTATTCAAGCAATGACACTTGGAACATCACTAGTATCTAAGGAAACGAGCGAAAAGACGGCAGATTTCTTACTGACAAAGCCAGTAACTCGTAATCAGATTTTATCAGCAAAACTATTAGCAGCTTTAACATCGCTCATCATTACGAATGTCTTTTTCATAGGCACCACAATGGTCATGGCGACATTAGTAAGCGAGCAGGAGTTCAATGTAACGACATTATTTTTAATCGCATTTAGCTTATTTTTGGTCCAGCTTATTTTCCTATCAATAGGAGTGGTTGTTTCTGTGGTATTTCCTAAAATAAAATCAGTTATATCTGTCTCCTTAGGGACTGTATTTGGCTTTTTTATGGTTGCGATGGTCAGCTCGGCAATGGATGACACGGCTTTGAGGTTTATCACACCTTTTAATTACTTTACTACAAATTATATTATTGAAAATGCAAGCTACGAAAATTCATTTCTAATTGTTGGTGTGTTAATTGTTATTACAGCCATTACGGCAAGTTTTTATATTTATCACAAAAGAGATGTTCATACTGTTTAGGGAGGTGGATTCATAATGAATTTATTTGTCAGGGAAATAAAGGCTCATCGTAAGTCTTTAATTATATGGTGTATAGGTATGGTCTTATTGATTGTAAGTGGAGTTGGTAAATATTCAGGTTTTTCGTCTAGCGACCAGTCAATGAATGAATTAATGTCTCAAATGCCAAAGTCTCTTCAAGCCATTATGGGTTCCAATTCTTTCGACCTTTCTACCATTATGGGCTATTATGGATTACTATTTTTATATATTGTACTAATGTCTGTTATTCATTCGAGTATGCTTGGAGCAACAATGATTGCAAAAGAGGAAAGAGATAAAACGGCAGAGTTTTTATTTGTTAAACCGTTGTCTAGAAATAAAATTATTGCATCAAAACTTGGTGCAACCGTAGTAAATGTAGTGGTGCTTAATATAATAACTTTCATAACCTCTTTACTAGTTGTACAGCAAAATGCAGATGGAGCAGCTGTTTTTAAGGACATAGCTTTACTAATGATAGGTTTGTTTATCCTACAAATTTTATTCATGTCCATTGGCACAGCACTAGCAGCTCTAAAAAAGAACTCCAAAAAAGCTGCATCCATAGCAACTGCAATCTTACTTGCGGCGTTTATCTTGTCTATTGCGATTGATATGAAAGAAAGTCTCGAACCCTTTAAGTACCTTACCCCTTTTAAATACTTTGAAGCAAAGCAGATTATAGGTGGTGGGGGTGGATATGAGACGATATATTTTATCCTTTCATTTATTCTTGTCTTTACTCTCCTTACACTCACGTTTACATCTTATAAGAAAAGAGATTTGAATTAAAGTTTTGGGGCCTGACCCCCGGCACGCTAAAGCTTTAAAGCGCCGGGGGTCAGGCCCCAAGTTTTTATTTTGGTACGCTGAATTCGATTGTTGTGCCTTCACCTTCTGTTGAGGTGATAGAGAAGTGTCCGCCTACTCCTTTTGCACGTTCTTCCATGCTGAAGAGGCCAACGCCTTTTCCTTTTCTATCTCTAATAAATCCTCTACCTTTGTCAACAATCTTAACTTCTACATCATTGTCTGTTTCAAGAACAGAAACGAAAGCTTCATCTACATTAGCGTATTTCCCGATATTGGTTAGTGCCTCTTGAATCACTCTATAGATGGTTGTTTCTTTTTGAATATCTATTCTAGTTCTAAGGTTACATTCAAAATGTACTTGAATTCCATAATGCTGAGAGAAGTTTTCGATATACTTTCGGATTGCCGGTACTACTCCAAGGTCATCTAAAACAGATGGTCGAAGTTCCCAAGCAAGTCCTCGGATATCTTCAATTACAAAAGAAACATCATCTCTCAGTTTTTGAAGTCGATTGTCTGTTGTATCACTAATTAGTTGATCAAGTTGTATTAGAAGTGAGAACATACTTTGCCCAACACCATCATGTAATTCTCTAGAAAATCGCTTTCGTTCTTCTTCCTGAATACTAATGACGCGGTTCATCATTTTCTGCAGTTCATCTTGAACTTCTTTAAGTTCAGTTACTTCACTACGAACTGCTAAATATTGATATGGTTTCCCATCATCATCTAAGAATGGAACAATTGTCGTATTTACCCAGTAGAAAGAGCCGTCTTTTGCTCTATTTTTGATTTCACCTTTCCAGACCTGTCCAGAGGAAATCGTTTTCCATAATGATGTCATAAATTCTTTACTGTGATATCCTGAGTTAATTATCCTATGGTCTTTACCAAGTAATTCTTCTTTAGTGTACTGAGATATCTCACAGAATTTCTTATTCACATATTGTATTCTTCCCTTTTGATCAGTTAAGGCAACAATTGATGATTCATCGAGCGCGAACGTTAAATCTGTAAGATGAGTTAAGGATTGTTTTAATTCCGTACGTATATTTGAATCCTGGATATGATCCTGAAGAGTAGCTAAAAGCATTTCTACATTTGGGCCACCAATTTCAGATTGATGTGATAGACGTTCTTTTTTATTCAAAACGGAGCAATCCTTTCTTCATAGCGTATTCAACTAATTCTGGTCTAGTTTTTATACCTAGTTTCTCCATTAAGTTGCTTTTGTGGGACTCAACCGTCTTAACACTAATCACTAAATGAGAGGCTATTTCCTTATTAGAGTAACCTTTTGCAATCCACTCTAAAATCTCTTTCTCACGGTCAGATAATAATTCAAAAGAATTTGAGCCCTCGCCATTTTTTACACGATCCATATAACCACTCATTAAACTTTTCGTTGCTGTTGGGTTTAAATAAGCATTACCAGAAGCAACCGAATGGATAGCAGATAAAAGGTCCTCATGCGGAGCATTCTTTAAGATATATCCTGAAGCACCTGAATGGATTGCACGAAATAAATATTCCTCATCATCATGCATTGTTAGGATAAGAATTGCTACCTGGGGCATTAGTTCATGTAATTCCTTAGTCGCTGTTAAACCATCTTTACCATGAGGCATACTTAAATCCATTAAAACAACATCAGGATTTAATTCCTGTGCTTTACGGATTGCCTCATCCCCTTCAGAAGCTTCCCCTATTACTTCGATATTATCTTTACCGTTCAATAACATCATTAGTCCCGATCGTACTACGACATGGTCGTCTACAATTAGAAGTTTAACCATTTTCTTCCTCCTTACCGATTAATCGTAGTGTGACATCTCTTACATAGTAGTTTCATCATATAAAAAAAAATGAATCCTTTCAATGGGATTCATTAGTCATTATGGTATGGCTTTTAAAAATAAGGATGATATTTCCTCAGCTTTACGGCCAACAAAGGAAATTTGATCTTCACTATACTCCTTAGGAGAGCGTGACCCTAGTAGTAAAATACCTAGAATTTGATTGTAAGATTTAACGGGAACTGCAATGGCTGATTGTAAATTCTCAGCAAGCATGATTGGGTACTCAAGTCTTCTTAGTGCTGCATCAGGTGTATTCTGGTCGATAACTATGTTTCTTCCAAAACGGACAACTGATCCAGATAAGCCTTTTCCAGGTTTCCCGATCATTTGTTTATATCTTTTATTCTGATTACCATAAACATATTTCCAATGAATCTCGTAGTTGTGCTCATTTACTTGTGCAAACGCGGAGAAATCACTTGATGTTTCTGTACAAAGTGCATTAAGTTTAGCTTCCATTGCTATTTTAATTGTCTCCATATTAATCTCCCCTTGACCACTTATTCTGTGATCTTTCTGTCTTGGGACCAACTGTATTAAAAATCTTCTACAGTAAGCTGAACAGGTAACAATTTGAGACTACCTTATAAACATCTTACTTCATCCATTGTAATCCTTTTTAGGGAGATTGTAATTCAGGGAATTCCCCTAACTTTACTTTCAGGAAAATGACTTTCATCCATCATTTTTACTGTTTTCCACTAGGATTATACAAAATCTTGGGGAAAAGTACGTAAGTTGAATAGGGAAAAAACGAATGTAAAGTTCAGTAATTCCCCCGATACCGTAATTAACACTATGGATATATGATTAAAGTACAAAGAAACACACAGGGGGAATGAAAAATGGCAATCATGCTTCAGCAATCAAATCAAGGTTATTCTTTTAATATAGATTCAATTAAAAAGAGTGTTATCCAATTCTTATCAACGGAGAACTTTGAAAAATTACAAGGAATTATGAGAACAAAGAAGATAACAGCTGGTCACCATTTATTCTGGGAAGGCGAGCAAATGGATAAGTTGTACTATGTACAATCAGGAAGAGTTAAATTAAGAACATCAACTGAGAGTGGAAAAGAATTTCTTCTTTCTATTAAAGAAGAAGGCAGCATCTTAGGTGAGTTTCTTGGAATAAATGATGAATTATATTATGACTATCGAGCAGAAGTAACGGAAGATAGTGAAGTAGGAGTAATACTTTTAAAAGATTTAAAGAAGTTAATGTATGAATTCGGAAGTTTTGCAGTAGAGTTTATGAGTTGGTTAGGGTGGATGCACCGTGCAACTCAATCAAAATTAAATGACCTATTATTTAATGATAAGACAGGTGCATTAGCATCAACATTAGTTCGATTAGCTACGAATAATGGAGTTAAGTGTGCTGATGGAATCCTAATCACGATCGAGTTAACAAATAAGGAATATGGTGACTATATTGGAACATCAAGAGAAAGTGTTAACCGTATCTTAAATGGTTGGAAAAGAGAAGGTATCATTGATTACATTGACCGCAAAGTGGTGGTATGTAACATTGAAAAACTATATGAGATTTGTGAATGTCTATAAGATGTGTACTATACGTGATCTTACTGTATGGTGCCTGTCCTCCAGTGCATTTCTTCCCGAGTGCATTGGAGGATGGGCACCATTATTTTTTATTGTAAAATAATAGAAATGGAGTTACAATATACTAAATAGGAATAAAGGCCCATATAAGAGGTTTATCCTTTCACCATCTTTTATAGGGGCAATTAAACATTCGAAATCTAAACTACAGTTAATTCTTCTAGTAGAAAAGCTGCTAGCACTTCTTCCTTTCAGATGAAGCCCACAGGGTAGGATGACTCATCTTAAAAAAATTTACTTACTTTCTTTGTAATCTTTTGTAAAATAGAATTAGGAGCTTGTCTCCAAAAACTAATTATTTTTGCTCTAAATTGTTTGAATAATCGGTAAGTTGATAGATGAATTGCAGTTTAAAAATGAATATAAAAAATAAACAGTTAATACTTCATAGTAGTATGACGCATACCGGTCCTTTAGCACAGTGATTATGTATTAAGGCAAGATGAAGGAAAATACTTTTATGGAAGTGGTTAAAATGGGGAATTTTAATCTCAAGAGTGTAAATCTGGATGTTTTAACTAAGATTTATCATCTTTTAAAGAGAATTGGTTCTGAGAAAAACATTGTTAATGACGTGATCTATGATGATCTTAAAGATAATGTTGAAGATACACAAGAGAAAGAAATTGTCAGCGCTTTACTTGATCAAGTTCAGACCATTAACGATAAGATGGAGAATATGAATTGGCTAAACAAGCATTATAAGATTCTACATGAATTCGCTCTGACTTGTAGTAAAACACTTAATGAAGATGTTTTGCTAAAAAAGGCGTATGAAATGGTGTCCCAGGTTATGCCGACAGATTCATTTTTCGTTGCATTATACAATGAGGGTGATTCTTTTAGTCAATTAGCTTTTATGATGGATAGTGGAGAACTCTATCCGAAGCAAAAAATCGAATTTGGCGACAATTACACTACAAAGGTAATTACTTCGAGAGAAATTATTCATATGAAAAAAGCCAGCCAAGAAGGTGTGTATAATACGGTGATTGGTGATGAAACGAGTTCCTGTATTTTTGTACCGGTTATTATAGATGACCATGTAAAAGGTGTAATCTCTGCACAATGCTATGCAGATTTCGCCTATCGAAAAGAACAAGAAGAGTTGCTTCAAATCATTGGAACTCAAGTAATTAACTCCATAGAAACTGCCCGTCTTTATGAAAAAATCTATAATATGTCTCAAATGGATGAAATGACTGGATTGAAAAATTACCGTGCTTTCCATGAAGACTTATCTAAATTAATGAACGTTAAACTTAAGGCTATCACTCTACTAATGATAGACTCAGATAACTTAAAGAAAGTAAATGATAATTACGGTCATGATATGGGTGACAGGTATTTGAAGGTTCTATCAGATGGAATCAAAAGTATTTCAAATGAGGACATAGAAGGTTACAGGTATGCCGGAGACGAATTTATGGTTATTATAAAATCTCCACTGAACGATAGTGTAAAGAGTCTCTACCAGGAATTAAAAGACTACTACAGTAAACATCCGATCCATACTCATGATAAGGAAATCATCGTCTCAATTAGCTCAGGTATTGCCTCATACCCAGAGCATGGATCGACTGTTGACTCACTGAAAAAGTCAGCAGACAAAGCACTTTATATGGCAAAAGAGCAAGGACGAAATAACTTAGTGATTACAGAGAAAATAGATAAACATATGTATTTTATTTAGCATCAGACAAACAAGGTTTGATGCTTTTTTATTTTTAATTTTACCAACTGAGAGTGATATAATAAATAAAGATTAAATGAAGGACCAGTTCTAGGAGGAGTACATCATTAAGAAGCTAGTAAAATTCATATATATCGTTATCGGATTTATTGCACTCGGCTTTGGACTTGTTGGTATAGTTTTACCGGTTCTACCAACAACACCACTATTACTTTTAGCATCCTTTTGTTTTGTTAAAGGATCCGAACGCTTCGAGCTATGGTTCAAAGGAACAGCAATATATAAGCATCACTTAGAATCATTTGTAATGGAGAGGGCAATGACCTTAAAGCAGAAGATGACAATCTTACTTTTTGCTGATGTAATGATAGCCATTCCATTTTTTATAGTAGATAGCCTATTATTAAAAGCTACTCTCATTCTGATTGTCGTCTATAAATATTATTATTTTTTCACGAAAATAAAAACAATAACAAGAAAGACCTTGTCATCAGATACATGACAAGGTCTTTTCTTTCGTTAATTACCAAAGATATGGTTTTGTTACCATAAACCATAGCATTGCTAGTAAAAGGCTAATGTAAATCCATACGGTCTTGTTTAGCTTTTTTGCTAAAACAACTCGATCATGACCATCCTCTTCGAACCCTTTGAGTTTTGGTGTAAAAGCTCTTGCTAAAAAGAAGAGAGATAGAAACATAATTACTAGCGTCATTACAATCCACGGCGTCCCCCAAGTCCAAGGGCCGAGTAAAACGAGAAGCACCCCTGATCCAACGAGTACATGGCCAGCATGTTTTGATAGCCTTACAACAAACTTAAAGGTTGAAAGATACGCAAATAATTCCTCTTCTTTAGCATGGATAAGCTTTTTTATAATCGGTAAGAGGATAAAAAACGGCCCAATCGAGGCAACCGCACTTACAACATGAATGAAAATTAAGAATCTGTAGAAAAACTCCATGATAGTCTTTTATTCAGTCAAAAGACTAAACTCATGAACCCATACTCTCATATGAGGCAGCCAAGGCATACCTGGGTGATAAGATAAAATAGCTTGCTTATATTCTTCAACATTTTCAAAACCTTCTTGCTTAGCGTGATCATCAGTAAGTTCACCTAAGGATTGAGAATAGACACGTTCGACTTTGAATTTCTTGTCTTCTAATGTCATTATCTCTCCAATATCAGCATATCTTCCATTCCTACGTGTAGCTGTTTTCTTTCCTTCAAGCACTTTTTGTACGTCTGCTGGCATAGTAACAAGACGTTCGATTGTACAGGTTTTTGGTGGTAACTCGTTGTGTAGTTCATTACTTGTCATAAGTATTCTCCTTTCAGTTTATACGTCTTACTTAATTTATCATAACTTTAGAAGAAGGAATAGTTTTGAAAAAAGTAGTTACACTTCTCTTAAGATTCTGTAAAATAATAATTAAGGAATTTGGTTTAATGGAGGGTATGTAATGATAAAAAGTTTTCCAATTCTTGGAATAGATAACGAATCTGAACTCTATAATCCGGATGAATTGATTGACTTATTTCTTAAATGTACTGCTGATGCAATTACGATTGTAGATATGGAAAACCGCTTTATTAGAATTAATGAGATGTATACAAAAATCTATGGATATACAGAAGAAGATGTAATCGGAAGGCGATTCGAAGAGTTTGCGAACCCAAAGTCAATAGGAGATCTCATTGAATCAGTAAAAAAAGGTAAAGTAATTACAAATCTAGTTACACAGCGATTCCATAAAGATGGGTCTGTTCTGGATATTTCAGTATCCTATTCCCCTTTTCGTAATATAAGTGGTGAAATTATTGCTATAATTGCGGTTTTTCGTGATGTGACAGTACAAAAACGGCTGGAGCGCGAGCTGACTAAAACACGTGAACTTTATAAACTTATCACAGAGAATACGACAGATTTGATTGTAGTGGTTACGAAGGATTTAAAAGTGATTTATGCCTCACCGTCCTTTAGGAAGGTAGTGGGGATTCATCCAGATGAATTGGTAGGTAGAAATGTAAAAGATTTTGTGGAGTCTGAGAAAATTAATGAATATATTGATGCTGTTAATCAGGTAATATCGACTGGCGAACCTCAATTATTAAAAAATCGCATTAAGTCAATAAATCAAGAAGACATTTATACAGATTTCATTGTCTCACCTATTTTTAATACGAAAAGAGAGTTTGACTCATTTGTAGTGGTAGGTCGAAATGTAACTGATCGAGTCAAAAATGAAGCAACAATTCGTAACTTAGATAGACTTTCTATTATAGGTCAATTGGCAGCAGGAGTGGCCCATGAAATCCGTAATCCATTGACAGCGTTAAAAGGATTCTCAAAACTAATGCAAGATAATCCTAATCTTGATAAAAGGGAAGATTATCTTTCTATTATTATGACTGAGTTAAATCGCATAGATATGATTGTAAATGAATTTATGTCATTAGCTAAGCCACAAGCAGTTAAATATGAAAGAAATAATATCATTACGATAATTGATAGTACGATTCAGGTTTTACACCCTCAGGCAATGCTACATAATGTTGAATTCGAATTAAACTATACAGTTAATCAGATAGATGTATTCAGTAATGCACAACAGTTGAAGCAGGTCTTTGTTAATTTTATTAAAAATGCGATTGAATCGATGTCTTTAGGTGGGAAAATTAAAATTAACATATCGTTGACTGAAAATAGTAGGGTTATCGTTTCAATAACCGATGAAGGTGTAGGAATTGAGAAAGAGAGATTGCGCTTTTTAGGCACCCCCTTTTATACGACAAAGGACAAGGGTATCGGGCTTGGGTTAACTGTAAGTAATAAGATTATACAAGAACATAATGGTTCTATGGTAATAGAAAGTAAAAAAGAAGAGGGAACAAAGGTAACCGTAGAGCTCCCTTGTACATAGAAATAGGCTTGGCAAATAATCTGCCAAGCCTATTTTTTATGAAGTTGGTTTTAATTCTTTTTTAGGAACTGGAACAAATGCGAGAACAATCATTCCTACAATAAATAGAATTACGAGGCTAAACACCCCACTATTTGTATTTCCAGTAAGTTGTGCTGTTACAGCAACAAGCAATGGTCCCATAATGGAAGCGAACTTTCCAAAGATATTGTAAAACCCAAAGAATTCGTTTGATTTATGTTTAGGAACTAGCTGTGCAAAATATGAGCGGCTTAATGCTTGAATACCACCTTGTGAAGTTGCAACTAGCATAGCTAAAATCCAGAAATCGAGCGTGGTTTCTAGGAAGTAGGCATATATACAAACGATGATATAAATAAATATCCCTACATAAAGCATAATCTTCCCAGTGAATTTTTCTGCAAGTCTACCATATAAAATGGCAAAAGGTGCAGCCACCACTTGTGTAACGAAAAGAATAATAAGTAGATTTGTAGAAGTAATCCCTAAGTCAGAGCCATAGGCAGTCGACATTGTAATAATGGTGTGAACACCATCGATATAAAAGAAATAAGCTAGTAGAAAAAGAAAAAGTGCACGATATTTGCGGATCTCCTTGAATGTTTGATTGATCCGTTTAAAGCTATTAACCACCGGGTTTGGTTCACGTTCGATATAATAGCGTTGATGTACATTTTTGAGTAAGGGAATAGAAAATAACCCCCACCAAATAGCTGTAATTAGGAAAGCGATTTTACTTGCAGTTGTTGTAGTAATAGGAATGGTTCCAGATTGTGAAAGGATGATAATTGCAATACTTATGATGAATGGTATGGTACTCCCGATATATCCGAAACTAAAGCCACGAGCCGACACTCTGTTCATGCGTTCCTCGGTTGAGACGTCTACAAGAAATGCATCGTAAAATACATTAGCACCTGCAGAACCAATTGCAGTTACCGTATAACAGATTAATAAAAGCAGCCATTGGTCACTCGGGATAAAGGCAAGAAATGCAGTAGAGGCAACCCCTAGTATGAAAAAGAAAGTAAAGAATCGTTTCTTTAAACCTTGATAGTCTGCAATTGTTCCTAGAATAGGGGATAGCATAGCTAAAATAAATGTAGCGATAGCAATTGTATACCCTAAATAGGCAGTGGAATTAGCTGCACTAACCCCAGCATTTGTAGCTGCTGCTTTATAAAAAAGTGGAAAAACAGCGGTAGAGATAATAATTGAATAAGCAGAATTCGCCCAGTCATAAAACACCCAGCTATTTTCTTCTTTTGTGAGCCGTTTCATCCGTTACACCTCCCTAGTAATCTATTTATATGTTCTATTGTACTAGAAAAGCATGTGTAAGCTATTAGAATTTTTAAAAATTTTACACTTTCTTTACAAGTAATTAAAAAAACCTGAACAACGTTAGTTGTTCAGGTTTACTTAATCTCGTGTAAAAAAGTCAAAGCCAAGTGCAGTGGCTATACCAAAAATGAGGGTCCATAATCCGATGCTGATTGTTAGCCAAAGTATCGTCCATTTTTTTTCTGCACCGAGAGACATTCCTATGAAGGCTGCGATATGTGTTCCGATGAGAATAGGCCCTAATAGTGCAAGGCCTGGTAGGCCGTATTTATTCCAAATAGCTTTAGCACGTTCACTTCGTTTTGACGGTGCTGTGCCTAGTCTTTCGGCACGTTTTTGATACCACTGTCTGACCTTTTCAAAGCCAATAATGACAGGGAGCACGGTCGCCATATTTCCAACAAAGGCGACTACCATAACCCAAAAAGGAGAAAGACCTCTTATTATACCTAAAGGAATAACAAGTGCAATTTCAAGCCAAGGAATTGCAGCTCCTAAAAAAACTAACGCATATTCATAAATCATTCCATATCCTCCTTATTGCATCCCATCCGTTAAAGTAATCTTTTTGTGACATTTCTTATTAGTTTAGGTAGTACATCGAAAGTATAGGGTTTATAGACCCTCTCCGTCCATTGGTGTCCACCTTTTCCGTACACACCCAAGTTGATAGATGGAATGTCTAGTTCCTTCATCTCTCTTAAAGGCAAGTGGAATAGTTCATCCATTGCAGGAAAGTTATTTTTTATTGATACAATATCATCTTCCGAACCATTATAGGATAGAAAGCTCCCATCTGAAAGGAAAGGGAAGTATTTCTTGATTGTAAACTGAACATCTCTGTACTCAGCTAGCTCTAATTCAGCGCGTACAGAATTATAAATAAACTCACCCTTTTGATCAGCTTCCTTTAAAAAGTTTGAAGGTAAAAATGGAGGCGCAAAAAATAAAATCACTCTTGGTTTCTTTTCAGGGTCTAGCAAATGAAGTGCCTCTACGATTTTGAAAGCAAGCATTCGATCATCCTGAATATCACGTTTAAATTTATTCACTGTATCAATAATGACCTTTTGAGGAGATAAGTTACATTCTTCAAGGTATTTTATATAGTCCTCTAATTTAACTACTTCCAGCTTCCACTCTAAATCTCTCTTCGGTAAATCTGACATTTCACAGAATTGATCAAAAGCCCTTTTCTTGGTGCTTTCAAAATGAGTACAAACGTCAACGGCTGTTTTGTACAATTCATCGAGTACCTGTTGTGGAGTTTTCGTATAAACAAAATAATTGAAATAAAGCTTAGAGCTTACAACTGTTTGTACATCATAACTTTTTTTATCATCCCTCAAATACAAGCAGGTAGGTGGAAGGATAACCTCACCTTGAATCTTTTCAGAGAGCTCGAGATTCTGTCCTATTCTGAGATTTAATACGGATGCAATAAGCGTTGGATCAATTGCGGCCAGATTATCACCTACATGTGCCTCTCTTCCGAAAATGTAAAAACAAGGAAGAAGCTTTCCAGCAACACCTGTATATATATACTTCGTAATATCACCATCATAAAGTGGTGAAATAAAGTCATTATTTATTGCAACAACGTACTCTAATGAATGTTCGTCCTGTAACTTCTTTAATTCTGGTAGGGATGTTCGTATACCGGTATGTTGATTCTCTTCATCAGGATTGAACATAACAAGTAGGTTGCCATTTAGCTCCTCAGGGTGTTCTGAAAAATAAAGAAGATTTGCAAGGTGTACAGCGATACCACTTTGCATATCAAGAGCTCCTCTTCCAAATAACCATTCTCCAGATAAGGCATCTGTCTGTACCTCCTTATCAGCTTCATAGTTTGAGAAGAATTCCTGTAAAGCAACAGGGTCATGAGCGATAGACTGCAAACCTCCAAAATCCTCAGTACCAACTGTATCTAAATGTGCATGATAAATGATGGTGCGATTGGAATCATTTTTACCCTTTATAAAAGCAAACACGTTTTTTCTGTTTAGCAAATCGTTCTCAATAACAACTGACCAAGCAAGTTTTTTATGAGTACTAAAATATGGAAAGGACTGAATGATTTCTAGAATGAAATCTGCCTTATTACGCTCTCCATCGGTATGATTATAACTTTTCATTTTCACTAATTCCCTTGTTAATAACTCAACCTGTTCCTCTATTTCTAAACCTTTTAGACTTGAATACATTGTATAGTTCCCCTTGCGTTATGTTTTCTTCAGTATAAAAGCAAAGACAGGTTGGAAGCAAATGAAGGTGAGCTAAAGACATTAAAGAGCCCTACTTATTAAAAAGTAGGGACTAGTTTATAGTCTAATCAAAACAGACGTACCATCTTTTAATTTTATATCTACTAATACTAAACCTCTATGGTATTTAAGTTCTTTAATTATTTGCTTCAGATAAGGTTTTATGAATTTTGGATGTTCTGAGTTGATGGTGTATTTCGTATGCTGGTTTATTTGCTTACTAACTTTTCGCCATACCGTTTCAGAAGAAAGGATCGAACTTGAAGCATGTAAAACAGCGAGAGGTACTGGAATTGTGAAGGAATAATTCTTATCAGTTTTTATTCTTATTTTGATCATTTTCTATTCTATAAAAATAGCGACAGTGTCACCGTTACCAGATTTAATATCAACGATTTGACCATCTACTTCACTATCGATCGCTTCAATAATTAAATCAATATTGATATCTTCTACGTATTTTTTTGAATCCGGTAAACTAGAAGCTATACTATGGCCTGCTTTAAGAACAGCTTTTACGAGCCTGATAGGGAGGTTAATGTTAACATTGTCTTTTTCTTTAGAAATCACTCGAATTTTTAATGTTTTGTCTAAGTAGGCAGTATTTTTCACTAGTTTTTGCGTTTCTTGTTTATCTTGTAGTAATTGAATAAGTTCTGCTCCCTTATCTGAGTTGATTTTCCCTTCTTGAACCATCATTAGCACCTTTGAAATTTCTTCTCTCATACATTCATCCTCCTACTATTCTTTTAATAATTTTATTGCTTCCTCTGGAGTTATTTCTCCATTTTCCAACATCGTAAGAATCTTCTTTTCGTCTTGATCATTTTTCTTTGGGGTTTCATAGCCTAATGAACTGATAATGTCGTTTAATTTTCCTCGAACCGTAGGGTATGAAATCCCCAACTCTTTTTCAACCTCTTTAATATTTCCTCTACAAGTAAGAAAGGTTTCAACAAAATGAAGTTGATCTTGCGAAAGTAAAGATAACTTTGATAACTCAAAGTCATTTTCGACTGTTGTGTGGCAATGAGAGCATTGTAACTTCTTTACTTTCATGGTTTTGCTACATACAGGACAAGTTGAAATCACAGGGTAAGTCACTTTTTAACCAAATCCTTCCTTTTGTTTAATTGAATTATATAACCATTAATTTAAAAAGTAAATAAAAAACTTAAATATTTTTATGTTATATATGTATTTTATTAATTATTTTAAGGTAGTAATTAATAATTTGCATCTATTCTATTTCGTTACAGAGTGAACAATACGATTTAAAAATACACTGAAATATTCTAAACATTCTGTGTTAGAATGGGAATATATGTGAGTAATTATTAATGGCAGGTGAATTCCCAGTGAACAGTAACATACTTCTGAAAATAGTCGGATTATTAGTAGTGGGTTCAATTATTATCTTTATCAGCTTTATAGCCATTGTTTTCACAAACTTAATGGGATTAATTAAATTCTATACACCATTTATCATCGTTTTGACTTTAGGATTACTCGTTTTTGTTACGAATGGTTTCTTTCAATTTTTAAAGCCAAAACACTTGAAGCTTAGTTTTCTAGGTTTTATATCACTATGTTTAGTCGCAGTTATCGTTTATGAGAGCATTGATGCGTATCATAATAGCTTTGAAACATTGGCAGATCAGGAGGTAGATTTATATAGATATCAACCTTTCAACCAAATTTCAAAGGTAGCAACACTAGATGAAGAGTCAACCTTGAAGATTGAAGGAGATTTACCCGTATTAGATGGTGCCACAGCTCTGTATCCATTGTACGCAGCCTTCGTTCAAGCAACTTATCCAAAAAAGGAATATGAAATCTATAACAGTGAAGTGATGTCGAATAAAACGACAGATGCTTATAATAATCTAATTAATGGCCGTGTTGATATAATTTTTGCTGCAGGTCCTTCTGACCGTCAATTAAATCAAGCAAAAAATAGAGGTGTTGAGCTAAAATTAACACCAATAGGACGAGAGGCATTTGTGTTCTTTGTTAATGCCAAGAATCCTGTTGAGGGCTTAACAATCCAAGAAATTCAGGATATATACTCTGGTAAAATCACGAATTGGAGTGAGGTTGGCGGGAAAAAAGAAGACATAAGGGCTTTCCAACGTCCTGCTGACAGTGGAAGTCAAACTGCTCTAGAGAAGTTAATGGGAGATATTCCAATCATGGCTGCACCTACAGAGGATGTGGTAGCGGGAATGGGCGGCATTATCGAGCAAACTGCAAACTATCGTAATTATAAAAATGCTATTGGCTATTCATTCCGTTATTTTTCAATGGACATGGTTCATAATGAATCAATTCGTCATTTGAAGATTGAGGGAGTTTTTCCTGATAAAGAAACAATCCGCAACAACCAATATCCAATTTCTGCTGAATTTTATGCAGTTACAGCTGGAACGACTAATCCAAATGTAGAGGCTTTTATAGAATGGATCTTATCAAAACAAGGACAATCCCTGGTTGAAAAAACAGGTTACGTACCACTTCACTAAGGTTTTAGAACAAGTGGGATTGGAAAAGCTTAGGGTAGAATGTCAAGCCTAGAAAATACGCCTCAGGTCTTAGAATGTTTTACGTTTTAGGTCTATTGAGTTATAAGGAATCGTTGTTTATCGTTATAGATGTAAAAGATGATGAATAATTTCACTGAGATGAAACCATCATCACTTTACATTCGTATAGATTAATAAGAGAAAAAGTCAGGAGTCGATTAACAATGAACTCATTTTTGGCGTTTCTAGGTAAAATTACGATAACTATTCCAACAACGATTATTGTGTGGCTTGTAAGCTTCTTTGGATTTGATCAAACGTTTGCGGCATCATCAGCTATCTCAATTGTTGGAGGCGCACTTGTATACTGGTTAATGTCAATCTATTTAAAGTCGAAAATGTTGAAAAAACATAGACTTTCAAAAAAAGAATATCGATATATTATGAAGAATTTAGAGGAAGCAAAACCGAAGATCCATAGGCTTAATAAGGCACTTATGTCGATAAAACATATTCCTTCAATTAAACAACGGCTCGAGTTTGTCCGTGTCACGAGAAAAATGTATAGCTTGTCTAAAAAGGAACCGAAAAGATTCTATAAGGCAGAGCGCTTTTTCTTCTCAAATTTAGATTCAGCTGTTGAGCTTGCAGAAAAATATGTCTTTCTTGCCAACCAACCTAAGCGAACAAAAGAGCTTGAGCTCTCACTATATGATACAAGACGTACTTTAGAGGATCTACAAAAATCGATAGAGAAAGATTTATATCATGTCATTTCAGATGATATTGATCAATTGAACTTTGAAATTAACGTAGCAAAACAATCAATAAAAAGAGACGATGAGGATTCAAAATTTCATGATGAAAGCAGGAGATTAAAATGACCGAACATCAACCTAACCCGTCCCTGTTAAAAAAGACCGGCAATGCAAATTTAATGGATGACCTTCTTGCAAATCCATTTGGGGAGGTTAACAATACTGCACAACCTACGATTGAAGTAAGAGAAAATAAACAATTAAAGCTGATTGACGTTATACCAGAGGAGAATAGAGCAAAGGCTTATCAATTAGCTGAACAAATAGATCCCACGAATCATCAAGCAATGATTTCCTATGGGACACCTGCACAATCCAAACTACTATCATTTTCACATAGCATGCTAGATCATGTTCAGAAAAAAGATGCGGGTGAAGTTGGAGATATTATTAATGAGCTTATGAAAAAGCTACATGATGTTAATCCTGACGAGTTGAAAACTGAAAAGCAATCCTTACTATCAAGAGTTTTTGGAAAAGTAACTAGTTCTGTTCAAGAGGTACTTTCAAAATATCAAAAAACAGGTGCTCAAATTGATCGGATTAGTGTTAAGTTGGAGCACAGCAAAAACGGGTTAATGGCTGATATTGCTATGCTTGAAAAACTCTATGAGGTTAACAAGGAGTATTTTGATACGTTAAATATATATATTGCCGCAGGTGAAATAAAGCTAGAAGAACTAAATGAAAAAACAATACCAGCTCTTAAAAAAGAAGCCCAAAATTCAAGTGATCAAATGAAATTCCAAGAAGTAAATGATATGACTCAGTTTGCTGATCGATTAGATAAACGTTTGCATGATTTAAAGTTGAGTAGAGAAATAACGATTCAAAGTGCGCCACAGATTCGTTTAATTCAAAATACCAATCAAGCACTCGTTGAAAAAATACAATCGTCTATCATGACAGCCATTCCACTATGGAAAAATCAAATCGCCATTGCCCTAACTCTTATTAGACAAAGGAAAGCGGTTGAAGCACAGAAACAAGTATCAAAAACAACCAATGAGCTACTTTTAAAAAATGCAGAGATGCTAAAGTCCAACACAATTGAAACAGCAAGAGAAAATGAGCGAGGCCTTGTTGATATTGAAACTTTAAAGAAAACACAGGCTAACTTAATATCAACCCTTGAAGAAACATTACGGATTCAAGAGGAAGGTAGAAACAAGCGTCGTCAGGCAGAGCACGAGCTTGCAACGATGGACAGAGAACTAAGACAGAAATTGCTAGATATTAAAGAAGGATAACAAAACCTACTTCCAGGCGGAGAGTCTTCCGTTTGGTTGTAGGTTTTTTTCATATTAGGACATGTTTACTTCGGGAAATTAATATATTCAAAGTAAAGTGAAGGTATAACTTGGAGGGGGGATTCTCATTACTACTAGAACCGCATTATTAACAGGTAGCGCATCAGGGCTTGGCAAACGAACGGCAATTGAACTAGCTCAAAAAGGGATAAATACTGTTATTAATTATCGGAATAGTGAAAAGGAAGCGAGTGAACTAAGACAGTTTATTAAAGAAAACTATGGCGTAGAATGCTCAGTGATTCAGGGAGACATTGCTTCGTTTAGTGACTGTGAAAAAATTATTCAACATTGTATTGAAAAACATCATCATATCGATATTTTAATTAACAATGCTGGCCCGTATGTGCATGAACGGAAATACCTAATAGATTATGACATGAATGAATGGAAATATATAATAGACGGAAATCTTAATGGAGTATTTTATCTACTAAAATACTTCGTACCAAAAATGCGAGAGAAGAAGTGGGGCAGAATTATTAACTTTGGCTTTGAACGTGCTGACACAGCCCCAGGCTGGATCTACCGCTCAGCCTTCGCTGCAGCAAAAGTAGGACTTGTTTCACTAACAAAAACAGTCGCGCTAGAAGAAGCAAAATACGGAATCACAGCAAATATGGTGTCCCCTGGAGAAATCATAGCCCACTGGAAGGAATCAAACATCCTAGACGCCCAAGGAACTAAAGATGAACACACCCCAGTCGGCCGACCAGGCACAGGAGAAGACATCGCAAGAACCATCTCCTTCCTATGCGATGAAAACTCAGACTTCATTACAGGAAGTGTTATCCCTATTACAGGTGGGAAAGATGTTCTCTCAAAAAGACTTTTCTAGTAAAGGGATTGTTCACCAATATAAACTGAAGAGTGAATTGGAGCGGAAGGCACTTGACTCCTGCGGGAGTTGAGGGAAGTACGAGACCCCACAGGCGAAGCCGAGGAGGCTCGTATCCCTCCCCGCGGAAAGCAAGTGCCTGCAGCGCAAAGGAACGGTCAATATTCATAGTGTCATACTTTGTATTGTTTTGATAAGTCAATTAATCTAGAATAAATAATAGTCAGGTCAAACATAGAAGGTGAACACATGTATCTAACAATAAAAGAAACCGCAGAATACCTATCCTTTCCAGAATCATACATCGAAGCATTAATCCTTGAAAAGAAAATTCGGGCTGTCCATGACGGGGAACAATACCTCATCAACAAAGAGCAATTTACAACCCACCTAGAACAAATGGAAAAGCACAAAGCATTACTCGAAGAATTACGCAATGAACCGATTCCTGCTGATATTGATGTAAAAGACGAAGATTAAAAATACCCTTTTGAAATGATGGAAATTTCAAAAGGGTATTTTTTTATGGGAAAATATTGACAAGTAAAATGTTTCCATAGTACTATATCGATGTACGATATATCGTTTGTCGTAATAGCGAGTGCCGATATAGTGAAAGGATGATAACTGATGAAGAAAAAAGTTGCTGCAGAAAAGTATCTGCCACTTACACATACAACATATTTCATTCTTATTTCTTTAATAAAGCCACTACATGGATATGGAATTATGCAAAATGTTGAAGAAATGAGTAATGGTGAAGTGAAGCTAGGGCCTGGAACCTTATACGGAGCTCTTAGCAAGCTCGAAAAGCAAGGTGTTATCGTGAAAATGGATGAACTTGATGAAGAAAGACGAAAGCATTATATCCTGACAGAACTTGGAAGAGACGTGGTGAAGTTAGAATATCAACGTTTACGCAATCAAGTAGAAGCGAGTAAGAAATATATTGAGGAATTGGGGTGAAGATCATGGAGAAGGAAACAAAAAGAATTTTTAAGGCCTTTTTTGTTTGGCAGGATCAGAATGAAGAAGAATGGCTACGAGAAATGGCAAATAAGGGATGGATGTTTAAAAAGTATAAACTCTTCTATGTCTTCGAAAAAAGCGAGCCAAAAGATGTTGTATATAAGCTGGATTTTAAAGCAACGAAAAATAATGATTTAGACGAGTATAAAGCGATCTTCCGAGATGCTGGTTGGGAGCATAAAGGACAATTCTCAAACTGGCACTACTTTCAAACAGACGCTAAGGATGCTGCTGTCACACCCGATATATACTCAGATGTAGAGTCGAAAATTCAAAAATATAGAAGTCTATCTTATCAATTATTAATTACGTTGTTCTCGATAACTGTTCTATTTACGATGGTTGGAAGATACTTATCCAATCTAGACTTTTTTAAAGGGGTATACACAGGTCTTATCGTCATTCTAGCAGTTGCTATTTTAAAAGTAAGATTAAATATTCATAAACTAAAAAAGGGTGAGTAAATAATGATTTGGTTTACAGGTATCTTTGTATTTGTCGGTTTTATTTTTCCGGTGATTGATTATTTTTGGGATAAAAGAATTAAACGAGATTTAAAGAATTACAACAAAGTTAAAACATATAAGATGATCATGCTTATCCAATGGAGTGTTGTTGGAGCTATTTTTCTACTATTTTGGCTTAAAGGAATTTCATTTGAAAAGCTAGGATTTGTAACTACACATGCTGATATTAAAGGGTTTCTACTTTTTGTAGCTGGTATCTTAACTTCAGTCATTCTATTAATCTTAGTATATTTAGCAGTTCCGTATGGTAGAAAAAAGCTTATTGAACAGTTTGAAGCAATTGAAATCTTGCTTCCAGTAGGAGTGAAAGAACGTCTACTATTTGCTGCTGTAGCAGTGACCGCTGGTTTTTGTGAAGAAGTTATTTTTAGAGGTTTTATGTTCTATTACCTTGATCAACTTGGATGGGGGCTATCTACACTGGCCATTGCTATTATTACTAGCATTTTATTTGGTTTGGTACATGGATATCAAGGGTGGAAGGGCATCATCTTTACTGGTTTAATAGGGTTTGCAATGGCAAAGCTTTATATAAGTCATGGGAGTATTTGGGTTCCTATTATCCTACATATCATCATCGATTTGAAATTTGCAGTCATGCCTAACCTTAAAAAAATCTTTGAAAAGAGAAAGGAAATAGCAGCCTAAGTATTGCCCTCTGTAAGTGTGATGTACAGAGGGGTTTTGCTTAGTATCCTTTTTTATAATCAACCAAGTTAATGGATGGAGCTTCACCTGAGACATAGTTTTTTAAATTTGGAATGAGGATGTTCTCTAAAACACGCTTGTTATAATTCTCAGTCGAACCCGATGTATGAGGCGTAATAATAACATTTTCAAGAACCCAAAGTGGGCTTTCCTCACTGAGTGGCTCTTTTTCAAACACATCAAGTCCAGCTCCAGCAATTTTCCCTTCTTGTAATGCAGCAGTTAAATCTTCCTCGATAACAATTTCCCCGCGTCCAATATTTATTAAGAAAGAAGTAGGTTTCATAAGATCAAACTGCTTCTCACCAAACATATGCTGTGTTTCTTTTGTAAGAGGTAATGTGATCACCACATAATCACACTGTGGAAGAATCTCGTTCAGTTGATCAGGTGTATACATTTCATCTACAAACTGTTCAGGCTTGCCTGAATGACGTAAGCCCAAAACTTTCATTCCGAAAGCTTTTGCAATTTTAGCAGTTTCTTTTCCGATTTCACCAACACCAATAATTCCAATTGTTTTCTCATGTATCTCTAGCTTTAGGTTGTCATGATGCCACTTTTTTTCTGTTTGATTTCGAACATAAGAATGAATTTTTCGCGTTAACCCGAGCATTAAGGCGAAAATGGTTTCGGAAATTGGGTAAGCATGAACACCATTAGCACTTGTTAAATGGACATTCTTAGATTCTAACTGAGTTAATGGTAGGTTGTTAACTCCAGCACTCCAAGCCTGAAGCCACCTTAACTTTGAGTCCTTATCAATGCTGTGCTCCTTCACTTCTTTTTTCCAACCAGCAATGATTTCAGCATCTTGGAGGTGTGACTCCCAAACTTCCTTCTGTTTTCCTACAATCATTTCCCAATCAGGAATAATCTCTTTTATTTGGTGATAATATTCTTGGTCAATATCTTGAGTAATTACAATTTTTCTAGTAGACATATCAATCCCTCCGTTTAGTATCTATTTTAACAGACTATTAGAAAAAGTTGTTATAATTGAAACAGTACATAGTAGGAGGCTACGATGATGGTGGAAAAAGTCGTAAACAATCTAGTAAGTTTAGAAACAGTAAAAGAGGCTTTAGCCTTTTTAAAAGAAGATAATGATAACACGACGAAAGATCAGATCGACATAACCTCAATCCCAGCACCAACCTTTCAAGAAGAGGTAAGGGGTGTCGAGTTTGTAAGTCGTTTTAAGAAACTTGGTCTTGAGAATGTCTATGTAGATGCTATTGGAAATGTGATTGGGACAAAAGCGGGAACGGGTAAGGGACCTAAGCTTGTTGTATCTGCTCACTTAGACACTGTCTTCCCTGAGGGTACGGACGTTATTCCTAAGGTGAGAGACGGTAAGGTCTATGCACCAGGTATATCAGATGACGGTAGAGGACTAGCGGTGTTATTAACCTTACTAAGAGCCTTGAATCATTCAAATATAAAGACAATAGGTGATCTCATTTTTGTTGCAACTGTTGGAGAAGAAGGTTTAGGAGATCTAAGGGGAGTAAAGGCGTTGTTTCAAGAGAATGATGACATCGATGGCTTTATTTCTATTGAGCCAGGTGAGCCTAATCGCACTGTGTATCTTGGTACAGGAAGTCGTCGATATAAAGTAACGTACACGGGGCCTGGAGGGCATAGTTTCGGAAATTTCGGAACACCGAGTGCTATTCATGCTCTAGGAAGAGCCATTGCGAAGATAGCTGATATAGAAACACCTATTCAACCAAGAACGACCTTTAACATAGGAACTATTGATGGTGGAACCTCTGTAAATACTATTGCTGCACAAGCATCGATGCTTGTTGATATTCGTTCAACGTCACAGGAAGAATTAACGAAGCTAGAACAAAAAATTCTAACCGTTATTCAGAGTACAGGTAGTGATGAAAACAAGCGGTGGAACAAAGAATCAATTAAGGTAAATCTCGAGTTAGTTGGAGATCGACCTGCTGGCTCACAGTCTGCTGAAAGCCTAATCGTTCAAACTTCGTTGGCAGTTGATGTTGCTCTTGGTTTTAAGCCTGAATTATGTGAAGCGAGTAGTACCGACTCAAATGTTCCTATTAGTTTAGGGATTCCGGCTATTACACTCGGAGGTGGAGGAGATTTCGGAGGAGTGCACACGTTAGAGGAGTATTTTGATCCTCAGGATGCCTACTTCGGACCTCAAAAAATCCTCGTAACAGCCTTAGGATTAGTAGGTGTAGAAGATGAGGCTGAGCCATTGTTAGTTAAGCGTAAATAAAAGATAAAAGTGGTACAAAGCAACATTGCTTTGTACCACTTTTTATCGTTAATCCCAACTTCTTAGTTCGCCTTTTTCTCTCCGAAGCTTCATTTCACCGATGATATCTGCTCCACACTTTTCCTTAAGGAGTGGTAAGAGCTCATCCCAGACTTTTTCAAAGGGCAAAAACGGAACGGGGAATGTTCTTTTATTCTTTGTTTCAATCTCCATAATAGGTGAACCATTAAGTTTTGCTTTTCTAATTTGGTTGATTTGACTTAAGAAAATTTGATGCCTAGTAAAACCGAAGACCTTTAGCGTGAACTGATTATCGTTTAGAATGATACGTTGACTTTTAATGGCCAAAAACAGGAGTGTACATATCCCGATATAGATTAGACTGACCTTCAAAAAGAGAAACCAGCTTTCTAGTCCATCTTGATTGGATACATTGATTCCCGAGCCAACAATCAAAACAATCGAATAAACACTCGACATAATTTTACCAATTCCAGAAGTATTGGGGTAGTAAACTTTTCCCTTCATAATAAACCTACTCCTCACTAGGTATAAACGTAATAGGAATAGCTAATTCATTTGTAACTGTTCCGTCCTTCTCGCTTTCTTCATAAAGATAAAGCGTCGCTGAAGGTGTGGTGTGGTCATCAAGAAATACGGTGAATTCAAAGCTTCTCCATAACCCTGTACCCTCTTGATCATCTTGGTTAACCTGAACATACTCACGAACGAGCTCTTCCCCATCATCTGCAACTAACCGGTATGCAAAAGATCCTTCATATACCTGAGCCTCACCTTTAACAGTAAAGGTATATTCAACAGAGTCACCTGGTTGTGGATATTCAACGTGAAATGCCTCATTATGTGCGCCGTGTTTTTCAGTCGTTTCTTCATCTGTTGTGTCTGTGGCTTGATTATTTTCGGTTTCCTGTGATTGTTCAGGTGGCGGTGTGGTTTCATCGTTGTTACAACCTGAAAGGAAAGCAAGAGCTACAAAGAACATAGTAAGTAATTTATTCATTCTGATATCCTCCTTTTTAACCTAGTACCTTTATCATTTTAGGCAAACTCCAAGCAATTAAACCTAGGAAAATGTATGGGGTATGCGTATTTGAAAAGTATAATTTAAGCCTTGTATTTCAGATAGAAATAATGTACGTTTTATTCATTAGACTACCGAAATATAGGAGGGCCTCAGGTGCTAGATTGTAAGGATGATATTTTGTTTTTCACGAAACAGTTAGTTAATGTTGAAAGTATAGTGAACACGAATGGAGAAAAGGAAATAGCTCATGTGTTATATACCTTAATATCGTCGTTTCCTTATTTTACGAGTAATCCAAGTCATGTGTTAAAAGTAGAAACAAAAAATGATCCACATGAACGCTTTAATGTATTGGCTTTTGTTAAAGGGACAAAAGGTACGAGCAACAAAACGGTCATATTGATGGGGCATATGGACACAGTTGGTGTTGATGACTTTAATCAGCTAAAAGATAAAGCTTGTAATCCTGATGAAATTGTTGAGGAATTCAAAAAGGAAACTCTACCTCAAGCTTTAAGAGAGCATGTTGATTCAGAAGAGTGGATGTTTGGCCGCGGTATTCTTGACATGAAGAGCGGGCTTGCTAGTCATCTATATCTTCTAAAATACTATTCTGAGCACCCGGAGGAACTAGAAGGGAACTTAGTTTTAGTGAGTGAGTGTGATGAAGAGGATGGCTCTCATGGAATTCTTTCTGCATTACATGAACTTAAAGATTGGAAGAAAGAGCATGACTTCGAATATGTTGCGGCGATAAATGCAGATTTTGTGTCACCTCGCTATGAAGGAGACGAAAATCGTTATATTTATAAGGGTACTACAGGTAAGTTGCTTCCTTCTTTTTTTATAACAGGGGCTGAAACACATGTAGGATCTTGTTTTGAAGGACTTGACCCTAATTTTATTGCAGCAGAGTTAACTAGACAAATTGACTATAATCCAGACCTTTGTAATGAGGCACTGGGAGAAATAACAGTACCGCCAGTTTCACTTAAGCAAACAGACTTAAAGCCCTCATATACTGTTCAAACAGCACTGTCTGCCTATGTTTACTATAATTTCTTTATCTTTTCTTGGTCTCCCAAAGAGGTGTTAGAAAAGCTAAAGGAGCAAGCTTATATTGCCTTTGGAAATTCTCTAAACCTTTTCAAAGAACGCTATAAAAAATTTAGTGAACTAAGTGGTGAGCCGTATAGAGAAGTTACTTGGACACCTAGAGTGATGACGTATGAGGAGATGCACGAGCTGTTAGTGAATGAACATGGTACAGCATATATTAGTCATATGAAAGATTTTAAAGAGAATCTTTTACTAGATGAAGGTCTTGATACTAGAATGTATGCAGCCAGAGTGGTAGAAGAAGCGTGGAAATGGATGACAGATAAAAATCCAGCAATTATTCTTTTCTATTCATCCTTATACTCACCACGAATCGAGCTGTCAGGAGAGACAGAACAAGAGAGAAACTTAATTGAGGCACTTGATTATGCTGTTGGAAAAATACAACCAAGCTATCAACATCCAATTGCAATTCGTAACTTTTTTCCGTACATTTCTGATATGAGTTTCGTAGCACTTAGCGATGATGAAGTGGGAATTCAAGCTGTTTCTAACAACAACCCGGGCTGGGGAACAAAACACTATGTAAACTATCAGGACATTCGTGACATTAATGTACCAGTCATTAATATTGGTCCTTATGGTATTGATGCCCATAAGAAGTATGAGCGAATGGAAAAAACATTCTCTTTAGAAGTTGTTCCTAATCTGACAAACGAAGTAATTAAAAAATTATTAACTTAATGTATAGACTACTAGAAAAGTGGTTATTCTAAAAATAAGTAAGTTATCCAATGTATTTCCCCCTTTTAACTCAACTACATTTGTGGTTGAGTTTTTTTTGTGCTTTTACTAGAAAAGGAAATTATTCCTAGGTTATCGAAATAGTATGTAAGTAATAAAGGGTAGGAGGAAAATAAGTGATTGGCCAACATTTGATGGAGCTAGATACACCAACCTTATTATTAGATAAAAACAAACTAGACCAAAATCTAGAAGAGATGTCGAGGTTTGCGATTGAAAATAATTTACGTTTAAGGCCCCATATAAAAACCCATAAATCTGTAAATATTGCTAAACTCCAACTTCAAGCTGGGGCGGTTGGGATTACATGCGCAAAGATTGGTGAAGCAGAGGTGATGGCGGCTGCCGGAATAAAGGACATTTTAATTGCCTACCCAATCTCAGCTGATTTAAAAATACAGCGAATTCGAAAGTTGCTGGAGAAAGATGTAGAACTTAAGGTTTCAGTTGATAGCCTTGAGCAGTTGAAGTGTCTGCAAAAGGGACTAGAAAATACACCTTTTGTGCTTGAGGTTTGGATAAAGGTAAACTCTGGCCTTAATCGTTGTGGTGTCGAACCAGGTAATGAAGTAGTAGAGTTAGCTCAAGCTATTGTGTTTTTATCCAAGCTAAGACTTGGTGGAGTTTTTACCCATGCCGGACATTCATATGCAGCAAAATCTTCAGAGGAAATACAACGAATTGGCTTAGAGGAAGCGAAGGCAGTTGTCGAAAGTGCAGAAGCCTGTGAACAGGTAGGAATACCAGTGCCTATCCGAAGTGTTGGTTCAACGCCAACGTATAAATTTGCAGGCAAGGTAAAAGGCATCAATGAAATACGACCTGGAAATGCTATATTTTTTGATGCGATTCAAGCGGGGCTAGGTGTGAGTAGTCTTGAAAGATGTGCAGTGACTGTTTTAGGTGGAGTTGCTGGGGTTTATAAGGACAGAATTGTATTCGATACCGGAAGTAAAACGCTTTGTTTAGATAAAGGGGCACACGGTAATAATACAGTAAATGGTTTTGGATATGTCGTTAATCACCCTGAAATTACAATTGAAAGACTCTCTGAAGAACATGGAGTTGGTATATTTAACGAAACGACTTCATTAAAGTTAAAAGATAAGGTTCAAATTATACCCAATCATGTCTGTACAGTAGTGAACCAATTTAATGAATATATCGTCCATGATGGTAGTAAAGTGATAGATGTTTGGAATATTGATGCAAGAGGTATGATTAAATAGGGGAATGGAGGGATGTTTTGAAAACAGATATAACATATAAACCCTTGGGAGTTGAATTTTTTAAGCAACCTACACTCGAATTGGCACAAGCTTTATTAGGTTGTTTATTAGTTAAGATAACAGATGACGGAATTGCATCAGGATATATTGTAGAAACAGAAGCATACAAAGGGCCCGAGGACCAGGCAGCGCATAGCTTTGGAAATCGCCGCACAAAAAGAACAGAGATTATGTTTGGTGAACCAGGGTACATCTATACATATCAAATGCATACACACTGTTTAGTCAATGTTGTTAGTGGAGATGTTGATAAACCGGAGGCAGTTTTGATCAGGGCAGTAGAGCCACTAACTTCTATTGAATTAATGCAGAAAAGAAGAGGTATGACCGATCTTAAAAATCTTACAAACGGACCAGGTAAGCTGACAAAGGCATTAGGAATTTCTATGGATGACTATGGCAATTCCATTATAAAACCACCGTTGTTTATTGCTGAGGGCATAAAGCCTGTTTCAATTTCCAGTGGACCAAGGATTGGAATCGATAATTCAGGAGAAGCTAAGGATTACCCCTGGAGATATTGGATTAGCGGAAATAAATATGTATCGAGATAATGCGAGGAACCCCACAATTTGTGGGGTTTTTTAGTTTTAATAGACATTTTTATGTATTCTGGTGGTTCTATCATGCCGCTAGTTTCAAGTTTTTCCTAATCAGGTCTCGATGGTTACCGCGAGTACAAGATTTTACCAAATGCGGTAATTAAAACGCCTCTATGGTTACTGTAACTTCAATAATTTTCTAATTGCGGTAACCAAACCGTCGCTATGGTTACCGTGATTGTAATTATTTTCCTACTACGGTAATCAAACCGTTGCTATGGTTACCGTGATTGTAATTATTCTCCAACTACGGTAACCAAGCCGTTGCTATGGTTACCGTGATTGTAACAATTTTCCAACTACAGTAACCAAACCGTTGCTATGGTTACTATGATTGTAATTATTTTTCAACTAGGGTAACCAAACCGTTGCTATGGTTACCCTTATTGTAACAATTTTCCAAACAGGGCAATCAAAACGCCTCTAATGTGACCAAAAAACAAGTTACTCCAGATCACGGTGATTAACACACCTCTATAGTAACTGCTAATCCCATTTTTTAAGTAAAGAAATGAAACTCCTCTTCAGACGCCCAAACATTCAAGTCCTACCCCCATTAGGTCGCAGGTCTTAGTACAAATTATATCTCAGGATCATTATGACAAAAAGGATTCCAAGATAAGATAAAGACATGAAATAGATAAGGAGGAAACAAAAATGAAAAAGTTTTGGTTACTACTAGCCGGAGGAATTGCAGCCGTTATCTTATTAGGCAATATTGGGGCAGTGATCGGGCTAGCAATCAGCTTAGTTATCATGTACTTCGCAGTTAAAGGATTTATGAAAACAGACTCTACTGCGAAGAAGGTTATGTGGGGAGCGGTGGGAGTAATTGCTCTAGCATTAACAGCTTCAAATGTTCCGGCGATTTTCGGAGTTGCAGCAGCCTATGTTTTATACCTAGTGTATAAAAACTGGAATAAAAAGGAAGTAATTGTATCTGGAGAGAGCAGTGATCCTTTCACTAACTTTGAAAAGCAGTGGGCTGAATTAAAGAAAAACTACTAAAAAACTATACAAATCAAAGGAGAGATTAGAATGGGTTTATTCAATCGTATTAAAAACACTATCACAGCAGATTTACATGAGGTTTTAGACCAAAAGGAGCAAAAAAATCCAATATCAGTTTTAAATCAATATCTTCGTCAATGTGAGCAAGAAGTAGAGAAAGTTCGTAAACTTGTTGAACGTCAGCATCTATTAAAAGATGAATTCACTCGCGAATATACAGAAGCAAGTAAATTAGCAGAAAAACGTAAGTACCAAGCTGAAATTGCAACAAAAGCTGGAGAAACAGAGCTTTATGAGTTTGCCTATCAGGAACAAGTTCAATATGAAGAACGTACTACACGTTTAAAGGAATCATTAGCAGGTGCCACGCAACATCTTTTAGAGCTTGAGAAAAAATATGAAGAAATGAAACACAAATTGAAAGATATGTATATTAAACGAATGGAGTTAATGGGCCGTGAAAATATGGCAAGAGCACACTATAAGATGAACCAAGTGTTAGATGCTAGTAGCCACACAAACAAATCAGAAGCTAGCTTTAACGAAATGGAAAGTTACTTAGAAAGACTAGAGCAACAAGTGAATTCAGCTTACTATCGAAACACTATTGACTCACGTATTGCCCAGCTAGAAAAAGAACTGAAAAAAGAAGAATCTATTACTATTTCATAACCAAAACATGGTATTCTTAAGAGGCGTGGGGAACTGCGCCTTTTTAGAACATAACAAATGAGCAAAAGAAAGGAGGTAGCCTTACATGTCAAATCACAAAAAAACAGATTATATTAGTCGTTTATCAATGATTGGGCTTATAGTCCTGTTTATTGAGGTTACCTTTTTTAATAGTGGAGTTATTTTTTCAGGCTTTGTATCGGGAGTTTTAATCTACCTTGGTAGAAAAAAGTTCAAAGGAACGTTTGGGAAATTAGTCTTTTGGATCGGATGTATTAGTTTATTTTTTACAATTGCAAACATGATGACTGTTAAATTTGTATTAATAGGGATTATCTTGTATTTTGTTCTTCAATATTTTCAATCAAGGAAAAATCCAACTGTGATTAAACCTGAAATTGAGGAATCAACAACTGAGCTAGTTACAGAGGAGCCAATCATAAAGACAAAAAGTCTTTTTGACAATGTTTTTATCGGTCGCCAAAAAACATCAGATCATGTTTATGAATGGAACGATATTAATATACAAACAGGTATTGGTGATACCACCATTGATTTAAGTAATACTGTTTTACCAAAGGGAGAATCGATTATCTCCATTCGGAATTTTGTAGGAAATGTAGAAATCTTAATTCCTTATGAAATGGAGGCAAGTGTCTACCACTCAGTCATTACAGGATCAACTACTATTTTTCAACATGAAGAACGTCGAGTATTTAATCAAGTCTTGTCCTATCAAACAGAAGATTATAAGGGTTCTGAGCAAAAAATTAAAATAGTCACCTCATTTCTGATTGGAAATCTAGAGGTGAAGCGAGTATGAGTTTAATTCAAAAGCAATTAGTGATTTCGGTTTTTATTTCGATTATTTTGCTTGTTACAACCTCAGGAGTGTTCCTAACTGCCTTTCCATTAGCAGATTGGGGAGATTTATGGAATCGAAAGGTCATGGACGTACCATTTGTTATTTTTGCACCAAGTATTAGCATCTTAATAGGCTTAATGTTTGGTTTCATAACAGGGATGATTTGGAGAAATCAATTACGATCCATTTCAAATAAATTAGTAGAAGTAGAACAAGGGAAACAAATTGAAATAGATGAATTGCATCAGGATGAAGAGCTAGATCAAATCTTCAATCAAGTGAAGAAGATTAATAGACAAATGCTTGACCAAGTTAAATTGTCTCAAAAGCTAGCAAATGTAAAAGCGGAAGAGCAAGAGAAGCGAATTCAAGAGATTGTCTCACAAGAGCGAAATCGACTTGCAAGAGAGCTTCACGATTCTGTAAGTCAACAGTTATTCGCTGCATCAATGGTCATGTCAGCAATAACAGAAACTAAAACGGACCAGGATAGTGCAGAAACGAAAAGACTTAAGATGGTAGAAGAAATGATTCATCAATCACAATTAGAAATGCGTGCACTGTTATTGCATCTTCGTCCAGTAGCATTAAAGGGTAAATCTCTTCAAGAAGGGGTTAAGGAACTACTCACTGAACTTTCTCAAAAAGTAACAATGGGGATCACATGGAAGATTGAAGATACACAACTTGATAAAGGTGTGGAAGATCATCTCTTTCGAATTTTGCAGGAATCGGTTTCAAACACGTTACGGCATGCAAAAGCTTCAAATCTAGAAGTTATTCTTATCATGAGAGATGGAATGGCCATTCTACGGGTTGTTGATGATGGTAAAGGATTTGATGTTGAGGAGTCTAAGTCAGGCTCATATGGTATGCAAAATATGTATGAACGCGCACTAGAAATTGGTGGTACGTTAAAAGTAGTTAGCTTAAAAGATAAAGGTACCCGTTTAGAGGTAAAGGTACCGATGATAAGGATTGAGGGTGAAGGACAATGATAAGAGTGGTATTCGTTGATGATCATGAAATGGTTAGGATTGGGATATCTGCCTACCTTAGTGCACAATCAGATATAGAAGTAGTTGGGGAGGCCTCCAATGGTCGTGAAGGTGTGAAATTAGCTCTTGAACTAAGACCTGATGTGATTTTGATGGATTTAGTCATGACGGAAATGGATGGAATCGAGGCTACTAAGCAAATTATCGAAAGCTGGCCAGACGCGAAAATTATTATCGTGACAAGCTTTTTAGATGATGAGAAAGTTTACCCTGCCCTTGAAGCTGGTGCAACGAGCTATATGCTAAAAACCTCTAAGGCAAGTGAAATTGCAAATGCCGTCCGTTCAACCTATGAAGGTCAATCGGTACTAGAGCCTGAAGTAACAGGTAAAATGATGATGAAAATGCGAAAAAAAGAACCAGCTGCATTGCATGACCAGCTTACAAATCGCGAAATGGAAATACTCTTATTAATGACACAAGGCAAAACAAACCAAGAAATCGGAGACGAATTATTCATTGCCCTTAAAACAGTAAAAGTACACGTAAGCAACATACTAGGAAAACTTGAAGTACAAGACCGCACACAGGCTGTCATCTATGCCTTTAAACATTCATTGGTTAAATAATTTTACAAACTCTACTACTGATATCTAATAAAATGGATAAATTATATATCAGGAAATAGTAGAGGAGCGGTAAAAATGTTACAGGCAGCTATGTGGGGAGCCATTGCGGGATCGTCCCTCGTACTTGGTGCATTACTAGGTATCTTCAAAAACATCCCCAATAAAGTCTCAGCCTTTGTAATGGCTTTTGGAACAGGGGTACTAATCGGTGCGGCAACCTTTGAATTGCTTAATGATGCAGTAAAAGAAGGTGGAATACTTTATCCATCACTTGGCTTTTTAGCTGGTGCCACTATTTTTATTCTTGCAGAATTAATGATTATGAAAAAAGGTGGCCACGAACGGAAGCGTTCCAAAACAAGTCCCAGAGGCCATTCAGGAATGGCTATTTTCATAGGAACAATCATCGACGCAATTCCTGAGTCAGTGATTATCGGAGTAAGCCTAATAGAACATCACTCCGTAAGTTGGTTAATTATTATAGCCATATTCATCAGCAACTTTCCTGAAGGCCTATCAAGCAGCATCGGATTAAAAAAGGACGGTTACTCAAAAAAGAAAATCTTACTATTATGGTCTGTTGTAATGGTCCTAGCCTCTCTAAGCTCTTTACTAGGTTATATACTGATCGACCCAGCATCAACATGGCTAGTCACAACCATCGGAGCCTTCGCCGCCGGAGGAATCATCACAATGGTATCCTCAACAATGCTCCCAGAAGCATTTGAAGAAGGAGGCCCCATTATCGGATTCATCTCAGCCAGTGGACTACTATGCTCGCTGATTTTGACTTACTTTGGATAATTCATATCTGCATGCAACTGATAATAGAGACCAACTTGAACAAAAGGGGGTCTTTTTTGCATTTTTTATCTTAGGTAAAACTTTTATAGTTAACCCTTATTCAGTGTACAGTTATTCGCTAGAATCCACGAGACTCCTGCGGGAGTAGCACGTCAACGGGAGACCCCACAGGCGCAGAGCGCCGAGGAGCGGGTTTTTTCACGACAGTGAAAATAACCTTCAGATACTGCCCGCGGAAAGCGAGTGGATTCTAGCGAATAACAGCCATGTATGATTGATGGCCTTGTTTCTGTAAATCTACGTTTATTCCCCTCCCATGATGGAAAAAGTGAGAGTATAGGCGAAATTTATGCTCAGCATAGATATATCTTAATTTTTATGATATAACTACTATTATTAAATTGGTTTTGACAATGTAGGCTAGAGAAAGGTTGAGGTCGGATGGAAGAAAACACTACAACATCATCAAATTTCATAAAAAATATCATTACTGAAGACTTGAAATCCGGAAAACATAAAGAAATTATTACACGTTTTCCACCAGAACCTAATGGATATTTACATATTGGACACGCTAAATCAATCGTAATAAACTTTGGATTAGCTGACGAATTTAACGGTAAAACAAACCTTCGTTTTGATGATACGAACCCTTTAAAAGAGGATGTCGAATTCGTTGAATCAATTAAAGAAGATGTAAAATGGCTAGGGTATGAGTGGGAGGAACTCCACTATGCTTCAAACTATTTCGATGAAATGTATGACCGAGCTGTACTTCTAATTAATAAAGGTCTTGCATACGTTGAAGACTTATCAGTTGATGAAATCCGTGAGTACCGTGGGACTCTAAAAGAGCCAGGGAAAGAGAGTCCTTCAAGAAGCCGTAGTATTGAAGAGAATCTTGATTTGTTCGAACGCATGAAAAACGGTGAGTTCCAAAATGGAGAAAAAGTACTTCGTGCAAAAATAGATATGTCTTCTCCTAATATTAATTTAAGAGATCCTGTCATTTATCGTATTTCACATGCAACTCACCATAATACTGGTGATAAATGGTGCATCTATCCTATGTATGCATACGCACATCCACTTGAGGATGCGATTGAAGGAATTACTCATTCAATCTGTACGTTAGAGTTTGAAGACCAACGTCCTTTATATAACTGGGTTGTTGAACATTGTGAAATGGAAGCGAAGCCACAACAAATTGAATTTGCACGCTTAAATGTAACGAATACTGTCATGAGTAAGCGTAAGCTAAAACAATTAGTGGATGAAAAGTATGTGGATGGCTGGGATGACCCACGTATGCCAACTATCTCAGGTCTTCGTCGTAAAGGATATACACCAGAATCTATTCGTAATTTCTGTCGTGAAACAGGTGTGGCTAAAAACTATGGTGTAGTAGATGTTCAAATGATGGAGCATTTTATCCGTGAAGATTTAAAACTGAAAGCACCACGTACAATGGGTGTTTTAAAGCCATTAAAAGTTGTGATTACGAATTATCCTGAAAATCAGGTAGAAATGCTGGATGCAGAAATTAACCCAGAGGTTCCTGAAATGGGTACTCGTCAAATCCCGTTCTCAAGAGAAATTTATATTGAGCAAGATGACTTCATGGAGGATCCTCCTAAGAAGTACTTCCGTCTGTTCCCGGGTAATGAAGTTCGACTTAAGCATGCTTACTTTATAAAATGTGAAGAAGTTATCAAGGACGAAGAGGGTAATGTTGTAGAGCTTCGTTGTACGTACGATCCTGAGACAAAGAGTGGTACAGGATTTACTGGACGTAAAGTAAAAGGAACACTTCACTGGGTCGAGGCAACTCAAGCAATCGCTGCCGAATATCGAATTTATGAGCCTTTAATTCTTGATGAAGAGCAAGGTGAGGGTGAATCCTTCTTAGATAATGTTAACCCGAATTCACTTGAAATTGTTCAAGGTTTTGTTGAACCAAATATGAAAGATGCAAAACCACAAGATAAATTCCAATTCTTTAGACATGGCTATTTCAACGTTGACCCTAAGCATACTACTGAAGAAAAGCTCGTATTCAATCAAATTGTAAGCTTAAAAAGCTCATTTAAACTTTAATAACCAAAAAGCTGTTGACTGTAATCAACAGCTTTTTTTTATTTATTTTCGTATATATCGTCGAAGACAAAGGGGAAATGACAAGTTTTGTCGTATCTATAAGTAACACTCAATTGGTTTGGAGGGTTGCGCGATGCTAGTAGAAAAATTATTGCTCCACGTGCTTATTATTTTAATGCCAATCTTCATATATAATTTTTTCCTTGCAAAAAAACGTTCAGGTAAATCTCCATACATTTGTGGTGTGCTACAAGGGATTTCAGTTACTCTATGTTTGCTTTTCTCTTTTGAAGCCTATGGTCTCTATTGGGACCTTCGTTATGTACCGCTAGTGTTAGCCTCATTATATGGAGGGCCAGTAGCTAGTATAATTGTTTTATGTTTCTATTTTGGTGTAAGAACGTATATTGGCGGAGATGCATTGTTGATTGGATACCTAAGTGGCATACTTGCTGTAATTATCCCCTTTTTGTATTCCTTTAAGTTTATGAGTTATGATTCAAAAAAGAGAATCAGGAGTGCAGTTTTAATTGGTGTTTGGCCAATGGTTGTCATGTTAATAATGTTAGGAACCCATTTGGCTATAACGGGTGATAAAACACTTGTGAACTATAATATTTTTAAAAATATATTGATCTTTGGAGCGATTCAGGTAGTGACAATATGGATAGCTTCACGCATTAATGAGTCAATGATAGAAAATGAATTGATGAAAAAAGAAATAGCGCGAGCAGAAAAACTAAACACCTTAGGAGAGCTTGCTGCTTCGATTGCTCATGAAGTACGGAACCCTCTAACCGTAGTTAAGGGATTTCTTCAGCTCATGCATAAACAGGAAAAAGGGCAAAATCATACTTATCTTACCTTGGTATTAAGTGAGCTTGGCCGGGCAGAATCAATTATTAATGATTACTTAAATTTTGCTAAGCCTCAATTTGAAAAAATTGAAGAATGTAACCTTACTGAAATACTTACAGATATATCGGTATTGCTAGAACCTCTTGCAAATAAAGATGGGGTGAGGCTGGAGTATTCTTTGGAAGAAGATATTTATGTCACTACAGATCGCAATCAAGTTAAACAAGCATTTATTAATCTTATTAAGAATGCCATTGAGGCAACAAATGATGGTGGAAGTGTAACAGTGACCCTCGAAAAAGAAAATGAGCAAGCTTTAATCCTTATTCGTGATACTGGAAAAGGGATGAGTGAGGAAGAGCTATCTAGAATAGGTACATTATTTTATACAACAAGAGATAAAGGAACTGGCTTAGGTACAACCGTCTCTTTGAGAATTATTGAATCTATGGGTGGGCAAATCAACTATAAGAGCGAGCAGAATGTAGGAACAGAAGTAACAGTGATATTAACAGCAAAACAAAAAACGTCTTCTTTATGAAGGCTTTTTTTAGTCAATATTGTGAATGTGTTCACAAATCCTGTTCGAAATGTGATAAACATCACACCCAGAAAGTGTACTTCCATCTTAAAATAAAGTATAAACAATTATGTGAAATATTGAGCAAACTTTGATGGGAGGACTACACATGAGTAAGAGAAAGTTAGTCTTAGTAGGTAATGGAATGGCTGGTGTACGAGCAATTGAAGAGATTATTAAGTTAGCACCAGATCAATATGATATTACAATCTTTGGGGAAGAGCCACACCCAAATTACAATAGAATTCAATTATCAAATGTATTACAAGGAAAGACAGCTCTGGAAGAGATTATTATGAATAACTGGGATTGGTATAAAGAGAACAATATTAACCTTTTAGCTGGAGAAGAAGTTTTAAAGATAGATCATGAAGAGAATAAAGTATTTTCAAAGAATCATACAGTTGATTTTGATGAGCTTATAATCGCTACAGGCTCTAAACCATTTATCTTACCTATACCAGGAGCTACTAAAGAAGGTGTTGTTGGTTTTCGAACAATACAAGATTGCAAGGATATGATTGAAACCTCATACGTCTATAAAAAAGCTGTTGTCATCGGTGGTGGCCTACTTGGGCTTGAAGCAGCAAGGGGTCTACTAGATTTAGGTATGGATGTCCATGTTGTTCATTTACCATCTTACTTAATGGAAAAACAATTAGACCCAGCTTCATCAACAATGCTGCAGAAAGAGTTGGAAAAACAAGGAATTAAGTTTTTAATGAATAAACAAACCGTGGAGATTGTAGGAAATACAAGAGTTGAAGGGTTAAAGTTTATAGATGGCACAAGTATTGAAGCAGATCTTGTTGTTATGGCCATTGGAATAGTACCAAATACAAGCTTGGCGAAAGATTCAGGTTTATATGTTAATAGAGGAATTGTTGTAAATGACTTTATGGAAACGAGCTCTAAGAATATTTTTGCAGTCGGAGAATGTGCAGAGCATCGAGAAGTGACGTACGGTTTAGTAGCTCCACTTTATGAACAAGCAAAGGTACTCGCAGATCGGATTACAGGTAAACCAACAAAACCTTATGAAGGTTCAGTTACCGGAACTCAACTAAAGGTTGCTGGAATTGATTTATACTCAGCAGGAGAGATTTTAGATGACCTTACTACAAAATCAATAAAGGTGCATAACGAGTTTGATGGAGTCTATAAAAAGATTTTAATTCGTGATAATCAAATTGTAGGTATCGTTTTATATGGTGATACGAGTGATAGTACAAAGCTATTTAGAATGCTCTCAAAGAAAGAAGATATAAGTCACTTAACGAGTGTAGCTATTTTAAGTAATGGAGATGGAGGACCTACGGCTTCTGACGATATTTCAGCAATGCCAAATGATGAGGTTGTGTGTGGCTGTACTGGAGTTACAAAAGGTACGATTGTTCAGGCAGTTAAGGAACAGGGTCTTACAAGTGTCGAAGAAGTGGGTGGATGCACCAATGCTGGACGTTCTTGTGGTCGATGTAAACCACTTATTTCTACTATTCTATCCCGCACATTAGGCGATCAGTTCAAGGCTACTTCTACAAAAAAATCACTTTGTGGTTGTACAACTCATAGCCGAGAAGAGATTGTAGCTGAAATTAAGGAAAAAGGATTAACAACAATTAAAGAAGTTATGTATGTCCTTGGGTGGAAAAATGAAGAAGGATGTTCGAAGTGCCGACCAGCACTGAATTATTTCTTAGGTATGATTTTCCCAGAAGAGTATATTGATGATCGTAACTCTAGGTTAGTAAATGAAAAACTGCACGCAAATATACAAAAGGATGGCACCTACTCTGTTATTCCAAGAATGTATGGTGGGGTAACAAATGCACAAGATCTAAAGAAAATTGCTGAGGTAGCAGAGAAATACAATGTCCCACTTGTGAAACTGACAGGAGGTCAACGAATTGCTCTATTCGGGGTAAAAAAAGAAGATTTGACCAGTGTTTGGAAAGACCTCGATATGCCTTCAGGATATGCTTATGGAAAAACTTTACGAACAGTTAAGACGTGTGTTGGGGCACAGCACTGTCGATTTGGAACACAGGATTCTATGAGTCTAGGAATAGAGCTTGAGAAGAAATTCGAAAGACTTGATACACCGCACAAATTTAAAATGGGGGTATCTGCATGTCCTCGTAACTGTGCCGAAGCTGGAATTAAAGATATTGGATTTGTAGGCATTGATGGTGGTTGGGAAATTTACATTGCTGGTAACGGTGGAACTGATCTTCGTGCTGGAGACTTATTGTGCACAGTAAAAACAAAAGCTGAAGTTATGGAGATAACAGGCGCTTTTATCCAATACTATCGTGAAAATGCAAACTATTTGGAAAGGACATCTAATTGGATTGAAAGAGTAGGACTTGATCATGTAAGACAGCTCTTAGAAAACAAAGAGATGATCCAAGAGTTAAATATAAGATTGGAAACATCCTTAAAACGCTACATTGAGCCATGGAAGGAAGCTGTGGAAAATAACACAGTAAAAGAAACGTATTATACAAAGGTACAACTAACTTAAGAGAAAGGAGAATATCCTATGATCGGAACTAAAAGCATAGTAGAAGTTGCTAGACTGAGTGATTTACAAGAGAGAACAGGAAGGGTAATTAAGATTGGTTCTCTAGAGATTGCTTTATTTAAGACATCAGCCGGCTCAGTGAGGGCTCTTCAAAACAAAAGTCCACATCCTAAGGGTGGGACACTAGTAGATGGATTAGTTAGTGGAGAGTTTGTATTTTGTCCATTATATGATTGGAAGATCTCATTAATTGATGGAAAGGTGCAAGCACCAGATTCAGGTATGGTTAAAGTCTACGAGATAGAAACATTAGAAGATAAAGTATTTATTTTATTATAACTATATGGTGAGCGGATACTCTCAAGGTGTCCCCTCATTATTTAGATAATGGGACACCTTGGAGGGGATACAACATGAAAAAAGGGAAAGTATTTTTAGTAGGAGCCGGGCCTGGAGATATACAACTTATTACCGTTAAGGGGCTGGAAGTGTTACGTAAAGCAGAAGTGGTTTTATATGATCGTTTAGTGAACCCAAAATTGCTTGATTTTGTAAAGGATGATTGTGAACTCATATACTGTGGAAAACTTCCTCACCGTCATATTTTAAGACAGGAAGAAATTAATGACCTATTAGTGAAAAAGGCATTTGAAGGAAAACGGGTTGTACGTTTAAAAGGTGGTGACCCTGGGGTATTTGGAAGAGTAGGAGAAGAAGCGGTTGCTTTAAAATCACAAGGCATTCCATTTGAAATCGTGCCAGGTATTACATCGGGTATTGCAGCACCTTTATATGCTGGAATTCCCGTAACGCACCGCGAATATGGAGAGTCATTTGCAATTGTGACTGCACATGACAAATCAGTTGATGGTAGACCTAAACTAGACTGGAAGGGACTCGTTAGTATTGATACCATTGCTTTTTATATGGGTATAGGTAATCTTGAATTTATAAGTGAAGGATTAATACAAGAGGGAAAACCTTCTGATACACCTGTTATATTAATTCAATGGGGCACTTTTGGTAGACAAAAAACACTTGAAGGAACACTATCTACGATCGCAGGAAAAGCTAGAAAAGAGAATTTTAGTAACCCAGCGATCACGCTAGTAGGTGAAATTGTTGCCCTGCGTGAACGAGTAAGCTGGTTTGAAGAAAAGCCTCTATTCGGTAGACAAATCGTACTTGCAAGAACAAGTACAGGTAGCAGTAAAGTAGCGAAAGAGTTAGTGGAACAAGGTGCAGATGTTATCGAATTTCCAAAGTGGAAAAAGAAGCCAGCGTTAATTGATCTTAATGTCCTTGAAAAAATCGTAACGTATGAAAAAATCATACTCACCTCTGAGGAAAGTGTAGAAGAGTTTTTTCAGTTGCTCTTTTCTAACAGCATTGATATTCGTAAAGTACAAGCAAGCTTTTATGGATTTTCAAGCAAAACCATTCAAAAACTTAATTCAAGAGGTATTTATGCAAGCCTATTAGATGAACAGTTTAGTCAAGCAGAGGTATTGGTTGTTGGAGATGATTATGCTTTAAAAAATAAAAATGACTACACGAGGCAATTTGCTAGATGTGATTTTTTAGTAACAAGCTATAAACGTTTAGATGAAAACTATTTTCCGTTATTCCTTCGAATGGTAGAAGAATCAATTTTAGATACAGTTGTATTTCCAAGTGGTACTTCTGTTCAGGTGTTTTTAGAAGGGTTGAGAAGTGCGGGTGTGAATTTAAATGAGTTTCTTGCAAACCTTAAGGTAATATGTATGGGAAGTAACACTTGGGAAGCGAGTGTGGCAAATAATATTCTTCCAGATGATATGCCTAAAGTGGCCACTGCTGAAGGCCTGGTAGAGTGTTTAAGTAGGAAATCTACTGTTAGAGAACTTTTAGTGACTGTAGGTGATTAAAGTGGAAGCAGTTATTTATATTGGACATGGAAGTCGAAATGCTACTGCAAATAATGAGTTTGTCCACTTCATTAAAGAAGTAATGACAGAGGTTAGTGAACCAATTCAAGCTTATGGCTTTCTTGAACTAGAAAAGCCATCCATTAAGGAAGCTGTTGAGGAATGTATTTTAAAAGGTGCAACGGAAATTAAGGTTATTCCTGTTCTTCTACTATCTGGTATACATGTTACTGTAGATATTCCAAATGAATTGAAGGCTTTGGAGGAAGAATATCCTTTCCTGACAGTCATATATGGTCGTCCCCTAGGTGTTGATGATCTTATGGTGGACATCTTACTAAAGCGCATCAATGAGAAATCATCATCTGAGTCGAGAGGCATATTGTTAGTTGGCCATGGAAGTCGAGAACCAGAAGCAGGGGTTGAATTTGAAGAGATTAGAAGGAAAGTAGAAAGTGAATCCAAAAGCCCTATCTTTACGTGCTATTTAAAAGCGCAAGAGCCTGCATTTAGTGTTGAATTAGAAAAACAAGTGAAAGGTGATTATCAGCAGTTAGTAGTGCTTCCCTTTTTATTATTTAAAGGTGGATTTATCTCAAAAATGAGCGGTGAAATATCATCAGTTAACAACAGTGAGACTGAAATAATACTATGTGAGCCATTGGGGTTTGATGATAGGCTAAAGAGCATCGTTATGAAGCGGGTATATGAACTTTCCTTTAAGGAGAAAAAGTAATGAAGCGATATTATCCTATTATGTTAGATCTTGATGGAAAACAGGTTGCAGTGGTAGGAGGAGGAATAATCGCAGAGCGTAAAGTACTCGGGTTATTAGATACAAATGCAATCATAACTGTATATAGTCCTACTCTAACAGAAGGTCTCTCGCAGCTAGTTCAAAAGCAAAGAATACACTGGAAAGAGAAGGATTTTGAATCTACGGACTTAACCTCCCCCTTATTAGTATTTGGTGCAACAAATAATAAGAGTGTGAATGAAGAGGTAAGAAAGGCAGCGGAGGAAAAACAATTACTTTGCTTACTAATTGATTCGCCACTTGAATCTGATTTTCAGGTTCCTTCAACCATTACGAGGGGAAGACTACAGTTAATGATATCGACTTCGGGGGCAAGTCCTACCCTCGCCAGAAAAATAAAAAAAGAACTAGAGAGTAAATTTGATGAGAGCTATGAAAGCTTTTTGGATTTTCTTTTTAATGCACGCCAAAAGATCATAAAAGAAGTAGAGGACCCGGTTATAAAAAACAAACTGTTAACGGCAATTATTGATAATACCTTTTATGAGAGTAGCAATCGTGAGGAAAAATTTCAGGAATTGTTAAAAGAGGTTCTTATGTAAGTGAACTCCTCCTTTTGGGGTTCTTTTTGTTTTTTCTTATGGTATGATATGTGAGATTATTATCAATGAATTTGATGGAAATGGTTAACACTAATCTTAGATGACTATTTATTACATATAAGCACAAAGGAGACTATTATGTCGGAGAAATGGGAATTTTTAAGTCAGACAAAACCGTTCTTACAACAGGCGTGGGAGAAATCAGGATTTGCAAGTCCAACAGCTGTTCAGGTTAAGGCAGCACCAAAGGTATTAGAAGGAAAAGATATTATCGTTGAATCACCAACGGGTACTGGTAAAACATTAGCATACCTAATGCCGCTTTTAAATAAAATTGATCCAGATCATGGCGGAGTTCAAGCTCTTATCTTAGCTTCCTCACATGAATTAGTCATGCAAATTAACCTTGAAGTCCAGAAATGGGCGGAGGGTAGTGGAATTAGAGGGGCAAGTTTTATTGGTGGAGCAAATGTGAAACGCCAGCTAGAAAAGCTAAAGAAACGCCCTCAAGTTGTAGTAGGTACACCAGGAAGAGTGTCAGAACTAATAAAACAGAAGAAATTAAAGATGCATGAGGTAAAAACGATTGTCTTAGATGAAGGTGATCAATTACTTGTACCTGAGCATACAAATACGGTTGAAAACATTATTAAAACAACACTAGCAGACCGTCAAATTGTTTTATTTTCTGCAACAATGCCTGCTCATACGGAAAGAGCAGCAAGAGTGTTTATGAACAATCCGGAAGTCATTAAGGTTACTAAAGAAGATATGCCTGAATCCAAGGTTGATCATATTTATTTTGTATGTGACTCACGCGACAAGGTTGAAATTCTTGAGAAAATTGGACGTCTTGAAAATGTAAAAGCATTAACTTTCGTTAAAGATATCGGAAATCTTGCTGTGGTAGCTGAAAAGCTCCAATTTAAGCGAATTCCTCTGTCTGTTCTACACAGTGATTCAAAAAAGGAAGAGAGAGCTAACGCTATTAAGTCCTTTAGAGCAGGGAAAGTTCCAATGTTAGTAGCTACAGATGTAGCAGCAAGGGGCTTAGATATTGAGGGGTTGAGCCATGTTGTTCACTTTGATTTTGCAGAAGATTTGACTCAATATACTCATCGTTCTGGGCGAACGGGAAGAGCGGGCGCAGCAGGAACGGTTATTTCGATTGTTACAGAACGAGAAGAAAGAACATTAAAACAGTACGCGCGTGAATTAGGCTTCACTGTTAGTAAAAAGGTGTTCTTCAAAGGAGAGATTGCCGATGAACGCAAAACACCAATGGCAGGGTCGGGGCCGAAAGGGAATAATGATCGTAAAACACCAATGACGGGTTCTCAACCAAAAAGAAAAAATGATCGTAAATCACCAGTTTCAGCTTCACAATCAAAAAGAAATAAGAAGTGAAAAGGGAGGAGAAAATCCTCTCTTTTTTTAGAAGGGAGAAATGTAAATGGAGAGAACGGCAATACTTGTGGGAGCTTCAGGTTTAGTTGGAAATGAGCTGGTAAAGTATTTATTACACAGTAATGAGTATAAACGTGTGACGATTTTAGTGCGTGGTGATTATCCTGTTAAGCATCCAAACTTGATTGTTAAAAAGGTGGATTTTGATGCGTCTCCGTGGGAAAACCTTGAGGCTGCAGATGATATTTTTTGCTGCTTAGGAACCACGATTAAAAAGGCAAAAACGAAAGAAAACTTTCTGAAAGTAGATTTGGAGTATCCAATTGAGCTTGCGAAATGGGGAGCTGAGAATGGTGCTAAACAATACTTAGTGGTTTCTGCAATGGGAGCGAATAGTAAATCTAAGGTTTTCTATAATCAAGTAAAAGGTAAGTTGGAGGATGGGTTAAAAGAGATTGGTCTACCACATGTTCATATTTTCAGGCCATCTTTACTTTTAGGAGATCGGAAGGAATTTCGATTTGGAGAAAAAGTGGGAGAGTATGTTATGAAATTCGTATTCTTTGCATTAGTGGGGCCTTGGAGAAAGTATAGAGCCATAGAAGCGAAGCAGGTAGCTCTTGCGATGTATAAAAAAGCAGTGAGACCATCGAGTGAGTCTTACTCTGTTTATGAGTCGGATGAGATTGAAAGAGTGAAATAGCGTTTTACTATATGGGAAGTTCGAAAAGACTACGTATCGGACTTGTTGAGCCTTATGGCTGATGAACTAGTCCGAAAAGCAGAGTGATTCGGACAGGTTGAATGGGAAGCGTGATGAACAAGTCCGAAAAGCAGAGTGATTCGGACAGGTTGAATGGGAAGCGAGAAGAACAAGTCCGAAAAGCAGTGTGATTCGGACAGGTTGAGAGGGAAGCGGGTTGTACTAGTCCGAAAAGCAGTGTGATTCGGACAGGTTGAATGGGAAGAGTGATGAACAAGTCCGAAAAGAGGTGTGATTCGGACAGGTTGAATGGGAAGCGGGAAGAACAAGTCCGAAAAGCAGTGTGATTCGGACAGGTTGAATGGGAAGCGTAATGAACAAGTCCGAAAAGCAGTGTGATTCGGACAGGTTAAGTGATAAGCGTACTAAACTAGTCCCGAAAAGATAGTTTAACAAAACAAACATAAAAGCGCGCATCCTCGTTGGATTTCACGCGCTTAAATCTTAAGACTAACATCATGCCGAGCAACACACTAAAGTATATCTATAACCCTACCAACCTGACCAGACTCAAGTCTAACTTTAATTCCATGAGGATGAAAGCTAGATTTAGTAAGGATGTCTTTTACAACACCTTGCGTTTTCTTTCCAGTACGTTGGTCTTCCTTTAGGATGACATTCACATTTAATCCTGCACGAATATTACTGCGTTGTTGACCGCTCATTAAGAGCCCATTTTTCTACGTGTATTGCTAGGTTTCTTTGTCATTTGGCTTTTCATCTTTTGACCTTGTAAACCAGCATTTCCACCTGTTTTCCCTGCACTTTGCTCTTGCTTTTTGCTAGCTAATCTTTGTTTCGCAAGTTCTTGCAGACTTAATTTTTTTGTTTCAGTAACTACTTCTTGTTCATTATTTGAAGAGTTTGTCATGAATAGCAATCTCCTTTAATTTAAGTTTTCTACTTATTATAATACAAAAATAAGCCAAGTAATACATGTCTAGTAAAATAAATACTAGTAGCCCATTTCATTAAGTAGCTCAATCATTAAATCAGGACGGTCAGTCATAATTCCATCTGCACCTGCTTCAATGAGGTAACGCATTGTTTCTTTATCATTAATGGTCCAGTAATGAACCTCCATGCCTCTACGATGGGCACCTTCAATGATTTTCTTATCTGTTAAATCAAAGATACTTTCACTAATAGGAATCTGCACCGCATCTACACTAGGATTATAGAGGTTTCTAGCAAATAGTTTGTGAGCTAAAACAAACTTTACAATCTCTTGCTTGCCTCCAGCTACTGGCGTTTTTCCTTTCGCGTAGGTTTGGAACGTGTCAACCACCCTTTGATCAAATGAAACAATATTGACCTGTTCTTCAAGCTTATACTTTACAAGGAGTTCCCATAGTTTTTGCGCCATTTCATCATAACGTTCAGGTGGATTTGTCGCTTTTATTTCTATGACCATCCGTTTGTCACCGAAAGTCTGAAATACTTCTTCAACAGTTGGAATATATACTCCTTTGTTCCGATAAATGTGTTCTCCATTTAGATTTTTAAAGTAATAACCTGCATCAAGCTCTTGAATCTCAGCTAAAGTTAAATCAGCAACACGTCCACTTCCATTTGTAGTTCTATCAACTGTCGCATCATGAATGGTTACAAGATGCCCATCCTTCGTAATGTGGATATCAAATTCAAGTACATCTACATTAAGTTCATCTGCCACGGAAAAAGAAGCCATCGTATTTGAAGGTGCTAAGTGTTCACCCCCCTGATGTGCAATGACAAGAGGTCTATCATGGGCAAAAAAAGAACGTTCAGGTCTCTTTTCAACCGGTAAGAAGTTGACTAATAAAAATACCATAAAGAGAAATAGTAGAGAGATTAGAATGGTATATCGTCTCCTTTTAGGCTTTTTTGTTTCTAAGGCACCTTGAACCATTTGTGTCATCTACCTCGTTTCCGCTTCAAAATGTAAGGCTTCAAACCCTCGGAATGCAAAGTTTTTCCTCCATACGGGCTTCTCAAGTAAGCGTGGACTTGCAAAGCACTCTACTAACTTTTCTAATGCAATGATCCCTTCAAGTCTAGCAAGTGGTGCACCAAGACAGAAGTGAGGACCAGAAGCAAATGATAAATGCTTAAGGGTTTCTCGTTGAATGTTAAAGGAATTTGGCTCCTCGTTAACCAATGGATCTCGATTAGCACCTGCTAATGAAATAAAGGCAATTTGTCCTTTTTTCAGTTGTTTTCCTGCAAGTTCCATATCCTCTGCGACCCACCTAGACGTCATTAATACTGGTGGCTCAAAGCGTAAGGTTTCCTCAACAACATTTGAAATAAGAGAACGATCCTCTTGAACAAGCTTCAATTGTTCTGGATGAGTAAGTAACAAGTAATAGGCATTCGTAATAAGGTTCACTGTTGTTTCATGTCCGGCAACTAGCAAAAGTAAACAAGTAGCAATCATTTCATCTTCGTTTAGGTTATCACCATTTGTTTCAGCTTGAATTAAGCCGCTTAGTAAGTCTTCTTGTGGAGAGTTTCTCTTTATAGAAATGAGTTCACGAAAATAATGACTGGCTTCTTTTAGGTCATCTGACACAGATTCTAAATCATCCATTGTTGTATTAAAATCAATGAACTTTATAAATGCATCAGACCATTTGCGGAAAAGCTCGCGATCTTCTTTAGGCACACCTAATAGTTCAGTGATAACAAATACAGGTAGTAAGTATGAAAAGTCTCGAATAAGTTCATGCTTCAACTGTCCTCTACGATTTTCTAAGAGATACGAAGCGATATCTTCAATAGCTGGACGTAAGCGTTCTACCATTTTAGGAGTAAATGCTTTATTCACGAGACTACGCAAGCGTGTATGGTCTGGCGCATCTCGAAACAGCATCATATTTCTCGTAAGCTCAATGGCTGGCATAACTCTCTCAGAAAAGGTTGCTAGATTTTCAGGAGGAAATAGTTTTCTGCCCTCTTTAATGAACCTAGGGTCTTTTAATGCAAATTCCGCCTCCTTATAGCCGGTAATGAGCCAGCCTGTTGAATTAAGGAAGTTACCAAATAAAACCGGATTATTTTCGCGTGCTGTATTAAATATAGAATAAGGGTCATTAATAAATAAGTCGGGAGTAATACTGTTTAGCATAAATTAGCTCTCCTTTTAAAATAAGTTATGTAAAGTAATTCGTTAGATGTGTCTTAAGTCCTCTTACTATAATATAAAATTTCTCGGAACGTTCAGAAAACATTGCAAAGGATTCTGACTTGTAATATAATGACAAATACGTCTCTTGAAAATTACATAAGAAAATCCCTATAGGCTGTGTCTCCTGTAGTGTTTTAACCATGGATCCGTTTGTTCATGGTTTTTCTGTCGTACAATATCATCTACATTGAAGGGGTGAAGTCAATGAATGTTAAGCAACACCCAGATTATCAGGATGAACAGGAATGGCTAGATTTCACAAAGCAATATATGAAAATAGTCATTCAGGCATCTGAATCAGATGAAGAAAATTTCAGAGAAAATATGAAAGATGCACTTGAAGGTATAGATTTTAAAGATAGTAGTTTTCGTTATATGAATATGCTGACAAATTCAAATCTACTCCGAAGAACAGCAGAAGAGTTACGAAAGTTAAAACGTATTCAGCCAAAGCCGTATTTTGCAAGAATTGATTTTAAAAGAGCGGGCAAGGACAATGAAGAAGTATTGTATTTTGGAAAAGCCTCCTTATTTGATAAAGAAACCCAAAAACCGATTATCGTAGATTGGCGCTCTCAAATCGCAAATTTATACTATGATGGTAGATTAGGTGAGGTTTCTTATGAAGCAGAGGGCGGAGAATACCAAGGCTTTCTCTCATTAAAAAGGCAGTATGTGATAGAAGAGGGTGAATTGATCGACATTCGTGACATTGACCTGACCACAACTGACGAGTTACTCCAAAAATCACTTTCAGAAAGCTCAAGTAATCGACTTTCAGAGATTGTAGCTACGATTCAAGAAGAGCAAAACGAAATTATCCGTGCAGACTTAAATAAGCCTATCATTGTTCAAGGAGCGGCTGGAAGTGGAAAAACAACCATTGCGCTTCATCGAATTTCTTATTTTATTTATACTTATGCTGATCAGTTCTCACCAGATCAACTCATGATCTTAGCTCCAAACCGATTATTCATCGATTACATCTCAGAAGTCCTTCCAGAATTAGGTGTGGAAAGCATTCTACAAACGACTTTTTTAGATTATGTTTCAAAATGTATCGGAAAAAGAATGAAGCTTAAGCATCCAGAGGAAAAGCTAATTAAATTCATAAACGGTTCCGAGGAGGACTCTGTTCGATGGATGAGTGCATTTAAAGGCTCATTACAATTTAGAGATATGATAGATAAGTACTTACAAGATATTTTACAATCGCTTCTTCCTAAGGAGGACTTATTCCTTTCAAAGATTCGTCTATACTCAGCAACTAAGATTAGTCATCTTATCGAAAATGAATATAAATATTTACCGTATTACCAACGGGTGGATAAGATTAAGAGAATTCTTCAAAATCATGTTAGAACAGAGAAGAAGCGGATCCTTGAAAAAGTTAATAAGTTTTACGAGGAAAGAATTGAAAGTGCACTAACTAGTCATGTTGATCCTGATAAACGAAAAAGTTATGTTACAAAGGCATTGGATAAAAAGAACGAGGCTATTAGTGACATTAACAAGGAATCTAGAACAACAGTAACTTCCTATATGAAGAAATTCCCAAAGCATGATTTGTTTTATTACTATAAAAAGCTGACAACAGATCATGAATTGCTAGCAAGCTATGGGGCTGGAATACTAAATGAAGAGCAAATACAGCAGTTTTGTCAATACAACAAAGCTCTGCATCGAGAAGGATGCTATGAGGTTGAGGACCTTGCTGCATTATTGTATTTGCAAAGTGAACTTTATGGCATTGAAAAGCATTTGCGAGCGAAAAACGTCGTAATTGATGAGGCTCAGGATTATAGTTATTTTCAGCTTTTTGCATTAAGAAGCGCATTAGATACGGATATGTTTACAATTGTGGGAGATTTGGCTCAAGGCATTCATTCTTATCGTGGAATTAATGATTGGAGTATTGTACAAAATGAAATTTTTCCGCGATCTACCTATAAAACACTCCAAAAAAGCTATCGAACAACAGTTGAAATCATGCATACTGCAAATGATATTTTGAAATTGTTAAAACTAGAGCTTCCAATGGTCGAGCCAGTGGTACGCCATGGTGAGAAGCCGGTATTTCACAATTGCTCTTCTTCTCACAAAGATACAGTAAAAAGAATCGAGAAAAGTATTAATAAGCTCTACTCTGAAGGAATGAAAACCATTGCACTTATCGGTAAAACGAACAAAGAATGTTTACGATTAGCAAAATTGGTTGAACAACATACGAAACTAAGTGTACAGCTGCTTAAAGAAAATGAAGAAATTAATAAAGGTGATGTGGTAATTGTAAGCTCTCATCTTTCAAAAGGATTAGAGTTTGATGCGGTTATCATTGTTTCGCTTGATGAATCTTTTGATGAAGATGAAATTAATATCAAGCTATTGTACGTATCGATGACAAGGCCCTTGCACCGATTATTGTTTTTCGGTAAAGAATTGTCTAGTTTCTTACTTGATAGAGTAGATAGTAAATTAATTAAAATAGAGTGAAAGATAAAGGAGCTTGAAATATTCAAGCTCCTTTATCTTCTATAATAATTTAGTTGTCCAAGACTCACAATTCCAGATATCTGTTGCGATTTCTCTGTAGAATTCAGGTTCATGGCTGATTAGAAGAATAGTACCTTTGTATTCTTTTAATGCGCGTAATAGTTCGTCTTTTGCATCTACATCTAAGTGGTTTGTTGGCTCGTCAAAGATTAGAATATTAGATTCTCTGTTCATTAACTTACATAAACGTACCTTTGCCTTTTCTCCTCCACTTAATACAGCTACCTTACTTTCAATATGCTTTGTAGTTAAACCGCATTTTGCTAAGGCTGCACGGATTTCCGCTTGGTTCATAGAAGGAAACTCACTCCACACTTCTTCGATACAAGTGTTTTGGTTCGACTCTCTAACCTCTTGCTCGAAGTAGCCAATATGCTGGTATTCACCAAGCTCGACTGAACCAGATAAAGGTCTGTTGATTCCCAAAATACTTTTTAGTAGAGTTGTTTTACCGATTCCGTTTGCACCAACAAGAGCAATCTTCTGTCCACGCTCCATACGAAGGTTTAATGGTTTTGATAGTGGCTCATCATAACCAATAACAAGATCCTTTGTTTCAAAAATTAACTTTCCAGAAGAACGAGATTCTTTGAAATAGAACTCTGGTTTAGGCTTTTCTTTTGCAATCTCAATAATATCCATCTTGTCCAGTTTTTTCTGACGAGACATTGCCATATTTCTAGTAGATACACGCGCTTTATTTCTAGCAACGAAGTCTTTAAGCTCATTAATTTCTTGCTGCTGTCTTTTATAGGCAGCTTCTAATTGGGATTTCTTCACTTCATGAACTGCTTTGAAGTTTTCATAATCGCCAACATAACGATTTAATTCTTGATTCTCCATATGATAAATTAAGTTAATAACACTGTTTAAGAATGGAATGTCATGCGAAATTAAGATAAAGGCATTTTCGTATTCTTGAAGATAACGTTTCAACCAAACAATGTGTGGCTCATCTAAATAGTTCGTCGGCTCGTCCAGTAATAGAATGTCAGGTTTTTCAAGAAGTAGCTTTGCAAGTAATACCTTAGTTCTTTGTCCACCACTTAAATCTGTAACATCTTTATCAAGACCAATATCTTCTAGTCCAAGGGCACGACCGATTTCTTCAACTTTTGCATCAATAACATAGAAATCGTTATTTGTAAGGGTATCTTGAATCGTACCAACTTCTTCAAGTAGCTTTTCTAACTCTTCAGGTGTTGCTTCACCCATTTTGTTGTAAATCTCATTCATTTCTGCTTCAAGATCAAATAGATATTTAAATGCTGTTTTTAGTACATCACGAATCGTTAATCCTTTTTCAAGAACTGTATGCTGATCAAGATATCCAACACGCACATTTCTTGACCACTCTACCTTTCCTTCATCCGGTTGTAGCTTTCTAGTAATTATATTCATGAAGGTAGATTTACCCTCACCGTTTGCACCAATTAAACCAATATGCTCCCCTTTAAGTAATCGAAAGGAAACATCATTAAAAATTGCACGATCACCAAAGCCATGGCTTAAGTTTTTAACAGTTAAAATACTCATGTTATTCCCCTTTAAAATGTTATAGTTCGTTCTATATAAATGCAGATACACTGCAAGCTATAAAAAATCACACATAATTGATTATATCCGAGAAAGCAAAGATTTTAAATTACTACTTTTAAATTATTATTGGGAAAGTTTAGGATTGGCATTTGGTGAATAGACAGAAATTCGACAATTGTCCACAAAATAGGACAGTAGACCTGTATAGATATTAATGAATAGCCTTTATAATATAGGATATAAGGACTAAATCCTTAGCTGAAAAAGGCAAACTTGATGAAAGTCAAGGACGCAAAGCAATGGGCCTAAACGTGACGACGCATGGCTGCCAGGCTACCAGACTCCTTCTAGAAGCGGGTCTTGGTACTCAAAACTTTGAAGGAGTGGGGAAGATGAAGAAAAAGAGCTCAGTATTTTTATGCTTCTTATTGGTGATGATGATGGGTATTTTTCCAAAACAAGGACAAGCAGTAACGTTTGAAGAAACACCAAGGTCGACTTGGCTTTGGGATACAACACAAATCATTAATAGTGGTGAGGAAATTCTTACTTTTTTAGTAGATAAGAAGGTAAAAGTCGTATATCTACAGGTGAATCCATCTGTTCCAACCGAAGCATACAAAGCATTTATTAGTCGTGCTCATGCTAACAAAGTCCAAATTCATGCATTAGATGGTGCGCCGAATTGGGTTGCACCAAAGGGTATCAATCATCAAAGAGCTCTTTTTGCTTGGGTAAAAAATTATCAGGATGGAGCTCTTGAGTCAGAACGATTTACAGGAATACATCTCGATGTAGAGCCTTACTTATATAGTGGTTGGACATCGAATTATAAAAAGACGATACTCTCTTATCAAAACTTAATAAGCGAGGCTGTGCTTGAGGCAGAAAAACTTAAACTGCCGATTGCATTTGACATCCCATTTTGGTTTGATGAAAAAACTTATAATAATACGTACGGAAAAGGTAACTTGGCAAGCTGGGTTATACAAAAAGCGGGTCATGTCACGATTATGGCTTATCGTGATCAAGCGCTAGGTCAGAATGGAATTAATGAACTAGTCAAAAATGAGATGAATGAAGCCAGGAAGTATAACAAGCAAGTAACAATTGCAGTTGAAACAACACCTTCTAGTGAAGCTAATTTTGTGACTTTTTTTGAAGAAGGTCAGGAGCATATGGAACAGCAATTAAGAATTGTTCGAGATCAATATGCAGATTACTCTAGTTTCTCGGGCTTTGCGATTCACTCGCTGGCTGGTTGGATGAATATGAAACAATTATAATAACCCCCTATAAGGCATTTGCTTTATAGGGGTTTTTGATTTGGAAAGATATGTTATTCTAATTATGAATACAATTGAATATAAGGGGAAATGGTGTTGTACAGAAACCTGCTGTCTTTTTTAATAATGTACTTAATCTTAACAAGTTATTTTCAACTTTTACCGGCAATCTTTACAATGTCTGATGTAATAAGGTTTTTCCATCTAGTTTTGTTTTTTCCTTTAGCGTATGCTTTGGCGAAGGTATGTTTAAAGACTGGATTTGAAAGCTACGGAATTGTTTTCTTTAGAGGGTGGCATAGGAACTTATTCATTGGTTTGGCGATAGGGTTTATAGGTTGGGTTTGTCTTTTTACACTTCAATTCATGGTAGGAAAATACGAGTACATAGGGATAAAACCCGTTGGTGATGTTATTGTAATGCTTGTTATTATCATTGTAGGCTTTGGACTGGGTTCTTTAATAAATGACATGATTGTCCGTGGATTGGTTTTCCAACATTTTATTGGGAAACTTCCAGTTGGTGTGGTTATGCTTATCTCTATTACATTATATGCCCTGGATGATGCATGGTTAGAAGGATTAACATTACAAAACACTATCTTTTCAGCAGTTCTCGGGCTCAGTTTAACGTATGCTTTTTATAAGACAAAATCTATATGGGCCAACACAGGTATTCACCTAGGATTAAATATCGTATATGGGTTGTTTTTTGGAGTGTCAGGTAGGAGTGGCGAAGGTATTTTCCTCTTTAATGATCACAAAATCGATTCTGCACTTAGCTCGTGGCTGTCGACAATTATTGCTTTCCTTCTATTTATTGTGGTTTTTGCTGTGTTTAAAAAGAAGAAGAGAGCAGTGATTTCCACATTACCAATAGAGAAGGGGTGAAATAAAAAGTAATGGATAGAGGGGAGATCTTTTTTTACTTTACGATTATAAATGGTTTGTTGCTAGCACTAGCAACGTTTTACCATGCATACAACGTTCAAAAAAATAGAGGCTTTGTAGTTGAATCAGAATTGCGTTCTGCAATTTTAATTCTGGTATCAGTATTTCAGCTTGTCATAACAGCCCCTTTCTCTCTAGAGGGCATTAGTAGCTGGATGTTGGCTAGTCTATTTATATTTGTATTTGTAATCATGCTTTTTATACAACTGTATTTCATAGGAAGACGGTACACTGTATATGATATAAAGCAATCGACACTTATTGGATTGATTCGAAACGCATTAGACCAGCTACAGATTGAGTATAAAGAGAAAGAGGATTTAGAGGCCGAAAAGGTAAAATTTATACTTCCAAGAGAGTCAGCTAAAATTACGATAAGCTGGTGGGGGGAAGATGCTAGAAACTTCACCATTATCTTTAAGAAATGGTGGAGAATCATTGAGTTTGATTTACTCCATGAGTATATAAGGAACTCCTTATGGAAGAACCGTGAAAATAAAGTTTTCAAGAAGCAGATCATATTAAACATTATTGGTGGAGTAGGAATTTTACTGGTGTTTAGCTATTTTGCAGTTAAAATGGCTAGAGAACTATTTGGCTAAATAAGTGAGAAAGCACTAGGGTTACCTAGTGCTTTTAAGCATCTTCATTTATTTTTTAAAGCAATTTCAATCAAGCTCTTACAGCACATGATCATACCTGAACATAAACAGCCAAGGACAATGGTAAATGATAAATAGAGGAAAGCTAGGAGTGTGGAAATAAACATCCAGCTCAGCCAAAAATATAACTCCTTATTCATCGGCATTCACTTTTTCAGTAGCCCAGTAAAAATCACTGATTACCTTTGCTAAGGCATCAACGGAGTTTTGCAATTCGCGAATGTCATTGTCAACTCCACCAAGCTCTAATACTAGTGCTTTTGAGGATAGGTCTTGGTTATAAACCCCATTGCCTGTATCTGTACCTTTTTCAATGATTCCTCTACTAAGGCCTGGAAAATGGTCATTTAAAGATTCGTGTAAAGCAGTAGCAAATGCCAAGTTTTTATCATAGTTACTGTGACCCTTGCCGATAACAAACATGATTCTTGCGTACGGTTCATTGTTTATCGTCGTTGTTGTGTCTTTTTTTCTTTTCGCATCTCGATGTAGATCAATAAAGTATTCTAAGTCATTATTTGAAGCAAGTGCTGATTGAACGAGTTCACGAGACAAGTCATAGGATTGATGATACGCCCAGCCTTTTTCTTCAAGTAATTGTCCCATGTTTGATTTGTCTACTACTGCCCCAATACTATAGCTTTCAAGCTTCTTAGCAAACATATCACCAATGATTGTAATATTTGTTTTAGAGTCAAATGCTTTATTTTCATCGGGGTCATTGGTTAATCCGAGTAAAGGTAAGAAAGACTCAGAGCTATGAGTATGATAGATAAAGAATTTTTTTTGTATAGGTGTAGTAGTTGGGGGAGTTCTTGTTGTCTCATCTTCCTTTAATTCCTTTAGCTGTTCTTCAGCCATTTCACGTTCTTGCAATAATACCTCTAGTGGAGGAGCAGATTCAATAGGTAGTGTCGTGAAATCTGTACCTTCCCCTGCAACGAGTATTTTTGAGTCGTAAAATGTATACCCTGGTAATTCGTTCCCGATAAGACTGCGTATATCATCGAAATTAACATTTGTCATCATTTTAAAAATCGTAGCCGAAATCGGAAGTGATTGATGCTGCTGGGATAAAACTTGATTAAAATGATGATTTTCAAGTGAATAAAGCTTAACAAGCATTTCTGTTGGTGCAATTTGAATGGTTTGGTCTACTTGTCCAATGTTCAAATAGTCTTTTTTTACAATAGATAAAGCTGATGCGATTAGAAAGAAGCTCACGACAACCATAAGAGACATCATTAATAGTCTTAGTAAGGGAAATGGGCGATCGGTACTATAAGCATTTTTCATAGTATTCCCACCTTTAAGTGGTATGTTCTTTTGTCCACCTTGCTATTGAATCAATATGCTTCATTTCATACCTTTAGACTACTTTTTAAAGATTTACCTACTATTCCTTTTGGATTGGTTAATATTCTTTTAATAGCGACATATTTCAATTTTATCTGCGCAAAATATATTTGCTTCACAAAATGATGAAGGAGTGATTCGTGTGAGATGGCAGCGTTCTTTGATGAATCTGATAAAAGAGCGACAATCAAAATCAGTAGCATTAGCAGTGGACACTTCGACAAATCAAACTCGAACGATATTAATTAACAATATCATTAAGTTTGTTGGCGAACTAAAACCTGATGTGAAACTAGTCCAAGCCGATTTTAAAATTAGAAGTATCACTCCTATTCAAGAAGCAAGTATCAAGTACTATACACACGGTAAATCCTCGTATACCGAGGTACTAGAATGGGCCGAAAAAGAGAAAATAGACACCCTATTTTACATTACTGACGTCACTGGTTACTTCTATGAAAACCTTGATGTGAAAGTAGAAACATTTTGGTTAGTCCCTGATGACTACGTTCCTAAGGTCCCATTCGGTAAAGCAATAAAAGTAGCGTAATAGGTACTAAATGCATTGGTGTAAAACCAATGCATTTCCAGTTTTAGGAGATAAATACCCCGTGATTTCTTCAAAAGAAAACCATTTTTTCAAATTCCATAAAATAATCTCATGACTTGTCTCATATCTTATTTAATACAAATAGATTAAATATGAGGAGAGTCAGCATGAATTCGTTTTTTAAAGGGACATTATTATTAGTCTTGGCAGCTTTTTTTAGTGAATGTATTGAGTTCTTAGTGAATATGGTTCTTGCGAAACAGCTAGGGGAAGAGGGAATAGGCTTATATATGTCAATCCTGCCTGTGATGTTCCTTGTGGTTATTCTTGCAAGCTTAGAATTGCCAATCTCAATATCTAAGTTCATCGCCGAAAAGGAGCAGGAATATCATCTAAGCCTGTTAAAGCATGCAACAGTGCTAGCTGTTATTGCGACAGTCGCACTTACGATTATTGCTGCAGTTATTTTGCCATTCATTCCGATTTTCGATGAGTATCATCCTCTTGCTCGGTGGTTATTTATATTGCTCATCCCAATTATTGCTTTTTCTTCTTTAGCTCGGGGATACTTCATGGGGTTGCACCATATGGGGAAAATAGCGTTTTCTAATTTCCTTCGAAAAATTGTTCAGCTATCACTACTAGTGGGGATTTATCAACTATTTCATTTCGAAAGAGATACGGCTCTACTAATTGCATTAGGAACGTTAGTAGCAACTGAGTTTGTTGTATTCATCTACCTAATACAAGCTTATTTTATAAAGGTAAGATCAAGTAGAAAGCTACCTAGACAACATGTCGGCGTAAAAGAAGCACGAATGAGTATTTTATCAGTGTCAGTACCAACTACGGCGCTTCGTATCTTTCATGCAATGTCTCATGCAGTGCAACCCTTTTTAATTAAAGCTGCACTTGTATCTGCTGGTGTTACAGGTACACTTGCAACTGAACAATTTGGATTATTAGCAGGTGTGGCCATGACGATAGGCTTTTTTCCGGCATTTATCGCTCATTCATTACTTATTGTCTTAATACCAACGGTTTCAGAAGCATACTCGAAGAGAGACATAGCTAGATTAAATAAGTTGCTTGTTCAAGTTATGCTGTTAACCCTAGCCTATGGTGTACCAGCTGTGGCGATCTGTTACTTTTTTGCTCAGCCATTAACGAGTTTATTTTTTGAATCCACTACCGCAGCCATGTATTTGAAATTACTGTGGCCATATTTTCTGTTTCATTTCTTTGTTATACCAATGCAAGCCTTTTTAATTGGACTGGGCTTGATAAAAGACGCCTTTATTCATACAGTGTGGTCAACGATTTATTCATTCCTAATCATGTTCATCCTCGGCTCCATGCACCAATTTCAAATGCAGGGAATCATTATCGGAATGAACGCAGGAGTTGTTTTACTATCACTCATGCACTACATGACTATCTGCAAAAAAATCGACATACCACTCACACTAAGAAAACGAACCCTAACACCCACCGCACTAAAGCGTTAATTGAGCGGGGGTCAGGCCCCCGGTGCGGTGGTGCGTTACCTTGGTGGGGGACTGACCCCCGGTGCTATAGAGTGTTGAAGAGGGTGTTGTAATTATTTCCAGGTAACTATATAATGTAAGTAACTATTGGATTAAAGGAGGTGTAATGAGATGAGTCGTTCTGTTGTTATTCGCGGGCAATTTTTAGAATTTATTTATATTTGCCGTGCGATTTTTCATGCTTTTGCTGTTAACGGGATACGTATGTCCTTTTTTAGCAACTGCATAGCAACACAACGATAAGAAATCTCTTACACAATATCCTTTATATCGGGAAATTTGAGAGAGCTTATTTTGCTCTCTCTTTTTTGTATCGATAAATAAATTGAAACTGTCATGTTTCTAATTCTAAAGGTCATGGGTGAGTTGTATCTTACCATGGCTTTTTTTAATAACTTTTAGATAGGAGAATAATCAATGATTGTATGTAATGTACATGAAATAAGTAAAATGTTCGGTGGTAATTTGATTTTTGAAGGAATTTCATTTGAGATTCATGAGAACGACAGAGTGGGGATGGTAGGGCGTAATGGAAGTGGAAAGACCACTATCTTTCAACTATTAGCAGGGCTTGAGGCACCAGATACAGGACAAATTCACTTTCGTAAGGGACTGAAGGTTGGATATTTAGCTCAAATCCCGGAGTTTCCTGAAGACTTTGTTGTTCAAGATGTGTTAATGAGTGCTTTTACAGAAGTAAAAGGTCTTGAAGAAAAGATGAAAGACTTAGAGGAACAAATGGCGAGTGAAAAAGACGAGAATGTTCTTGGAAAACTCATAGTAAAATATGGTGATATACAGGAACAATTCACTCGATTAGGTGGATATGAAATAGAAGCAAATTTAATGAGAATTGCATCTGGTTTGGAAATAGAGACCATGTTAAATCAAGTCTTTTCGAAACTGAGTGGAGGAGAAAAGACAAAAGTATGTTTAGGATTAATCTTACTTCAAGCTCCGGATTTATTGCTTTTAGATGAGCCAACAAACCATCTTGATATTTTGGCAGTCGAGTGGCTAGAGTCATTCTTAAAGGATTATCAGGGTGCGGTTGTTGTCATTTCACATGACCGTTATTTCTTAGATGAAGTTGTAACAAAAGTGATTGATTTAGAAGATGGTGAGCTGAGCGTCTACCATACAAATTACACGAACTTCCTAAAGGAAAAGGAAGAAAGATTGCTACTTGAATTTCAGGCTTATCAGGAACAACAGAAGAAAATTAAGAAAATGAAAGAAACGATAAAGCGATTAAGAGAATGGGCCAATCAAGCTAACCCACCTAACGCAGGCTTACATCGTCGAGCAAGAAGTATGGAGAAAGCATTAGAAAGAATTGAAAAATTAAAACGTCCTATCTTGGATCGGAAAAAGATGGGCTTACAATTTGAGTCTGCATCTAGAAGTGGAAAGGATGTTATTGTTGTAAAAGACGTATCAACCTCTTTCGGTGAGAAGGAATTATTTCGTAATGCAAACATGACCCTACACTTTGGAGAGCGTGCAGCGATCGTAGGACAAAATGGTACGGGGAAGTCTACATTATTGAAACAAATCCTAAGAGAGATGCCAACGCAAAAGGGAGAGATATTAGTAGGAGGAAGTGTAAGGATTGGCTACCTATCACAGCACGTGAGCGTGAAAGACCCAGATCAAACAGTGATAGAGGCATTTCGAGATGAAGTCCATGTAAATGAAGGAGATGCCAGGCATATATTAGCGACATTTTTATTTTACGGGCATGCGGTTTTCAGGAAAGTGAACCAATTGAGTGGAGGAGAAAGAATGAGGCTTCGCCTAGCTCAGTTGATGTATCAAAATGTAAATCTCCTTATCCTTGATGAACCGACAAATCACTTAGATATTGAATCAAGAGAAGTGTTAGAAGATGCATTGGAGGATTATTCGGGTACTATACTTGCTGTATCTCATGATCGTTATTTTTTAAATAAATTATTCGAGAAAACGTTTTGGATTCGTAATCAAAATATATTTGGCTTTGTTGGAAACTATGATTGGGCTAAACGTAAACTAAATGAACAAACACAGGAAATAGAATCGGTCCCGGAAGTCAAAGCTACGCAAGCCAACGTCGTAAAACCAAAGACTACAGATTATTCATATAAAATGAATGAAATAGAAAGGCAATTAGAAGAGTTAGAAAAGGTATTATATGAGCTAGAACAAGCATTGCTTATCGAACAAGACCTCCAAAAGCTCCAAACTTTATATGAACAAAAGAGTGAGTTAGAAGGAACACGTGATGAATTATATGAAAGATTGGAAGAACTGTTAGCATAAGAACTATTCAATGGGGAGGGCGTACATATCGCACTCCCTGATAAAGGTTCGAAGGGGGATAAGAAAATGGATGATAAATACTATGTAGAAAAGTTTCTATCATTTCTTGAGGTTGAGAGAAGAGCTCCAAACCTTCCACTTCTAAACGAATTAACGAAGTCTCATCAGTTAAAAGTGAGGTGGGAAAACTTATCTAAGATTGTAGACTATGAAAAAGGTTTTGCTACTGAACAATTCCTACCACCAATGTATGTTTATATAAATAGAATCGTAGACCAAGGAGGGGGCGGAACGTGCTGGACTCTTGCGATTGGCTTTCGTTGGCTGTTGGAAAAGCTAGGCTATGAGGTACAGTATCTCTATATGGACCATGGCCATCTTTGCTTAAGAGTAGAACTGGAACAACCATATTATGTAGATGTAGGCTATACAGCACCTTTGTTTATGGCATATCCCCTGTTTCAGTCTTTTACGGTGAAAAACGACCGGGAAACTTTTGTCTACGATGTTCAACACCATAGGATAGAGGTTACAAGAACCCCTGGTCCTTTTAAAACCTTATCCACAAAACCAGTCAGCTTTGAGTCCCTTCGTTCAGTATTTTTAGAGTCGAACAATTGGGAGACAGGAAAGATGCTTAAGGATCTACTAGTGTTTGGTTACATTAATGGTGTACCCACATCTTTAACAACCAACACTTTAAAACAATTTCTCCCTGACCAAGTCGTAACCAAAACATTAACAGTTGAAGAAGTACTAGATGTGATTCACTCTTTTAAGATTGATAGGAACCTATACTTACAAGCAAAGGAAATTTTTCAAAGAAGATTATCTATAAAACAAGATTAAAAGGGTGTCAGAATTGTTCTGACACCCTTTCGCCGTCCAGCTCCAGCGCCTAGCCCCTCGAGGTCAAATAACCTGCGCCCAAAAAAGTCACAGTGCAGACTTTTTTGGGCACAGAACATTTGCTTGTCGAGGCTGAACAAGGCGCTTTCGCATTTGATTATTATTTTGCAATTCTTTCAATTGTTTTAATGATACTCAACGATCTTCCGGTTCCGATTGCGACAGCTTCCTGTGGATTTGGTGATAAATGAACAGGGACAAAAATCTCATCTTTCATCCAGTCAGTGAGTCCTTTCAGGAGTGCACCGCCTCCTGTTAAGATAACGCCTCTGTCAACAATGTCTCCACTTAGTTCAGGCGGACAATCCTCTAGAGTAGCACGGACCGCTTCTAGTATTTGTAATAATGATTCTTTCAATATCTCACGTATTTCATAAGAGTTTAGTTCAATCGTTTTTGGTAAACCAGTTAGAAGATCTCTTCCTCTAACCTCCATTTTCAATATCTCATGGTCAATAAGTGCATACCCAATTTCCATCTTAATCTGTTCAGCTGTGCGATCACCGATTAAGATATTGTAATTCTTTCGTACTGCTTGAATAATGTCCTCGTCCATTTTGTCTCCACCTGTTCGGATGGAGTGGCAAGTAACAACACCACCAAAAGAGATGATGGCAACTTCAGTCGTTCCACCACCAATATCAACTACCACATTGGCTACCGGCTCATCAACCGGTAAATCTGATCCGATTGCTGCTGCAACAGGCTCCTCAATAAGGAATACCTGCTTCGCTCCGCAGTTTTTAATCGCATCTTGGATTGCTCGGCGTTCAACAGAGGTGGCGCCTGACGGTGTACAAACAACGACATTTGGTTTGCGGAAGGTGAATCCTAAAATCTGTGTTGCTTTCTTCATAAAATGACGCAACATTTCTGTTGTTAAGTTGTAGTCAGCAATAACACCTTGTTTCAAGGGTCTTACCGCGACAATTTTTTCAGGTGTTTTACCAATCATTAACTTCGCATCCGTTCCAACAGCAACTACCTTCTTTGTTTCTGTATCAACGGCAACAACAGACGGCTCGTTTATAATAATTCCTTTGTTTTTACAATACACTAAAACATTTGCAGTTCCTAAATCAATACCAATTTCCATATTATTTAACATAATTCTCATCCTCCAAAGAGTTCGAATTTCATATATTATTCTTTCTTTAACGTCGATTTATGGGGGTAGCTGTCGAAAGAAGTCTTTCACAATATTGTCGCAATTCTTTTGAAAAATCCAAGTAAACATCATGAGCACAGTGTAAAATAAAGGTATGGAAGGAGTGAATTGAATGGATTTTTCATCAATTGTTTCTGAAGATAAAATTAGACGCGCGATAAAAGATGGTGAGTTTGATAATTTGCCTGGGAAAGGTAAACCTTTAAAGCTTGAGGACTTATCAGCCATTCCCGAAAGTCTTCGAATTGCCTATAAGGTCATGAAAAATGCAGGGATGCTTGAAGAAAGTGAAGTTAGAAAAGAACTAATGAGCATCGAGGACCTGCTTAGAGTATGTGAAGATGAAGAACAAAAAGTCATTTTAACAAAAAAACTAAATGAAAAGCTCCTTAGATTAAACGACGTAATGAAAAAAAGAAACACCTCGAACTCAGCTGTTTTTAAAGATTATCAAATGAAAATTCACAACAAATTTTAAAGAGAGTTTTCGACATTTGCTACTAACATGTCGAACATAGGGAGAGCCATGAGCACGATTCTTGAGAATGAAAATTTACGAATCCGTAACCTTATTGAAGAAGATGCTAGCTTGCTAGCTAAATGGTTAATGGATGAAAGAGTATTAGAGTTTTATGAGGGTAGAGATAACCCGCATGATTTGGAAAAGGTGAAGGAAGTGTTTTTTCATAAAATGGAGCGTGGTATATCGGCTTGTATAATTGAATATAGCGGTATACCAATAGGCTACCTACAGTTTTATCCTTCAACCACAGAGGATAAAGAGGATTACGACTATCCTCTAGAAGAGTCTATCTATGGAATGGACCAGTTTATCGGAGAACCAGAGTTTTGGAATAGAGGAATTGGCTCTGAGCTAGTTAGTAAGGTTGCTAATTTTTTGATTGATAGTGGGTTGGCGTCTAGGGTCATTATGGATCCTCAGGTGCGTAATGAACGGGCCATTCGTTGTTACGAAAAGTGTGGCTTTGTTAAGGTGAAGTCTCTACCTAAGCAGGAGCTCCATGAAGGGGTTATGCAGGATTGTTGGTTGATGGAATATAAGAAATAACCAGAGAACCCTAAGGTAATCTGGTTATTTCTTTTCAATATATTCAAATAAAAACGATTGACCACCACGGTAAAACCGAGGATCGTAAACCCCCAGGCGTTTTCCATCATCTACGACAACTACAAACGGAGACCACTGATATAGTGTTTTAGCTTCCGGGCGTGCACTAAACAGCTGCTCAAGGTCAGCGTCTTCCTGGGATTCAAGGGTATGCTTGTGGGTAGCTCCTGTAAATAACGAAACATCCTTAATTTCTACAATATGTTCTTTTTTCCCGATAATCGAATAATTCCAAGGTATGAAGCTTGCGGAAAGTGCTAGTTGATCATATTCGTTCTCGTGTTGATTGTATATCAAATAGCCTTGAGCCGATTGAATGCCCACATGCAAAAGCATCAGGACCCATGCTAATTTAAAAATTCGATGCTTATTTTCCTTTACAAGCCTCGTAAAAATAAAAGCTCCAATCATAATGGTCCAGTAGACAAAATCAATAATTGGAATGGTACCAAATGTAATCCTTATCTGTGAAAAGGGTTCGAAGTATCCGGTCCCCCAGGCATTAAATAAGTCAGCTGTATTATGTATAAAAACAGCAACAAGACCTATATAAAAGACTCGTTTATCCTTAACTTTAAATAGTAAAAAGCATAGTCCCCATATGAGTAGTGCCCAGATAGGTACTAAAAAAAGAGAATGAGTGATTCCTCTATGCCACATCTGATACATTCCTTCAGAATCCCAAAGTTGTGAAATCACATCTATATCCGGTATTTGACTTCCGACAATGGAGGTTAGTAACAGCGACCGTTTCATATTCTTATCCATATCTTCTTTATCAATTGCTCCATATAAAGTTAAACCGAACATTGTATGTGTTATTGTATCCAAAAATAGTCACCTCTAGATAATTATATCTTGTAACAGCAAAAAATAAAAAAATAACCTACCTAAGATATAGGTAGGTAATTCGAATTATTAATTTTGCTTCGGTGGATCTTGGTCCTTAGGTAATGGGTCAACATAATAAGAATCTCTAGAATTAAGAGCTCCTTTTAGGGTATAAAGTAAAAACAAAATAGTAATCATTAGAAAGAAAACCAACCCTAAAGTAGTAAGCCACATTCCAACCATTTGATCACTCCCCTTTATTAACTTATATGCAGGGGAGTGAAGAATCTTCACTGAATGATTTTAGTATGTATTATAAACCTTTACGTAACGATCCTAGTTCCTCAACGATTGCTTGCATTTCATTAGGACTGAAAGATGCCTTTTTCATGACTAAGTTATAAATATCTCTTAGTTCTTCGTACATCTCTTCGTTGAAATGAGATGGTTTAATTGCACCTAGGTTTAATACTTTTAATTTTTCTTTTATTTGTTCAATCATATACTCTACGTTCTCAACAGATTTTTGAGTTAAATCCATGGTTACATTCCTTTCTATACTACAGTTTTCTTTATATTGTATCATGTTCCATAATGGGAATATATATTAGGAAGATGAAATTGTTCATAATCAATGGTATGTTATTGGTAATTAGTAATGAAGGTTTGCTTAAAAAATTCAAAAGAAACATCAATTATCATAATACATATGGAATCTAAAAGAGGAGAGATTATGAAATGGGCAAACGTAACAAATTGGTAGAAAGCATGCTTATAGGAGCAGCTATAGGGGCAGTGGTATCATTATTTGATAAAGATACGAGAGAAACGGTCATACAAAATGGAAAGGCTGTTTCTAGAAAATCTGCTGAAATTATAAAAAATCCAGAAGTAGTAACAGGGAAAATTAAAGACAATATTAGAATGGTCCGTTCAACAATAAATGAAATAACAGAAGATGTACAATTTCTAGCGACCAAAGTAAATGAACTAAATGAGAAGACACCAGAAATGATAGGAATGATTAAAGAAACAAAAGATGCTTTTGCAAAAACAATCACATTAGAGGGAGAAAAAAATTCTAAAATAGAGGAGTGAAATGATGAGCGAGAAGAGTGGCTTTAATCTCTCCTTCCTAAAGGAGCTATTTAAGCGATTTGGTGAGGATGAGGTAGGAGGATTATCAGCAGAACTTGCGTATTTCTTTTTGCTGTCTTTATTTCCTTTTCTAATTTTTTTAGTAACTCTTATCGGATTTCTACCGATTTCGCAAGTGGATGTTCTAAACTTTATCCGTGAATATGCCCCTGGACAAACGATGGATATGATTGAGGAGAATTTGAATGCAATCCTTGGAACTCATAATGGTAAGTTATTGTCATTTGGTATTATAGCTACGATTTGGTCTGCCTCAAATGGGATTAATGCTGTTGTTAGGGCATTTAATCGTGCTTATGATGTGAAAGAAACACGATCTTTTATCGTTGCTCGTGCCATTTCGGTACTTCTAACCTTTGCGATGGTTTTTGTCATTATAGTGGCCTTATTGTTACCCGTGTTTGGGAAACAAATAGGAATCTTTGCTTTTTCAACCTTTGGATTGTCCGAAGAATTTTTAAACATCTGGAATGCCGCTAGATGGGTAGTGAGTGCATTGATTTTATTTATTGTATTTACTTTCTTATATTATATTGCACCCAATCGAAAGTTAAAGATTAGGGAGGTAATAACTGGCTCCTTCTTTGCCACTTTCGGCTGGATGTTTGTTTCTCTGGCTTTTTCTTACTATGTAAGTAACTTTGGCAATTATACGGCTACTTATGGAAGTCTTGGTGGAATTATCGTCTTGATGATATGGTTTTATTTGTCCGGGATGATTATCATACTAGGTGGAGAAATAAATGCGATTTTAAATTGTCATAGGGTGAGAAGTGTAAGGTGATTATTTACATTGCACTTGCTACCAGGCCGTTCCTTTGCGCTTCAGGTACTTGCTTTCCGCGGGGAATCATGAAAAAGCCCAACTGCCCGCTTTTTCAAGGGCGGATTCCCATCGGGGAGGGAGTCGAGCCTCCTCAACGTTCCGTCTGCGGGGTCCCGAACTTCCCTCAATCCCCGCAGGAGTCAAGTGCCTTCCGCTCCAATCCACTCTACACTTTCAATAAATACATGTCACAATAAAACCCATATAATTACCTGAAACTTCCCTACGTTTTTTCTAGCTTGAAGGTCATACTATAGGAGTAAGGACATTATGTCTTTACATAGAAAATGAGGGGGGTTACCATTATGGCTAAGCATACGAAAAAAGATGGCGGTACTAAGCAAAAAGGGAAATCTCGTCCAAAGCATAAGACAAGTGGTAGCGCAAACGGAAGCAACGGTTATCACTAAATAAAATAAAATGGTGTCAGGATACACTTCCTGACACCATTCTTAATTTTACCCTTTTAAAAGACGTAGTCCGTTTAAAATAACAAGGATTGTACTTCCTTCATGTCCGATTACACCAAATGGGAGGTCAATGATTTGTAAAAAATTTGTACAGATAAGCAACATAATAACACTGATTGAAAAGATGACATTTTGTTTAATGATTGTATTCATACGTCTTGAAAGTTTTATGGCTTCTGCAATTTTTGATAAGTCGTTCTTCATTAAAACCACATCAGCTGTCTCTAAGGCTACATCTGTTCCTTCTCCCATTGCAATTCCTACATTTGCGGTTGCAAGTGCAGGTGCATCATTGATTCCATCACCAATCATTGCGACATTGTTATACTTTTGCTTTAAATCCTTTAAATGTTCAACCTTGGCTTCGGGTAAACATTCTGCGATATGATGATCTATTTTAGCTTCACTTGCTATAGCTTCGGCTGTTTTATGGCCATCACCTGTCAGCATCACCGTATAAATGCCTAAGTCTCTTAATTGAGTCATGGCTTCTTCTGTTTCTTTACGTATTGTGTCTTTAAGAGCTATTAGACCAATTATTCCTTCATGGTCTTGAACATACACAATTGTTTTTCCTTGTGCAGCTAACTCCTTAGAAATTCCATTTGAAAATGCTGTGGCATCATCTTTATCTACAAAGTCAGCCTTTCCGATTTTCCACTCTTTATCTCCGATTGTACCGATAACTCCCCAGCCTGATACATCTTCTAGTCCATCTGGTTGAAGAAGGTCTCGTTTAAGTGTTTTCTTTGTGTGACTAACAATGGATTGAGCCAATGGGTGATTTGAGTGATTTTCGATAGAGGCAACTGTTAGTAAAAAATCTTCTGTATCTATGTTTTCTCGAACAACTACATCCGTAATTTCAGGTTTACCATTTGTTAACGTACCTGTTTTATCAAAGGCAATTGCACTTAAGTGACCTAGTCTTTCAAGGTGAACTCCGCCTTTAAACAGAATACCCTTTCTCGCCCCATTTGAAATGGCAGATAAAGTAGCGGGTGTAATTGAGGCAACTAGTGCACATGGAGATGCTACCACAAGTAAAATCATTGCTCTGTAAAAGGTTTCATTCCAACTCCAATCTAATAGGTAATAAGGTAAAAACATCATTAGAGCTACAACTGCAAGAACTACTTTTACGTATGTGCCTTCAAATTTTTCAATAAATTGTTGTGAAGGAGATTTTTCACTCTGAGCTGATTGTACTAACTGAATAATTTTTTGGAATAAAGTTTCGCTACTTAGCTTTGTTACTTTTATCGTTACTGATCCTCTTAGGTTCACAGTGCCAGCAAAAACAGTATCATCAACTAGCTTTGAAACAGGTAGTGATTCACCAGTAATTGTAGCTTCGTCAACTGTTGTTTGACCTTTAACAAGTACACCATCACTTGGAATACGCTCACCAGGTTTCACTAAGATATGATCACCAAGCTGTAGACTCGAAACATGAACAACCTTTTCCATTCCATTTCGTAGAAGGGTTGCTTCTTCAGGCTGAAGTTCCATAAGAGCTGATATTTCTCTGTTACTTTTGTTCATCGTGTATGTTTCGAGGGCTCCACTTAATGCGAAAATGAAAATTAAAATAGCTCCTTCTGTCCAATAACCAATGATTGCAGAACCGATTGCTGCAAATATCATCAACATCTCAACATTCAACTCTTTTTCAGCAATTGTTGATTCTATGCCTTCCTTGGCTTTCGCAAACCCTCCAATAATAAAGGCCGAAATGAATAAAATAATCGAAGTTGTTTCGAAGTTTACTTTTGATAAAATCCAACCTACTAAAATAAGTATTCCACATAAGATCGCAGCGATTAACTCAGCGTGTGGGGCAATTCTGCTAAGTAAATTTGGTTTATCCTGTGCGTCTATTTGATAATTTTGATGTTGGTGTGTTGTAGCTTTTGCTTCAGTGCTCATATAAAATTCCCCCTGTCATTTACTAATTGAGAAAAATAATCACAATCATTACCCCTATAAAATAGCGAAAGCTGCCAAATCCAAAGGGATTAGCAGCACTCTTTTAAGTTATTTTTACTTTATAATTATTTTAATTATAGCATATGAGCATTGAGAATAAAAGTGACATATTAAAGTAAAGTCTATTTCAAATGAAAAATACCCCTCATTATATGAGAGGTATGTGTGTTACTCTAAGATTTCTTCAAATTGAAAATAGGTAGTGTCATAAATGTGTTCAATTTCTGCATCAGTCATATAAACCAGGGCATCCTTTTCAAAGCCTTTTACTCTTTCAATAAACTCGATCATGTTTTTGCGTTCCTGTCTACTCATCTTTAAATCTCTCCCTTATTAATTAATTTTTTCGCTCACTACTGTTTTAATACAGTTAGTTATCTTTTAATGTATTATATAACAGGTAGAGAAAAATGGTCAATGATATTTAACCATTTTTTTGAAAATGGGCAAAAAAAAAGCAGCCTAGTAGCTATTGGTTAATAGCTACTAAAGTCTGCCTTCTAAAGGAAAGAATCGCGAAAAAGATACATAATAACATTGTACTAATAACATGGAAAAAGCTAGCTCCAGGAACGTACTCAATAAAGATTCCACCAATTAACGGTCCACTAATACTTCCAAAGCTAAAAAAGATACCGCACATTAAGTTACCTGCAGGAAGGAGTCCCTTTGGCACTAAATCGGTCATATAACTAATTCCTAATGAGAAAGTTGAGCCAACAACCATACCGGCAATTAAGAAACAAATAAATAATCCAGTGACAGAGTGTTCCAAAAAGCTTGCTGTTGTAAAACTAAAAAACCCTAAAAGGAGAACAATGAGTAAAATGTTCTTTCTTCCAAGCCTATCACTTAGTACACCTAGTGGAAGCTGAGTTATTATACTTCCAACTGCGAATGCTGGTAATAAAATAGATACACTGTGAACATCGATGCCGGTCCGTAAAGCATAGACAGGAAAGTTACCATTTAAAGATGCCTCTAGAAATCCGTATCCAAAAGGAGGTAGAAAGGCAACCCATGCATAGTTCCATGTCTTAGCAAAACGTTTCATTGTCCCAAAAAATGAAGTTGTTTCAATATCCCCAGATTCAGGTAGTTCATTTTTTAAAAAGAAAACAGTCGACCAGGCAAGTAAACTAATTGAAGCTGAAATAATAAAAGGCAAGGCTGCATTTATTTCAACTAATGGGGTGACCAAAGGTCCTGCAGCAAATCCAAGACCAAAGGATAAGCCGTATATAGAGATATTTCGGCCTCTTCTATGTTCTGGTGAAAAAGAAGTGATCCACGTCTGTGTTCCAAAATGCAGCATATGATCTCCGATACCAATAAATAGTCTAAGAACAAACCAAAATAAAATAGAGTCCCACAAAGGAAACGCAAATAAAGATGCAATAACTAAAATTCCACCTAGTAAAATGATCGGCTTATAACCAAATCTCCTGAGTGGTCCTTCCATAAATGGAGACGCAATCAACACACCGATATATAAACCAGTTGCATGAAGACCATTAATCGTCGAAGATACACCGCCACTTTCAAAAATAATCGCAATAAGCGGAAGCAACATCCCTTGCGAAAAACCAGAAATAGAAACAATCAAAACCAAAATCCAAAAACGCAATGTAGTATTCATATCATAACTCCGATCTGAAAAAACACATTTATAAGGCCTTTTTTGCAATTTTTTTGTATAAATATACCAAGATTTAGAGTGAATTGGAGCGGAAGGCACTTGACTCCTGCGGGAATTGAGGGAAGTTCGAGACCCCACAGGCGCAGAGCGCCGAGGAGGCTCGAATCCCTCCCCGCGGAAAGCAAGTGCCTGCAGCGGAAAGCAACGGACTATATTAAATTTTAAAACTTCGATCTTTACAAAGAAAGCTTACTAAAGAGATGTTACAAGGATTTTTGAATTGTTACAAGAATTTTGTATTTCCAAAGGCTTATCCCAAAGCAAAACAGTAGATTTTTACCCGGTTTAGTATAGAATAAAATAAAATTAGTAAATTAGGGGTGCAAACAATGGAATTTAAAATGAAAGAGGTAGGCTTTACAACACAGTTTGAATACGGAGAATTACATATTGCTGGAGACGAAAACCATGGTTTCAGGCCTTTTCAATTAATGGTTTCATCGATTGCGGTGTGCAGTGGTGGTGTTCTTCGAAAGATCCTTGAGAAGAAAAGAATGATTATCCATGACATTACCATTCAAGCAGATGTTGTTAGAAATGAGCAAGAGGCAAATCGTTTGGAGAAAATACACATTCATTACTTAATTTCTGGGGAAGATTTGCAAGAACATAAAATTGAACAAGCAGTCGAGTTAGCGAACAAAAACTGTCCAATGGCTCAATCAGTAAAAGATAGTATCGAAATCGTAGAAACATTTGAGATAAAGTAAAATAAAACAACGAAAAGGCTCTGTCCATGGGATTAACAGAGCCTTCCTCGTAGAATTTTGTCCGCTTTTAAGTACAAGAGATACTGAAGATTAAACCTTCGATGTTCCCATCTGAGATCTACTCGATATGCATACCCCCTTGTTGTAGGTATGTTTCTCTGTATCCCTCCTTCTTTTATGGTAGTTACATCTTAACACGTTATTTTATAATTGTAAATATTCAGACAACTTGTTTTTGAGAAAAATTTTAGGTTGGACAACATATGATATAAATAATTGAAATTAGACATCGGAGGATTGCATCTATGCTCATAATAAGAATACTGTTTTATATAATAGGACTGCTTGTCACGTCACTAGGAGTTAGCTTAACAATCAAAGCTGATTTAGGTGCAGGTGCTTGGGATGCTCTAAATGTTGGTCTTTCAACAACAGTTGGTTTTACCGTCGGAACCTGGGTAATTATCGTAGGTATTATCCTAATCGTAGTGAATGCTTTACTAATGAAAGTTCGTCCGGATTATTTAGCAGTCATTCCGATTTTTTTAATGGGGCCATTTATCGATTTTTGGCTACTAATTGCGTTTCCAAATTGGGAGCCTCAAGGTTTTGTTTACCAGTTGTTGATATTATCACTTGGGTTACTCGGTTTATCAATGGGGATCTCCATTTATTTGCAAGCAAAATTCCCTCTGATTCCGATCGATAATTTTATGGTGGCAATAAAGTCTCAACTTCCGATCAATTTAGGTTTGGCTAAAACAATTGGAGAAATAACTGCTTTATTGTTTGCGTTTCTTTTCAAGGGCCCAATAGGTCTTGGTACAATCATTGTTACTTTTCTAATCGGTCCATTTATTCAAGTCTTTTTCCCAAGATTCGAAGCCTTGATGAAAAGATTGAGTAAAAAAACAGTAGGATGATTTTCTTAAAATTAAGGATAAGATAGGTATTCTTCGAAAAAACTATACTCAAAGAATTGAAAGGAGTATATGTTTAATGAAAAATAAATTATCTTTTGTAATTGCTGTCTTATTCCTTTTATCAAGCATTTCTACAATCACATATGCTGATGGAAAGCAAGATAATAAACAGGAAAAGAAATATGAAATCCCTAATTCTGTATTAAATATCGCAAAAGAAAATACGTATCCAAATCCTACTCAGGATTTACCTTATCTTCAGCCGAGTGATTTGGCAAAAGAACTAATTGATAGCTCAGAGGTTAAAGTTGAGAATCCGGATTTAATTCGTATTTTAAATGAATCTTCAATTTCAACAACTCCTTTAGCTATTGGCTATCGTGCAACAATTTACTTAGGTCAGTGGCCATTAAGCTATGAATCAACAGAGACGGGTACGAACTGGGAATACAAAAAGATCAATACAAACTTTGTTGATAATCGCGGTGGAAAAGCACCGGTTCAAATGAAATACAACCAAGAAGCACAGAAGCATATTAAAGGCGGACTTACTGCGAAAATTCAAGGTCCAGAAGACGTAAAGAAAATGATGCTAATTAAAGCAGCAGAAAAAACAGGTTTACCACTTTCCTTTGAAACCATTATTGGAGCAGGTACGAAAAAGGATCAGGTGTACAATGTTCCTTCAAAGAGATTAGGCTATTTATATGGCTATGCTCCAGCTGTAAGTGAAAAAGGGAAAGTAACATATGGCGAAGTGTATTTAGTATTAAAAGGTAGCAAGAAAAGCTTAGTTGTTAAAAATGTAACTCATCAAGGAATTGGTGCTTGGATTCCGGTTCAAGATCATGTGTCCTTTGGTTTTGTTGCGTCTGAAACGCCAAGATAATAAGAAAAGGAAGTATCCGGGTATGAATGGATACTTCCTTTTTCCCTTTTATAAGGTAATCCGAGCACTTTTTTTGGTAAAGTCTTCGTCCTTATAATAACTATTTTTAACTAATATATTTGGACCTAAGCACTTAACAGCAGGACAGTGGCAGGAGAGCTGATTGGCTAGATCAGATTTATTCCATGCTTCATATGCTGCTTGTAAGGTTGTATTTTGAATATTCCCTAGAGCAGGAGCATCACCAAAATCAGTAACAATGATATCTCCATTAAAAATATTTACGTTTAATCGCGATCTTCCATCAGGATCATTACGAACAGTTACATTTTCACTCGAATAAAGTCTTTGTAATAGTTTTAAATCCTCTTGGCTGCTGTTACATGCATAGAAAGGTAGTGTGCCAAATAGCATCCAGGTATTTTGATCACGGATATCCAATAACTTGTGAATTGCCTCTCTAATTTCTTTAAGAGTTAATGTTTCAAGAGTGCTAGCAAAATCACTTGGGTACATTGGGTGTATTTCATGTCTTGCACAATGCATTTCATGGACAATTTGGTGATGAATTGTCTCTATATAAGGAAGTGTTCGTTTGTTAAGCATTGTTTCAGCCGACACCATCACTCCAGCTTTGCTTAGTGCCTTACTGTTCTCGATCATTCGGTTGAAGTAAGATATTCTCTGCTCTCGAGTTGGCTTACGTTCCATCATCGCAAACCCACCTTCTACAAAGTCCTCGATGGTTCCCCAATTGTGTGAGATATGCAGAACATCTAAATAGGGTACAATTTTTTCATAGCGCTCTAAATCAAGTGTTAAATTTGAATTGATTTGAGTACGGACCCCTCGTTCATGGGCATACTTTAAAAGAGGTAAAACATAATTTTCAACAGATTTTAATGAAAGCATAGGCTCCCCACCCGTTATACTAAGAGAACGAAGGTGCTCGATTTCGTCTAATCTTTGAAGGATAAGTGAAATTGGCAACGCTTCTGGGTCTTTTGGTTGAAGTGTATAACCTACAGCACAGTGTTCACAACGCATATTGCATAACGTTGTTGTAGTGAACTCTACATTCGTAAGCTGCTGTGAGCCATATTGCTCGATATCTAAGTAAGCTTCCCATGGGTCATAGGAAGGGGTAATTTTTTGTCTTTGCACTAACACTTTGAAAAGCTCCTTTACCTAAGGCTCTTTATTAAAATGATGCCTTGTCTATTTAATACGAATTATAGTATATAGTAAAAAGAGTATGGCGAGAAGGTATATAGTATGTTAATTTACCAAGAGTGAAAGGAGTGAAAAGATGGGTAATGCAATTCATGATAAAGACTCACAGCTAGACTATCTAAAAAATCGTTTAAATCTCTTTTTAGAAGTCATTGATTCAATGGATCCTGAATCAACAGACTTAGATGATATCGATCGCCTGATTCAAATGTTAGACGATCTTGAAGGAAAGTATGATCAATTTAAAGGGTAGTACTTTGTAGAAATAGTATCAGGTGAACTGATGCTATTTTTTTTGGATTTATTAAGGCTCACGATTTATGGACCCGTATAAGGACTTTTTTAGCTAACTGTGGTCACATAAACGGTTTTATGAGCCCTCATACAAGCATATTCAGCAAACGGAGGTCACATAAACGGTTTTATGAGCCCTCATATCAGCGTTTTCAGCAAACTGAGGTCACATAAACGGTTCTATGAACCCTCATACAAGCATTTTCAACAAACTGAGGTCACATAAATAGTTTAATAAACCCTTATCCAGGCATTTTTAGCAAACTGAGGTCTCATAAACTGCACTGCCCTACGACCCAATAGGTAAATAATTGCAAACTGGAATCGCTTGCAAATGCCTTTCACAAAAGAATGACAAGGAGTATAATAAAAACTGTGTGAATTAAGAAAAAACATATAGATAAATTAACGTGTGAGTGGGGAAAGGGGAAACGGTATGGATAAGCTTCAAAAAAGTATGTATGACTTAATTGTAGAAACATCTACAAGACTCCCTAAGGATGTTAGACGTGCAATTGCTAAAGCAAAAGCACAGGAAAATGCAGGGACGCGTTCAGCGATGTCACTTGCAACAATCACAAACAATATTTCAATGGCAGATGTAAACGTATCACCTATTTGCCAAGATACTGGACTACCAACTTTTAAAATTAAAACGCCTGTTGGTGTAAACCAACTTAAAATTAAAGAGGCTATACTTAACGCAATTGCAGAAGCAACTAAAGACGGAAAGCTTCGTCCGAATTCAGTTGATTCATTAACAGGTAAAAATAGTGGAGACAATCTTGGTGCTGGTTCGCCGGTTATTAAGTTTGAGCAATGGGAAAAAGATTATATTGATGCACGCTTAATCCTAAAAGGTGGCGGCTGTGAAAACAAAAATATTCAATATAGCTTACCCTGTGAGTTAGAAGGTCTTGGTAAAGCTGGCCGTGACCTTGATGGAATTAGAAAGTGTATCATGCATTCTGTTTACCAAGCACAAGGACAAGGCTGTAGTGCTGGATTCATCGGAGTTGGAATTGGTGGAGACCGTACATCAGGCTATGAATTAGCGAAGGAACAATTATTCCGTGATGTTGAAGATGTAAACCCAATCGAAGACCTTGCTAAGCTTGAAGAATATGTAATGGAAAATGCAAATAAGCTTGGAATTGGAACAATGGGCTTTGGTGGAGAAACAACTCTTTTAGGCTGTAAAGTCGGAGTAATCAATCGTATTCCAGCAAGTTTCTTTGTTTCAGTGGCTTATAACTGTTGGGCATATCGTCGATTAGGTGTGACATTAAACCCTGAAAATGGCGAGATCAATGATTGGTTGTACAACGAAGGAGAAGAAATTGATTTCTCTAAAGAAGTTGAAGCAGCTCAAGAAGAAACAAAATCGGACAGCCGTGAAGTTGTACTTGAATCACCAATTACAGAAGAGAAAATTCGTGAACTAAAAGTTGGTGACGTTGTCCGTATTAATGGACTAATGTACACAGGTCGTGACGCGATTCATAAGCATCTTTCTGAAAACGATTCTCCTGTAGATTTAGATGGTCAAATCATCTATCACTGTGGACCGGTTATGCTTAAGGATGAGGATGGAACATGGCATGTGAAGGCTGCTGGTCCAACAACGAGTATTCGTGAGGAGCCTTACCAAGGTGACATCATGAAGCGCTTTGGCATTCGCGCAGTTATTGGTAAAGGTGGAATGGGTCCAAAAACGCTTGCTGCCTTAAAAGATCATGGTGGAGTTTACTTAAATGCGATCGGTGGAGCAGCACAGTATTATGCTGACTGTATTAAGTCGGTAGAAGGCGTTGACTTAATGGAATTTGGTATTCCTGAAGCAATGTGGCATTTAAAAGTAGAAGGATTTACTGCGGTTGTAACGATGGATTCTCATGGTAACAGTCTACATGAAGATGTTGATAAATCATCATTAGAAAAACTTGCGCAGTTTAAAGAGCCTGTATTTAAATAAAACGAATAGTGTCAGGGAGACTTCCCTGGCACTTTTTATAATAATGGAAAACTCTTCAAAGAATGGATTTAAGGCTAGTACAAAAACTAACAGTATCCTTTAATCATTAAAAAGGGAGGACTACTGTTGAGAATACTATTAAGTGTACTGATGTCTGCATTGCTACTGCTACTTTTTTCAATACAACCAATTAACGCAGACGCTAGTTATTCCAATAAGCCTATTAACTGGGGTTTTAAGAGAAGTACAAACCATCAACCACCATCAGCTGGAAAACAGTTAGATGAGTTATTAACTGAATACGGTTCTTTTTATCTAGGTGATACATCTAAAAAAGAAGTTTATCTAACCTTTGATAATGGTTATGAAAATGGTTATACAGGAAAAGTACTGGATGTTCTTAAAAAGAAGAACGTACCTGCAACATTCTTCGTAACTGGTCACTATCTTAAGGATCAGCCTAAGCTTGTTGAAAGAATGGCCAAAGAAGGTCATATTGTAGGTAATCATTCATGGTATCACCCTGACCTAACTCAGGTTAGTGATGAGAGGTTAAAAAGAGAATTAGACACCGTTCGTGATGAGATTGAGAAAATAACCGGTAAAAAGGGTGGTACTTATTTAAGGCCGCCACGCGGAGTTTTCAGTGAAAGAACCTTAGCTCTTTCAAAAAAATACGGCTATCAAAACGTATTTTGGTCGCTAGCCTTTGTTGATTGGCATATTGATCAACAAAAAGGGTGGGAATATGCGTACAATAATATAATGAAGCAAATTCACCCTGGTGCTATTTTACTTTTGCATACTGTTTCAAGTGATAATGCAGAAGCTTTGGAAAAAGCAATTACCGACCTTGAAAAAGAGGGTTATACCTTTAAAAGCTTAGATCATTTAATGGTAAAACAATTTATTGATGAACCATTACTATTGAATATCCAGTAGAACACATGGGTTACTCCATGTGTTTTTATTTTGGATAAAGCTCTGAGTTCTATGTTAGAATGAGATATTAAAATAAGTGATGGGTGATAACATGCAATTAGCAATGATAGCAGTTGTTGTTGTTTTATTAGTAGGCTTAGTTTTAACGATTTCATTGGCCGGTAAAAGTGACGAAAACTATCGCGATGCAACGAAAAAAAACACAGTAAACTTAACCCTAATTTATATCATAACCATTTTATTGTTGTTAATTGGCTTAGTAGTTTACATTAAATGGTTTGCCTAGGTATGTAGTGAGATTCTAGGTGTGATAATGATAATAAGGAATTTTTAGTATAGACATGGAGTTGTAACTAAATGAGTCAAAAACAAAATGTACAATCACCGAAGCTTGAGCTCGGTCAGACCTTTCCATTAACAATAAAGAGATTGGGGATTAATGGGGAAGGTGTGGGTTATTTCAAGCGCCAAGTTGTCTTTGTGCCTGGAGCATTACCAGGAGAAGAGGTTGTCGTTGAAGCGACAAAAGTTCACCCTAAGTTTTCTGAAGCTAAAATTAAGAAAGTACGCAAAAAGTCTGAGCATCGTGTTCAACCACCATGTCCTATTTACGATCAGTGTGGTGGCTGTCAGCTTCAGCATTTGGACTATAATCAGCAGCTCAAAGAAAAGCGGGATATCGTCGTTCAAGCCTTTGAGCGGTATGTGAAAAATCTCAATCCTAGCATAATTAAAGAAACGATAGGGATGGACAATCCTTGGAACTATCGAAATAAAAGTCAATTTCAAGTAGGGTTGAATAACCAAAAAGTGATTGCGGGTCTTTATGGATTAAACTCGCATCATTTAATTGATATATCAGATTGTATGGTGCAACACCAGGCAACAAATAAGGTGACACAGGTTGTTAAAACAATTTTACAGGATTTAAATATATCGATTTATAATGAAAAGTCACGAAAAGGGATTATTAGGACGATTGTAACAAGGGTCGGAGTTGAAACCGGTGAGGTACAACTGGTTCTTATAACTGCAAAAAGCGAGCTTCCACGCAAGGAACAATTTATCACAGAAATAAAGAAGAGACTTCCCGAAGTAAAATCAATTGTACAAAATATAAATGGTAATAAAACTTCATTAATTTTTGGTGATGAAACGAAGAGACTGCATGGAAAAGAGGTCATTCAAGAAAATCTAGGAGACCTACAGTTTGAGTTATCTGCACGTGCATTTTTTCAATTAAATCCTCATCAAACTGTAAAGCTTTATGACGAAGTAAAAAAGGCAGCAAGATTAACTGGGAAAGAAAAACTAGTAGATGCGTATTGTGGAGTAGGTACAATTGGACTTTGGCTTGCAAAAGAGGCAAGTGAGATTCGTGGCATGGATACAATCTCTGAGTCAATTGAAGATGCGAAAAAGAATGCGAAAAACCATGGAATTTCAAACGCAATGTACGTAACTGGAAAGGCTGAACAATGGTTGCCAAAATGGGTCAAGGAAGGCTGGAAACCAGATGTGATTGTCGTTGATCCGCCTCGAACAGGCTGTGATGATCAGCTCTTACAAACCATTTTAAAGGTAAAACCGAAAAAGGTAGTTTATGTTTCATGTAATCCTTCAACATTAGCTAAAGATATTGGAGTACTATCGAAGTCATATAATGCAAGTTATATTCAGCCAGTGGATATGTTTCCACATACAGCACATGTTGAGGCAGTTATGTTGCTAGAGTTGAAATAACCTAAGGAGAAAGCAATGAACAATTATAAATTAACCATTCAGTATGATGGTGGCCGTTATAAGGGTTGGCAACGACTCGGTAATGGTGACAGTACTATTCAAGGGAAAATTGAAAACGTATTAACAGAGTTGGCAGGAGAAAAGATTGAAATCATTGGATCTGGAAGAACAGATGCTGGAGTACACGCTCTTGCTCAAATCGCTAATTTTAAGATGCGTAAAAATGCAACGGAAGATGAAGTTATGCACTATTTAAACAGATATCTTCCTAATGATATTAGTGTTGTTGATGTTACGTTAATTCATGACCGTTTTCATGCACGCTATAATGCAAAAGATAAAACCTACTTATATAAGATTTGGAACGAGAAATATACGCATCCCTTCATGCGAAAGTACAGTATGCATGTGGAGGAAAAGCTTGATCTCGAAAAAATGAGAAAAGCATCTCAGTATTTTTTAGGTGAGCATGACTTTACATCTTATTCGAACGCAAAATCAAAGAAAAAGTCCATGGTGCGTGAAATATACTCACTTGAAATAAATGAAAATGCAGGTTTTATTGAAATCAAAGTACGAGGCAATGGCTTCCTTTACAATATGGTGAGGAAAATTGTAGGAACCTTGATTGAAGTTGGATTAGGAGAAAAAGATGCTACTGCAATACCTAGTATTCTTGAATCAAAAGAAAGAATTCAAACAGGTCGTATGGCCGATGCAGAGGGATTGTATTTGGACAAGGTTGGTTTTTAAGCTTACAAGAATATAATGTGTTAATGTTCCCTCGGACTATAGTGGTTCGGGGGATTTTTTTATGCAATTGAAATTTTTAATTTTGTTTAGAAAATAATGTTAAACTAGAAAGTAGCCACACGAGTTTTAAAAGGAGTTTGATAAATTTGTGGAATGTTACTTTTGATATAATAGGTTTTCTAATTGGGTTATTAACCTGGGGAACGATTGGATATATAGCATATCGTATTTATAACAAGCAAACGGAAAAGCCAAGAGTATGGAAGGTTATATTCGTCATTATTGTTGGTCTATTTTCGTTTTCTATTAATTGGACTATGTTTAATACCTTACTTAAAGTTTCGATTTTACCGTTAGGTGTTTGGATTATATATGTAGGATTAAGAGGAAAAGAAGGAAGGTGGCAAACCTATCGACGTTTTGCTTGGTTAGGATTTTTGGCTAACTACATTTTTTTGGCCTCTACTCTTGTTTCGATGCCTATTCACTCTATGATCTATCCTGACACAAAGGCATCAACATATATTTCAAATGTACAGAATGCCTCCATCGTTACGATTCATCCTTCAGCAGATAATATGGTACTAAACAAAGAGACTTTGTTAAAGCAACTAGATGATTTAGAACAAAGCCGTATTATGAATGAAGTGTGGTATGAGGAGACCTACATTAGTACAGATTCAAATAAAAGAAATGAACGCTTTCCTTACTTGCTCATTGACGCAAAGCCAATGTGGGGTAGTGGAAAACACAGCACCATCTATATAGAGGAAGATGGTAAAGGTATTTTAATCTCAACAAGCAATAAGCAAGTTTATTTTCGTTCCAACAGCTCCGTTTTAAAGGAGGGAAATCAAAGTGAATAAAAGAAAGTTTGCTTATATTTTAAGTGGTATTATTATTGTTATGATATCCACCTTTATCTATCTTTCTTATTTTTCACATCCATCTTCTTTCTTGTCAGAAAATCAGTTAATCGAGGAAATCAATAAAACCTTTCCCGATGCTAATGTAAATGAGATCCAAGGAATACTCGATGTTAATGAGAAAAATAAGTATGTGCCTTTTATTTCGAGCAATGATAGCTATGGTAAGAGTTTTTGGGTGTGGGATAAGTATAAATGGAGAGTTTCGTACATTAATACGACAGGAGAACCACATATTTGGAAGGTGAATAAAAGAGATCCATCATCTTTTCATATTGTTTGGAATATTCATCCCGATGATCAGCTGAAACACATAAATTATTATATGATTAGGGACAGAGGGTATAGCTATACACAAGTCACAAAAGAAATGTATTATCCACGTGTCCAAATGCAACAAACTGTCTCATTTGAAGAAGAAACATTTGGAGTATTGAAAGTTCCTGAGGAATGGGCATCTTTTATTAAATCCATAAATGATACACAATTTGCTAAACAATCCAATCTAGATGTATTTTTTAATCAATTTTCATGGGAACAACATGTTTTTTATGGCTGGATTCCATATGACCAAGAAGAGAAAGAGACGTTTCCAAGTAAATCGGTGAATGGCAGTGGTTATTCAAATGGTAATATAGATTTAGATTTTGTGATGATATTAAATGAATGGGAAGTTGAAAGGTAATATAGGTTTGGGGCATTCAAATATAGTATATAGCAAGACTAGTAACAAGCGAAATCCACAGGGTTTCGCTTGTTTTTTTTTGATTTGAGAATTTCCGGCCCTCTTACATTTTAAAAAGTTCGTTATAAATAACAATTCATTTACATATATAACATTAAGGAAAAACTAGTACGAACTTTTAAATATGCTACTAATAGTTTCGAATAAATGTAGTAAAAGCGATTAATACATGAAAAGTATCTAAAGAGAGGGGAACTCTTGTGCCAGAAACAATACTTGAAATAAAAGATTTAGAAACACACTTTATAACAGACGATGGGGTAATTCCTGCAGTAGACAAGTTTTCCATACGTATTAATGAAGGTGAGGTACTGGGGATTGTTGGTGAATCAGGATGTGGAAAAAGTGTAACATCCTTGTCAATCATGGGTCTAATACCGACTCCTCCTGGAAAAATAGCTGGTGGAGAGATATTGTTTAACTCAAAAAATTTGCTAAAGCTTTCAGAAAAAGAAATGCGTTCATTGCGGGGAAACGAAATTGCCATGATCTTTCAGGAGCCTATGACTTCATTGAATCCGGTGTATACAATAGGCGACCAAATTGGAGAAGCTTTTAGGTTTCATAAGAAAGTTAAGAAGCAAGAATCAATAAAGCTGGCTGTTGAAATGTTAAAAAAGGTTGGAATTCCACGAGCAGACCAAATTGTTCATGAATATCCTCATCAACTCTCTGGTGGAATGAGACAAAGAGTGATGATTGCAATGGCCATGGCTTGTGAACCGAAGTTATTGATCGCTGATGAGCCTACTACTGCTTTGGATGTAACGATTCAAGCGCAGATTTTAGATTTAATGAAACAGTTAAATAAGAATAAAGGTACAGCGATAATGCTCATTACCCATGACTTAGCCGTGGTAGCAGAGCTTTGCGACCGCGTAGTTGTTATGTATGGTGGGAAAGTTGTTGAGGAGGGTGATGTTAGAACGATTATCAAACATCCCCAACATCCTTATACAAAAGGGTTAATCCGTTCATTACCGAAACTTCATGAAAAATCAGGGCGCCTCTATTCTATCCCTGGAAATGTTCCGAAACCAGGCAGTATTAAAATGGGTTGTCGCTTTGCTCCAAGGTGTGATGAAGCCATCGATATTTGCAAGGAACAAGATCCAGAATTGATTGAGGTAGCACCGAGTCATAAATGTAGGTGCCTTCTATATCAACTAGAAGGAAGGGATTAATATGGAAAACAATATTTTAGAAGTGAAAAATCTTAAAAAGTATTTTGACATAACTGGTGGGGTTCTATCGAAAAAGGTTGGAAGTGTAAAAGCGGTTGATGATGTTAGCTTTTCGGTAAAAGAAGGTGAAGTGCTAGGAATCGTCGGTGAAAGTGGCTGTGGTAAATCTACTACTGGTCGATCAATCTTAAGGTTAATTGAACCAACCGAGGGCAAGGTCTATTTTAACGGAACAGATATTACTTCACTAAAAGCAGAAGAGATGCGGAAGCTAAGAAAAGACATGCAAATCGTTTTTCAAGATCCATACGCCTCTTTGAATCCAAGACACACTGTAGAAAAAATTATTGAAGAACCAATGATTGTTCATGGTATGGGCAATAAAAAAGAAAGACGAGAAAGAGTTCGATATCTATTAGAAACGGTTGGCTTGAGTAGTTATCATGCATCAAGATATCCTCATCAATTTAGTGGTGGACAGCGACAAAGGATAGGAATTGCTCGTGCTTTAGCGGTTAACCCCAAAATCATCATTGCAGATGAGCCTGTGTCAGCATTAGATGTTTCCATTCAATCACAAATATTGAACCTTATGCAGGATTTACAAAAAGAGTTTAACCTTACATACATCTTTATCGCTCACGATTTAAGTGTTGTCAAACATATTAGTGACCGAGTAGGCGTTATGTATTTAGGGAGATTAGTAGAATTGGCTCCAAAAGACGAATTATATGAAAACCCAAAACATCCTTATACGGAAGCATTATTATCTGCAGTGCCAATTGTTGATCCTGACTATAAAAAAGAAAGAATTCTACTTGAAGGGGACTTGCCGAGTCCATCTAACCCACCAAGTGGTTGTGCGTTTCATACTCGCTGTCCATCATGCATGGAAATATGTAAAAAAGAAAGACCAGCATTCCAGGAGCTAACCGATGGTCATTTCGTGGCATGTCACTTATTTGAATAAAAGACATACACGTTTGATATAAAAATTTAAGGGGGCATATTATGAAGAGAAAAGGGTTAATTATTATGTTCATCCTAGGGCTAATTACATCTTTAGCTTTGGTTGGATGTAGCGACAAGCCAAGTACGTCTAATGATCCGGAAAAACCTAAAGATGACACTAGTGAGAATGCTGAACCTAAAACGTTAATTTTCGCACGTGGTGGTGAGAATAATAGTTTAGATTTTGCTAGTACGACAGATGGAGAAACATCTCGTGTAACAATGCAAATTTTTGAGTCATTGCTTGAATATGATAAAGATTCTTTCAATGTAAAGCCAGGCTTAGCAAGTGACTGGAAAATTGAAGATGATGGAACACGCTATATCCTTGATTTAGTTCAAGGTGTTAAGTTCCATGATGGAACAGATTTTAATGCGGATGCTGTAATCTTTAACTATGAGAGATGGGCTGATAAAAATCACCCTCATCATTATGCAGATGAAGGATTTGCATATACCTTCTATCAAACATTATTTGGCGGTCATAAAGGTGACGCAGGGCATATTATTAAAGAAATCAATAAGCTTAATGATCATCAAGTTGAATTTGTTTTAACGAAGCCGTATGCACCATTTATTCAAAACTTAGCGATGGCTTCATTTGCGATTGCTTCTCCTAAGAGCTTTGAAGATTATGGTAGCAAAATAATTGAGAATCCAGTAGGGACTGGACCTTTCATGTTCAAGGAATGGAAGAGAAATGAATCTATTACTCTTGTAAAGAATCCAAACTACTGGAAGGAAGGTCTTCCGAAGCTTGATACAGTTATCTTCAAGACGATTCCAGACAACTCTGCAAGATATACTGCACTAAAAGCAGGCCAAATTGATATTATGGACGGACTAAATCCAGATGATGTTAACGGAGTAGAGTCGGATTCTAACCTAAAACTTTATAAACGTACTGCCAATAACGTAGGATATCTAGGCTTCAATACACAGAAGGCTCCTTTTGATGATCCAAAAGTGCGTGTTGCGATGAACTATGCAGTAAATAAAGAGGCTCTTATTACCGGTTTATATAATAACCTCGCAGTGCCAGCTAAGGGTGCATTACCACCTGGCTACTTAGGTTATAACGATTCTGTACAAGAATATTCATATAATCCAGAAAAAGCAAAACAGTTGCTAGCTGAAGCTGGTTATGAAGAAGGTTTTACTTTTGATTTATGGACGATGCCGGTTGCACGCCCTTATATGCCAGATCCTCAAAAGGCAGCAGAGGTGCTACAAGCAGATTTTGCTAAGATTGGTTTAACAGCAAACATCGTAAGTATGGAGTGGGCTACTTACTTAGATGAAACAACTAAGGGTAAACATGATGTATTTATGCTTGGTTGGTCAGGAACAAATGGTGACCCAGATTACTTCTTAAACCCATTATTAAGTAAGAACTCAATTCCTGGCGGAAACCGTGCACAATATGCAAATGATGAAGTTACAGAATTGCTTATTAAAGCAACAGAAGTAACTGATGTTGCCGAAAGAGAAAGCATGTACCAAAAAGCACTAGAAATCATGCACAATGAAGCACCTTGGATTCCACTTGTACACAATACACCAGTATTGGCATCTGGCTCAAATGTTCTTAATTATGTTCCACATCCTTCAACAAGTGAATCATTAGCTGAAGTAGACCTAGAATAAACATAATCTTATTAGTTAAGTAGAGGCTGGGACATAACATAAGTGTTTTACTAAAACTCTGAACAAAGTAATAGCTTAGCGGATGAAATATACGTAGACTCCTGCGGGATGAAAAGCAACGTCTAGACCCCGCAGTGCTATGCACGAGGAGGCTTGCCTGCTTCCCGCGGAAAGCGAAGTATATTTCAGGAGCGGTGTTCCTACTCCTACAACCATTGTTCGGTTTCAATTTAGTTAAACTACTTTTGTCCCAGCCTCATTTTATACACAGCTAGCTAGAAACCAAGGTGGTGAATTATATGTTTGCTTATGCAGTACGACGTTTACTTTTACTTATACCAGTATTAATAGGAATGTCTTTAATTACATTTTCCATCATTCATTTAATTCCTGGAAACCCAGCACAAACAATGTTGGGTGAACAGGCAACTCCTGAGGCAATTGAAACCTTAGAGGAAAATCTAGGATTAAATAAACCTTATCTTGTTCAATATGGTATTTATGTAAAAGGCTTAGTAACTGGAGACTTAGGAACTTCCTTATTAACAAAATCCCCGATTATCGAAGAGGTTAAACCTTTTCTTGCAGCTACAATTGAGTTAACCGTCTTTGCTATGCTATTTGCTATTATCATTGGGGTTAATGCTGGAATTATAAGTGCTTGGAAGCAAAATTCATGGTTTGACTATATAAGCATGCTAATTGCTTTAATAGGAGTCTCGATGCCGATTTTCTGGTTAGGCTTGGTTGAGCAATGGATTTTTGCACAAGAACTTCAATGGCTACCAGCCTATGGAAGAGAAAATGCAAGAGATCCAGTTGAGGTTGTTACACACTTTTATCTAATTGATTCGTTACTCTCTGGAAGGTTTGATCAATTTTGGGTTACGATGAAGCACTTAATATTGCCAGGTATTGCTTTAGGTACCATTCCGATGGCTATCATTGCTCGTATGACCCGTTCTAGTATGCTTGAGGTACTGCGCTCTGATTTTGTTCGTACTGCACGAGCAAAAGGAGCAACTCAATTTATCGTTATTTATAAACATGCTTTAAAAAATGCACTGATTCCAGTAATCACAGTAGTAGGCCTACAGACTGGCACATTGTTAGGTGGAGCAATCTTAACAGAAACCATCTTTAGTTGGCCAGGGATGGGGCGTTATATTTTTGAGGCAATAGGAAGTAGAGATTACCCAGTCATTCAATCAGGTATTTTATTAGTAGCGTTTATATTTGTAATGGTTAATTTAATTGTAGACCTGCTATATGCATATCTAGATCCGAGGATTAAATATTGATAAGGGGTGAGTTATATGGGACTATTAAAAAATGAAACAAGCCAATCTGAACTAAATCAACCACCTCACGTCAATAATGGCAAAGAAGAAGCCATCTCACCTTGGAAAGATGCATATAGAAGCTTAAAAAAGAATAAATTAGCGATGGTTGGCGCTGGAATCATTCTCTTCTTTATATTGATTGCCCTTTTTGCTCCATTGATAACATCTCATGGAATCAATGATCAAAATATGTCAGTACGCTTACAATCACCTTCAGCTGAATTTTGGTTCGGTACGGATGATTTTGGAAGAGATATATTTACAAGAATTGTATTTGGTGCTCGTATTTCTTTGTGGGTTGGCTTTTTTGCAGTGACTGGAGCTTTATTTTTTGGGACTCTATTAGGGGTTATTGCTGGTTATTATGGCCGCTTTAGAGATAGTATAATCTCAAGAATTTTTGATATTATGCTAGCTTTCCCAAGTATATTACTAGCCATTGCAATTGTAGCTATTTTAGGGCCTTCTTTACAAAATGCTCTTATCGCAATTGCAATTGTCAATGTTCCGATTTTTGGAAGGTTAGTTCGTTCAAAGGTATTAAGCTTGAAAAACGAAGAATATATAATGGCTGCTAGAGCTCAAGGGATGAAGGATTCAAGAATTATTATCCATCATATCTTGCCAAATAGCCTGGGCCCAATTATTGTTCAAGCTACACTAGGTTTTGGTACAGCTATTCTTGAAGCAGCGGCATTAGGATTTTTGGGAATGGGTGCACAACCACCTGATCCCGAATGGGGTAAAATGCTATCTGATTCACGAAGCTTTATTCAAAGTGCACCATGGACTGTACTATTCCCTGGCTTCTCTATTATGTTAATTGTATTAGGGTTTAATTTGATTGGTGATGGATTACGAGATGCGCTTGATCCGAAGATGAAGAGTTAAAATGGTAAATACAGTATTGGAGATAAAATTATTCGAGGCTTAGTCGTTTATGACTAAGCCTTACTTTTTATGGATTAACTATTGTAAATATTTACTATATATTCTCTGTGAAAATTGCTCGAAAAATGTCGATATAATGGTAAGACCACTAAAAAATAAAAAGGAGACACAAGCATGAATTTCAACAAGATATCCACAAAGCTATTATTAGGTATCACTATTTTAGTGTTAATCGCGACTACCACTTTGGGATTACTTAGCTACAATTTTGCTAAACAAGAGCTTGTGGGTAGCGGGAAGCTAGATTTACAGCATATTGTACATAATTCAATCTCTGCACTTGAATTATTAAATGAACAAGTTGAGTCAGGTGATTTAACTCTTGAAGAAGCAAAAATGCGAGCACGTGAATTATTAGTTGGACCACCATCAACGATGGATGGAAAGACTACTTATGATTTCACACAATCATCTTTTCTTTATAAAAGAGAAGGATATTTAATGGCATATGATTCAAACCATATCGCGCAGTTACATCCGAGCATTCAAGTTGGAGATGACAAAAAAGAAGTTCAAAACTCTAAAGGACAGTATGTTGTTCAGGATATTGTAAAGACTGCCAAATTGAGCAGTACAGAAGATCGATTTTATAAATATGCATGGCAAAATGCAGGAGAGACAGCTGAGCGAAATAAAATAGTCTATGCTGCGTATTATGAACCGTGGGACTGGAATATTGGTATTGGTGCTTATGAGTACGAGTTCTATGAATCCTTAACTACTCTTTTATATTTAATATTAGGGATTTCAATCTTGATTACTATTATTGGGCTAGTAGTGTTTTACTTTGTTACACGTAAAAAGTTGAAGCTGATGGAGACGATTACTAAGTCATCACTTCTGATTTCAGAGGGTAATTTAGATGTTCCGGCATTACCTGAATCAGCAGATGAACTAGGGCAACTGGGTAAAGCATTTAATAAAATGACGGATCAGTTAAAAACTATCCTTTCGAACATCCAAACTACAAGTATGAAAGTCTCACAATCAGCACTAGAGCTTTCGGCTTTAACTGAAGAAACTAGTTCAACAAGCGAAGAAATGAGTAGGGCAATCAACGAAATTACGAACGGCTCTGTCTCACAAGCCGCTGATATTGAATCTACAAGTCAAAAAACGGAAGAGCTTAGTGGTGCAATCATTAAAATGAATGAACAAAATCAGTTGATGAGAACACTTTCTGTTGACTCTACTAATGCAATAGAACTAGGTAAGGAAAAGGTAACTATTCTACAAGCATCTAATGAAGATTCGAAGAAAGCATCTGAACAAATAGGTGTTGGAATCAATCACTTATATCGCAGTATTAAAGATATTTCAAATATCGTGACAACGATTGATTCAATCTCTCAGCAAACGAATTTGCTTGCATTAAATGCTAGTATAGAGGCCGCTAGAGCAGGTGAATCTGGAAAAGGTTTTGCGGTTGTAGCTGACGAAGTTCGAAAACTAGCTGAAGAAACAAACAAAGCCACAAATGAAATCCAACAAATGATTAATAGTATCGAAAAAGAGACAGAATCCACTGTAAAGGCAATGGAAAATACGACAGAGATTTCGTCTAAGCTTGATCTTGCTGTAAATGATACAGAAAATCAATTTAGTCATATCTCTAAATCTATCAATCAAATTATAGGTGTAATAGAACGACTAAACTCAGAGATTTTGGTTGTTACAAACCACACAGAAAGCATTGTGGAGTCTGTCCAAAATATATCTGCTGTTGCTGAGGAAACAGCGGCATCTTCTGAAGAAGTTCTAGCTTCTGTTGAGGAGCAAGTCGGTGTCATTGGAACAATTGCAACGTCTGCAGAAAATCTAAATACGTTAAGTGAAGAATTACAGAAAATGATGGAACAATTTTCTACTGAATCAAAATAGTTTGCAGGAGGCTTAGTCATAGAGTGTTTATGACTAAGCCTTTTTTATTGAAATGCGACATAGTTGTGATACATAATGGGTTTAAAATTTAATTTTAATATAATCTAGTAATATAAAATAAGATTTTAAGAGTGGGGATTAGTATGTACATACTTGGTATTGATGGGGGAGGAACTAAAACCACTGGAGTGATTGTTTCTTCAACTGGAGAAGTGAAGGCTATTGCTGAGGTTGGTGCAACAAATATAAATACGGTAGGTTCGGTTGGAGTTGAGGCAGAAATTCAGAAGTTAATATTTGAATTAAAAGCACTTGATGTACAATCATTCAACCAATTATCTGTTATCTTTGCGGGAATGGCCGGCGCTGGGAATGACTCAAATAAACATGAACTTGAAACGATAATTGACAAAGTGGTTGAAAAGGATATCCCTATTCATGTAGAAAATGATGCAATGACTGCACTGTACTCTGGATCGCTTGGACAGGAGGGCATTGTCCATATCTCTGGTACTGGATCTATTGCATTTGGAATTAACCGTGATGGGAAGACAGAAAGAGTAGGTGGCTGGGGTTATTTAGTAGATGCCAGGGGTAGTGGATTTGCTATTGGTCAAGAAGCAATTAAAGGACTTTTTGATCGTTATGATAAATGTAAGGAGAAAACACTACTGGATGAAAAAGTGTTAAGGTATTTCTCAATAACCGAAACATCGGATCTTATTCCGATTATTTACCGCAATCCTGATCCCCGGAAATTAGTGGCTTCTATTGTTCCTTTAGTATTTGCAGCAGCGGACGAGGGGGATCAAGTTGCACAACTTATTTTATTGAGTACAGCAAGAGATATTGCTGGAAATATAAAGTCCCTTGCACCGAAACTGTATAGTACAACTGAAACACAAATTCCAGTGGTTCTTGCAGGTGGATTGTTCTCAAGAAAAGATTGGTTAGTATCAACAATAAAAGAACAATTAGAACTATCAGGGTTAAATTGTAATCTTATCGTACCAACCGTCCCACCTATCGTTGGCTCAGTGGTTGGCGGATTAAAGATGTTAAAGGGAGAAATTGATCTCGATTTTATAAAGCGATTAAAGTTCAATTTTGAAAATAGGGAGGAGGAGCGGAATTGATAATCAATGGCTTGGATAAGCTTCTACTGCAAAGCGCCCTGGAACTACGTAGAAAGCGAATTGGTCTTATTATTAATCATACATCGGTTGATCAGGATCTAAAATTAAGTCTAGATGTGTTGTTAAGTAGGGGCTATAACATTAAAGCAATCTTTGCTCCAGAACATGGTTTTAGAGGAAATGCAGCAGCGGGTGAAAAGGTTGCACATCAAGTTGACAAGAAGACAGGAATTCCTATCTATAGCCTATATGGTGATTCAAGGAGTCCTTCGTCTGATAGCATGAAAGACATAGATGCATTTGTATTTGATATCCAAGATATTGGTGTTAGATACTATACTTACATTTACACATTAGCTTATTCGATGGAAACGGCTGCTAAGTTTGGGTTGGATTATTATGTTTTAGATCGACCTAACCCAATTACAGGGGACGTGATAGAGGGGAATATAATTGATTCTACATTTGATTCTTTTGTTGGGAAATATGGACTGCCTGTACGACATGGGATGACTGTTGGAGAGTTAGCAAGTTATTTTAATCATGAATATAAAATGGGTTGTAAATTAACGGTTATCAGGATGGAAGGTTGGGAAAGGGACAAATGGTTTGATGAGCTTGGTTTACACTGGATCATGCCATCACCTAATGCAACTGGAATAGAGATGGCTGCACTCTACCCAGGTACATGTCTATTTGAAGGAACCAATGTATCTGAAGGGAGAGGAACAACTCGACCATTTGAAATGATTGGTGCACCTTGGATTGATGGTGAAGAGTGGAATGAAAAACTACAAGCTTATAAGTTAGATGGAGTTATGTTTCGACCAACACATTTCACTCCAACTATGTCAAAGTTTGCAGGCGAGTTATGTGAAGGAATACAGGTACATATAGTTGATAGGGAACTGCTGAAGCCGTTGCATGTAGCATGTGCGATGATAGAATCCTTGAAATATCTATATCCTAGCCAGTTTAAATGGCTGGATCCCATTAAAGGAAGATACTTTATCGATTTGCTGGCTGGGACGGATCAGTTGAGGCTTCGTGTTGATGGTAAAGAAAACCTTATAGACTGGTTAAAAGTTGAGGAGTTAAAATTAGAGGGGTTTAAAGTTATAAGGAAGAAATATCTACTATATTAGGGGAAAACAAAAACAGCCAGATGGGAACTGGCTGTTTTTTAATCATAAAAGATTAATAGTTCTTCTCTAACTCAATTCCTTGATAATAGTGTTTAAGAATCTCATCAAATGTGTATCCTTTAACAGCCATTCCCATTGCACCTGTTTGGGACAGCCCAACACCATGGCCCCAACCTCCGCCATATGTTTTGAATCCAGTAACTTCTTTTGTTTTGTTATCTACCACTGGTTCAATAAAGAATAATGTGCTTAATAAAGAGGCTTGGTTCCCACTAGCATTGATATATTTTAATGCCGTACGAACCCTGTCTTTATACTCGTAGAAATTACCTGCTTCTGTTACAAACTCTATCTCTAATACACGACCAGAGTTAGATCGCTCTAATACATTAATTTCATATACTTTACCAACTTCCGTATTATAGTAAGTGCTTAATACATCACTTATTTCTTCAGAAGTCCATTCAAAGTTCCAACGATGGTATCTCGACCAGTCTGATTCATAATCACCCTCAGCTGCTGCTCGCAGTGATTTAGCGTTTTTATGGTTTTTGAAAACCTCTAAACTAGGGACATGCTCTAATGCTTTACCTCTTTCTGCATCAGGAACACCACGAAGATATGGCACAGCCTCTGAATTCCAAACATCCTCATTGTTAGCAGAATATCCGCCACTAGTCGAGTTGAAAACGGCAGTAATTAACTTTCCGTCATATGTAGCAACAATACCTCTTGTTTCATCAACTGCTTGATTAGAAACTGGATGCTCTGCTTCAAAACCTGCATACACTTGGTCTGAAGTAGTTGGAAGAAGATCGTAGCCATCAGCTTTGCGCTTGCCAAGATTAGACATTGCGTACGTACGTGCAGCAACAGCCTGTGATTTCTGTGCTTCAACTTCACCATATGGTACAGGTGGTAGCTCACGAGGTACAACTCCGTATAAATATTCTTCCATAGGTAGTTCATTTATGCCTGCTAATGTACCTTTGCTGTTAAAAGCAACTTCACCTAATCCACGATACATTTTGCCGTTGATTTTGATGTTGTCATTACTAGATGTAATGACAACAGGATTTGTTAAGAACTTGTCTTTACCATTGTATGTTAATTTTAGTGAGGATTTACCTTCAACAACTGTTACCACTTTCCAGAAAGAATCGCTACCAGCCAGTCCTAGCCTAATCATTTCAGTTTTAAAAGCATCTCTTTCTGACGTTGAAGCATCCGCAGTTAATTCTCCAATAAATAGACGGTATAAATTTCCGACAGGCTCTAAAAATGTAGTGTGTCCCGCGTCCTCTGCTCGATTGACCCAATCATCAATATAGGCATTATTTGAGGTAGCAGCCACCTGTAATCGATAATTCTTCTTAATCTCTGCAGAAGAATCTAAGCTAACTTCAACTGAATCGCCATTCCCTGAATAAAGAACTTCCCCAGTTACTTTATCCGTAATAACATAATCACCATCACTACCAAGAGTAATTGTTTCTTTTTCTGGCTCAACACCAATCCGTATCATTGGCTCTGCAGTTTCTGTAGTAGCTGCTGTTCCACTAACACCCTGTAATAATAAAGCGCTTACAAATAAAACGATAAAAGAATATTTTACTAGCCTTTGAAACATACTATCATTCCTCCTACTTAATAATCGGGGACGTTTGCCCTTATATTTAAAGCTATTCTTTAAGTTTGTTAAAAATTCCTTTTAGTATTTTTAAAAATATTTAAAATTTTATTTCAGTGACAAAAGTACTAGATTCGCAAAATCCTTGCTATTACTGGAGAAAATAACAACTTATAAAAAATCCATTTAAAAAAATGGTACAAAATAATCATGTGCTATTTATCAGCGAGAATTAAGGTTTAATATATAATTTCAAAATTTTTCAAATTAAATTCCATGAAAAGTATTGAAAAAATATTTTAATGTTGTATTATTAAATTAAAATTAGATTTCAACAAGAATGTGATTGGTTGTGATGATTATGAGTGTAGACCTTTCTAAATTAACAACAGAGCTAAGAAATGGCGATTCGATGAAAATTGATCAATCGTCTACTCTAGAAGTATTACAGCTAATAAATAAGGAAGATCGAGTTGTCGCAGATGCTGTTCAACTTGCACTTCCGCAAATTGCTAAAGCAGTGGACGCAATTTATCAATCCTTAAAAAAGGGTGGAAGATTGTTTTATATTGGTGCTGGAACAAGTGGCAGGTTAGGTGTGATTGATGCAGCTGAATGTCCTCCAACCTTTAGTACAGACCCAGATTTAGTTCAAGCAATTATAGCTGGTGGTGAAAAGGCTCTACTAGTAGCTGTTGAAGGTGCTGAGGATGATGCAGAACTAGGTAGCAGTGACTTAGACAAACAGAATTTCTCAAGTAAAGATGTAATTGTAGGCATTGCTGCTAGTGGTAGAACTCCTTATGTAATAGGCGCTCTAGAACATGCAAAAAGCATAGGAGCAGAAACAATTTCGCTTTCTTGTAATCTAGATTCTGAGATTAGTAAGATGGTTAATCATCCTATTGAAGTAATTACAGGCCCTGAGGTAGTAACTGGTTCAACTAGATTGAAAGCTGCAACTGCTCAAAAAATGGTGCTTAATATGCTTTCAACAACTGTAATGATCAAACTAGGAAAAGTATATGAAAACCTAATGGTTGATGTTAAGGCTAGTAACCAAAAGTTAATTGAACGAGCAAAGAATATTGTTATGACGGTTACTAAGGCTGATGAAGAATTAGCAAGTGCAATTTTAGAAAAAACAAACTATGAAGTGAAGCCAGCAATTGTCATGATTAACGCGGATGTTACATATGAAGAAGCCAATAGAGCTATTGATCTAGCAGATGGACTGGTTAGAAAAGCAATTAATATAGCAAAAGGGGAATAGAATTTTTACTCTTCTTTTATAAGGTTTGGAAGCGTTTACAGATGGCGGTATGTTTTATAACTTATAGTTTATAAGACTTATCATAGACTTAAACAAATTTAAGGGGGAAATATTTGTGAGTATTAAAAAGCTGTTTACCATGTTTGCTCTTATTTTATTAACTTTATCAGTATTTGCAGGCTGTAGTAAAGATTCCGCTTCTACAAGTGAAAGTGGAGATTGGGAAAAATGGGAAGGTAAAATTACAATTTGGGATGGTCCTCGTTGGGCTGATGACAAAGAAAACAAATATCATTGGTTAGAAGCGAAAAAAGCTGAATTCCAAGATAAATATCCTGGAGTAGAAATCGAAATCGTTCAAACTCCATGGGCAGAATTTAATGATAAACTAAGTGTTGCAATTGCAGGTCGTGCTTGGCCGGACATTGCTGCTGTTGATATTAGTGGTGCGATAAATATCAACCACATTAAACAAGGTGTTATTGAAGAGGTTGGAGCATTTTATACTAAAGACGAATTAAAAGATTTCTATCCAAATGCTTTAGCAGCATATGATTTTGATGGAAAATACTATGGTGTACCTAACTCCATGACAGTACACGCAATGCTTTTAAATCTTGATATTTTTGAAGCAAAAGGTGTTGAGCCACCAGTAGATGGTCGTTGGACATATGATGAGTTTGTTGAAAAAATGAAAGCTTTAACAGGTGACGGAGTATATGGATTCTCTACTTATTTACTACCTGGTTATTACGAAGCATGGCCATTCCTATTAATGGATGGTGGATACCCGTTAAATGAAGATGCAACTGAGTATACTTTTGACTCTAAAGAAGCAATTAGTGGTTTACAAAAGTTAGTTGACCTTAAATTCAAACACAATGTAGCACCTCAAGAAATGGGTGGAGCTGATGTTGGTGGAACTTGGAATGCATGGGCAGCTGCAGACCAACGTACTGTTGCAGTTCAACCATGGGCTACATGGGCTATCGCAGCAGCACAAGGTGAAAAGTTTAAAACGAACTTCATGGTTGCTGAATATCCAACTGGAGATACGGGTGAGCCTGTAACTATCGGTGGTGTCGGTGGTTGGGTAATGTTCAAGCAAGAAGATGCTGACAAAAAACGTATGACTGCAGAATTTATTAAATTTATCTCAACAGCTGATGAGCAAGTTGAATGGGCTAAAAACTACGGTACATTCCCATCTCGTCAATCCGCTGTAGATCAAAATCCATTTGGTGACAACCCAGAATTAGCAAAAGCTCAAGAGTTAACAACACATGCAGTTGCTATGCCTCGTCATGAAAAATGGGCAAGAATTGATGAAGCAATCCAAAAAGAATTACAATTAGCTGCAAATGGAGAAAAGACACCTGAAGAAGCATTAACAGCTGCAAGAAAAGCTGTAGAAGGTATTTTAGGCGAGTAAAATTGAAGCTCTCTTCCGATTGAAAGGAAGGGAGCTATTTTTTAAAATGGACATAGAATTATGTTTTTCCTTTTATGAGGGGTGAAAGAATGGAATTAAACAAAAAAGTAAACTACAAAACAGCAAACGGCATTGAAATCAAGCAAGACAGCGTCTGGAAAAAGGTGAAAAAAAATAAAGTTGCCTACCTCTTCCTCTTACCAAAGCTACTATTCTTTGCGGTTTTTATGCTTATTCCGATCATTTGGTCATTTATTTTATCTTTCCAAGATGTAGGTGTATTTAATTCAGAGTGGGTAGGGTTAAAGAACTATATTAGTGTATTTAAAAACGAAGTGTTCATGGTATCACTTTGGAATACATTTTTATACACGATCGTAACCGTACCAGCTTTTGTAATTACAGCCTTATTAATTGCGACACTGATTCATCCATTAGGTAAGCATTCACAGTCATTTTTCCGTGCTGCTTTTTACTTACCACAAGTAACATCCATGGTTATTATCGCAATGGTTTGGCGCTGGATGTACAATTATCGATTTGGACTATTTAATTATATTATGAACTTTTTTGGAGTCGAAAACATTGATTGGTTAGGGCAATCTGCAACAGCACTACCTTCATTAATGATTATGGCAATACTTATTCCACCAGGCTCAGGTATCATTATTTACCTTGCTGCAATGAATGATGTAAACCCATCATTGTACGAAGCTGCAAAAATTGATGGAGCAAACGCATTTCAACGTTGGATAAAAATTACCGTTCCACTATTAAAACCTACTACGTTGTATTTAGTTATTCTAAGTACGATCTCATCTTTTCAGGTGTTTACCCAAATTATCATGATGACCGGCGGTGGACCTGGAAATTCAACAGAGACAATCGTTCATGTTATTTATAAAACGGCATTTAGAGACTTTAACTTTGGAGGGGCATCTGCTCAATCAATGATTCTTTTTGCAATAATCATGGTATTCGCGATTTTCCAATACCGAGTTTTACAATCTGATAAATAAAAAGTTGGTGAAAAAGATATGTCTAATCAAATGTCTTATAAGATTGGTAGAATAATAACTTATTTACTTTTAATAGGGATGGCTGTTGCCTCACTATTACCTTTATATTGGATATTTTCTACTGCCCTACAATTACCTAGCTATCAAAATGAAGAAATGTCAAAGCCGATATCTTATGTTGAATCAAATCCTCCTAAGGTGTATCCAATGGGTATCACAGAATACTTTTCGCAATGGGAAAAGAAACGAGAAGCAACTGCTCAGGGTGATCTTGAACAAGCAAAGTATCATGGAGAAAAAATGACAGAGGTACGTAAAAAGACCTTTGAAAGCTTTGTGATTTTATTTGAAAGAACGCCTATTTTAAAATGGCTGTTTAATAGTCTTTATATAGCCATATTAGGAACAGTACTAATTGTATTATTTGATACGATGTCTGGCTATGTACTGGCCAAAAAGGAATTTCCGGGTAAAATGATTATCTTTTGGATGATCATTGCGACAATGATGATACCAGAACAAGTTACTCTCGTTCCAACCTTCATCATGGTTCAAAAGTTACAATTGTTTGATACACACTGGGCATTAATTTTACCAAGTATCTCTTTAGCTTTCGGCGTTTTCTTAATGAGGCAATTCTTACTTACAATTCCAGATGAACTAATCGAGGCTGCGAAAATAGACGGAGCATCTGAATGGAGAATTTTTTGGAAGATTATTGTGCCACTAGCTAAGCCAGCAATGGCGGTATTAGGAATCTTTACATTTGTGTTAATGTGGAACTCCTTCTTATGGCCGATTATTGTATTAAATGATAAAGATTTATTCACACTACCAGTAGGCCTTAAAACATTACAGGATGCCAATCTAGCAGACTTTAAACTACTAATGGCAGGAGCAAGTGTTGCTGCAATTCCGATGATTGTGTTCTTCTTATTGTTCCAACGATATTTTGTAAAAGGTCTAGCCATGGGAGGAGTGAAGGAATAAATGAAAAATCTTACGCTCAGACAAAAAATTGGTCAGTTAATGGTATGTGGTTTTAAAGCAAACTCAGCAGTCGAAGCATCTGATGAAATACTTGAGTTAATAAGAGATTATCATGTTGGTGGTATCATCCTGTTTGGTCGTAATATAGGAACACCTGTTGAAATCTTACAGTTAACTACAAAATTACAACTTGAAGCAAAAAATGCAGATCAAGAATTACCACTACTAATCTGTATCGATCAAGAAAATGGAGTGGTTAGAAGACTAGGAGAAGGTACAACTGTATTTCCAGGTGCAATGCTACTAGGTGCAACGGATGATTCGAAGTTTGCTTATGAAATGGGTATGGCGACTGGAACAGAGCTAAAGGCACTCGGAATTAATTGGAACTTAGCGCCCGTTGTAGATGTTAACAATAATCCGGATAACCCGGTTATTGGGGTTCGTTCATTCGGTGAAAATCCTGAAAAAGTAGCTGAGTTTGGTGCGGCAGCTATGAAAGGAATGCAAAACGCTGGAGTTATCACGGCACTCAAGCATTTTCCAGGACATGGTGACACAAATATAGATTCCCATTTAGCACTTCCGACAATCACTCATTCAGTAGAGCGTTTAGACGAGGTTGAACTTGTTCCATTTAAAAAGTGTATTCTTGAAGGAGCAGATACGGTTATGTCTGCCCATGTTTATTTTCCTGCCATCGAAAAGCAACCAGGTGTCCCTGCAACGATGTCAAAATCAATCATTACAGGATTACTCAGAGAAAAATTAGGATTTCAAGGGGTTGTTACAACCGATTGTATGGAGATGAAAGCTATCTCTGATACAATTGGAACGGCACAAGGTGCGGTTGAAGCAATCAAAGCGGGTGTTGATTTAATCATGATTTCACATCTTCCAGCTCTTCAAAAGGACGCGATTGCAGCCATTGAAAGAGCCGCCCAAAATGGAGAGATTTCGATAGAACAAATCGACGCTGCGTTGGAACGTGTTCACAAATTGAAGAGTCGTTATCTATCATGGGATGATATTGCTACAACTTTGGATGATGTAAAAGTTTCAGAAGTTGTAGGTTGTGCCAGACATCAACAAATGGCTGAAAAAGCATTCAGGCATGGAATTACGATTGTGAAAAATGAGGGTACCCTGCCATTATCAACCGAATCAAATAATAAAGTACTCGTTATGTACCCTACTAATTCGTATCTAACAGAAGTGGAAGATAAACGCTATTCTAGTAATGCTTTAGGTTCTGTGATTAAAGAAGTGAATCCTAATGCAACAATAAAATCTCTTCCCATTGACTTAACGGAAGAGCATACAACAGATGTTATTGAAAAAGCATTAGAATATGAAATAATAATAGTAGGAACGTTAACTGCTTCAAATTCACCTGGGCACATTCGCCTAATCGAAAAATTGTCGGAACTAGGAAAGAAAATCATCGTGATAGCGATGAGAAGTCCTTATGACATTTCCTATCTTCCACCACATATTGATGCATACATTGCAACATATGAGTTCACAACCCCAGCTTTACGAATGGCAGTTAAAGCGATGTTTGGTAAAGAAGAGGTCACTGGAAAACTACCAATTACACTTAAAAATAGATAGTCCTAAAGGATGTGAACAGCATGTCAACAACGACTGGGGGATTGGTTATTCTTTCTGAAATGCTAGATAAACTACCACTTTCAGAAAGAAAAATTGCCACATATATATTGGAGGATCCTAATACAGCTATTACATTAACAGCAAGTGAGCTTGGTGAGCGCAGCTCTACGAGTGGTGCCGCTGTTATTCGTTTATGTAAGTCATTGGGATTGAAGGGAATACAGGAACTAAAGTTAAAAGTAGCTGGAGATTTACATAAAAAAGATGAAGAAGGCTACAGAGATATTAAACCGAACGAATCACAAGCTACGGTTATTGATAAAATGACAAACAATAGCATTCAAACTCTTCGCAAAACGGTCGAAGTATTAGATCGCAATGAGCTTTCTAAAGCAGTTGAAGCTGTTAAACATGCAAAAACGATTCACTTTTTTGGTGTAGGAGCATCAAGTATTATTGCTCTTGATGCGCAACAAAAGTTTATGAGGATTAATAAACAAGCAACAGCTTTCACGGATATCCATATTGTTGCGATGTTAATTGCAAATGTTGAACCTGGTGATGTTGTCTTTGGTATTTCCTTCTCTGGAGAAACAATTGAAGTTGCGAAAATTTTGGATTTAGCTCACAAAAAGGGTGCCAAAACGATTTCATTAACAAAATTCGGTTCATCACCAGTTTCGGACCGAGCACAGATTAAGCTATATACCTCAGCTTCTAAGGAGGCTACCTTCCGAAGTGGTGCCACTTCTTCAAGATTGGCTCAACTTCATATCATTGATATTTTGTTCATGTCTGTTGCAACACAAAATTATGACGAGACCATTCGTCATTTAGATCAAACACGTGAAACCATTGACATGCTCGGAAACAAAATGGGAAAGAGAAGTGAAGTGAGAGGTGAACAGGAATGATCGATCTCCTGTCTGCCATTCATTCTAAAGAGAAAAAGCTTATTGTTGGATTAATGTCTGGTACTTCGCTGGATGGAATAGATGCAGCACTAGTAGAAATAGAGGGTTTTGGAAAACAAACGAAAGTGAATCTACTAGAATTTGAAACAGTAGCTTTTACTGAGAATGAAAAGAATGACATATTGCAATTATGTAATCCAGAAACATCTTCTGTCGATAAAATCTGCCACATGAATGTAGAGCTAGGGAAGAAATTTTCGGCTGCAGCATTAGATGTTATTTCAAAAGCAGGTAAGAAACCAGATGATATTGATTTAATTAGTTCACACGGTCAAACAATATACCACATGCCTCAAGTTGGAGCGACTCTTCAAATCGGAGAGCTAGCTGTTATTTCAGCAAATACAGGGTGCGTTACAGTAGGAGATTTCAGGCCAAGTGATATGGCTGTAGGTGGGCAAGGAGCACCACTTGTACCTTTTGTTGATTACCTGCTTTTCCATGATCTGAGTATTGGGAGGATATTACTAAACATAGGTGGAATGAGCAATATTACTGTGATCCCTGCTAATACAAAAGAAGAAAACATACTTGCTTTTGATACAGGACCGGGAAATGTGTTGATAGATGCGATTGTAGCAATTGGCACAAATGGGAAAGAAAACTTCGACTATGGTGGCAATCATGCGCAAAGTGGTACAGTTGATAATCAATTGCTTCGAAAACTTGTGGACTCAGATTCCTTTGTTCATGAGGCACCTCCAAAAAGTACTGGTAGAGAATATTATACGAGTGATGTTGCTCGTAATCTATGGCTTGAAGGAAAAGCAAGAGGGCTATCCTTTGAATCGATTATTGCCACGGTAACACAATTTACAGTTGAAACAATTGCTCTCAATATTGAGCAGTGCCTAAAAAATGAAGTGGACATTAGTGAGGTTTTAGTTGGTGGTGGTGGTGTTCATAATACATTTATTATGAATGCGCTCCAAAAAAGACTGAAGCAAAACGTCTTAACGATGGAAGCAATTAATGTATCGAGTGATGCAAAAGAGGCTGTTGCGTTTGCTATTTTAGGCAATGAGTTTATACATGGAAATACAAATAATCTTCCTTCAGCAACAGGTGCAAAAAGAAAAACGATGATGGGGAAGTTAGTGTTACCCTAGATAAACGACTAGGATGTGATGAAAATTAAGAAGATACTACTGGGAATAACTCTAACTGTTATTCTCATTTTTGTAATTATACAGTTTACTGACAGTGCTCCAGGTAACGAAGAAACTCATAAAACAAATTCAGTACATAAGATTAAACCAAGCAAGGGTAATTGGGAGGATGTTTTATCTCAAAAAATATCAGTTGATGATTTTATGAAGACTCTTACGTTAGAAGAAAAAGTTGGTCAGCTCCTGATGCCAGATTTTCGTGAATGGGATAATATACCAGTTACTAGTTTGAATGATGAAATAAAGTCAGAAATTCAAAACAAACATATAGGTGGAGTTATCCTTTTTGCTGAGAATTTTAAAAATAAAGCCCAGACATCCCATTTAATTTCCTCGATGCAAGAGCAGGCTGAAATTCCGTTAATGATAAGTGTTGACCAAGAAGGTGGCCTTGTAACACGTATCCCATTTATGCCATCAATGCCAGGAAATATGGCTTTAGGTGCCGCGAATGATCCTGCCTTAGCCAAGGAAGTTGGAATAGGTATTGGTTCTGAGTTAAGGAGTTTAGGTATTCATGTTAATTTTGGTCCAGTACTGGATGTAAATAATAATCCTAACAACCCAGTTATTGGAGTGCGTGCTTTTGGAGATGACCCAAACACGGTAATTGAACTAGGTCATGCGTATATGAAGGGTTTAAATGAAGCGGGTGTTCTTGCTGTAGGCAAGCACTTTCCAGGACATGGCGATGTTTCACTAGATTCACATTTTGTGCTACCAGAGAGTAATAAAACGATAAATGATTTACAAAATCTTGAGCTTGTACCTTTTAAATCTCTAATTGAGAGTGGTATCCAAGGGATCATGACTGCTCATATTGCTTTTCATAAGATAGAGCCTGAAACGGTTAAATCCAAAAAAGATGGACTTCCAATTGAACTTCCAGCAACGCTTTCTCCAAAGATCATAACAGATATTCTCCGAAATGACCTGTCATTTCAAGGGTTAATTTTTACAGATGCAATGGATATGAAAGCAGTTGCCAATCACTTTGGGACGGCTGAAGCATCTATTCTTGCAATCGAAGCAGGTGTTGATATTGTCCTAATGCCAGAAAATTTACAGCATGCCTTTGATGGGATTGTCGATGCGGTTAAGACAGGGCGTGTAGAAGAGGGAAGAATTGATGAATCAGTTAAAAGAGTTCTGCAAGTCAAATCTTCTACTTTATTTCAAGAGTCTACTGATTTTACGAAACTCAGTACGAAAGAAATCGTAGAGCTTGAACAAAGAGTTGCGGATGCATCTATTACTGTTGTTTCAGGCGATCAAATACTACCACTTGATGAAACTGCCGAGGGTAAAATTGTTCTTGTTGCCTTTGACCGACAAAGTTTAACAAGATTAACAAATGCGACTAAAAAATATCAATGGCGGAATGAACCCATTTTGCTATCTAAGTCAAAAAATTGGTCTGGAAAGTTAAATAATGATCAAGTAAAGAAGATCAAGGAAGCTGAGACAGTTATCGTTGCAACCAACACAGCAAATGAAGAAGACTTAAGTAAGGACGGTTGGAAAATGGGTGCGGTTCAATCAATCATTGACATTAGTAAACAATCAATCATTGTTTCTACACGTAATCCATATGATAGTCGAACTTTAGAGAATTATGATGTTTATATAGCACAATACGATACAGGAACTGCTTCATTTAATGCAACAGTAGATGTGTTGTTTGGAAAAAAAGAAGCACAAGGAGTTTTACCAGTACGAGTTAATGAATAATCAGAATGGAGTTATTTCGATGGATGAGAAAGTAAAAGTCCTTATTGAATCCCAAATTCATGCTGGGGTGTTTCCTGGTGCAGTTGTTTATGTGAAAAAGGATAATACTGTCTTGCTTCACGAAGCCTTTGGAAAGGCACTTAATACGAAAAATGTTAAGCGGGATATGAACAAAGATACACTATTCGATATTGCTTCATTAACAAAAGTGGTTATTACAACGATTATTTTAAAGCTAATTTCAGAGGGGAAATTTTCACTACATTCAACCGTCAGAAATCTTTTACCTGCTGTTTCTGATGATTCCACTGGTTCTATTACTGTTGAACAGTTATTAACTCATAGTTCAGGATTACTAGATTGGTATCCCTTTTATACGCGGAACATTGATTTTTATAGTCAATTAGAAAACATTGTTGCTACAAATGAAAAAACAACAGGTGTACAATATAGTGATTTGAATTATATGTTACTAGCTGAAATTGTTAAGGAATCTACGAAACGATCCTTACAAGAGGCTCTTAATCAATATATAAGAATTCCATTGAACGCAAAAATAATGAGTTATGGTCCTGTTGTTTCAAATAATGTAGCTGCAACAGAGTTTGGAAATCGAATTGAACAAAGCATGTGTAAGGAAAGGAACTTATCATTCTCAAAATGGAGAGATACAGATCTGCCAATATGTGGCCAAGTAAATGACGGCAATGCATATTATTACTTTAATGGTGTATCTGGTCATGCGGGGCTTTTTGCAAATGCAGAGGACTTGAGTAAAATCGGTGAGGTTTATACTAATCTAGGACAGATAGATAGTAAAGAGTATATATCTCAAACATTAGCAGAACAAGCGATAACCAAACAGGTAGGTACAAGAGGACTTGGATGGGAGATGTCAGATCTATATCCAAGTGGCTGTGGACATACTGGGTTTACAGGTACATCACTATGGATTGTTCCGGTGAGAAAGCTGACTGTTGTGGTGCTTACAAACAGACTACATACGGATGCCCCACAAAATATTAATGAGTTTAGAAGGAAACTGCATGAATTGATAGATAAAGAGGTCTAGTACCTCACTAAAATTGTTGCTATCCAGAAATGCCTCAAAATTAAAGGAAGTAAAGAAAATTGAAATATTTTTCTTTACTTCCTTTATGTTTGTATCTTACCTTATATATCATTGCTGAGTTGATTGGAGGGGAAGGCACTTGACTCCTGCTCAGAAGTTGAGGAAAGGTCGAGACCCCACAGACGGAACGTCGAGGAGGCTCGACTTCCTCCCCGAGGAAAGCAAGTGGCTGGACCGGAAATCAACGGACATAATTATAAGTAAATTCTTTATTTATATGATATACCGGTTGAACTATTTTCTAATGCTTCAAGCAGTATATCTGCAATATGAACAGCACGTACTTTTTCACTTAGTCCTTCACGTTCAATCCCCAGCTTCATTTGAAGTAAACAACCCGGATTTGCTGTTACGATTGTAACTGCCTCAGTTTCTTTTACCTTTTCCATTTTATAATCTAAAATTTGCATCGACATCTCAGATTCTACAATATTGTATATACCTGCTGAGCCACAGCACCTGTCTGCATCATCCATTTCCTTAAAGTTAATACCTTCGATACTATTTAGTAATTTCCTTGGTTCATTATAGGTTTTCATGACATTTCTTAGGTGGCATGAATCTTGGTAAGTAATTGTTTGAGTGTTCAGTTTGAGATTGCGTTTATCAAAATCCAACTCTATTAAAATGGTTGAAAGGTCTTTTAATTTCGAAGTGAAATTCTTAGCCCGTTCCAGCCATTGGGGATCGTCTTTCAGTAAATGGTGATATTCTATTAAAAAACCACTACATCCACCTGCATTTGTAATAATGTAATCTATCTTAAGTTCTTCAAAGGCTTGGATGTTTTGTTTTGCCAGTTCTTTTGCTGTGTTCTTCTCTCCGCTATGCCCATGAAGTGCGCCACAGCAGACCTGCTCTTCTGGTATGACAATCTCGCAACCAACAGCCTGTAGTAGCTTAATCGTAGCATCATTTGTTTTCATAAACATCGTGTCCATTAAGCAGCCAGAGAAAAAAGCAACCTTCTTTTTCGCTTTTCCTTCTGGATGAAGTTTGGTCGGTCTATTTTTCATCTCTTTTAAGGTTGGTACTTCAGGGAGAACCTTCTCCATCGTTCCCATACTATCAGGAAATAGACGTAATAAGCCGCTATTTCTAACAACATTTTGTAAACCAGAACGCTGATAAATACCAATTAAATGAACGAGTGACCGCATTCGAGTTTGATGTGGAAAAAGACCGTTAAAAACAACCTTTCGTAATGCTTTAACAGGAGCAGAATACTTTTTATTTTGGTTAATAATATCACGAGCTTCTTCTAATAAATGACCATACTTCACACCAGAAGGACAAACTGGTTCACATGCGCGGCAGCCAAGACACATATTTAATGATTTTTCTACATCTTCATCAGGCTCAATCAACCCGTCCACAACTGCTTTCATCAAAGCAATTCTGCCACGTGGGGAATGTGTTTCTTGAAAGCCTGATTCAATATAAGTTGGGCAGGAAGGAAGACAAAAGCCGCAGCGCATACAGTTTAATAGTTCGTTTTCATCCATTCTCTTTGCGAACTCTTCTTGTATTATTTGTTTTTCTTTTGATGTTGTCATTTGGTAACCACCACACGTTTTCTAGTATCCTTTGCAAACACTTTTCCAGGATTCATAATATTGTTAGGGTCTAAGGATTCTTTTATCAGTCGCATCGCGTTGATGCCAGCTTCGCCAAGTTTTAATTCTAAATAGGGTGCTTTCATTGCCCCAACACCATGTTCACCTGTAATCGTTCCACCTAATTCAATTGCTTTTTGGAAAATTTCCTCTAACGCTTTTTCTACTCGTTCCATTTCCTCATGGTCTCGTGCATCAGTAAGACAGGTTGGATGAAGGTTTCCATCTCCAGCATGTCCGAAGGTGCAGATATCTACATTGTATTTTTTCGAGATATCATTGATTGCTTTTACCATGTTAGCTATTTCAGATCTTGGAACGGTAGCATCTTCTAGAATAGTGGTTGGTTTTAACCGAGCTAAAGCTGAAAGTGCAGAGCGTCTAGCGGTAGTTAACGCCTCTGCTTCTGCCTGATTCTTTGCAACTGTTACGGAGATTGCATTCTCTGCTCTGCATATTTCTTCTATCTTTTTCATATCTCTTTCTACAACTTCTCTTGGACCGTCCTGTTCAATTAATAAAACCGCCTGTACATCAACAGGCAATCCAATTTGAGCAAAGTCCTCTACAACTTTAAGTGTAGGTTGATCTAAAAATTCTAATGTTGTAGGAATTATTTTGCTAGCTATAATTTTCGAAACTGTTTTGGCAGCTTTCTCCATATCTTGATAGAGTGATAGCATCGTTTTTTTCGTTTCTGGCATGGGGATAAGCTTTAAAATTGCCTCGGTTACAATGCCTAAAGTGCCTTCAGATCCAACTAGTAACCTAGTAAGATCGTAGCCTGCAACATCTTTTGCAAGCTTACCACCCGTCCGAATAATATCTCCGTTGGCAAGAACAACCTCTAACCCCATGACATAATCTCTTGTTACTCCGTACTTTAACCCTCGTAATCCACCGGAGTTTTCGTTAATGTTTCCGCCTATTGTTGAGATTTTCATTGAGCTTGGATCAGGTGGATAAAATAAATCTTTTTTCTCAACTGCTTTTATTAAGTCCAGTGTAATTACACCTGGTTGAGCTGTAATAGTTAGGTTTTCTTCATCAATTTCAAGAATCTTGTTCATATGTTTGAAAAGCAGAACAATACCGCCTTCAGTTGGACAAGTACCTGCGCAAAGGTTTGTCCCAGAACCTCTAGGAACTATAGGAATCTTATATTCATTACAAATCTTTACTACTTCTGATACTTCTTTTGTATTCCTAGGAGAAACAATGGCATCGGGAAGAGATTGAAAGTTAGGTGTAGCGTCATATGAATAGACAAGCCTGGAAGTCATATTATCTTCAAAATTTTTGTCACTAACGATTCGAATTAATTTATCTTTTATTTCAGCTGTGATCATACGTATCACCTTTCTTTTAGTGTTATAAAAAATAACAGGTTTAGTACTCTATTTAGATAGAAAAGATTGTCAAAGAATTAATTATTTATAACTCAATTATAATGGAGATTTGCTTGCTTTGAAATATAAAATCAACTAAACTTATATATAATTAAAATATTATTTTAAATTTGGTGTTAAAAACCTGATACCAAAAAACAATATGAGCACACTTTAAATACATATCTAAATCAAAAGTTTACATATAAGGGATGGTGTAAGTTTTGTCCTATGTTGATAATACTCCCCAACTATTAATCGGTGGAACAATCGTTACCGAAACGAAAGTGATTCATGAAGGATGGATCATGATTGAACATGGAAAAATAATTGAAATTGGTGAAAAAGACACCCTTCCTTCAAAAAGATCGGCTCATCCTGTTATTACAATTGACGAAAATCATTATGTATTTCCTGGCTTTATTGATGTTCATATCCACGGGGCAGCTGGTGCTGATGTAATGGATGCGACTGAAGATGCATTGAGTACAATGGCGAAGGTGTTACCAAGTGAAGGAACAACTAGTTTCTTGGCAACAACAATTACACAAAGTGATGAAGCTATTTCAAAGACATTAACTACAATCTCTTCTTTTATGAAGAAAGAATATAAAGGGGCAGAAGTACTTGGAGTTCATTTAGAAGGTCCTTTTATTAATAAAAAGTATGCAGGAGCACAACCTGTTGATCAGATTATATCACCGAACCTTGCATTATTCGAAAAATGGAACGAGCTTGCAGAAGGTGCGATTCAGTTAGTAACACTTGCTCCGGAAGAAGAACATGGTCTTGGGTTTGTAGAGGCTCTAACTAAACAGGGAATCATTGCCTCCATTGGACATTCCGATGCGTCACATTCAGAGGTAAAGCTTGCTGTAGAACATGGGTTAAGTCATGCTACACATTTATATAATGCCATGCGACCAATGCATCATCGCGACCCTGGAGTTGTAGGAAGCGTTTTATTAGAAGATAAGATTATGGCAGAAATTATTTTTGACCAGGTTCACTGTGTGAAGGAAATGGTTGAATTGGCATTTAAAATGAAAGGCAGCAATAAGTTGCAGTTAATTACAGATGCGATGAGGGCAAAATGCTTGAGAGAAGGTACGTATGAGCTTGGCGGTCAAACTGTTAATCTAAAAGGAAATGAAGCACGACTTGAGGATGGAACCCTTGCTGGCAGTGTGTTAAAAATGAATGAAGCTGTTAGACATGCAAGTGAATTAGAAGGCTGTGAACTAGTAGACCTTGCTAAAATGTCATCGATGAATGCAGCGAAGGAATTAAAGGTTTTTGACCGTAAAGGAAGCATAGATGTTGGGAAGGATGCGGATTTAGTAATTTTAGATAATGCATTCAATGTAATCAGCACCTATTGTCGTGGTCATTTAATTTATAAAGCTTAGTGAGGTGAATCGTATGAATACTATTGTCGTGAAAAATTATGATGAGATGGCCCAAAAAGGTGCCGAGCTTCTTTATCAGGATATATCTAGTAATCCAAAAATAACATTGGGCTTGGCTACAGGTGGTACTCAAATCGGTGTGTATAACCATTTGAGAAAGCTTCATGAAAATACACCTCTTGACCTAAAGGATATAACAACATTTAACCTTGACGAATATATTGGCCTAGCCCCTGAGTCTGAAAATAGCTATCACTTTTACATGAATAAATACTTCTTCCAGCCTATGGGTATTTCGAAGGAACAGACTTATCTTCCCAATGGGCTTGCAGAAGATATCGAAGCGGAATGTAAACGATATGAGAAGCTTATTGTGGAACATGGAGGAATAGATATTCAGGTATTAGGCGTAGGAAGTAATGGTCATATTGGGTTTAATGAACCCAAAACGTCATTTCATTGCCGAACACATGAAGTGAATTTGGCTCAATCTACAATACAAGCAAATGCCAGATACTTCGATTCCATAGAAGATGTGCCAAAAAAAGCAATATCGATGGGTATTGAGACAATCATGGAGGCAAAGAAAATCATTTTGTTTGCAAGTGGGTCTAAAAAAGCTAAAGCCATCTACCAATTACTGAGAACAGATGAAATTAACGCGAATTGGCCAGTTACTATTTTAAAAACACACCCTAATGTAACCGTTGTGGTTGATGAAGCTGCATACAATTGGGATGACAATAATCAACACTTAAACTTGGAAAACTCAAAAACGATATTCTAGAGACTAGGGATTCCCATAAAAAAGGAATCCCATTTCATTTTTTAAATGAAATGGTCCCTTAGTTTTCCTATAAAATACTCTTTCTTCTCCTCATATTGCTTCTTCCGATGACCGTTCGCTCCTGATGGATGGGGAAAATCATATAGAATTGTTTTATTATGAATTCTGCCTTCGTCTACCAAGTAACGTACAACTTCGGAAACTGCTTTACCTGCTGGTATAATTACAGCATCTTTCATTTCGCTTAACTCGGGTACTAACAGTTCATGTATCATTTGAAAAAGTACAGGGTGCTTCAACATCGATGGATTGGAGCCGGTGTAATTTCTCTTATTGATAAACACTGGGTATCTTAAAGTTGAAGAGGAGTGTAAGAAATGGTTGCTGTCTTCATAAAGCTCTGCACAACTAGTAATGTTAAGGTGCTTGTTAAGCTCAACACCATCGAGCATTTCAATTAGATTTTTCCTAATTCCCTTTCCACCAAAACTTGCCTGTTTTTTAGCATTACGAAGCATGGTCTCCTTATCTTCCACTCCGATATTTTTCCGAACATAGTTGAATGCTAGCTGCATTTGGGTCCACCCTGGCGTGATCCCCAATATAATTACTTTTGCTTCTTTATTGATGTATTCAAAGGGAGCCCAGTAAACCTCAAGTTTGTTGTCTCCTGATAATAGAAATTGTTTTGTCATCAAATCTTCTTTTAAATAGGTTTCTTTTATGGGTAACTGATAAATACCTTGTTCATAGTTATTAAAAAAGAACATATTTGTTCCTCCTGTACGGTTATAAATAATTATTCTATCCTTCACTATATGATCTTTCAAATATTGTATCTTTACTTCCAGTGGTAGAAGAAGGTAGAGTGAAATAAGATTAAAATATGAATTGGTATAGATAAAAAAGTATTTATCAGGAGAAAAAGTGAAATGAGACATACTTATTTAGGTGAAACAATCGATGTTGAAATTATCTATAAAAACCGTAAATCTATTGGTGTTTCAATAGACGGTTATGGAAATGTAATAGTTCAAGCTCCAAAAAAGACACATGATGAGCAGGTGGTTAATCTATTAGAAGCCAACTGGGAGTTGATATTGACCAAATCAAAAGAGATGAAAAAAAGGTTGGATGGTCCACAGCAGAAGGCTTATGACCAGGGAGAGAGTTTTCTTTATTTGGGGAACTCCTATCCGATAAAAATCTCTCTAGATAGAAATATCGAGAAAGACCATGTTGTTTTTAAAGATAATCAATTAACGATATTTGTAAAGAGCCATGACGATGAAAAGATAAAACAATCCCTCAAGCGATTCTACTATCAGCAATGTAAAGCCTTAGTGGAAAAGAGTATCCAAAATCATCAGAGTCATTTTAAAACGAAACCACGTTCTGTGCGTATAACAGATAACCAAACAAACTGGGGGACATGTGACTCGAATCTTCAATTAACCTTTAACTGGAGACTTGCAATGGCACCACTAGAAGTGATCGACTACGTAGTCATACACGAAATGTGCCACATGGTCCACCTTAACCACGATCGCTCCTTCTGGCGTCTCGTTGGAAAAATTATGCCCGACTACAAAGAAAAAGAAAACTGGCTAGCCAAATCGAACTGGAAAATGACGGTTTAAGAGGATTTACAAAATATTGTAAAGATGAGATAATAAAGGAAATTCTCAGGAGGGGGAAAGTAAGTTTATGGAACCAACTAATTGCTAATTATTAATTTAATTTTAAATTAATATAGATTTTGTAACGAGCTTGATTTACCTACAAACGCTAGGTTTATTTGTTATGCTCTTTATGGAATTGCGGCAATTAAGAAGGTAAACTTACTTTACTAATAACGAGAATATAATTTGTAGGGTGTTCATGACACTCATGAAAAAACCCACTAGGTATAATGATCTAAGCATAACCATGTGCTTTTTTAAGCATACATCTGTTTAGAGCAAACTACTACAATTATACTCACTGACTAGTTAAGACTGTAAGAAGACACATCTTCTTGCGGTCTTTTTTTATATTGAAAATTTTATAGTAATGAAAGTCTTCTTTTCGCCTGTCCATAAAAGCGTAACTAACATTATGGATGAAAGAAGGAATAACAATGTTAGAACTGAAAGTACATGGCATCAAAAAATATATGGATGCAACACTTGTTGTGAACAATTTTAGTTTAGAAGCATTCGAAGGAGACAGAATCGGAATCATTGGGGCAAACGGCAGTGGCAAAAGTACGATTCTCAGAATAATTGCTGGGATCGAGCCTATGCACTACTACCCAGGATATCCACAAACCTCAAGCTACGGATATAATGAAGGTCTTATTCATCTGCATAAAGAAGCAACCAAGGCCTACCTTGAACAAACACCTGTCTATCCTGAAGGCTTAAAAGTAATCGATATTTTGAATATAGCTTTTAAAGAGGTTGTCGATATCGAGAATCAAATGCGTGAGCTAGAAGAACAAATGAAAGTGTTAGAAGATAATGCGCTTGAAAAGGCTCTAAATAAATATAGTGACCTTGTTCAACTGTTTGAGGTCAGAGGAGGGTATGAGCGTGAAGAAAAGGTAGGCAAGGTTTGCACAGGTCTTAATTTTTCTGAGAGCTTTTTGAACAAAGACTTTGACTTATTAAGTGGTGGAGAGAAAACCACGGTTGGCCTTGGGAAGCTTTTAATTCATAATCCAGACATTTTGTTACTAGATGAACCGACAAACCATTTAGATATGGAAGCGATCGAGTGGCTTGAAGGGTATTTAAAGAGTTATAAAGGGATAGTCATTATTGTTTCCCACGACCGCTATTTCTTAGATAAAGTTGTTAACAAAATTGTTGAAATAGAGGACATGGAATCCAAATCCTATAAGGGTAACTACTCTTCCTTTATTAGCCAAAAGGAAGAAAATATGCGGATTCAATATGAGCATTTTAGAGAGCAGCAAAAGAAAGTGAAAGGTATGGAAAAGCAGGTTACTGAATTGAGAGACTGGGCGATGCGTGCCGATAATAACAAGTTTTTCAAACGTGCGGCCAGTATTCAGAAGAAGCTTGAAAAAATGGACAGAATTGATAAACCTATTTTTGAACGAAAGAATATGAAACTAGATTTGCAAGTATCAGAGCGGTCTGGAAAGGAAACGATTAAGGCCCTTAAACTCACTAAAAGCTATAAAGATAAGGTGATCTTTAAGGATGCTGATATGATGGTTCAATATGGGGAAAGAGTCGGCTTAATTGGACCTAATGGGAGTGGTAAAACAACTTTCTTAAAAATGCTTTTAGGCGAGGAACAACCAGATAGTGGAGCAGTAGAATTAGGTGCAAATGTTATGCCAGCCTATTTACCACAAAAAATAAAGTTTACTAACGAGGAGTTTACAGTCCTTGAAACGTTTAGAGAGGATATCTCCTTGCCAGAGGGGAAGGCTCGGGAATACCTTTCGAAATTTATGTTTTTTAAAAGAGATGTATTCAAAAAAGCTAAGCATTTGTCTGGAGGAGAAAGAATCCGGTTAAAGCTTGGGATGCTTTTGTATCAGGATATCAATTTATTAATCCTTGATGAGCCAACAAACCATCTTGATATACGTTCTATCGAAACCCTTGAAGAAGCTTTAGAGGATTTTGAAGGTACAATATTCTTCATTTCTCACGACCGTTATTTCATTAACAAAATTGGTGAAAGGATTGTTGCAATCGAGGGCAACTCCTTGAAAAGCTATCAAGGGAACTACGATGAATATAAGGTTGAAGTTGAGAAAGGGAAATCACAGGAAATTGAAACACCTGTAATTAAAGTTAAAAATGAAAACTCACTACGAAATAATTTAGGAGGATAGTAAGAAAGAAGCTAGCAAAGTAATGGCGAAAATTGAAAGTCTTGAAGATGAAATTCGGTACTTAGATATGGCCATGGCTGTGGGCAATCTTGAATATGAAGAGCTTAATAGCTTATATGATCGAAAGCTAGATTTATCCCAAAAACTAGATGGGATAATGGATTTGTGGTTAAGCTTAAGTGATGAAGCATAGTTTATAACGAACCAAAAATATCCAGTTATACTTTTTATTCGTAATTTAAGAAAAAAGGGTTCCATTTTATATTCGTTTCATTTATAATCACACTCATATACGAATAATATAAACTATCCTTGTATAATAGTGGGAATATGGCCCACGAGTCTCTACCAAGTTACCGTAAATAACTTGACTACAAGTGATGTTCTAATTGGGTGTCTTTATATGGGGGAAGCTTTTTTTAGCTTTTCTATTTTAATGATTAGCCGAATGCTTAGAAATCACTTGTAGTCTAGTGAATTCTAAGCATTCGGCTTTTTTGCATTCGCTTAGAGAAAGCCAACTTTAGGAGGAAGCTTAAAAATGGAAGAATTAAAGACTAAAATTTTAGAAAAAGGGTCTGTAGTTTCTGATGGTGTTTTAAAGGTCGATTCTTTTTTAAATCACCAAATTGACACGAATCTAATGATAAATATTGGAAAAGAATTTGCGAAAAAGTTTAAAGACTCTAATGTAACTAGGATCTTAACTCTAGAATCATCAGGCATTGCACCAAGCTTTATTGCAGCAAATGAATTAAGTGTCCCACTTGTATTTGCTCGAAAAAGAAAGTCTTTAACAATGACTGATAACCTTTATACAAGCAGTGTTCATTCATTTACGAAAAAAGAAACCAACGAAATTGCTGTTTCTAAAAACTTCTTAGAAAATGGGGACCGCGTTCTAATCATTGATGATTTCTTAGCCAATGGGCAAGCAGCTCTAGGTCTAATCAATATCGTAGAACAAGCAGGAGCAGAAGTAGTTGGTGTTGGTATCGTAATAGAAAAATCCTTCCAAGATGGCAGAGCCCAACTTGAACAAAAAGGATTCCGAGTAGAATCACTTGCACGTATTCTATCATTGAAAAATGGGGAAGTTACATTTTTATAAAATAACCTAAGAAAGATAGGAGAATATAACATGAATCAAACAATTAACTACCCGTGGTATAAAAAAGAAGACACAGATGCTTTCTTTGCACTATTTCAAAACAATCTAGCAAACTTTGTAATTATCGCTGTAACAATGCTAGGAATGGGCTTTCCAGCTAGTATCGTATTTGGTAAAGTAATTCCTGGTGCAGCAGTAGCCGTAATGGTTGGTAATTTATATTATGCTTACATGGCAAATCGTCTAGCAAAAAAAGAAGGTCGAACAGATGTAACCGCACTATCCTATGGAATTAGTACACCTGTAATGTTTGTGTTTTTATTTGGAGTTCTTGCTCCGGCAAAAGCATTAACGAATGACCCTGAGTTAGCGTGGAAAATCGCTGTTGGCGCAGCATTTTTAAGTGGTCTAATTGAAGCAATCGTAAGTGTGACAGGAAATTGGATTCGTAACCAAATTCCTAGAGCGGCTATGCTCGGGGCTCTTGCTGGTGTAGCAATTACATTTATAGCTGGTGAAATGCTATTCAACACATTTTCAATTCCAGTTGTAGGTCTTGTAACTTTAGTGATTATTATCGTTGGGATTGTTGGAAAAGTAGCAATGCCATTTAAAATCCCAACTTCATTATTTGCAGTTTTAATCGGTACAATTTTAGCATTTACACTTGGCTATCAATCTCCAACTAAATTTGTTGAAGGGTTAGCAAACGTTGGTTTTTACCCAATTTTACCAAGCTTAGCGGCATTTGATGGTATGACATTGTTATTTGGTAGCTTAATAGGATTACTTGCTGTTATTTTGCCAATTACGCTTTATAATGCGATTGAAACGATGAACAATGTTGATGCAATGGCAGCAGCGGGTGATTCATATGATGTAAGAGAGTGCCAAGCAGTTGATGGTGTTGGAACAATGCTTGGAGCTGTGTTTGGTGGATTATTCCCGACAACTGTCTATATTGCGACTGTAGGTTCTAAGAAAATGGGAGCGGGGCGTGGATACAGTATTCTTAATGCGATTGTATTTGGAATTGCTGCAATGACAGGTGTGATAGCTGCATTAGCTGCGCTAATCCCACTAGCAGCAGTGGCGCCAATCTTAGTATTTGTTGGTATTTCCATGGTTGGCTCTGCATTCCAGTCAAATGAAACGAAATATTTCCCAGCTGTAGCAATTGCGATGCTGCCTTACTTTGCAAACTATGTGATGACTCGTTTTAACAAGTCTGCTGGTGAAGTTGTATCGGGAATCTCTGAAGGAATCGTGCCTCTAGGACAAGGGGCTATGTTTACTGCAATCATTTTAGGCGCTATCACTGTTTATATCATCGATAGACAATATGTAAGAGCGAGTATTTTCTCACTAGTCGGAGCAGGTCTTTCCTACGTAGGATTAATGCATGCACCAGGTCTAGCATTAAATGCAGCTCCTCAGTTTTCATTAGCGTATATATTGGTGTCGGTCTTCTTAGTGTATTGTGCTTATCAACTTGCTAGCATCACAGTAAAAGAAGAAGAATTAACAACTGTTGGTCAAAAAGCCGTTTCTTAAATCATATAACTTAGTAAAGAACAGGAAATCTACATTGGTTTCCTGTTTTTTTAAGTTAGTGAGAAAAGAGGCGATAATATGGCAGTGCTTGTATGTGGCGGAGCTGGTTATATTGGGAGTCATGCCGTAGCAGATTTACTTGCAAAGTATGAAGAGGTTGTTGTTATTGATAATTTGCAAACGGGTCATAAAGAAGCAGTAGTAAGTCCTGCAAAATTGTATATAGGTGATCTTCGTGACCACGAGTTTCTAGAGAGTGTATTCTCTGAAAATGAGATTGAAGCTGTCATGCATTTTGCTGCGGATTCTCTTGTTGGTGAAAGTATGTCAGATCCTTTAAATTACTATGAAAACAATGTGTATGGTACGTTGTGTCTTTTAAAAGTAATGAAAAAATACAATGTGAAGAAAATTGTATTTTCATCAACAGCAGCTACTTATGGGGAACCAGACTGTATACCTATTGTAGAAGAAAATCCTACAAACCCAACTAACCCTTATGGTGAAACGAAGCTGGCAATTGAGAAGATATTGAAATGGTCGGATCATGCATATGGAATCAAGCATGTTATTTTACGTTACTTTAATGTAGCGGGTGCACATCTTGAAGTGGAGATTGGAGAAGACCATACTCCTGAAACGCATTTAATTCCCCTTGTTCTTCAGGTTGCTCTAGGTCAAAGGGAGAAAATCATGATTTTCGGTGATGACTATGATACACATGATGGAACATGTATAAGAGACTATATCCATGTAACAGACTTGGTTTCTGCCCATATGTTAGCGATGGAAAGATTACGAAACAAGGGTGAAAGCGGGATTTACAATTTAGGAAATGGAAACGGTTTTTCGGTGAAAGAAGTAATTGAGGCAGCTAGGCAGGTAACTGGTATTGAAATTTCGGCAGAAGTGGCCCCGAGGCGACTGGGTGACCCAGCAAAGCTAGTCGCTTCTTCTGTAAAAGCTGAAAATGAACTTGGATGGAAACCACGATTGGTATCTATTGAGCAGATCATTGAAAGTGCTTGGAAGTGGCATTCCGCTCATCCGAAAGGATATGATAAATAAAGAACTGCTGCAAGACACATTTGCATAGTGCTTAATTAGAAAGAGGATAATAATAAAGATTAATGTCAAAAGAGATAAGGGAGATACCATGTCAAAAGATGCGAAAGAGGCAGGTTGGAATATAGATAACAGTTATGCACGGTTGCCTAACTCATTTTATAGTAGTCAAAATCCAACTCCTGTGCAATCACCGAAGTTAGTCATTTTAAATTCTTTATTGGCTGAAATGCTGGGCTTGAATGCTGCAAGCCTAAATGATCCGCAAGCAGTGGATATTTTTTCTGGTAACGCAATTCCTGAGGGGGCTTCTCCATTAGCACAAGCTTATGCTGGTCATCAGTTTGGTCATTTTAATATGCTAGGGGATGGCAGGGCGATTTTGCTTGGTGAGCAAATCACGCCAAAGGGAGATCGAGTTGATATTCAGCTAAAAGGTTCAGGGAGAACGCCTTATTCTCGAGGAGGAGATGGTCGAGCTGCTCTAGGTCCAATGCTTCGAGAATACATTATAAGTGAAGCAATGCATGCGCTTGGCATCCCAACTACTAGAAGCTTAGCGGTTGTAAAAACTGGAGAAGCAGTTATTCGTGAAGACGATTTACCTGGGGCTATCCTTACACGTGTTGCGTCTAGTCATATCCGTGTTGGTACGTTTCAGTATGTGGCTACATGGGGTACAGAAGAGGACATTAAGGCATTAGCTGATTATACAATTAAGCGACATTATCCCGAAATTGAAGGAAAAGAAGGTCAATATCTTTTACTACTTCAGGAAGTCATCAAACGTCAGGCGGAATTAATTGCTAAGTGGCAAATGGTTGGTTTTATCCATGGGGTAATGAATACAGACAACATGGCGATTAGTGGGGAAACGATTGACTATGGACCTTGTGCTTTTATGGATACATATGACCCGGAAACGGTATTTAGTTCAATTGATAGGCAAGGACGTTATGCTTATGGAAATCAACCCTATATAGCTGGTTGGAATTTAGCACGCTTTGCTGAATCTTTGTTGGCACTTTTACATGAAGACCAAGAAAAGGCTGTTGAAATTGCTCAAGAAGCCATCTCTGGATTTTCCTCTTTATTCCGTCAATATTGGCTAACAGGAATGAGAGCTAAATTAGGTTTGCTTAGTGAAGAAGAACAAGATGAGAGCTTAATTCAAGAGCTACTGACGGTTATGCAAAATAATAAGGCTGACTTTACAAATACGTTCCGTGCACTAACACTCGGAAAGCAGGAAGAGTTGGACTTTTATGGAACTGATGTATTTTCGAGCTGGTATAAGGCATGGCAGGAAAGACTTGATAGGCAGCAAGAATCAAAGGAAGCCTCACTAGAGTTGATGCGTAAAAGTAATCCTGCGATTATTCCTCGGAACCACAGGGTAGAAGAAGCCCTTGAAGCAGCAGTAGCCAAAGGTGACTATACTGTGATGGAACGTTTGCTTAAGGTATTATCTCAACCATATGCATATGAAGAGGAACAGCAGGAATACTGCAGGCTACCAAATAATCCGGACCAACCGTATCGGACGTTTTGTGGGACGTGATAATATTTTGAGTGGGTGTTCACTCTAAACTGTCCTTCATCTTTTTGATGAAGGACTTTTTTAATTAGTGTTTACTTTGTAACGTCCTTCATGGCCATGATGAAGGACAATTTGAATAGGTGTTCACCATGTAATGTCCTTCATAGCCATGATGAAGGACAATTTGTTTAGGTGCTCACTATGTAATGTCCTTCATCACCTTGATGAAGGACATAATTATGAAGAGTTTTCACCCAATTCTGTGCTTCACCAAGCCTCTAAGAAATTAGTCATTAGCCCTTTTCACTTGTACAAGGTGAATGGGTCAAGACAAATGAATACGATGATGTAAGCCTATAAGTTAAAGGAGTGCATCAAATGTATCCATATCATGAACAGTTAAATTACAGTTATGGGCATGATTCATATAACTATGCAAATCAGTTCCAACCAAGTGAATTAATGTATGATGACAGATTTTTTAATCCTTTTCCACCAGGAGGGCCAATGGGTCCGCCATCAGGTCCACCTTTAGGTATTCCATCAGGTGGTCCGCCATTTCAATCACCAGGCCAAAGCCAAGCTGGAGGTCCACCACCAGGCCCACCACCAGCTGCTACACCGACACAAACTCAGCAAGCAGGTGTTTTTGCTGTAGATCCAGGATCCATTAGAGGTTGCCTATTCCGGTATACTTACCTTTGGCTAACAAATGGCCAACAGTTCTGGTTTTATCCAACCTTTTTAGGAAGAAGATCTGTGTCAGGATGGCGCTGGACAGGATTTATGTGGGTTTACTTTGGGACGGACATACGAAGAATTAGTTCGTTCACATGTGTGTAATTTATACTGCATTAAAAAAAGTGCTAGACACCTAAAATGTGTCGAGCACTTTTTATTTAGATCGTCCATTGATCACGAACAATAGCTACAAGATAAAACACACCATTACTATCTTCTTGAAACACAAGATTCAAACTGCCCCAGTCCATGCCTGAATATTTTTCAGTTCCTTCTACATGAAATTCAACAACAGTTGATTCAGGAAAGACTTCTTTAATATTATTTATCATATTCCCGCGTTGGTGGACCTCGTCAATGATTGGGTCAACTGTATGGAAATCATGAGTGTAAATAAATTCTTCATAATACTCACTAGGTGTTAACTCAATCGGTTCACCACTGCCGTCGCGCACTCCCCATACATACTTTTCCTGACTTTCAAAGAAACTTTCAACTTCAGAAGACTGAAGCTTAATAGCTTCTTCCGAATTCACATAAACATATGGAGAAAAAAGAAGCCCATGCTCCGGATGTACATGTGTTGAGAGTGTTTTCATATCTTTATTTTTTAGTAACTGTAAAATGATTTGAGCCGTTTCTGAAACAGAGATAGGTTCATCATCTGAATTATTATTTCCATTATTGTTTTCAGTTGGTGGTGTTTTATTGACCTGTTCCTTCGGTTCGTCGGTAGATTTTGCTGGAGGTTCTGAAGTAGTTGTGTCAGAATTCTCTACACATCCCGCCAAACTAAGCGAAACGATCAGACTAAGCACTATAATTAAAACCTTTTTCATGCTAACACTTCCTTGTCTTGTAGTAGGAGAGGATATTTTATCTCTACCCTATTAGACGATAAGAAAACATTAGTGTTACATCATTAGACAAATTGGGTGAGGGACAAGTGCAGAAAACATTCCGAGGAAAATCAGAGGAAACAACCTATTTCTGCTTAAATAGGCTTTAATTCCTCTTCAAAATAGAACGTATTAGGATGTTCCTTAAGCGTATAAGAGTATCTCTTCATATTCGCAACAAAACTACAATTGCTGATTGTCACTGTTTCACCAGTCGCGACTAACAATACCTTATCATCTACATTAAACTTCTTTTTACTTTTCATATATAAACCGCCCTTTTCTACAAAGATAATTATATTATCTCATACTATGTACATTTTTAATATTATTCCCTAGCATTTCTTATTATTCACTAACATATATATGTATATTGAGACATGTACAAGTGTAACAAGATTAGAAAGATTTTGCTTTCGGTGGTAGTTATTGGAAGAGTAGGGTATACTAGTAAGAAGGGATATACCCTTGGTCTTCTGGTGCTTATTCTCAGGTGGCAGTAGGCAAGAGACCAATCCAGGAAGGATGTTAACCAATTTGACAACAAATATGGTATACCAAGTTCACGTAGGAGATGGATTTAAGAAAAAAAGAATGAAGAGAACGAATTCTTTTTTTAACACACCTCAGGAAGCTATTTCAGAAGCGCTCGCTTTTAAAGAGAAAATGGACGTAACGTACCAGAATGAAATTATTTGGGATTACAGCAGGAAAATTAAAGGGTCAGTTGAAAAAATGAAAATTTTAAAAGGCTACCTTAAAGGTGATAAAAATACAGATGCATTTTATCTTCAAATTACTTCTGTAGAACATCTAGACGAATACAATGTAGTAACACCTAAAAAGCCTAAGAAGATTTCAACAAAAGATAAGAAAGTCGTCACCCAAGTAACTAAGTTGTTTGTTTAAATAGATCAATCCAAAAAAAATCAGGTACCCTCTAGGGGGACCTGATTTATTTATTCTTCATCTTTTTTATTAAACCACAGCGGATCCATTTCATCGACGTCACCGTTGTAATTAATCAGAACTTCTTCGCCTGCTTTAATATCCTTGTAAGCATAATAGCGAAACGTGTGATCTTCAAATTTAATTTCGTAGTTAGCATTTGGCTCATACGAGTGATTAAAAAGCATTCCGTAGCCAAGGACGATCGCAGAGTGATTAATTCCATATTCATAAACATAATCTGCAAGAACAGTATGTTCAATCAGCATGTGTTGTTCATTTGGATAAGGAATAACAGGTGCTACGTGAATTAATTCACCCTTTTTAAAGTCACGTGTTGCAAAAACACCTCTATTGAATTCTCCATCAGTCAGTGGAGAGGTTTTAATTTCTAACATGTTTTTCACCAGCCAATTCAAAATTTCTTTTTTTCCCTATAATTGTACCACAAATGAGGCATAGCTATTTTAATTCCATAGAAAAAACGCTCTGCAACTGCAAAGCGCTATCATTTAACAACTTTTATTAGCAAAAACACAAGTTCTTCCTAGTATTTCTTCAGTTGTACCAATTTTACTGATTCTACCTTCGTCCATAACAATCACACGGTCAGCTAATGCCGCAGCATCAGATTGATCATGGGTGACAAAAATAGAAGTGATGTTCGCTTTTTTTATAATGGAACGTAATTCTTCACGAATTTGTATTTGTAGGTCAGCATCAAGATTACTAAATGGTTCATCAAACATAATAAGTGCCGGGTTAGGTGCAAGCGCACGTGCCAGTGCTACACGTTGTTGTTGACCACCACTAAGTTCATATGGATAACGTTTTTCATAGCCAACTAAATCAACTAACTGCAACACTTCCTCTAAACGTTGAAGTTTTTGCTTTCGATTCATTTTACGCAACCCGAACTTCACATTATCCGCAACGGTTAAATGGGGGAAAAGAGCATAGTCTTGAAAAACCAAACCAATCCCACGTTTCTCGGGTTGCACAAAACAGGTTTCACTAACAAGTGTTTTGTCACCAACAAGCAGGGAGCCACTAGAAGGAACCTCGAGACCTGCAATAATCCTTAGAATGGTACTTTTTCCACTTCCACTTTTACCAAGAATGGAAACAAGCTCACCTTTATTAATAGAAAGACTTACGTTTTGCAAGGTTAATTTATCTACATTTCGATAACGAAAGTTAATATCAGTTAATTGAATAAACATTATCTTGCCTCCTTTTCAAAGATTCGGTGGAAAATGATAATTGAAACACTACTTACCAAGATAATTAATAATGAAGCTAAAGCAGCTTCTTGTATCATTTCATCATTTGCATATTGAAAGGCCTTCGTTGCAAGTGTATAGAAGTTAAAGGGTTGTAGTAGTAGTGTCAATGGCAATTCCTTTAAAATATCAATGAACACTAAGAGAAATCCACCTAACACAGCACCTTTAATCATTTTTAAATCAACCTTAAAAAAGGATTGAGTGATATTGTTTCCTAGCATTCTAGAAGCCTCTGTAAACGAGGTGCCGACTTTTTCAAAACCAGCTTCGATCGAATTATAACCGATGGCTAAAAATCGAATGATATAGGCAAATAAAAGCATTGCAATACTTAAGCTTAAAAGAAGAGTCGGTTCTAAGCCGATCATTTTATAAAATCCGAAAAGGTTTTTATCTAAAGCAATGAAAACCGTTAGCACACCAATGGCAATAATCGTACCTGGAATTGAATAGCCGAGAACAGTTACCCTTGAGATAAACCTGGCAAGTGTGCTTTGGGATAATCTGCTGAAATTCGCTATGACTAATGAAACAATAATAATAATGGATGAAGATATAAATGCAACGGAAACTGAATTCCAGACAAGCTTTATAAAATCAGGACTAAAAATTCTTTCATAAGTCATAAATAGCCAGTAAATAAGCTGTGCTAAAGGAATGATGAAACCGAGTGATAAAATGGCAGTCGCATATCCAAATAAAGTCCACCTTTTCCACTTAGGGAGAACATAAGGCTGGATTGGTCTAATTTTTGTAGTAGAGTAGTTAAAATTCTGTCTACCTCTAACAATCTTTTCAAAAACTAATACCAGTACAACAATTGTCATTAAGACTCCAGCAAGCTTAATGGCTGAGTCGAGGTCACCCATTCCGAACCACGCCTGAAAAATGGCAGTACTGAAGGTTTGGATGCCAAAGTACTTCACAACTCCATAATCGTTTAAGACTTCTAAAATGACTAAGCTTACTCCACCAATAATGGCTGTTCTAGACAAAGGTAGGACGACTCGGAAAAATACTCCGAATGAGTTACTACCTAGTAATCTAGCATTTTCAATGAGTGATGCAGACTGATTTTCTAAGAAAGCTTTCGTGATGATATAAACATAGGGAAAAAGAAACATTGTAAATATAAAGATGGTTCCTTGCATCGTCATGATATCAAAATACTTTTGGTCTACTTTAAGTCCAAAGGAATTACGTAAAGTTGATTGGATAATCCCGGTGTAATTTAGCATGCCATTATATGTGTATGCCCCGATATACGGTGGTATCGCTAATGGTAGGATTAATCCCCATTTAAAGAACTTTTTAAAAGGAAACTCATATACGGATACAATCCATGCTAGGCTTACTCCAATTAATACAGAGAAGATACCAGTAAAGAAAATTAGAATAAGAGTATTAGAGATATATTCAGCTAAAAGAAACTCTTGAATGTGATACCAATTTTCGTTTGGCTTTTTAAAAAACTTCACACCTATGGTAAGAGTAGGTAAAAGGAGTATGGCGATAAAAAGTAGGCTTAAAACTGCCCAATTATTGTATTGTACTTTTAGGTTGCGAAGTAGCAGGTTCAAAGGTTTGCACTCCTTCTAACAATTTATAAAGACGAATTGCCGTATCATATGTTATGATACGGCATTTTCATATAGCTTAATAGATTACTTCCAGCCCACTTCATTATAAAGCTTAACTGCATCCGTATTCTTTACACCAAGAATAGTCATGTTAATGTCTTGTGCCTTAAATTCGCCCCAAGATTTTAATGTTTCAGAAGCTTCAACAGCAGTGTTTGCAGGATATTCATTGTTTCCTTCAGCAAACTGACCTTGTGCTTCTTGGCTTGTCATAAATTCAATGAATTTAATTGCATTCTCTTTATTTTTAGCATGTTTTAGTAATCCAATACCACTTACGTTCACGTGAGTTCCATTTCCATCTTGATCTGGGAAGAAAACGCCAACTTGTTCAGCAACTTTTACATCTTCTGGGTTTGTAGAGTTTAGTAATCTACCAACATAGTAAGTATTAGAGATAGCGATATCACCTTCGCCAGCAACTACTGCTTTAATTTGGTCAGTGTCTCCACCTTTTGGCTCACGAGCCATATTTGCTACAATTCCAGCAGCCCATTCTTTTGCTTTTTCTTCACCATTTAATTCGATGAAAGAAGCTAATAATGATTGGTTGTAAATATTTTCAGAAGAACGGATAAGGATTTTGCCTTTCCAATTTTCACCTGTTAATGCTTCATAAGTAGATAAATCACTAGGGTTTACACGGTCTTTAGCATATACGATAACACGAGCACGTTGTGTTAAAGCTACCCATTGGTTATCTGCATCGCGAAGTTTTTCAGGGATATTACTATTAACTGTTTCGCTAACGATTGGTTGGAATAATTCTTTTTCTTTTGCTCTGTGTAGGTTACCTGCGTCAACTGTAATGAACACGTCACCTTCAGTTGCTTCACCTTCACGTGAAAGACGTTCCATTAATTCATCGCCTTCACCTTTGATTACATTAACTTTAATACCAGTTTGTTCAGTGAATGCTGCATAAATTGCATCATCCGTATCATAGTGACGAGCTGTATATAAATTTACTACACCTGGGTCTTCTTTCTTTTCTTCAGTTGCAGCAGTGTTTTCCTTTGTTTCTGTTTGTACTTTTTCTTCTTCTTTCTTTGCTGTTTCCTCTGAGCTAGAGCAACCTGCCATTAAACTAATCAGCAGAATAAGAGCAAAAGCCCAAAATAAGGTTTTCTTTTTCATTATGTATACACCCCTACTTTAATTTGTTTGATAATGAATATCAATATCACAATACTTATAATAATTGATAACGATTATCAAAGTCAATAGGTTTTTAGTAAACTTTTTAAATATTTCTGTTAACAATAGGAGGTGCTTAGAGGATACTAGATTGTGATACAGAATTATAGAAAAGGTAACGATTGATTGGGGGTTAGTTACTGTGATAAAAGCGGTTCTTTTTGACTTAGATGGAACGTTGTTAGATCGTGATGCTTCTGTCAAAAAATTCATAGATGGACAATATGAGCGTTTGGCGGATAGTGTTGGGCATATTTCTAAGGCTGACTACATATCTAGATTTATAGAATTAGATGCAAGAGGATATGTCTGGAAAGACACCGTTTATCAGCAGATGGTGAATGAATTCAATATAACGAAGATCCACTGGGAAGATTTATTGAAGGATTATATAGAAGAATTTAAGTATAGTTGTGTACCATTTCAAAATCTTATAAAGATGTTAGATGAGTTAAAAGGGAGATCACTAAAGTTAGGAGTGATCACAAACGGGAGAGGGAAGTTCCAGATGGATAATATAAAGGCACTTGGTATTGATAAGTATTTTGATACTATCCTTGTATCCGAATGGGAGGGACTGAAAAAACCTGATAGACGAATTTTTGAAAAAGCATTGCAAGAATTAAATCTACCAGCTAGTCAGGCGATGTTTATTGGGGATCATCCTGAAAATGATGTGAAGGCATCTATAAAGATGGGGATGATAGGTGTTTGGAAAAGAGATGATCAATGGTCGATGGTAGAAGCAGATTATATTGTTAATGACCTTATAGAGATAGTAGATTTAGTTATCTGAATGTTGCTTGTTTTTTGACGAAGGGGTTTTATTCAATTGTATTTTCCTTTATACTTAAAATAGTTTCGATACTCGAAATATATTATATTTTTAAAAAAGAAAGGGGAATTTTCATGCCAGAAGTAATGAAAAAAACGCTAAGCCGTTCGGAAGTACCTGTAGAACAGACTTGGAACCTGAGTGATTTATTTAAATCAGAGGCTGCCTGGGAGGCTGAACTAGAGGCACTACAAAGTGAAATTGGATCTGTGACTCAGTATAAAGGTCGACTTGCTGAAAGCCCCAAGACAATGTTTGCTTGTTTACAAGCTAAAGATGCTTTAAGCATACGTGCGACTCGTGTGATGACATTTGCACACTTACGTTCATCAGAGGATGGAACGAATCCTGATAACCAAGCAAATGCAGCACGTGTTGGTTCAGTGTTGTCAGAGATTAGTGCAAACACATCGTTTATTGATTCTGAGATACTTGAACTAGATGAAGAAACTATTGAAACATTCATAAAAGAAGAAAAGGGGTTAGAAGACTTCCGTAAGACACTAAATGATCTTTTGGAGACTAAACCACATCGACTTTCTCCTGATGCTGAGGAAATTTTAGCAGCTTTCGGAGAGGTTCATGATGCACCTTACATGATTTATGAAAGAAGCAAAACATCTGATATGAAGTTTTCTTCTTTTACAACCAGTGATGGAGAGGAGCATCCTTTAACATTTAACTCATTTCCTTCTTATGAAGGTTCACCGGATACGGAGCTACGTAGAAAGGCATACGAGGCATTTACAAATACATTAAGGCAATATCAACATACATATGCTGCAACTTACGCTACTGAGGTGAAAAAACAAGTCATTGAAGCAAAACTACGAAACTATGAATCTGTTACAGACATGCTTTTACACGACCAGCAGGTTACAAAGGAAATGTATCATAACCAGTTGAATACAATTCAAACAGAATTGGCACCGCATATGCGTCGTTATGCAAAATTGAAGCAACGTGTGTTAGGTCTCGATAAAATGTATTACAGTGATTTAAAAGCTCCACTTGACCCAGAATTTGAGCCGAAGATTTCATACGAAGAATCATCAAAGATTATTCTTGAATCATTAAAAGTAATGGGTCCTGAATATATGGAGTTTATGGAACAGGGAATCAATAACCGTTGGTGTGATCTTGCTGATAACGTCGGTAAGAGATCAGGTGCGTTCTGCTCAAGTCCGTATGGAGTTCATCCATATATTTTAATGACATGGAACGATTCAATGCGAAATACATTTACACTAGCTCATGAATTAGGGCATGCAGGGCATTTTGCATTGGCAGGTCGCTATCAAACGATCTCTAATACACGTCCGTCTAGATATTTTGTTGAAGCACCTTCTACAATGAATGAAATGCTATTAAGTCAGCACATTTTATCACAGTCGAATGATGAGCGTATGCGTAGATGGGTAATTCTACAGTCACTTGGAACGTATTATCACAACTTTGTTACACATGTACTTGAAGGGGAGCTACAGCGCAGAGTATATGATTTGGCCGAGCGTGGTAAGCCAATCACCGCGAAGCTTTTGAACGAGCAAAAGTTGGAGGCTCTTTCTAACTTCTGGGGAGATGCAGTTGAAATGGATGAAGGAGCAGGCTTAACGTGGATGCGTCAACCGCACTACTATATGGGGTTATATCCTTATACGTATTCCGCAGGACTAACTGCTTCTACTGCTGCAGCACAAATGATACAAGAAGAAGGTCAACCAGCTGTTGACCGTTGGTTTTCTGTGCTAAAGGCTGGGGGTACAATGAAGCCACTTGATCTAATGAAACAAGCAGGAGTAGACATGTCTACTCCAGAGCCAATCAAAAAAGCAGTAGCCTATGTAGGATCACTCATCGACGAACTCGAAAAAAGCTATTAAGATCGGGGCCTGACCCCCGGCGCGTTAAAGTGTTAACGTGCTGGGGGTCAGGCCCCAAAACGTGTCAAGATTTTTAATAGAATTTTTATAATAAATTTTCAAAAAAATCGGTATACAATGTTTTCTATTAGGTGATTATAAAAATAATTTAGTGAAAGGAGGTAATTATGATGGAAGCAGATATGACGGTTGATGAAGTGATGACAGGTATTCAGAGGCTCATTAAGCTTGAGGAAAATATGAACAAGAAGAAAATTAAAAAATCTCATCCTCAGTTAATGAAGAATGCACTTTACTATTTTCCTGATTGGGAAAGTGCAATCAAAAAAAGTATTTAGTAAATAGTTACATAGTGAAAAGGCATCTTAGAAATCTTTACAAACTAACTATGATTACACAAGAAATAGGGTATTTCTTGTGGGGAGAGTTTGCTGTAGGAAGTAGAGTCCTTAATGGTAGGTTTCTAAAGAATTTCTGATTGTACGAGTAAAGAATCCTCCCATTTTCTATGAAGGAACATGAGGAAGTCTTTGTTTTCGTTTCTGGCAGTTGGCCAAGAAGACACTAAAGCTCTCGCCGAGTTTTAGGGCGAGAGCTCTAGTATACTATTTGTTATTTAAGTAATAATTTAATTTTCTTAAGCCCATTTTTTACATTTGGATACCTTAATGGGATATCGAATGCAGTCGTCTGTTTTAGGACGCTTTTTTTGTGTGAAAATGTATCAAAGCTTCCCTTGCCATGGTAGGCGCCCGTTCCACTTGGACCAACACCACCGAATGGAAGATAAGGGTTTGCAATATGATAGATTGTGTCATTGATACACCCTCCACCAAATGAAACACTGTTTAGCACTTCCTGTTGAATTTTTTCACTTTCTGAAAAGATATAAAGGGCCAATGGCTTAGGATGATTATGAATTCCCCCGATGACTTCTGATATATGACTATATTCTAGGATTGGTAGAATAGGTCCAAAAATTTCATCCTGCATAACAGGATCTTCCCAAGTAATATTGGTTAGTAATGTTGGTTCGATTAGCAACTTTTCAGTGTCAACCTTCCCTCCAACAAGTGTCTCACCATTAGAAAGGAAGGAAGAAAGTCTTTTAAAATGGTTTTCACTGACGATGCGAGTGTAATTTTCATTCTTAAGTGAATTCTCACCATATAACTCCTGTATTGATTCTTTAAAATAAGTAAGGAATTCATCTTTACTATCTTTATGAAGATATAAATAATCAGGAGCAATGCACGTTTGGCCGGCATTTGTAAACTTACCCCATGCTACTCGCTTTGCAGCTAACTTAAGGTTAGCGTCCTTATGAATGATACCAGGGCTTTTTCCTCCTAGCTCTAAGGTAATTGGAGTAAGGTGTTTGGAAGCGGCCTCCATAATGATTTTTCCTACTGGAACACTTCCTGTAAAAAAGATATAATCTGACTTCTCTTTTAACAGAGCTTGGCTTGTCTCGATTCCACCTAGTGCTACTGTGACAAACTCTTCTGGAAAGGTATCCTTAATTAATTGAGCCACAACTTCAGAGGTTTTTGGTGTGAATTCTGAAGGCTTTATAATGGCACAGTTTCCTGCAGAAATTGCTCCAATTAGTGGAGAAATGGATAATTGAAAAGGATAGTTCCAGGGTGCAATAATCAAAGCCACTCCGTATGGTTCAGAATAAATGTAACTAGTTGATCCTATATGAGTGATAGGTGTCTTTACTTTTTCAGGCTTAGCCCATGAGCGCAAGTTGCTCAATATAAAGCTTATTTCCTTAAGCGTAAATCCGATTTCTGTTGAATAGGCATCAAACTCTGATTTGTTCAAGTCTGCCTTAAGTGAGTCAATCAGTTGTTTTTCATTTTTTTGAATAGCCAATTTTAAATTTTCTAACGCTTGTATTCGGAAGTCAATTTCTTTCGTTTTATTTGTACGAAAAAATGCTCTTTGCTTCTTATATATCTCACTATAATCAGTCATAGTAGATTCTCCTTTAGTTTGAAGAGGTATCTATTCTTTAATAAGGTTGTAAAGATAGTATAAATCTTTCTTATTTAAAATCCTAGGAACAGGATATAAAGGGTTGGCTTCTTTAAAAGCACGGTCAACCATGACAGGTATATCTTGATCAACAATGCCACTGACTTTAGTTGGTATATTCATTTGCTGGTTTAGGGATTTAATGGCTTCAATAAACTTTAGAGACTTCTGCTCAGGTGTGTCGGCAGCTTCACCTATGCCTACGAGATCAGCTAGCTCTGATAAAGGCTTATGAACAACTGAACCATAGTATTCAAGGACATATGGTAATATGATTGCATTGGCTAATCCATGGGGAATCGAATAAAAGCCTCCAAGGGTGTGGGCAATGGCATGCACATAGCCGACAAATGCCCTAGTAAACGCAGCACCTGCTAAGTAGGCTGCTTTCTGCATATTTGTGCGTGCAGTGAGGTTTGTACTGTTAGAGTATGCTTCAGGTAGATTTTCAAAAATTAGTTTGGTAGCTTCTAAACTATATTGTCTAGTCTCTGCCGTATTGCTTTTCCCGATATAAGCCTCAATAGCATGTGTAAGCGCATCCATTCCTGTGGTCGATGTAATATGTAATGGAAGGTTAACTGTTAGTAAAGGATCTAGAACAGCATAGTGTGGCATTAAGGCCATATCAATTATCGCATATTTTTCATGTGTCTTACTATTAGAAATGATAGCCGCCACAGTAGCTTCACTACCGGTTCCAGCTGTAGTAGGGATCGCGAAAAGCGGTGGAATGCTTTTTCGGACCTTAAGTTCACCTTTTAATTGGGGGATTGTTTTATTCGGTCTAGCTATTCGTGCACCTACGCCTTTTGCACAATCCATCGGAGAGCCTCCTCCAAAGGCAACGAGAGCTTCACAGTTGTTCTTCTTATATAATGCTAATGCTTCTTCAATATTATCAATGGTCGGGTTTGGAATGGTTTTATCATAGATAATAAATTCAATACCCTCTGTTTGTAAGCCTTCTATTAATGGATTCATTAACCCAATAGAAGTTATTCCTTGGTCTGTGACAATAAGCACCTTGCTGATGCCTTTGGCTTTAATAAATGGTGGCAATTTCAATAAACTATTTTCGCCTTCTATAAGCTCCGGCTCACGCCAAGGCAAAATACGTGAAACTATCCTAAAAACCCCCTGATATGATCGACAATATAGCTTATACAATAAATCCCCCCACCTTCAATTATAGTGCACTAGCATATCTACTCTATTAAAACTCTATGTTTACTAATTACACTTTAAAACGAAATTCCCTTTAATTAACGCAAAATTATGTCGGATGGGGCCTGACCCCCGGTGGTTTAAAGTGTTAAAGTGGGTGGTTCAAAGAAAGCAACAATCCTGAGGACCGTTGCTTTAGGGGAGATGGAAAACTTAGTTTCTTTCTCTTAGCTTTTTATGGAGTTTGTTTAAGTTTTCCATAAGTTGTTCATACTCTTCGAGTTCGATTTTACAAGCTTCTATTTCTTTTGAAATAGTTTCTGTGATAGCTGTCTTTTGTTCGTTCGCCTTAGTTTGAAGGTGTACTAAGACCTTTCTTTCATCTAAAGTGGACCGAACCTTTTTTAGCCAACCCTGTCCTTCCATTCGCGTTAGCATGGGAGTCAGTGTTCCAGTGCCAAGGCTGAGTTTTTCTCCTAACTCTTTAACAGTGAGTCCGTCTTGTTCCCATAAAGCGAGCAGAACTAAGTACTGTGGATAAGTTAACTTAAAGGGCTGAAGAATACTCGTATACAATCTTGAAAATTCTCCTGCTGTTTCATAGACTGCAAAGCATAGTTGTTTTTCTAGCGTAAAGAAATCGTTCATACTACCACCTGACTGACAATAGATTTAAAGGGTTATCCAAGAAGTTTTAGTAAATCTGCTTCTATTTTTTTGGGTTCTGTAGTTGGTGCATAGCGCTCAACAACTTTTCCATCACGTCCAACTAGGAACTTAGTGAAATTCCATTTAATATTACTTGTTAGGATACCTTTCTTTTCTTTCTTTAAAAAAGAGAAGAGCGGGTCTGCTTGGTCTCCGTTTACATCAATCTTTCCAAACATCGGGAAGGAAACACCATAGTTTAGTTGACAAAATTGAGTAGTCTCATCAATATTCTCAAATTCTTGGTTGTTAAATTGGTCACAAGGAAATCCTAAAATTTCTAATCCCTGGTCCTTGTATTTTTCATATAATTCTTGAAGACCTTTAAATTGAGGTGTGAATCCACACTTACTAGCGGTATTAACAATAATGAGGGGTTGCCCTTGAAAATCCTTTAATGATTTCAGTTCACCGTTTGTCTTCTTCACATTAAAATCATAAACAGTTTCCATGTTATTTCCTCCTTTAAAAGTTCCGAGTTAGATAAATCGTGTACGATTAAATCTTACACGATTTAAATTGTGGTATCAAGAAATGTGTCTGGTGGGGCCAGACCCCCAGTGCTTTAAAGGGATAAAGGCGGGTATTTTTGCTCATACTTAGTATGGGTGATGATAATGCCGTGTAGAACGAGTGAGGAATTAAATGAGTTAGTAGAAGAAGCGAAAAAGTACACAGGTGAAGGTAGTGTTGCAGATTATATTCCTGCGCTTGGAAGAGCGAATCCTGATGATTTATCAATTGCGATTCATTATCCGGATGGCCGTTGTATATCTGCTGGTGACATTGATAAGAAGTTTACACTCCAGAGTATTTCAAAGGTAATTAGCCTTGCTCTTGTACTAATTGAGAGTGGACCGGATTATGTGTTTGACCGAGTTGGAATGGAGCCGACTGGTGATCCATTTAACTCGATTGTGAAACTAGAAACAATGGGAGTAGCAAAACCACTAAACCCCATGATCAATGCGGGTGCTTTAGTTGTAACACATATGATTAAGGGAAACTCCGCCCAGGATAGGTTTAAAAAACTAATTCAATTTATCCGTGATTTAGCAGGGGATCAAAACATTAGCTATTGTAAAGAGGTAGCACAATCTGAATATGAGACTGCTGATTTAAATAGGGCCCTTTGCTATTTTCTAAAGCAACATCACATCATTGAAGAAGATGTGGAAGGTTTAATTAGTTTATACACAAAACAGTGTGCGATCGAAATGAACTGTTTGGACCTCGCAAGAATCGGAGAGGTATTTGCAATGGATGGTGTGGACCCTCTCACTGGAAAACAGATTATGCCTAAGGATGTTGCACGTATTTGTAAAACCTTCATGGTCACTTGTGGAATGTATAACGCATCTGGGGAGTTTGCAATTAAGATCGGGATACCTGCTAAGAGTGGGGTATCAGGTGGTATTATGGGTTCCGTTCCAGGGAAGTTTGGAATTGGAATATTCGGACCTTCTCTTGATGAAAAAGGGAATAGTATAGCGGGAATTAAACTGCTGGAAATACTATCAAAAAACTATAATCTAAGTATGTTTTAATGGAGTGGGGCCTGACCCCCGGTGCTGTAAAGCGTTAACGCACCGGGGGTCAGGCCCCATTTTTGTTCATAAATTTGTCACTTTATTGTATATACAAGTGATTCAGTTCACTACTATGAGAACGGTTACCAACTAAGATGTAAGTATATCAAATGTATAAGGGGGTACCTTTCAATGGGAGCTAACCATAAAAACAATAATGGTTTAGAGCATGAAACATCGAGAGTAGGAACGTGGATTTCTTTAGGGGTTTTAGCAGCAGTTCTACTTGGTACGTATTTACTATTTTTTGGAGTTTACTTCGATAGATTATAGGAGGGAAAGGCATGAAAATGCATCTTGATGAAAAGATATGGCTATTTTTAAGCTTCGGTATGATTATGGGATTCATGATTTTCACTGGTTACCAAACCTTTGCATTAGAAATGGGACCACCGAGTCATAAAGAAACAATTGATCCAAATAAAGTTGATCAAATTGCGCCATTTGATAATCCAGGCGTAAAACAAATTGGTGAAAACGAGTACGAAGTAGTAATGACTCTTCAGATTTTTAGTTTCACACCAAACAAAATTGAAATTCCAGCAGGAGCAACAGTTCATTTTACAATGACTTCTAAAGACGTTGTACACGGATTTCAAGTTGCAAACACAAACCTAAATGCAATGGTTATGCCAGGACATATTACAAAAATTACTCAAACGTTTGATGAGCCTGGTGAGTATTTAGTGCTATGTAATGAATATTGTGGTGCGGGTCACCAGTTAATGGCTACTACGATTACGGTTAAGTAAGGAGGGAAAGTCAATGGAAACAGTTATAAATTCGAAGACACAAACGTTTAAAGAAAAAACAAATAAAGTCCTCGGTATAAGTCTAGAGGATGCAAACATCTCAAAATCTTATTTATCTGTTGCATTTATCGCATTATTACTTGGGGGAGCACTTGGTCTTCTTCAAGGATTAAACAGGGCAGGATTACTAGAATTACCAGCATGGTTTAACTATTATCAAGTATTAACAGCACACGGTATACTACTGGTTGTTGTACTATCAGCATTCTTTACAATCGGTTACTTTTACGCAGCACTTTCTCATACATTAGGTGGACTGCTTCCAGTTGTAAGGAAAATAGCTTGGACCGGATTTTGGATGAAAATGTTCGGATTTGTTTTAGCTGTAATTCCGATCTTAATGAATGAAGCATCGGTTATGTTTACATTCTACCCGCCAATGGCAGCACACCCGGTATTCTACTTTGGATTAGTATTCATCGTACTTGGAATTTGGGCATTATCAATCGGTGCATTTATGCAAGTGGCTAGCTGGAGAAAAAGCAACCCTGGACAGCACTTACCTATCCTTTCCTTCTTTGCTACAGGGGTATTCATCCTATTAGTAGGAGCAACGTTATTCGTAGCAGTTGAGGTATTATTCTTAATTATTCCATGGTCACTTGGATGGGTTGATGGAATCAACGTAATGCTTTCTCGTACTCTATTCTGGGCTTTCGGACACACAGCAGTTAACATCTGGTACTTAACAGCTGTTTCAATGTGGTATGTAATTGTACCAAAAGTAATCGGTGGAACACGTTGGAACGATTATCTAACGCGTGTAGTAGTAATCGCACTTGTAATCATGAACATCACAGGTGGATTCCACCATCAAATTATTGACCCAGGTATTTCAGAATCCATTAAATACATGCACGTTTTCATGAGTTTAGCTATTGGTTTCCCTTCTTTAATGACAGCTTACGCAATGTTTGCAGTTTTCGAACGTACAGCGAGAAGAAAAGGTGGAAAAGGACTTGTTGGCTGGTATAAAAAATTACCTTGGGGCGATGTTCGTTTCCTAGCACCATTTATCGCTATGGCTGCCTTCATTCCGGCAGGTGTTGGTGGTATCGTTCAAAGCACAAACCAATTAAACCAAGTTGTTCATAATACTCTATGGGTAGTAGGGCACTTCCATTTAACACTAGGAATGTCCGTTGTAATGACTTTCTTCGGAGTAAGTTACTGGCTAATACCATATTTATCAAAACGTATACTAACTCCGCAAATGAATAAAATTGGAGTTCTTCAAACAATCATTTGGACAGTTGGTATGCTACTAATGTCCATCTCAATGCACTGGGTTGGGGTATTAGGTTCACCACGTAGAACGTCATACTCAACTTATTTCGATAATGCGACAGCATTAAGCTGGGATCCGTATCTAATGTTCTTAGGAATCGGTGGAACATTATTATTTGTAGCGGTAATCATTCAAGTCTATGCAGTGTTTAACATGATGTTCTTTGCACCAAAAGGAGAAACAGAGTTCCCAATTGCTGATGTAGAAAAAGGGGAAGCAAAAACTCCATACATGACTGAGCGATGGGGTATCTGGGTAGTGCTTATGATTTTAACAATCGCTATGGCCTACGTTGTGCCAATCGTAGATATGATTATGAATGCACCTCCAGGCTCACCACCATTTAAAACTTGGTAATTAAATGATAGAGAGATAGCTCGGGAAATGGAGGGCTATCTCTTTCTGCTAAAAATGAAAAAGCAACAAAGGTACGAAAATAACGTAGATTTGGGAAGTGATCTCTTATGATCAAAAATCGGCATACGACATTGGCAAGTATGATTGTTGTACTCTTTGGTAGTGTATTGTTTTTTATCGGTACAGATGGGTTCAGTGCATTTACGGAGGAAACAGCAAGAGTGAATAAACTAATAGAAGATAAGCCAAAATTCCCTGATGTAATGTTAGAGGACAGTAATGAAAGAACCTACAGTATTGCTGAGTTTGAAGACAAATACGTGTTTATTACGTTTTTATATACAGCATGTATGACAGTTTGCCCGCAGTTAGAAATGAATATGTCTCAAGTGTATGAGTTGTTACCTCCTGAGTACATTGGGAAAGAAATCGTGTTTTTAAGTATTAGCTTTGATCCAGCAAGAGATGTTCCAGCCACACTTGATAAGTATAAGGATTACTTCGGCAGTGATGGTGAAACATGGAGAATGGCAAGAGTACCAGACCAAGCAGAATTGGATTCTCTGCTAAAAGCATTTGGTGTGACTGTTATTCCAGACGGATATGGTAACTTTGCTCACAACTCTGCGTTTTACTTAGTTGATCGAAAAGGAAAACTACAAGAAGTAATGGATTACACATTAGTTGAAGAAGCTGCAACTAAAATTGAGAAACTTATTGCAGCTGAAAAAGGGGAGTAAGTCTATGACACAATTCATCTATGGTCTAGTTATTTTTATCTTTCTAGCACTTCCCCCAGTGTCAAACTTAATGGAATCGATTATGGTTATTCATATGCATATGCAAATGCCGGCCATTGTTGTTGCAGGATTTTTTATGGGAAAATTGTTTCAGATGAGCTTTCCTAGATTTTTTGAAAAATGGAACCAAAACGGAATACCTGGTGCATTATTATTTATCGTCATTATGATTTACTGGACTATTCCACGTACAATGGATGAAACCTTGTTAGAACCATCGATGCAAGTATGGAAGTTTATCAGTTTGGCCTTTCTAGCAGGAGTACCGCTAAGAGACAGCTGGACAAAGCTCTCTTCAAAAGTAAAAAACACTATTTTCATATTTTTTACGATAAAATATTTGGGAATGGGTGTACTGTACATTAACATTGACAATCAACTATGCAATAACTACTTAATGGTTGACCAAATCACACTAGGCTGGAGCTTTCTAACCACAGCCATTGTCATCATGATCTACCTCGTTTACGAAGCCTTTAGAGACAAAACAGTATACTGAAATAGGGGCCTGACCCCCACTGCGTTAATGCTTTAGCGCAGTGGGGGTCAGGCCCCTTTAGACATAATTATGTCTAATTTATGTCATAGGCACCGAATACCTTCCGCGATATGTAATTTACCTTCAAAACCGCAGTGGCATTGATTCCTAGATGTTCTACCGAAATTAAATTGCACACAACTTAATATGGAATTTACTTCCTTTATATTTTTGTCACAACTTAATCGAGTTTCGTATGTTATCATCATAATCACAGTGATAAACATCACAACCTAATCAGTTTAATTATGATACATTACCAAACGTCATTCTTACTAACACTGTGAGAATCAGATTAGATTTACAAAGCTAAAAATTTTTGGCGAATTTGTGAACTTTTGCACAAACTCAATATTTTTTATGTGAATTAGTGAACAAAGTAAATAAATATCAATTTTCTAAACGAATGATTTGTTGAGTAAAGTTATAAGCAATTTTGTAATAGTTGTCCTTTTTTAAGATCAACTACTTATATTTTTACAACTTTGTGAACTAGTACACAATTTAATCACTATGTTTATATAGTAAATCAAGCAACTAAATTGACTTGCACTTAAGGAGATGAGTGTCATGAAGTATATGAAACAGAAAGCATTAGGACTACTAGCCTTGGCCTTACTTTTTTTGACTGGCTGTGAATCGAACCTAGTTGTTCTTAATCCACAGGGTCCTGTAGCGAGAAGTATTGCAGAGTTGATTAACTGGTCACTCTTTTGGATGCTAATTGTTGTTGTTGTTGTATTCGCGATGTTTGCTTTTATTGTTTGGAAATATAGAGAAAGACCAGAAAACATGGATTATGAGCCACCTGAGGAGCACGGCAGTACTGTATTAGAAATTGTCTGGACAGTTATCCCTATTCTTATCTTAGTTGCTCTAACAATTCCGACCGTAAAAACGCTTTATGCGTTAGAGGAAGTTCCACAAGGCTATGAAGAAACAGAGCCGATTACGATTCATGTTACATCTGCTGACTGGAAGTGGATTTTCAGCTATCCAGAGCAAGGAATTCAAACAGTTAACTATGTAAATATTCCTGAAGACACGCCAATTGATTTTCGTTTAACTTCTGCTGGTACGATGCAATCATTCTGGGTACCTGCATTAGGTGGACAGAAGTATGCGATGGCGAAAATGGAAACTCAAATGTACCTTGTCGCTGATAATCCTGGTTCATATTTTGGTAAAAACACTAACTTCAACGGCCGTGGGTATGCAGGAATGGAATTTGAAGTACTTGCCCAAACACATGCGGATTTTGAGCAATGGGTGAAGGATGTTAAAAATACGGCACCAAAACTTACAGAGTCAGAGTACGAAGAACTACTTAAACCTACACATTTAGGTCGATTAACTTTTTCTAACACTCACTTAGAATGGGTTAACCATGCTGACATTGATTCAAAATCTTATACAAACCCAGAGCTATATAGATATCACGGGTATCAAGGGAAGATTTTCGACGAAAAAGATAACTATAAAAACAAAAATGAAGACGAAGAATCATCTGATAAAAAAGAAGATGTAAAAGATAAAGACACCCACGGAGGTGACCACCATGGACATTAGATGGAATGAGATATTAATTACAGGTGATCCGTTAATATTAGGAGCACAAATTTCGATAGTATTAACCATGCTTGGTGTTGTTGGAGGATTAACTTATTTTAAAAAGTGGAAATGGCTTTGGTCTGAATGGATCACAACTGTTGACCATAAACGTATTGGTATCATGTATATCATTGCTGCTGTGTTAATGTTTTTCCGAGGTGGAATGGACGGATTGCTGATGAAAGCACAGACGTCTAGACCGGAAATGGAACTCCTAAGTTCACAGCACTATAATGAGATTTTTACAACTCACGGTGTTATCATGATTCTTTTCATGGCAATGCCTTTCCTTATCGGATTAATGAACGTCGTTATTCCTTTACAAATTGGGGCTAGAGATGTTGCGTTTCCTCAATTAAATGCACTTAGCTTTTGGCTCTTCTTTAGTGGAGCAATGTTATTTAACATTTCCTTTGTTGTTGGTGGATCACCAGATGCTGGTTGGACCTCTTACTTCCCACTTGCAGGGAAAGAGTTCAGTCCAGGTATCGGTAATAACTACTACGCGATCGCACTACAAATCGCGGGTATCGGAACACTAATGACAGGTATCAACTTTATCGTTACGATTTTAAAAATGAGAACTAAAGGTATGACTTTATTAAAAATGCCTATGTTTTCATGGACAACTTTAGTTACGTCAGTAATCATTGTTGCTTCATTCCCAATTTTCACAGTTGCATTAGCATTAATGACATTTGACCGTCTATATGGTACACATTTCTTCACAGTTTCAGGTGGAGGAATGGATATGCTTTGGGCGAACCTATTCTGGTTATGGGGGCATCCTGAGGTATATATCGTAGCATTACCAGCATTCGGTATCTTCTCTGAAGTTATTGCAACATTCTCTCGTAAGTCACTTTTTGGTTATAAATCGATGGTAATCTCGATTGTTGGTATTGCGATCTTAAGTATGGTTGTTTGGGTACACCATTTCTACACAATGGGTTCAGGAGCTCTTGTAAACTCAGTATTCTCGATTACAACGATGATGATTGCTGTACCTACAGGAATTAAAATCTTTAACTGGTTATTTACGATGCGAAATGGTCGTATTAAGATGACGACAGCTATGCTTTGGGCACTAGCGTTTGTACCGAACTTCGTTATCGGAGGGGTAACTGGAGTTATGCTTGCAATGGGAGCAGCAGACTATCAATATCACAACACATTATTCTTAGTTGCTCACTTCCATTACGTATTAATTCCAGGGGTAGTATTTGCAGTATTTGCTGGATTGTACTACTGGTGGCCGAAGATGTTTGGTCACATGCTGAACGAAAGAATCGGTAAATGGCATTTCTGGTTGTTCGTAATTGGGTTCAACTTAACGTTCATGCCAATGTTCTTCCTAGGTCTTAACGGAGCGGTTAGACGTTCTTTTACATTCTCTGTTGAGTCAGGATTTGCACCATTATTCCTACTTTCAGCTATTGGTTCGGTTGTTTTAGCAGTAGGATTTGCAGCATTCTGTTACAACATCTACTGGAGCATGCGTTATGCAGATCGTAACATTTCTAGTGACCCTTGGGATGCTAGAACTCTTGAGTGGGCTACAGCATCTCCAGTTCAACACTATAACTTTGCGAAACTACCAGAAGTTAAAACACTTGATGCTTTCTGGCACATGAAAAAGAACAATGAAGGCTTAACTTTACACGAAAATGAAATTGAGAGAATTCATATGCCAAGTAACTCTGGCCAACCATTCATTATGTGCGTAGCATTTGGTATCGTTGGATTCTTCCTTGTTTTCGAGTGGCACATCTTAGCTGCCATTGCATCATTAGGTATTATTGCAGGATTAATCTACAGATCATTCGATTACAACGATGGATACTATGTGAGCGTTGATGAAGTTAAGGAAACAGAGCAAGCTTGGAGAAAAGGGAAGGCTGAGGTGAACAAATATGTCAGCTAGTGTAAATACGTCATTACCTTTGGAATATCAAACAGAGCAAAACCGCTTTAATATATTGGGCTTTTGGATATTCCTTGGAGCTGAGATTGTTCTATTTGCAACTCTCTTCGCAGTATATGGAGTACTAAGTGAGCGTTATGCTGGTGGACCTACTCATCAGGATATCATCATGATAAAAGAAGTTATGATTCAGACGTTCTTACTATTAACGAGTAGCTTCACATGTGGTCTAGCAATCTATGAGATGCGTCGTAACAACGTTAAAGGGCTAATCACATGGTTAATTATAACGTTACTGCTAGGTGCAGGGTTCCTTTATATGGAGATTAATGAGTTTATCCATTATATCCATATTGGTGCATCAATGCAGGAGAGTGCTTTCCTTTCAAGTCTTTGGGTATTACTAGGCACACACGGTGCACACGTTACATTCGGTATCATCTGGGCTACGATGTTAATCATTCAGCTTTATAAAAGAGGCTTAACACCAGTTACCGCTCGTAAAACATTTATCATCGGACTATACTGGCATTTCCTTGATGTAGTTTGGATCTTTATCTTTACATTCGTATATTTAAAAGGGATGGTGCTATAGATGGCTACTAAAACTATGAGAGGCTTTCCGATAGCTCATGTCGTTGGATTTTTTGCATCACTGATTTTAACAGTCATAGCAGCTGCTGTTGCGTTAAAAACAGACCTATCGTTTAATGTGGTCATGTGGATTATCGGTTCACTTGCGATCATCCAGGCAGGTCTTCAGTTATTCATGTTCATGCATGTGAACGAAGGTGAAGACAAGAAAGCACAAATTATCAATATTGTATATGGTATTTTCATTGCGCTAGTTATCGTGATAGGTACGATTTGGGTTATGACGTCAGGCCACGCGGCACATTAATAATATAAAAAACCTCCAGTCCTTAACGGCTGGAGTTTTTTGCGTAGTATGCGTTTGTAGCTTTATTGACTTGATTGTTTTGACTTAGTTCTTCGATTAAAGCAAGAAACATTCCAAATCCGAAAACAAGCATAGAAGATACCATTATGCTAATGCCAACAGATAAAAAGTATCCTTGGCTGATACCGCTTACAAAGAAGCTTACTACCGCAAGCGCTAAGCCGATAATTAAACCAACCGTTGTTATACGTTTAATAAATAATAATGGTTTTAGTTGTTTTTCCTTCATCACGTTCAACCCCTTTAGACTTATTATATTATATTTGTTCACAAATTTGTCAAATTCTTTTCGATTTTTAGACAAAATTAGCTGAGGGGAAACTCTACAAAAAACAAATAAGTATACCATCCAAAGAATAAGACCATAAAAGGAATAGAGTCTAAAATACAAGGGGTAGGTCACATGAAAAAAATACTTGTTAAAATAAAAAACAGTCTGTGGTTTATCCCTAGTATCTACAGCTTATTAGGACTTATCTTTGCGATAGCCGTCATCTATATTGACCAAAATTATGTCAACCAACATCCACATATTTTTCCTGACCTTCTATTAACAAGTGTTGAGCTAGCAACAACCATATCAACTGTTCTTTCAACAGCACTTATCACAATGACTACTTTTACTTTTTCAATCAGTATGGTTGTGCTTACAACCTATACTTCTCAATTTTCACCAAGAGTGCTGCCTAATTTTATTACGGACAAGAAAACAGCCACAGTATTGGGAGTGTTCATGGGAGGGTTTATTTACTCGATTTTCAGCCTTCTTTTTATGAGAAAGTCTTTAGATAATCAGCTAGTAATCTCGGCATTTGTTGGAGTATTTATTGCTATTATCTGTTTACTGTTTTTTATTTACTTCATAAACTATGTTGGTAAATCGATTCAGGTGGATTTATTAATTGAAAAATTAACAAAAGAAGTGGAAGACATAGGGGACAAATTTAAAAAACTTACAAAAACCAATCTACTAGATATCGATAAGAAAGAATCCAAATACTATGAACAGAAATATTCCAAGGGTTTTGAGATAAAAGCAAATACAACAGGATATGTACAAAAAATGGACATGGATGCTTTCGTGAAAATAGCAGAGCAATATGATGTTTTTATTTCTATAAATGAACGTATTGGAGAGTTTCTAACACCGAATACATTGCTATTAACCATCTATTCAAATCAGAATCAGTTAGACGATGAAATCAAGAAACAAGTCCTGAGTGCGATCACATTAGATAGTGTAAGAAGTTCAACGCAAGATTTATCATATGCTTTGCAAAAAATTGTTGAAATTGCATTACGAGCAACCTCACCAGCAATTAATGACCCTTATACTGCAAAACATTGCATCAGAAATATAGGGAAGGCTATGGCTAAAATTCTGTGGATAACTGAGGGCAATATGATTTATAAAGATAAAAAGTCTGTTCCCAGAATCTTTTTACCAATATTGGATTTAAAGGAGCTATTATATTTAACATTTACAGAATTCAAGTTGGATGGAAAAGAAAATAGTAGTACGCTTCACTCGGTTATCGATGCCCTAATAATAATGGCTAAGGAAGACGGTTCGATTAGTAATAGAAAAGTGATATGGGAGTATGGTTGCTATATTATCAATAATAAGTTGGATTCTCTACATCGAATTGAGAAAGAGTACATTGATAAGAAGTTAGATACTTTACATCAGCATACCCACAGAGAATAAGAAAGAGCAGAATCCACGTGTGTGTTTCTGCTCACTTTGTTATGGCATTAAAAAAATGGCTTCTAATGACGGAGTTCCTTCAGCTAATCCTACAGCGACTGCTGTATAAGCCTTATTCTGTTGGATATTAACATTAGGTATTGTAAGCACTACGGTATCCGTACCTGCCAAACGCACTTCAAGGTTAACTTGTGCTGGATCAATTTCAATATAATTTGCAGCATTTCCAAACGATACATTTCTAAATAGAACTGGACCATCTTCAACTGCAATGTCAACAGCTGGAGCATCTGGTGATAGATGCCAGAATCTTACACTAGCCTTACCAGGTGTAGTACTTGTTTTATCAGTAACAGGAATAAGTTGAAGATTTTCTACTGTTCCTGCTGCTGCAACAGTAATTGTCGCACCCGGTTGAATCATAACTCTTTGACGTAAAACACGCTGTGCAGGCTTTCCTGTTGGGACGATATCAATAACATATTCACCAGAAGGAACGGAGAGGTAATCACTCACCTGTTTAAAAGATACATTCTTTAAAATTTGTTGCCCATTTGCATATACGTCTACTGCTGGTGCATTAGGTGAAGCATGTAATACACGGATGTTAGCCATTCGAGGTGTTGATTCCATCATGTTCATTAGCTGCTGCATGTCAGCTCTGTAGCCCATTGTCATTAGGCGCTGAACACATTGGAAGTGCTTTTGATAATAATGAATATGTCTTGCTGGGTCTATATACTTGTAATAGTTGGCTAACAGCTCGTATTTAAGAGACTTTTGAACAAGTTGGTCAGGATATTGATAATGATGGTTCATTTTGCCACTCCTTTTAAAAAGTAATACCAAGGTATTCTATTCTCAAAAAATGGGCTCGCAAATTGTCCACTTGTTTTTGATAAAAAAAATAACCCACAAGAGTGTGGGCTAGTTATCGTTTAGTTCCATTTGCATATACTTCCTTGTATTCGGACCGTATACACCATCATTAGCTAAAGCTGAAAAGGTTGATTGAAATCTACGTACTGCATTTTCAGTAAGGTTTCCGTATACACCATCAATATAGGTAGGATCAAAGTTAAGATGTTTTAAGGCTCTTTGTATCATCCGAACTTCTTCTCCTTCCGCTCCACTTCGATAGATACCTTCAGGGAGAGGGAATGCAACCGAAGTAGTAGCTTGCTGTTGCATATTGACTTCGCGCAGCTTATTGATTGTATTTGTACCTACGAGTCCATCAACTGTTAAACCATAACGCTTTTGAAATCTCATTACAGCTCCCTCGGTTTCAGAACCAAATTGGCCATCAGCTCCAAATCGTGGGAGTGGGAAACCTGCGCTGATTAGCTCCTGTTGAATTTCCCTTACAAATTGGCCACTATCTCCTTCTCTTAATGGAAGTCTAGTCGATATACCTCTTACAGCGGGTTCATCATTCGGGGAACCGCCTGAGTTGCCATTAAAGTCTTGGTTATAAACATTTTGAACATCTTCAATAAAACCATTCCAAGAAATGCCTCGAGGCTGAAGTGCATTTTGAGGGTCTGTTCGTCGCTCAGGATCTAACGTGCTATGAGCCACAATATGTCTTTGTGGATCCAGATTAAATCGATCGCACAAATATGCATGGTACCAAACGTACCGTCTGTAGGCTTCGTTAAAGTTAATTCTACCACCATGGCAAAGCTCAACACCAATAGCAGCATCATTAGAATCTGCTCCAAACATTCTGTTATCTATTGGTTTATTGTATTGAACATGCCAGGCTTTTTCATTTAAAGGGATGATTTCTAAAATATACTGATCATCAATAAATGTATGTGCAGATGCTGATGGTTGTTGGCGATCAAAGTAATTACGGTTTGCATAAGCAGTAGATCCAGGGTTTCCGGTATCGTGACTTACAATAAATCTTACATTCGAAATTTGCTGTCCGGACCTTGCATTACCTGTCCGAATATAATCTTGTGTAATAGCATATCTCACTAAAAAACACCTCTTTCAACAGTTTAAGGGATTCGTAGGTTCATATCGTGATTTATGGGTTAGTCTTTGTAAAGAAAAAGAGCGACTCCAATTAACTTAACGTAAAATGGAGTCATTTTAGCATATGACAATAAAGAGCCCAGTGTTACTCTGGAGGGAAAGTTGATTATATTGACGCAGTAGCAAATGACTATAAATGTAGATACCAACAGGTTTATCCACATTGTCCACATTAAAATAGTGCTTATCCACAGAAAGTATACACAAGTACAGTAAGTCAAAATAACTACTAATAGAGTAATAGAATTCTTTATCCACATTATCCACAGCTATGTGGACAAGTTGTGCACAGAAATGTGGAGATTTTGTGAACAGTTTAATTAAGTTTATTGATTAGGCTGATATTAGCTTAGAATGGTTGATTACGGAGGAGGATTCGGACAGGTTGAGTAGTAGCGGTGGAAAACGAGTCCGAATCCCTATCTGATTGGGCCAGGTTGAGTGATAGCAAGAGTAAACAAGTCCGAATCCCTATCTGATTGGGCCAGGTTGAGTAGTAGCGGGAGTGAACAAGTCCGAATCCAGAGCTGATTGGGACAGGTTGAGTAGTAACAAGAGCAAACGAGTCCGAATCCAGAGCTGATTGGGACAGGTTGAGTAGTAACAAGAGTAAACGAGTCCGAATCCAGAGCTTTTTGGGCCAGGTTAAGTAGTAACAAGAGCAAACGAGTCCGAATCCAGAGCTGATTGGGACAGGTTGAGTAGTAACAGAGTAAACGAGTCCGAATCCTGAGGTTATTCGGACAGGTTGAGTAGTAGCAGGAGTGAAC
>CANMHG010000005.1 GCA_947497585.1 uncultured Bacillaceae bacterium | reverse complement strand
TGAAGGGATCGGTCTTGAAAACCGACAGGGGTGTTAAAGCCCGCGGGGGTTCGAATCCCTCTTCCTCCGCCATTTTATCTTTAATTACATTATGGAGGGGTAGCGAAGTGGCTAAACGCGGCGGACTGTAAATCCGCTCCCTCAGGGTTCGGCGGTTCGAATCCGTCCCCCTCCACCATTTATTTTTAATAATTATGCACATCTTTTAACTTAGGGGCATAGTTTAAAGGTAGAACTGAGGTCTCCAAAACCTCCAGTGTGGGTTCGATTCCTACTGCCCCTGCCAAAATTATTGTAACAATTAGTAGGTTAGGACCATATTTTAGACTGTAACTAATGGCGGCATAGCCAAGTGGTAAGGCAGAGGTCTGCAAAACCTTTATCCCCGGTTCAAATCCGGGTGTCGCCTCCAATCTTTAATCATGCGGGTGTAGTTTAATGGTAAAACCTCAGCCACGAGCGTTACTCCGTTGAATAATCTGCGAGTTGCTCCGACGCATTCACTTCCTTGAATTTTCTAGCAGAGGAAGGAGCATGTAAGGCTCTTTATACGGGGGTAAAAGAACAAAAGTAATTTTTTATTTTTCATGCGGGTGTAGTTTAATGGTAAAACCTCAGCCTTCCAAGCTGATGTCGTGAGTTCGATTCTCATCACCCGCTTAATAACACATAAGATTTACCAAAGAAGGGAGTAACTTACCCTTCTTTTTTTGATATAGAAATTTACTTCTGCGAACTTATGTGTTATGATATTGATATAAATAAAATAAGGGGGCGATCTAGAATGGTACAACATACTGAATTAAGTAGTCTTCTAACACCTTTTGGGGAATGGTTATTATCAAATGGAAAGTCTGAGAGCACTGTAAAAACATATAATGGTGCAATGGTGAAATTTTTTGACTGGATGTTAGAGTGTGACAAGGATATAACTAATCTATCCAAAAAGGATGTTCAAGACTATATGCAGTATCTTGAATCATTAGATAGAAGCCCCGCTACTATAGAAAAAGCTTTTTCAACAATTAGTGTTTACGCAAAATACCTAGATAGATATGAAATTATAAGAGGAGTAAGCCGTGTTGAAAAGGAAAAGGATGATTCTACTCCAGAAATTTTGGAATTAAGTGAGAGAAAAGCTCTATTAAAGGAAGTAGAACTTGACGGTGATTTACGTAATATAGCCATTGTGTATACTTTGTTGCATACAGGAATTAGAATTTCTGAATTATGTGCGTTAAATCGTTCAGATATACAAGTTGACTCAGAAAGTGGTAAAGGAAGATTGTTTATTCGTACTTCGACTGGTGAGTTAAAAAGAACAATACCTTTATCAAAAGACTTACAGCAACACTTAATGAAATATATCGAAAGTATTGAAACATCTCAAGATGCATTGTTTATATCAAGTGTAAACAAACGTATTTCAACTAGAGGTGTACAATATATGTTGAAGAACTATAATGTAAACCCACATAAATTACGTCACACATTTTGCTTTGATCTAGTACAAAATGGTGTTAGTTTAGCAACGGTAGCAGAATTGGCAGGACATTCTGACGTTAATGTTACGAAACGTTATGTCGATTCTTCGGTAATGGATACCGAAAGTGCTATTGATAAGACATTTTCCTAATTATTATATGATACACTAGGCTGCTTTGTCTTAGGTGTAGTTAGAGGTTAGACGGATTATCGTTTAACCTATTTTTTTGCATAAAAAATAGCCTATCCATTTTAGTGGGTAGGCTATATTCATCTTAACTATTTTTCGTTTTAATTTTTCCAGACCACATTTTAAAACCGCCTTTTAGTTGGTTAAGGTCCTGGTAGCCTTTTCTTTTTAACATTTGAGCTGCTCTGCCTGTTCTCATGCCATTTTGACAATACAGGTAAACAGGCTTGTCCTGGCGTATTTCTTTAAGGCGCATTTTTAATTGAGACAATGGAATGTTACGAGCACCTAGAATGTGTCCATTTTCAAATTCATTTTGTTCGCGTACATCTATCAACTGTGCTTTACGATATCCAGCACGGAATTCTTCTTCAGTTAACGTTTTTAGAATTTTTCTTTGATACAAAAACATGATGATAGCGTAAGTTATAAATGCTCCTAGTGCTCCAAGTGTAATATAAACCATTTCCAACAAAATCGACTCCTTCTTTTTTCCTCTTTTCATCGACATACTCTATTATATAAGTGATAACATGAATAATCAAAGGAATTCTGTTTGTTTTTACTTTGAAATCAGTGTTAATTTTGTTAGACTTAAAAAGCAAAATGAAATTGGTGTTAATGAGGGATAAAATATGACGATTGAAACATGGAGATTTATAGACTCAGGTGATTGTTCTCCTGAATTTAATATGGCATTAGATGAAGCCTTGCTTGATTGGCATAGTGAACATAAAATTCCACCAACGATTCGTTTTTATGGCTGGAATCCACCTACCTTATCGATAGGTTATTTTCAGAAGGTAGATAAGGAGATTGACTTAGATGCAGTTAAGAAATATGGTCTAGGTTTTGTAAGACGCCCTACAGGTGGTAGAGGGGTTCTTCACGATCAGGAACTTACATATAGTGTGATTGTTTCAGAAGATCACCCTGAAATGCCTTATACGGTTACTGAGGCATATAGAGTGATTTCAGAAGGTGTATTACAAGGTTTTCGATTGTTAGGACTAGATGCTTATTTTGCGGTACCTAAAACGGATGAAGAAAAAGCAGGTCTAAAAGATCCGAGGTCTGCTGTATGCTTTGATGCGCCTTCTTGGTATGAGTTAGTTGTTGAAGGACGGAAAGTAGCCGGAAGTGCTCAGACACGCCAAAAAGGTGTTATTCTTCAACATGGCTCTATCTTACTAGATATAGATGAGGATAAGCTCTTTGATGTCTTTAAGTATCCTAATGACCGTGTAAAAGAAAGGCTCCAACGTAATTTTAAAAATAAGGCTGTTGCCATAAATGCACTAAGAGCAGAGCCGGTTACGATTGATGAGGCAAAGAAAGCTTTTAAGGAAGGGTTTGAAAAGGGTCTTAACATTAATCTTGAGCCCTATACTCTTTCAGATGAAGAAATACTATATGTAGAAGAGATTGTAAAGAAGAGATATGCAAATCCTGATTGGAATTTTAAAAGATAAAATGACAAGCGACTTTTTTTTAGTCGCTTTTTTTAATTGATTTTTTAAAAAGTGTTTATTTGTAAGGGCTCATTTTAGATAAGGATTTTGCAACCGACAAATTTTTTCGTTTTTGGTCAATATACGAGAATAATCTTAGTTTATCTCTTGCTATCTACCTTTTTTGAACTATTTAAGGTTTGACAAAAGAGATTATAGTTGACCAAAAATCAATATGTAGTATTGTCGAAAAATAATTATATACTATATATAGATTTATGTGTTGATTTAGATTGGAGGAATATGTTAAGTTATGGTTACTGCTAAATTAAACAACACACGAGAGTTAATTAGAAGATAGTTCTCTCGTATTGGACAAGCTATAAACTGAGTGACAAGGGAGATGTGAGAATGGCTGTTGTGCTAGAAAAAAAGAATATGGTGAATGTAGAAAGGCTTAATCAAGATATCAGGCTTTTTCCTCAAGTACACCCAATTACAGAAGATATGATACTTACACATAAAGGAGTATCACGTCTTGTTATGCTTGATCGTTATACTTTCAAGGATACCGAAAAAATCACGTTAACTGCTGGTGATTTTGTTGTATTAACGATTAAGGAAGATCCAAAGTTCCCGGCTCGTGGTCTTGGATATATCGTTGATATTGATTGGGAACAGAAAGCTGCTAGAGTACTAGTTGAAGAGGAATATCGCGGTGTATTAGATAGCCCAGAGGAAGTCGAAACGGGAATTATTAAGAGATCTCTTGACGTAATTGAGAAGCCTTTAGAAATCTACTACGAGCAAATTGCTAAGCGAAATGCAACAGGTCTTGCATCAGTAGAAAAAACGGAAGAAAAGCGACAAGAATGGTTTGAGAAGTTCTACGCAGAGCTTGTAAACTTAAACTTTATCCCAGCAGGCCGTGTACTATATGGAGCAGGTGCTGGAACAGAAGTTACATTCTTTAACTGTTATGTAATGCCATATGTTCAAGATTCTCGTGAAGGTATCTCTGAGCATAGAAAACAAGTTATGGAGATTATGAGCCGTGGTGGCGGAGTAGGAACAAATGGTTCTACTTTAAGACCAAGAAATGCGTTGGCTCGTGGAGTAAATGGTAAGTCATCTGGATCTGTATCTTGGTTGGATGATATTGCGAAGCTTACTCATCTTGTTGAGCAAGGTGGATCGCGCCGCGGAGCCCAAATGATAATGTTGAATTCCTCACACCCTGATATTATAGAATTCATCATTTCTAAGATGCAAAATCCAAGAATTTTACGCTACTTAATTGAAAATACAAACGATGAAACGATTAAAAAATACGCTCAAGAAAAATTAAAATTCACTCCGCTTTCACAACAAGAAAGAGATATGTATCAAGGGATTGTTAACTACAAATCTATTCCTGGTTATGGTGGATTTAGTGATAAAATTATAAAAGATGCAGAAATAAAGCTTAAAACAGGTGGGAATTATTCAGTTCATAATCCTGAGTTCCTTACTGGTGCAAACATCTCTATATGTTTAACTAAGGAGTTCATGGAGGCTGTCGAGGAAGATGAGTATTATGAACTTAAATTCCCAGATGTAGAAAGCTATGATGAAGCTGAGATGAAAATTTACAATGAAGAATGGCATAAAATTGGTGATGTAAGAGAATGGGAGAAACTAGGACACAAAGTCCGTGTTTATCGTAAAATCAAAGCGAAAGAGCTTTGGAACCTAGTTAACATTTGTGCTACGTATTCAGCAGAGCCGGGAATATTCTTCATTGATAATGCAAATGAAATGACAAATGCAAAAGCATATGGGCAACAGGTAGTTGCGACAAATCCATGTGGTGAACAACCTCTTGCACCTTACAGTGTCTGCAATCTTGCAGCTGTAAACCTAGCTGAAATGGCTGATAAAGAAACAAAAACAGTTAACTTTGAAAAGCTTAAGAAAACTGTAGAAGTTGGAGTGAGAATGCAGGATAACGTTATCGATGCCACTCCGTATTTCCTAGAAGCTAATAAAAAACAAGCATTAAGCGAACGACGTGTTGGTCTTGGTGTAATGGGATTACACGACCTACTTATCTATTGTGAAACAGAGTATGGTTCAGAAGAAGGAAATAAGCTTGTAGATGAAGTGTTCGAGACTATCGCAACAACTGCATATCGTGCATCAATTGAACTCGCTAAAGAAAAGGGAAGCTTCCCATTCTTAGTAGGAGAAAATGAAGAAGGTACAATTGGCTTAAGAAATGCATTTACTCAAACTGGCTTCATGCAAAAAATGCCAGATGACATTAAGAATGGTATTAAAGAATACGGAATTCGTAATTCACACCTATTAACTGTTGCTCCTACAGGTTCCACTGGAACAATGGTAGGTGTATCAACAGGATTAGAACCTTACTTCTCCTTCTCTTACTTCAGAAGTGGACGTTTAGGTAAGTTTATTGAAGTAAAAGCAGATATCGTACAAGAGTATTTAGATAATAATCCTGAGGCAGATCCAAATAACCTTCCAAAATGGTTTATTTCTGCAATGGAGCTTGCACCAGAGGCACACGCTGACGTTCAATGTGTCATCCAGCGTTGGATTGATAGCTCAATTAGTAAAACAGTAAATGCTCCTAGAGGTTACACTGTTGAGCAGGTTGAAGGAGTGTATGAGCGTTTATACAAAGGTGGAGCAAAAGGTGGAACTGTTTATGTTGACGGTAGCCGTGATTCACAAGTATTAACTCTTAAAGCAGAAGAAAACACATTTGAAGAAGAAATTACTGAAACAACAACTGAAAAGAAAAAGAGTCATGTGGTATTAGTAGATACAATAAATGCACTACGTTCAACAGATGTAACCATCGGTTCAGAAGTTGGAAATACATGTCCAGTTTGTCGCCAAGGAACAGTTGAAGACCTTGGAGGCTGCAATACGTGTACTGGGTGCGGCGCACAACTTAAATGTGGATTGTAAGATAGTAAAAAAAGACCCGATTGGGTCTTTTTTGCTGTTTTTATAAAAAAAGACTCACTAACCAACCACATTTAGAGTAGCCCAACCTGTCAAAATGGAGTTTATCGGTCTACCGAAGCGACTTATCGGTCTAAGCCCAGATGGAATCGGTCTAACTAAAATTTTATCGGTCAAAACCCCATAGATATCGGTCTAACCATAATATTAGCCTTCCGAATTACCAACCAATTAATACTCAATCTCCTCAAAATCCTTCGGCTCAGGAGTAGGTTGCATAGCTCGCAGCTCTTTATCCTTAGCGATTTCATCATTTATTTCTTGATATGCCTTAACCTTCCCAATTTTTCTTTTATAGCGTTTCCCTTCATTAGGATTCATGTTCATTTACCTCCTTTGAATTTGGATGTTACCGATAGTTTATCCAAATCCCTCACAACCTTTTATGGAAACCATTGGCGCCTTTGAACCACTCTAATCCGGTCATACTAACCATAAAAAGAGGTGAAACCATGGAAGCATTTATTCCACAGCTCGTTTACATAGAGCCAAAGGCCCTAGACTATCCACTCGGGGTCGAGTTAAAAGAGAAATTTGAAAAGATGGGGATTGAAATTAGGGAAACTACATCGCACAATCAAGTGCGCGATTTACCAGGAGACAACGAAAACCAAAAATACAGAATTGCCAAGTCCACACTCGTGGTAGGTATAAGAAGAACTCTAAAGTTTGACACATCAAAACCTTCAGCAGAGTATGCTATTCCATTGGCAACAGGCTGTATGGGTCACTGTCATTATTGTTACTTACAAACCACGCTTGGGAGTAAACCATACATTCGTACTTATGTGAACCTTGAAGATATTTTTGAACAAGCAACTAAATATATAAAAGAAAGAGAACCTGAAATTACAAGGTTTGAGGCAGCTTGTACATCGGATATTGTAGGCCTCGATCATTTAACACACTCGCTTAAAAAGACAATCGAGTTCATAGGTGATACCGATTTAGGAAGACTACGCTTTGTTACAAAATATCACCATGTTGACCATCTTTTAGATGCAAAACATAATGGAAACACAAGGTTTCGCTTTAGTGTGAATTCTCGCTATGTGATAAAGAACTTTGAACCAGGAACATCCTCTTTTGATGAAAGACTTGAGGCAGCACGAAAGGTAGCAAATGCGAATTATCCTTTAGGCTTTATTGTTGCGCCTATTTATATGCATGAAAACTGGCAGGAAGGTTACTTTGAGCTTTTTGAAAGATTACATGCATCTCTTCAAGGGATAGACCTTTCAAACTTATCCTTTGAACTTATCCAGCATCGTTTTACAAAGCCAGCAAAAAAGGTTATACAGCAAAGATATCCTAAGACTAAGCTTGAGATGAATGAGGAAGATCGAAAGTACAAATGGGGACGCTACGGAATTGGAAAATATGTCTATAAAACCGAAGATGCAGAGGATATTGAAACAACAATTAGACGATACATCCATGAATTTTTTCCAAATGCTGAAATTCAATATTTTACGTAAGTTGTGGTAAACGTTTCCTTAATTGCTTGTCAGCCTATAGGTTCTATTGTAAACTTTTAATACAAGAAGCTTTCCGGCTAAGTTATGGAGGAGACAAAATGCCAACACCAAGTATGGAAGATTACATTGAACAAATATATATGTTAATTGAAGATAAAGGTTATGCAAGAGTTTCTGATATTGCTGAAGCTCTCTCAGTCCATCCCTCCTCAGTAACGAAAATGGTTCAGAAACTGGATAAAGATGAATATTTAATTTATGAAAAATATAGAGGGCTAGTTTTAACTACAAAAGGTAAAAAGATTGGAAAGAGATTGGTCTTTAGGCATGATTTATTAGAACAGTTTATGAAAATAATTGGAGTCGAAGATGATAAAATCTACAATGATGTAGAAGGAATTGAACATCATCTGAGCTGGAATGCGATTGATCGTATTGGAGATTTGGTTCAGTATTTTGAAGAAGATAATTCTAGAATTACTGAATTACGTGATGTTCAAAAACGAAATGAAGAATAGTGTTCAGGTTAAAGCCTGTTAACACTATTCTTTTTTTGGTCTAATTCCTCCCGGGTTTTGATACATATATATCAAAAGTACGAGGGGGATTTATTATTGTATATCGATGGTGTGTTTTCGGGAGGTGGGATAAAAGGATTTGCGTTAATTGGTGCATTTAAAGCAATCGAGGAAAAGGGGTTTAAGTTTAAGCGCTTAGCAGGAACAAGTGCGGGGTCACTTTTGGCAGCATTCATTGCAGCGGGATATACAAGTTCGGAAATAATTGAGTTGATGGATGAAATAAATATGAAGGAATTCCTTGATAAACGAAAAACTGCTATTCCCTTCCCGTTTTCTAATTGGCTTTTATTATATTGGAAGCTAGGGCTTTATAAAGGGCTTGTATTAGAAAAGTGGATTGAAGAGAAGCTTGAAAAAAAGGGAGTTAAAACATTTGCTGATCTTCCTCATCAATCACTTCGGTTAGTTGCTTCTGACCTTACGAACGGAAAAATCCTTGTTTTACCTGATGGTTTGATACGGTACGGTATTAACCCAAGGACCTTTTCAGTTGCTAAAGCTGTGCGAATGAGCTGTAGCTTGCCCTATTTTTTTGACCCAATAAAATTATCGATAAAAGATAACAAAAGTATTATTGTAGATGGAGCAGTTTTAAGTAATTTTCCAATTTGGCTTTTTGAAGAAGAAAAGAAGGCCAGACCATTACTGGGAATAAAATTGAGCACTAGCTATACGGAGAAACCTGCAAAACAAATTAATAACGCAATCCAGTTGCTTACAGCTCTATTTGAAACAATGAAAGATGCCCATGACGCACGGTATGTATCAAGAAGACATGAAAAAAACATCATCTTCATCCCTTTAGAAGGAGATCTTACAACAGAATTTGACCTTACCGAAGGGAAAAAACAATCAATCATTGAAGTCGGAGAGCAAAGAGCAATAGACTTTTTGAAAAAATGGACATATTAAAATAAAAAAAGAAGAATCAAGTTTTCTAAAAGAAAGCTCGATTCTTCTTTTTGCCTTTTTTTCCATCAATCACAGTTAAGTGTGTTGGGGCTGATTTCTTCTTTGGTGTTGACGATTGATTAGGCTTCTTTACACTTGTTAAACTCGCTTTTTTGTTTATCGAACCAAGTACATTACTTTTTCGACTTCCTTGATCGTTAAAGCGCTTTGCGGATTGTTTGGCTGCTCTTAAATATGCAGAGTGTTCTTTTCCACCAATTCGCCGTCTAACAAACCATTTATAAATAAGGAAGATAACAACACCAAAAAAAGCATAAATTGCTAGTTGTTTTAATAATTGCCCCGGCTCAAATAGTAGTGTAGATAAGAGGCCAAATACACTAAGACCAATGAGAACTAGAACAAAAACATTACGGCGACGATTCAAGAGAAACACCTCCTAACAGCTTTTTTTTAGTTTATTAAGTAAGACAACTTTAGTTGCCGATTATTAGTAAAATATTTCAATCTTTTTCATTCTAACTTACTTTCTATTTTACAGGAAAAAAGATGAAACAACTAGTGAGAACTATACGTAATAAGTATAACCATGATTTTCCTATTATAGACATAAATTGATTACACTTCATATTACATACAACACCTGGACATACTAGCAAATGGAGGTGCTTAAAGAAATGGTTGAAGCAAAGAAAAAGGATCCGGCTCTTGAGCAAAACAAAAAAGAAGAACCAATGTCAATTATGGCAAAAGTAATGGTTATCGGCTTGTGTGGAGGAATCTTTTGGAGTCTTTTAGGTTATCTTCTCTATATTTTTAAATTCACTAAAATAAGTCCTAATTTAGTCTTACAGCCATGGGCAGTTGGTGATTGGAAAAACGGCCTTTATGGACAGTTTATGGGAATCTTTATCATTGGTTTACTATCGATAGGTGTTGCTCTTTTATATTATGCTGTTTTAAGAAGGTTTGAAAAAATTTGGGTAAGTATGATATTTGGTATAGCGTTATGGGGCTTAGTGTTCTTTATTCTAAATCCTATTTTTCCTGATCTAAAAAGTGTATGGGAACTTGGCAGAAATACAAATATTACAACAGTGTGTCTATACCTTTTATATGGTGTTTTTATAGGATATTCGATTTCGTTTGAGGTCAACGATATCCAAAAACAAGGACAGGCTGTAACGTCAAATAGCTAGGTATAAATAGTGTTTTATGTTAGAATGTTCTTTGACTGAACATTCTTTTTTTAGCAAGGGGTTAATAATAATGAAGCGCTTACTTCTAATTAATGGTCCTAATTTAAATCGTTTAGGAAAACGTGAACCTGAAATATATGGTCATGTAACTTTGGATGATTTAGAAAAGGATTTAAGACTATTTGCCAGTAAGATTGAAGTTGACTTAGACTGTTTTCAATCAAATCATGAAGGTGTTATTATTGACAAACTTCATGAGGCTGGCGATACATATGATGGGGTTGTTATGAACCCAGGCGCTTTTACACATTATAGCTATGCAATTCGTGATGCAGTTGCTAGTATTACAATTCCGACAATTGAAGTTCATATTTCAAACGTGCATGCCCGTGAAGAGTTTCGACATACATCGGTTATTGCACCCGTCACGGTTGGCCAAATTGTAGGGTTAGGACTATATGGTTATAATGTTGCAATTTTAGCAATGCTTGAAAAATTAGGGGGGAAAGTGGAGTATGTTAAAATTAGAGAAACTACGTGAAAGCTTTAAGAATCATGGTGTAGACGGATTACTTATTACAAATGCTTATAACAGACGTTATATGACAGAATTTACAGGAACCGCTGGTGTAGCACTAGTATCTGAAACGAAGGCTGTATTTATCACAGATTTCAGATATGTAGAACAAGCAAATAAACAAATTGAGCATTTTGAAATTGTACAGCATAAAGGCCCAATTATTGAAGAGGTTGCAAAGCAAGCAGCTGAAATGGGTATTAAAAAGCTTGGCTTTGAACAAGACGATTTAACATTTGCTACATATAAAGCATATGAAAAGGAAGTAAACGCAGAATTTGTTCCTGTTTCTGGTGCTATTGAAAAGTTGCGCTTGATTAAGTCTGAATCAGAGATTAAGATATTAAAGGAAGCAGCAGAGATTGCAGATGCGGCTTATTCTCACATTCTTAAATTTATTCGAGCAGGTATCACTGAGCTAGATGTATCAAACGAACTTGAATTCTTCATGAGAAAAAATGGCGCGATTTCTTCATCTTTTGATATCATTGTTGCTTCTGGCTATCGTTCTGCATTGCCACACGGTGTTGCTAGTGACAAAATTATTGAAAAAGGTGATTTTGTTACATTAGACTTTGGTGCTTACTACAAAGGTTATTGTTCAGATATTACGAGAACACTAGCTGTAGGAGAACCAAGCGAAGAGCTTAAGAAAATTTATAACATTGTCTTAGAAGCTCAACTTCGTGGAATGGCTGGAATTAAGCCAGGAATAACAGGAAAAGAAGCGGACGCATTAACTCGTGATTACATCACAGAACATGGCTATGGTGAATATTTTGGGCATTCAACTGGTCATGGTTTAGGAATGGAAGTACATGAGCAGCCTTCATTATCTGTGAAAGCAGATTCTGCCGTATTAGAGCCAGGAATGGTTGTAACAGTAGAACCAGGAATTTATGTTGCCGGTCTTGGTGGCGTAAGAATTGAGGATGATACTGTTATTACACAAAATGGCAATGAATCGCTTACCTATTCTACAAAAGAATTAATTATTTTATAAATGAATTAAGAAATAGATTTTCTTGGATTCATAATCATTAGGAGGATTTTTTGCATGATTTCAGTAAATGATTTTCGTACAGGTTTAACAATTGAAGTGGACGGTGGAATCTGGAGAGTTATGGATTTCCAACACGTAAAACCTGGTAAAGGCGCAGCATTCGTGCGTTCTAAGTTACGTAATTTAAGAACAGGTTCTGTACAAGAGAAAACGTTCCGTGCTGGTGAAAAAGTAGCAAAAGCTCAAATCGAAAACCGTAAAATGCAGTACTTATATGCAAACGGAGATCAACATGTATTCATGGATACAGATACATACGATCAAATTGAATTACCTGCTAATCAAATCGAGTATGAGTTAAAATTTTTAAAAGAAAACATGGAAGTTTATATTATGACATTTGGAACTGAAACTCTTGGAGTGGAACTTCCGAATACAGTAGAACTAAAAGTTGCTGAAACTGAGCCTGGTATTAAAGGTGACACAGCTTCTGGTGGTTCAAAACCAGCAATCATGGAAACTGGCTTAACTGTAAACGTACCATTCTTCATCAACGAAGGCGACGTACTAATCGTTAACACAACAGACAGCTCTTACGTTTCTCGTGCTTAATTAAATAACTTCGATTAAACCCATCCTAGTGATGGGTTTTTATTATTAGCCGAGAGTTTTTTTATCAAAGTTATGAAGGACATTTCTTAGTCATCTCTTCAAAATTTTGTCCTTCATCAAGGCTATGAAGGACATTTCAAAGTTTTCTCAATGAAGTTTTGTACTTCATCAAGGCTATGAAGGACATTTCTCAGTTTTCTAAATGAAGTTTTGTCCTTCATCAAGGCTATGAAGGACATTACTCAGTCATCTCAATGAAGTTTGTCCTTCATCAAGGCAATGAAAGACATTTCTCTATCTTCTCTTCGAAGTTTTCTCCTTCATTCCAGCTAAAGGAAACCTCCCCGCGGAAAGCAAGTGCCTGCAGCGCAAATGAACGGACTATGTACATCTAAAATCTGAATTATGAGTACACAATTAAGACCTACCCCACCAGTAGGTCTTTTTTATCCCTAAAATTTTTTCGTCTTAAATCCCCCAATGCTGCATAGGTTGTACAAAACGAAAAATTTGATGGATAAGTGCTTGTTCAAAATGTGTTTGAACAACCTCTTAAAGAAAGTGGAGGACGTTATGAAAAGGTGGATATCGTTAATAGAAACGAGTGTTTTATCAATGGCTGGGCTCCGAATACTGTCAGGGACACTTGAAATTACAGCTGCAATTCTAATGTTAATTTTTAATGATCCCAAAAAGGCACTTGCGATTAATGCACTTCTTGCCATTGTGGGACCAGTCGTTTTGGTTACAACAATGACAATTGGCTTACTTTCTGTGGCTGATGATCTCTCTTTTTCTAAGCTTTTCTTTGTTGGACTAGGTGTAGCTCTCATTCTATTTGGAATTTATAAATAAGTGAAACTAGCTCTCTAAGGTTAAGAAAGTGTAATAATGTGGCCAAGCCTGCATAAATTGAAGTAACAATAGGATTTTTAAAGGAGTGGAAAGAATGGAAGAAGTCCTAAATGTGTTGCCGAAATCAATTTCGTCACAGCTCATGTCTTACTCTCTTTCCGAACAGGAAAGAATTGAAGAGGTACGCGTTAGGGTTTCGAGGCCACTAGAAGTAATCATTAGTGGCAACCCCCATTTTCATGAGTATATCGTAACACCTGAAGATGGAATGCAACTTCTAAATAAGCTCAGCCACTATTCAATTTATACTCTTGAAGAGGAATTAAAGCGTGGCTATGTCACCATTCAAGGTGGCCATAGGGTTGGACTAGCTGGGAAGGTAATAACAGAAAATGCACGGGTAAAAGTAATCCGTGATGTGACCTCCTTTAATATACGAATTGCAAAACAAAAAATTGGGATTGCAAATTCGATACTCCCCTATTTATATAAGGACGATTGGAAAAACACGATGATTATTGGACCACCACAAACTGGTAAGACTACATTACTTCGTGATATTGCCCGAGCAATAAGTTGTGGTGAACCACAATTTGGTATCAGTTCTAAAAAAGTGGGGATAGTCGATGAGCGATCAGAGATCGCAGGCTGTGTGAAGGGAATTCCGCAGCATCGATTGGGGAATCGAGTCGATGTACTAGATGCATGTCCAAAAGCTGAGGGAATGATGATGATGATTCGTTCTATGAGTCCAGATGTCATCGTCGTTGATGAAATAGGACGAGTTGAAGATAGTGAGGCCATTTTAGAAGCAGTAAACGCAGGGGTTCACATGGTGGTAACAGTCCATGGGCAGCAATTAAGTGATCTTTACAAACGACCATCTCTAAGACCCCTATTAGAAATTGGTGTATTCGAGCGGTTCATTGAGTTAACACGATCACAAGGACCTGGAACTGTTAAGAGTATTTTAAACAAAGAGGGTCATATATTGAATGAAGTGAGAGTGACATAGAATGAAATTACTCGGTGCAATCATTATTTTAGTTGCAGCTACTTGGACGGGATTTGAAGCAGCAAGACATTTAAGTGAGCGGCCACGTCAACTTAGGCAGCTAAAGGCTGCACTTCAAGCGTTGGAAGCTGAAATTATGTATGGACATGTTCCTTTACATGAAGCAGCGATTCATCTGGCAAAGCAGATGCCTAAACCATTAACTTGGTTTTTTGAAGGGTTTGCCAAAAAGCTAATCGATGGTGAGACAAGTGTGAAGCAGGCCTGGGACAAAAGCTTGGAGGAAGTTTGGAAATTCACCGCTTTGAAGCAAGGTGAACAAGAAGTTCTAAAACAGTTTGGTGAAACACTTGGTCAGCATGATCGAAGTGCACAACAAAAGCATATTATTCTAGCTCTAACTCATCTAGAGCGAGAAGAAAGTGAAGCTAGAGAAAAGCAGGCACGTTATGAAAAAATGGTCAAGAGTTTGGGGTTTTTAACTGGGCTTTTACTAGTGATTTTATTGATGTAGGTATTAGGGGGAGAAGAGCAAATGGGAGTCGATGTAAATATCATTTTTCAGATAGCGGGTGTTGGAATTGTAGTTGCATTTCTCCACACAATTTTGGATCAGATGGGAAAGAAAGAGTATGCTCAATGGGTTACTCTACTGGGCTTTATATATATTCTCTTCATGGTAGCAACAATTGTGGATGATTTATTTAAAAAGATAAAAGCTGTGTTTCTCTTTCAGGGATAAAGGGGGGCTCTGTCATTGAAATTCTTCAAATTGTAGGACTAGGATTAATAGCAACTTTCCTAGCATTAATCGTTAAAGAACAAAAGCCCACTTTTGCTTTTATGCTCGTTGTATTTGTTGGTTGTGTCATTTTTTTATTTTTAATTGATCAAGTTTACGAGATTATCAGAATGCTAGAAAAAATAGCATTAAATGCAAATGTCAACATGGTATATGTTGAGACAATCTTAAAAATCATCGGTATTGCCTACATTGCCGAGTTTGGGGCGCAAATTACAAAAGATGCGGGCCAAGGTGCGATTGCTTCTAAAATTGAATTAGGTGGAAAAATATTAATTTTGGCAATGGCAATACCAATCCTTACTGTCATCATCGAAACAATCATTGGTCTAATACCTAGATAAAACGATGTAGGCACCACTGCTTCTTTAAAATCTGGGGGTGATACGTTGAAGCGAGCTCTTACAGTAATTCTACCTTTATTATTATTTGTACTATTTTTAATACCAGACAATGTACAAGCTTCTCCCCCACAGCAGGATCTAGTAGATAAACAATTAGAAAAGCTTGGAATTGAAGAAATTAAACTATATTGGGAAGAAATCACTACCGTATATGGTGGTTTTCTACCAGAGAGTCAAAAAGGAAGTTTAGTCGACTTTATAAGTGGTGAAAAGAAATTTTCAATTAAGGAATGGCTCATCGGATTTCTTAAATATCTATTCTATGAATTGTTAGCGAATGGAAAACTTTTAAGTACATTAATCATGCTTACCATTTTCAGTATGTTTCTACAAACATTACAAAATTCATTTGAGAAAAGCACAGTAAGCAAAGTGGCATATGCGCTAGTGTACATGGTGTTAATAATCATCGCTTTAAATAGTTTTAGAGTTGCTATTTCTTATGCAGAAGAAGCGATTTCAACCATGACGAATTTTATTCTCGCGTTAGTGCCACTATTACTAGCATTAATGGCATCGTCAGGTGGACTTATATCAGCAGCCTTTTTTCATCCGATTATCATTTTTTTAATGAATACGAGTGGATTATTAATTCAATACGTCGTGTTGCCTCTTCTCTTTTTATCAGCATTACTGAGCATTGTGAGTACATTGAGTGATCATTATAAAGTGACCCAGCTTGCTCAGTTAATACGAAATATTAGTATAGGTTTACTAGGAACCTTTTTGACGATTTTCTTAGGTGTTATCTCAGTACAAGGAGCATCTGCTGCTGTATCAGATGGAATTACCATTCGTACAGCAAAGTTTATTACTGGAAATTTTGTACCTGTCATTGGGCGAATGTTTACAGATGCTACTGATACGATTATTAGTGCATCCGTACTATTAAAAAATACAGTAGGTATCGTGGGAGTGGCGATTTTACTATTATTAGCCGCCTTTCCAGCCATTAAAATATTGTCTCTAGCCTTAATCTATAAAATAGCTGCGGCTTTGTTACAACCATTAGGTGGGGGACCAGTAATTGCGTGTCTAGATATTATTAGCAAAAGTGTCATCTATATTTTTGCCGCACTTGCCATTGTATCTCTCATGTTTTTCTTAAGTATGACAGTGATTATTGCTGCTGGGAACCTGACAATGATGGTCCGTTAGTGAAGGAGGTGGAAGAGTGGAATTTTTAGCAGATTGGATTACAAATATTATTCTTTTTATCCTACTAGCAACTGTCATTGAAATGCTTCTACCAAATTCCAGTATGCAAAAATATGTAAAGATGGTAGTTGGTTTATTACTTATCGTGATTATCTTAACACCACTTTTCCAGTTATTGACTCAGGATTTCGAACAAACCTTCGCTAGTTTAAGGGTTTCGCCACAAAATAATGAAAAAAATATAGAAAATTTAATAGAAATTAAGAAAAAAGAAATACAAGCCTCAAACCGTGCATATATTTTAGAAGAAATGGCTGTCCAAATGAAAACTGAAGTGGAAGAGGAGATGGTGCAAGAATATGGTTTGACTGTTGAAAAGGTACTTCTTTTTCCAAAAGAAGAAAATATCGAGATTACCTCGACAGATGATTTACACCTGGTAACAATAGAGGTTTATCTCTCAAAGCAAGACAAAGATCCAAATGCGGTTGCGGTTGTAAAGCCTGTTATTATTGACACCTCCAAACAGACACAAATTGAAACCAATCAACCAATTGTAAATGAAATTGCTAGCTTTCTAGCTGGTAAATGGGGATCTAGTCCAGAACAAATAGTCGTATCTGTGGAAGGGGGGAAGAAATAGCAAATGGGGAAGGAACAAGGGTTTTTAGAATCAATAAAAAAGATGTTTAATCAATCAAAAGAAGATCAGTCCGATCCTCCAACAAAAAAGCCACCTAAGTATCATTATTTGCTACTCGTTTTAGCACTGGGTATTGGGTTTATGCTAGTTAGTAATTTATTGAACAGCAATAATCAACCCCAATCTTCTATGCCAGTAACAAAACAAGAAAGCGTAGATGAGCCAACATTTGGACAGAAGAAAGATGTAGAGCAAGCAGCTATTTCTGAATACGAGGTTCGCTATGAGAACCAGCTAAAAGAAGCATTGGAAACAATTGTAGGTGTGAGTGATGTATCTGTGGTCGTTAATGTTGATGCCACAGAAACGAAGGTCTTACAAACCAATACTATTACTAACAGCCAATCGACGGATGAAACCGATCGTGAGGGTGGAAAACGTAAGGTAGAGGATCTGTCGAAGGATGAGCAGGTTGTCATTATTAGGCAAGGTGAAGAAGAAACACCAATTGTTATTAAAATTGAAAAGCCAGCCATTAGGGGTGTACTTGTTGTCGCCAAAGGGGTTGACAACATTCAAATAAAAAAAATGGTGGTAGAGGCTGTTACGAGAGCACTAGATGTACCTAGTCATAGAGTGGCAGTTTTACCTAAAAAGTCTAAGGGGGAATCATAAATGTTATTAAAAAAGCAAACAGTTTGGTTATTGACAATGTTAAGTTTAGTGGTGGTTCTATCAGTCTATTACATTACGTCTCCAGAAGGTGCACCAGAGGATTTTGCATTTGAACAAGAAGGTGTGAATGAAACTGCAGAAAATACAGATGTAACAACAACGGCTGAAGGCGAAGAAGGTATGGAAGTAACAATTGAAGAAGCTGAAGATGGAACTGCTATTTCAACAATTTCTAGTGATGAGCTATTTGCACAACTTCGTATGGATATTGAGGATAAGAGAGCTGAGTTAAGAGAGCAACTAACAGCTGTTGTAGCTTCAAGTGAAGTTTCTGCTGAAGAGAAGAACATGGCAATGGAAAAAATGCAAGAGTTAACAGAAATCGCAATTAAAGAGTCAACAATTGAAACACTTATTAAAAGCAAAGGTTATGCTGACGCTCTAGTAAGAGCTGACGGTGGTAAAGTAAGAATTACAGTTAAGGCAAAAGAGCATAACAATGCAGCTGCAAACGATATTTTATTATTAGTTGCAAGTGAGTTAGGTGAGCTACAAGATGTAGCTGTAACTTTCGAGCCTGCTGAATAATGGAACGTAAAGAAACCGGCAAACATCATTGCCGGTTTTCTTCGTTAATCTTTATACAACTGTAATAATTGCTGTACAGATTTATCTGTCTTGGAAGCAGACTCTGATAAATCATAATGTTGTTTTGTCTGTTCTGTAATTGTTGAAGCTATTTCTTCTAGGGTAGCATTTGCCTCTTGAATGATGCTACTAAATTCATTTACTGCTATACCAATAGAATTTGTTGTTTTTTCAATAGAGCTACTTAATCCGTCAAATCCAAGGATATCGTCTTTTAATTCATCGATGGAGCTACTAATTTGTGAGAAAGCTAGATCTGTTTGTTTTACCAAATTTAAATTATCACTCATATTCTTAGAAGTCATTTCCATGTTTTCTTGTGTTTCCTTTGTTTCAGAAATGACATTTGATAAATTATCTGAGATTTGGGATGCTGTTTTTGCAGTTAGCTCTGCAAGTTTACGAACCTCACTTGCAACAACTGCAAATCCTTTTCCACTTTCCCCAGCACGAGCTGCTTCAATTGAGGCATTTAAAGCCAGTAAATTTGTTTGTGAGGCAATTTCCTGAATAGACACTGTAAAATGCGACGTCTCTTGAATTTTAGTTGCCAAACTCCCAATTTTGCGGTTCATTTCTAGTAATAGTGTATTGAATGAGGTAATCGCCTCTAGTAAGCTTTTTGTAACTTTAGTTCCATCTGAAGAAATGTTTGATGTATATTCAGCTTTATTTTTTAGTTCAGAAGCCGCGTTTACCATTTCAACAACCAATTGATTAGCATGCTCTAGTGAGTTCGTAATGTCATAAATTGTACTCGTTTGATTTTGTACGCCTGATGCGATTTCGGAAATGGCAATGTCCATTTTCTCAGATGCAAAGTAACTTTCCTTACTCTGATTACTCACTTGTTTAATAGTTGTAGAGATAATCGCAGTATGATCCTCTAATTGCTGTCTTCTCTCTAAGTCATTAACAAGCATTTCTTCTGTCTTTGACTGAGCTAACAGGATATTTTTAGACAGCTGGTCAGCCATCTTTAATTGAAAGGATAGTAGAATGGTTACTAGTAAAAATAGGAGATAGATGGTTCCATAATTTTTTGTTTCTAAAACTAGTTCTGTATGATGTAAATATGTAAATACAGTTAATATTATCATTCCCAGACCTGCCCCAAGAAAGAGAGTAGAGCGCTTCATGTAAATGGCAGATGTAGCTAAAATAAAATAAACTAGAAAATAAGCTGTTGGTGAGATACTACTTTGCATAATTGTAAATATGACAGTTGCTACAAACAGAATGGCGATGTACGGAATGGCTGTTATAAAACGATTTGTGTAATGCAGAAAAGCAACTACTGAAACTCCGATAAACCCTCCAATAATAATAGATAAAATGAGAGCAAGTTCTTTTCCCAATGCAATATCAACAATGGCAGCTAGAATAACAGATACGAAGGTTGCTTTAACAACTAGTCCATTTTTACGAATTAAATCCTCTTTCTTCATTTTTTCTAGCGAAAACATGAAACACTCCTCCAACTATTTACAAATTAATATTAATGAATATTTCGACTAATTTGTAAACAATCCTTCTTTTTTTTACAAAAAATGTAGAAATATGATTAAAATAGGAAAGCGTTTCCAAATCACAGAATTAATCCTACACAAATTCAACTAGAGTTACATATTGCTATTGAATTCATTGAAGATAGTATCGTATCATATTAGTAGGTGGTACTAATACTAACATTTAATTTTAAAATATGGTATTCTTAAAGTAAGATGGATCGATATGAACTAAGGAGTGTAATGGATGCTTAAAATTCAAGAAATACGCGAACTAATTAAACTTGTAGACCAATCTTCTATTGATGAGTTTACTTTCGAACATGATGGCTCGAAAATTAAAATGAAAAAACATAACGATAATACTGGGTCAGTAGTTAAACAAGTAACTCAAGAAGTACAACAACCTCCAGCAGCTGTTCAAGAAACTGTTCAACAAGCACCTGCAGCGGTGGCTCCACCTGTACAAGCAGAGGCTCCAAAAGCGGTAGAAGCAGCATCAACGGAAAACTTACATAAAATAACTTCACCTATGGTAGGAACTTTTTATGCAGCTCCATCACCTGATGCAGAAAACTATGTTAAGGTTGGAGATCGAGTAAATACGAATAAAGTTGTTTGTATTGTTGAAGCTATGAAACTCTTCAATGAAATTGAAGCAGAAGTAAACGGTGAGATTGTTGAGATTTTAGTGAAAAATGGACAATTAGTAGAGTACGGACAACCACTATTCCTAGTTAAACCTGAATAAAGGGAGACTGCTATGATAAAAAAATTGTTAATTGCAAACAGAGGAGAAATTGCCGTTAGGATTATTCGAGCGTGCAAAGAATTAGGTATAGAAACAGTTGCTGTTTTTTCTGAAGCAGACCGTGAAGCCCTTCATGTTCAACTTGCAGATGAAGCTTATTGTATCGGGCCTACTGCCTCAAAAGATAGCTATCTAAATGTTACGAATATCATTAGTGTAGCAAAGCTTACAGAAAGCGAAGCTATTCATCCTGGTTATGGCTTTTTGGCTGAAAATGCAGACTTTGCGGAGCTTTGTCGTGAATGTAATATTACATTTGTTGGGCCAAGTCCTGAAGCTATTTCAAAAATGGGAACAAAAGACGTAGCTCGTGAAACGATGAAGCAAGCGGGTGTACCGATTGTTCCAGGTTCACAAGGGATTATTAAGGATACAGATGAAGCCATTGCTTTGGCTAACGAGATGGGTTATCCTGTCATCATTAAAGCAACAGCAGGTGGCGGTGGAAAAGGAATCCGCGTCGCTAAAACAGAGGAAGAGTTAGTAAAAGGAATTAATATAACTCAGCAAGAAGCAGCCACTGCATTTGGAAATCCAGGTGTATACATTGAAAAGTACATACAGGATTTCCGTCATGTTGAAATACAAGTATTAGCAGATAATTTCGGAAATGTGATACACTTAGGTGAACGTGATTGTTCAATTCAACGACGTTTACAAAAACTAGTTGAAGAAACACCTTCTCCAGCTCTTGATTCAGAAACAAGAGAAAAAATGGGAGAAGCTGCTGTTAAAGCAGCGGCAGCAGTTAATTATTCTGGTGCTGGAACAGTTGAGTTTATTTACGATCACAATGCAAATAAATTCTACTTCATGGAGATGAACACTCGTATTCAAGTAGAACATCCTGTAACGGAGATGGTTACGGGCGTTGACCTAATTAAGGAACAAATTAAAGTGGCATCTAATGAAAAATTATCAATTACCCAAGAAGATGTAACCTTTACTGGTTGGTCGATTGAGTGTAGGATAAATGCTGAGAATCCAGAAAAGAATTTCATGCCTTCACCTGGTAAAATTGAAATGTATTTACCTCCTGGTGGATTAGGAGTTCGTGTTGATTCAGCAGTGTATCCAGGCTATGTGATTCCACCATTTTACGATTCTATGGTCGCAAAATTAATTACATATGGCGCGACTAGAGATGAAGCAATTGCTAGAATGAAACGTGCATTAAGTGAATTTGTCATTGAAGGCCCAGGTGTTCATACGACAATTCCGTTTCACTTAAAGCTACTTAATCATGAAAAGTTTATAGATGGTCACTTTAATACAAAGTTTCTTGAATTATATGAGGTAATGAAGTCATAAACTATTACTGGAGGTGCTAGTTATGTCAGAGAATAACGTGTTAGAAATGAACCAAGGTAACAATGGCTTAGGCAAGGTTGAAATTGCCCCAGAAGTGATTGAAGTTATAGCAGGAATTGCAGCTTCTGAAGTAGACGGCGTAGCGCAGATGAGAGGGAATTTTGCATCTGGTGTAGCTGAAAGGCTTGGTAAGAAGAATCACGGTAAAGGTGTAAAAGTAGAATTAACAGATAACGGTATTACAATTGATGTGTTCTGTGCAATGAAGTTTGGGATTTCAATTCCTAATGTTGCTCAAAAGGTTCAAGATAATATTCGTCAAGCACTGTTAAATATGACGGCACTTGAGATCGAAGAAGTTAATATTCATGTTGTTGGTGTCTTGTTTGAAAACCAAAAGCAAGAACAGCAATACGAACAAGAAATGTAAACAAAATACATTAACCTATGGGGGTCTGCGCATTTTGCGTTGACCCCTATTTTATTATAAAAGAAAAATATGCTATTATCTAAAGTGGAATAGTCGACAAACTTCGTACATAAAGGAGAAAAGAGTAAATGAAACGACGTACAGCAAGAGAAAGAGCATTACAAGCTCTATTTCAAATAGATTTAAGTGACAATGACCCTAGAGAAGTTATCACAAATGTGTTAATGGAAGGGGAAGAAAGCGATCCTTTTCTAGAGCAGCTTGTGTTAGGGGTAGTTGAACACAAAGAAGAGATAGATACAGTACTCCGTAATAACTTAGAAAAATGGACACTAGAGCGTGTAGCTAATGTAGACCGTTCATTACTCCGTATGGCCATTTTTGAGATGAAGTATATCGATGAAATACCAGTTAATGTAAGCATGGACGAAGCAATTGAACTAGCAAAAACATTTGGGGACGACAGTTCAAGCCGCTTCATTAATAGTATTTTATCAAAAGTTAAAGAAACACTTTAAAGATTTGTTTAGTTAATCTAGTTTCATCTGTCTTTGTAAGTTTTTATATAGAAAAATACAATACATATAGGGAGAGATTCAGATGACAGCTCAAATTATTAGTGGTAAAGAGGTTGCAGCAGAAATAAGAGGTAGAATTTCAGAAGACGTACTATGCTTAAAAGAAACAGGAATCATACCAGGATTAACTGTAATTTTAGTAGGAGATAACCCTGCATCTAGATCATATGTTACAGCAAAACAAAAAGCTTGTAATGAAACAGGAATTCATTCAACATTACTCGAATTTCCAGAAGCCATTACTGAAACACATTTACTAAACGAAATAACAAAGCTGAACAATGATCCAGAAGTGCACGGTATTCTTGTACAATTACCTTTACCAAAACACATTAATGAGTTGGCTGTTATTGAGCATATTTCACCTAATAAAGATGTAGATGGATTTCACCCAATAAATGTAGGCAGAATGATGACAGGTCAAGATGCATTTCTACCTTGTACACCATTTGGAATTGTAGAAATGGTTAAATCAAAACAATTACCGATTGCTGGAAAACATGTGGTCGTTATTGGTAGAAGTAATATAGTTGGTAAGCCAGTAGGCCAACTTTTCTTAAAAGAAAATGCCACTGTGACTTATTGTCATTCAAGAACAACGAATCTCAAAGAAATCACTAAACAAGCGGATATTCTAATTGTAGCAGTAGGTAAAGCTCACTTTATCGACGGTGATTACATAAAAGAAGGTGCAGTGGTTATTGATGTAGGCGTTAATCGTCTAGATTCAGGCAAACTTGTTGGAGATGTATTGTTTGAAGATGCAAGTAATATTGCCGGATACATTACACCAGTCCCAGGTGGGGTTGGTCCAATGACAATTACAATGCTACTTTACAATACAATTTTATCAGCAAAAACAAGTTCAGAGCAAATGAGTAATATATAGGCTCTCAAGGGGTTTTTTTATGAGTGAAGTTAGGTACCTAACCGTTACAGCTTTAACTAAGTACATAAAACGTAAATTTGATGTTGATCCACACCTTCAGGATGTATTAGTGAAGGGGGAAATTTCAAACTTTAAGGCCCATAGTCGTGGGCATATGTATTTTACTATAAAGGACCAAAATGCCAGAATACAAGCAGTCATGTTTTCTGGCCAAAACCGTAATATGAAATTTACACCTGAGGACGGCATGAAGGTGCTAATTAGGGGAGAAATTTCTGTTTTTGAAAGTAATGGAAATTATCAAATTTATGTAAAAGAAATGCAACCTGATGGAGTTGGTAATTTATATTTAGCCTTCGAACAGCTAAAAAAACAGCTTGAACAAGAAGGTCTATTTCATCCAGATTATAAAAAGCCAATCCCAAAATTTCCAACATATATTGGAGTTATTACTTCGCCAACAGGTGCAGCCATACGGGATATTTTAACTACAATAAAGAGGCGTTATCCCATTGGAAAGGTAATTATCCTTCCTGCCTTAGTTCAAGGGCAAAACGCTCCTTCTTCTATCGCTAATGCCATTTCTACAGCAAATAACCTAGGTTACTTAGACGTTTTAATCGTTGGTAGAGGTGGAGGATCAATAGAAGAACTTTGGGCATTTAATGAAGAAGTCGTTGCTAGGGAGATTTTTAAATCTGAAGTTCCAGTAATATCAGCTGTTGGGCACGAGACGGATTTTACAATAGCAGATTTTGTAGCGGATTTACGTGCACCAACCCCGACTGCAGCAGCTGAGCTAGCTGTACCACATATGGTAGATTTAGCGGATAAGCTTTTATCAAGGAAAACACGTTTAATTAGAGCTCTTAAGTCGACGATTGGCTATGAACAAGAACGGTTTAATAAATTACAAAATTCCTATGCTTTCAGGCATCCAAAAAATCTTTATGTACAAAAAGAACAACAGCTAGACCGCCTATACGAACGATTAGAAAGAGCGGGAACGAGAAGCTTAGAAAGAAAACAGGAGAAATTTGAACGGTTATCCGTTCGACTTGAACATAATCACCCTGAGGAGCAAATCAAAAAGGCAAATGAACGTTTCTTGCAGGTTAAGAAAATATTGCAAAAAGAAGTGAAACAAATCGTAAATCAAAAACAATTTATGTTTACTTCTACCCTTTCAAAGTTAGAGGCATTAAGTCCTTTAAAAATAATGGAACGAGGCTACAGTCTGGTATATGATCAGCAGGAAACACTGGTTAAGAGTGTGAAGGGTGTAAAAGCTGGGGAGTCTTTAAGCGTACAGCTACAGGATGGTAAAATTGATTGTAAAGTTGTTGGTGTAGAGGAGAGGACATTACATGACTGAAGAAAAACAAATGACATTTGAAGATGCCATGGAAAAGTTAGAAGAAATTGTAGAACGATTAGAAGAAGGAGATGTTCCTCTTGAAAAAGCGATCAGTTACTTTCAAGAAGGAATGAAATTATCAAAGCTCTGTCATGATAAGCTTCAAAACGTAGAGAAACAAATGGATCAGATTTTACGCGAAGATGGAAAGCTAGAGCCGTTCACTATTCAGGGGGATGAATAGAGTGACCACAACAGACTTTGAAAAGTTCCTTGCGCAAAATAAAGAAATTATTGAAGCTAGTCTTCCTGTTATGATTGAACGCTTGCATACACCGGAAATATTAAAAGAAGCAATGATGTATTCACTAAAAGCTGGGGGAAAGAGAATAAGGCCATTATTATTATTTGCTACCCTAGATAGTTTCAAAAATCGTTTCGAAATTGGCTTACCAGTTGCTTGTGCAATTGAAATGATTCATACCTATTCTCTTATCCATGATGATCTACCAAGTATGGATGATGATGATTTAAGAAGAGGAAAACCGACTAATCATAAGGTGTTTGGAGAAGCAAATGCAATATTAGCGGGAGATGGACTGCTTACATACAGTTTTCAACTGATATCAGATATGGATGATTCAGAAGTCACACCACAAATGAAGCTTGACCTTATTACTAACCTAGCAAAGGCAGCAGGGCCTGAAGGGATGGTAGGTGGTCAAATCGCTGATATGGAGGGTGAAGGGAAGAACTTAAGCTTAGAAGAGCTAGAGTACATCCATATCCATAAAACAGGGAAGATGTTAGCATTTAGTGTGATTGCTGGTGCTATTCTTTCAAGAGCAAGTAACGATCAAATTCAAAAATTAGAAAGATTTGCTCATCACATTGGGCTAGCTTTTCAAATTAGAGACGACATTCTTGATATTGAAGGTACAGAGGAGAATATAGGTAAACGTGTTGGCAGTGATCAGCTTAATGAAAAAAGTACCTATCCATCTCTGCTTACAATGGAAGGTGCGAAGGATAAGTTAACATTTCATATTGATGAAGCAAAAAACATATTAGCTAACATAGGGTTAGAAAATACAGATAAGCTCTTAAGGATTTGCGATTTGATTGCTACACGTAATCATTAAGGATTAAATTGAGGCAAGAAAATGTTTATGGTATACTCATAGTGGTAAATTCTATTAGTATACGGCAACTATAATCTTTATTTAAATACTAAAAAACAGATTGATGTCAATATACTTAGAATTGCCGTTATCACGCAAGTGTTAACGGCTATTTTTACAATTAGAAAAAGTTATATTAAAATGTACTTAAAATCTATTCAATTTAATGGAAATTACAATGAATGAAATTTAATGAAAGTGAGTGGTCTATTTGGATCTTTCATCAATAAAAAGCCCTCAATTCCTAAAGAGTATGAACAATGAGGAGCTAGAAAAGCTTAGCTCTGAAATCCGTCAATTTTTAATTGAGAAGCTTTCAGCTACTGGAGGGCATATTGGTCCTAATCTAGGTGTAGTTGAATTAACAATTGCACTACATAAGGAGTTTGAGAGTCCAAAAGACAAGTTCCTTTGGGATGTTGGTCATCAATCGTATGTTCATAAGATTCTTACTGGTAGAGCCTGTGAATTTGATACATTAAGACAATATAAAGGATTATGTGGTTTTCCAAAGCGGATTGAAAGTGAGCATGATGTTTGGGAGACTGGCCATAGTTCAACTTCTTTATCTGCAGCAATGGGAATGGCGGTTGCAAGAGATCTTAAGAAATCCAAGGAGTTTGTTATTCCAATTATCGGCGATGGTGCATTAACGGGTGGAATGGCACTGGAAGCATTAAATCATATTGGACATGAAAAGAAAGATATGATTGTTATTTTAAATGATAATGAAATGTCAATTGCTCCGAATGTTGGTGCACTTCATTCAATATTAGGTCGATTACGTACTGCAGGGAAATACCATTGGGTTAAAGATGAACTAGAAATGCTACTTAAAAAAATCCCGGCAGTTGGTGGAAAGCTTGCGACAACAGCTGAACGTGTGAAGGATAGCCTAAAGTATTTACTAGTTTCAGGTGTGTTCTTTGAAGAACTCGGCTTTACTTATTTAGGTCCAGTTGATGGGCACAATTATGAAGATTTATTTAGTAACCTTCAATACGCAAAAAAGACAAAAGGTCCTGTTTTATTACATGTTATAACGAAAAAGGGTAAAGGGTATCACCCAGCTGAATCGGATACAATTGGGACGTGGCACGGTACGGGTCCTTATAAAATTGAGACAGGTGACTTCGTTAAATCCTCTACTACAGCACCAGCTTGGAGTGCTTTAGTAAGTGAGACAGTTAGAAAAGTAGCTAGAGAGGACGAGCGAGTAGTTGCTGTAACCCCAGCAATGCCTGTAGGTTCAAAACTTGAGAAATTTGCACAGGAATTTCCGGATAGAATGTTTGATGTCGGGATTGCGGAACAACATGCAACGACAATGGCAGCTGGACTTGCTACCCAAAATATGAAACCTTTTTTAGCGATTTACTCAACATTCTTACAACGAGCATACGATCAAGTTGTCCACGATATCTGTAGGCAAAACTTGAATGTATTTATCGGAATTGACCGTTCAGGGCTTGTAGGTGCAGATGGTGAAACACATCAAGGTGTGTTTGATATTGCATTTATGCGTCATATTCCTAATATGGTTCTTATGATGCCGAAGGACGAAAATGAAGGTCAACATTTAGTCTATACAGCACTAAAGTATGATGATGGACCAATTGCACTTCGTTATGCAAGAGGTAATGGCTTGGGTGTTAAAATGGACGATGAGCTAAAAACAATTCCAATCGGCTCATGGGAAGTATTAAAAGAGGGTGAAGATGCAATTATTCTTACCTTTGGTACAACCATTCCGATGGCGTTAGAGGCTGCTGAGCAGCTTGAAAAGGATGGCTTTTCAGTGAAAGTCATAAATGCAAGATTCATCAAACCTATGGATGAGACTATGCTTCATGAGATATTTGCTCAGAACATTCCTGTTTTAACACTAGAAGAAGCAGTATTACAAGGTGGGTTTGGTAGTGCGGTATTAGAATTTGCCCACGATCACCACTATCAGGCTGTAATAGATAGAATGGGTATTCCAGATAAATTTATTGAACATGGTAGCGTAAATGCACTGTTAGAAGAAATCGGATTAACGACTGAAGAAGTTATCAATCGAATCCGTAAAATAACACCTATAAAACAAAAGAGGGCTTGAAAAAAGAATGGGTACTAAAAAAGAACGACTTGATGTACTTCTAGTTGAGCGTGGATTAATTGAAACGCGTGAAAAAGCAAAACGTACCATTATGGCAGGGCTTGTTTATTCGAACGAGGTTAGGTTAGATAAGCCAGGAGAAAAAGTAGAAATAGATATCCAACTTACGGTAAAAGGAAATGCCATACCCTATGTTAGTAGGGGAGGCTTAAAGCTTGAAAAGGCCTTAAAGGAGTTTTCTCTGGATATTTCAAACAAAATCTTATTGGATATTGGATCGTCCACGGGTGGTTTTACGGATTGTGCCTTACAAAATGGTGCGTTAATGTCTTATGCAGTTGATGTAGGCTATAATCAGTTGGCTTGGAAACTTCGTCAAGATGAGCGTGTGATTGTAATGGAAAGAACAAACTTTCGTTATGTTACACCGGCTGACTTAAGTAAAGGAATGCCACAATTTGCTTCTATTGATGTTTCCTTTATTTCCTTGAAACTAATCTTACCTGTTTTAAAAACATTATTAGTGGCTAACAGTGATGTAGTGGCTCTCGTTAAACCTCAATTCGAGGCGGGAAGAGACCAAGTAGGGAAAAAAGGAATCGTTCGAGATGCGAAAGTACACGAACAAGTACTCTCATCAATCGTAGATTTCTCAATTGGACTTGGGTATGATTGCAAAGCTGCATCCTTCTCACCAATAACAGGAGGCGATGGTAACATCGAGTTCCTCCTACACCTACACTGGACTGGAGACAAGGAAACGGGAGAAAACCAACTGAAAAAATCAGTAGAAACCATCGTTGCCGAAGCACATGCAACCTTAAAAGCAAATAAAGAAACTACAGGAGAATGACGATTATCGTTATTCTCTTTTTTGCTATTTAATACTTTATGTAATTTAAATACTTTGTTGATTTCCGCTGAAGGTACGAGACTCCTGCGGGAGTAGCGCGTCAAAGTGAGACCCCACAGGCGCAAAGCGCCGAGGAGGCTCACGGACCGCCCGCGGAAAGCGAGTGCCTTCAGCGGAAATCAACAGGCAAGTTTTGCTATCCCTATTTAGAAAACATACTTCGACAAAAATAGGAAAAAATACCGAAAAAAATGTACTTTTTTTCAAATTTCATATAACATAACAGGTATAAACATACAACATTTTTGAATAATGGTGAGGTGAGAAAATGAATAAAGGTCAAAGACATATTAGGATAAGAGAAATTATCGCGAACAACGATATCGAAACACAGGACGAACTAGTAGATATCTTAAAAAATGGTGGCTTTAATGTAACCCAAGCAACCGTCTCAAGAGATATTAAGGAACTTCACCTTGTTAAAATACCTATGTTGGACGGAAGATACAAATACAGCCTACCGGCAGACCAAAGATTTAATCCGCTACAGAAACTTAAAAGGTCACTTATGGACGCGTTCATTAGAATAGACAGTGCTGGTCATATGTTAGTTATGAAAACAATGCCTGGTAATGCAAATGCAATTGGTGCTCTAATCGATAACCTAGACTGGGATGACATTTTAGGAACAATTTGCGGAGACGATACAATCCTTATTATCTGTAGAACGCCAGAAGATACTGAAATTATTTCAAAACGCTTCTTAGACATGCTCTAAACGATTTACAAAATAAAGTCTAAGGTGAGATTATATGTTAGCTGAATTATCAATAAAAAATTTCGCAATTATAGAATCACTCTCTATTTCATTTGAAAAGGGCTTAACAGTTCTATCAGGGGAAACTGGTGCTGGTAAGTCTATTATCATCGATGCCATTCACCTACTCGTTGGTGGTCGTGGATCTGCAGAATTTGTAAGGTACGGTGAAAACAAAGCAGAGATTGAAGGGCTTTTTTTATTAGAAGATGTTCACCCTTGTTATGATAAGGTTAAAGAATTTGGCATTGATGCCGGTGAAGGTATGGTTGTTTTACGAAGAGATATTTTAAGTAATGGAAAGAGTGTTTGTAGAATTAACGGAAAGTTAGTAACCATTTCTATTCTTCGTGAAGTTGGCCGAACATTAATGGATATACACGGACAGCATGAGCATCAAGAGCTTATGAATTCGGAACTCCACCTCTCACTGCTTGATCAGTACGGTGGAGATGTGGTTGATGAAGCCTTGTCAGAATATAGAGATATCTATAAGCAATATACCGAACTTAAACGAAAACTGAAGGAATTAAGTGAGAATGAGCAGGAAATGGCTCATCGCTTAGACCTTTTACTGTTTCAGCATAAAGAAATAGAAAAGGCGAATTTAGTAATCGATGAAGATATTCAACTTCTTCAAGAGAGAAAGAATATCTCTAATTTTGAGTCTATTTTTGAAGGACTAAATAAAAGCTACGAAGCACTAAGTGGTGATCAAAAAGGTTTAGACTGGTTGGGACATGCTATGGGTCATACAGAAGATATTTCTGAAATTAATGATTCATTAAAAGAAATACATGAAACAATCTCCAATAGCTATTACCAACTTGAAGAAACTTTATATAAAATCCGTCAACAGCTAGATGTTTTAGAATTTGATCCAAATAAATTAGATTTAATTGAAAGTAGATTGAATGAAATTGGTCATTTAAAGAAAAAATATGGACAGACGGTTGGAGATATTTTAGAGTATGCTGCTAAAATAGAGGAAGAAATCGAGAAAATCCAAAATAGGGATCACCACGTTGATAACATTAAGAAAGATTTAACCTCCGTCACAGATGATCTAAGTCTTGAAGCTAAAAATCTTACATCCATTCGGAAGAAGTTTGCAGCTGAACTAATCGAGGCCATCCATCGTGAACTTCGTGAACTATACATGGAAAAAACTGTTTTTGATATTTACTTCAAACAGGTAAAAGGTTCCTATGAGGATCCACTCTTAGATGGGGATAATGTAAAGTACACCTCAAATGGTAATGATGAGATAGAATTTTATATTTCAACTAACCCTGGTGAACCAATGAAGCCCTTAGCGAAGGTTGCTTCCGGTGGAGAATTATCGAGAATTATGTTAGCGATGAAGAGTATTTTTTCTAAGCATCAAGGAATTACCTCGATTATTTTTGATGAGGTTGATACAGGTGTAAGTGGAAGGGTCGCACAATCAATAGCAGAGAAGATACATCGTGTTTCTATTGACTCACAGGTGTTGTGTATCTCACATCTTCCACAAGTTGCAGCAATGGCAGATACCCATCTATTTATTGCAAAACAATCAGAAGATGGGAGAACAAAAACCTCTGTTACGCCATTAAATGAGGAAGAAAAAATAAAAGAAATTGGTCGTATGATTTCAGGGGTAGAAATTACAGATTTGACAAAGGAACATGCCAAGGAACTCCTTGGTTTTGCTACAAAAATAAAACAAAATTGAAATGCTATCCAAAAAGGGTAGCTTTTTTTAACCTCATTTCGGTTATAATTGTTCCCTTCTAGGGTCAAATTAAAGAATGTAGCCAAAGAAATTTTGGTGTGGGATTTAGGAGCGAGGAGAGTGAAGTGGATTGAATAGAGACAGAATGAGAAAACTTATAGGTACATTTCTCCTTGTTTCACTAGTCGCTTTAGGATTTTGCACGCCCTTAAAGGAATATATAGCAATACCAAAGGAATTAACTGTTTTTGAAGGGCAGAATAGCAAATTCGATCTTTCAGTACCAGTATCAGCCACATTAGATAGCGATAGCGATTCGATTACACTAAACAAGGAATCTGACTCACTTACGCTAAATACGCATGATAGTGGAAGAGGCCAAATGCTTTTGGAATTAGCAGGTCTTCCCATTAAAAAAGTTGATGTTAATGTATTATCCGATTTCAAGGTTATACCAGGTGGTCAATCAATCGGAGTAAAACTGAATACAGTTGGTGTCCTTGTGGTTGGACATCACCAGATTGAAACGCAAGATGGTAAAAAATCTCCTGGAGAAATTGCAGGTATTCAAGTAGGAGACATTATTACAGAAATAAACGGTACAAAAATTGAAAAAATGAGTGATGTTACACCGTTTGTACAAGATGCAGGTAAAACAGGAAATCCCCTAAATTTAGTCATTTCTAGAGAAAATGAAAAATTCGAAACCAAATTAATACCTCTTAAAGATAAGAATGACCATGCCTATCGTATCGGCTTATATATTAGAGACTCAGCCGCTGGAATAGGTACAATGACTTTTTATCACCCAGAATCTAAAAAATACGGAGCATTAGGACATGTTATTTCTGATATGGACACGAAAAAACCAATTGTTGTCCAAGACGGACAAATTGTTCGTTCCACAGTTACTTCTATTCAAAAAGGTAGTAACGGAGATCCTGGGGAGAAACTAGCACGCTTTTCTGGTGGAAAAGATGTAATCGGTACAATTACACGTAATAGTCCATTTGGAATCTTTGGTGTACTATCAAAGGAAATTAAAAATGGAGTTATGGACAAACCAATGCCAATCGCTTTATCACATCAAATTAAAGAAGGCCCTGCAAAAATTTTAACAGTGGTTGATAACGATAAAGTTGAAGAGTTTGACATTGAAATAATGAGTACTGTACCTCAAAAATTCCCTGCCACTAAAGGGATGGTTATCAAAATCACAGATGAAAAACTTCTTTCGAAAACAGGTGGGATTGTCCAAGGAATGAGTGGAAGTCCAATCATTCAAGATGGGAAAGTCATCGGAGCAGTAACCCATGTATTCGTTAATGATCCAACCTCAGGATATGGTGTGCATATTGAATGGATGTTGAATGAGGCTGGTATTAATATTTATGAAAAGAATGAACAAGCAGCGAGCTAATTATGCTCGCTTTTTCTTTGTAAATATGATAAAAATAGAGTAAGTAAAGATTATTCGACAAAATTACAACTATCTAATTGTCAAATGGCGTATTTAGTCGAAAAACAGAGGAAATAGGAGAAAAAAATAGATTTTCTAGATTTTTTACTAATTTTTTAAAAAAATAGAGGATTTTATATTGCATTGTCGAATTCTTCCTTTAGAATAAATATATAACACAAAATATTTCGGACTTAGGAATCGAGGAGGAAGAATTGTGAAAAAAATTAAGGTGTGTGTGGTTGATGACAACCGCGAGCTTGTAGGTTTATTAGAGGAGTATATTTCTAGCCAAGAAGATATGGAAATTCTTGGTGTAGCATATAATGGTCAAGAGTGTCTAAATATCCTAAAAGATAATGATCCAGACGTTCTGGTTTTAGATATAATTATGCCTCATTTGGACGGATTAGCGGTATTAGAGAAATTGCGTGACATTAAAAAGGATAAACAACCGAATGTCATTATGCTAACTGCTTTTGGTCAAGAGGATGTTACTAAGAAAGCGGTTGATTTGGGTGCATCTTACTTCATCCTAAAACCATTTGATATGGAGAATCTAGCTAGTCATATTCGCCAAGTAAGTGGCAATGCAGCACCGATTGTTAGACGTTCAGGCTCAACATACAGAACTTCTTCTATTCAGTCTAATACTGAATCTAAGCCAAGAAACCTGGATGCGAACATAACAAGCATTATTCATGAAATAGGTGTACCAGCTCATATTAAAGGTTACCTATATTTACGTGAAGCAATCTCAATGGTTTATAATGACATTGAACTATTAGGTTCAATTACTAAAGTTCTATACCCTGACATTGCAAAGAAATACAATACGACAGCTAGCCGTGTTGAACGTGCAATTCGTCATGCGATTGAAGTAGCATGGAGTCGTGGAAATATCGACTCGATTTCGTCATTATTTGGTTATACAGTTAGCATGTCAAAGGCGAAGCCTACAAATAGTGAATTCATCGCAATGGTAGCTGATAAGCTTCGTTTAGAGCACAAAGCTTCTTGAGAGGGTAAGGACGAATAGGCTTTAAGTGAAATTATATACTTAATAAAATAAAGCCCAATAAATCAATTAAGATTTATTGGGCTTTTTCTTTTATTCATTACTTTTCGGAGCCTCATCCTTTTTTTCAAGCTCCATCATTTTTTGAATAAGAATATGCTGTGGCATGTGCATGATTTGTTCAAGTGGAACGTTTAATGCCTTTGCTAATCTCTGAGCTGTCTCTGCGGATATTTGTAATGGTCGCATTTTGGTTACCTCCTACATTTACTATGTAGTAAGTATATCAAAAAAACGGAGGTTATTCTTATGACAAAAATTTTTGCCCATAGAGGTGCTTCGTCTACACATCCTGAAAACACAATGGAAGCCTTCAAGGAAGCTTTGAGAGTAGGAGCAGATGGGATAGAGTTGGACGTTCAATTAAGTAAAGACGGTGTCGTTGTTGTCATTCATGATGAAACTGTAAATAGGACAACTAAGGGGAAAGGATGGGTCAAAGAATATACGTATAAGCAATTACAAAAATTTGATGCAAGCTATAAATTCTCCAAGAAACTAGGTGTTTGTAGAATTCCTTCGTTAGAAGAGGTTTTTAGTTGGGCAACAGGAAATGAATTAATTCTTAATGTTGAATTGAAAAATGGATTAGTGGAGTATGAAGACATTGAGGAAAAGGTGTTGGAACTAATTTATAAATATAACTTAACTAACCGTGTAATCATTTCTTCTTTTAATCATTACAGCATGGTTAAATTTCATCAGCTTGCTCCTGAAATAGAAACAGCACTTATCTATATGGAGGGAATTTATAAACCGTGGGAATACGCGGCTACATTAGGAGCAAGAGCAATTCATCCATACCATCCTGTTGTAAAAGAAGAAACCGTAAAATTATCCCATGACCTAGGTATCGCGATAAGGCCTTTTACCATAAATAAAATTGAATTAATGAAAAAATTCGCAAGCTATAAATGCGATGGAATTATCACGGATGATCCAAAGAGGGCTGTGGCTGTACTTAGATAACCCGCATGAACCATTACAAGACATTATAAAAAGTAAAAAGCAAAGCGCACAGTGTGCACTTTGCTTATTTTTTTTGAAACCGAGTTTGTACTTTATTGCGCTTCCGGTCTCTGTGAAGGATAAAACCTGCGACAAATCCTAAGCCGATTAAAAAAAGCAATAAACCGATTATGAATTGTAGCCATAGATAAGGTATTGGTGGATTAATTATTCCGAAAAAGACGTCTCGCATATATTTTATGCCTAATGCTGCTAGAGCCCCAGGTATTAGAACAATGATTAAAGCAAATATTCGTTGCATAGTAAACAACCTTTCAAAAATGACTTCCTTTACAAATCATAATCTAATAAAACTATTTGTCAAGATAAGAGAAAAACGGTATGATAAGGATGTTGCAATTTTTTGCATGAGTCATACTTAAGTGTATGTAATATTTTGCAAATTTCTATATTTTCCGATAGTTTAGTGAGGTGTTTTCATGCAAAAAGTTTTGATTGTAGGTGCCGGTAAAGGTGGTAGTGCTTTATTAACCATCCTTCATGAAACGGAAATGATGGAAGTTGTGGCAATGGTTGATATTAACCAAGAAGCACCAGGAATTGCCCTTGCAAAGCAACTTGGTGTCTTAACAGGTCAGAATTGGCGTGATTTTATCTCAGGCAACATTGATATCGTTGTAGACACCACAGGTGACGAAAAGGTATTTAATGAAATTAGAGAAAAACGAAGTAAACGAACAGTCATTATTCCTGGTTCGGTTGCTCATATTACAGCAAGGTTAATGGAAGAAAAAGAAGCCTTAATTACGAATTTTAAAGAGGAAACCTATAAGCATGATCTCATCTTTAATTCCACTCATGATGGTATGATCGTAATTGATGAAAAAGGCTATATCATATTGTTTAACCGTAGCGCCGAAAGAATGACTGAATTAAATAAAGTGGACGCACTTGGGAAACATATTTATGATGTCATTTCCGCGAGTAAACTACCACGAGTTTTACATACAAGGGAAACGGAACTAAATCAAGAAATGGTCCTTGAGAATGGACGGAAAGTAATATCAACTAGGATTCCGATGGTTAACGAAAATGGACTCCTAATGGGTGCTTTTGCAGTGTTCAAGGATATTACAGAGGTTGTTAATTTAGCAGAAGAAATAACAAACCTTAAGGAAATCCAGACCATGCTAGAAGCTATAATTCAGTCTTCGGACGAGGCGATAACAGTTGTTGATGAGGAAGGACGAGGTATTTTAATTAACCCGGCCTATACCAGAATTACTGGACTAGAACAAGATGAAGTCATTGGTAAGCCTGCGAATACTGATATTTCTGAAGGGGAAAGTATGCATATGCAAGTACTTCAAACTCGTAGACCTGTTCGTGGAGTAAGAATGAAGGTTGGTCCGAGTAAAAAAGATGTAATTGTAAATGTAGCCCCGATTATAGTGGATAGCAAGCTTAAGGGAAGTGTCGGGGTAATCCATGATATGTCAGAGATTAAATCGCTTACCAATGAGTTGAATAGGGCTCGGCAAATTATTAGAACACTTGAAGCAAAGTACTCATTCGATGATATCATTGGTGCATCTGAAGAAATGCAATTTGCAATAGAGCAAGCAAAGCTTGGAGCAAAAACGCCTGCTACTGTTCTTCTCAGAGGAGAATCAGGTACGGGAAAGGAGTTATTTGCTCATGCTATTCATAATGCGAGTGACCGGAAATACAACAAGTTTGTACGTGTAAATTGTGCTGCTCTATCTGAATCATTGTTAGAAAGTGAATTGTTCGGCTATGAGGAAGGGGCATTCTCGGGAGCTAAACGCGGAGGCAAGCGAGGGCTCTTTGAAGAGGCGCATAATGGCAGCATTTTTCTAGATGAAATTGGCGAATTATCAGCCAATACGCAAGCTAAATTACTTCGTGTATTGCAAGAACATGAGATTACAAGGGTTGGTGGTACTAAAACAATCCCAATTAATGTTCGCGTGATTGCTGCTACCAATGTCAATCTAGAAAAGGGAATTGGAAAAGGTACTTTTCGTGAAGACTTATACTATAGGTTAAATCGTATGCCAATCCACATTCCGCCTCTAAGAATGAGAAAGGAAGAAATTCCGGCGTTATCTATGCATTTAATCCATAAAATTAATCAAGATTATGGTAGAAATGTTGAAGGACTAACAGAAGATGCGGTTAATTATTTAAAATCCTATAATTGGCCTGGGAATGTTCGAGAACTTGAAAATGTTTTAGGACGAGCTATTATTTTTATGGCCTTTCACGAGACTTATATTCAAGCAAAGCACATTCAGTCACTTCAAAACGGGGAAGTGGCAGAAGAAAAAGAAGTTATCGAGGTATCAATAAAAGAACAAAAATTATCATCATTGGTTGAAGAGTATGAAGGGCGAGTTATTACTGAAATTTTACATAGATATGAGGGCAATAAAACGAAGGCGGCGAAAGTACTAGGTATCTCGCTAAGGAGCCTATATTATAAGCTTGAAAAATACAACATTGCAAATAATAGCATGCAATAAATTGCATGATTGCAAAAAACTGCAAAGCTATGTAAATAAAAATAAAGCGTTTTCAATAGTTTTGAGTTGGCACACTTCTTGCATTATGTATTATTGGATGCCGCGCCATTATATCTAGAAAGGGTTGAAACACTAAATGGAATTAGACATATTGTTTGAAAAAGCAACCCAATTTACTGGAAAGACAGTTGCGGTTGCAGCGGCAGAGGATTCAGAAGTCATAGAGGCAGTAACTGAAGCAGTGAACAAAAATCTTGCTAGCTTTTTGCTTTACGGTGATATAGAAAAAATCACCAAACTTATTAAGGAAAGGAATCCTGAATATTTAAATTCAGACAAGATAAGAATTGTACATTCCATTTCCGATACGAAATCTGCCGAACTTGCTGTAAGAGCTGTTCATACAAAAGATGCAGATGTTTTAATGAAAGGTCATATTTCAACTGCTACTATCTTAAAAGCAGTTCTAAATAAAGAATATGGATTACGCACTGGTAGTGTTTTATCTCATACAGCTGTATTTGAAGTTGCAGGCTACGATCGATTCATCATTGTAACTGATGCTGCAATGAATATCGAGCCAGATTTAAATCAAAAAGTCCAGATTGTTGATAATGCAGTGAAAATTGCTCGTTCAATCGGGATTGAAAGGCCGAAAGTAGCTCCAATTGCAGCGGTTGAGGTTGTAAATCCTACGATGCAGGCTACCCTAGATGCTGCAGCATTAACACAGATGAATAAGAGAGGACAAATCAAAAATTGTGATATTGATGGTCCACTAGCTCTTGATAATGCAGTCTCTGTATTAGCAGCGAAGCATAAAGGGATTCAATCTGAAGTAGCTGGAAATGCAGATATTTTATTAGTACCAACCATAGATGTTGGGAATGCACTATATAAATCATTGATCTATTTTGCAAATGCAAAGGTTGGCGCAGTAATCGCAGGAGCAAAAGCTCCAATTGTGTTAACTTCAAGAGCCGATTCTGCGGAAAGTAAACTATATTCATTAGCTCTAGCAGTTTGTTCTGCTTAAAACTATATAATTTTTTATCTTAGGGGGATTTTACAATGGAAATTTTCAAGTATATGGAGACTTATGATTACGAGCAATTAGTATTTTGTCAAGATAAGCAATCTGGATTAAAAGCTATCATAGCTATCCATGATACAACACTAGGTCCAGCATTAGGTGGAACACGTATGTGGACATATGAGTCAGAAGCAGCAGCAATTGAAGATGCACTTCGCCTTGCGAAAGGTATGACATATAAAAATGCAGCAGCTGGTTTAAATCTTGGTGGTGGAAAAACAGTTATCATTGGAGATCCACGTAAAGATAAAAATGAAGAATTATTCCGTGCGTTTGGTCGTTATATTCAAGGGCTAAATGGTCGTTATATCACTGCTGAGGACGTAGGTACAACTGTTGCAGATATGGATTTAATTCATGAAGAAACTGATTATGTAACGGGTATTTCTCCAGCATTCGGTTCATCAGGAAACCCTTCACCTGTTACTGCTTACGGTGTATATCGAGGTATGAAAGCAGCAGCGAAAGAAGCGTTTGGTTCTGATTCACTTGAAGGCAAAGTTATTGCGATACAAGGTGTAGGAAACGTTGCGTATAACCTATGTAAACATTTACATGAAGAAGGTGCTCAGTTAATCGTTACTGACATTAACAAAGAAGCAGTTCAACGTGCTGTTGAGGAATTTGGTGCAAAAGCAGTTGATCCAAATGAAATCTACAGTGTAGACTGTGACATCTATGCTCCATGTGCATTAGGTGCAACTATTAATGATGAAACAATTCCATTAATTAAAGCAAAAGTAATTGCTGGTGCAGCAAATAACCAATTAAAAGAAACGCGTCATGGAGATATTATTCATGAAATGGGAATTGTATATGCTCCTGATTATGTTATTAACGCTGGTGGAGTTATCAACGTAGCAGACGAGTTATATGGTTACAATCGTGACCGTGCAATGAAAAAAGTAGAAACGATTTATAACAATATTGAGAAGGTAATTGATATTGCTAAGCGTGATGGGATACCAACTTACCTAGCAGCAGACAGACTTGCTGAAGAACGTATTGAGAGAATGAGAAATTCTCGTAGCCAATTCTTACAAAACGGGCACAGTATTATTAGCCGTAGATAATTAAGGTAGTGGTAAAGGGACTGTCTTCTCTTTACCACTATTACAAATTAGTGGTGTTAAAGTAATAACCTATTACTTAACATTTTGGAGGTTTCAACGTTGCAGGAAAAAGAATATCGAATTCTCGTAATCAACCCAGGATCAACATCAACGAAAATTGGCGTGTTTGATAATGAGCGCTCAGTATTTGAGAAGACGATTCGTCATGATAGTGAAGTTATTAATTCATATGCAAATATTATTGATCAATATGAATTTAGAAAAAATACAATACTAGAAGCCCTAGATAACGAAGGCATCAACATCTCTAAACTAAATGCAGTTTGTGGAAGAGGTGGGCTTTTACGTCCTATCGAAGGTGGCACGTATAAGGTTAATAATGAAATGCTTCATGATCTTAAAATAGGATACTCCGGCCAACATGCATCAAATTTAGGTGGGATTCTAGCGTATGAGATTGCTTCAAATTTAAATATCCCTTCATTTATTGTAGACCCGGTAGTAGTAGATGAACTAGCCCCGATTGCTCGTATCTCCGGATTTTCTCTGATTGAAAGAAAAAGTATTTTTCACGCATTGAATCAAAAAGCAGTAGCTAGAAGAGTGTCAAAGGAACTTGGTAAAAAGTATACAGAATTAAATTTGATTGTAACTCATATGGGTGGCGGTATTACCGTTGGTGTTCATAAGCAAGGAAGAGTAATTGAAGTAAATAATGGATTACATGGTGATGGGCCGTTTAGCCCGGAGCGTGCTGGAACTGTACCAGCAGGTGATTTAGTAGCTTTATGTTACTCAGGCCATTATTACAGAGAAGAAATTATGAAAAAACTTGTAGGTCAAGGTGGTCTGGTAGGTTATCTTGGTACAAATGATGCAGTTAAGGTTGAACAAATGATTAAAGCTGGTGATGAAAAAGCCAAGAATGTGTATAATGCAATGGCTTACCAGGTTGCTAAAGAAATTGGTGCTGCAAGTGCTGTATTAGCTGGAAAGGTTGATGCAATTATTCTTACTGGTGGCCTTGCTTATGGTAAGGAATTTGTTAAGGAGATTGCTGATCAAGTGAATTGGATTGCTGATGTCATTGTGGAACCGGGTGAAAATGAACTTCAGGCACTAACTGAAGGGGCATTACGTGTCCTTAGAGGTGAAGAGGAAGCAAAGGATTATCCAGGGGAAGTAAAGCAAACAAAAGTGACACAGTAAAAATAGACGGGAGATGTAAGGAACATGGCAACGGAATATGATTTAGTTATTCTAGGTGGAGGAACTGGCGGATATGTTGCTGCAATTCGTGCCTCACAGCTTGGATTGAAGGTAGCAGTTGTTGAAAAAGGAAAGCTTGGAGGTACATGTCTTCACGCTGGATGTATACCAAGTAAAGCATTACTAAGAAGTGCAGAGGTATATGCTACTACGAAAAAGAGCGAAGAATTTGGCGTATTAACAAGTGATGTAACTCTAGATTTTTCAAAGGTTCAAGCTAGAAAAGAGAAAATCACTGATCAGCTTTATAAAGGTGTTCAGCATTTAATGAAGCAAGGGAAAATCAGTGTATATGAAGGATTAGGACGTATTTTAGGGCCTTCTATTTTCTCACCGATGCCTGGTACAATTTCAGTTGAAATGAATAATGGCGAAGAAAACGAAATGTTAATTCCTAAAAATGTCATTATTGCAACTGGATCAAGACCGCGTACATTACCTGGTCTTGAAGCTGATAGTGAGTATGTAATGACATCAGACGAAGCATTAGCTATGAAAGAATTACCTAAATCAATTATCATCGTTGGTGGCGGGGTTATTGGGATTGAATGGGCATCAATGCTTGTTGATTTTGGCTTAGAAGTAACTGTATTAGAATATGCAGATCGAATCTTGCCAACTGAAGATAAAGAAGTATCAAAAGAGCTACAGCGTCTAATGAAGAAAAAAGGTGTAAAAATTGTTACTGGTGCGAAAGTACTCCCTGAAACCCTTGAAAAGGGAGAAGGAGTAACAATCAAAGCTGAGCACAAGGGTGAACAAAAGACATTTACTGCTGAAAAACTACTTGTTTCAGTAGGGCGCCAAGCAAATGTTGAAGGAATAGGTCTAGAGAATACGGAGATTCAACTTGATAGAGGAAATATCGTAACAAATGAATTTTATCAAACAAAAGAATCTCATATTTATGCTATAGGAGATGTAATCGGTGGCTTGCAATTAGCCCACGTTGCATCCCATGAAGGAATTGTAGCGGTTGAGCATATTGCTAACGAAAATCCTATGCCTATCGATTATACCCTTATTTCTAAGTGTGTATATAGTAGCCCAGAGGTTGCAAGTGTTGGCTATACAGAAGATGAAGCAAAAGAAAAGGGCTTTAATGTAAAAACAGGTAAATTTTCATTCAGAGCGATTGGGAAAGCACTTGTTTACGGTGAAAGTGATGGATTTGTAAAACTTGTGGTTGATGAAGACACTGATGACCTATTAGGTGTACATATGATTGGCCCACATGTTACAGATATGATTTCAGAGGCAGGACTAGCAAGAGTACTTGATGCAACTCCTTGGGAGATTTCACATACCATTCACCCTCACCCAACATTATCTGAGGCAATTGGTGAAGCAGCATTAGCTGTTTATGGCAAGGCAATCCATTCATAATGGAAAGAATTTAAGCTTTTATATAGGAGGTTATTAATTATGACAGAAAATCGTCATCAAGCATTAGGTTTAACTGATGAAAAAGTTCTTGAAATGTATGAAACTATGCTACTATCACGTAGAATTGATGAGCGTATGTGGCTATTAAACCGTGCGGGTAAAATTCCATTTGTTATCTCGTGTCAAGGTCAAGAGGCAGCACAAGTTGGAGCAGCTTTTGCATTAGACCGTGAAAAAGATTATGTTCTTCCGTATTACCGTGATATGGGAGTTGTATTAACTTTTGGAATGACTGCTACAGAACTAATGCTTTCTGGTTTTGCTAAAGCAGAAGATCCTAACTCTGGTGGACGTCAAATGCCTGGACACTTTGGTCAAAAGAAAAATAATATTGTTACAGGTTCTTCACCGGTTACAACTCAAGTACCACATGCTGTAGGTATTGCCTTAGCTGGAAAAATGGAAAAGAAGGATCTAGTTACATTCGTTACATTTGGGGAAGGTTCGTCTAACCAAGGTGACTTCCATGAGGGTGCTAACTTTGCTGGAGTTCATAAGTTACCAGTTATCTTCATGTGTGAAAATAATAAATATGCAATTTCAGTTCCTATTGAAAAACAATTAGCATGTGAAAACGTATCAGATCGTGCAATTGGATATGGAATGCCAGGTTATACAGTAGATGGAAATGATCCATTAGAAGTTTATAAAGTTGTTAAAGAAGCTGCAGAGCGTGGCCGTCGTGGCGAAGGCCCAACACTTGTTGAGACGATCTCATATCGATTAACACCTCACTCCAGTGATGACGATGATCGTAGCTATCGTGAACAAGACGAGGTAGCGGAAGCGAAGAAAAAAGACCCAATCATTCTTTTTGCAGCCTACTTAAAAGAGGTTGGTGTACTAACAGAAGAAATTGAAACAACAATGAACGACCGTATTATGAAGCTTGTAAACGAAGCAACTGATTATGCTGAGAATGCTCCATATGCGGAACCAGAATCTGCTCTTAAGCATGTTTATGCTGAGTAAAGTAAGGGGGAAAATTTGATGCCTGTTATTTCATATATTGATGCAGTTACAATGGCAATGCGTGAAGAAATGGAAAGAGACCCTAAGGTTTTCGTATTAGGTGAAGACGTTGGGAGAAAAGGTGGAGTATTTAAAGCGACACAAGGACTTTATGACCAATTTGGTGAAGACCGCGTGTTAGACACTCCATTAGCTGAATCAGCAATCGCTGGAGTAGGTATTGGAGCAGCAATGTACGGTATGAGACCAATTGCAGAAATGCAATTTGCTGATTTTATCATGCCAGCAGTTAACCAAATTATCTCAGAAGCTGCAAGAATTAGATACCGTTCAAACAATGATTGGAGTTGTCCAATTACAATCCGTGCTCCTTATGGCGGTGGTGTACACGGTGCATTATATCACTCACAATCAGTTGAAGCAGTATTTGCAAACCAACCAGGATTAAAAATCGTAATGCCTTCAACACCTTATGATGTAAAAGGCTTACTAAAAGCAGCGATTCGTGACGAAGATCCAGTACTATTCTTTGAACATAAACGAGCGTACCGTTTAATCAAAGGAGAAGTACCGACTGATGATTATGTACTACCTATTGGAAAAGCTGATGTAAAGCGTGAAGGTGAAGATATTACTGTAATTACATATGGTTTATGTGTTCATTTCGCATTACAAGCTGCTGAAAGATTAGCAAAAGATGGAATCTCAGCACATATTCTTGACCTGCGTACAATTTATCCTTTAGACAAAGAAGCTATCATTGAAGCAGCTTCTAAAACAGGAAAAGTACTTCTAGTAACTGAGGATAATAAAGAAGGTAGTATTATGGGTGAAGTTTCGGCTATCATAGCTGAAAACTGCCTATTCGAATTAGATGCACCAATTAAACGCTTAGCTGGTCCAGATGTTCCGGCAATGCCATATGCTCCGACGATGGAAAAATACTTCATGGTGAACCCTGATAAAGTAGAAAAAGCAATGCGTGAACTTGCAGAATTTTAACTTTATTCAGCAGAAGTCCCCTAATTCGAAAAGTGGGGTTGAATGCAAATTAATTTAAGTGGGGATTCAAATCCCTACTGAATAAAGTTAAAGCCTCTGGCAGATGCCTCGATTTTTCAAAGGTAATTTTTCGAGCAAGCTCGAAAAAATCGGGCGCAAATACGCCAAGGCGCATTTGAATATGTTAGAGACTGACCCAAAGAGTCGTCAGTCTCTAAACGTTTTTTAAAAGGTGCTTTTCGAGTGGTAAGTACCTACATAGAACGAGGAGGTAAAAACCGTGGCAGTTGAAAAAATTACAATGCCTCAGTTAGGTGAGAGTGTAACTGAAGGAACAATTAGTAAGTGGTTAGTATCTGTTGGTGACAAAGTAAATAAATATGACCCTCTAGCTGAGGTTATGACTGATAAAGTTAATGCTGAGGTTCCTTCATCATTTACAGGAACAATTAAAGAATTAATTGCTGAAGAAGGCGAAACACTAGCAGTTGGTGAAGTGATTTTAATGATCGAGGTTGAGGGTGGAGATGCTGCACCAGTTTCTAAAGAAGAAACTGCAAAAGTGGAGACGTCAGAAACTACTACTGTTGCCCAAACAGATGATGCAGATAAACCTAACAAACGTCGTTATTCTCCAGCTGTTTTAAGACTTTCTCAGGAACATAATATTAACCTAGAAGCGGTTAATGGAACGGGTGCGGGTGGACGTATTACCCGTAAAGATTTATTACAGATTATCGAGTCTGGTAATATTCCTACAGAAAGTACTAAGGAAGAACCTGTTGCAAAAGCTGCTCCAACACCTGTACAAGTGGAAGAAACAACAGCAGTTAGTCAGGCTGCACCTGCTGCACCGAAGCAAGCTGCACCGGCACCATCTATTCCAGTTCATGCTGGTGATATTGAAATTCCAGTAACAGGAATTCGTAAAGCGATTGCAACGAACATGCTTCGTAGTAAGCATGAAGCACCACATGCTTGGACAATGATTGAGGTAGATGCAACAAACCTAGTTGACTACCGTAATACAATTAAGAATGAATTCAAGCAAAAAGAAGGCTTTAACATTACATTCTTTGCGTTCTTCGTAAAAGCTGTAGCACAAGCTCTTAAAGAATTCCCACAAATCAACTCGATGTGGGCTGGGGATAAAATTATCCAGAAAAAAGATATTAATATCTCAATTGCAGTTGCAACTGATGATGCATTGTTTGTACCAGTTATCAAGCATGCTGATGAAAAAACAATCAAAGGTATTGCCCGAGAAATTACAGATTTAGCTACAAAAGTTCGTACTGGTAAGTTAAAGTCTGATGAAATGCAGGGTGGTACATTTACTGTTAATAACACAGGCTCATTTGGCTCTGTACAATCAATGGGAATTATCAATTACCCACAAGCAGCTATTCTTCAGGTTGAATCGATTGTGAAGCGCCCTGTAGTAATGAACAACGGAATGATCGCGGTACGTGACATGGTTAACCTATGTATGTCATTAGATCACCGTGTGTTAGATGGGCTAATTTGTGGTCAATTCTTAGCTCGTGTGAAAGAAATTATTGAAAAAACATCAAATGAAAATACATCTGTATACTAAAAAAGAAGATCCATTAGGTTAGTAGCCTAATGGATCTTTTTGTTTTATTATTTGAATTTAGACCGTTCCTTTGCGCTGCAGGCACTTGCTTTCCGCGAGGAGGAAGTCGAGCCTCCTCGGCGTATGCGCCTGTGGGGTCTCGACTTTTCCTCTACTTCCCGCAGGAGTCAAGTGCCTTCCGCTCCAATTCACTCTTCAATTATATACAGTGAAAATTCTTACACAAAAGAATCAATCTAACATTGTACAATTCCTCTTTTGCTCTCCTGTTTACAGATAGCATCAAGTTCTTCTAGTAAGTCATGTATTGATAAGATCTCATACACAACAATGGTTTCTGCTGAAAAGTGATGGTGGTATTTTTTAGTTGTTTCTTTATTTTGCCTGTCCTTCCACTCCAAGAATTGCTGGTTAACCTGGTCGACAAGAATAAGGTGATCATCCGATATACTGTGCCTGGGATCACTTAAAATAGTTGAAATAGATTCAATCAGTTCTATAACTGTTTGTTTTTCAGCTTCATTCCACCCTAAATCTGCAAACTTAGTATAAGAAAGGTTTTTCAAGTGATAAACCATTTGTTGAAGAACATATAGCTTTTTTAGCTCATAATGATATTCTCGAATTTGTTTTTTTGTATGACGATGGTATTTCCATTCTTCTCTTATATATTCGGTAAGCTTAGTCGTCGCTTCTAATTTTCGTGACAAGTGCTCTAACTGCTTAACGGTATCCCGGTTATAGTTTTTCTCTCCTAGTACATTTTCTTTTATAGGACCATCCAAAATTACTGAGCATTTTTGGAGTAATCCCGATAAGTTTGTAGTTATCGACTTCGAATAGTTAGGTGGTAAAATAAATAAATTCACAACGGTTGAGACAACTAGTCCTATGGTGGTTGTACCGAGTCTGGAAACAAAAGCCATTAAATGATGGTCCCCAGTAGTTGGAATCATCATTACTGCCGTTAGGGTCGCAACAAGGATTCCATCAAACAATTTCAATTTATAGCACGCTGCAATTGTTAACACAGCAGATAGAGCATATACAATTGCTCCGTGTCCCAAATAATGCGTGAGTGACATTGAAAAAGCTGCACCAATTGCAGCTGCAGGCAATCTAACAATTCCTTTTTTCATTGAGTCTGAAGCGGTTGGCTCAATCGTAACGATAGCCGTAATGACTGCAAAGATAGCAGGAAGGTTCAAGTATAAACAAATCCATGCAGTTATAAATACAGCAACACCTGTTTTAATCGTTCTTCCACCAAATAGATTAAAGATTTTATTCATATCAACATTCCTTATACAAACAGTTAGGCTACACATCTATAGTATACAATTATGGGATAAAATGCTAATGAAGTTAAATACGGAATTTTTAAACAACCCATCATCAAATGCTAGTTTAAAAATGATATACTAGTATTATTAAAGTATAACCAACTAATTTGTAAGCGATTACGTTTAAAGGAGGCAGTCACTTGGAAAGCATTGAATCTTTGAAAAAACAGAAGTTTCCAGCTGTAGACAGTAAGGTTTGGAAAGAAGAGGCCGAAAAATCCTTAAAAGGAAAACCTTTAGAAAAGCTTTTAACGAATACATATGAAGGTATCACTTTAAAGCCTTTATACACAAAAGAAGATACAAAAAATCTTGAGCACATAAATGAGTTTCCTGGGTTTACTTCCTATAAACGTGGAATCAATCCAACAGGATATTCTGTGAAATCTTGGGAAGTTAGTCAAGAACTTAATGCATCAAGTCTTGAGGAAGCAAATCGTATCATAAAACATGAGATTGAACGTGGACTAACTATGCTTAACTTGGTCCTTGATAAACTAGAATCTCCGATTAATACACTTGATGATATAAGGGTGTTACTTGATGGCATTGAGCTAGAGAAGTTACCTCTTTTTGTTGATGCAGGTATTCTATCTTTTCCATTTGTTTCATTGATAGCCGCATACAGTAATGAAACTCAGGTTCCACTCAAAGACCTAAGCGGAACAATCGGAATGGATCCTATTGGAACATTAGTGAAGGATGGAAAACTTACAATACCTCTAGAAAAACTATATGACTTAATGTCTAGCACTGTAAAGTGGTCGAATATTCATACCCCACAGCTTCGAACGTTACTTGTAAATGGAAACCCATATCATAATGGTGGTGCCAATGCAGTTCAAGAGCTTGCATACACGATTGCAACAGCAGTTGAGTATATCCAAGAAGGGTTGGATCGAGGACTTTCTATTAATGACATTGCTAATTCGATGACTTTCTCCTATTCTGTGGGATCTAATATGTTCATGGAAATTTCGAAGCTAAGAGCTGGAAGAATGTTATGGACAAGAATTATTGAGGTCTATGGTGGAGACAAAGTTGCGGGGCAAATGCACATTCACGCACGAACTTCTGCTTATACGAAAACAGTCTATGATCCTTATGTTAATATGCTTCGATCAACCACTGAGGCATTTGCTGCAGTAATTGGTGGAGTAAACAGTTTGCATGTTTCTACTTTTGATGAACCTACTAAAAAGGCAGATAACTTTTCACGAAGAATTGCGCGTAATACTCAGCTAATTCTTCAAGAAGAAGCACACTTAAATAAAGTGGTTGACCCGGCTGGTGGGTCTTGGTATGTTGAGACATTAACAAATGACTTAGCCGAAAATGCTTGGGCATTGTTCCAACAAATAGAGGAACAAGGTGGAATCCTTAACGCGCTACAATCTGGATTTATTCAAGACAGCATCGAAAAGGTAGCAGGTAAAAGAGTAGAAAATGTAAAACTCCGCAAAGAAAAAATTGTAGGGACAAATTTCTATGCCAACCTTTCTGAAAAAGACTTGAAAAGTATTGATGTAGAAGGACCTAAGAGTAAGATTATTCCTAAAACGGAACTAGATGGTTTAGCAAAAAATTACATTGACCGTGTAAATGATGAAGAGGCACTCTTTAGCACTACCATGGATTTAGTAACTCAAGGAGTTGCATTGAAAGAGTTAGTAGGACAGTTTGAGTCTACTAACAATATACAAGTTAAACCTATTCACTCTCATAGACTAGCAGAGTCTTTTGAAGAGCTGCGAAATGCGGCTAGAAGATATAAAGAGGCAACAGGAAGCTTCCCTAAGATAGGTCTTCTAAACTTAGGTACCTTAGCCATGCATAAGCCTAGAGCAGATTTTATTTCTGGATTTTTTGAAGCGGGAGGCTTCGAGGTCCTTAAAAATGAAGGTTTTACATCTGTAGAAGCTGCAGTTAAAGGATATCAAACGATGGATTTATCCACAGTTGTTATATGTGGAACAGATGAACTTTACAAAGAGTTTGCCGAGCCATTGTCAAATCAAATTAAATCAATTCATCCGAATGCGAAAATCTATGTTGCAGGGATGCAAGATAAAGAAACAGAGGCATCCTTTTTACATGCAGGCATTTCCGGGTTTATTCATATGAAATCAAACTGTTATGAAGTGTTGAAAAAATTACAGCTAGAAATGGGGGTAGCGGTAGATGAGTAAAAGACCCGATTTCTCTTCAGTAAAATGGTATAAACAGGATCAAAAAGTAAGTGAGGCAGAATGGAAGAAGAAAGTGGAGGAAGAAATTAATCATACCTTCGAAGACCTTCTTTTTGAAACAAATGAGCAAATTTCATTAAAGCCGTTATACACAAATGAAGATACAAAGGATTTCGAGCACCTTGATTACATGCAGCCAGGTTTACCTCCTTTTTTAAGAGGACCATACCCAACTATGTATGTTAATAGACCCTGGACTGTAAGGCAGTATGCTGGATTCTCAACTGCTGAAGAAAGTAATGCGTTTTACCGACGTAATTTAGCAATGGGGCAAAAAGGGTTGTCTGTAGCCTTTGATTTAGCAACTCACCGTGGGTATGATTCTGACCATCCTCGAGTAATCGGTGATGTAGGTAAAGCAGGTGTTGCTATAGATTCAATTTTAGATATGAAAGTGCTATTTGATGAAATACCACTTGATCAGATGTCGGTTTCAATGACAATGAACGGTGCTGTACTTCCAATCATGGCATTTTATATAGTTACTGCTGAGGAACAAGGAGTTAGCCAAGAAAAACTCACTGGTACTATTCAAAATGATATTTTAAAAGAGTACATGGTTCGAAACACGTATATATATCCACCAGAAACGTCAATGAAAATTATCGCTGATATTTTTGAATACACTTCAAAAAACATGCCGAAGTTTAATAGCATAAGTATTTCAGGATATCATATGCAAGAAGCAGGAGCACCTGCAGATTTAGAGCTTGCATATACGTTAGCAGATGGTCTTGAATATGTAAGAACCGGTATTGCTGCAGGCATAGATATTGATTCATTTGCACCACGTTTATCCTTCTTTTGGGCAATAGGAATGAATTATTTTATGGAAGTAGCGAAGATGAGAGCAGCCAGGTTGATTTGGGCAAAAATGATGAAGCAATTTAATCCAAAGAATCCTAAATCGTTAGCACTTCGAACACATTCACAAACATCTGGATGGAGTTTAACAGAACAGGACCCATATAATAACGTTACTCGAACGTGTATTGAGGCATTGGCAGCAGCGTTAGGACATACGCAATCCTTACATACAAACGCGCTAGATGAAGCGATTGCGTTACCAACAGATTTCTCTGCCCGAATTGCCCGAAATACTCAGTTATATTTACAAGATGAAACTGGCATTACAAATGTAATTGACCCTTGGGGTGGTTCATATTATGTCGAGTCATTAACAAATGAACTAGTTGAACGTGCATGGATGCACATTGAAGAAATTGAAGGACTTGGAGGAATGGCGAAGGCTATTGAAACAGGTTTACCTAAAATGAGAATTGAAGAAGCATCCGCACGTCGTCAAGCAAAAATAGACTCAGGAAAAGAGTCAATAATTGGTGTAAATAAGTATCGACTAGAGAAAGAAGACCCACTTGATATTTTAGACATAGATAATACAGCTGTTCGTTTAAAACAAATTGAGAACCTTGAAAAATTACGAGCAGAAAGAGACGAAGAAAAAGTCCAAGAAACACTTAATGCCTTAACAGAAGCAACAGAGACAGGAAATGGTAATCTACTAGAGCTTGCTGTTAATGCTGCTCGTGCTAGGGCAAGTTTAGGTGAAATTTCTGATGCGATTGAGAAAGTGGCCAAACGTCATAAGGCTGTTATTCGTTCTATTTCTGGTGTGTATAGTGCAGAATTCTCGAATGAAGACGAAATCTTAAAAGTGAAAGCTATGGCTGACGAATTTTTGGAGTTAGAAGGGCGTCGTCCGAGAATCATGATTGCAAAAATGGGACAGGATGGACATGATCGTGGAGCGAAGGTAATTGCTACGGCGTTTGCTGATCTAGGCTTTGATGTAGATATTGGACCATTGTTCCAGACACCTGAAGAAACTGCTCTACAAGCAGTGGAAAATGATGTACATGTTGTGGGGATGAGTTCCTTAGCTGCAGGGCATAAAACATTGTTACCACAATTAATCGAAGAGCTTAGAAGACTAGGAAGAGAAGATATCCTTGTAGTAGTAGGAGGAGTCATACCAGCTCAAGATTATCACTATTTGCGTGAGCAAGGTGCTGCTGCCATTTTTGGACCAGGAACAGTTATTCCAGTTGCTGCCCAAAAAGTCATTGAAGAGATAATTAAGCGCCTTGGTTATGAGGAAGTGGAAATTGATGACGAATGAACGAAATCGTCCTGAATGGGTCCCTAAGGACAAACTAGATGATCTTTCGTTTACATCAACTGTAATGAAGGGGATTGAAGGGGGCAACATTGATAGTGTTCCTTCTCGTTCCAGAAAGTTTGTAAAAAAACATGATCGTACCGTGGACGAATATGTTTCTGGTGTGTTAAAGAATGATCGGACGATATTGGCCCAAGCCATTACACTCGTAGAAAGTAATGCTACAAAGCATTTAGAAAAAGCCCAAGATGTAATTAATCAGCTTCTTCCTCATGTCGGAAAGTCAATTCGTATTGGGATTACAGGCGTACCGGGTGCAGGTAAGAGTACTTTTATCGAGGCCTTTGGGAAATACTTATGTGAAAAGGGTCATCGGGTCGCAGTTTTGGCGGTTGATCCTAGTAGTAGTGTAACAGGTGGTAGTATCTTAGGAGATAAAACCCGAATGGAAGAGCTTTCTAGAGATCGAAGGGCATTTGTGCGTCCTTCTCCCTCTGGTGGCACCTTAGGTGGTGTGAATCGAAAGACAAGAGAAACCATCCTTCTTTGTGAAGCAGCTGGCTATGATGTGATTTTGGTAGAGACAATAGGTGTTGGACAAAGTGAAGTGGTTGTTCGAAGCATGGTAGACTTTTTTCTCTTATTGGTTTTAACAGGTGCAGGAGACGAACTTCAAGGGATGAAAAAGGGGGTAATGGAGTTAGCTGATGCACTGCTTATTAATAAAGCAGATGGAGATAATAAACAAAAGGCTATCAGCACACAAGCAGAGTTCAATCGAATTCTCCATTACTTAAGACCAGCAACTGTTGGTTGGCTTACGAAAGCCTACACTGCGTCAGCGTTATATGGTGAAGGCATTGATAGTTTGTGGGAGATTATTCTGCAGTTTGAGGCTGAAACTAAGAATAGTGGAGCTTTTGAAAAAAGGCGACAAAAACAGTTAAAAGAATGGATCGATGCAATGATTAAAGATCATTTGATATCTAGCTTCTTCTCAGACCCGCTTATAAAGGCAAAGCTACCTATCCTTGAACAAAATGTGTTGTCAGGTAACCAAACGGTAACTAAAGGTGTTAAAGAGTTATTAAATTTTTATGAAGGAAACACAAAGTAATCTTTTTGTAGGAAGTAAAATTTGTCACATACGAGAGATTATTGTTATGATAGTGTAGTAAAGGATATTTAAATTAAGGAGAGATTGAATAGATGAGTATGGATTTTAATCTTTTTATGAATGATATCGTCGTACAAGCACGTAAAGAAATCGTAGCTGCAGGTTATGACGAACTAAAAACTCCAGAAGAAGTGGAAGAAGTATTTAACCGTAAGGGAACAACACTTGTTATGGTAAACTCTGTATGTGGTTGTGCAGGAGGAATCGCTCGTCCAGCTGCAGCACATTCGGTACATTATGACAAACGACCTGATCAATTAGTGACAGTTTTTGCTGGTCAAGACAAAGCTGCTACTGAAAAAGCAAGAGCATATTTTGAAGGGTATCCACCTTCATCTCCATCATTTGCATTACTAAAAGACGGCAAGATTCTTACAATGATTGAACGTCATGAAATTGAAGGTCACGAGCCAATGGCTGTTATTAATAAGCTACAAGATGCATTTGAAAAATATTGTGAGGAAGTTTAAGAAGCCAAAATTAATTGGCTTCTTTTTTTGTGCCATAAAGTATACTTATTCACATAAATGTATGGATATCGTTAAGGGAAGATTAGGTTTAAAGGGTTTATATGGTTTGTAAAGCCTTTCAATTATCAGAATAATTATATTTTTATTAATCGTATTGCATAATTATAAGTATGTGTTAAAATTCATTTAAGTGAATAAATATAAATATTTTGATAGAGCAAATAAGGAGGAAAAGGACTATGAAAAAGAAAAATGCAATCCTTTTATTGATTACTAGTTTAGTAGTAAGTTTGTTAGCAGCGTGCGGAACAGGGGATAGTGCTGCAGGTAATGGGAAAGAAAAGAAGGTTTTAGTTATGGGAACTTCAGCTGATTTTCCACCATTTGAAACTAGGGATACCAATGGTGAGATTGTTGGTTTCGATATTGATTTAGCGAAGTATATTGCAAATGAGCTTGGCTATGAATTAGAGATTAAAGATATGAGTTTTGATGGTTTAATTGGTGCTTTGCAGACGAAACGAGTTGATTTTGTTGCATCAGGAATGTCTGCAACGGAAAAACGTAAAGAAAGTGTAGATTTTTCAGTTGAATACCATCGTTCTGGAGAGATGTTTGTTACATTAAAAGATTCAGAGATTAAATCAATTGAGGACATGGATGGGAAAAAGCTTGGTGTTCAGTTAGGAACAATACAAGAAGAGGGCGCAAATAAAATTGCGGAAAAAATGGATTTAGAAGTAAAAACATTAAATAAGGTTCCAGATTTAATCCAAGAATTAAAATCTAAGCGTGTTGATGCTGTGTATTTAGATAAAACAGTTGCTGAAGGATATATTAAAGAGCTAGATTTAGCCGGCTTTAACGATCCTAACGATAGCACTCCAGGAATGGCAATTGCTTTTCCAAAAGGAAGTGAAATTGCAGAGTCTTTCAGTAAAGTAATTAAAGAAATGCAAGAAAATGGTGAACTTGATAAACTAGAAAAAGAATGGTTAGAAACAGAATAATAGAAGATAGAAAAGAGGTGTAGGCATGGATTTGGATTTTCTCCGAATCGTGCCTTCTATTCCTTTTATACTAGAGGGAATAGGTGTCACGTTATTATTTGTATTTGTATCAGCATTACTTGGTTTTTTTATTGGAGCAATTCTATCATTATTTAAAATTAGTAATCTTAGTGTTTTAAAATGGTTTGCAGAAGCTTATACATCTGTATTTCGAGGAACTCCATTAATACTTCAGCTCATGTTGATTTATTTTGCTATTCCCCAATTAACTGGTTATGATATTCCGATGTTTTTAGCAGGGATACTAGCATTCGGGTTAAATTCAGGGGCATATATATCTGAGATTATTAGAGCTGGTATTCAAGCTGTAGATAAAGGTCAACAAGAAGCAGCTGCAGCACTGGCAATTCCGTATAAGCCGATGATGAAGGATATTATCATGCCACAGGCAATGAAAAATATATTACCGGCTTTGATGAATGAATTTATTACACTAACAAAAGAATCAGCGATTGTTTCAACCATTGGGCTATTAGATATCATGCGAAGAGCACAGGTTGTAAGTGCAAACACGTATACTGCGTTTGAACCACTTTTGTTCGCAGGATTGATTTATTATACTTTAGTCATGATTTTAACATTATTTGGGAAGGCTCTGGAACGGAGGTTACGAAGAAGTGAATAAGACCAACATAGAAGTACACATTACGGTAAACCAGCTTTATAAATCATTTGGTAAATTAGAGGTTCTTAAGGGAATTTCTACAACAGTCTCAAAGGGAGAGGTAATTGCTATTGTTGGTCCCTCTGGTTCTGGGAAATCAACGTTTCTACGTTGCTTAAATTTGCTTGAAACACCGACGAATGGGCAGGTTTGGATTGGTAATCATGAGATTACGAATCCGAAAGTAGATATAATGAATGTCCGGGAAAATGTAGGGATGGTTTTTCAACACTTTCACTTATTTCCTCATAAAACAGTTATTGAAAATATAATGTATGCTCCAATGACTGTAAAAAATCAATCTAAAAATGAGGCAGAAACAGTGGCTAAACACCTTTTATCACAGGTTGGCCTATTTGAAAAAGCTTCAGAGTACCCGTCAAAATTATCGGGAGGTCAAAAGCAACGTGTTGCAATTGCTAGAGCATTGGCCATGGCACCAGAGGTTATGTTATTCGATGAACCAACATCTGCTTTAGATCCTGAAATGGTTAAAGAGGTATTAGAAGTAATGAAGTCTCTTGCAAATACTGGCATGACAATGGCAATAGTAACACATGAAATGGGGTTTGCCCGTGAGGTAGCTGACCGAGTATTATTCCTTGATGACGGGATGCTGGTTGAGGACTCACCGCCAGCTGAATTTTTTACTGCCCCAAAAAGCCAAAGAGCGAAAGAATTTTTAGAAAAAGTACTATAATAAAGGGAATGACTACATAGGTCATTCTCTTTTGTTTGTATGGAAGACCTTTGTATATGTGAAAATAGAGTATCAATCTAATGATTAATTAGGAGAAATAATAAATGTTTAAAATAGGTTATAGAACGATTAAAACTGCTATAGGTGCCTCAATTGCAATATTTATTGCCCAATTACTTCAGCTAGAAAATTTTGCGTCAGCGGGAATTCTTACGATTCTTTGCGTTCAGGTCACAAAGAAAAAATCTCTAAGAAGCTCCTGGGACCGCTTTTTAGCTTGTATACTTGCGATTATTTTTTCATTTATCTTTTTTGAAACAATAGGATACAGTGCGTTCTCAATTGGTATTTTGTTATTATTTTTCATCCCAACACTAGTCAAGCTAAAAGCTAATGAAGGGATTGTAACGAGCGCAGTAGTTTTATTTCATCTCTTTAGCGCTGGGGCGGTCACTATAGAATTAATCATAAATGAATTAGGCTTGATAAGTATTGGAATAGGTATTGCTTTGATAGTCAACTTGTATATGCCAAGTATGGAAAAAGATCTTAAAGAGTATCAGGTTCAAGTAGAGGAAAAGTTTGCGGTAATATTTAATGAAATGATCCAGTATCTTCGTTTACAGGATTATAGTTGGGACGGAAAAGAGCTTACAGAAACTGAAGAGTTATTGGCAAGTGCAAAATCTCTGGCCTTTAGAGATGTCGAAAACCATTTTTTACGGAATGAGAACCAATATTATAATTATTTTAAAATGAGAGAAAAACAATTCGAAAGTATTTCTCGAATGCTACCTATATTAACAATTATTACTCATTCAGTGGAACAAGGTAGAATGATTGCTGACTTTATAGAAGAGGTTTCTGAAGCCATTCATCCCGGTAATACCGCCCAGAAGTTCATTAGAAAATTAGAAGAAATGAAAAAAGAATTTATCCGAATGGATCTACCAGAAACAAGGCAAGAATTCGAAGCTAGAGCAGCTCTGTTGGTATTGCTTAGGGAATTTGAACAATACTTACTCATCAAGCTCGAATGGGGAAATTGATGAGTAGTTAATGTATTTTTGGTAGAAACTAATACTATCTGTTAAATAAAGGGTGAGTATCTAATATGAAACTGTTTTTATCTCTGGTCATTGCTGTTACCTTGTCCCCTATTTGGCCATTAGGACAAAATCCTCTTATTGGAGACCCCTATATTATCATCAACAAAAACACAAACGAGTTAGCGTATGTTAATTATGGTGCAATTCAGGAAGTGTATCCCATTGCAACTGGTGTTACTGCTGACTTGACTCCTGAAGGTGAATACACAATTACTGTTAAAGCAAAGGATCCTTATTACAGAAAAAAAGACATTGTAGGTGGTTCCAAGAACAATCCTCTCGGAACAAGATGGTTAGGTTTTGATGCCAGAGAAACAGACGGAAGGATTTACGGAATTCATGGTACGAACAATGAAGAATCCATTGGGAAGTATGTATCCAATGGATGTGTGCGAATGCATAACAAAAACGTTGAGGAGCTATTTAATAAAATCCCACTTGGAGCAAAAGTATATATCTACGCAAAGGATTTAAATTTTGAAACAGTTGCAAAAATGAAAGGGGCAATACGATAAACGAAAAAGGGTGATTCCTTTAAGAGAATCACCCTTTTTCACGTACATGCTATAGCCACATACTAGCTCCAGCTAATAATGTTGTAATCACCATTGTTCCAATCATTAAATAGACTACTACTTTTTGAGTTTTACGAGACATATGATCCCCCTTAAAACATATTTATACCTTATATTCTACCCCGAATATGATATGTGGACAAGTTGAAAATACTTCTACATTCATGTTTGATTTTGCTGAAAATAGACAAATTTGTGTAACTTCATGCTAAAATAGTAAATATGTTTTAATGAATCCGTTTACATCTATGAGCGAGCGCTCGGTAGGAGGGAGCTTTGTTTTATGATAAAAAAAATAGACCATATAGGAATTGCTGTTTCCAACATTGAGGAACAATTACCATTCTATATTGAAACACTGAAGCTAACTTTAGAAGGTATCGAGACAGTAGAATCTCAAAAAGTAAAAGTAGCATTTATAAAAATTGGAGAATCAAAAATAGAGTTGCTAGAACCAATTAGCGACGAAAGTCCAATCGCTAGTTTTATAAAAAAACGTGGTGAAGGAATTCATCATATTGCCCTAAGTGTTGATTCGATTGAAGAAAGAATACAGCAAATGAAGGCTGAGGGCATACAAATGATTAATGAAACTTCGAGACCTGGAGCAGGTGGTGCACAAATTGCCTTTATGCATCCGAAGTCAACCTGCAATGTGCTTTATGAGCTTTGTGAAAAGAAGATTAAGGAGGAAAATTAGAATGATAGACATCTATGAAAAAATAAATGAACTATATGACCGTCGTAGAGAAGTTGAGTTAGGTGGCGGAGATGAGAGAATTGAAAAACAGCATGAAAAAGGTAAGCTAACTGCACGTGAACGAATTGAATTACTAGTAGATGAAGGAACATTTGTTGAACTGAATCCTTTTATTGAGCATCGCAGCCGCGATTTTGGTCTAGAGGGTAAAAAAGGCCCTGGAGATGGGGTTGTTACAGGCTATGGTAAAGTAAATGGACGTCCAATTTACTTATTCTCACAGGATTTCACCGTGTTTGGTGGAGCATTAGGAGAGATGCATGCCAAGAAAATAGCAAATGTTATGGACCTAGCTGCAAAAAATGGGGCACCTTTCGTTGGGTTAAATGACTCTGGTGGAGCTAGAATTCAAGAAGGTGTTGTTTCATTAGATGGGTATGGCCATATCTTCTACAGAAATGCTATCTATTCTGGGGTTATTCCACAAATCTCTGTTATCATGGGGCCTTGTGCTGGAGGTGCTGTTTATTCTCCTGCCATCACTGACTTTGTATTCATGGTGGAAAAAACTAGCCAAATGTTTATAACAGGACCAAAGGTAATTGAGACAGTCACTGGTGAAAAAATCAGCTCTGAGGATTTAGGTGGAGCAAAAGTACATAATACAATCAGTGGTAATGCACATTTTTCGGGCCAAACAGAGCAAGAGGTAATTGCTGAGGTTCGTAAGCTTCTAAGTTATTTACCACAAAACAATGAAGAAAATGCACCGCGTATTGAAACAGAAGGCAATGACGATTATCGTCCAGACTTAACCGATGCTATTCCTTTCGATGCGCTTCGTCCTTATGATGTTCGAAAAGTGATAGAGCAGGTTGTTGACGAGAAAAGCTTTATGGAAATTCATAAAGACTTTGCAAAAAACATCGTCGTCGGTCTAGCGAGAATTAAAGGAGAAGTCGTAGGCTTAGTATGTAATCAGCCTAAGGTGTTAGCGGGTGGGCTTGATATTGATTCGTCCGATAAGGCTTCAAGATTCATTAGATTCTGTGACTCCTTTAATATTCCAATTATTACATTTGAGGATGTAACTGGCTTCTTCCCAGGTGTAAAACAAGAGCATGGTGGTATTATACGACATGGAGCTAAAATCTTATATGCATATTCAGAAGCTACCGTTCCCAAATTGACTGTCATTCTAAGAAAGGCGTACGGTGGAGCTTATGTTGCACTTAATAGTAAATCAATTGGTGCTGATTTAGTTTTCGCGTGGCCTAACGCTGAAATCGCTGTTATGGGGCCTCAAGGGGCAGCCAATATTATTTTTGCACGTGAAATTGCAGAAAGCAGTGATCCAGAAGCAACTCGTGCTCAAAAGATAGAGGAGTACCGTGAGAAGTTTGCAAATCCATATGTTGCTGCAAGCCAAGGTATGGTAGATGACGTAATTGACCCACGCGAAACGCGTATTAAAATTGTTCAGGCATTAGAGATGCTTCGTAATAAAAAAGAAGATAGACCTAAAAAGAAACACGGCAATATCCCATTATAAGCCCACATTTAATACTAAGGGTAATTAGTGGAGTGGAATTTTTAGTTGTGATAGTCTTATAGTAGAATTTATAAGAACTACATAGCATTTCAACTGGAGGTATAAGTCATATGGTTAATCAAGATCGTCTTATTGAAGAGTTTTTAGAATTAGTAAAAGTAGATTCTGAAACAAAACATGAAGCTCAAATTGCAAAAGTATTAAAAGAGAAATTCACAGCACTTGGCGTTGAAGTATTTGAAGATGACACGACTGCAGTAACAGGACATGGTGCAGGCAATTTAATCTGTACACTAAACGGGGTAAAAGAGGGTGTAGATCCTATCTATTTTACTTCTCATATGGATACAGTTGTTCCGGGTAAAGGGATTAAACCTTCGATTCAAGATGGTTATATTGTTACAGATGGAACGACAATCTTGGGTGCGGATGACAAGGCTGGTTTAGCGGCAATGTTAGAAGCTGTTAGGGTTCTAAAGGAAAATAATGTAGCACATGGTTCGATTCAATTCATTATTACGGTTGGAGAAGAATCTGGCCTTGTTGGTGCAAAGGCTCTTGACCCAGCACTTTTAACGGCTAAATTCGGTTACGCTCTTGATAGTGATGGTAAAGTAGGAAATATTATTGTTGCTGCTCCAACACAAGCGAAGGTTAAAGCGACAATTCATGGAAAAACTGCTCATGCGGGTGTTGCACCTGAAAAGGGTGTATCAGCCATTACAATTGCAGCAAAAGCTATTTCTAGAATGCCTCTAGGTAGAATAGATGAGGAAACTACAGCTAATATTGGCCGCTTTGAAGGTGGTACGCAAACGAATATCGTGTGTGACCGAGTTGATATTTTAGCTGAAGCACGATCTTTAGTTGGAGAAAAGATGGAAGCACAAGTTTCTAAAATGAAAGATGCGTTTGAAACGGTTGCTGCTGAAATGGGTGGACGCGCTGATGTTGAAATTACAGTGATGTACCCAGGATTTAAGTATGCGGATGGTGACCATGTGGTTGAAGTCGCTAAGCGTGCGGCTACGAAAATTGGTAGAACTTCTGAGCTACAACAAAGTGGCGGAGGTAGTGATGCTAACGTGATTGCTGGCCATGGAATACCAACAGTTAACCTAGCAGTTGGCTATGAAGAAATTCATACAACAAATGAAAGAATGCCGATTGAAGAACTTGTGAAAACAACAGAATTAGTTGTTGCTATCATTGAAGAGGTTGCGAAATAAAAACGTGAAAGGAAACTACTTTACAATAAGGTAGTTTCTCTTTTTATTTTTTTATTTATACTTTTCGTCTGTTATAGTAGAATAAAATTACTAGTAAAATGGTCATGTATACATAATATCACTTAAAAAGAGGTGGATTAGATGGATGAGCGTAAGGTCGTTGTATTCCAAGTTGGGAATGAAGAGTATGGTATTCCAGTTCAAAATGTAATTTCAATTGAAAGGCTTCAAGCTTCTACATTAATTCCCCAAATGCCTGCTTATATGAAAGGTGTTGTAACAATTAGGGAAGAATTGATTCCAGTTATTGATACAGGGATCATTTTATATGAGAAAGCTACCGCTGAATCTGAGAAAACAAGAATGATCGTAACGAAGACTGAGGATCTCTCAATTGGTCTAATTGTTGACGATGCGAAGGAAATTATTGATATTCCTGAGGAAAAGATAAAGCAACTTAATCTATTAGCTTATCAAAAAACATCTTATTTTCTAGGTGTTGCTAATTTAGAAAACCGTTTATTAACTCTCTTAGACCCAAACAATCTATTTGAAAGCCTAGAGGGTATCAAACAAGTCAAAGAGCATATGAATAGCTTAGTGTAACCTTTTGAAACAGACGTGAACATATGGCGTCTGTTTTTTCATTTTATGATAAAATGTAATGTACAAATATTTTAGGTAGGTTGATACTACATGAAGCAAATGTATCCAAAGAACGGAAGAGTGATACTCCATGTTGATATGAATAGTTTTTATGCTTCGGTTGAGATGGCCTATGATCCAGAGCTTAGGGGGAAGCCACTCGCTATTGCTGGAAACGTTGAAGAGCGGCGAGGGATTATTATCACCTGCAGCTATGAAGCAAGAGCTTTTGGTGTGAAAACAACCATGCCTTTATGGGAAGCAAAACGCCTATGTCCACAGTTACTAATTAAAAAGCCGAATTTCGAAAGGTACAGGAAGGCATCATTAGCGATGTTTGAGGTACTACGGACTTACACTGATTTAGTGGAACCAGTCTCTGTAGATGAGGGCTATTTAGATATCACAGATTGCTATGAACAAGGAAGTCCTATCGACATTGCCAAGGAAATACAAGAAACACTTCAAAAAGAACTATTACTTCCATGTAGTATTGGAATCGCTCCAAATAAGTTTTTAGCAAAAATGGCTTCAGATATGAAAAAACCATTAGGGATAACGATTTTACGCAAACGAGATATAAAGGATAAACTGTGGCCACTACCTGTTTATGAAATGCATGGTGTCGGTAAAAAAACAGCTGAGAAATTAGCAACGATTAATATACATACAATTGAGGATTTGGCTAAAGGGAACGAAATACAATTAAAGCAACTTCTCGGAATAAACGGTGAAAGAATTAAACAGAGGGCTAATGGAATAGATCAACGTCCTGTTGACCCAGATGCAATCTCTGATTTTAAAAGTATTGGAAATTCAACAACACTTCCTCACGATTCAACAGATCCCCATGAAATCATGGAAGTGATTAAAAAGCTGTCTGAGTCTGTGGGTGCTAGAATTAGAAGAAAAGATATGCTTACAAATAATGTTCAGTTGATGATACGGTATCAGGATCGTTCAACAATCACACGAAGTAAAAAGTTAGAAAACCCGATTAACTCCGATGATGCCATCTTTGCAGCTGCGGCTAGGTTGCTGAGACTTCATTGGAATGAAGAACCTGTTCGTCTTCTTGGTGTTACTGCACAGGAGTTAGTTGAAAAAGGAGAAGCTGTTAAGCAACTTGACTTATTTTCCTATGAAACTGATGCGAAACAAGAGCCTTTGCTAAATGTGGTGGAGCATTTGAAGAAGAAGTTTGGGCAGAATATTGTAAGTCACGGAGTTAAAAACAACAAGTCTACTTCTTATAGGGATAACGAACATGGAACAAGTTTTGAAAAGGATTTTTTGGCAGATATTAATAAAAAAGATGATTAAATTGTGTTATTTTAGTTAAAAGTCTTTAATCTCCTAAAGGAACTTGATAAAATGATTTATTGTATGTTATTTTCAGGTAGGAAAATTAAATAGTTACATGAAGGGACGTTAATTGAATGGCAAAACAACAAATTGGTGTAGTCGGACTAGCTGTAATGGGAAAAAACCTTGCGTTAAATATTGAAAGCAGAGGCTATTCCGTATCTGTTTATAATCGTTCTGCGGACAAAACAGAAGAAATGTTAAAAGAGTCACAAGGAAAAAATGTAGTTGGTACATATAGTGTTGAAGAATTTGTAAATTCTTTAGAAACACCAAGAAAAATCTTGTTAATGGTTAAAGCAGGGAAACCAACAGATGCAACCATTGAACAACTGAAACCATTCTTATCAAAAGGCGATATTCTAATTGATGGTGGTAACACATTATTTGTGGATACACAAAGAAGAAACAAGGAATTAAGTGAAGAAGGTTTCCATTTTATCGGAACTGGGGTTTCGGGTGGAGAAGAAGGAGCGTTAAAAGGACCTTCTATTATGCCTGGTGGTCAAAAAGAAGCGTATGAGCTAGTAGAACCGATTTTAAAGGCTATCTCAGCTAAAGTAGATGGCGATCCTTGTTGTACATATATAGGCCCGGACGGTGCTGGACATTATGTGAAAATGGTACATAATGGTATTGAGTATGGTGATATGCAATTAATTTGTGAATCATACTTCCTAATGAAACATGCATTAGGTTTAGAGGCACAAGATCTTCACGAGATTTTTGCAGAATGGAATAAAGGTGAACTGGATAGTTATTTAATTGAAATTACAGCAGATATTTTCACAAAACTGGACGAAGAAACAGGTAAGCCGTTAGTTGATTTAATCTTGGATACTGCTGGTCAAAAAGGTACTGGAAAATGGACAAGCCAAAACGCGTTAGATCTTGGCGTATCTTTACCAATTATCACTGAATCAGTATTTGCACGTTTCATCTCTGCTTTAAAGGAAGAGCGTGTTAATGCAAGTAAAGTATTAAGTGGACCAGAAAAGGTTGCTTATACTGGTGAAAAGAAAGAGTTTATTGAAGCAGTTCGTAAAGCATTATACATGAGTAAAATTTGCTCATACGCTCAAGGTTTTGCTCAAATGAGAGCAGCATCTGATGAGTATGATTGGAACTTACAATATGGAGATATTGCAATGATCTTCAGAGGCGGATGTATTATCCGTGCAGCCTTCCTTCAAAAAATTAAAGAAGCATATGATCGTGATGCAAATCTACCGAACTTATTACTAGATGCTTATTTTAAAGAAATCGTTGAGAGTTACCAAGGTGCACTTCGAGAGGTTATTGGACATGCGATAACAAGAGGTATTCCGGTTCCAGCTTTCTCTAGCGCATTAGCGTATTATGATAGCTACCGTACAGAGTCTTTACCTGCAAACCTATTACAGGCTCAACGTGACTACTTTGGAGCCCACACGTATCAAAGAACGGATAAAGAAGGTATCTTCCATACTGAATGGATGTCTAAGTAAGAAAAAATAAAAAACCCCCGGTTGGGGGTTTTTTATTTTAGTCCTTCAAATAGCAAGATCCTTGCAGGAGATGCATCTATTCCTGAAAGCTTTAGTGGGGCAGCTACCATGAAATAGTTACCTTGATCTACTTCTTTTAAGCGAAGACCTTCTATAATGATTACATTGTTTGTAAATAATGTTTTGTGAGTTGGATGTCCTTCCTGACTTCTTTCAATTCCAAGGGCATCAGTTCCTACTCCTCGAATTTTTCGCTCAGTCAAGTAAGTTGCACCATCTTCTGCTAGGAAAATAAAATCAAAGTTAAATTCCTCATCAAAAGAATTTTTTGTTTTGAAAAGAAGAAAATCATCTTCCTCAATAGAGAACTTTTCTAAATCAGTTTTAGTAATTCGATCCGTTACGTCAGTTAAATCAAGAACCTTACATTGCCCAACAAGCTTCTCTATAGAAATCGTCTCAAATGTTTCTCCGTTTGTTATCATATGAAGTGGTGCATCCACATGGGTTCCACCATGGACATCTAATTCTAGTCTTGTCTCAGTAACATATCCATTTGTAACAGTACTAATTTTAGGCTGCTTTTCAGGTTTATTTTTATATACTGGCATTCCTTCAAAAATAGGTGAAGTTACATCATAAATTTTCATCGAAACAATCCTTTCTATTTTTCAAAATCAGAAACTGGCCACCAAATGAATCCGTCTCTCGCTAATAATTGATCAGCTTCCTTAGGTCCCATTGAACCTGACTCGTAATTTGGAAATTGTGTAGCCATTTGGCTTTCCCACACATTAGAAATCGGATCAACAAAATTCCACGATAATGCTACCTCATCCCAGTGAGTAAAGTTTGTTGCATCGCCCTTCATACAGTCATAAATGAGCTTTTCATAGGCCTCTGGTGTATTAATTCCATCTATACAGTTATTACAAAAATCTAGATTAACTGGTGTTGTTTGCATATGTTGTCCAGCCTTTTTGGCATTTAAATGCAAGGTAATGCCTTCTTCCGGCTGTATGTTGATTACTAATAAATTCGGTGTTTGCTGTTGCTCGCCTTTTCCATAATAAAGGTTCATAGGGATGTCCTTAAATTGAACAACAATTTTCGTTGATTTTGCAGTCATTCGTTTACCTGTACGAATGTAAAATGGCACACCTGCCCAACGGAAGTTGTCAATTAAGAGCTTTCCTGCAACATACGTTTCAGTATTAGAGTTGTCGTCTACATTGCTGTCATCACGATATGATTCAACTTCTATACCATTTTGCATGCCTTTTCCATATTGACCACGAACAAAATAGTCATGAACTTCATCTTCTTTAATAGGTCTTAATGCTCTCAATACCTTAATTTTTTCACTGCGAATTTCTTCAGTTGTTAATTTTATCGGAGGCTCCATAGCAAGTAGTGCGACCATTTGCATCATATGGTTTTGCACCATATCACGAAGAGCACCGGATGTTTCATAATATCTTCCGCGATCCTCAACACCAAGTGTTTCACTAGATGTGACTTGAATATTGGCTATGTATCGGTTGTTCCAAAGTGGTTCAAATATAGCGTTTGCAAATCGGATTACCTCGATATTTTGGACCATTTCTTTTCCGAGGTAATGGTCAATTCGGTAGATTTGTTCCTCTTTAAAGGCTTTTCGTATTTGCTCATTTAATTGTTTAGCTGAAGGTAGGTTGTGTCCAAATGGCTTTTCAATAACTAAGCGACTAAATCCGCTTGTTGCTGTTAATCCTTCTTTTTTAAGATTTTCAGCAATTGTTCCGAAGAATTCAGGTGCCATTGCTAAATAGAAGATTCTGTTTCCTTCTGTTTGATATGTATTATCAAGTTTTTCAAGTAAGTCTTTCAGTTCTAAGTATGACGATGGATTGGTTACGTCAAAAGACTGATAGTGAAAATGCTCTGAAAACGTATCTACTTGTTCTGAACTCACCCGTTTATTCGAAATAGATTCTTTTACACTACTTCGAAACTCTTCTGAGCTCAAGTTTCGTCTAGCAACACCAACTACTGCAAAGTCCTCGGATAGATTACCTTTCCGATAGAGATTGAAAATGGAAGGAAATAGCTTACGCTTTGCTAAATCACCGGTTGCACCGAAAATAACAACAATCGTTTTTGGTTGTTCAATTCTATTCACGTAAAGAACCTCACTTTTAGTTCGTTAATATGTACCTGCTCAAATACTTAATTTTAGATGTTTTTCTCTATTAAATCAATATCTTCCGAAGAATAACATTACTCAATTATCTTTTTAAAGATAGGAATAGCTTGAGTCATTGTTTCTACAACAATATCTGCAGACTCATCCGTGCTTATGTGGTGTGGATCAATAAGGATTGTTGAGCAACCTAGCTTTTGTGCTGGTAAAATTTCATTTATCCAGTTGTCCCCAACACTTAGAATTTCGTTATAACTCACATTAAAAGTTAGTGCAATGTCTTCGAATCGTTTTGACGTGAGAGTTGGTTTTTTACCGTTAAATATTTTTTTATGAAAGACTGTTTGTAAATCTAGCTTAGTTAATATCACTTCACTATCTGGTTCCGGGCTGTTTGTTAACAATACCAACTTGACGTCATGTTCCCTTAGTTCCTGGAGCATTTCTTTAAAGCCTGTTATTCTGTCCATTTTGAATTCTGGAGTCATCATAAACTCTCTTGTCTCTAAGAATGATCGATGTCCACTCTCACCGCTTAATCCATGATGAAATGCTACGCAGGCAGGTACCCACCAGAGGTCGCCGATACTTAACATTGATTCTAAGTCTATTGTAATTTGTTCAGGATACAGTTGATTTACTTCTTCCTGTGATAAAGCCGATCCATCCCATTTAAAAGCTTCCTTCACTATTCCATCCTGTTGTACTAGCACCAAGTCTTTGGCTGCATCATATACTCTTCCAATTCGTAAGGTATGCTCACCCTGTTCTGCTAGCTTGTATTCTTTCCAGAATATTTCTTGCTTTTGTAGGGGGAGTTTGTCCATTAATCTTTCTGCGTAAAAGTTAAAATGATGTATATCTTCATATAATGTGCCATCTAGGTCAAAAACAATCACTTTTGGTAGCAATTTCATGTTTCTGTGCTCCTTTATTAAAATATCATTATTTTCTAAGTATAAACATATCAGTACTATCTTTACTACTTTTGTGTTGTCATTAAATGAATTTGAAATTTTCTTAAAAAAGCGATTCACTTCGTTTATAATAAGAGTAGCTAATAACTAGGCTTTGTTAAACTGATTTCAGCTGAAGGTACTCGCTTTCCGCGGGCGGTCCGTGAGCCTCCTCGGCGCTCTGCGCCTGTGGGGTCTCACTTTGACGCGCTTCTCCCGCAGGAGTCTCGTGCCTTCAGCTGAAATCAACATAGTTGTCAGTTTATATATAAAGAAATAACATAGTAGCTATTATATAAAGGAGTTTACAAATGTGGCATAAACAGGTTGTTGAAAATAAACTATTAAATTTTCTATCATTTTTTGCTTGGCTCCTTTTAGGGGCGAGTTTGTATACAGAGTCTATTTTGCTTTTTGTTTTTGCTTGTTTTTTTATCGTGTTTGATTTTGCTAGTAAGTTGTATATGAAGTATGTTGCAAATGAGTTAGTGATGGATCTTGAAAAGCAGCGATTAAAGCTGTTCGCAGGGGAAGATGGTTATTTAAAATTACGATTTATCCATTATGGGCGTTTACCCATTATAAATGCTCAAATGCGGATAACAATAGATAATATTGTTAGTACGGAGAATTATCAAACATCTGTCATAAAAAACCAACTTGAAATTAATATTCCGATTTCTGTGTCCGGTAGAGAAGAACTTGAATTACATATCCCACTTATCGCTCAGATGAGGGGAGTGGCTCGTGTTCGGAAATTGAACTTGATGATTCATCATCCTTTTGGATTTGGCTTTGCATTATTAGAAAACAAAGTTGGGATTAATCATGAAATAATTATCTATCCAAATCTTTTGCCAGTTGTAGGGTTAAATCAGATGGTACCTAAGGAAAGTGGGACCCATTTTAATCGAAGCTCTCTTTTTGTAAATCACTCTTCAACCATTGGTACAAGAGACTATCTTCCGACAGACCCTTTCAATCGACTACATTGGAAGGCGACTGCTAGAACTTCTAAGCTACAAACAAAAATACTTGAGCCAACCTCACAAAATGCCTTAACGTTAATTATTAATTTAAAAGAGGATAATGGTGTAATTGGCAATCTAGAAGAAGTGTTAAGTCATGTAGCCTACATTGCTCATGTTGTAACGAAGCAAAATCGAGAGTTTCAGATTTATATAAACACTAGACCATCGTCGAAGACCCCAATCTACCATCTACCATTGGGGAGTGGGAAAGAGCAGTTGGCAAAAGCACTAGAAATGCTAGCTAGGGTAAATAAACTATCTGTGTTAATTCCTTTTGATCGCACACTAAGATACATAGAAAAGCATTACAAACTAACTCCTTTTACAATAACTTGTGGACCAATTACTGAGAGTGTAGACATTATATACAATATATTCTCAAGAAAAGGAATTGAAAACTATACTTTAAGTATACAAGATGAGAAGGGCTACATTGTGAAGATGCTTCCTTCCCACACAAAGGAGAAAGAGGGGGAGGTAGTAAAATGAATAAGAAGGATTCATTTTTAAGAATATATCACTATACGCTGGAAACGTATTTATTTTATATTTTCTTATTTGTTTTTTATCTATTTGTCGATACCTTACCACCGACTAGTGCTTTTTTAGTAATGTTAGGCTTAGGTGGGAGTCTGGTTTTTTTCATCTTTTTAAAGTTCAAACAACAGTCAAAACTAACCTTTCTACTTGCAGCGGCGATTATTATTTTACTAGGGTATATTCTTCAAATTCCCTATGGACCGCTATTATTTATGGCTGGTTTTATGCTATGGCGCATTCCGACTCTCGTACATGAAGCGGATCGTCAGAATGAGGCGAAGGTCTTAGGTGTAGTATTCTGTTTAGGTGTTTCATACTTTATTACGGCGTCGATTACTGAATACCCATATAAAAATCTAATCCTTATTTTAGTAGCTATTCATTTTATATTATTAATTGTAGGCCGTTTTATGAAGACATTGCTAGTTTCTTCATTTGCAAATGGAGATGTGAGAAGAAAACAAACAACTTGGTTAGCTAAAATGCTAGGTATAGCGTTAGGCGGTATAGCCGTGCTTACAATTGCTCTACCAGGGATTAAATGGTCTTTCTTTTTTCTTTTAAAATCAATTTTTATCGTGCTAAGTATCCCGTTCATGCCTTTACTCTATTGGCTATTAAGTCTTGAGTTTTTACAAGATGCTTATAATAAAGTTAATCAGACTCCTGCGGGGGAAGAAGATCCTGTACTACAGGAACTAATGGAGGACCTTGGAAACCGAGAACTACTCGATTTGTCAACACTGTGGGCATTCTTAACAGTGACTATTGCAGCCATTGCTTTTTATCTGATCTGGAAAAAATACAGAAATCTTGTGAAACGCGAAAACCCTGGAGATGAATCATTAATCATTAGGACAACGGTAACTGATTTGATGAAGCCTGGACATTCTAATTTTAAAAGAAAGCAGAAGCCACCTAAGGATCTGGTTAGAAAACTTTTTTATGAACTAGAAAAGGTAGGAGCAAAGAAAAAAAGGGGTAGGAAACCATCTGAGACGGCTGAACAATGGTTTAATCGCGTGAATTTTAATGAATATGAGGATGTATTAAAAGACTATCAAAAAGTACGCTATGCTGAACTCGCCTTGAGTAAGGAAGAAGAGGAAAGGTATGCTCAGCTCATGACAGAGCTAAAGCATAAGATGATTGAAATGGACAAAGTTAATATGCGGCAGGAGGATGTATAAGTGGAAATCGTGTTTTTAGGAACAGGTGCTGGGGTTCCTGCAAAAGAGCGGAATGTAACGTCTATTGCTTTACAATTGGTAGAAGAACGAGGGGCCACTTGGTTGTTTGATTGTGGTGAAGCGACGCAACACCAAATATTACACACATCCATTCGACCAAGAAGAATCGAGAAAATATTCATCACTCATTTACATGGGGATCATATTTTTGGTTTACCCGGTTTGTTAGGAAGCCGGTCATTCCAAGGAGGAGACTCCCTGTTAACCATATACGGTCCAAAAGGAATTAAGGAGTTTATCGATGTCTCTTTGCGGGTTAGTTCTACCCACCTGAGATATCCTGTCGAGGTTGTTGAGATTGAAGAAGGGCTAATCTTTGAGGATGAACAATTTAGTGTACGCGCTGCAAAATTAGAGCATGGTATAACTTCATACGGTTATCGTATTGTTGAAAAAGATCTCCCTGGAACTTTACTTGTTGATAAGTTGAAGGCCGAAAATGTGTCTCCAGGTCCAATTTTTCAAAGACTCAAAGCAGGAGAAACTGTTGAGCTTGAAGATGGAAGAAAATTAGATGGTAAAGAATTTGTAGGACCTCCTCAAAAAGGAAGAATTATTACGATTTTAGGTGATACGAGAGAATGTCAGAATAGCATTACCTTATCTGAAGACGCAGATCTATTAGTTCATGAAGCAACTTTTAGTGGAGAGGAAATAGAGTTAGCACATGATTATTTTCATTCAACAACAAAGCAAGCAGCTACAATCGCTTCTAAGGCAAGGGTTAAGAGACTTATCTTGACGCACATTAGCTCTAGATATCAAAAGGAATCCAGTGGACAGCTATTAAGTGAAGCAAGAGCTATATTTGAGAATTCATATATTGCTGAAGACTTTATGAGGTATAGTTTGCCTAGATTGTAATGAGGGGAGTAAGCAGTGGAAAAAACACTATATTTTATTAGACATTGTTCTGCAGAAGGCCAGCCATTTGAAGCAAAGTTAACTGAAGAAGGTAGAGAACAGGCGCAGCAGTTACTAAAATTTTTTGCTGATAAATCAATTGATCTTATTGTTTCAAGTCCTTATGTTCGTGCAGTGCAATCAATTGAGCCACTTGCCTCATCAAGACAACTTAAGATTGAAAAAGATGAGCGATTAGGTGAGCGTGTTTTATCTTCAGGTATTTTAGAGGATTGGCTTGAGAAATTGAGACTCAGTTTTGAAAATCTAGATTTATTTTTTGAGGGTGGAGAATCCTCAAGGCAGGCGATAAAACGCTCAACAGAAGTAATGGATGAATTACTGAAGAGTGACAAAGATGATATTATTGTTGTTAGTCACGGGAACTTGACTACATTAATGCTAAAAACATTTGATGACCAGTTTGGGTTTGAAGAATGGAAGTCAATGAGTAATCCCGATGTTTATAAGGTAGTGATTCAGGGTAAAGATACTACGGTAAAACGCATTTGGACCTAAGGAGCGGTATCTTGGAGATTTTAGCAACACAACCATACATAAAGGTAACTAGGGAAATTGAGTTTAACCAACAATGCTATAGGGAGGAAGAGCAGGAGCTTGTATTATATGAAAATGTAGTAGTAAGTAATTCACATACTTTTTCTCTACCAGATATATTTGATGTCTCATATAAGAAGCTTTCTGAGCATGATGGCTTCTTATATCTTCACACGAATCAAGGATTATTTTCTTTTTATACAAAAAAAAATCCTTCTTCTTTTATCAAAGAATATAAAAAACTAAAATAATAGAAATTTAGGGGATGATCTCATGAACGATGTATTAACTACAATTCTAAACCATCGGTCGATTCGTAAATTTGAAGACCGCCCTCTTTCAAAAGAACAAATTAAACAAATTGTTGAGTGTGCACAAGCAGCTTCAACATCTAGCTTTATTCAAGCCTATTCAATTATTGGTGTGAAAAATAGTGAAAAGAAACAGAAATTAGCTGAGCTTTCTGGAAACCAATCTTATGTTGCAGAAAACGGTCATTTCTTTGTATTTTGTGCAGATCTGCATCGTCATGAGGTTATTGCTAAGATGGAGAATAAAGATTTAACTAAATCATTGGAGAGCACAGAGAAATTTATGGTTTCATTAATCGATGCTGCGCTAGCATCTCAAAATGCAGTATTGGCTGCTGAATCCATGGGATTAGGAGCTTGTTACATCGGTGGTCTTAGAAATAATCTTGAAGAAGTAAGTTCTCTACTGAATACGCCGACCTACGTTATTCCACTGTTTGGAATAGCTGTTGGATATCCAGCCCAGCAACCTGATCAAAAACCAAGACTACCCTTTAATCATGTATATCATGAAGATACTTATCAACAGGATTCAAATACATATGTACAGCAATTAGAAGAGTATAATGAAGTGATTTCAGCCTATTATACTGAAAGAACAAACGGCAAACGTACAGACACATGGACTGCTCAAATTGCTAAAATGTTAAGTAACCCTTCCCGTTTGTATATGAAGGACTTTGTAAATAGCAAAGGATTTATGAAGGATTAGTTAAGAATTATTATATACAGCATCATATGAATTCTCACCAGCATGTACAGATAGTAGTGTATCAGCATAACCTACGAGACGATTAACGATTTCTTCAGAAATTGCATACACAAGTTGATGCAAATCAGGGTTATAAAGCTCTAAGGCATCATAAATAATCGTAGTATTTATGTAAATGTCTTTATTTCCGTATAGGTTATAATGTACAATCGCCTTTCCAGCAGCACCACCAGTTCTAGGATCTGTATAGGAAGGTAGAAAGATGTACCATTCTTCTGCGGAAGCTGAACGAAAGTTTTTCGTGAAAGTCATGCCTTGTATTTCAAATTCTATTTTTTCTCTCATAGGTTTAGTTATGGCATTAGTAAGGTTGTTGGACATTTCAAAACACCTCAGAAGCGCAGATTTTATTGATAGTTTGCCTAAAAAATAGGTGATTATAACTTGTCGTTACACCAAAAAAGCTTCAAGGTTTATTAACCTTGAAGCTTTTAGCTTTACCATCCTCTATCATATTGTTTTGGACTTTCAATTTCTACTCCAAGTTGTTTTGCGGCAGTTCTTGGCCAGTATGGGTCACGCAGTAGTTCTCTAGCAACGAATATTAAGTCAGCTCGATTGTTACGCAGAATTTCTTCAGCTTGATTTCCTGTTGTAATTAATCCTACAGCACCAGTAGGAATATCAGCACCATGTTTGATTGTTTCAGCGAATCCTACTTGATACCCTGGGAAAACAGGGATAGCTGCTGGTACGACAGCTCCTGAACTCACATCAATTAAATCAACACCTTGTGCCTTCATTCGTTTTGCATATTCTACATAATCTTCAGGTGTAAGTCCATTAGGGTCATAATCATTAGCTGAAACACGCACAAATAATGGACCATCATAAACCTCTTTAACTGCCTCAATTACTTCACTTAAAAAGCGATATCTATTTTCAAAACTTCCACCATATTCATCTTCACGTTTATTAGTCAGTGGTGAAAGAAACTCGTTAATTAAATATCCATGTGCTCCATGAAGTTCAATAATATCAAATCCTGCTTCCTTCGCACGTCTTGCACCTTCACGGAAAGCATTAACTGTTTCCTTCACTTCTTCTGTCGTCATCTCTTTTGGTGTTTTCATTCTTTCGTTAAAAGCAATAGCAGAAGGAGCCACAATTTCTCCATCTACCATTGCTTTACGACCAGCATGGGCAATTTGAATTGAAGTTTTTGAGCCATTTTCCTTTATCATATCTACTAATTTCTTTAGGCCTGACACATGGTCATCACTCCATATACCAAGGTCTTGAGGAGATATTCTACCTTGTGGAGTGACAGCTGTTGCTTCAACCATAATTAATCCTACCTGACCAACAGCACGACTTACATAGTGAGTTAAATGCCAATTTTCTACTTTACCATCTTCATTATGTGAGGAATACATGCACATTGGGGACATTACAATTCGATTTTTCAATGTGACATTTTTTATTGTATAAGGTGAAAATAATGCAGTTTCCATATTTTAAAACCTCCTATGTACTATTTCGTTTATCTAAATAAGTATATCATTCGAACGTTTCATTCGTCATAACTTATGCTTATTGACGTTTACGTAATTCCTTTAGGCTATATTTTGTCCCTCTCCAAACAATACCTCCGCGCTTAAAGGTTAAAAAGCTAGCTCTTAAAATAGAGTAAATAAAAAGCAAGGCCGTTATTGGAAAAACAATAAAATGAATAAGGGAAAAGGACGTCATTCTCATTGTTACAAGCCGATACAACAGGAATATAAGTAAGATAGTAATTATGCTCAAAAATAGTTGTAATGCATTGGTTGTGAACAAAGTTACGAAAGGTAATACATGAGAAAGAAAGGTACCAATTACTGCGACAAAAATCATAGATACTCGGTAATGTAGACCAGCAAAGGTGTTTTTCTCAAGACCAATAAGAGCATCATTCAGAGTCTCATACCATGTAACCTTTACATAGGAGATACCAGTTACTACACGTTGCCTTAAACCATATGCCTTTATCTGATAACCTAACTGCAAATCATCATCAGGTCTCATTGCAATTTCTTGGTGTGTGCCGATTTTTTCATATGCCTCCCGTGAAATAAGGTTGAAAGCTCCAATGCCCATTCCGATTTTAGAGTGATCGACATTTGCACGCCATGGTCGCTTAAAAAATGAAAACCCGAATAAGAAAAAGGCAATAAATGCCTGAAGCCAAAATCCTTTTGCGAAAAGGTTTGGTGAAACAGTTAGATGATCTACGTTTTGTTTTTGTATGAAATAAAGAGCTTTGCTTAGCGTTTCAGGGTGAAAAATTACATCTGCATCTGTAAATAATAAGTATTTTCCTTTTGATTGTTGATAACCTTGATACAGTGCATGATTTTTCCCTAGCCACCCAGATGGTAGTTCTTCTATATGGATTACACGTAATTGCTCGTTGTCCTTATTTAGTGTTTCTAAAAGTTGGCCTGTGCTATCCGATGAACGATCGTTTACAGCAATCCATTCAACGGATGAGTACTTCTGCCTGAATAAAGACTGAAGACTCTCTACTATTGCAGCTTCTTCGTTACGGGCAGCAACAATTATTGAAACTAAAGGTCCATCGTCTATTTTGGGTTCAACTTCCTCTAATCGATGTATAGTTCGATAACCAATGGAAGCCTCGATAAGGAGCACAGTCCAAAATAAAATATTTAAAACAAGTAAAGTTGTGATCATGTTTACCCTTCCTTTTGAGTTTCCTATGTCTATCGTAATTTAAATCATATGATAGTGGTTAATAATATTACTTTTCCAACGTATTGTAAAAAGTATGTTTATTAATATCATTCTTCAATGTAGGAGACCTTCATAAGTGCATTGTATTGGGAGGATTAAGTAACAATTATAGACCGATAAAATGATTTATCGGCAAAAAAAGTGATGAGGTCTAAAAATATAGACCGATAAAATGATTTATCGGCAAAAAAAGAGATGAGGTCTGAAAATATAGACCGATAAAATGATTTATCGGTAAAAAAAGAGATGAGGTTTGAAAATATAGACCGATAAAATGATTTATCAACCAAAAAAGTGATGAAGTCTGGAAAAATTGCCGATAAACCAATTTTGCGATATAAAAGAAAAAGGTAGTCAAACAGTAAACTACCTTTTCTTAGAACTATAGTAATGAACCCAGCTCTGTCGACCTTGCCGTCGCACGCTTAATGCATGAAACCATCGCATCCTGATAGTTAAACTCCTCAAGTACTTTTATTCCTGCTTCGGTTGTACCACCTGGACTGGTAACTTCTTTTCGTAAAGTAGAAGGCTGTTTACTTGAGGACTTCAGCATTTCTGCTGCTCCGATAATAGTCTGTAAAATTAAATCTTTTGCAACCTCTTGATCTAAACCAACCTCAGAGGCCGCTCTTTCCATTGCTTCGACAAGATAATAGACATAGGCAGGGCCACTCCCAGATAATCCTGTAACTGCATGCAAATCTTGTTCTTCTACGGTCGTAACAATACCAACTGTTTCAAAAAGTGTTTTTGCCATTTCTAGATGCTCAATCTTAGCAAATTCCCCTTTTGAAAGGGCTGTTGCGGATTTGCCTATGGTTGCAGAAGTATTTGGCATGGCCCGAATGACAGCAACCTCTTTACCGATAAGTGATGTAATCTTATTTGTTGATATCCCAGCTAGCACTGAAATAACCAATTGGTTTTCTTTAATATATGGTGCAATTCTGTTGACTCCATCTGCAACATCCTTAGGTTTCATCGCTAAAATAATTATAGTAGCTTGCTCAATTAATTCCTTTATATCATAGGTGTAGTTTACCTTGTAACTTTCACTTAAAAAAGAAAGTCTCTCTTGGTCGGAGCGATTTGTAATAGTGATTTGACTCGGTACAAATAGTCCCTCCTGTAACATTCCAGACATGAGTGCTTCAGCCATTGAACCAGCACCGACAAACGAAATTCGTTGTTTGTAATCCACTTTACATCCCTCCATATTTTAAATTAAAAATAAAAAAGACCTGCACATCCTTATAAAAAGGACGGAACAGATCTCATTTTCCGCGGTACCACCTTAGTTGGTATTTAGTAAAGTCCAAATACCCTCTTTGCACACCCGTATCGTGGGGGACGGTTAGGTTTGCCTAACAGCTCCTAGGTAGGTTCAATTATGTAGTGGGCCATGAAATCTTTCAGCCGGTGGATTTCACTCTCTTCTTGCCATACTTAATTTACTAATCCTATTCTTCGCGCAATCAATATAATTTGTTAGTCATTATGCAACGGGACAACCCTTTATGTCAAGTGCAATTTTTAACAGAAAAAATAGATTGAAGGATAAGTTATTTGAATATAATGACAAAACAAGTAATAAACGGTAAACTAATATTTAGTTATTAATATAAATAGGATTATAATGTTTCTTACTAAATTGCTTTTTATACAAATATAATTTGAGGGAGATATATATGGGCCAACAACTTAATACAAAAGAAGTCATTAAATTTACGGTTCCTACTCCATTTCCAGTTGGTGACGTAAACCTTTATTTGATTAAAGGAGATGTGCTTACTCTTGTTGATGCTGGTGTGAAGACAGAGGAAGCTTGGAATATCTTTCAGGAACAACTAGGGGATATTGGACTTAAGACAACAGATATCGAACAAGTTGTACTAACTCACCATCATCCAGACCATGTCGGTATGCTCGATTTTTTTCCAGCAGACCTACCAGTAATCGGTCATCCTTATAATAATCCTTGGATTAGTAAGGACCCTGATTTTTTTGAAAGACATACAGCATTTTTTACTGATTTATTTACAAAGTCTGGCATTGATCCAGTATTTTTGAATCTTTTAAGAAAAGTAGAAAGTCCACTTCGTTTCTCGTGTCACCGTTCACTTACGAGTACTGTTACTGAGGGAGATAAAATTCCAGGTCTACCAGAGTGGAGTGTGATTTATACACCAGGCCATGCTCAGAGCCATATCGTTTTATATCGTGAAAGGGATGGGCTTGTGATTGGTGGAGATGCTATTTTAGCTCATATTTCACCTAATCCATTATTAGAACCACCACAGAACAATGAGATTGAAAGAGCAAAGCCTCAGGTCCAGTATAATCAAACCCTAAAGAAACTATTAGATTATGATATTTCACGTGTGTATACAGGGCATGGTGAAGATATTACTGAGCTTCATGCGTTAATTCATAAGAGGCTACGAAGACAGGAAGAACGAGCATACAGTGTTCTAAAAATGCTGAGGGAAAAACCAATGACCGCATTTGAAACCTGTCAGCAATTATTTCCTTCGGTTTATCAAAAAGAACTTATGCTTACTATGTCTGAAACGATTGGGCAACTTGACTTCCTTGAAGAATTAGGTGAAATTAAAATAGATAAGACAAAAGAGTATTTCATATACCATGCAAAGTCTTAATTTCTTTGAGGTGATTTAATGGGTCGATTAAACGGTAAAATCGTTGTCATAACAGGTGCTTCTTCCGGAATTGGTGAAAGGATTGCATATTTAGCTGCTGAGCAGGGTGCTACACCCATTCTACTAGCGCGAAGTTATAAAGCATTAGAAGAGATTGCTTCTATCATTAAGCAGCGTTATAACGTTCTTTGTGCTTATTATGAGCTTGATGTTAGTAATACAGAAGCGGTGGCAACGGTATTTAATCAAATTCTTCTTGATTATAAGAAAGTAGATGTTTTAGTGAACAATGCAGGGTTTGGTATTTTTGAAAATGTCATAGATACAGATCTTTCTAAAATAGAATCGATGTTTGATGTGAATGTCCTTGGACTTGTTGCTTGTACTAAGATGGTATTGCCTCAAATGATTGAGAGAAATACAGGTCATATTATTAACATTGCATCTCAGGCGGGAAAAATCTCTACACCAAAGTCCAGCGTCTATTCTGCTACCAAGCATGCTGTTCTTGGCTTTACAAATGGGCTAAGACTTGAACTTGCAAATTCGAATGTATTTGTAACTGCAGTCAATCCAGGTCCAATTAAAACGAGATTTTTTGACATTGCAGATGAAACAGGAAACTATGTAAAAAACGTTGAAAAGTTTATGCTAGACCCTGATTTTGTCGCTAGCAAAGTAGTCAACACTATGCTTGTTCCAAAACGAGAACTTAACCTACCTGGTTGGATGAACATGGGAAGTATTTTCTATCAGTTATTCCCAACGATGTTTGAGAGAATTGGGAAAAAAGCTATCTTTAAAAAGTAATATAGAGGATTATTGCGTTGAAAGTGGACTCAGATTCCGTTATTCACTTAAAATGGCTACTTTTTGAGATGAAAATGGACACAGATTCCACTATTTGTGCTAAATGGCTTAAAATAGACTTTGTTTTAAGTGAATAAAGGAATCTGAGTCCTCGAACCCCTTTCAAAAGGTCATTTGTCATTCATAAAGGAATCTGTGTCCACATAAGGAGCGGGTTTATCAGAGCCATTATCTAAGGTCACCTTAATAGGTGGCTTTTTGTTTTGGAAAGGCTATTTTCGTAAAGTTTGTTACTTATATATAAGATGCTGAGTTGATTGGAGGGGAGCGCATTTGACTCCTGCGGGAAGTGAGGGAAGTAGGAGACCCACAGGCGGTAACGCCGAGGAGGCTCCTATCCCTCTCCGCGGAAAGCAAATGCCTGGACCGGAAATCAACGGACTCGCTTACTAAAACTATCGCAAATAGTAATATTCTTTATGAAAATAGCTTTTAAAAATTATTTAAAACAACTAAAACCTTTTTACTTGTTATATAGTCTAATTGATGACAACAAGGAAAACGACTTGCGAACCAATCAAGGGAGAGGATCATAAAATGTGCGCTCAAATACTAATTAAGAGGGCGAAAAAAGGAGATGAACATGCGTTTTATTCTCTTATTTCAGCCCATAAAGAGCAGTTATATAGAATTGCATATTCCTATTTAAAAAGTGAACAAGATTCATTAGAGGCCATTCAAGAAGTTACGTTTCGAGCTTATAAAGCTTTGCCAAAGCTCAAAGATGACAGTTTTTTCTCAACCTGGCTTATTCGAATCATGATTAATTACTGTAATGACCAGATTCGAAAAAAGAAGCGGGAAACACTGACTTCTGTAGAGCTTGAAGTTCCTTATGTGGAAAACACAGAGCGCTTTGAACTAGAAGAAGCAATTGAGGCTTTAGACGAAAAATCAAAAGAAGTTATCACCCTTAAATATTTCCAGGATTTAAAGGTAAAAGACATTGCAGAAATTCTCGATTGTCCAGAGGGAACGGTTAAAACATGGTTGAGTAAGGCTTTGAAAAAGCTTCGAGATCAAATTGAATCAAAAGGTGGGATGAAGCATGTTTGAAAAAGAAGAAAAGCAATTACAGAACTTAAAGCAACACTATGATGATATACCAATCCCATCATCAATCGATGAGCATATTTTAAAAGGGATTAACCGAGCAAAAAAGAAGAAGCGTTTCTCTAGTATAAAATGGGGAAGCTTAGCTGCTAGTTTATTTATTGTACTTATCCTGACATCAATTCGTGTTTCACCTACATTTGCTGGCTACATTAGTAACATTCCAGGGCTTGAGAAAATTGTAGAGTTAGTCCGGTTTGATAAAGGCCTTGTGTCTGCGATTGAAAATGACTTTTATCAGGAAATCAATGTTTCGGGGGAGCATGAAGGGATTACTATTACTATTGATGGAGCCATAGTTGATGAACAAAAAATGGTGCTGTTTTACACTATAGAAAGTAATAGAAATATCAAATCCATTCACCCTGAGAAAATCAAATTGCAAGATGCAAATGGAAACGATATTGAAAAAATAGGCTTTAGTTATGGTGCTATCCAAGATATTCGCAAAGGAGAGCCTGTCACTACTACGCTAGATATTCATTTCGACGAAAGTTTTCCGGAGGATTTCATTCTTTCAGTAAATTTTTCTGATCTCGATTCTACATGGGAAATGCCATTTGCAATTGACCATTCAAAATACGAGGGGATGAAAGATGAGATTATTCTAAACGAAACAGTCTCGATTGAAAATCAAAAGATTACTTTTGAAAAAGTAACAATCCTACCAACTAGAGTGGCAGTTCAGCTAAAATACGATGAAGCAAATACAAAACAAATCTTTGCATTTGAAGATCTTCGCCTAGTGGATGAGAATGGAGAACGTTGGAACGGTATTACTAGTGGCGTATCGGCAGCACTTCCGAGTGAAAATGAGAGGATAATTTATCTCCAAAGTAACTATTTCAAAAAACCAAAAGAGCTTTACCTTGAATTTAGTTCAGTTCGAGCACTTGATAAAGATGAGCTTGAGGTAGTGGTTAATACGGCAACGAATGAGCTTTTAAAGGCACCTAAAGATGGAATGTTATCTTCGGTGGAAAAACGTGGTCATGATCTCGCATTTCTACTTAATTCATCTCATCCGTCTGATGAAAACTTCCATTATAGCTTGTTTTCACATGATTACAGAGACCAAGCAGGTAACGAATATAGCAGTAATAGTTCATTTAGTTACGATAGTCCAGATGGTAAACAAATAGGTTTGGTGTTGGAGAACTTAGACTTTGAAGGTCCACTCACCTTTAGAATTATTGACTATCCTTCACGTATCACAGAACCAGTCCGTATTAAAATTAAATAACGAAAAGCTCTCCTGATACTCGGGAGAGCTTACTTACTTAAATATTCATAAACAACATCATTAATTAAATCATGCAAGTCCGCAGTTTTATCTTCTTCGATTGCTTTTAAGATTTTATCGTAAAGCTCATCATATTCCCCCAAGGATAAAGGAACAGATTCCAAATCATGATTGTATTGGTAAAAACAGTTCCGAATCATCTTATGTATCAGCTTTTTATCCATTTTCACACCTCGGTCTTCACGTATGCTCACTTATCTTACCATATCTCAGACGAAAATGTGTCTTAAATTCCCATTGAAAACGAACGTATATTCCCTTATGATATAGAATATAATATAGGAACATATATTCTTGTTTTAACGGAGGGCGAGAGAAGATGGTCGATTACAGTCAAATGCCAAGAAATAAAATATTATGTGTCGATATGAAGAGCTTCTATGCAAGCTGTGCAGCTGTGCTGTTAGGGCTTGATCCATTGGAGTGTTATCTCGCTGTTGTTGGTGATACAGAACGACAAGGGAGTATTGTTCTAGCGGCATCACCCCGGATGAAGCAAGAATTTGGAATTAAAACTGGTTCACGGCTTTTCGAAATCCCGAAGGATCCACGAATTCAAATTGTTAACCCAAAAATGGCTACGTACCTTAGAATTTCCACGGAAATTACACGATTGTTTAACCGTTATGTACCAAAGGATGCAATTCACACCTACAGCGTCGATGAAAGCTTTATTAAAGTGGACGGAGTCGAAAATCTATGGGGAGATGCAACAACCATTGCTGAAAAAATAAAAGCAGATATTGCCCACGAATATCAGTTACCCTGTGCCATTGGAATTGGTCCCAATATGCTTATGGCAAAGCTTTGCCTCGACTTAGAAGCAAAGAAAAAAGGAGTTGCCGAATGGACCTACGAAGATATTGAGCAAAAGCTTTGGACACTTTCACCATTAAGCAAAATGTGGGGAATTGGTAGTAGAGTTGAGAAAACCTTAAATCGAATGGGCATTTTTACAGTCGGTCAGCTTGCGAATTATCCGTTAGACTTGCTTGAAAAAAAGTTCGGAGTCATGGGAAATCAGTTATACTATCACGCTTGGGGAATCGACCTTTCAGAGCTAGGAGCACCAATTGTAAAAGGGCAAATTAGCTTCGGGAAAAGTCAAATTTTATTAAGGGATTACCCAGACCCAAAAGAGGTAAAACATGTTCTACTTGAAATATGCGAGGATGTCGCGAGAAGGGCTAGGTCTCATAAAAAGATAGGAAGAACAATTAGCTTAGGTATTGGATACAGCAAGGATGAATTTGGAGGGGGCTTTCACCGCTCCAAAACCATTGATACTCCGACCAACCTGACAATGGAAATTTACAACGTATGTCTAGATCTTTTTGATAAGCATTATACACAAAAAACAGTCCGGCAGATTTCAGTTTCCATTTCTAATTTAGAAGATGATTACGAAATGCAGCTTGATTTATTTTACACCAATCGTGTAAAACAGCGTGAGGTTGGATATGTGATGGATTCCATTCGGAATAAATATGGATCAGATGCAATTTTACGAGCGGTTTCGTATACGAAAGCGGGAACCGCAAGACATCGTAGCAAACTTGTTGGAGGACATAAGGCTAACTAGGGTAGTGTGAAAGGAAGTGAAAGCTTTAAATGATTAGAGATCGTGGAACTATTAAATGGACAGCAATGATGCTTCCGGAGCATGTGAAGATGCTAAGAGATTGGACCGAAGAAGACACACATATGATAAAACCGGAGCTTGATGAACAACAGCTAGAAGAAATGAATGAGGTGCTTTATCTTGCTCTAGAAGAGGGGAGTGAGTTACTTATTACGTATCACGAGCACAAACACAAACAACATCGACTACTAATCGGTCATGTTCATCATTATGATCAAGTGACACGGAAGCTTCATATTGTTGATAAGTTTGGTGCTCCTCATTATATTGCAATAGAGGAAGTCATTGACGTTAGACGACATTAAAGAAAAACATCCAACCAATAAGGCTGGATGTTTTTTCTTCCTTATTCTCCTACACGCACAACAGATTCGAACTTTCCTTTATGACTTGCATCACAAAACGGCATTTTTGAGGAAAGCCCGCATCTACAGAGTGAAAAAGCTTGTTTTGTTTCTATAATGTTTCCTTCCCCGTCAAGTAATTCAACATCTCCAGTAACACGAAGAGACCCGTTATCGTTTACTTTAATTTGCACCTTTGACATAATATACCTCCTTCATGTATTCATACATTTGATAATACTCATTCTTTAGTAAAAACTCAAATAAACTTTTGAGAATTTGTCCAATTATTCCTACAATATGTATAAAATCTGTAAATATGCTAAACTAATATGTAATCGTACATTTAATAAAAGGGGATTTATTCGTGAAATTAACATTTACAGAAAAGGCGATCGAAAAGCTAGAAAGTAAACTAGCGAATTCGAATTCAAATAAATGGTTAAAATTAAAATATGATACCGAGGGCTGTGGTTGTGTAGTAAGTGGTGTTGCAGCTTTATGGCATGTGGAAAAGCAAGAGGATGACGATCTAATTCTAGAGACAAACTACCGTCCTGTTTTGGTTGAAAAATCAAAACTTGTCTTTTTTGACGATGAGATGAAGATAGATATCGTAGAATCTGCCAATTGTTATATGTTAAAAAGTACAAACCAGATTTTTAACCCACGAATGATGTTTATCGAAAAGGGTGAAGAAAAATGAAAAACAAGCTAACGACCATAAAAAATATAGCAGAAAACAAAACATGGGTTTCCTTCCTAAATGACAATCATCCATACAGTCTACTACATTGGTCTGTTGCAGGAGCAAATCAAGAACAGAAGAATGTCTGGCTCTTACAAGATGAGGTTACCTTCGAAGTACAAGAGTTCGATACAATAGGTCTGGCTCTTTCCTGGATAGGTGAAAATATGAAGGAAATTACAGATGTATTAGGATAATAACGAAAAAGGATGCGAACGTAAGCATCCTTTTTCTATGCTTTTATTTCCTCAAAAAACTCATCTACAATCTGCTCGTATTGTTCCTGATTGTCACCAAAGGAATAGGCATGAGCACCTTTATCAGCAATAAATAGCTTCTTACTTCCTTCTTTCAGATGATAAAGCTGCTTCGTCATTTCAGGGAGAATATAATCATCCTTTGCGCTGTGAATAAATAGAATTGGATTTTTAATATTTTTAATAACGGATAAAGGCGAAACATCCTTGATTGAATAACCGTCACGTATCTTTAAAAAAAGATTGGCAATCGGCATAACGGCTATAGCCGGAATGTTGAACTCTACTTTCAGACGATATCTAAGCTGAGCCTCAAAGTCAGAAAAAGGACAATCCGCTATGTAAAAATCAGCGCCATCTTCAATCATACCCGCATACAGGAGGGTTGTGACAGCTCCCATCGACTCTCCGTGAATGCCTAAGGTAATATCTGCACCATAACGATTTTTCACCCAATCTACAACTGCTTTAAGGTCGTATTTTTCATAATAACCATAGCTAGTTGTCTTTCCTCCAGATTCACCATGTCGACGCTGGTCGTAGACAATGACATTCCAACCACGTTTACGAAAAATCTTCATGTACTTAAGAGAGTTTACTTTGTTCATCGTTACTCCATGAGAAATGATGATAAACTTTTTTTCACTCCATCCTCTTAGTAGCCATCCAGAAAGGGTGTAACCATAAGGAGAGGAAATGTTGATAATTTCCTTATCAAGTTGCTCAAACTCGTCCTTTGTAAACCGTCCTTCAGATATTTCTCGTTTATAAATATCAGCATCAGTTTTCTTCTTAATAAACATGACCATATTCGTAAAAAAAACACCAACTGCTATTATATATCCAATAACAATTCCAAGAGTAATAAATATCTTCTTCATAATAGGCCTCCAATAAAAAATCTCCACACCTATTTTATCATCGAAAATGAAAAACCGTAACCACAAATTGGTTACGGATCACATTGTAAGCTTATTGCTTAGAGTTTTGGCGGTTTGTAGGATGAATTGCTTTTTCCATTTCTTCAGCAGCCATTACGTTATTAGTTGTATCTGAATTTGGTTTACCTTTTTGAGCTTTATTCTTTTTAGCCAATCTCAACACTCCATTCTAAAATGATGGAATTAGTTTATGGAAAGGCTTATAGGTCTATTCAAATAAGCAAAAATTAATTTGAATGCAAACGATAGTACTTGCTTTCGATAGGTCTTGACAAATATGGCTCAATAACAGCGATAGCGTTAACAACTTTATTTAAATCTATCCCTGTCTCAATCCCCATTTGGTGAAGCATGAACACGACATCCTCCGTTGCTACATTTCCAGTTGCTCCAGGTGAAAATGGACATCCACCTAAGCCACCAGCAGAAGTATCAAAGCGAGTAATACCAGCCTGTAAAGCGGAGAATACATTAGCAATAGCCATTCCACGAGTATCATGAAAATGAGCAGTTAAAAGAGTTTCCGGTAAAGCTGCTTTTAGTTTAGTGAATAAAGAAAAAACTTCTTGCGGATTTGCCATCCCATTTGTATCTGCAACACTCAGTTCATCCACCCCTAAAGTAGCAAACTGCTCGCAAAGACGAACTACGTCTTCTTCATTCACTTTGCCATCATAAGGGCAATAAAAAGAGGTCGAGATACAAGCACGCACAAAATAACCTTTCTCTTTTAACTCTCCAATTATTGGGGAAAGCTCCTCCATACTATCAGAGGTTGTTTTATTAATATTTTTTTTATTAAAGGTTTCACTTACCCCAACGAAGACCGCGACAGCTTTACAATCTGTTTCATATAGGCGGTCAATTCCTTTACGGTTGGGTGCTAATACGAAGTTACGAGTTTCATCAAGACAATTTGTAATAACGTCATTAGCATCGGCCATTTGTGGTACCCATTTAGGTGATACAAAAGATGTAAGCTCCATCTCTTTAATACCAGCTTCTTTTAACTTATGTATAAACGCAATTTTTTCCTCAGTAGGAAGTAGGTTTTTTTCATTTTGTAGCCCGTCCCTTGGTCCAACCTCAATAATGGAAACACGGTTTGGCAAGTTCATTAAAATCCCCCTCGTCAGCATAATAAATTCACTATATACTATTCTAGTAGAAATCTTTTGAAAATTGCAAGAGCCATAGAAATCTTGTGAAATTTAGAGGGATTTTGCAATGAAACTAGAAATATATATGTATATTGGCAATATTATTTGCAGATTTTTTGCTGAAAAGAAGAGACAAGGGGATGATACTATGAGTACGAATGATGTAGTAATTGTAAGCGCTGTCCGAACAGCTATTGGTAGTTTTGGAGGAACATTACAAAATGTTTCCGCAACAGAATTAGGAGCAATCGCAATAAAGGGAGCTTTAGAGAAAGCTGGACTTGAAGCAAGTCAAATAGATGAAGTAATCATGGGGAATGTATTACAGGCTGGTTTAGGTCAAAATCCAGCTCGCCAAGCAGCAATTAAAGCTGGTTTACTAAATGAAACACCATCAATGACAATAAATAAAGTATGTGGATCAGGCTTAAAAGCTGTTCACTTAGCTACTCAAGCAATCTTAGCTGGAGACGCTGAGGTGGTAATTGCCGGTGGAATGGAAAACATGAGTCAAGCACCATACCTATTAAAAAATGCAAGAAATGGCTACAAAATGGGAGACCAAAAGGTAGTTGATAGCATGATTTCGGATGGCTTATGGTGTGCATTCAATGACTACCACATGGGAATCACAGCTGAAAACTTATGTGATAAATATGAACTAACAAGAGAAGAACAAGATGAGTTTGCAGCGGCTAGTCAACAAAAAGCAATTGCAGCAATTGAAGCTGGTAAATTTAAGGATGAGATTGTACCAGTTGAAATTCCACAACGCAAAAAAGAAAGCATTATTTTCGAGACAGACGAGTATCCACGTGCAGGCACAACAGCTGAGAAGCTAGGTGGCCTTCGTCCGGCATTCAAAAAAGACGGTTCAGTAACAGCAGGAAATGCTTCAGGAATCAATGATGGAGCAGCTGCAGTAATAGTGATGAGCAGAAAGAAAGCAGATGAACTTGGTATCAAGCCTTTAGTAACAATCAAAGCAAACGGAAACGCAGGTGTAGACCCAAGCATCATGGGAATAGGGCCAGTAACTGCAGTGAAAAAAGCACTTGAAAAAGCAAGCCTTGAACTGAGTGATATCAACCTTGTAGAAGCAAACGAAGCCTTTGCCGCACAATCACTAGCTGTTGACCGTGAGCTTCAATTCAACAAAGAAAACCTAAACGTTAACGGTGGCGCCATTGCACTAGGCCACCCAATCGGAGCAAGCGGTACAAGAATCCTAGTAACATTAATCCACGAAATGAAACGCAGAAACGACAAATACGGCCTAGCAACCCTATGCATCGGCGGCGGCCAAGGCGTAGCTACAATTGTAGAGAATGTAGAGTAGTGTTGCATAAGGGTTTTAATTGTTATTGATATCTTGTTGATTGCCGCGGAAGGCACGAGACTCCTGCGGGAGAAGTGCGTCAAAGTGAGACCCCACAGGCGCAAAGCGCCGAGGAGGCTCACGGACCACCCGCGGAAAGCGAGTGCCTGCAGCGGAAATCAACAGGTGAGGTTAAAAAGCTATATATAAAAGAAAATGAGGTGTAGAAATGAAACCGATTTATTCTTCCTTTAGCGAAGCAGTAAAAGACATACATGACGGAGCTACCCTAATGGTCGGAGGCTTTGGCCTTTGCGGTATCCCAGAAAACCTACTACTAGCACTAGTAGATAAAGGCGTAAAAGACCTAACAGTCATTTCAAATAACTGTGGTGTCGACGACTGGGGACTAGGCCTACTTTTACGAAACAAACAAATAAAAAAAATGATAGGCTCATATGTTGGAGAAAACAAAGAGTTTGAACGCCAAGTGCTATCTGGGGAAATCGAAGTGGAACTAGTACCACAAGGAACACTAGCAGAAAAAATTCGTGCAGGCGGAGCAGGAATCCCTGCCTTTTACACTCCTGCAGGTGTTGGCACTCCAATTGCAGAAGGAAAAGAAGTAAGAGTATTTAACGGGAAAGAATACTTATTAGAAGAAGCGTACCAAGCAGATTTCAGCCTTGTACGTGCTGAAAAAGCTGACAAAATGGGGAACTTAATCTATAACAAAACAGCACGCAACTTCAATCCAATGATTGCAGCTGCTGGAACGGTAACGATTGCAGAAGTAGAAGAGCTATATGAAATTGGCGATTTAGATCCAAATATGGTACATACGCCAAGCATCTATGTTCAAGGGTTAATTGTAGGGGTGCAAGAGAAGCGGATTGAGCGCTTAACTGTAAAGAAATAAATTGAAAGGAGAGTAGAGATAATGACGAATACACGTGAAAAAATTGCCATTCGTGCAGAAAAAGAAATTGAGAGCGGCTTCTACGTAAACTTAGGTATTGGAATACCAACACTAGTTGCCAATTATATTTCCGATAACAAACAAGTCGTTTTGCAATCGGAAAATGGGCTACTAGGTATTGGACCTTATCCAACAGAAGATAGTGTTGATCCAGATTTGATCAATGCTGGTAAGGAGACTGTAACTGCAATTCCAGGTGCTGCGTATTTTGACAGTGCAGAGTCATTTGGAATGATTCGTGGTGGTCATGTAAATATTGCCATCTTAGGTGGCATGGAAGTATCTGAGAACGGTGACCTGGCAAACTGGATGATTCCTGGTAAAATGATTAAGGGAATGGGTGGAGCAATGGACCTTGTCCATGGCGCTCAGAGAATTATAGTCATAATGGACCATGTGAATAAAGCAGGCGAGCCGAAGATATTAAAGGAGTGTACACTTCCTTTAACTGGAAAAGGTGTAGTTAATCGTATTATTACAGATCGTGCTGTTTTGGATGTTACTGAAAATGGTCTCAAGCTAGTTGAAGTTGCGAAAGGCTTTACAGTTGAAGATATTATTGCTTCAACAGAGCCAGAGCTTATCATTGATGACAATGTGAAATTAGAATCTTATTAAAAAATTAGCGGGTAGCCACATGGCTACTCGTTTTTTTAAACTAACGTAGAAAAAATATGCTATAATTTTTTAGAAAATGGTAGTGGAGGATGGAAAGATGGCAAAGAAAAAACAGAAACAACAACGACAAGTAGCTCCGAAAAAAAACGATGACAAAATAAGTTTAGGTGACTTTTTAAATAAAGATGTCGTAGCAAAACTAAAAGAAACGCAAAAAGAGTTAAAGGAAGTTGAACAGAAAAAGGCAGAAGAAGAGTTAGAAAGACAAAAAGAAGAACGTCGTTTACGTGAGAAAAATAAGTCATTCGAAGAGCTATTGAATGATAGTAATTTAAAATGGAACGACTATAAATAGGTTGTAATCTATGAGAAAAGTAGAAGTTACAAACTATAATTCAAATTGGCCTAAAAGCTATCAAAGTGAAGCCGAGAGAATTCGAACAATATTTGCGCCTATTCTGGTAGATATATACCATATTGGGAGTACCTCTATTGAAGGGTTAAGCGCTAAACCAGTGATCGATATTTTAGTAGAAGTATCTTCGTTAGAAAAGGTAGACGATTTTAATCAGGAAATGGAACATCTAGGCTATGAGGCTAGAGGAGAAAACGGGATCCCACTGCGGAGGTATTTTCAAAAAGGCGGAGATAATCGAACTCATCATGTTCATATTTTTGAAAAAGGAAACAGAGAGATTGAACGACATGTCACATTTCGAGATTATTTAAGAAACCACCCTCAGGAAGCTCACAAATATGGGTTATTAAAAGAGGAACTTGCTAAAAAATTTCCGTACGATATAGAAAAGTATATATCAGGTAAAGACTCTCTTGTGAAAGAACTAGATGAAAAAGCAAAACAGTGGCGTCAAAATCATTGACGACACTGTTTTTTTACTTGATATGAATTAAATCCTATGCTGCTCATACAAGCTGGATTTCGTTAATTCACGAAGTATCCTCATTTGTTCATCTGTTAATGGTGTAGAAGTTACAGCCTTAACATTGTCTACAAGTTGTTCTATTTTACTCGCTCCTGCTACAACAGAGGCAACAACCGAATCATAGAGACAGAACTGTAACGCAATTTCAGTGAGTGATCTCTCACTAGCTAGCTCCTGTTTAAGGGACTGTCTCAGTGAAGCTAGCTCCTCGAAGGAATAATCTAGATACCCATTCTCTTTTATCTTTGAATTAGTAGAGTCAAGAGGCTTATCGGTTAATACCCCTTTTGCAACAGGTCCCCTGCATACTACACTAATATTATGTTCCCCCAATAAAGGAAAGACCTCTTCAGGACGTCGATCTAATAAACTATACTGCATCATAACACTAACAATGGATGAGCGTTCTACGTATTCTTTTATTACATTTGGACGGATGGAGGAAATACCATAATATCTAATAAGTCCTTCTTTCTTTAGATCCTCAAAAGCCTCAATTGTTTCATCTATGTTGTCTTCTAAGGTTCCACCGTGTAATTGGTATAAGTCTATATAATCAGTTTGTAATCTGAGCAATGAGTCTTTTACAGCAGTTTTAATATAGTTTTTTGATGGATCCCATGACCAACCTTCTTTACTAGTATTCCAACGGTTTCCTACTTTGGTGGCCAAAATAATCTCTTTACGTTTACTTTTAATTGCTTGTCCAACAAATTCTTCATTTACTCCGAAATCATAAAGGTCTGCTGTATCAAGATAATTAATACCTGAATCTATTGCTTTATGTATGATTTCTGAAGCTTGTTTTTCTTCTCTACCAAGTGACATACAGCCTAATCCCAGCTCGCTAACAACAAGGTCAGATTTTCCAATTCTCCTAGTCTTCATTTTTAAACCACTCCTTGAAAGCAATTGTAAGTGAGGCAAGAATTAAATTCAAATAATGAGTTTATTCAATACGAATTTCATTATTCTTACTAGTCTTTTGTTGATGATGAAGGGACATTTCACTGGATTGAATCCATTCCTGTACCGTATCAAACTGCTTACTGTATTCTTTTAATTTAGCCCGAATCTCCCAAGCCTTACCTACCAAGGTAATTCCATTGTGTGTAATATATATTTTCACTTAGAGATCCTCCCCGTAATAGCAAGTGTTTTTAAATGATATGGTAGAATGTATGTGGCAATAATAATGATTAGAACGAGGAGATGACAAAATGGACCACTTAATAGAAAAGACCTTATCTAAGGAGATACTGTACGAAGGAAAGGTTATAGATCTTCATATTGAAGATGTTGAATTACCTAATGGAAAAACAAGTAAACGTGAAATAATAAAGCACCCTGGTGCAGTTGCTATACTCGCAATAACAGATGAAAATAAAATAGTAATGGTTCAACAATATCGCAAGGCGCTGGAGCGCGTTATCGTTGAAATCCCAGCTGGTAAGTTAGAACCTGGTGAAAAGCCAGAAATCACTGCGTTAAGAGAGTTAGAAGAAGAAACAGGCTATGTATGCAAAACATTAAGTCATTTAATTTCCTTTTATACATCGCCTGGATTTGCAGATGAAATCATTCACTTATATATTGCGAGAGGTCTAACGAAAAAAGAGCAATCTGCAGACCTAGATGAAGACGAATTTTTAGATGTTTTAGAAGTAACATTAGAGGATGCCAAAAAGCTTATTGAAGCAAGAAAGATATATGATGCGAAAACTGCATATGCTGTACAATTTCTACAACTGCAAAAAGCACTAGGAGAATAAGATGCAAAATTATTATGTAGATTTACATATACATATTGGTAGAACGGCCACAGGAAAGCCTGTTAAAATTACAGGTGCAAAATCATTAACGATTGAAAATATATTAGTTGAAGCGACTGAAATTAAGGGTATGGATATGATAGGAGTAATTGACTGTCATGTACCTGAAGTCCTTGATGAACTTACGGTCCTTATAAATAAAGGTGAAGTTTTTGAATGGGATGAAGGTGGGCTAAGATTTAAAGATGTAACACTAATTTTAGGAGCAGAAATTGAAATCTATGACGACAATTGTAAAGGACCTATCCACGTATTAGCCTTTATACCTACAATTGCAAAAATGCGTGAGTTTTCAGTATGGCTATCTGAAAGACAAAAAAATATCACATTGAGCTCACAGCGTATCTATGAAACGGGATTAAACCTACAATCGAAAGTTAAAGAATTAGGTGGTCTCTTTATCCCTGCACATGTTTTTACTCCACACAAGAGCTTATATGGAAAAGGTGTGAATCGAACACTAACAGAAGTGTTTAATCCTACCATGATAGATGCAATAGAGTTAGGACTAAGCTCAAATACAGAGATGGCAGATCAAATTTCAGAATTACATTCGTACACGTTCATCTCCAATTCTGATGCTCATTCACTTCCAAAGATAGCCAGGGAATATCAAATCATTGCAATGGAGAATCCAACTTTTGCTGAGCTTAAAAAGGCAATGCATAAGGAGGAAGAAAGAGGAATCGTTGCAAATTACGGACTAGATCCAATACTAGGGAAATATCATCGAACCACTTGTGAAAAGTGTTTTCATCTTATTGATGATTATCTCATTGAAACATGCCCTAATTGTAGCCATAAAGGTATTATAAAAGGGGTCTATGACCGTCTACAAGAACTAAAGGATTCAAAAGAAGAAAACAAAAATAGACCACCTTACATCCACCAGGTACCATTGGAATTTATACCAGGTTTAGGTTCAAAGACTTTACATAAGCTTAGAGACTATTTTAAAACGGAAATGGCGATCATTCATGAAGCACCAGAAGATGCACTATTATCTGTGGTTAAAAAACCAATTGCTGAGACTATTTTAAAAGCTAGAAGTGGACAGCTCTCGATATATGCTGGAGGTGGCGGCAAATACGGTAAAGTAAAATCCCTTGAGTAAATCAGCTCAAGGGATTGATTTTTATTTAATCTTAGAAAACACACAAGTATCTCTTAATGTACCATCAACTGCTAAATCGTCATTTCGTAGGATTCCCTCGAGTGTATACCCAGCACGTTCAGCTACGTTCCTACTATTAATATTAAGAGAGTCACATCGAATTTCTACTCTTTTAGCATTTAGCTCTTCAAAGGCAAAGGTTGTTAACCCAACTACTGTTTCAGTTATATATCCCTGTTTTGCATATCGGGAGTCAATCCAATAACCGATTTCAAATTTGCGAATTTCCCATTCAATACGATGAAGGCCAGTAGAACCAATGAACTTACCAGTTTCCTTATGAAAAATAAGAAGACGTAGGTCCTTACGTAATAAAAAGTTAGCATGAGCTTCACGAATATTTGCCTCTGTTTCCTCTAGCTCAGGCTCTTTTTGGGCAAAGGGCATCCATGGCTGTAACTCGTTCATTGAAGCTCTAATTGCTTCGTTTACTGCCTTTCCATCACCTGGTAAAGGCATGCGGATCAAAAGTCTATCGGTTGTAAATTCTGTAGGGAAATCTAGTAAAATTGGATTCATACTATTCACCACTCTTCAAGTTTTTTGGAATTATAGCATGTATTTGGAAATTTTGTAAGTAGATTTTTAGATTTATCGAATTAACCTGTCATACATAAATTGATTAATTCATAGAATCAAGTAAGAGAATAATAGGAGGAGACATAATGAAAAAGCAGCAGCCACTTAAAGCAGCAATAATCACACATGTTCGAGAACATTCCTCGATTTATATATTTATTACGGTCTTATTTCTAATGGGTGTAATCTTTGGTGCTATTGTCGTTAATAGTTTAAACTTTAGTCAAAAACAAGATCTTTACTATTATTTAAGTCGTTTTTTTGGACAAGTATCAGAGGGGAGTTTTGCTAATAGTACGGATATGTTTAAGCAAAGCTTTCTTCATAATATAAAATATGTGGGGCTAATGTGGATTCTTGGTATCTCTATTATAGGATTGCCAGTCATTCTTGTATTGTTATTTCTTAAGGGAGTCGTTGTTGGATTTACAGTGGGTTTTCTTGTAAATCAAATGGGCTTTGATGGATTTATATTGTCTTTTGTTTCAGTTCTTCCGCAAAATCTATTAATTATTCCTGCTTTTATCGTTATTGGAACAGTAGCAGTTGCCTTCTCGTTAAAGATGATACGCCAACAATTTATGAAAAGGGCAAATGAGCCAATATTACCGTTACTAACACGCTATGCAATGTTAATGGTCGGTGTAGCATTAGTATTAATGACTGCTTCTGCATTTGAAGCATTTGCTTCACCAACATTAATGAAAGGTGTTATTGATATGATTAATAATCAATAATAACTATTTATAAAGAAAAAGTATTTTTCCTACATTATAATTAATTTTATTTGGACAGTTCCTCTTCTTCTGTTATAATAAGTAAGGTAACGGCGAGGGAGGAATAGGTACATGGAACAAAGAATTGATAGAATAAAGAAGCAGTTGCACTCTTCTAGCTATAAGCTTACACCTCAACGTGAGGCGACTGTTCGAGTACTTCTTGAACATGAAGAGGATCATTTGAGTGCAGAAGATGTTTACCTCCTCGTTAAAGAAAAGTCGCCAGAGATCGGATTAGCAACTGTATATAGAACGCTTGAGTTATTAACCGAATTAAAAATTGTTGATAAAATAAATTTTGGTGATGGTGTTTCACGCTATGACTTACGACAAGAAGGTGCAGCACACTTCCATCATCATCTAGTTTGCATCGAATGCGGAGCAGTTGATGAAATCCAAGATGATCTTTTAGAGGATGTTGAAGCAATCGTAGAAAGAGACTGGAACTTTAAAATTAAGGATCACCGTCTAACTTTCCACGGCATTTGCCACCGTTGTCACGATAAGGTAGAAGATGAAGAAGAGAATAAAGATAATCAGTAAAACCTTTTCTAATTAGAAAAGGTTTTTTCTTTTTAGACGTATAAAACTCGTCCCATTTGGCATATCTTCTAATATATATTATGTTTGGCTTTTTGGAGGCGACTATGAGAAAAACAGTACGGATGATGTTTGAAACGACTAAAGTATTTATCTTGTTTACGGGCTGCACGATTTTGTTTTATTATGGTATTATGTGGATTAACGAGGAATATTCAAATTACCATCGTTATGACGAACCAAAAGGTTCAGCTGTTAAAGTGGCATCAATGATAGAGGAAGAAGATAGTTCGTGGTTAAACCGATTGCTATTTTTTTATCACTTTGGGGAGTAATGTCTTTTGAAAGCTCATATAAACAAATTTATTCAATACCTAGTCGATGAGAGAAGACTAGCAGAAAACACGGTAATCTCATATAAACGAGATTTATCTAAGTACGTTGACTATCTTATAAAACATGAAGAGATTGAATACCTTGATCATGTAAATAGAATTCAAATTCTTCACTTTTTGCAATATCTTAAGGACACAGGAAGTTCAGCGAAAACGATTGCACGACACATAGCGTCTATTCGTTCATTTCACCAGTTTCTATTACGTGTTAGGATTACGAAAGAAGATCCGACAGTTCAAATAGAGACACCTAAAATGGAAAGGAATTTACCAAAGGTATTATCTCTATCTGAGGTAGAAGCCTTGCTAGAAGCACCTGATATAAATTCACCATTAGGATTACGAGACAAGGCAATTCTTGAAATGCTGTATGCTACAGGTATACGTGTAAGTGAGTTAACCAACCTTAATATTGAGGATGTACATTTGGAAATGGGGTTCATTCGTTGTATCGGTAAAGGCCATAAGGAGCGAATTGTACCACTGGGTAAAGCTGCAAAAGAAGCAATCTATAATTATATAGAGAGAGGTAGACCGGAACTTTTTAAAAGTGATAGTTCACAAGCCCTTTTTCTAAACCACAGAGGACAACGATTAACACGTCAAGGATTCTGGAAAAATCTCAGGCAGATTGCCATTAGTGCTAACGTTAAGAACGAGCTAACTCCCCATACATTAAGACATTCTTTTGCTACACATTTACTTGAAAATGGGGCAGATTTACGGGCTGTTCAGGAAATGTTAGGGCATGCAGATATATCAACTACTCAAGTCTATACTAGAGTAACTAAGTCTAGGTTAAAAGATGTATACAATACATACCATCCAAGAGCATAAAAAATAGATTAGTAGGATAAATTGATGCTGAATGTTCATAAATTCAGCATTTTTTATGTAATTAGGAAGGTATTTATCTTGCCTTACATAGCCCGCACATCTTATACTCAAGATGTCAGACTTCTGACAAGTAAAACCTATACATATGTGGTTAAGTTGAACATCGAAAGGGAATATATAATTAATAAGATTAAAATAGGGGGTTTAGTATGTCTTCTTATACATATAAACGTGTCTTTCTAGTCGTTATGGATTCAGTAGGAATTGGTGAAGCACCAGATGCTGAAAAATTTGGTGATATTGGCTCAAATACATTAGGGCATATTGCAGAAAAAATGAATGGCTTGAAAATGCCGAATATGGAAAAACTCGGACTAGGTAATATTGGTGAGATTAAAGGAATAGAAAAGCAGCAGCAACCACTCGCATTTTATACGAAGATGCAGGAAGCTTCAAATGGAAAAGATACAATGACAGGACATTGGGAGCTTATGGGTCTACATATAGAGACTCCGTTTCGTGTGTTTCCTGAAGGCTTTCCAAAAGAGCTTATTGATGAAATTGAAAGTAAGACAGGGCGTAAAGTGATTGGAAATAAGCCTGCTTCGGGAACTGAAATCCTGGATGAATTAGGAGCAGAGCATATGCAATCTGGTGCTTTGATTGTTTACACTTCAGCAGACTCAGTTTTACAAATTGCAGCACACGAAGAGGTCGTCCCACTAGAAGAACTGTATCAAATATGTGAGATTGCAAGAGAATTGACTCTAGACGAAAAGTATATGGTAGGGCGTATTATTGCTCGTCCATTTATTGGGAATCCTGGAGAATTCCAAAGAACAGCAAACCGTCATGACTATGCCTTAAAACCGTTTGATAGAACAGTGATGAATGAGCTAAAAGACTCTGGTTATGATGTTATATCAATAGGGAAAATTGAAGATATTTTTGATGGTGAAGGAATAACTAAAGCATTAAGAACAAAATCAAATATGGATGGTATGGATAAGCTGGTAGATTCCTTAAAGATGGAATTTACTGGACTTAGTTTTTTAAATCTTGTTGATTTTGATGCATTATATGGACACCGTAGGGATCCTATAGGTTACGGTAAAGCACTAGAGGAATATGATGCGAGGTTACAAGAAGTATTTGAGTTATTAACAAACGATGATCTTCTTATTATTACAGCTGATCATGGAAATGATCCTACACATGAGGGGACGGACCATACACGTGAGTTTGTTCCACTCTTAATTTATAGTCCTAGAATGTCACAGGGAACAGAGATTCCTTCAAGAATGACATTTGCAGACGTAGGTGCATCAATTGCAGATAATTTTAATGTGAAGGCTCCAAATCATGGAGAGAGCTTCATTCATGAGTTAAACAGGGGGTAAAGAACGATGGATAAAAGTATAATTCAAAAATCAGCACAATTTTTACAATCAAGATTTCAACAAACGCCTGAAATAGGATTAATTCTTGGCTCAGGGCTTGGGGTTTTAGCAGATGAAATCGTAAATCCAACTAAAATTCCTTATAACGAAATTCCAGAATTTCCCGTCTCCACAGTGGAAGGACATGCAGGCCAATTAGTTTTTGGAACTTTACAAGGGAAAACAGTTGTTGCAATGCAAGGACGTTTCCATTATTACGAAGGCTATTCAATGGATAAGGTAACTTTTCCAATTAGAGTAATGAAGGAATTGGGTGTAAGCACATTAATCGTTACGAATGCTGCTGGAGGGATCAACGAATCTTTCGAGCCAGGTAATTTAATGTTAATTACCGATCATATTAATAATACAGGACAAAATCCACTAATTGGACCTAATGATGGCGACTTAGGAGTACGTTTTCCAGATATGTCGGAAGCATATTCAAAAGACTTGCGTCAATTGGCGAAAAAGGTTGCATCAGATTTACAAATTAACTTGAAAGAGGGAGTATATGTAGGGAATACTGGTCCGACCTATGAAACTCCAGCAGAAATTAGAATGCTACGAACAATTGGTGGAGATGCCGTGGGAATGTCTACCGTCCCAGAGGTTATTGTTGCTCGACATGCTAAGCTTAATGTTCTCGGCATTTCCTGCATATCAAATATGGCTGCAGGAATACTTGATCAACCATTGACTCATGATGAAGTAATTGAAACAACAGAAATGGCCAAAGCCAATTTCCTAGCTTTTGTAAAACAAATTATTAATGAGCTTTAAACTAATTGAGGTGACAGATAATGCGAATGGTTGATTTAATAGAAAAAAAGCGTGATGGACATGCGTTAACAAAGGAAGAAATATCATTTATTATCAATGAATATACAAAAGAAAACATTCCTGACTATCAAATGAGTGCTTTTACAATGGCTGTCTATTTTCAAGGAATGACAGAACAAGAACGTGCAGATTTGACACTTGCAATGGTTCATTCTGGAGATACAATTGATTTATCAAAAATCGAAGGAATTAAGGTAGATAAGCATAGCACAGGAGGGGTTGGTGATACTACCACTCTTGTTCTTGCCCCACTTGTAGCAGCCGTTGGTGTGCCTGTAGCAAAAATGTCTGGTCGTGGTTTAGGGCACACTGGAGGAACAATTGATAAACTTGAGGCAGTAGCAGGTTTTCATGTTGAGATTGATAATGAGGAATTTATCCGATTAGTCAATAAGAACAAAGTAGCTGTTATTGGTCAAAGTGGTAATCTAACTCCTGCTGATAAAAAGTTATATGCACTTAGAGATGTTACTGCAACAGTTAATAGTATTCCGTTAATTGCTAGCTCAATCATGAGCAAAAAAATTGCTGCTGGTGCAGACGCAATCGTATTAGATGTTAAAACAGGTGCAGGCGCCTTCATGAAGGATCTAGATGAAGCAAGAGAACTAGCAAAAGCGATGGTTGATATCGGGAACAATGTAGGACGACAAACGATGGCAGTTATTTCCGACATGAGTCAGCCACTTGGTTTTGCAATTGGTAATTCACTAGAAGTAAAAGAGGCTATTGATACACTAAGAGGGAATGGCCCATCTGATCTTGAAGAGCTATGTCTCACACTAGGAAGTCATATGGTTGTTCTGGCGAAAAAAGCAACATCTACAGAAGAAGCGAGGTCAATGCTTAAAGAAGCAATATCTTCAGGGAAAGCATTAGATACCTTAAAACTATTCCTAAGCGCTCAAGGCGGAGATGCATCTGTTGTAGATGACCCAACCAAACTTCCACAAGCCAAATACATAGCCCAGCTTGAAGCACAAGAAGCAGGTTATGTATCTGAAATTATTGCTGATTCAATCGGAACAGCAGCTATGTTACTCGGAGCAGGAAGAGCAACAAAAGAATCAATTATTGACTTGGCTGTTGGCTTAGAACTAAGAAAAAAAATTGGGGATGAAGTAGCTAAAGGTGAGTCCCTCGTAACAATTCATAGTAACTTTGAAGACGTCCAAGAGGTAAAAGACAAACTTTACGCAAGTATCAAAATAGCTTCAAACAAAGTAGAAGTTCCACCATTAGTTTATGACAGAATTTTAGAATAGACTTTATTAAGAGGTATGTTATTCGCTAGAATCCACGAGACTCCTCCGGGAGTAGCACGTCAACGGGAGACCCCACAGGCGCAGAGCGCCGAGGAGGCTCCCGGACTGCCCGCGGAAAGCGAGTGGATTCTAGCGAATAACACTCTAAGTATTTTTACAAACTGAATTATTTTCTTAAAGAAGCTGAGTAATCTTGGCTTCTTTTTTTTTCGTATTTTGTATAATTTTGATTTTGTTGGAAAAAATGGGATTGTATAAAGATTGGAGGGTTTGGAGATGAAACGTCTACTAACAAGTTTGTTATTCATTTCGTTAATCGTTTATAGCAGTACCCCATTCGCTTTTGCTGAAGAAAATACGTCTGTTGACCTAGCACCACAAGCAAAATCGGCTATTTTGATTGAACGTGATACTGGTGCAATCCTGTATGACAAAAATAGCCATGAAAAGCTTCCTCCTGCAAGTATGACTAAAATCATGACCATGGTATTAATTATGGAGGCTATTGATAAAGGCAATCTTACTTGGGAGGAAAAAATCCGTACAAGTGAGCATGCTGCATCAATGGGAGGCTCTCAGATTTTCCTAGAAGCTGGAGAGGAAATGACTACAGAGGAAATGATGAAAGGTATCGCAATTGCTTCCGGTAATGATGCATCGGTTGCAATGGCTGAAAGACTAGCTGGTTCTGAAGAGGCATTCGTCGAAATGATGAATAAAAAAGCAGAAGAGCTTGGGTTGAAAAATACAGTTTTCAAAAACCCAACAGGTCTACCAGCGGAAGGCCACTACAGTACAGCACATGACATGGCAATGATGGCAAAGGAATTACTAAAATACGAAGAAATTACAAAGTTTACTGGAAAATATGAAGATTACTTAAGAAATGATACTGAAAAAAAGTTTTGGCTTGTTAATACCAATAGATTGGTTAAGTTTTATCCTGGAGTAGATGGCGTAAAAACAGGATTTACTAGTGAAGCAAAGTATTGCTTAACAGCAACTGCCCAGAAGAACGATATGAGGTTAATTAGTGTAGTGTTTGGTGCACCAACACCTAAGGATCGGAATGCCCAAATTACAAAGATGTTAGACTATGGATTTAGTCAATATAAGACACATCCAATGTATGAGCGTAATCAGGTAGTTTCAGATACGAAGGTTAGCAAAGGTAGTAAAAAGAAAATTAATTTAGTAACTTCTGAGCAAATCTCCGTTTTAACTAAGAAAGGTGAAAACATTGATGATGTTGTTCAAGAGGTTGTTGTGGATGAAAAAATCAATGCACCTATCAAAAAAGGTGACAAGCTTGGGACACTATTGCTCAAGAAAAACGATAAAGTGATCAGTGAAAGTCCTCTAATTGCGGAAGAAGACATCGATAGTGCTAGCTGGTGGAAATTATTTAAGCGAACTGTTGGGTCATTCACAAAATCTGAGTAATAAATATTCCTTCTTTTTTTGACGAAATGACACTAGTTTTGTCAGGAGGAAGGAAACTAACAGTTCAATAGCGAAATGACTCACTATACGAAAACAAGGAGGCTATGTACAGTGAGTCTAGCAATTGAACTAGAAGTTAAAAACAACGTTTTGTGCATTCGACTTGCAGGTGAACTTGATCACCATACAGCAGAGGAATTGCGTCAACGAGTTACAAGTAAGCTTGAGGAAAACAAAATTAACCATATTATCCTAAACCTTGAGAAATTATCATTTATGGATAGCTCAGGTCTTGGTGTGATTCTTGGGAGATATAAACAAATTAAAAATAACGGTGGGGAAATGGTAGTGTGTTCAATTTCTCCTGCGGTTAAACGTTTATTTGATATGTCTGGCTTATTTAAAATCATTCGATTAGAGCAGGATGAAGTTTTTGCGCTGCAAACATTGGGGGTGGCATAACATGAGAAATGAGATGCAACTTCAATTTTCGGCTTTAAGTCAAAACGAGTCTTTTGCTCGTGTAACTGTTGCAGCGTTTATTGCACAACTTGATCCTACAATGGATGAACTAACTGAGATTAAAACAGTTGTATCAGAGGCTGTAACGAATGCCATTATTCACGGGTACGACAATGATCCCAATGGAATTGTTTATATTCACTCTATAATTGAGGATGGCACAATTTACCTTACGATAAGAGATGAAGGTATTGGTATTGATAATGTGGATGAAGCTAGACAACCATTGTTCACAACTAAACCAGAGTTAGAACGATCAGGTATGGGCTTCACAATTATGGAAAATTTTATGGACGAAGTTGAGATCTTAACTTCAAAATCTGGTACTACTATACGTTTAGTAAAGCATTTACTCAATAGTAAATTGTTATGCAATTAAGGGAGACTTGCTTATGGATGTGGAGGTCAAGAACGAGAAGAGTCAGACGTACTTAAAAGATAATGAAGTAAAAGAGTTAATAAAACGTAGTCAAGCAGGCGAACAAGATGCAAGAGATCTCATTGTACAAAAAAATATGAGGCTGGTCTGGTCTGTTGTACAACGGTTTTTAAATAGGGGATATGAGCCGGATGATTTATTTCAAATCGGTAGTATTGGATTATTGAAGTCTGTAGATAAGTTTGATTTATCTTATGATGTAAAATTTTCTACCTATGCTGTTCCAATGATTATTGGTGAAATACAAAGATTCATTCGTGACGATGGTACTGTCAAAGTGAGCCGATCTTTAAAGGAAACAGGGAATAAAATTCGTAAAGCTAAGGATGATTTGTCCAAGCGATATGGACGAGTTCCGACAGTTGCAGAAATTGCAACTTACCTTGAGATTACTCCTGAGGATGTAGTTCTTGCACAAGAGGCAAGTCGTACACCTTCTTCTATTCACGAAACTGTTTATGAAAATGACGGTGACCCAATCACTTTGCTTGATCAGATTGCAGATAATAGCGAAAATAAGTGGTTTGATAAAATTGCTTTAAAAGAAGCAATAAGAGAGTTGGACGAGAGAGAACGATTAATTGTCTATCTCAGGTATTATAAAGATCAAACCCAATCAGAGGTAGCCTCTAGGTTAGGGATATCTCAGGTCCAAGTTTCAAGGTTAGAAAAGAAAATACTGCAGCAAATGAAAGATCGAATGGGCGATTAGCCTCTTCGATCTTTTTTTTGTACCATTTATTTGCATTTAGAGGTAATTAATGGAGGTTACAGTTCCTTTGTATTTAAAAATTAACAACAACCATACTAACTTATACAAGGAAATCAATGTGTAGGATGTGATTGTGATGGAAAATACGATGTATTTACGACTTTATAATCGTATTAAAGTACGTCCAAATGAAACCATCGTAATTAGCGATATTGCACAGATTGTTGCTCATCCAAAGATTAAAAAGGATGTAGAAAACCTAATTGTTTATAAGATATCGTTACAGGACAAGAATTATGTGGTTATTGATATTACTAAGGTTTTAGAACAAATCCGTAGTAACTTTCCAAATCTGGATATACAACCACTTGGTCCATCTCAATCATTAGTTGAAATTATTATTGAAAGAAAGGCCATTACACCAGTCTTTTTTATTGCAATATGGTTATTGTTATTTTTTGGTGCAGCCTTGACGATTTTGAATTTTCACGAGGATGTAAGTATGCAGGAAGTACACCAGCGAATTTATACCATTATTACCGGAAAAGAGGAATATAAACCTTTGCTACTGCAAATACCTTATTCCATCGGCCTGGGTCTGGGAATGATATTGTTTTTCAATCATATTTTTAGAAAGCGAATTAATGAGGAACCTAGTCCACTTGAAGTTGAAATGTTCAACTATCAACAAGCGTTAGACCAATATATGATAATGACAGAAAATAAGAAAGCTAATGGAAGAACAAATGACAGTTAAGATCCTTCTTATCATTTTTATCGGATTTGCTGGTGGATTAGCAGTTGGAGCAGGTTTTGTTGCATTCCTTGCTGTGTTAGGAATAATACCAAGAGTGACTCAGTTAACAAAAACAGCAAGATATATTCATTTGTATGAGTGGGGTGTTATTTTAGGAGCATTTGCAGGTGGTTGGTCTAGCCTTAGAGATACGATGCTGTATGTTTCGAAATTTTTATTAATTCCTATTGGTTTAGCTTGTGGAATTTTTGTCGGGATGTTAGCTGCAGCATTAACTGAGGTTCTTAACGTATTACCAATCTTAGCAAAACGAATAGGACTAGATAAAAAAATTGTGCTTCTGGTAATGGCAATTGTTTTTGGAAAGATAGCGGGATCTTTGTTCCACTGGATTTATTATGTCGATCTATAAAGTTGGATAGAAGGGCAGGAACACATTATGGGAAAGATGAAGGATAATTATAAAAATAGTATTAAAACCTATCAACCTAAGCCTCCCTATTTTCTTAACTGTGTAAAGGCTTTTGTCATTGGTGGGCTAATATGTACATTCGGAGAGCTTATTCAAAATTTCTATATAAACGTATTTGACTTCTCTGAAAAGTCAGCAGGTAACCCAACTATCGCCACATTAATTTTGATCGCTTCAATACTAACTGGGCTGGGTGTCTACGATAAAATTGGGCAATTTGCAGGTGCTGGAACAGCTGTTCCGGTTACGGGCTTTGCAAATTCAATGACAAGCGCGGCAATAGAACATAGAAGTGAAGGAATCGTGCTCGGTGTAGCAACAAACATGTTTAAACTCGCAGGAAGTGTCATTGTTTTCGGAGTTGTGGGAGCCTATATCGTTGGTATTATTAGATACTTATTCACAGTCACATTATCTTAGGAGGATGTGAAATCATGAGACTTGTTGGTAAACAATCTTGGGTATATGAAAATGAACTTTATATAAATTCTTGTGGAACGTCAGTAGGTCCTAAAGAAGCAGCGGGGCCTTTAGGTAGTGTATTTGATATAAGACATGATGATTTGCATTGTGGAGAAGACAATTGGGAAATGGCTGAGAGGAGATTGATGGAACAATCAATAGATACCTGCTTGAAGAAAGTGAATCTCACACAGCAAGATATTGATTTACTTTTAGCTGGGGATCTTCTTAACCAAAATGTTACATCAAACTATGTTGCAAGGCACTTACAAATCCCATTTCTATGTATGTTTGGAGCATGTTCAACTTCAATGGAAACACTCGCAATCGGATCAGCCCTTGTAGATGCTGGATTTGCAAATAAAATAGTTGCTGCTACAAGTAGTCATAATGCAACGGCAGAAAGACAATTTAGATATCCTACTGAATATGGTGGGCAAAAACCAAGCTCAGCGACATTCACAGTTACCGGTGCAGGTGCTGCTCTTGTGAGTAAAAACAAAGGACCAATAAAAATAACATCAGCAACAATCGGAAAAGTAAATGATCTTGGAATAACAAACCCATTTGACATGGGCTCAGCAATGGCACCTGCTGCAGCAGATACGATAGCTCAACACTTCAAAGATTTAAATAGAACGCCTGATGATTTTGACCTAATCGTTACAGGTGATTTATCGAGTGTAGGTAGCCCAATTGTTAAAGAGTTACTAAAAGAAGAAGGATATGACTTAGGAACAAAGCATAATGACTGCGGGTTAATGATTTTTTCACAGGGTCAAGATGTTTTTGCAGGAGGAAGTGGGTGTGGTTGTTCCGCTGTTGTAACTTATGGTCATCTCGTAAAACAAATGATTCTAGGGAAATTAAATCGAGTCTTTGTTGTAGCGACTGGTGCACTTTTAAGCCCAACCATGATACAACAAAAAGAATCAATACCGGGAATTGCTCATGGTGTTGTGTTGGAGCGGGCTGAAGGGGGAGAGGAATAGTGGACTATTTATTTGCCTTTTTAGTTGGTGGTGGAATATGTGTCGTTGGACAATTACTATTTGACGTTGCAAAATTAACCCCCGCACATGTAATGAGTATATTTGTTGTTTTAGGTGCGATATTAGATGGCTTTGATTTATATGATAATCTGATTGAATTTGCAGGTGCAGGTGCATCTGTACCCATCACAAGCTTTGGCCATTCGCTCCTACATGGTGCTATGCAACAGGCAGAACAGCATGGATTTATCGGCATAGGGATGGGAATTTTTGAACTCACTTCTGCCGGTATATCCTCTGCTATCTTATTTTCTTTCATTATTGCACTGATTTTTAAACCGAAAGGATAATCACAATGACAACCAGGAGAAGAAAGGTTATTTTAGTAACCGATGGAGACGAATATGCTTTAAAAACAATTGAGTATGTGGCCAAGGAGGTTAACGGAAGATGTATTTCAAAATCTTACGGAAATCCTACCACTTTATCTGGACCAGAAATTGTAAAGCTAATCTTAGACGCTCCATATGATCCTGTATTTGTAATGTTTGATGATAGCGGCTTTCTTGGTGAGGGTGCCGGTGAAAGAGCAATGAAATTTGTAGCTACACATGAGGACATTGATGTAATTGGGGTTATTGCAGTTGCATCTAAAACGCATCAGTCAGAATGGACAAGGGTAGATGTAAGCATTGATCGGTTCGGAGAATTAACCCATTATGGTGTGGATAAAAGTGGCCTTGCCGAATTGGATGTAGGAAGGATAAATGGGGATACTGTTTACATTTTAGATGAATTAAATATACCTTTAATTGTTGGCTTAGGTGATATTGGTAAAATGGCAGGAAAGGACCATATCCAAGTGGGTGCTCCTATCACCAAGAAGGCTGTTGAGCTTATCCTTGAAAGGAGTGGGTTTTATGACGAAAACACAAAGTAAGACACCTATTTCGGTGGAGGTACAAGAGAACAACGCCTATTTTAAAGAACATATTGGTATGGGCACTGGTAGCTTTGACATCGGTGTGCGTAAGATAAAAGTTGTGAATAAAGAAGTAAATGTCTATTTTCTAAATGGATTATGTGATACTGCCTATATTATTCAACTTCTAAAAGAATTGATAAATATTGATCCTAAAGAGCAGGAATCCACTGTTCAGGCATTGAGTCTAATTGAAAATAAGCTGGCACATCAGTCTGTATCTAAAGTGAAAAATTTAGATGAAACAGTAGACAAACTCCTATCAGGTGTCATTGTGTTTTTAGTTGAAGGAGAAGATGCTGGAATAGCTGTTGATGTTAGAAGCTACCCAGGCAGACAACCTCAAGAACCTGATACTGAGAAAGTTGTTCGAGGAGCAAGGGATGGTTACACAGAGAATTTAATTGTTAATACGGGCTTAACTCGAAGAAGGATTCGCGATGAACGGCTGAGGAATGAAATAATTCAAATAGGTGAAAGGTCAAAAACTGATGTTTGTATCTCCTATATAAAAGATGTGGCTGATCCTGGATTAGTTGAAGTGTTGAAAAAAGAACTTCAAGCTATCGAAATTGATGGATTAACGATGGCTGACAAAACTATCGAGGAATTTATCGTAAAACAAGGATTTAATCCTTATCCATTGGTAAGATATACGGAACGACCGGATGTCGCAGCAAACCATTTACTAGAAGGTCATGTCATTATAATGGTAGACACATCACCAAGTGTTATCATTACTCCTACAACATTTTTTCATCATGTTCAGCATGCTGAGGAATATCGACAAGCGCCTGCAGTTGGTACATTTTTAAGATGGGTACGATTTATTGGAATAATGGCATCTATATTCTTATTACCTTTATGGTTTTTATTTGTAAAAGAACCGTCTTTATTACCCGAAGCACTAAGCTTCATAGGTCCAAATGAAGAATCAAGTATCCCAGTTGTTGTTCAGATTTTTCTTGCGGATATAGGGATTGAATTTTTACGGATGGCTGCAATTCATACACCAACACCACTTTCAACAGCTATGGGTTTGATTGCAGCGGCATTAATAGGACAAATTGCAATTGATGTTGGATTATTTGTACCAGAAGTAATCTTATATGTTTCAATTGCGGCTATTGGTTCTTTTGCAACACCTAGTTACGAGTTAAGTGTGGCTAATAAAATCATCAGGTTAGTACTACTAGTGTTTGTAGCTATATTTAAAACACCAGGTTTTATAATAGCTTGCACGGCGTATATATTATTCTTAGCAAGTATAAGATCTCTTAATACTCCATATCTATGGCCGTTTATACCATTTAATGCAAGTGCGTTATGGCAAATCATCGTAAGAACGAGTGTACCAGGTGCAAAATTAAGACCGAGTATTGTTCACCCTCAAAACCAGCATAAACAACCAAAATAATACTGGTTGTTGCAACAAAATGTATGTTATGATAATGTAATTTAATAAAGTAAAGTGCAAACGTAAATGAACATAACAATAGATGATTTTTGGACAGTAATATCCGCTTAGGTTATTTCTGTCTTTTTCTAATTATAATTACCATGCATACGGAATGAGGGGAAGTAATTGTATTTACACGGGACAAGTAAGGTTAATGAAAATGGACATTTAGAAATAGGTGGAGTAGATTCGGTTTCACTAGCTAAGAAATATGGCACTCCTCTATATGTATATGATATCGCCCTAATCAGAGAAAGAGCAAGAAGCTTTAGAGATACTTTTGAGAAGCTTAATATTAAGGCTCAAGTTGCCTATGCAAGCAAAGCCTTCTCAACCGTTGCGATGGTTCAATTAGTCGAGGAAGAAGGTCTTTCATTGGATGTGGTATCGGGTGGGGAATTGTACACTGCTTTATCAGCAGGGTTTCCAGCAGAACGAATTCATTTCCATGGTAATAATAAAAGCTATGAAGAACTAGAAATGGCAATAAAAAATAATATTGGTTGCGTTGTAGTAGATAATTTCTATGAATTATCTTTACTTGAGCAAGTATGCTTAGAAAACCAAGTGAAAGTTCCCATCCTCCTTAGAGTGACACCAGGAGTTGAGGCTCATACACATGACTACATTACAACAGGACAGGAAGATTCAAAATTTGGGTTTGATCTTCAAAATGGCCAAGCGGATACTGCTATCGAACAAGCTCTTGCATCTACTGCTTTTAATGTTCTTGGAATCCATTCACATATAGGATCACAAATCTTTGAAACAACTGGATTTGTATTAGCAGCAGAAAAAATGTTTAAGAAAATGAAAGAATGGAAGGATAAGCATGGTTTTATCCCAACAGTCCTTAATCTTGGGGGAGGATTTGGGATTAGGTACACTCATGAAGATGACCCGATTCCATTATCTCAATATGTTGAAGCAATGGTTGAAGAGGTTAAGAAGCATTCAAAAGAGTTAGATATGGATATTCCTGAAATTTGGATTGAGCCTGGTCGTTCAATTGTAGGTGATGCAGGGACAACTCTTTACTCCATTGGCTCAAATAAAGAAGTTCCAAATATCCGTAAGTACCTTTCAGTTGATGGTGGAATGACTGATAATCTCCGACCAGCTTTATATCAAGCGAAATATGAAGCTGTACTTGCAAACAGAGTAAATGATGGGAATGAGGAAACAGTTTCTATCGCAGGAAAATGCTGTGAATCTGGAGATATGCTAATCTGGGATTTAGATTTACCAAAAGCTACTTCAGATGATATTCTAGCTGTTTTCTGCACAGGTGCATACGGATACTCAATGTCAAACAACTACAACAGAATCCCTAGACCCCCAGTCGTATTTGTCGAAAACGGAGAAGACCACCTCGTAGTCAAAAGAGAAAGCTTCCAAGACATTGTTAAACTAGATATGCCTTTTAAAGCTAAAGTGAAAAAATAAATGCAAGAGAAAGGAAGGACCTTATGCAGGTTCTTCCTTTTTTAACTGTGCTCTTTTTTACAAGATTGGGTGTTCCTAACTTATGTTTATTATAAGAGTGGATTGGAACGAAAGGCACTTGACTCCTGTGGGAAATAGAGGAAAGGTCGAGACCCCACAGGCGTATTGCGCCGAGGAGGCTCAACTTCCTCCCCGCGGAAAGCAAGTGCCTGCAGTGAAAAGGAACGGACTATATTCAAATATAGTACCTATATATCCTTTAATTAGTAGCTTCCGAGCTAAAAATAGCCTTAATAGCATCAATCAAACTAACTAGAAAATCCTGTAACTTTGCTAAAAAAGTTTGTCCTTCCTCAGATCCAAGGAAATTTGTAATCTTCTCTTTTGCCAAATGCAACTGTTCATTCACTTGATTCCAATCAATATTAAGCTCTTTCATTTTATTAAAAAGAGAAATAAGACTAGTAATCTCAGCTTCTGTTAAAGTAATTCCTAATTCTTTTGCAGCCGCTTCAATAATAGCACGAAGTTCTTCGTCTGTTTTTGGAGCATGTTGCGCTATTTGATCCTTAATTTTCGCCATTAGCGCTGCAGCTTCGTCAGCTCCAATTGACTTACCAAGCTCAACCGTTTTAACCATTTCCTCATTTGCAATCTGCTTAACTTCCTCAGGAATAGCCTGATCAGATGAAAGTTCATATGCTTTAATAATCCCAGTTAACGCAGCTGTACCTGATACAGGAATCGGTGCAGTAATATAAATAGAAGCATCCTTAACCCCAGCTGTAATAAGAGCATTTGTAAACATATCGTCAGTAATAGATGTAATATTATTAGTTTCTATCTCAAGACCAGACCCTGGAGCACCAATCGTAATGGCCGAAGAAGATAAAGCACGAGTCCCAATGGTAGCCTTTGGAATATATTGACCTAAGTATTTATGTTCTTCCTCATTTGTAACAACAACCATTAGTGCGTTCTCAGGTGCGTTCATTTCTTCTAGTAGCTTTTGTTTCTCATTTTCCTTCAAATCCTCTCCAAGTGTAACGATAACATCGCCTTCTGCAGCATCTGCAAAGCTTAGAGAAGGAAAGATAAGAGAGAAGATTAGAAGAAGTGAGAGTAAACGTTTCTTGTTTAACATAATTTTTTCCTCCTTATAATTCCATGGACTTTGTAACTTCTATATTGATAGAATTCCCCCTATTAGAAAGGTGGAAAAGCCCCATTATTCATTATACAACTAATTCTTTCAACAATGACAACTTGTATACGTAAAATAGAAAATTTTATTACCTCTCTTTTAAGAAATTGGATTATTATTTTTTTATATAGTAGAATTAACTCGTTCAGTAAATATTGACGAATAAAAATGCATGGAGGTTTCAAATGAAAAAAGCTAGCATTGAATTTGAAAATGGCGAAAAAATTGTTATCGAGTTATTTCCAAATGAAGCACCTGGAACAGTAGAAAACTTTGAAAAGCTTGCAAAAGAAGGCTTTTATGATGGACTTACTTTCCACCGTGTGATTCAAGGATTCGTAGCTCAAGGTGGTTGCCCAACTGGGACTGGTACGGGTGGACCTGGATATTCAATCAAATGTGAAACTGCAGGAAATCCTCATAAACATGTGGCTGGTTCTTTATCTATGGCACATGCTGGCAAAGATACTGGTGGAAGCCAATTCTTTATCGTTCATGAACCACAACCACATTTAAACGGTGTACATACAGTGTTTGGACAAGTTATTGAAGGAATGGATACAGTTCTTCGTATACGTCAAGGAGATGTAATGAAGGAAGTAAAGGTTTGGGAAGAATAATACTAATGAAAGCTTAACAAACACCTTGTTTGTTAAGCTTTTTTTAGTATAATTTAGCATGAGGTGAAGTAAGTGAATCGAAACAACTGGATTTTACTCGGGTTTTTAGGCGTAATAAGTCTTGCATGGGGAATAATTTATTGGATTTTTCTAGCACCAAATGTCTAAAATCGACAGGATAAAAATTGTTGTGGTATAATAACAAAAACTTAATATGTTTCCTTCGGGGTAGGTGAGATTCCTAACCGGCGGTGTTGTAAAGACTACTTTACTAAGCCCGTGACCCATTCTTGTCTTTAACGAACGTCAAGAATGGCTGATTTGGTGAAATTCCAAAGCCGACAGTATAGTCTGGATGGGAGAAGGATTTATTACAGGTATACAATGCGAAAATGAGTAGCAAATACTGTTTATTTGCTATGCGAAATTTTTAAAAGCATTTGTCTGTACATATCATTTTTAAAAAGTACCCCTAGGAGAAAACCATCTCTAGGGTTTTTTTATTTTTAAAATGCCTTTCCAAAAAAGTAAGAAAAAAACCTCGCTTGTTAAATAGTTTAAACATATGAAAGAGGTGATCTAATGTTAGATGTAGATTATATGGATCTTGCTATAAATGTGGCCCGTGCAGGTGTAGGTCAAACCTCTCCTAATCCTGTTGTAGGTGCAGTGGTCGTTAATGATAATCGTGTGGTTGGTATCGGGGCTCATTTAAGAGCAGGAGAACCCCATGCCGAGGTTCATGCAATTAGAATGGCCGGAGACAAAGCGGTGAATTCAACAATTTATGTTACACTCGAGCCTTGTAGTCATTATGGGAAAACTCCTCCATGTGCTGAGTTATTAATAAACAGTAAAGTGAAGCGGGTTGTCATTGCCACTACTGACCCTAATCCACTTGTGGCAGGAAAAGGGATTAAACTTCTTAAAGATGCCGGCATAAGTGTAGAAGTTGGGGTTCGTAAAGAAGAAGCAGATGCTCTTAATAAAGTTTTTTATCACACGATGAGTTCAAAGCTTCCGTTCGTTACGTTAAAAGCAGCTATTAGCCTTGACGGCAAGATTGCCACATCCACAGGGGAAAGTAAATGGATAACTGGAGAAACCGCAAGATTGGATGTACATAAATTAAGACACCAACATGATGCAATATTAGTTGGGGTCGGTACAGTGATTGCAGATAATCCAAGCTTAACAACACGTTTACCTAATGGTGGGAAAAATCCAATACGCGTTATTTTAGATACCTACCTGAGGACACCAATAGATGCGAAAATTGTAAATGATGGTGAAGCTGAAACAATCATCATCGTAAGTAATCAGATTGAAGATAAAAAGATAGATTTATATCAATCAAAAGGGGTTAGAATCCTCTCACTTGAAACAAAAAATATAGTGATTCGTGATGTACTTACTTTGTTAAGTACACTTGGGATTACTTCAGTTTTTGTTGAGGGTGGGGCCCAGGTGAATGGTAGTTTTGTAAAAGAAAAGGTTGTAAATCAAGTTATCACATATATTGCTCCAAAAATAATAGGTGGTAACAATGCACCAGGCTCAATTGGTGGGAGTGGTTTTGAAAAAATGTCCGAAGTACTCCAATTGTCTATTGAATCGGTCGAACAACTTGGCGAAGATATTAAAGTAATAGCTGTTCCAAAGGAGCAAATATAATATGTTTACTGGAATTATAGAGGAAATAGGTACTGTAAAAAACATATCGTCAACTGGTGAAGCGATTGTCATGAAGATTGGGGCTACCAAAATATTACGTGATGTAAACCTGGGTGACAGTATTTCAGTTAATGGTGTTTGTCTTACTGTGACATCGTTCGGTTCATCTGAATTTACAGTTGATATCATGCCTGAAACCGTTAGAGCCTCATCACTTAAGTCTTTACAACGTAACTCCAAAGTTAACTTAGAAAGAGCAATGAGTGCAAATGGGCGCTTTGGAGGTCACTTTGTGTCAGGCCATGTTGATGGCATTGGTACGATCGTAAAAAAAGAACCTCAAGCGAATGCCGTTTACTATGAAATTGAAGTAGCAGAAGCTATCCGAAGATATTTATTATTTAAAGGCTCTGTAGCTGTAGATGGTACAAGTTTAACAATCTTTGCTTTAACTGAGAAAACCTTTACGATTTCACTTATACCACACACGATGTCTGAGACAGTCTTGGGCTCTAAGGGTGTTGGAGAAATAGTTAATATCGAATGTGACATGCTTGGAAAATACTTAGAGCAATTTGTACAGCGCGCAACAACGCCGAACAACCATAGAAATTCATCAATAACTGCTAGTTTCTTAGAGGAGCATGGATACAAATAAGAGAGGATGAGCATAATGTTTGATCCAATTGAGGAAGCCATATATGAATTAATGCAGGGGAATGTTGTCATTGTTTGTGATGATGAAGACCGTGAAAATGAAGGTGACTTTGTTTCGATCGTTGAAAAAACAACGCCAGAGACAATAAACTTTATGATAAAGCACGGAAGAGGGTTGGTTTGTACACCAATTACCGAGGAATTGGCAAAAAAATTAGACCTTAATCCAATGGTAAGTCATAACACTGACCCGCATGGTACTGCTTTTACAGTTAGTATTGATTACAAATCGACAACAACAGGCATTAGTGCTCACGAACGCGCAACAACAATTCAACAATTAATTAACCCTAATACAAAAGCAGTTGATTTTAAGAGACCAGGTCACATTTTTCCTCTTATTGCAAAACCGGGTGGAGTATTAAGAAGGGCAGGACACACTGAAGCAGCGGTGGATCTTGCACGATTATGTGGAGCAGAGCCTGCTGGCGTTATTTGTGAGATTATAAAAGAAGACGGATCGATGGCCAGAGTACCAGATCTACGAAAAATTGCAGATGAATTTAATTTAAAGATGATTACGATAAAAGATTTAATCAGTTACCGTAATCGCAAGGAAAAGCTTGTAAAAAGAGAAGTTGAAATTCAAATGCCAACAGAGTTTGGTGAATTTAAAGCAGTAGGTTATTCAAATGTTATTGATGGTAAAGAACATGTTGCCTTAGTAAAGGGAGAAGTGGACACTGAGAAGCCGGTTCTAGTTAGAGTTCATTCTGAATGCCTTACTGGTGATGTGTTCGGGTCTAATCGATGTGATTGTGGGCCTCAGTTACATGCAGCATTATCTCAAATTGAAAAAGAGGGTACAGGGATTTTACTTTATATGCGACAGGAAGGCCGCGGTATCGGTTTACTTAATAAAATGAAAGCATATAAGCTGCAAGAAGAAGGCTATGATACAGTAGAAGCTAACGAGAAGCTTGGATTTGCTCCTGATTTAAGGGACTACGGCATTGGTGCACAAATCTTAAAGGACTTAGGTGTCACGAAAATGAAGTTGCTTACCAATAACCCAAGAAAGATTACTGGTTTAAAAGGGTATGAGTTAGAAGTTGTGGATAGAGTTCCTTTACAAATGGAAGCTAAAGTTGAAAATGAAAGCTATTTAAAAACAAAGCATTCAAAACTTGGTCATATGTTTCATTTTTAAAAAAAATATTGGGAAATTTAGGAGGTAACATAATGGTTAATTTATTCGAAGGTAATTTAGTTGCTACAGGTTTAAAAGTTGGAATAGTAGTTGCACGTTTTAATGAATTTATTACAAGTAAATTATTGGACGGGGCTCTAGATGCATTAAAAAGGCATGGAGTTAAAGAGGAAGACATCGATGTGGCGTGGGTTCCTGGTGCATTCGAAATTCCGTTAATTGCAAAAAAGATGGCGATGACTGATAAATATGACGCAGTTATTACATTAGGTACAGTAATTCGTGGAGCTACAACACATTATGATTACGTTTGTAATGAGGTTGCTAAGGGTGTCTCAGCTACAATGCTTTCAACAGGAAAACCTGTAATATTCGGTGTTCTAACTACAGAAACGATTGAACAAGCGATTGAAAGAGCTGGTACTAAAGCAGGGAATAAAGGATGGGAAGTGGCTGTTTCTGCTATTGAGATGGCTAATCTTTCAAGATCTATTACAAACTAACTTTAGAAAACAGCACATTCTATGTTTAAAATCTATAGGTAAATGGTTATAATGAGATTTTAGAAGTGTCTATGTAATAATGACGAATGTCTATAGAAAAATACAGTAGAACATGTTAATCTATATAAAATAAAGTCTTTGCTGAATAATGACTAATATATTCTAGAAAGTTTTTTCGATAATGAGGGATAAATATGTTAATTCGTTATAAAAAGAATTATGAAAAGATTGCGATGGGTCTTCTTTCGTTTATGCCAACTGAAAAAGAGTTGAAAAAGTTACAGCAAACAATGAAGGAATATGAGACAGAAGATTCAAAACAACTGTTTCTGTGGAAGGAAGAAGATATCACAGGAATTATCGGAATAACAATTCTTGAAAATGGTGATGCCATCATTCAGCATATCAGTGTTAATCCATCACACAGACATCAAGGAATTGGCAAAATGATGGTGAAGGCGATCAAGGACTCATTACCAGGTAAAGTTGTAACATCTAATGAACATACGGCTTCTTTCTTAGAGAAATGTGAAGTAGAAGGTTGCTAGTTATATAAGTGAATGAAATCAAAAAAGGCAAGACTCATTGAGTCTTACCTTTTTTTGTTCTTAATCTCCCTTTGTCTATCGCGTTCTTCAATTACATCGCTACGATCTCTTAGTTTATGTTTGTTTATGATGTATTCGTCTATGGCCTCATTGGTTATTCCCCATTGTAGTCCTTGTTTTTCGCAGTTTTGGATACAATCTGTTAGAAGATTGTTATCAGTTATTGGTAAGTTGATCGAGGTATAGGGTTGCTTAAGTTTGATTTCATTGAGCCGTTCTTCAAGAAGAGTAATCAATTTTTGATAATCTATACCTAGTTTTAAAATCGTTTTCTCTTCGGTTTTAATGATGGATAATGAATTTTTGATCATACGATAGGCTCCGGAAAAGTTTTCTCGTCTTTGGTGATATAAACCAACTGCCAACTGGATTAACCCAACCCAATATTGCTTGCGTTCAGACGGAGCATCCTCTTTCCAATACTCCTCTAAAACCTCATGACACTCAAAATAGTCTCGGTCTCCATGGAAATGAAAGAGAAATTGACGATATGCTTCTGGGTACATTAAATCTCTCCTTTTTCTTATGTAACTTTATTTTATCATAATTTTGTAACAAAATATTTGTTCAAACTATCCTTTACAATGATTTTAAAACAAAAAGTGCCCAACTAGTCGTTGGACACTTGCTATTAACTTAATCTCGGTTTAGTACCAAGAAGCACCTACAATAATTAATAAAATGAATAACACTACAATTAACGCGAAACCGCCGCCAAATTTATATCCAGTGTCTCCCATGTTAAAATCCTCCTTTAAAAACTTTTGTATTACAGTGTTATATTATGTACCTAGTAGCTAGGTGTGTGGGCGAGTGTCCCGGTATAAAAGAAAAATCTAGATCCTTCTTTTTAAAAGGCAAAAAAATACTATTGGACAAGCTATTAATATGTTCTATACTTAGAAAGTATAGTGTATTTTTATTTATCATTATGTTTATTAGTTTGGTGGGGTTATTTGTGCAATACAGTGTGAAAATAGATGCTTTTGAAGGGCCATTGGACCTTTTATTACACTTAATAAATCGATTAGAGATTGATATATATGATATACCTGTAGCGAAAATTACTGAACAATATATGTTTTACATACAGGCTATGCAAGAACTAAAGCTCGATGTAGCAAGTGAATATTTAGTAATGGCAGCTACTCTTCTTGCGTTAAAAAGCAAGATGCTTTTGCCGAAACATGAAGAAGAATTAATAGATGATGATCTGGAGTTACAATTAGAGGAAGACCCAAGAGAAGAATTGATGAGACGACTAATTGAATATCGTAAATATAAGGAAGCAGCGAATGATCTTAAAGTGCTAGAGGAAGAAAGAGGTCAGGTATTTACTAAAGCCCCAAGTGATTTAAGTGAATTTACGGTCGAAGTAAAAGTGGAAAGTCACCCTCTAGATGTAAGCTTATACGATATGTTAGGTGCTTATCAAAAACTGTTACGAAGAAAGAAGCTACAAAAACCACTACACACTAAGATTGCCCGCCAGGATATTTCCATTGAAAGAAGAATGGACGAGATACTAGAGGAGTTAAGTGGAATTTCGGGTAGGATTAGCTTTAATGATCTGTTCCCTTATCATGATAAAGAGCATACAGTAGTAACATTTTTGGCGATTCTTGAACTTATGAAAAAGGATGTAATAAAGATTGAACAAGAAAATAACTTTGCAGATATTATGATCTCAGGTAAGGAAGGAAGATGATTGCTGGTATGGTTGTTCAGTGGAAAGCGATCGTTGAAGGTTTATTGTTTGCTGCGGGTGATGAAGGTCTTACTCTAAAGCAACTTGCAACAGTAATTGACGTTGAAGAGTCAATTATTCAGGATATTGTTAGTGAATTAAAGCTAGACTTTGAAAATACAGACAGAGGAATTTGCTTGGTTGAAGTAGCTAATACCTTTCAATTAACAACTAAAAAAGAGCATGCTGTTTACTTAAAAAAACTTGTAGATTCTCCTACCTCTACTACACTTTCACAGGCAGCCCTCGAGACGTTGGCTATAATCGCCTATCGTCAACCAATCACAAGAGCAGAAATTGAAGAAATCAGGGGAGTTAAGACAGAGCGCCCTCTTCATACACTTACAGCCAAAGTTTTAGTAAAAGAGGTTGGACGTGCAGAAGGAACTGGAAGAGCGATCCTTTATGGTACAACTAAAGAATTTCTGGAGTACTTTGGATTAAAAACGATTCAAGAATTACCTCCTTTGCCTGATAAAGTGGACGAAGATTCTGGTCAGGATGAAGCAGATTTGTTTTTCGGGAAATTTCAAGATACACTTGAAGGCATTAATTAGTTTAACAAGAATTTTATGGATATGTTAAGATAGACTTAGGTGAGGAAAATTCTCATAGAAGTAGATCAGATAAACTTAGGCTGCTAGAGGTGGAAGAATGTTAATCAAACAATGCAAAGGATACGAGTTAGAGAAGGCACAATCCAATACATCTGAAGATTTTTTTAATCGCTCAGAAGTAACGTTTTCTGTAAATGGGGAAGAACGAACATTTCACTTATTGTATATTCGGTATTTTGATGAAGTTTTTTCACAGTTTACTCCCTATGAAAGTGACCCAGTCTTTACTGTAGGTTCCACGAATATTGAATTTAAAGACATCGTTGGATTGGTATGTTTATTAAAGAATCCTGGTTTTCAAAATCGAAAAAGAGTCTATATCAATACTCAAAAAGAATTTGAAGAATATTTTAAAGATATCGAGTTTGGTAAACTACCAGAAATTTTTGAGAGTATCTTGAAATCAGGAAGTTATGAATTGAAGTCTCCATTAAGTTTTATTGTACAAACCCAGTAATCAAGAAAAGTTTTAAATAACCAATTAGGTGATGGGGGAGATTAGATGGGAAATGCAATGGTTAAGACTCAGACTGAGCAGGTAAAAGATTTTTTAAAATCAACTGTTACGATTGTTAATAATTACTTAAATGAAACAACTCTTCCTTCATTGCAGGCAGAAAAAGATGGAGATGAAGAGTATTATAGAACCTTATTATCTACTGTAAGAAGATTATCAGTTTACTGTGAAGAAGGACTGGATGCTTGTAATGTAGTGTTATCTACTGAACCTTTTAGAAAAGGTGCCGCGGAACAGACACTTTATAAAATTTACCACCAATGCATAGAGGAGTTTTTTGCTCCTAAGTCTGATATTTGGTATGAAGATAGCCGTGCAGCATATACAGGTAAAAACGCGATTACCTATAGAAATCCAATGCCAGCATCAATCCAGAGTTTAATTGCTTCCTTAGAAGGTAGTTTCCAAACGATAAGAGAAGAATTAGAATTTTACGAAACAGACTATCGCACTAAAATGTTGCAATCAAAATAAAATGAAAAAAAGAACGGAAGAAGTATCAAACTTTTTCCGTTCTTTTTTTTATGATTTAGTACGAGGTTGAGTAGGGTCGCAATCTGGCGTATTCACTTCTCTTGTTGTTTCTGCAAGCTTGTGAAGATAATAACACTCTTCACGTGCCATATGATCTGCCATTAAAGGTTCAAGAATTCCTAGTGACTCCTTATTTAGTTCCATTTCTTCTAGCTCTCTTAAGAAGCTTTTAAAGATCTTCATTTCTAGTTCAACTTGATTATTGAATCGTGACAGCGCAGGAAATTGAAACTGTTGTGTACGTAAATATCCTACCAACTCAACTGCCTTTAAGTAAAAATTCTCCCATTTCTTCGTGAACTCATGACCCTTTTCACGCAGCTCCTTTTCTACCCTGTCCAAATTATCATGGATGGCACCCGCATGACCTGCAGCATCAAGCAGCCATAGTAAATGATGGTGTAAAGGGTGAGATGGTGGTACCTGTTTTCCTTCGTCTAAAAACTTTACCACTCTTAACCATTCATCCAGCTCGTTCACCATATGATTAATGAATGTTGGTGGTAACATAATTTTAATTTTGCCCACGAGGTGAGCCTCAAGTAGGTCTAATTTAAATACACGAAATTGTTCACTATTCATTTTAGCTTCTTTAATCGTTTGATAAAGTTCATTTCCGCCTAGGGGTTGCTTTGCTTTTGCTAGGAGATTATCAAATTTCTCCTTGAAATGTTTAGCTATTTCAATTCGCTTCATCTCACTTGGTGCTAACGAATCATGAATAAATCGACTATGATCCCCTAATATCTGCAGCCAAAACCTTAATTCAAATAAAGCCTCTTCTCGGTAAGTTTGATTCATTATAAACCTCCTTATGTATAGGTCTTTATAAATATATGAACTACTCACATGAAGAATGTTTTTCAGCCTAAAATTATAGGCAAACCACAATTGAAGGTCGATAAATTATTTTATAGAAAAGCAGTTGTCGGACTTTTATCCTCACCTTACCAGGGCATTTGCATATGATAATGTCGATTATGTGTAAGGAGGAACAAGATGACTGAAACCATTTATTTTAATTATGTTCAAGATGTTATTCATTGGGGGAAAGGTATCCTTGAGTTTATTGAGGATCAGCGCGGAGAAGAAAACAACTATGATGAAATCAGAGAAAAGCTTAAAGGACTACTTAGTGAATTAGAAATTATTGATGTAAGTAATCATCTTTCAAAGGAATTTATTGAACAACTCCAGGTGGAAGTTGATAAGGTGTTCTCAGAGATAAAGGGATCCACAGATGAAAATACGACTGGTGAAGAACGATCATTATCAGGTAGGGTAGAAATTGGAGGCCATAGACTACCACCTTTACCTTATAAATATGATGCTTTAGAGCCTTATATCGATGAAGAAATCATGAAGCTACACCATCAAAAGCACCATCAAAGCTATGTGGATGGCTTGAATAAGGCAGAAAAAATGATGGCCAATGCACGAAAAACGGGTGATTTTGATTTAATTAAACATTGGGAAAGAGAAGCTGCCTTCCATGGTTCTGGACACTATCTTCACACTATTTTCTGGAATATCATGAAACCAGACGGTGGAGGACAACCAAGTGGATCATTATTAAGGCAGATCAACATGGATTTTGGTAGTTTTGCAAACTTTAAGAAGCATTTTACAGAAGCTGCTAACAAAGTAGAGGGTGTTGGGTGGGCAATTTTAGTATGGGCACCACGAGCACATCGCTTGGAAATATTGCAATCTGAAAGGCATCAACTAATGACACAATGGGATACTATTCCCTTATTAGTACTAGATGTCTGGGAACATGCCTACTATTTACAATATAAGAATAATCGAAAAGAATATGTAGATAACTGGTGGAACGTCGTTAATTGGAACGAGGTAGAAAAACGCTTTAATGCCGCTTCTAATCTACGTTGGCAACCTTATTAATTTTACTGAGCTACTTGGTATTCAATCATTTATTTTAAATGATTGTCACTGAGTGGCTTTTTATTTGCTCTTGAAATCTATTTTTTGATTCATATTACACTATATCCTGCATAAACTTGTACAAACAATACTAGAGGACGGGGATAAAATGACACTACCTACACGGAGCCTAATCATGGTAACAATCATTATGATTATGTTATCATTTTTGCCCCAAAAAATGAGTGCGTTTGGTGATGTTAGTGCCAGAAGTGCAATCCTTATAGAACAAGAGTCTGGAAGGATACTATACTCAAAGGATATTCATACTGAACGTAGAATCGCAAGTATAACTAAAATTATGACTGCTATTTTGGCAGTCGAATCAGGAAAGATGAAGGAACTTGTTAATGTTAGTGATAGTGCAGTTCGTACCGAGGGTTCATCTTTATATTTACAACCAAACGAAAAAATGAAACTAGAAAACTTAGTATATGGGCTGATGTTGAGGTCAGGAAATGACGCTGCAGTAGCCATTGCTGAACATATCGGAGGAAGCTTAGAGGGCTTCGCATTTCTAATGAATCAGAAGGCCGCTGAAATCGGGATGGTTAATACTGAATTTGCAAATCCCCACGGACTTGACGATCACGAGAATCATTATTCAACAGCTTATGATATGGCATTACTTACTAGATATGCGATGAATAGTGAGGAATTCAAGAAAATCTTTGGGACAAAAGTGTATCGTGCGCCTAATCCTAATGAAAAGTGGGACAGGATATGGAAAAACAAAAATAAATTACTAACAGGGCTTTATTCATATAGTACTGGTGGGAAAACAGGTTATACAAAGTTAGCCAACAGAACACTAGTCTCGACAGCTTCAAAAGATGGACTAGATTTAATTGCTGTAACGATTGATGCTTCAGACGACTGGAATGATCATATCCATTTGTTCAATACAGGCTTTAAAAACTATCAATTAGTGAAACTAGTTAAACACGGTACGATCAAGAGCATAAATGATTCTTTTTATAAAGACAAAGTAAAAGTAAACAGGGATTTCTCTTACCCATTAACACCTTCAGAAAAAAGACAAGTTAAGCTTTCTCTAACTCTAATTGATTCGAAGAACAAGGGGTGGGAGGATGAAAATGATGTTCCTAGTATTGTAGGTAAAATGATCATAAAAATGGGGAATGAGCATATTGGAGAGTTACCATTATATTTCGAAAAAGAAGTGGAAAATGAGAAGTCGTTTTGGTCAACTATTAAAAATATATTCTTAATTATGTTAGGTGTCGAAAATTATGGTTAATATTATTTGGGTTGCAATGACAATAGTCGGTATTCTTTTCGCATTAATTAATGGAACAATTGAAGAGGTAAACAAAGCAGTATTTAAAGGTGCTGAGGATGGAGTTACCATTAGTATCGGGCTCATTAGTATTCTAGTATTTTGGTTAGGGTTAATGAAAATTGCCCAAGCCTCTGGTTTGTTAGAAAAACTATCGAGACTTTTTCGTCCTTTTGTAAGAAGACTTTTTCCTGAGGTGCCTGTAGATCATCCAGCCATGGGTTATATGCTATCGAACATGATTGCTAACATGTTTGGTTTAGGAAATGCTGCAACACCGATGGGGATAAAAGCAATGGAACAGCTAAAGGAGTTAAATGGAGGAAGCTCAGAGGCTAGTCGTTCAATGATCACTTTTTTAGCAATTAATACATCAAGCTTAACTTTAATCCCTACAACTGTAATTGCTATACGTCTGACATATGATTCAGCAAACCCAACAGAAATCGTTGGAACAACACTTATCGCAACCTTGTGTTCAACCATAGGAGCAATCATGATTGACCGCTTCTTTTATTATAGGAGAACCAGAAAAGGAGGTAAAAAGTAATGAGTATCATTAGTTCTATCTCCCTTTGGTTAATTCCTATAATCATCGGCTTTATCTTAATTTATGGAACTATAAAGAAAGTACCTACATATGAGACCTTTGTAGAAGGGGGAAAAGAAGGAATCAAAATAGCATTTTCGATTATCCCTTTTTTAGTAGGTATGTTAGTGGCAATATCAATATTTCGTGCCTCAGGAGCATTAGAGTTTTTTGTAGGGCTAATTAGACCTGTACTTGAAGCAATTGGCGTACCTGCTGAAATTGTCCCTTTAGCTATTATTCGTCCAATATCAGGAACTGCCGCACTCGGAATGACATCAGATATCATTGCTACATACGGTCCAGACTCCTTCATAGGTCGCCTAGCATCAACCCTACAAGGAAGCACTGACACCACATTCTACGTACTAACCGTTTACTTCGGAGCCGTAGGCATAAAAAAAATGGGAGACGCCCTAAAAGTCGGACTATGGGCAGACCTACTAGGAATCATCGCAGCAGTAACAGTCGTTACTCTAATGTTTGGATAAGGAAAATCATCACTTGGACTAAATGTCTAAGTGATTTTTTTTTACCTCTTTTCGTATAGTTTGCCTGATATAAAGTGCTGAATTGATTGGAGGGGAAGACACTTGACTCCTGCGGGAATTGAGGAAAAGTCGAGACCCCGCAGACGGAACGTTGAGGAGGCTCGACTTCCTCCCCGCGGAAAGCAAGTGTCTGGACCGGAAATCAATGGACAAGCTTGATACTACTAGCCAGAATAATAAGTGGTAGAATAGCCTATTAGAAAAATATCATCATAATTTGTAGAATACTTGAGAAAAATGAAGTAAAGAAGTAAGATGTTTAAAGAGGTGAACGTGATGGAAAGATTACAGAAAGTTATTGCCCACGCAGGCGTAGCATCAAGAAGAAAAGCAGAGGAACTAATCCTTGATGGAAGAGTAACAGTGAACGGCAAAGTAGTTAAAGAACTAGGCATTAAGGTAGGACCTAGTGATAAAGTAGAAGTAAATGGTGTACCATTAGACAAAGAAGAACCAGTATACCATCTCCTATATAAACCCCGTGGAGTTATATCGAGTGTTTCTGATGATAAAGGTAGAAAGGTTGTTACTGACTTCTTTCCACATATTACACAAAGAATATACCCAATTGGTAGATTAGATTATGATACATCTGGCCTCTTATTGGTAACAAACGACGGTGAATTTGCAAACCTTTTAATGCATCCAAAACATGAAGTAGATAAACTTTATGTAGCAAAGGTTAAGGGAATTCCTACAAAGGAAAAATTACGATTATTAGAAAAGGGAATACAGTTAGAAGACGGAAAAACGGCACCTGCAAAGGTTAAAATGTTATCCGTAGACAAGAAAAAACAAACTGCAATTATAGAGATAACGATACATGAAGGTAGAAATAGACAAGTACGTAGAATGTTTGATGCAATCGGCCATGAAGTGTTAAAGCTAAAGCGAGAAAAATATGGTTTCCTAACTCTGTCTGGACTAAGCACAGGTGATTCAAGGGAACTATCACCTCATGAAGTAAAACAATTACGAGCGATTGTTACAACAAAGGGACATAGACTAAACTAATTTTGTCAAGTAGAAGAAATCACCAAACGGTTGATTTCTTCAAGTGTTTTAATGGGAGCTACTTTATTTTGTCACATAACCTTCATATTATTGAGAAGGTACTATTGTTGAAAAATGCTATAATTTAAGGTGAGATTTTATGCACCTATGCATCAAAGACTTTTGTTAGGAATACGGCAGGTAGGGAGTTTTTTTATCATGAAGAAGAATCGGTTGGTTATTCGGACAATTATTCTATTATTACTTGCGTCTGCACTAGGCTATACTTTATACAGTAATTTTTTTGTGAGTAAGGCGAAAGTTAATGTTGGAGATATGGCACCTGATTTTGTTCTTTCAGACTTAAATGGGGAGAAACACCGCTTATCGGATTATCGCGGACAAGGTGTTTTCTTGAATTTCTGGGGTACTTGGTGTAAACCTTGTGAAAAGGAAATGCCATATATGGAGAACCAGTATAATGTTTATAAGGACCAGGGCGTACAGATTATAGCCGTAAATGTTGGTGAACCATTATTTAGTGTAAGGAAATTCGTTGATAGTTATGGATTAACATTTCCGGTAGTGATTGATAAAGGGGATCAGGTGTTAAATGCATATGGTATTGATCCATTACCAACAACGCTACTAATTGATAAAGATGGAAGAGTTATAGAAATTATTACTGGTAGTATGACTGAACGAATGGTTATGGACAAAATGGAGCTTATTAAGCCATAGTTAGGGAGTTTTATCATGGAACTTGAACAAGTAAAGTGTGAATGTGGACATGTTAACCCACATGGGACTGTGTTATGTGAATCATGTGGTAAACCTTTAATCGAAGATACTAGTCAAAAACTTTTAGATATGAGATATGAGGGGAGTGCAAGGCGCTCTCAAACTTATAATAAAACAGTAATAGATCAGATTTGGAACTTTTTCTCATCTGTTAAGGTAGGAGTCTGGTTAATTGTTGTAACTTTAGTTGCATCGGCACTTGGAACGATATATCCACAAGAAATGTATATACCGCCTACAGTTACACCAGCTGAATATTATGAGGATCAGTATGGATTTACAGGAGCAATGTATTACCAGCTTGGATTTCATAATTTATACGGTTCTTGGTGGTATATGATACTTATCGCATCAATTGGTATATCGCTTGTGATATGTAGTTTGGATCGTGTTGTTCCTTTATATCGTGCTTTAAAAAAGCAAGGAGTTACAAGAAATGAAGGATTTTTACGACGTCAACGTTTATTTAGTAGTACTAAAGTAGATAATTATGAGGAAATCTATGATACTATAAAATCAAATCTTCAAAAGAAGCGTTACAACGTCAGAGAAGAAAATGGTAATATTCTTGCCGAAAAAGGCCGTTTTTCTAGATGGGGTCCATATGTAAACCATGTTGGTCTTATTATTTTTCTTATAGGGGCTATGCTTCGCTTTTTCCCTGGTATGTATACCGATGAAGTAATGTGGATACGTGAAGGAGAAACAAAAAGCATTCCTGGAACCAACGGACAATACTTCTTGAAAAATGAAGAGTTTATAAAGGAAGTTTATGAAGAAGGTAAGGAAGATGAAGTATTTAATGAGGCTATAAACCGTGCAGGAAGCGGAATGGTTGTGAAGAATTACCAAACAAGTGTAACTCTTTATGAACGTGACGAAAATGCAATACCAGGTGAAGAGGCAGAACTAATTAAGGTAAAAGATCATGATATTAAGGTTAATATTCCTTTAAAACATGATCATTATGCTTTGTACCAGGTAGATTATAAATTAGATGAACTTAGCACTATGTCATTTAATTTGGTAAATAAGGCAAGTCAAGAAACAATGGGAAACATCAAGATTGACCTTCGTGACCCACAACTAAAATACGACCTAAAAAATAACTACTCAATTGAAATTGTAAGCTATTTTCCGGATTTTTATTTTGACAATGATGGAAATCCTGCTACAAGGTCGAAGATACCAAATAACCCGGCCTTTGTATTTAAAATGTATAGTCCAGAAAAACCAGAAGGTGAAATTAGCTTTGTAGCAATCCAACAAAACTTAGAACCTTTTGGGGATAATACTTATAAAATGTCTTTCTCTGGAATCGAAACGAAGGATGTTTCTGCATTAATCGTAAGGCGTGATTTTACACTTTGGATCTTAGGATTAGGTGGAATAATTTTTATGATTGGTGTTATCCAAGGTATGTATTGGGTTCACCGTCGAGTATGGGTACAAAAAGTAAATAGTGAGATTCTGATTGCTGGTCACACAAATAAAAACTGGTTTGGTTTAAAAAATGAGATTAATACTATCCTAATTGACTCGAAATTAAACCTACCTATTGACCAGACACAAGAAGAAGAAAAAGTCACAAAAGGGAGTGAAAAATAGGTGGCTGAACTTAGTGGGAATTTTTTATACGTAGCATTTTTTCTTTATTTAATCGCTACATTTGTATTTGCTGGTTCAATTCGCGATAAAAATAGTAAATCGAATGTAAAAAAGTGGGCTAATATTGGAATTGGACTTACAATTTTAGGGTTTATTTTTCAAACAGCTTATTTTATTACTAGATGGATTGCAGCAGGACATGCTCCTGTAAGTAATCTTTTTGAATTTACAACATTCTTTGGCATGATGTTAGTATTAGCATTTATTATTATTTATTTCATGTATAAAACAAGTGCTCTTGGCTTATTTACTTTACCAGTTGCAGTTCTGTTAATTGCTTATGCAAGCATGTTCCCAAGGGAAATCTCTCCACTAATCCCGGCTTTACAAAGTGATTGGCTTGCTATTCACGTTTCAACTGCCGCGGCAGGACAGGCTATTCTTGCAATTAGCTTTGTAGCTGGTGTCCTATATTTAGTGAAAGCTGTAGATCAATCGGTTAAAAGCAAGAAGACTTTCTGGCTTGAATCAATTATGTATACTTTAGTCGTAACAGTGGGCTTCATTGTTGTATCCTCAATTTTTGGAGGAATGGGGTATGAGTCAACCTTTAAATGGATTGATAAAAATGATGTAGAATCAGAAATGGTCTTTCATCTTCCTGCATTAGTAGGGCCTAATGAAGGTGAACTACTTACTGAGAATAAACTAGAACCATTTATTGAATTACCAGCAATTATTAGTGCACGTAAATTAAATACAGTTATTTGGTCATTTATAGTTGGAACTTTATTATATGGTATTTTAAGACTAGTATTACGTAAGAGAATTGCAGCAGCAATTCAACCATTTGTAAAAAATATTAACTTAGATCTTGTGGATGAGATTTGCTATCGTTCTGTTACGATAGGCTTCCCAGTCTTTACATTAGGAGCTCTAATTTTCGCAATGATTTGGGCACAAATTGCATGGACTAGATTCTGGGGATGGGACCCTAAAGAAGTGTGGGCACTTATCACATGGTTATTCTACGCTGCGTACTTACATTTGCGCCTCTCAAAAGGCTGGCATGGTGAGAAATCAGCTTGGTTAGCAGTTATTGGCTTTGCAATTATTATGTTTAACCTTATTTTTGTCAATTTGGTAATCGCTGGTCTACACTCTTACGCTTAATGATGCAATAAATACATTAGACCTTCCCAGAATGGAGAAGGTCTTTTTAATACAAGAATGTGATAAATGTTACAGAGGTTTTCTAAAAATACGGTTACTATAGTGGTAATAATATAAATTATTCTTTTAAAGATAGAGATTAAGGGAGTTGTTTTTGAATGGAAAATGAAGCAAGAATTTTAGTTGTTGATGATGAAGAAAGAATTCGCCGCTTATTAAAAATGTATTTAGAACGCGAAAACTATCTAATTGAAGAGGCTGAAAATGGTGATCAGGCCTTAGAAAAAGCTATCCAAACAGATTATGACCTGATCCTTCTAGATATCATGATGCCTGGAAAAGATGGTATTGAAGTTTGTCGTGAATTACGTGAAAAAAAGGCTACTCCAATTATTATGCTTACAGCAAAAGGTGAAGAAGTAAATCGTGTACAAGGTTTTGAAGTAGGGACAGATGACTATATCGTTAAGCCGTTTAGTCCGCGTGAAGTAGTTCTAAGAGTAAAAGCACTATTGAGACGTTCTTCCTCAACATCTTACTTGCAAACGGAAACAACAACGAAGGATGTTATTGTGTTTCCACATTTAACGATAGATAATGATGCACACCGAGTAACTGCAGATGGCAGAGAAGTTGGATTAACTCCAAAAGAATATGAGTTACTATATTTCCTAGCAAAAGCTCCGGATAAGGTATTTGATAGAGAGCAGCTGTTGAAGGAAGTATGGCACTATGAATTTTTCGGAGATCTTCGTACTGTCGACACACATGTAAAACGACTTAGAGAAAAGCTAAACAAGGTTTCTGCAGAAGCTGCTAAAATGATTGTGACTGTATGGGGTGTTGGTTACAAGTTTGAGGTAGTTAATGGATGATGTTTTGGCGAAGTGTAGTAGGTAAGCTTTGGATTACCATTTTATTACTCGTTTCATTTGTATTATTTACATTAACTATTCTGCTATTAGAGTTCTTTGAGAATTACCACGTGCGAGAGGCTGAGCAAGGCTTAACCCAAATCGCATCAAAGATTGCTTTCATTATGGAGTCGCATAAGGATAAAGAACTAGCAAGAGAAATTTCATGGGAGCTAATAGATGATAATACAAATGTTATTATAATTGAAGATGAAGACACACATTGGTATTCCCCAGGCGATCAGGGAGGTAAAGGTTTAACCTATAAATTTATAGAAAACCATCCTGAGTTGTACAAAACCATTACTGATGATAAGACTGTCTCACAACGTATGGATTTAAACGGAAGCAATTTTACAAATGGCAATTCTGAAGAGATGTTTATAATTGGTACACCTTTACATGTGGATAATAATAAACAAGGAGCAGTATTTTTATATCAATCCTTAAACGAAGTAAGAGAAACAACGAAGCAAACAACAAGATTTATCTTACTTGCCGCAGGAATTGCTATCGTATTAACTACAATTTTTGCGTTTTTCCTGTCCACTCGAATTACAGCACCGCTAAGAAAAATGCGACAAGCAGCTTTTGAAGTGGCAAGAGGGAAGTTTGATACAAAAGTTCCAATGTTAACTCATGATGAAATTGGAGAATTGGCTGTAGCCTTTAACCAAATGGCCAGGCAACTTAAATTCAATCTAAATGCTCTTAACCAGGAAAAAGAGCAGTTATCGAGTGTATTAAGCAGTATGGCCGATGGAGTTATTACCTTAAGTAGAGATGGAACTGTTTTAGTAACTAATCCACCTGCAGAGCGATTTTTACAGGCTTGGTATTATCAGCAAGGTATGCAAAGTAAAGATGGAGAAGAATTACCTTCTGAGATGACTGAATTATTTCAAAATGTTGTTTCATTTGAAAAAGAACAAATTATCGAAATAAGCATGCAAGGACGTAGTTGGGTTATTTTAATGAGTCCTTTATATAACCAAACTTATATCCGCGGAGCAGTAGCAGTAATTAGGGACATGACAGAAGAACGAAGATTAGATAAGTTAAGAGAAGATTTTATTGCAAATGTCTCTCATGAACTTAGAACACCAATTTCCATGCTTCAAGGCTATAGTGAAGCGATTATCGATGATATTGCAAGTACTGAAGAAGAAAAAAGAGAAATTGCCAAGGTGATTTATGATGAATCCCTTCGTATGGGAAGGTTAGTCAATGACTTACTGGACCTTGCACGGATGCAAGCAAGTCATATTAGTCTTAATATAGAAGAAGTAGAAGTTAGTGACTTAGTAAATAGGATTATAAGAAAGTTTCAAGGACCTGCCAAAGACCGAAATATTAAGTTATCTTTAATAAAAGATGATTCTCTTGGTATTTTTCAGTTAGATCCAGATCGAATTGAACAAGTATTAACAAACCTCATTGATAACGCACTTCGACATACGGAGAGTGAGGGGAATGTTACCTTACAGGTTGACCATCAGGAAGGTGGCTTACTGATTGATGTTAAGGATTCAGGATCTGGAATACCTGAGGAGGATTTACCTTTTGTATTTGAACGCTTTTATAAGGCTGACAAAGCTAGAACAAGAGGAAGATCAGGTACTGGTTTAGGCTTGGCGATTGTAAAAAATATTATTGACGCACATCAAGGACACATATCTGTCCATAGCAAAATAAACGAAGGTACGACATTTACTTTCTTTATCCCTCGAAAAATAGAGTAATTTGAGGAGTAATGACGTAAAATCTTGTTCCATGAGAAACATTTTAAAAGCAATAAAGAATTGAATCCATCCAGGTAGGATGGATTCTTTATTTTTATATAGTCTTTTCTCGGCTAATACGATATGGTAAATTAATAGAATAGTATGTTAGAGATTATGTAATTGTGGGTGTTGATAATTACAACTACTTTAAAAAAATCAACAAAAGAAACTGTAACTTTTAAATACATTGTTACGACTAATTTATTGAACGGGAGGATAAGTATGGACGCCGTGTTTCAAGAGCTCTATGAAAAATATCATCACGATGTCTTTTCATTTTTGTTCTATATGGTTAAAAATCGTGAACAAGCTGAGGACCTCGTTCAAGAAGTATATATAAGAGTACTGAAATCTTATGATAGGTTTGAAGGGAAAAGCAGTGAAAAAACGTGGTTGTTTTCTATAGCTAGGCATGTTGCTATTGATTCCTTTAGAAAGCAGAAGGGTTGGAAGCAAAGAATTTTAGACTCTTTTGACTGGAATAAGCAGCAGGTCATAGATTATGCACCTTTACCAGAGGAAATAGCATTACAAAATGAACAGATTCAAACAATGTACCGATGCTTGGATAAATGTACAGTTGACCAACGCCTTGTTTTGGTTCTTCGTTATATTCAATCCTTATCCATCTCAGAAACAGCAGAAAGCTTAGGCTGGACTGAAAGTAAGGTTAAAACGACCCAGCATCGAGCTTTAAAGATATTAAAAGGATATATGGAAGAACTTGTGATAAAGGAGGAGATCGTTGATGAAAAAGTCCGAGTGGAACGATGAGCAACTAGAACATTTGTTAAGTCAGATGCCAATTGTTAAAGACAATCGTGACCCACGTGAAATTTATCAAAGTATTTCCTCTAAGGTAAAGAGAAAGAAAAAGAATACGTGGATCATTCCTTCCCTAGCTACTGCTGCAGCATTACTATTAATTGCTTTAATTGGGCCTTCTTTCTTGAACACTTCTTTTGATACTTCACAGGGTGGAGGCAATCAAGAAAGTAGTTCAGAAGATATAAACATGACAATGGTCACTGATGCTCCCAAAGAAGAAAACGGAGATGCAAAGATGACTACGATTACTAATGATGATAACAGTGAAAATCGAGAACTGACTATTACAACAATAGAGGAACCAGCTAGCTATGTTATTCGAGAGTACATGGATAAAAAGTTGTTTACCTTTGGAGTACCAGATCCTATGGTATACACAGTCATTCCAGTAAGTGTTCTCGTTGACTGGTCTGATCAGAGTCATATTGGTTTATTACCAGATGTTATTCAAAAAGTGAATGATAAACTGATAAGTTCTGAATATAATACACAGTTTCCTTTGGCACAATACACATTTACTGAAAAGCAAAATGAGGATGGTACTAAAAATATCATTTTAGATTTTGGTCAAGATAGGAATCCTGAATCTTTTGCCTCAGCCGAATCAATGGCATTCTGGGGTGCAATAAAAGAAACCTTCCGTTGGTTTGATGATACCTATAAAGAAATTGAGTTTCACCGAAACGGAAAGCAGGGTGTAGTGATTGGACAGTCTGGCATCGTAGAGACGTCCTATAAGTTAGAAAAAGCTGGGAAACGGGCGTATTTTATGTATGTTCCCTTTGAAAACGGACGAAAATTCCTAGTCCCAAATGAAATGACAGGAAAGTCATCTACATTTTCAGATGCATTGGAAGCAATGAGAAATAATTTAGAAATCGGCTCATTTGTTCTTCAACCAACTATTTTACAATCTGTTAACTTTGAAATTGATGAAAATGATAATGATAATGTAACTATTACATTTACAGAAGATACTATTTTGGAGAACAGTGACACATTTGTATTTATGATTGAAGCCATCATGCTTACAGCTAAAGAATTTGGATATCAAACAGTCACATTTAATAACGCTAATATAGATTTAGTTGGATCTTGGGATCTATCAGGAGTAGAAAACACTGTTCCAATCGCACCTAATCCAATAACACTAGACTAAAGAAGAAAGGCTGCTGCCTTTCTTTTTTTGTGTTCAAAAAAATTTACATAATTTAATAAGTGATTTCAAATAATGTTAAGGTGTTTATTTCACTTGGGTAAAAAAGGTATCTATCTTTAAAGTGTGTTTAGGTCCTTGTTCTATTTCTAGACAGGCAGACATAGGATACATATAGAATTTTGTATCAACACTAAGGAGGAACAACAATGCAAGATCTAATAAGACGTCTAGCTGTAGTAGTGATTATGGGAATTTGCATAGGGCTATTATTTATTGGAGGTCGTACAATTAGCGCGCATACAATCTCTTATGAAGATAAAGCAGAAGACTGGGTATGGCCGGTTGCAGGAGAAATAACTGATTACTATGGAACAAGAGCTGGTAAGCATAAAGGAATTGATATCGCAGCACCAACCGGAGCAGATACATATTCTGTAGATGAAGGAATTGTAAAAAAATCGTATTATTCATATACATATGGTCACGTCGTATTTATTGCTCATCCCACTGGTTTTGAGACAGTCTATGCACACCTTAGCAAACGTAGTGTTAAAGAAGGGGACTATGTTAAGAGAGGTGAGAAGATTGGTGAAATTGGTAGTACAGGTAGGTCTACTGGGGCGCATCTCCATTTCGAGGTGCATTTTGGCGAGTGGAACTATAACAAAAACAATTCTATTGACCCCTTAATGGTTTTAAATGTAGATGAAATGCTGGTATCAAATGATACAGTTATAACAAATGATGAAACTATCTTAGAAGAAGATACAGCGAATGATGGTGCATATTCTTTTGGACCAATTTATGAAGCAGAATTATTTGATAGTTGGAATTCAATTGAATACGAGGCTGGTCAGTTGCTTTCAAGTTCAATGGTTGTCGCAAGCTCATCTGAGAGAAAACAAACTAACTCGAATGGTAAAAAAATTATTGTTAAGGCTAATGAAACGTTATGGGATATTTCACAGGAATATCTCGTTTCAATTGATTCCATAATGAAGTGGAATAATTTAAATAGTGATTTATTAATGATAGGTCAAGAATTGATTTTACATCCAACGATGGATGAAGTATATGTTGTGAAATCAGGAGATACATTACCCGAGATAGCAGCTAAAACGGGTACGACTGTTGAAAAAATTAAAGAAATGAATAATCTTAATAGAAATATCGTTCATCCACATCAAATTTTGATCATAAATAGTAAGTAACATTGAATTGAATGAGACTCTATCAGCTTATTGTAATTGCAATAGCCTACTATATAATTAAGTAAAAAGTATTTGCTTAAAATGGGAGAGGAGATTACAGAAATGCTGACGGATTATCATAATCACTTAGAGCGGGGTACTTTATCCTTAGAATATCTTACTAGATTCACGAAAACAGCTGCAGAAAAAGGAATCAATCATTTTGGTATCTCTGAACATGCTTATCACTTTTATCAGACAAGAGATATTTTAAGTAATTCCTGGATAGAAGAAAGACGGATATACGATATGAAGGATTATGTGCAGCTTTTTTATGATGCGTGGAATCAAAGTATTGATGTAAAGATGTCAATAGAAATGGATTATACTCCTGGAAAACATGAAGAAATGAAGAAGTTTATTAAGAGCTATGAATTTGACTATTGTATCGGTTCAATTCATTGGATAGATGATTTTGGTATTGATTTAGCTGAGTTTAGAACTGAATGGGAAAAACGGGACCTTTATACAATTTATCGCAGATACTTTGATCAAGTAGAAACACTCGCGCAATCTAACCTATTTGATATCATAGGACATCTTGATCTTGTTAAAATCTTCAACTACGTTCCAAAAGACGAAGAGTTCTTACTTGAGCAATATGATCGTGCTACCACTGCTTTAGCTAATTCCAAAACGTGTGTAGAAATAAGTACAGCTGGCCTACGAAAGCAAACTAAAAGTTTATACCCTGATAGAAAATTATTAGAGATGTGCTATGCAAAAGGGATTCCTATTGTCTTTTCATCTGACGCACACGTCCCCGAGCATGTAGGAGCAGACTATGACCAAGCAATTGACCTAGCAAGACAGGTTGGATACACAACAATTATGACTTTTTCTAAAGGTGAACGGAAAGAAGTCAGATTTTGAAGATCAAACAGGCTAACTTCTTCCATGTTCCTTTTGTTTTGCTTCATTCATTAATACAAGTCACAGAGTTGATTGGAGGGGAAGGCACTTGACTCCTGCGGGAGTAGAGGAAAGGTCGAGACCCCGCAGACGGAACGTCGAGGAGGCTCGACTTCCTCCCCGCGGAAAGCAAGTGCCTGGACCGGAAATCAACGGACAATAGTACAATGACATCTAAATACAACTTGTAAGAATCTATATATAGAATAAGGCTGACTACAAAGTTTAAAGCTTTAACTTTGTGGACAGCCTATTTTTGATTTCTTGAATTTATAAATCAATCTTTATAACCGAAACAATATCCTGTGATTTCTGAAGGGTTTTGACCGTATCATCTTGTAGTGGAGCATCAAAGGATAAAATCATAATGGCTTCTCCACCTATTTCTTTGCGTCCAACCTGCATGGTAGCAATATTTACCTCGATATCACCTAATAGCTTTCCTACTCTACCAATGACCCCAGGTCGATCTGTATGTTGAATATATAAGAGGTGTCCACTTGGATTAAAATCAATTTTAAATCCATTTAACATCACAATTCGAGTCCCATAGTCAGCAACGTAAATTCCTTGGATTGTAAAGGAACTCTTTTCACCAATGATTTTAACTGAAATTGAATTGGAAAAACTTGAGGTACTAGAAGAATAGGACTCTCCAAAAGTAATTCCTCTTTCTTTAGCAATAAGAGCTGCGTTTACTTCGTTCACGGTTGATGCAACTCGTGACTTTAAAAATCCTGACAACAAGCTTTTTGAGATGAAGGTGGTTTCCAATTCAGTAACAATTCCAGCATACGTGATGTTAATCTCCTTTACTGCTTCCTTCATACATTGTGACAAGATTAACCCCATTTTATTTGCTAGTTCATAATAAGGTTGGATTTTTTCAAATACTTCTCTAGATAGTGTAGGAAGATTTATTGAGGAAGTAACGGGCTTACCCTCTAAAAAACTTACAACTTCAGTTGCAACCTGTGAAGCAACATTTAGTTGTGCTTCTTTGGTTGATGCACCAAGATGGGGAGTAACAATTACTTGTTCAAATTCTAAGAGTCTATTATCTATTGGAGGTTCAACCTCAAAAACATCAAGCGCAGCTCCTGCAACATGCCCGCTTTCTAGGTAAGAAACAAGTGCTTGTTCGTCAATGATTCCACCTCTTGCACAGTTAATAACATATACACCTTTTTTAGTCTTAGCTAGGTTTTCTTTGCCTAGTAAGCCTTTCGTTTCCTTTGTTAAGGGTGTATGGACAGTAATAATATCCGATAGGCTTAAAACCTCATCTAGTGAGCTGGAGATCACCCCTAAATCTACAGCCTTTGATTGAGTTAAAAATGGATCATAAACATTCACAGTCATAGAGAATGCCTTAGCTCTCTTAGCAATCTCAGATCCAATCCTTCCTAATCCAATGATACCTAGGCTCTTGCCTGCCAACTCAGTCCCTACAAATGAATTACGGTTCCACTCTCTAGATTTCACAGATATATGAGCTTGTGGGATGTGACGAACAAGAGAAGTCATCATTGCAAATGTATGTTCAGCAGTAGATAGTGTATTGCCGTCGGGAGCATTTATTACAACTACCCCATGTTTTGTTGCGGCAGGTACATCTATATTGTCAACACCTACACCGGCTCTAGCAATTATTTTTAAATTCTTCATTTTAGAAAGGAGATCTTCTGTAACAGTTGTTGCGCTTCTTACTAAAAGGGCATCGAACTCATGTAATGTATCCTCTACCTCTGATACTTTTTTCTGTACCACACGAATGGAGTCTTTACCTAATAAAGGAGATAACCCTTCTTCGTTAATCGAATCTGCTACTAGAATTTGAAACATATTTTTCCAACCTCCTTTTAAATGCATTTAACATAATATTCGGATAATTTATCATATAACATAATGCCTGTCAATTAGAACATAGCACATTTGCAAAAGAAAAAACTCTCTGCAAAATCCAGAGAGTTTATCTTTAGTGTACTATTCAAATTTAAGTGCGTCTCCGTCGAACGGCTCGTCAGCAACTTTAATTGAATCTGTAGGACAGCCTTCAAAAGCATCCATCATATCTTCTACAAGTACATCAGGAATCTCAACAATACCAGCGTTATCGTCAAGAGTTACGAATGCAATTCCATCATCATCATAATCATAAATATCAGGTGCCGCTGCACCACATGCTCCACATGCGATACAAGTTTCTTTGTCAACAATAGTGTACTTTGCCATGAGTAAAAACCTCCCGAAAATTAACAATACATAAGAAATAAATATTGTACTATATAAGTTCCGCATCCTAACAAATAGAACTTTCTATTAGGTGGAAACGTATCCTCAACACTTATTGTAATCGTGTTTTCAAAACTTTTCAATAGAAAAGTACATGAGAATGCTTATCACAAAAGGAATTCTTTAGTTTCACCTTATTATATTTCACATATTTTTTAATTCTAAACCTACCGAATTCGGACTATAATTTGATACAATAAGTGCAAGTATGATTTTTTTCGACAATGACAGTATGCATTCTGTCGAATTAAGCAAGGTGATGAGATGAGATTAAATGATCGTTCGTATATTATTTTACTTTCCTTATCCAAGTTCAATGGGGAAAGAAGTATCTATGGTATTTATCATTTACTAACAGGGAAAAAATCGTCCCAGACGATCTTTGATTCGAATCTTTTTAATGTTTCACACCTTTTCTCATTGTTCCCAACTCTTACTAGAGATGAACTAGAAGAAGTTATTAGACTTTTACAACAACATAAGTTAATTACTTATGTAACTGAGAATAAGTTTTTAATTACAGAAGAGGGAAAGAATCACATTAATGAATATGAGAGTAACTTTCCATTACCACCGAATCTTCATGGGTGGAAGTATTATCAAAGGGGAATGGTGTTTTGGGAACGATTATCTTTACTTATCCAGGTACTGTCTAATCTGATCCATCGAGAAACAAAGTATACCACCATAAATCAAGATCCTGCTGTTATGCAATTCGTGAAGAACTATATTTTAAGGTTAGGTTTTAATCGTGATGAGATGGCAAAAAAGATTCATACAGAGGTTAGCGAAGTATTGTCTTTAACTTCTAATAATGAAGCACTATTATTTGTTAATCGTCTAACAGGATACGGACGGATTGGGTATACATTTGAACAACTTTCTCACATAACTAATATAGAAAAAACTAGAGTGTATTTACTATTCCATAATGTATTGCATACATTCCTAATGAAAATTGAATCTAATCCAGGTCATTTTCCATACCTATATAATTTAGCAAATGATTTGTTTGATCAAATGAATTTGACAGTTTCCTCTTCTGAAACTTTAAAGTATTTAAAAGCGGGAAAGACCATTAAAGATATTGCCCAAATTCGGGGTATAAAAGAAAATACGGTTGAAGACCACTTAGTGGAAATTGCACAAAGTCTGGAATATTTCTCAATATCAAATTTTGTTCCATCAGATATCGAACGAGAGATATTAACTCTTCAGGAGATGTTACAAACAAATAAAATAAAGCCTATAAAGGAAAAGCTCGGTGATCATGTGTCTTATTTTCAAATCAGACTCGTGTTAGCTAAAAGCGGTGGACGTAATGGAACTTGAAAAATTATTAAAAAGAAAATTTAATTATAGTTCTTTTAGGTTTGGTCAACGGGAGATTATTCAAGATGTACTCGAAGGACACGATGTTTTAGCTATGCTTCCAACTGGTGGGGGAAAATCAATCTGCTATCAACTGCCTAGTTATATCTTGGGTGGAACCTCCTTGATTATTTCACCATTATTATCTCTAATGGAAGACCAGGTACAGCAGCTAAGAAAAAATGGAGAAAAAGATGTGATTGCTCTTAATAGTTTTCTGACATTTTATGAAAAACAAAATGCTGTCAAAGACCTTCGCAAGTATAGATTTATTATTACATCACCTGAAATGCTACAGTCACCTTTGGTAATCACGGCTCTTAAGAAGTGTAAGATATCCTTATTTGTTGTGGACGAAGCTCACTGTATTTCACAATGGGGACATGATTTCAGGCCAGATTACTCAAAACTGGGAGATATCAAGCGTGCTTTAGGTAATCCTCCTTGTTTAGCATTAACAGCAACTGCAACGCAACAAGTTATTGAAGATATCTCAACTATGTTACTGCTTACCAAGGCGAAAAGACACATCCATTCAGTTGATCGTAAAAATATAGCAATTGTGGTAAAAAAGACAAATTCCCTAGACGATAAAATTTCAAGCTTACTTGATAGAGTTCAGAAACTTCAGGGCCCTGGAATTATTTATTTCTCAAGTAGACTTTGGGCCGAGAACATCGCGAACTATTTATTGGAGAAAGGGATAAAGAATGTTGCTTATTACCATGGAGGAATGGAACAAGAGCAGCGCATGCTAATACAACAACAGTTCCTTAGCAATCAGCTTGAGGTGATTTGTTGTACTAGTGCATTTGGAATGGGAATAAATAAACCGAATATAAGATACGTCATTCATTTTCACCTTCCTTCTCAACTTGAATCTTATTTGCAAGAAATTGGTCGTGCTGGGAGAGATGGAAATAAAAGTATCGCCATTCTGCTTTATAGTCCAAATGATGAAGAAATTCCAGAACAGCTTATTCATTATGAGCTTCCTCCAACTCAATCAGTACGTACAATTCTAAACAGTTTAAATGAAAAGCTAAAAAATAATGGCCAATTTCACATTACGAGAGAAACTGAAGAAGATATAATTAATAAAGCAGAAGTGAACGAGAATTATTGGAGATTTATTAAACATCAATTAAAGGAATTCAATATTCTCAATGACCATCTTTTTAGTGATGAAATTCCCGTTGAAGAAGTCACCAATGAAATTTCACGAATAATAACACAACGAATGGATCTTAAGAGTGAAAAATTATTATTTATGAAAAAATGGTTGTTTTCTAATTTTTGTAGAAGGGAAAATATTCTAAGATACTTTGGAGAAGAGCTTTTAGAGAAACCTGAGATTTGTTGTGATATATGTTCGGAGGACTTTCTGACATTTGAAACACAAAATAAACAAGGATCAAATACAACCATTGTGGATTGGAGAGAAGAGCTAGGTCGCATTCTCTTAAAAGGTGAGTGAAATTATTGAAAAATAAACAAGCTGAGATTGTTAAGGAAATGACTGACAGACAAATTTTATTTCACCTTTATGCAACTCAAGGACTATTAATAATAATTTCCATACTATTAGGCTTTTTTTTATTTCCTAATTTTTCTTCGTTCTTTAGCCTTTGGACTTTGGATATAAGGGAAATCTTAATTTATGGGGGAGGTAGTGCACTCGTTGTTATCCTGTTAGATCTAGCCATGATGAGATATGTTCCTAAACGTTACCATGATGACGGAGGAATTAACGAGTTAGTGTTTAAAAAAAGAAATATTCCTCATATTTTCTTGTTATGTTTTCTTATAGCTTTTACAGAGGAGTTACTTTTTAGAGGTATCATTCAAACACATTTTGGCATTGTCATAGCCAGTATTGTTTTTGCGGTGTTACATGTAAGATATTTATACAAATGGGTATTGTTTTTAGCGGTCATTATTCTTAGTTTCCTACTTGGGTACTTATATCTTATAACGGAGAATTTATATGTAACATTCTTTGCACACTTTCTAATAGACCTTGTCTTTGCTATAAAAATTAGACTAGACTATGTTCATTCATTAAAAGGATAGAGGTGATTATCTTGGATAGAGATACAACTCATGATCAGGCTGAGAAATTAAGACAGACTGTAAAGAATTCTTCAGAGAAGCTTCCTCCAAGAAGTGAAGTTCATAAAGATAAGAAAAAGAAGACAAAGATTCGTTTTAAATATCCGGTTGTTCGTCTTTTGGCTTTGTTTTTTGTCCTTATACCAATAGTTATATTAAGCTATACTTTTCATTTTAAAGATGAACTAAAGACTATTGCCCCAAAAGTTTCAACAGAAAATTACGATACCATTGATTTTGCAAAGCCTAGTGAAGATGAAAGCGTAGCTGAAGGTGAAAATCTCAATGAAGTAGGTGTTAACGAACCAGAGAAGGTAGAGGAACCGAGTCAAGCTGAGTCAGGAGAAAAAGAAATTGCTGGTGACACTCAAAGTGACAAAGAAGATGAACAACCAGTAACTTATGTGCCAGATAATAGTTCAGAAAAAACAGAACCGAAAGACTCCACCAAACAGGATTACAAGGTAATTACTCATAAAGTAACAGCTGAAGAAACGCTATATAGTATATCAATAAAATATTATAAAAGCCGAGCGGGTGAAGAAATCATTCGTGAGTGGAATAACCTAGAACAAACCAAGATATACGAAGGACAAATTTTAGAAATTCCGTTAGTGCAAGCTAAAGAATAGATAAAGTAGCCTACGGTAGGCTACTTTATTTTTTTAGCATCTCCTAAAAGAACTTTTTCTTATCACGTTCATCTTTTAGTATTTCAACTGCCTCTCTGAAACGCTGTGAATGAATGATTTCTCGTTCTCTTAAAAACCTGAGACTATCATTTAAATCTGGGTCATCACTAACATTAATGATCCATTGATAAGTAGCACGTGCCTTTTCCTCAGCAGCTATGTCTTCATATAAATCTGCAATCGGATCACCCTTAGCTTGGATATACGTAGCTGTCCAAGGAGCACCTGCAGCATTATGATAAAACAAGGCAGAGTCATGACTTACATAATGTTCTGCTAAACCTGCAGCCTTTAACTGTTCAGGAGTGGCATCCTTGGTTAATTTATATATCATCGTAGCAATCATTTCTAGATGTGCAAATTCCTCTGTCCCGATGTCATTTAAAAGCCCAATTACTTTATCAGGTATAGTATAACGTTGATTTAAATATCTTAATGCAGCCGCTAGCTCCCCATCTGCACCACCATATTGCTCGATTAAGTATTTTGCCAAAGTTGGATTACATGTACTAACTTTTACCGGATACTGTAGCTTCTTCTCATAAACCCACATTTATATTCATTCCTCCCCCTATTTATATATGCCTACACGTTGCTCCTCCTAAACCTGCCATGGCCAAGGAGTGTCATCCCAATCCCAAGGATAATTTGAATAGCTACGTCCATACTGAAGTAATGGACCATACTGTGCTTCGTACTGTTTAGCTAGTTTCTTTCTTTGTTGTGCACAATTATTAAATTGCTGGATCGCTTGGTAATCGTTCGGGTGAGTATCAAGATACAATGTAAGCTCAACAAGGACGAAGTCTACGGCTTGTAATTCTTCTAATAATGCATAATACTCAGGTGGCAACTTTTTCATTGTCCACCCTCCCTTTTAGCCTTTTCATAAGGGTTGTAATATGGATCATAAAAAATTGGCCATAGCGTACCTGTACAGAGTGCCTCTTTTGGGGAAAATTGTTGTAAGTTTGGTGGTTGAAATCCTAGAAATAAATTTGGAGGAGTAGAAAATGTTTTTACAGGGATTGGTGGACAAGGATCAAAAGGACTTGCATATGGATACCAACTTCTAGTAAACTTTGTCATCGCTGTAGTAACCCCCTAGATGTGAAATAAACCTGATAATCGATCAAAAACAATATATCAGTTTATAAGTATGAGGTAATGTGAAAAAAATGCCTTTTATCGATATGTTTTTACCAGAAATTAGGAGTGGGAATTAATTGGAATTATTGTAACAGTGGAATGTATTTTTGCGATCCTCATAAGGGTATAATAGGGAGGTTTTTTCGATGCTATTTAAATTGTTATGTGGTGTAACTGGTTTTTTTAGTGGTTTCTTTTTTATAAGGCTAATTGAAATAGAAGAACCTTTTAATCTTTCCGAATTGTTAATAGGATTTATATTAAATCCTTTTCAATTTTTTGCAGCGATGATTTGTTTATTAATATCATTTATTACTAATGCAATTCTTCTAAAAGAAGCAATTATACAAACACTGTTTATTGTAAAGAAACAATCCTTTTCATTTAAAAATGCTGCTTTAGGCTATTGTGTCATACTGATTTTTATTTTATTATTTCAAATTGGATTCTGGCATACACTTGTCCTTTCGTTCTTTACAGTAATATATGGTATTATATCAATAGACTTTAAGAAAAATGTTGTATATGAGCATCAAGGGTAGGAGGTTCTATGTTATATATATATATTATCTTAATAGCAATTGTTTTTCTTCTCCTATATATGTGGTTAGAAGCAAATAAAAATTTAGTTAAAGAGCAAGTTCTGATGTTTGACGATTTTCCTAAAGACCTTGAAAAGCTTACGATATTTTTTATTTCAGATATTCACAGAAGAAAAGTATCAGAAAAGCTGATAAATAAAGTAGTAGGAAAAACAGATATAGTTATTATAGGAGGGGACCTTACAGAAAAAGGTGTATCATTTGAAAGAATAAGTGAAAACGTTGATGCCTTAAAAGCTTTAGGTCCAACTTATTTTGTATGGGGAAACAATGATTATGAAACTGACTTTCATCGGCTTGATTCACTATTGTTAGAAAAAGGAGTTAAAATCTTAGATAATACTGCTGTAAACTTTGAGTCTAGAAGTGGTGAAAAAATATCCTTACTCGGTGTTGATGATATGAGCGAAGAGCGTGATCGCTTAGAAATGGCCCTATTAGATGCTGGTGACAATTCGTTTAAAATTCTTGCATGTCATAATCCTAGAATTGTAAAAAAGATAGAAAAGGATCACAATATTAAACTTGTTCTTACTGGGCATACTCACGGAGGACAAATACGTATCATGAATTTTGGTTACTATGAGAAAGGTAAATTAAGCGATAACGGTGTATTTAAATTACTGATTAGTAATGGATATGGTACGACAGGTGTTCCGCTAAGGTTAGGAGCGGAACCAGAGACACATTTAATGACCTTGAAAAAAAGTTAATATTGCCTTAAAAACACTGATTATTGAAAATTACATATAAAACATAAAATCCCTGCTTCAAATCAGTATGAACCATATTTAGATACTTTCATAAACTAATTGTAGAAAACGGTGTTGTGACGGTTGGGAGGGGTTTTATGCGACTTGAACGCTTGAATAACGATAAAATCAAAATTTTCCTTACGTTTGATGATTTAGTGGATCGAGGCTTATCTAAAGAAGATTTATGGCATGATTCCTTAAAGGTTCATCAACTCTTTCGAGATATGATTGAGGAAGCAAGTGATGAATTAGGCTTCGTAGCAAATGGTCCAATAGCAGTAGAAGTATATTCATTGCAAGCCCAAGGAATGGTTGTTATTGTTACCAGAGATGTTGAGGAGATAGATTTTGATGATGAGGAATTTGTAGATGATTATATTGAAATGCAGGTGACTCTTGATGAAAGTGATGATATCTTTTATGAATTTCAAACATTCGAAGATGTTATCCAACTCTCAACTAGATTAATCTCAAAAAATATAACAACTGGAACATTATATTCATATAACAATCGATTTTATTTACTCTTCGAAGACGAAGAACAGATACAAACAGAAGACTTCATATCAATACTAGCCGAATTCGGAAACCCATCTACAATTACCACCTATAGAGTCGAAGAATATGGCAAAAAGCTAATGAATCAAGAAGCAATCAAACAAATTTACAATATATTTATAGATAAAACCAAAAACCTCTAGAATCATCTAGGGGTTTTTAATTTTAGTATAGACTCTGAGTTGAAAATAATTAAGATTGGATAGTGGATTGGAGCGGAAGGCACTTGACTCCTGCGGGAGTAGAGGGAAGTGTGAGACCCCACAGGTGCGTAGCGCCGAGGAGGCTCACATCCCTCCCCGCGGAAAGCAAGTGCCTGCAGCGCAAAGGAACGGTCAATGTTCAAATTGTAAAATGAAGTGTCTGCCCTTATTTATAAACTGTTTGTTGTAACCGTTTACAAAAATAAGCTTAAAATTTTTGAAATCTATTGAATTAGTCTTGCAAGTTTTTAAGGAAGGTGTATACTATGTCATGAAAGGTAGACAATAATAAATAGTAAACTCACTAACTTTTGTATAGAATTAATATAGATGCATATTTCATAAGAGGAATAACCATTCCCAGGATTAACCATTAACAATTAAAATATCGTTGTTAATGTGTTTTACTATGCCTGTTTTACCTTAATCTAACTATAAGTGAAGTATTATTTCTGTTTTGTCTCCTTATACTACTTAAACAAACAGTGAAAATCTTTTGGGAGGTTTACAAATGGTAGCCGAAAAGAATACCGAAACTACACAAAACAACCACGATAAACTTGATGTCCTAAAATCTACACAAACTGTTATACATAAAGCACTAGAAAAGTTAGGGTATCCTGAAGAAGTGTATGAATTACTAAAAGAACCTATTCGAATGATGACTGTAAAAATACCAGTTCGAATGGATGATGGATCAGTAAAGATATTTACTGGCTACCGTGCACAACATAACGATGCTGTAGGCCCTACAAAGGGTGGGATAAGGTTTCATCCAGGAGTTACTGAAAAAGAAGTGAAAGCATTATCCATTTGGATGAGCTTAAAGTGCGGAATCGTAGACTTACCTTATGGTGGTGGTAAAGGCGGAATTGTTTGTGACCCGCGTGATATGTCATTCCGAGAGCTTGAGAGATTAAGCCGTGGGTATGTACGAGCAATCAGTCAGATTGTTGGTCCAACAAAAGATATCCCAGCACCAGATGTATTTACGAATTCACAAATCATGGCATGGATGATGGATGAGTATAGCCGTATTGATGAATTTAACTCACCTGGTTTTATCACTGGAAAACCTTTGGTTCTAGGAGGTTCTCATGGTCGTGAATCTGCTACTGCAAAAGGAGTTACAATTTGTATCCGTGAAGCTGCAAAGAAAATTGGTATTGAGTTAGAGGGTGCAAGAGTAGTTGTTCAAGGTTTTGGTAATGCAGGAAGCTTCCTGGCTAAGTTCATGCATGATGCAGGAGCGAAAGTAATTGGTATTTCAGATGCATACGGTGGTTTACATGATGAAAATGGTTTAGACATAGATTACCTATTAGATCGCCGCGATAGCTTTGGTACAGTGACAAAACTATTTAACAATACAATTACAAACAAAGAGCTACTTGAATTAGATTGCGATATTTTAGTACCTGCAGCTATCGAAAATCAAATTACTGAAGAAAACGCACATAATATTCGCGCAAGCATAGTTGTTGAGGCAGCCAATGGCCCAACAACATTAGAGGCAACCGAAATTCTAACTGAACGTGGTATTTTATTAGTTCCGGATGTCTTAGCAAGTGCTGGTGGGGTTACGGTTTCTTACTTCGAATGGGTCCAAAACAACCAAGGTTATTACTGGAGTGAAGAAGAAGTAGAAGAGAAACTTGAAAAAGTTATGGTCCGTTCTTTCAATAATATTTATGATACATCACGTAACCGAAGAGTGAACATGCGTTTAGCCGCATACATGGTTGGTGTGAGAAAAATGGCTGAAGCATCTCGCTTCAGAGGTTGGATTTAATTTTAAAAGCAATCATTTGCATATTCACTATAAATCTCCTATCATTTTTAGATAGGAGATTTTTTATTTTCAGGCATATAGTGCATTAGGAAGAACGTGGGGAGTGTTGATGTTGCAGAAAGAAGAAATCATTATTGTAGGTGGAGGGCCATGTGGTCTCTCAGCTGCGATTGCTTTAAAAGAAAAAGGATTCAATCCTTTAATCATAGAAAAAGGAAATATTGTAAATGCAATCTACCATTATCCTACCCATCAAACTTTTTTTAGTTCGAGTGAGAAGTTAGAAATCGGTGGAGTTCCCTTTATAACAGAAAATCGGAAGCCAGTTAGAAACCAAGCACTGGCATACTATCGTGAGGTTGCGAAGCGGAAGAAATTGCGTATTAATTCGTTCGAATGTGTAGAATGGGTGAAGCAAGGTGATAATGACCATTTTACAATTAAAACGTCAAAGGGGTTTTATGAATCCAAGTATACAATAATTGCCACTGGCTATTACGATAACCCTAATTATTTAAATATTAAGGGTGAGGACTTAGATAAAGTTTCCCATTACTTTAAAGAAGCTCATCCGTATTTTGATAAAGATGTAGCCGTTATTGGTGGTAAAAACTCGAGTGTTGATGCAGCTTTAGAACTAGTCAAGGTGGATGCAAGAGTAACTGTATTATACCGTGGTACCGAATATTCGCCTAGCATTAAACCTTGGATTCTTCCCGAATTCGAAGCACTCGTTCGAAATCAGACCATCACTATGGAATTTAATTCTACCGTGAAAGAAATCACACAAGATTCCATTATTTACATTAAAAGTGGGGAAGAAATTGAAATTAACAATGATTATGTTTTTGCGATGATAGGTTACCACCCAGATCATAGTTTTCTTAGTAAAATGGGGATAAAAATTGATGAGGCTACAGGCCGACCAGCTTATGACCCAGAGACTATGGAGACCAATATAAAGGGTGTTTATATAGCTGGGGTAATTGCTGCAGGAAATAATGCAAATGAGATTTTCATTGAAAACGGAAGGTTCCATGGAGATCAAATTGCTGATTCCATTTTCCAGAAAGCAAAAAGCTAAAGAGTGTTCAATACTCTTTAGCTTTTTTTAATTCACTTACCTCAAGAATAGTTCTTGAAGTCGTGTAGAGTCATTTGTTGTTTCAAGTGTGATAAGTAGTTTTATTCTAGCTTTTTGTCCATTTAGTCCATTCGATAAAATAGCACCCATATCCTTTAATTGCTTTCCTCCACCCTTATATCCATAGGTGTCAGAAACAAAGCCATTAAAACAACGGGAAACAAGTACAACTGGGATTCCTCTTTTAATTAGTGAGTCTATGCCTGTTACCATTTTCGGTGGTAAATTACCTTGTCCTAAAGCCTCAATTACCAATCCATCAAAGCTAACAGTTTCCATCGCTTTAAAAATTAGGTCATCCATTCCTGCATAAGCTTTTAAGAGCAATACATTTTTATTAATTGTTTGAATATCATAGCTTTCTCTCAGTAATGGAGTGTGATGAAATGAAACTCCACGTTTTGTGACGATTCCTAGTGGTCCATATTGAGGACTTTGAAAGGTTGCAATATTACTTGTATGGGTTTTAGTAACATTTTTTGCAGTATGTATTTCATCATTTAGAACAACAAGCACACCTTTACCTATTGCGGCATCACTTGCAGCGACCCGAACAGATGAAATAAGATTATAAGGTCCATCTGATCCTAGTTCATTACTTGACCTCATAGCACCCGTAACGACGATTGGGATATTAGATTGAGCTGTTAAATCTAAAAAGTAAGCTGTTTCCTCGAGTGTGTCTGTACCATGTGTAATAACAACACCATCGATATTGTCTTCCTGCACTTTTTTATCAATTATATCTTTTAGAATTAACATTTCTATAGGGGTGATGTGCGGAGAAGGTAGCTGAAAAACCTCTTCTACATAAATAGTAGCTATTTTAGAAAGCTCTGAAGTAGTCGAATGGAGAGGATTTTCTTTATCAGGTGCGACTGCTCCTGTTGCTTTGTCTTCCTTCATCGCAATTGTTCCACCTGTATGTAGTATTAATATTTTCTTCATAGTATAACTCCTTCAAAATTATCCGTGATTTCGTTCCCATTTTAACAATATCATGATACGATAAAAAAAAATAGAATGAAATGAGGATTAGGTATGTTGGGGGTCATTTCAGCCGGTATTGCACCTGGTTTAGCCCTGTTGAGTTATTTCTACCTTAAAGATAAATATGATTCTGAGCCTATTTCAATGGTTTTTAGGCTATTCGTATTTGGTGCTGTGCTTGTTTTTCCAATAATGTTTATTCAGTATGTAATACAAGTAGAAAATGTGTTTCAATCAGAATTTCTCAGAGCATTTATATCAATTAGTTTATTAGAGGAATTTTTCAAATGGTTCGTTCTATTTTATACGGTTTATAAGCATGCTGATTTTGATGAACACTACGATGGTATTGTATACGGATCTTCTATCTCCTTAGGATTTGCAACAATTGAAAACATATTATATCTAGTGGCAAATGGCGTGGAATTCGCAATTGGCAGAGCGTTATTACCAGTGTCTAGCCATGCTTTGTTCGGAGTTATTATGGGTTATTATTTAGGTAAAGCAAAGCTTTCTCAGGGGAAAGCTGAAAAGAAATGGATAGGTATTGCTCTTTTACTTCCTTTTATTTTACATGGGTTTTATGATTATATTATTTTGTCAACTCAAATGTGGATTTACTTTATGCTTCCATTCATGATCTTTTTATGGTGGTTTGGTTTAAGAAAAGTAAAGTTAGCAAAACAATAACATACGTAACTTCGAGAAGACCTGATATTCCTCATATCAGGTCTTTTTCTAGTTCATTAATAAATTGAATTTGCGAGAATCTGAATAAAATACATTTCTCTACAGAAAATACTTGTAATTATATATAAAAAATGGTTAAGGAGGTAAAAAAGCAATGAACGTAAAAATGTTCAAATTGTTTTTAGTAGTACCCATACTTATCGCAACTACCTTTTTTGGAAGTATAAACGTGCATCAAGTAGATGCTTTCTCAGAACAGGTTATCCAAAGAGGTGCAACAGGTGAGGATGTAATCGAACTTCAGTCTAGGCTTCAGTATAACGGTTATTACCATGGCACAATTGATGGTGTATATGGTTGGAGTACCTATTGGGCAGTAAGGAATTTTCAAAAAGCGTTTGGGTTAACTGAAGTAGATGGACTAGTTGGACAAAAGACAAAAGAAATGCTTACAAGAGCAACTAAGTTCAATAAAGCTTTTGTTTACGACAACCTGAAAAAAGGCAATCGATTTACTCATTATGGTGGAGTAGCCTGGAATATTCAAACGGCACCTTCTAAAGCAACTATAGAGAAAGCCAGAAAAAGCTCTGAACAAATTAGAATGGAGCAAGAAAAACAATATAAAGCTCAAGGAATGAATCCACAACAGATAAATCAACAACAGCAAAATCAACAGCAACAAGGACAAGCAGCTCAACCACAGCAAAATCAGCAGCAAAATCAGGCGGCTCAGCCACAGCAAAATCAACAGCAGCAAGATCAGGCGGCTCAGCCACAGCAAAATCAACAACAGCAAGATCAGGCGGCTCAGCCACAGCAAAATCAACAGCAGCAAGATCAAGCTGCTCAGCCACAGCAAAATCAACAGCAACAAGATCAAGCAGCTCAACCACAGCAAAATCAGGACCAAGCTGGTGGGGAACCTGCAGCTCAAGAGGAAGAGCAACAAGCTGAAGCGCAACAAGGAGCTACAGCAGCCAATATGCCAGGAGGATTTTCGCAAAATGATATTCAGTTAATGGCAAATGCCGTTTATGGTGAAGCACGCGGAGAGCCTTATATTGGTCAGGTAGCAGTTGCTGCGGTTATCTTAAACAGAATTAATAGCCCAACTTTTCCTGATACTGTCTCAGGGGTAATATTCGAGCCCCTTGCATTTACAGCGGTTGCAGATGGGCAAATTTGGTTAACGCCTAATGAGAAGGCTAAAAAAGCCGTAATTGATGCTATAAATGGGTATGATCCAACAGGTGAGGCTATCTATTATTTTAATCCTGATACGGCAACTAGTAAGTGGATTTGGGGCCGACCACAAATAAAGAGAATTGGTAAGCACATTTTCTGTAAATAGAAAGGTGAGTGACTATGTTACGAGGTATTTTAATTACAGTATTAACCATTACGGTTATCGGAACCTCATACTGGGGTTACAAGGAACATCAGGAGAAAAATGCAGTGTTAATTCAAGCGGAAAATAATTACCAAAGAGCATTTCATGATCTAACATATCAAGTAGATTTGCTAAATGATAAAATTGGAGGAGCACTCGCTATGAGTTCACGTGACTCTTTGTCACCGACTCTTGCAGAAGTATGGAGAATAACATCAGAAGCACACACGGATGTTAGTCAATTGCCTCTAACTTTGCTCCCTTTTAATAAAACGGAAGAATTTCTAGCAAACGTTGGAGAGTTTAGTTACCGTGCAGCTGTGCGAAATTTGGATAAGGAACCATTAACACAAAAAGAATATGACACTTTACATCAATTATATGAAAATTCTGCTGAAATTCAAAAAGAACTAAGAAAAGTTCAACATTTAGTTATTGATAATAACCTTCGTTGGATGGATGTAGAGCTTGCATTAGCTTCTGGAGAAAAACAAGCAGATAATACAATTATTGATGGATTTGAAACTGTAGAAAAGAATGTTGCAGCATATTCGGAATCTGAGTTTGGAGAAACAATGGCCACTATGCAAAAAGGAAATGGTGGCGGTGAGTTTGAAAGTCTAAGCGGGGAAGAAATTAGTGAAAAGGAAGCAAAGAAAATCGCTAGAGAATTCTTAGGCATTAAAGAAGATGTCAAGATTTCTGTAGCTGAAAACGGTGAGGGTGCGAGCAATGGGTTCTATAGTTTAACAATCCATGACCCTAAAGCTGAAAATGAAACCTTTATGGATATTACAAAAAAAGGTGGATATCCAATTTGGGTTCTTCAAAACCGTGAAGTGAAAGACCAAAAGGTAAGCTTAAATGAAGCTTCTAATATTGCAGAGAAGTTTCTAAAAGATCATAATTTTACTGACCAAGTCTTATTTGAAAGTGCACAATATGATAATGAAGCTGCCTTTACATTTGTAGCAAGTATTGATGGTGTAAGAGTCTACCCAGATTCAATAAAAATGAAGCTTGCACTTGATGATGGTAGGATTGTTGGGTTTTCTGCTAGAGATTATTTAGTTGCTCACAAGGAAAGAGAGATTCCTGAACCATCTATTTCGATAGATGAGGCAAAAAAGAAAATGAATAAAAATGTTACAGTTATGGAGGAACATGAAGCATTAATTATAAATGATATCGGAAAAGAAGTATTGTGCTATGAGTTCTTAGGAACAATTAATAATGATACGTACCGAATCTTTATAAATGCTGAAAATGGCGCAGAAGAAAAAGTGGAGAAATTAAAAAACGCTGAACCACTTTATCGCCAATTATAGAAACCATTATTAATCAAAGGGAAAGCTTAATAAAGCTTTCCCTTTTTTTTAATCCATGATTTAATATTAGTACAGGCTATGAAAATAATGTAAATCAATGAGAAACTATGTAGGGTTTACTTTTATTATTCTATCAATAGATATTTAGGATGAAGAGAGTGGTTCGCTTTGTTAAATATAGGAGAAACAGTCACCCTTGAACCAATAAACAATGTTGATGGTGAAAAATATAGATGTAGGGTGGTTGAAAAAAAAGGAGATAAATTTTACATTGACTATCCCATTAATGAACAAACAGGTAGAACAGTATTTTTAATTGATGGAACTCAATTAAGGGCTTCTTTCGTTGGAAAAGACAACACTGTTTATTTGTTTGAAACAGCTGTACTGGGAAGATATAAGCAGACAATTCCGATGATTATTCTTACTTATCCGGGCAAAGATGGGTTGGTCCGTATACAAAGGAGACAATATGTTCGAATTGATACTGCAATTGACGTAGCTGTTCACCCTATGAACAAGGAGTTTAATCCATTTGTTACGGTAACAAGTGATATTAGTGCTGGGGGAGCACTTTTAATCTTACCAAATAACTCTAAAGTCAAACCAGGCTTACATATTCATACTTGGTTTGTTCTACCATTACTTTCAGGCGAGTACGGTTATTTAAAGCTTACTAGTAAAGTGATAAGAATAGTCCCTGGTGAGAATGGTGAACGTGATAAAGCTTCCCTTGAATTGATTGAAGTAAAAGAGAATGAACGACAACTTTTAATAAAGTTCTGCTTTGAGCGTCAATTACTATCTAGAAAAAAGGGGCTTCCTAGTTCATAGTATAGTTTTTATTATTTTTTACATACTAGTACTAAAAACTAGTAGGAGCTATTGTATTATGAAACGATTTGAAGGTATTCTTTTTAAATTAGCAATAATTCAATTCATCTTCTTATTAATTGCCCAATTGTTATTACTCCAAAGTGATATAACTCCTTATATTTCGAAAATACAGGATTATGAAGGTGTTAACGGTGATAAATATACAAAAACGATTGAGACAATGATTTTAGAAGATGATTAACGATCTTAAACTTTGTATTCATATTAGTCTAATCAACTAGGAGGTTTTATTTTTCAACATGAAAAAAGGTATATCTATTGCTATTGATGGACCGGCAGCAGCTGGGAAAAGTACAGTAGCCAAAATAATTGCAGAAAAACTATCATACATATATATAGATACTGGGGCGATGTATAGGGCACTAACTTTTATCGCTATGAAAAATAACAATGATCTAAATAACGAGGAACAATTAATGACTTCCTTGAATAATACACTTATTCAATTGAAGCCTAGTGAAAATGGACAATTAGTCTTTCTAAATGGTGAAGAGGTTACTGAAACCATTCGCTCATCTGAAGTTACTAATTCGGTTTCTATTGTTGCAAAGCATCGTAAAGTACGAGAAGAAATGGTAAGACGACAGCAAAAATTAGCTGAAAATGGCGGAGTCGTTATGGATGGGAGAGATATTGGAACACATGTATTACCTGATGCAGAGGTGAAAGTGTTCTTATTAGCTTCCGCCCTCCAACGTGCAAAACGACGTCATGAAGAGAATCTATCAAAGGGTTACGAATCGGATTTGAATGTACTTATGAAAGAAATTGAAACACGAGATAAACTTGATTCTGAACGAGAGGTTGCGCCACTTCGGCAGGCTGAGGATGCTGTCGTAATTGATACAACATCCTTATCGATCAATCAGGTTGTTGAAAGAATCATGGATTTGGTTGTAGAAAGGAATTGATTGAACTATGAACCTTTATTCTTTCGCAAAAGGATTAGCTTCTATCGTATTCAATCCCCTATATAGAGTTGAAGTTGTAGGGGCAGAAAAAATTCCTACGAGCGGGTCAGTATTAATATGCTCTAACCATATTAATAACTTCGACCCAATTATAGTTGGGATTTCTACACCAAGACCCATTCATTTTATGGCAAAAGAAGAGCTTTTTCGAGTGCCAGTACTTGGTCAACTTGTACCTAAGTTAAATGCTTTCCCAGTAAAAAGAGGCATGAGTGACCGTGAGGCCCTTCGAAAGGGACTGAAAGTACTTAAAGAGGATAATGTACTAGGATTGTTTCCTGAAGGGACTAGAAGCAAAGACGGCAAATTAGGGAAGGGGCTAGCTGGAGCTGGTTTCTTTGCAACACGTTCTGAAGCATCTGTGGTCCCATGTGCAATTATTGGCCCTTATAAGGTATTTGGTAAATTAAAAGTAGTATTCGGTGAGCCTATTGATATGAATCGTTTAAGAGAGCAAAAGGCTTCTGCAGAAGAAACGACCGAAGAAATTATGAATTCAATAAGGGAGCTTTTAGAAAAATCCTAATTGAGTGTACTAATAACTTGACAAAAAGATATATTTATTAGAAGTTAGATAATAGAGGTATATTAATCTTTCTTTGGATACATATATTTTTTTTATTTTTTTCTAGGTGTAAAGCTGTAGGGATATAAGGAGGTAATTGGAATGGTCGAGGACATGAATCAAGTGGAAGTAAGAGATTTAGAGGTTGGAGAAGTAATAACAGGTAAAGTGTCAAAAGTAGAAGAAAAGCAAGTGCTTGTAGATGTAAGTGGTAGCAAATTGGATGGAATCATTCCAATTAGTGAACTTTCAAGTCTACATGTTGAAAAAGCTAGTGATGTTGTTTCAGAAGGCGAAGAATTAGAGTTGAAAGTTATCAAGGTTGAAGAAGATGCGCTTATCTTGTCTAAAAGAGCCGCTCAAGCTGATAAAGCATGGGAGGTATTAGAGCACAAATTTAACTCAGGTGAAATTTTTGACACTGAGGTTAAAGATGTTGTAAAAGGTGGCTTAGTTGTAGACCTTGGTGTGAGAGGATTTATTCCTGCATCTCTAGTTGAGGCACACTTTGTTGAAGATTTCTCAGACTATAAAGGGAAATCACTTTCAGTTAAGATTGTTGAACTAGATCGTGAGAAAAATCGAGTAATTCTTTCTCATAGAGCAGTCGTTGAAAAGAACCAAGCAACAAAGAAGCAAGAGCTCTTTGATGCAATAAAAGTTGGATCAGTCATCGAAGGTTCAGTTCAGCGTTTAACAGATTTTGGAGCGTTTGTAGATATTGGAGGAATTGATGGATTAGTCCACATTTCTCAACTTTCTCATAATCATATCGATAAGCCTTCTGATGTTGTTCAGGAGGGCGAAAAGGTTAAGGTAAAAGTATTATCAATTGATCGTGACAATGAAAGAATCTCATTGTCTATTAAAGAGACATTACCTGGACCATGGGAAAACATTTCTGAAAAGATTGCCCGTGGAGATGTTGTCGAAGGGGTTGTAAGACGTCTAGTTCAATTTGGAGCATTTGTTGAGGTTTTACCGGGTGTCGAAGGTCTGGTTCATATCTCTCAAATCTCTCATAAACACATCGGAACTCCAGGAGAGGTTTTAAAAGTAGGTCAGCAAGTAAATGTTAAAGTTCTTGAAGTAAATGATGGTGACCAACGTCGTATCTCTTTAAGCATAAAAGAACTTGAAGAAGACACATCTAATGCAGATTATGCCCAATACCAACAACAGCAGGAAGAGCCATCAGGCTTTCAACTTGGTGAAATGATTGGTGATAAGTTAAATAAATTAAATGACTTAAAATAATGGTGATAAATTGTGAGCAGAGCAAAGCGCAAACTAGAACACATACAACATGCAATATCAACAGGACAGGATAAGACTCATGGTTTGGATGATATAACCTTTGTTCACCAAAGCTTACCTAATACCTCTGTAAACGAGATTAATTTACAGACTAGTATAGGCGAACTTTCTATAAGTTCGCCTATTTTTATCAACGCTATGACTGGCGGCGGTGGCGAACAGACAAGAAAAGTAAATAGGTTGCTAAGTGAAGTGGCCAAGGAATGTGGTCTAGGAATGGCAGTTGGATCACAAATGTCTGCCATTAAGGATCCTAGTGAAAGGTATACGTATGAAGTTGTAAGAGAAGCTAATCCCACAGGAGTACTATTTGCAAATCTTGGAAGTGAAGCAACAGTTGATAATGCATTATCTGCAATCGATATGATTGAGGCGAACGGAATTCAAATTCACTTGAACGTCATCCAAGAACTTGCGATGCCCGAAGGGGAAAGAAACTTTTCAGGAGCCTTAAGCAGGATTGAGAAAATAGTAAACTCAGTTCAAGTCCCGGTGATTGTTAAGGAAGTGGGGTTTGGATTGAGTAAAGAAACTGCTTATCAGTTAGATAATATTGGTGTCTCGATTCTAGATATAGGTGGTTTTGGAGGAACAAATTTTGCGCGTATTGAAAATAACAGGAGTAACCGGAGACTGGACTTTTTTGATGAATGGGGCATCACTACGGCTGCATCAATCGCTGAAGTGTCAAACCTGACAAGACCTATTCCAATTATTAGTTCTGGTGGACTTCAGAATTCGTTAGATATTGCAAAATCCATTGCCTTAGGAGCCTCTGCAGCAGCGTTTGCAGGAGTTTTCTTGAAAATACTTCTACAAGAAGGACAAGAAAAACTAATAGAGCATATCAATCAAATGAAAGCAGATTTAAAGTATATCATGACAGCTTTAGGCACTAGATCAATAAATGAACTACAAAAAGCTCCTGTTATTATTAAGGGGGAAACCTTTCATTGGCTTAATCAAAGAGGAATTGATACAACAAAATATAGTTATAGACGATAAAAACGCCCTTATTGGGCGTTTTTTTTATCCTTTAATTATTTATTACGCTCTCTAGACTCTTCTGGGCTTTCTAGCCTTGTAGACCCAGGATAATCAATGGATTGGTCGCGATCAGACTCGACTCTCTTACTTTCTTTTAACTTTTTCTCTTGACGGTCTTTACCCACTTCATCCACACTCCTTTCTTATTCCGGTAGTATTAGAAGCCTTACTCTTTTTTATACAACTTTTAGGGTTAATATCATTCCAAACGAGTCATAATGAAGAGTGTAGGAGGGTGGAAATGGAAGGTACCTTTTTTTATTGGATTGCTTGGTTTTTTTGGATTATTACAACATTTTTTATGAATAGAAGTAAAGAAAGATTACTATATACAGTTATCATTCTACTTTTAATTATCTTCTCCAATAAAGTAATTGTTGTCGCGGATATATTTAAAATAAACGCCTCACTAGGAATTACTCTACTAAGCTGTTATGTCATTCTAGCTCTGTTCTTAGAAAAAATTAATTATAAAAAGATTGCATATTTACTTGTTTGTACGCTAACGATAACTACTGCCTATGTTAGTTTCCATTTATTTGAACTGTTTGATCCAATTTGGGTCGTGTTTAATCGTACAATTATGCTCGTGTTTTGTTTGGTGTATCTAACTATCTTGTTGGTGAAAGAACGGAAACAAAGAGTACTTTGTTTAATGATTGGAGCGTGTCAGGGTGAATTACTTTATGCGTTTATTTTAAAAAATTTCCCTTTTGATTATGAGATAGGTGCCCTTTCCTTTTTTGATGTAATGGCAATAAGTGTGTTTACTTTATTTATTTGGAGTGCTCTGGAACATTCAGTCAATTACTTTGATACATACTTTGAAAAAACAACAAAGGAGAAACACGGATAATATGAATGAATACACATATCCAATTTTATTAGGTGTGTTTTTTGGAATTATAACAAGGGTTTATATGCTAAAAACAGATTATAGACAATATCCAACATATCTACATGGGAAAATTATTCATGTGGCACTTGGGTTTATTGCAGCAGGCTTAGGAACAGTAGCTGTTCCAGCCATTATGGAACAAGAGTTTACCGCGATTACTTTCTTAACTATTGCGGCCTCGCAATTTAGAGATGTCCGCAATATGGAACGAAATACACTCACGGAACTAGATCAATATGAACTAGTTACTCGGGGGAAAACGTATATTGAAGGGATTGCAATTGCGTTTGAAAGTAGAAATTATTTAGTTATACTATCCTCGTTTTTTACGACACTTGCTTACTTAGCTCTAAATGTTTGGGCAGGTATTATTGTTGGAATTCTAACGATATTTGTATCAAAAAGACTAATGTCTGGAAGTAGATTAAAAGAGATAGTGGATATTGAATTCGTAGAACCTCGTTTTGATGGGCCAGGATTATATGTTGACAATATTTATATTATGAACATAGGTATTCCAGCAAGACAAGAAGAAGTTTTAAGATATGGCATGGGTTTTATCTTAAAGCCAAAAAACTTTAATGCACGGTCTACAATAGCGAACCTTGGTCAACGACAAGCAATTCTACATGATATCTCAACGGCACTTGGGGTTTATCGAGACTCAGGCACACCCGCACTAGTCCCACTTGCTAAAAGAGACTTAGATGATGGACGTGTTGGTGTTTTTGTTTTACCTCAAGAGAAAGACATTGAGAAAGCAATTGCCATTATAGGACAAGTACCTACTCTTGAAAATGCAATTCGAATGCCAACAGAGTCCAAGGCTAATAAGAAAGGGCGCAGATTGGAATGAATTTAGAGAAATATATATTAGCTGCTGTAACAACAAACCCTAATAAAGTAAAAGGCGGACCTGCTATCTTTACATGTGATTCAAAAGAAGAGATGGAGTTTATTGCTGCTAATTTAGAAGCAATTTTAGATGGTATTGCCCATGGATTAGGTGATGACCTTTATGTCATTGTCAAGCATTAAAATATGTTAGCATTGTTGAATGATTACATTTTTGATAAAATAAAGCAGTTAGACCCTTCTTCGATTCGGAAGGGTTTCTTTACTAGGAACTTATAATTTATAGGTAAGACCTTTTAATAAAGTGAACCAACATACATACGAGTTACTTATTATTCATTAAATGTTTAGGAACAATATTTAAAAAGTACTTTTATTAGAATCGAATAAATAGGTTGTCTAATTAATATATAGTGAAGGAAGGGTGTTGTAGATGCCGAAACCTGTTGTTGCGATCGTTGGAAGGCCAAATGTGGGTAAATCGACGATATTTAATAGGATTGTTGGAGAAAGAATTTCGATTGTAGAGGATATACCCGGGGTAACGAGAGATAGAATCTATAGTTCAGGTGAATGGTTAAGTAAAGAGTTTAACATAATTGATACAGGCGGAATTGAAATTGGAGATGCGCCATTCCTTGCCCAAATTAGACATCAGGCAGAAATTGCAATTGATGAAGCTGATGTTATCGTATTTATTGCTAATGGGCGTGAAGGTGTAACAAGTGCAGATGAAGAAGTGGCAAAAATTCTTTATCGCTCTGAAAAACCAGTAGTTCTAGGTATTAACAAAGTGGACAATCCTGAAATGAGAGATCAAATCTATGATTTTTATGCCCTTGGATTTGGTGAACCATATCCGATTTCAGGCTCACACGGTTTAGGGCTTGGAGATTTACTGGATGCTGTAATAGCAAACTTTCCAACAAATCAACAAGAAGAATATGATGATGAAATTATAAAATTTAGCTTGATTGGGCGCCCTAACGTTGGAAAGTCTTCATTAGTAAATGCTTTACTTGGTGAGGAAAGGGTAATTGTAAGTGATATTGCTGGTACAACCCGTGATGCCATTGATACGAAATATAAATTCGATGGACGAGAGTATGTAATCATTGATACAGCTGGAATGAGAAAAAAAGGAAAAGTGTATGAAACAACAGAAAAATACAGTGTATTACGAGCTCTGAGAGCAATTGAACGTTCGGATGTTGTTCTTGTAGTTTTAAATGCTGAAGAGGGAATTATCGAACAAGATAAGAAAATTGCTGGTTATGCACATGAAGCAGGAAGAGCTGTTGTCATTGTGGTAAATAAATGGGATGCAATTGAGAAAGATGAAAAAACAATGAAGGAATTTGAAGAAAAAATAAAAGCGCATTTCTTATTTTTAGATTATGCTCCGGTTGTTTTTTTATCTGCCTTAACCAAAAAACGTACACATACATTAATCCCAATGATTGACTTAGCTAGTGAAAACCATGCAATGCGTGTTCCTACGAATGTTCTTAATGATGTCATCATGGATGCGGTTGCTATGAACCCTGCACCTGCTGATAAAGGTGTTAGATTAAAGATCTATTATGTTACACAAGTTGCTGTTAAACCACCAACCTTCGTGGTATTTGTTAATGAGCCAGAACTAATGCATTTCTCTTACGAAAGATTCTTAGAAAATAGGCTTCGCGAAGCTTTTGGATTCGAAGGAACTCCAATTAAGTTAATTGCGAGAGCGAGAAAATAGACAAGCTTGTTCCACTATAAATTTCTACTTTAGTTTTGCTTAATCTTAGCAATAAATAAGGGGTGAATCGTTATGGGGAAAATTACAGTAGTAGGAGCCGGAAGTTGGGGTACTGCACTATCAATGGTGCTTGCTGACAATGATCATGAGGTGAGACTCTGGGGTCATAAAAAGGACCAAATTGATGAAGTGAATCAAAAACATACAAATGAAAAATATCTACCTGGCATTAAGCTACCTACGTCAATTAAGGGGTACTATTTGTTAGAAGAAGCTTTAGTTGGAATAGATACGATTGTACTCGCGGTGCCAACCAAAGCAATTAGGGAAGTATTGAAGAATATTTGTTTAGTAATTAAGACTCCTCTAACAGTTGTTCATGTAAGTAAAGGGATTGAGCCAGATACCTTTATGAGAGTATCTGAAATTATTGAGGATGAGATGCCTGAGCATTTATTGAAAAATGTAGTTGTATTATCTGGCCCAAGTCACGCGGAGGAAGTTAGTTTAAGGCATCCGACAACAGTTACGGTTTCCTCCAAAAATTTGAAAGCCGCTGAATTTGTACAAGACCTGTTTATTAATCAGCATTTTCGTGTGTATACAAACCCTGATATCATTGGGGTTGAAATTGGTGGAGCATTAAAAAATATAATCGCATTAGCTGCTGGTATTACAGATGGACTTGGTTATGGCGACAATGCGAAAGCAGCCTTAATAACCAGAGGGTTAGCGGAAATTGCAAGGTTAGGAATGGCAATGGGAGCAAATCCACTAACTTTTTCTGGGTTAACAGGTATCGGTGATCTTATTGTTACTTGCACGAGTGTACATTCTAGAAATTGGCGTGCGGGAAATATGTTGGGGAAAGGTCAAAACTTAGACCAAGTACTTGAGAACATGGGTATGGTAGTTGAGGGGGTTCGTACAACCAAGGCGGCGTATCAACTGGCGAATAAATTGAATGTGAAAATGCCAATTACCTTTGCGTTATACGATGTACTATTTAATAATAAAAATGCTAAAGATGCTGTTGACAGTTTAATGGCACGCGGAAAAACCCATGAGATGGAAGATCTCTCGATTGTTTTAGGAGAACGTGCTTAAAACATGAATATTTATTTGAATATCTATTTCCAGTTCACAGGACTGCTTGAAAACGCATAATATATGATGAGTGTTGGGGATAGGGGGGTTAAAATTAAGCAGTTAGTAAATCTAGAACATGAACATAACGCAATACGGAGTGTTTTAGATCGAAGTTAGTACATGAATTTTGTATTTACCAAAACTAACGGAATATAAAATGATGCTTTAAAGATAGGCATTAGACGATACAATCTGTACGGAAAATGCATATTATGAATAGAAATACTTTTACCCGTTTTACGTTTAGTTGTTATAACAGCTTTTTACGTAAAACTCGATTTAGTATTACAACCTATTAACGGAGTCAATCTCTAGTTAAAGGAAGTAAACTTCTGAGTATGACCTATCGGTATGGTATTTAGTTATAAAGCTGGAGTAAAGTGCCCCTCTTTACTTCAGCTTTTTTTTATTTGATGTCACAGTAAATCTAAGATTACTGTGACATTTGAAAAAACATTATGAAAACATTGTGAACAAAGCCTTTTTTTATATTTTATGATATAATATTTGTCGTTCGAGTTTTTTATAAAGTTTATTAGAGTGTTAATATGGACAAGTTTTGCTGTTATAAAAAGGAGCTGTTAGAATGACACCTGGTTTAATAAAAATGTGGTTTGCTCTTGCTGCAATGGGATTTATGTTTATCGCAGTTATCGCAATTTATTTTGGTAGATTTAAGTTAAAGGGTATTTTTAAAGCAATTGTATCGATTATTGCCTATTTCTTTATGGTTATCGCTGGAATTATCATCTTCTTCGTGGTTTTTAGTGGCCCAGTAAACGGTTAGCATACTAATAAGGATGGATAAAAAATGAATGTAACCAAAAAGTTTGGTACTGTTATATTGCTATTAATTTTAGTCACTTTACTTTCTGGGTGTTTATATCCAGAAGAAAAATTAAAGCAAAATCAAGTACCCTATCAAGATCAACTACATGCAGTCCAATCGGCTGTAAATCAATTTAAAGAAGATAATGGGGGGCTTTTGCCGATAAAAACGAGAGATATGAATACGCCTATCTATCAAAAGTACCCTGTTGATTTTAATAAATTAATTCCAAAATATACGCAGGATGCCCCTGGAACATCCTTTGAAAATGGTGGCGTATATTTATATGTTTTAGTAGATGTAGAAACAGACCCAAAGGTAAAACTGATTGACTTAAAGATAACGGAAACGATTCGTGAACTCCATTTCCGACTTGACAATTATCGTAGAATTAATGGATATCCCCCGTTTAAAGAGGTTCTAGCTAATAATGTCTTTTCATTAGACTATGAAAAGCTAGGTTATAAAGAGGAGCCTTATGTTGTTAGTCCTTTTACTGGGAACAATCTTTCTTTCGTCATAAATCAAGACATCGATATTTTCGTCGATTATCGACCAGACCTTTATCTAGCATTACAAAAAGAGGATCATTCCTACCAAGCTGGCGACGACATTAGAGGCCTCCTAGTGGAGAATTCGATGTTTGTTCCTGCTCATTCATTACCTTATACAATTGATACAGAAAAAAAAGAACCGATTTTTTTAGATAAATAAGTCATGAACCCTTCTTTAGAGAATAGACTCTAACAGAAGGGTTTTTTATTGCTTATACGAGTTCTACTAGGGATAAAAAAAGTTTTTAGGATTAGTCATAATTAAGTAGGACAACATCATACATATATAATGTCCTATATTACTTATTCGGATAGAATTATCCCAAGAACTCTAAGATCGGGAGGGGATCACTTGGAAAAGGTAGATGTTTTTAAAGATATCGCTGAACGTACTGGAGGCGATATATATTTCGGAGTAGTTGGTGCAGTTAGAACAGGTAAATCTACTTTCATTAAGAAATTTATGGAATTAGTAGTCTTACCGAATATCGGTAATGAAGCAGATAAAGCTCGCGCTCAGGATGAATTACCACAAAGCGCTGCGGGCAGAACCATCATGACAACAGAGCCGAAATTTGTACCAAATCAAGCTGTTTCAGTACATGTTGAAGATGGACTTGATGTGAATATTCGCCTAGTAGATTGTGTTGGCTATACAGTTCCGGGTGCAAAGGGTTATGAGGATGAAAATGGTCCAAGAATGATTAATACACCTTGGTATGAGGAGCCAATTCCTTTCCATGAAGCAGCAGAAATCGGAACAAGAAAAGTAATTCAGGAACATTCAACAATTGGGGTAGTCATTGCAACTGACGGATCCATTGGGGATATTCCACGCAAAGACTACATTGAGGCTGAAGAAAGAGTGATTGAAGAACTTAAAGAAGTTGGTAAACCGTTTATTATGGTTATCAATACAGTTCATCCACATCACCCTGATACTGAAGCTCTCCGTCAACAATTAAATGAGAAGTACGACATTCCAGTGCTTGCCATGAGTGTTGAAAGTATGAGAGAGACAGATGTATACAATGTACTAAGAGAAGCTCTATATGAGTTCCCAGTACTAGAAGTGAATGTTAACCTTCCTAGCTGGGTAATGGTATTAAGAGAAGAGCACTGGTTACGTGAAAGCTACCAGGAAGCTGTGAAAGATACAGTTAAGGATATAAAACGTTTAAGGGATGTAGACCGAGTTGTAGGACACTTTAGTGAATATGACTTTATTGACCAAGCTAGTTTAGCCGGTATCGAGATGGGGCAAGGTATTGCTGAAATTGACCTTTATGCTCCAGATGATCTATACGACCAGATTCTAAAAGAAGTGGTTGGGGTTGAGATTAGAGGGAAAGATCATTTACTACAATTAATGCAGGACTTTGCATATGCAAAGGCAGAGTATGACCAAGTGGCTGATGCGTTAAGAATGGTTAAGCAAACTGGTTATGGAATTGCAGCACCTGCGTTGTCAGATATGAGTCTAGATGAGCCAGAGATTATTCGTCAAGGATCTCGCTTTGGTGTCAGACTAAAAGCAGTTGCACCTTCTATTCACATGATTAAGGTAGATGTTGAATCAGAGTTTGCACCTATCATTGGAACAGAAAAGCAAAGCGAAGAGTTAGTGAGATATCTAATGCAAGACTTTGAGGATGATCCACTATCCATCTGGAATTCAGATATTTTTGGTAGATCATTAAGTTCAATTGTACGAGAAGGAATTCAAGCTAAGTTATCATTAATGCCTGAAAATGCTCGCTACAAGCTAAAAGAAACATTAGAACGCATCATAAACGAAGGCTCAGGCGGCTTAATCGCTATTATCCTATAAAACCTTCAATCCGAAATGGACTCCATTAAATTGGGGTCCTTTTTTGTGTATCAATGTTATATAGTTGTTATTCGCTAAAATCCACTCGCTTTCCGCGGGGCAGTAGAGGAAGGTTATTTTCACTGTCGTGAAAAAACCTACCTCCTCGTTCGTTCCTCACTGCGGGGTCTCACGTCACAGCGCGTCCCGCAGGAGTCTCGTGGATTTTAGCGACTAACTGCACATTGAACATAGGGTAAAAAAGAAAAGGATATACGCTCTAATAGGATTGATAACAAAGTTTGATAGCAACACGAGGATTAAAGCCAATAGTTTATATTCATAACTAAATTGAGATATCTAGCATTGTTGATTGTAACGAAAGGTGCGAGACTCCTGCGGGAGAAGTGCGTCAAAGTGAGACCCCGCAGGAGCTATGCGACGAGGAGGCTCACGGACCACCCGCGGAAAGCGAGCGCCTTTCGTTACAATCAACAAGTAACACAACCAGGCCAAATATATAAAATTGGTGAAATATCCCTTAAAAGTAAAGATTTCTGTTGAAAATTCTTGAAATTTGTCAGAATATCGTATAATATAAGGCTTGTTACGGGATTAGTAATTTTATACATGTATAGAATTACAGAAAACTGTGAAGTAATGAATAATAGGAATAAGGTTAGAGTCCTTGATACTAGTGATTCTAACTATGAATTATAAATTTTTGGGAGGAGGTGAATGGCATGAACAAGACTGAACTAATTAATGCAGTAGCTGAAGCTAGTGAACTTTCTAAAAAGGATGCTACTAAAGCTGTTGATGCTGTTTTTGATTCAATTCAAGAGGCACTTAAAAATGGTGATAAAGTACAATTGATCGGTTTTGGTAATTTCGAGGTTCGTGAACGTGCTGCTCGTAAAGGACGTAACCCACAAACTGGTGAAGAAATCGAAATTGCAGCAAGCAAAGTTCCAGCATTTAAACCGGGTAAAGCACTTAAAGACGCAGTTAAATAATATACATAGTTTTTACCCTAAAATAGAGGAGGATCGTTTTATACGGTCCTCCCTTTTTGCTTTTAATCCAAATTATGTGCTACTATCTGAATACATAATAAAATGAAAAATAAATAGTAATGGGGAATTTTTTACTAGGGAGGCCTAATAAATGGCAGAGATTAATCACTCCAAAATTGAAGAAGCTGTAAAAATGATAATAGAGGCAATAGGCGATGACCCAGGTCGTGAAGGTCTATTAGATACTCCTAAACGTGTTGCAAAAATGTATGCTGAGGTTTTTTCTGGGATAAACCAAGACCCTAAAGAACATTTTCAAACCATTTTTGGTGAAGATCACGAAGAGTTAGTGCTAGTTAAGGATATACAATTTTATTCTATGTGTGAACACCATCTAGTTCCATTTTATGGAGCAGCACATGTGGCTTATATCCCTAGAGGTGGAAGGGTTACAGGGTTAAGTAAGCTTGCAAGGGCAGTTGAGGCAGTAGCAAAGAGACCCCAACTTCAAGAAAGAATCACTTCAACCATTGCCGATTCCATTGTTGAGTCTTTAGACCCTCATGGGGTAATGGTAATTGTAGAAGCTGAACATATGTGCATGACGATGAGAGGTGTTAAAAAGCCTGGTGCAAAAACAGTTACTTCAGCGGTTCGAGGAATCTTTCAAAAGGATGCAGCAGCTCGTACTGAGGTTTTATCTTTTATTAAGGCAAAATAAGATTATAAAATATATAGTTAAAGGAGAAACATAGTAATGGGTACAAATAATACGAATAGCGAATTTATCGTTATTAAAGCTGCAGAAGATGGAGTGAACGTTATTGGTCTTACTCGTGGGACAGATACTCGTTTTCACCACTCGGAGAAATTGGATAAAGGTGAAGTGTTAATTGCTCAATTTACCGAAAATACAGCAGCTATAAAAATAAGAGGAAAAGCATTAATCCAAACAAGTCACGGCGAAATTGAATCAGAAACCAAAAAATAGCAGGCAGCCCCTGCTTTTTAAAATGTCTTTTTGTTATTCTCTTTTCGTAAAGAAGTTATATTATGTTTAGTTAAGAGTGGATTGGAGCGGAAGGGACTTGACTCCTGCGGGAGTTGAGGGACATCCGGCGAGACCCCACAGGCGCTGTGCGCCGAGGAGGCTTGCATCCCTCCCCGCGGAAAGCAAGTCCCTGCAGCGAAAAGAAACGGTCAATGTTTAAAATTACAAAACTAAAAAAAGGTGTTTTACTAAAACACATAAATAGATTGAATGTTTGAAATTAAGCTATATGGGACACAAATTTTGATAACTTATGTTATAATATTGGTTGTCTAAAAATTATTCACAATGAACATACAAATAATGATTAATTCGGGGAAACAAGGGTGATTTTATTGCAAGACTTCGAAGTGAAAATTGCTGAATTAAAGGAGCTAATTCAAACCAGAATTAGTTACCCTTTTATTAATAAATATATAGAAACGCCTATAATTGACGAGGACAGGCTAATCCTTTTATATTTAATCTTCAATGACCTACAATTACCTAGTAGAGAAGTCGAGAGATATACGATTACCTCCATGCTTGTTCAAATGGCCCTTGATACCCATGAAACAGTTTCAAATTCAGTACCTCAAGAAAAGTCAGGTCGATTAACGTCACGTCAACTTACAGTTCTAGCGGGTGACTATTACAGCAGCCTATATTATTATCTGCTGGCCGACATTGATGATATAAACTTTATACGAATACTTGCAGAGGCAATTAAGGATATTAATGAAAACAAGATAATATTCTATCAAAGTGATGCTAAGCAATTTGAAACGTTTATCCATACAGTTGAACTTATTGAATGTGCAGTTTTTCGAAAGATAACAGGTTTTTTTCAGATCCCTTCATGGAACGAATTAACAACTAAAGTGTTACTGTTAAAAAGATTGCTACTTGAAAGAGAGAATCTTAAAACAAATAACAATTCCCTATTCGTAGATACGATGAGGAAACTTTCTATTGCACAAGAGTCTAATCTACTTATTATGATGGACACCTACATCCGAGATATAGAAAAAAACATTGAAACTAATTTAATGACTAATTTTAGATCAAATTCTGTATTAGCTCAAAGAGTAAATGCACTATTACATTCAAATAATAGCAGGTAGATATATTGATTGTGGAAGAAGGTTATAAAATGAAGCAATCCAAAGAAGAACGGGTACACCATGTATTCGAGAAAATATATAAAAACTATGACCAGATGAACTCTGTGATAAGCTTTCAACAGCATAAGGCTTGGAGAAAAGATATCATGAAGCGCATGAATGTTCCAAAAGGCTCAAAAGCACTTGATATTTGTTGCGGTACAGCCGATTGGACTATTGCATTAGCCGATGCTGTAGGTCCAAGTGGTGAAGTTGTTGGCCTTGATTTTAGTAAAAATATGCTTAAAATTGGTCAAGAAAAGATTGAGAGTTTAAACCTAAACCAGGTGGAGTTAATACATGGAAATGCAATGGAGCTTCCATTTGAAGATGATACGTTTGACTTCGTAACTATTGGTTTTGGTTTACGTAATGTTCCTGACTATATGCAGGTTTTAAATGAGATGAGACGTGTTGTTAAGCCAGGGGGCAAGGTTGTTTGTTTAGAGACCTCTCAACCGACGCTAATTGGTTTTAGACAGCTTTACTTCTTATATTTCCGTTATATTATGCCGGTTTTTGGAAAGTTGTTTGCTAAAAGCTACAATGAGTATTCTTGGTTACAGGAATCAGCTAAGGACTTCCCTGGAATGAATGAACTGGCAAAAATGTTTGAAGATGCTGGCTTAAAAAATGTTAAGGTTAAACCTTACACTGGTGGTGTAGCAGCAATGCACATGGGTGTTAAAGAAAAGTAAAACTAAGTATAGGAGGGGTAACTCTCCTATTTTTAAAATTATGTCTTTATTAAGTTAAGGTGAGACTCATGAAATTAAAGATGATGTATTCTTTTTTGAATACGGACTTGAATTTAATTGAAAAAGAGCTGGAAGAAACGATACAGGCTGAACAACCTCTGCTAAGACAAGCAGGCTTGCATTTATTACAGGCTGGAGGTAAACGTATTCGTCCAGTGTTTGTTTTACTTGCTGGAAAATTTGGCGATTACGATATCGACAAAATTAAACATGTTGCTGTAGCTCTTGAACTCATTCATATGGCCTCATTGGTTCATGACGATGTAATTGATGATGCAGGTATGAGAAGGGGAAAGCCAACGATTAAAGCAAAGTGGGATAATAAAATTGCGGTATATACTGGTGATTATATACTTGCGCGTTCTCTTGAGTTAATGGCGAAAGTTGAACAAATCGAGGCACATAAAATTTTAGCACATTCCTTGGTAGAACTAAATATTGGCGAGATTGAACAAATTAAGGATAAATATAATTTTGACCAAAATGTTCGTACATACTTGCGTAGAATAAAACGGAAAACAGCCTTATTGATTGCTGTTAGCTGCCAACTCGGTGCAGTCGCATCTGATGTACCAGCATCCATACATAAAAAGTTAAATCTTTTCGGGTATTATGTCGGCATGGCCTTTCAAATTACCGATGATATATTAGATTTTACAGCAACAGAAGAACAACTTGGTAAGCCGGCAGGGAGTGATCTATTACAGGGCAATATTACTTTACCAGTTTTATTTGCTTTACAAGATCCAGTATTAAGTAGTCAAATTAATAAGATTTCTGAAACAACAACCTATGAGGAAATACAACCTCTAGTCCAGGCTATTAAGCAATCAAGTGCCATTGATTACTCTACTGAGATAAGTAATAGATACTTGGAGAAGGCATACAAAATACTTAAAGAATTACCTCAAAATAGAGCAAGAAATACGCTTTATAACATTGCGAAATTTATAGGTAAACGAAAATTTTAACATTATTGGCAGATTAAGTTGATAACCAAACAAAATAATGATAGTATTTTGTTTGGTTGGTTAAATTACAATCTATACATAATTAATAGAGGTGGAAGTTATGGAAAAAACATTCTTAATGGTAAAACCTGACGGTGTTCAACGTCAATTAATCGGAGAAATCGTTTCTCGTTTTGAAAGAAAGGGCTTTCAATTAGTTGGAGCTAAATTAATGCAAATTACACCTGAGCTTGCTGAGGAACATTACGGCGAACACAAAGAGCGTCCATTCTTTGGTGCACTAACTAGCTTCATTACTTCTGGACCAGTATTTGCTATGGTATGGCAAGGTGAAAATGTTATTGCTACTGCTCGTCAAATGATGGGAGCAACTAACCCTAAAGATGCAGCTCCTGGAACAATTCGTGGAGATTTCGGTTTAACAATTGATAAAAACGTAATTCATGGTTCAGATGCTCCTGCAAGTGCTGAGCGTGAAATCGGTTTATTCTTCCAACAAAACGAGTTAGTAGAATATACTCGCCAAATCAACGAGTGGATCTACTAAGAAATTCTTATAACACTTACTAGAAAAAACGTTTGAGAACTCTCTCAAACGTTTTTTCGCTTTTAAAAAACTATCAATATCAATATTTATTGCAAATATCGATAAATTCCTCCTCTTTTCGACTAACATGAGCTATACTAAGTTTATATTATTGTTAAATTTAGAGGCTCTTATCGCTAAGAATTATGCTTTTTAAAATAGTTAATTTAAGAGTGTATTGGAGCGGAAGGCACTTGACTCCTGCTCAGAAGTTGAGGAAAGGTCGAGACCCCACAGACAGAACGTCGAGGAGGCTCGACTTCCTCCTCGCGGAAAGCAAGTGCCTGCAGCGACAAGGAACGGTCCTAATTCAAATTTAAAAACAACATTCTTTATAAGAAGAGCTAATTTATATGATATTTCGTTGTAAGAGGAGCTATAGTAATGTCCCATGATTATGAAGATTTTATAATGAAGATAAAGCGAAAGTCAGGCATAGATCTTTCCCTATATAAAGAAGCACAAATGAAAAGAAGACTAACTTCTCTGTATGAGAAAAAGGGTTACACAAGCTTCAAAGACTATTATCAAGCAATGTCTACTGAACAAGCTTTATTTCAGGAATTTTTAGATAGAATGACGATCAATGTGTCCGAATTTTATCGGAATGGTAAAAGATGGGAAGTTTTGGAGCGGAAAATTCTTCCTAAGCTTTTAGAAAAAAATCCACGTATAAAGATATGGAGTGCTGCATGCTCTACAGGTGAAGAGCCTTATACACTTGCTATGATATTATCTAACTTCTTACCGCTAAAAAGCATCTCTATTTTAGCAACAGATATTGATGAAAATGTAATTGCTAGAGCAAAGCTAGGTATATATCCAGAAAGATCTCTTCAGGAAGTGCCTGAGGATATGAAACGAAAATATTTTACAGCAGATGGTGACTTCTATAAGGTTAGCGACGATATTAAAAAAGCTGTAACCTTTAAAAAGCACAACCTCCTTGCAGACCCCTTTGATACACAGTTTGACTTAATTGTGTGTCGAAATGTTTTAATTTATTTTACAGAAGATGCAAAAAATCTTTTATACAAAAAATTTAGTGATGCTCTTAAGACAGACGGAATCTTCTTTGTCGGAAGCACAGAACAAATATTCAACCCAAGCCATTATAATTTCGATACAGAGGATACATTTTTTTACCGTAAGAAATAATATACTTATGAAGGATTCATCTTAGATGGATTCTTTTTTGTATTTGTGTAAGGAATAAGTAAGTTTACTTTCTGTACTATAAATAATTAATTTTTCTTACTAATCCAAAGTTGATATGATATATTAGTACATAATCGCTTTAAAGAGCTGAAGGGGGAAATGTAGATGAGATACTTAACAGCAGGAGAATCCCATGGACCTCAGTTAACAACAATCATAGAAGGGGTACCAGCGGGTCTACCAATAACTGCAGAAGATATAAACGAGGACTTAGCAAGAAGACAAAAGGGACATGGACGAGGTCGCAGAATGTTAATTGAAAAAGACCAAGTCCAAATCTTGAGTGGGGTCAGGCATGGAAAATCATTAGGTTCCCCAATTACATTAGTGGTTGAAAACCGTGATTGGAAGCACTGGACAAACATAATGGGAATTGAGCCACTCGAAGAAACTCAGGATGATGAAATTAAACGCAAAATTACTAGGCCACGTCCTGGACATGCAGATTTAAATGGAGCTCTGAAATATGGGCATCGTGATATGCGTAATGTCTTAGAGCGTTCTTCTGCTAGAGAAACAACAGTTAGAGTAGCAGCAGGAGCTGTGGCTAAAAAAATTCTCTCACACTTGGGTATCAAGGTAGCTGGTCATGTTCTAGAAATTGGTGGGGTCAGAGCTAATCCTCCAGCTTATCAATCTATAGAAGAATTACAAGCTGTAACTGAGCAATCACCTGTTCGATGCTTTGATCGTAACAAAGAACAAGAGATGATGGATGCGATAGATAAAGCTAAGGAAAATGGCGATTCCATTGGAGGAATTGTCGAAGTGATTGTAGAAGGAGTTCCTGCTGGTGTCGGGAGCTATGTCCACTATGACCGAAAGTTAGATGCTAAAATAGCATCAGCAATCATTAGTATAAATGCTTTCAAGGGCGTTGAATTCGGTATTGGATTTGAGGCTGCTAGAAAACCCGGTAGTGAAGTTCATGATGAGATTCTTTGGGATGAGGAAAATGGATATACGAGAAGAACGAATAATTTAGGTGGTTTTGAAGGTGGAATGACTACAGGCATGCCTATTGTTGTAAGGGGAGTTATGAAGCCAATACCTACCTTATATAAACCTCTACAAAGTGTTGATATTGAGTCAAAGGAGCCGTTTCAAGCTAGTATTGAAAGGTCAGACAGCTGTGCAGTTCCTGCTGCAAGTGTAGTTGCTGAATCAGTTGTTGCATGGGAAATAGCATCGGCTATTGTCAGTCAGTTTGGTCAAGACCGAATTAATCTTATTTTAGAGAATGTAAAGCAAATGAAGGACTATTCTAGGAGCTTCTAATGAATACGTTAAATATTAAAACTCATTCAAAAACGTATCCTCTATACATTGGAAGTGATATCCTACCTGAACTCCCTACAATTTTAAGGAATCTTAATTTGTCCATCACAAAAATTTTAATTATTTCTGATGATCAAGTAGCTCCTTTATATATGGATAGTGTTACAACTCAGATTAAGTCTGAATATCCTATTATTGATTTTATTATTCCTAGTGGGGAAGCTTCCAAAAATATTGATTGGTTTTATAAATGTCAAACCTGTGCACTTTCAAATGGTTTAGACCGTTCATCACTGATTATTGCATTGGGTGGTGGGGTTGTTGGCGATCTTGCAGGTTTTGTTGCAGCTACTTTTCAAAGAGGAATTCCTTTTATCCAAATTCCAACGACACTATTGGCGCATGATAGTGCTGTAGGAGGAAAGGTAGCTATTAATCACCCTCTCGGTAAAAACATGATCGGTGCCTTTCACCAACCTGAGGCCGTTATTTTTAATATTGATTTTTTAGATTCTTTACCTAAAAAGGAATTTTTATCTGGGTTCGCTGAGGTTATAAAGGAAGCAATCATTTGGGATAACTCCTTTTATAACTGGTTGAGAAATAATATTACATCATTATCAGATCTAAAAGATGAAAAACTTCAATATGCCATCGAACAAGGCATTTCTATAAAATCTCAAATTGTAGCAATAGATGAGAAGGAAAAAGGTATTCGAGCCATTTTAAATTTTGGGCATACACTTGGGCACGCTATTGAAGCTGAGCTTGGATATGGAGAGATCACCCATGGAGAGGCAGTTTTAATTGGTATGTTATTTGCTATCAAAGTGAGTGAGGAATCTTATCAGATACATTTAAATTATGAAGAATTTAAACAATGGTTTTCGAATTTTGGTTACCGCACCGACCTTCCTGTTACTTTAGATAAATCACGTTTAGTACAAAGAATGAAAAAAGATAAAAAAGCCAACGCAGGTACCATTAGAATGGTCTTATTAAAGGAAATAGGTAAGGTGGAGGTACAAGAAGTTAGAGATGATTTCCTATATAAACTATTAACCTAAACAAACAGAGAAGGGGGAGAACAATGGTCCGTGGAATAAGAGGTGCAATAACAGTTGAGGAAAATGAAGCAAACCAAATAATTGCTTCGACAGAACAGTTACTTCGTGAAATGATCGATGCAAATAAGGTTGAGGCAAGGGATGTTGCTCAAGTTATTATATCTGTGACCGAAGATATTAATGATGCTTTCCCCGCTGCAGCACTTAGGCGACTTGAGGGATGGAACTATGTACCGGTAATGTGTACTAAAGAAATACCCGTACCTAACTCCCTTTCAAAATGTATTAGGGTCATGTTGACAGTGAATACCAATACAAATCAAGAGGATATAAATCATATATATCTTAAGAATGCTGTGCAGCTAAGACCTGATTTAAACGGGAAAAAAAGTTAGTCAGAATATTTTGTATTGACAAAGAAGTTGAGGATATACTAACATTAATAAATAGTTTAGAAAGTTAAAGTTAGCTTAGAGATTAGTTGAGATGAAAGTGAAAAAGTATTAGAGAATAAGCTTAGGGTAGCTGAGAGTGAGAGAGTTTAGCTGAGGTTAGTTGAGTAAATATGTCTAAATATAACCATCCTACCCAAAGACTGTTTATTTGTCTTTGGGTTTTTTACGATCTTTTTCTATTGATTGTAATGGTTAATCACCTCCTAAATCCTCATTCTCCATAAAGAGTTAATGTAGTAGAGAGTCTACTGCAGAACATAACTATGGAGGAGTGAGACCGTGTCAAAGAAAAGCGAAGAGTTTTCCTCATTTATATCGGATTGTAAAAGCTATAAAACAATTCCGATAATTAAAAAAATAGTTGGCGATACGCTAACTCCCATTCAATTATTCCAAAATTTAGAACAAGAAGCATCTTTTTTGTTAGAAAGTAAAGATCAACATTCAGAATGGTCCAGGTATTCTTTCGTTGGCCTTGATCCGTTTTTATTTATCGATGAGATAAATGGAGAATTTATGATTAAGGGTAAAAACCAACAGACTCTTATTAAAAAGCCAACGCTAAAAGGTGCGTTTTCATGGGTTAAAAATTATTTAGTTAGTAAGGAACTGTCAATCTCTGTACCATTTACCGGAGGAGCAGTAGGGTACATCGGGTATGATGCTGTATCAACAATTGAGAAAGTACCTGAAAATGATAATAACGATTTGAAGATGAAACGATATCACTTCTTTTTTTGTGAGACAATACTGTCTTTTGACCATGAAACCAAAGAGCTTACAATCATTCATTATATTCGTATTAATGGGGATGAGGATGATCGTTGTAAACTGGCCTTATATGAACAAGGGATTGCAAAGATGAATTTTTACGTAGCTAAAATACTGCAAAATAATAAACATGATATGTTGCAACCGCCACCCAACCTTAAGGATGTTAACTTTGAAAATATTAAAACAAACTATGAAAAAGAACGATTTTTACAAGATGTAAATAAAATCAAGGAATATATAACAGCGGGTGATGTGTTCCAAGCAGTTCTATCACAGAGATTTGAAATTCCTATTAAAGTAAGTGGGTTTCAGCTGTATAGAGTATTAAGAATGGTGAATCCTTCACCTTACCTTTTTTATATAAAGAGTGAGGATGTTGAAATTGTTGGTAGCTCTCCAGAGAGATTAATTAAGATTCAAAATGGAGATTTGGAAATACATCCGATCGCGGGAACAAGAAGAAGAGGAAGAACCCCTGAAGAAGATGAGGCACTAGCTATTGAATTACTACAGGATGAGAAAGAAAAAGCTGAGCACTATATGCTAGTTGATTTAGCAAGAAATGATATTGGGCGAGTTTCCCAGTATGGAACAGTGCAAACTCCAGTACTTATGGAGTTAGGTCGCTTTTCACATGTTATGCATTTAATCTCAAAAGTCACTGGCATTCTTTCTGACGAAATTGAACCTATTGACGCTTTGCTTGCTGCTTTTCCTGCAGGAACAGTTTCTGGAGCACCTAAAATTCGGGCAATGCAAATTTTATCTGAGCTAGAACCTACTGCGCGCAATCTATATGCAGGAACAATAGCTTATGTAGGGTTCGATGGTAATATCGATTCTTGTATCACAATTCGTACGATTCTATTGAAGGATGGTGTTGGCTATATTCAAGCTGGTGCTGGCATTGTAGCCGATTCAATTCCTGAGAATGAATGGAAAGAAACCTTGAATAAAGCAAGTGCACTCATTAAAACAATTGAAATTGCGCATGAGATGTTTGCGAGCCAGGAGGAATCGTATGTTTAAACAACTGTTAAGTAAGTGTATCAATGGTGAAATATTAACGATAGATGAAGCGAAGTCCTTAATGAATGAGATTATGTCTGGTAGAGCAACAGCCAGTCAAATTGCAAGCCTTCTATCCATTTTACGATTTAGAGGAGAAACGATTGATGAGATGACTGGTTTTGCTAGTGCAATGCGTGACCATATGATGGTTTTAGACTATGAAGATCCAGATATTATAGACACTTGTGGTACTGGAGGGGATGGGGTATCAACATTTAACATTTCCACAGCTACTGCCATAACTGTTTCCGCACTTGGGGTCAAAGTGGCTAAGCATGGAAATCGTGCTGTGTCATCGAAAAGCGGGAGTGCAGATGTACTGGAGCATTTAGGGGTCGATATCCAGTCCTCAAAAGATGAAGCAAAGCTTGCTTTAAATACGAGAGGCATGAGTTTTCTATTTGCGCCATACTATCATTCGGCAATGAAAAATGCTGTGACACCTCGAGCTGAAATTGGGTTTAGGACGGTTTTTAATTTATTAGGTCCATTAGCGAATCCTGCACGATGTAAAAAACAGGTCATTGGTGTTTATTCATTCAAATATGCCGAAAAAATGGCTCATACACTTAATAATTTAGGTTCAGAGCATGTACTGCTAGTGACCGGCAGAGATGGACTCGATGAATGCAGTATTAGTTCTGAAACCGACGTTGTTGAATTAAAAAACGGAGAGATTAAGAAGTATGTTCTTACACCAGAAGAAGTTGGTTTAGAAAGAGGAAGTCTTAAAAATATACAAGTAAATACTGTGTCAGAAAGTGCTAGGTTGATAGAACAAGTGTTATCTGGGAAAGGGAATCAAGAAGCATTAAATATCGTTTCCTTTAACGCTGGTGCGGCCCTCTATGTCGCAGGCAAGGTGCCGTCAATCAGTGAGGGAGTCATTCTTGCAAAAGAGTCCTTATTAAGCGGTAAGGTGAAAAGTCATTTTAATTCCTTAAGAAGTGTAAAGGAGACATTCCATGCTCACTAAAATCATTGAGACTAAATATGAAGAAGTTAAAAAAATAATCTTGCCAGAGTGCGGTATTTTTAATAGAAAATCCTTGTATAAAGCACTTTTAAATCCGAATAGAGAGATTGGGTTAATTGCTGAAGTAAAAAAAGCTTCACCTTCGAAGGGAGTAATAAGGCAGGAATTTAACCCAACACAAATCGCACTAGATTATATGAATGTACATGTAGATGCAATGTCTGTATTAACTGATGAACTATATTTCCAAGGTTCAAGTCAATACTTAAAAGATATAAAAGAGCTAGTTGATGTTCCTGTCTTAAGAAAGGACTTTATAGTAGATTCCTTGCAAATAGAAGAGAGTGTCAGAATAGGAGCGGACGCAATCCTATTAATTGGAGAAGTGTTGGAACCTTCCAAATTACATGAATTTTATTCGGAGGCCTATGAGAAAGGATTGGAATGCTTAGTTGAGGTTCATTCTTATGAGATATTAGAAAAAATACTAAAGGTATTTGAACCTAAAATACTAGGTGTGAACAACCGAAATCTTAAGACATTTTCTACCTCTATTTTACAGACAAAAGAGTTAGGAGATTATATTCCACCTGAGAGCCTACTAGTAAGTGAAAGTGGAATTCATAGCCATCAAGACCTTTTAGATGTTAGAAAATATGGGGCAAAAGCAGTGCTCGTTGGTGAAGCTTTTATGAAAGTAGAAAAACCTGGGGATGCTGTGAGGGAATTATTTGGAGAAAAAATCAATGATGCAAGTTAGGCTTAAATATTGTGGCAATAAATCACTAAATGATTTACAAATATCTTGTAATAGTAATGCAGATTATATTGGTGTTATTTTTGCAGATAGCAAAAGAAAAGTTTATGCAGAAGATTTGTCTCGGTGGTTAGAACAAGTAGATATTCAAACAAAAGAGTTGGTAGGGGTATTTGTTAATGAAACAGCAGATGAAATAGCAAATGTGGTTTCTAGGGTTCCTTTATCTATTATTCAGTGTCATGGTACTGAAAGTGCTGAACAACTTATTGAACTTAAATCAATTATAAATTTACCATTATGGAAAGCTATCCACCATGCAGATGATGCCTTACAGGTTATGCGTAGTTTAAGAGGAATTGTCGATGGATTCGTTATAGATAGTAAAGTAAAAGGCATGTGGGGCGGAACAGGTATTACTTTTGATTGGAATAGAGTAGGAGATTACATGGTTGAAGCTGATTCACAAGGAGTTCCTTGTTTTATCGCAGGAGGAATAACACCGCAGAATATAACTAATCTTTTACAATTTCATCCTAAAGGAATTGACCTTTCTAGTGGTATAGAGGTTGATGGGATTAAAAATAAACAACTGATTGAAGAATTAGAAGAAAGGTTGGGATTGTATGAAGCAAGTTCCAGATCATAGAGGAAGATTTGGAGATTTTGGAGGCAAATTTGTACCAGAAACATTAATGCAACCATTAGAAGAGATAGAACAAGCACTAGAGGAAGCATTAAAGGATCCTTCATTTTCAATAGATTATCACGCAATTTTGAAAGAATACTCAGGAAGACCTACGGCATTAACCTATGCCGAAAACATAACTAAGAAACTTGGCGGTGCGAAAATTTTCCTAAAGCGAGAGGATCTAAATCATACAGGTGCACACAAAATTAATAATGCTATAGGTCAAGCTCTCTTAGCTAAGAGGATGGGAAAGAATAAAATAATAGCCGAGACTGGGGCAGGTCAGCATGGAGTGGCTGCTGCAACAGTTGCTGCACGATTTGGATTGGAATGTAAGGTTTTTATGGGAGAAGAAGATATAAAAAGGCAGCAATTAAATGTTTTTCGGATGGAGTTATTAGGAGCAACAGTTGAGCCTGTTACTAGTGGAAGTAAAACATTAAAGGATGCCACTAATGAGGCAATAAGATACTGGGTTCAACATTGTCATGATCATTTTTACATGATTGGTTCAGTAGTTGGGCCTCATCCTTATCCAAAAATGGTACGAGATTTTCAACGGATTATAGGTGATGAGGCTAAAAGACAATTTCTTGCTAGAGAGGGAAATTTACCTACAGCTGTCGTTGCTTGTGTAGGGGGAGGAAGTAATGCAATTGGAATGTTTTATCCTTTTATACAGGACGATGTGAAGCTAATCGGTGTTGAGGCAGCAGGAAAAGGTGTTTCGACAAACCAGCATGCAGCAACCATTACGAAAGGAACAAAAGGAATTATCCATGGTTCAATAACTTACCTACTACAAGATGAGAGTGGTCAAATAATTGAGCCGTATTCCATTTCAGCAGGACTAGATTATCCCGGGGTAGGTCCTGAACACTCTTATTTGGCAAGTATAGGTAGAGTGCAGTATGAAAGTATTACAGATAGTGAGGCACTTGAAGCTCTCCAGTTATTGGCGAGAGAAGAGGGAATCATTCCTGCCATTGAATCTGCACATGCTTTAGCAAAGGCCTTTCAACTAGCTAAGAAAATGGATCCAAAGGAGACGATTCTTGTTTGCCTTTCGGGTAGAGGTGACAAAGATGTATATTCACTTGTTGAACATTTGAAGGGAGGCGAAGGAATTGAGTCTAACCTATTATCAGAAACAATCCATGCATAAAAATATGTTTATACCATTCATTGTAGCAGGAGACCCGACACCAGATGCTACTATTGATCTTGCATTATCATTGCAAGAAGTAGGAGCTGATGTTATTGAAATAGGTATACCTTATTCAGATCCACTTGCAGACGGCCCTGTTATTCAAAGAGCGGCTGCAAGGTCATTGAAGAATGGAACTACTTTAAGGAGCTCGCTCGAATTAATCGGAAAAATGAGAAAAAAAGGGCTTAAAATTCCTGTTGTAGTCTTTACGTATTTCAATCCTGTGCTACAATTAGGAGAAGAATCCTTTTTCGCTTTAGCGCAAGAAAATAAAGTAGATGGCTTATTAATACCAGACCTACCTTTTGAAGAAAGTGAAGAACTTCGTCAAGCATGCAGGGAGAACGAAATCGAATTTATATCAATGGTTGCACCAACTTCGATTAGCCGCATTGAGAAAATAGCATCAGGTGCGCAGGGCTTCCTTTATTGTGTTTCTTCTCTAGGCGTAACTGGAGTAAGGGATAGTTTAAATACCGAAGTATATTCCTTCTTAAATCAGGTTAAAAGGTTTAGTAAAGTACCTGTAGTGGTTGGTTTTGGGATTTCAACAGATTCCCAAGTGGAAGCCTTAAAAGACCATTGTGAAGGGATCGTTATTGGTAGTGCGATTGTGAACAAAATTGAGATGCTCGAAAGTAGATTACTACATGAAGACACAAGAAAAGAAGCCCTTGAGGAGTTCAGTAGTTATATTAGTTCGATCATTTCACCTATTACTCGTTTAGGGGTGTAACTTCAAAGATGAAAGTAAAAAACCAGTTATTACAGTTAAAGCCTTACCTACCTGGAAAATCAGTTGATGCAGTTAAAAAGGAATACGGATTAGAAAAAATTACGAAGCTTGCATCAAATGAGAATCCTTTTGGAACCTCTGAAAAAGCAAAAATGGCTATATTTAATTGCGTTGATTCTCTTGTATCATATCCAGATGGGTATTCAACAAATGTTAGGGAAAAAGTGGCAAAGCATTTAGGTGTTGATGAATCACAAATTATCTTCGGTAATGGTTCAGACGAAGTAATTCAAATTATTTGTCGATCGTACTTATCTGCCGGGAAAAATACAGTTTCAGCTTGGCCTACATTTTCGCAATATCGTCACAACGCAATTATCGAGGGAGCAGAGGTGCGTGAGGTACCGTTGCAAAATGGTAAACATGACTTAGAAGGTATGCTTGCCTCAGTAGATAACGACACAAGCGTTGTGTGGGTGTGCAATCCTAACAATCCTTCCGGAACTTATGTAGATAATCAGGAACTTGTATCATTTTTAGAGAAGATACCAAGTCATGTATTAGTTGTAATAGATGAGGCTTACTTTGAGTATGTAACAGCAGAAGATTATCCAGAAACGATAAAGCTTTTAGAAGATTATCGTAATTTAATCATATTGAGAACCTTCTCAAAAGCATATGGATTAGCGGCATTAAGGATAGGCTATGGTGTTGCTAGCAGTGAACTGATAAGAGAAATAGAACCAGCACGAGAGCCCTTTAATAATAACAAACTAGCACAATTTGCAGCGGCTGCTGCAATGGAAGATCAACAATTTATCCTTGACTGTAAACGTAAAAACAAAGAGGGCTTAGAACAATATTATGCATTTTGTTCAAAGCATAATCTTTCCTATTATAAATCTGAAGGGAATTTTATCTTAATTGACTTTAATAGACAAGGCGATGAAGTGTTTCAGTACTTATTAGAAAGAGGCTATATTGTTAGATCAGGAAATGCTCTAGGCTTTCCGACTGCAATTAGAATTACAGTAGGTACACAAGAACAAAATGAAGGAATTATTAGCACATTAACAGAGATGCTTGAAGAAAATAATGTAGTTTGTTAATTTTATCATAAAGAGACGAGACTCTTTCTATTTATATAGGGTACTCGTCTCTTTCTAAATCTTAGGGGTGATACATATGCAAACAAAGCAGTTACATTCAAAAGTAAACAAACTTACCGGGGCGATAACAATACCCGGAGATAAGTCAATTTCACATCGAGCAGTTATGTTTGGGTCGATTGCACAAGGTAAAACAACAGTCTTAAATTTTTTAGAAGGTGAAGATTGTTTAAGTACAATTGATTGTTTTCGAAAAATGGGAGTCGAAATCTCAAAGGAGTCTGATTCTGTTGTAATAAATGGACGAGGGTTTGAGGGACTTCAAGAACCAACTGAGATTCTAAATGTCGGTAATTCAGGCACAACTACTAGACTTATTCTAGGAATGTTAGCGGGAACACCCTTCCATAGTTGCCTTATCGGAGATGAATCAATCGCGAAAAGACCAATGAAAAGAGTTACAAATCCACTACGAGATATGGGTGCTTTTATAGATGGACGTGAGGATGGAAATTATACCCCTATTTCTATTCGCGGAGGAATGTTAAAGCCTATTCAATACAACTCTCCGGTTGCAAGTGCCCAAGTAAAATCGGCTATTCTTTTAGCTGGGTTACAATGTGAAGGAACAACTTCAGTCACAGAACCACACAAAAGCAGAGACCATACAGAAAGAATGCTTCGAGCCTTTGGTGGAGAAGTCGAGGAAAATGGGTTAACTTGTTCTATTAACGGAGGCCAACAGCTCCGTGGGATAAACATACATGTACCAGGCGATATTTCCTCTGCTGCCTTCTTTCTAGTGGCTGGAGCAATTGTTCCTAATAGCTCAATAACCTTACATAGAGTTGGTTTAAATCCAACGAGAACAGGAATTATCGATGTTTTGAAAGAGATGGGGGCAGACTTAACCATCGAAAATGAAAAAATTGAACACTATGAACCTGTAGGGGATATTACCATAAAAACCTCATCCTTAAAAGGGATCGAAATTTCAGGTGATATTATCCCGAGGTTAATAGATGAAATACCAATTATCGCTCTACTTGCAACACAAGCATCAGGCGACACGATTATTAAAGATGCAAGCGAGTTAAAGGTTAAGGAAACAAACCGTATTGATACAGTTGTATCTGAGTTAACAAAACTAGGTGCCTCAATCGAATCCACTGAAGATGGAATGATAATACATGGACAAAAAGGAAATTTAATAGGAACAACAGTCGATAGCTACGGAGACCACCGAATTGGTATGATGCTAACAATCGCTGCATGCATTGCAGAAGGACAAATGACGTTAAAAGACCCAGACGCAATTGCTGTATCCTACCCTATGTTTTTTGAACACTTAAATTCATTAATTGATTAAACTACAGGACCGTTCTATTTGGACGGTTCTTTTTGATTAGCTACTAGATAAAAGGTTATTACTTATATTAATAAAACAAGAGTGGATTGGAGCGGAAAGCAAGTGCCTGCAGCGCAAAGGAACGGACAATATTCAAAGTGAAACTTTCAACATTCTACTCATAGAACCTCTTTCTCTGTCATAGCTTGTCTTAAGGAGTTTATTTGACCTTACTATAAGCGACAAAGGGGGAGGAACTATGGCGTATATAATTGACCGGGCAAATGTGCTAAAGGAAAAAGGAATTGTTACGTGCTCAATACTTGTTAAAGAGAATCGCATTGACTACATACAATCGAATCTGGATCGATTAACCTATACTAGGATGGATGCGGCAAACTATTTAATGACACCTGGACATGTAATGGTTGATTATTCCCTTTGTGAAGCCAACAAGCCCTTTTCACAATTTAAACAAGAAATGACAGACCAATATTTATCAAAAGGTTGTACGACACTTTTAACAGTGTGCAATGTTAAACATGAACGTGACCTCTCGAAAAACCTGGAAGCTGCGAAACATCGTTTACTAAACAGTCCCATTGACTACTATATGGGAATAAAAATTCCCCTGAAAATTATGACCCCAACTTTAATTAGAGCCTGTAAAAGAAAAGGTATTTCACTAGTCGTTGTAGAAATAGAAGATGAAGATCTTTATCAAATTCCATGGGGGTGGATAAGAGATGCTCTCTATTCATATGCCGTTCCAATTGTTCCGAATTGGATTCAAACTGAAAAATCCACTTTCAGAAGAGATCGTCATATAAAAGAATGGAAAGAAGTCACAGAAGACAATAATATTCCAACTCTACTGACCATTCCAGAAGATAATCAGCCTTTACCGTTAAATGCTTTAAGAAAAATAGGCATTTACCCAGAAAAAGGTGATATACGAATAGGCGGGGAACTTGACTATAATTTTTACAACATAGAGCAGCTAGGCTCATCAGTTGATGAAATGCCCCTACTAGATTATCATAATCTTAACCCTATTATTACAATGCACAAGGGTGAATTTTTAAAGGTCGATAATCGTCTAATATATAGACCAGGCTTTGGGAATGGATGTAAAGTAAAATTACCTGGACATTTTGCATCTTCCTTTTAAGCAACTAAAGGAGACTAGTAAATGAATAACTTAGATGTAGCAATTGATTTAGTAGATAACGGTGAAATTGAAAAAGGGCTTGAAAGCCTCGATGAAATATTAAAAAGTTGTGATGATCAGGAAAAATATATAATTGCTGAACATTTCTATAGATGGGGTTTTCTAGAGAGAGCAAAAAAAATAGTTGAAATTCTTCACGAATTTTACCCAGATGAGAGTGAGTTAACCCTACTTTTAGCTGATATCCTAATTGACCTAGATGAGGAAGAAGATGCAATTGAAGCATTAAACTTAATATCTGAAAATGATCCGTCTTACGTCCAAGCATTGTTGCTTCTAGGGGATCTTTATCAAATGCAGGGTTTATTCGAGGTTTGTGAACAAAAGCTCCTGCTTGCTAAGAATAAGCTTCCTAATGAGCCAATCATTGACTTTGCATTGGCTGAGTTTTATTTAAGTCAAGGGGATTATAAGAGAAGTGGTACCCTATATAAAGAGGTAGTCAAAGAGCAGGAGATTATTGGAGGTGTAAATGTTAACAGCCGAATTGCTGAAAGCTTGAGTGCTGCTGGAGAGTTTGAAGAAGCTTTACCATTTTATCGCCTAGCAGTAATTGATAAACCCGATATTGACACATTATTTCGTTATGGTTTCACTGCATATCAGGCAGCTCAATATAAGACTGCAATCGAGGCTTTCCTTCAACTTAAAGAAATGGACGCAGAATATACATCACTGTACCTATATTTAAGTAAATCTTATGAACATGAAGGGATGCTTGAAGAAAGTTATAGAATAACAATGGACGGTTTAAAGATGGATGACTTTAATAAGGAACTCCATCTATATGCTGCTAAAATATCCATGAAGACTGGTAAATCAGAGGAAGTTGAAAAACATTTGAGGGAAGCAATTGCATTAGACCCTGGATATTTTGAAGCAATTCATATGTTAACAAAATTCTTATTCAATGAAGATCGATACGAAGAAGTAGTTGAGTGTATTGAGCAGGTTTCATCCTACGGAGAGTATGATCCTCAGTTTGATTGGGATTTGGCTCATGCAAAAAACAAATTAGAACAATTTTCTGACGCATTAAACCATTATCGTCATGCATATACTTCTTTTAAGGATGATGTAGAGTTTCTTGAGGAGTATGGATATTTTCTACTTGAAGAAGGAAAACGTGAGGATTCTATTCAATTATTTAAGCGTTTGATGGTGCTTGACCCAACAAGGGTGGATATTGAGGAAATGTTACTTGGTTTAGAATGAAATAAGAACGGTATAGCTTTGAGGAGTAGTAAAAAATAGAATCACAGAGGAGGGAAGCATAGCGATGACTACCCCTGTATCTGTCAACGAGAAGAAAGATTTTATTCGCTGGTTTCTGAATAACTATCAATTAAAAAGAAGAGAATGTGTTTGGATTTTAAACTATTTAATGAGTCATGATCAGTTAATGAAAAATGTACATTTTGTTGAACAGGCACAATATTGTCCTAGAGGGATCATCATGTCCACGCATTGTGTGGATGATGTGCCATTCCGATTCTACAAGGAAAATGTGATGACCACTGACGCAGAGAAATCGTTTCATGATATTCGTCTCAATCGTGATGAAGAAATCTACATCCAATTAAATTTTCGTTCTTCCTTCCATTCGCCGCAATATGTTGCGGTGCTAGAAGAAAACCCATACATGCCAAAACATCTCCAAGTAAACGAAAAGGATGAAATGATTGCAGAAAGATTCCTTGAATTATCTATACAAACATTTCAGAAACAAAAGTTACTAAAACTTATTGATGAGGCATTAGATAAGCAAAATATTGACGAGTTTAACAGGTTAACAGACCAACTGAAAAAATACACAACATGATATCAAAAAAAGTCAACCACTAACGTTCTCTTTGGTGGTTGACTTTTTTTGCTGTAATTTAACGAATATGGTATCTTTTAATGGGATTATTAACAGAAAGAGGCGAGAAGAATGAAGTGGGTTACAAGAGATATTGATTTATATTTGCAAGCCAAGGAGTATGTAGATACAGCTGTTATACCCTTAATTCCTGTAACTTGGGAAAATGATGTGAAGACAACGGTTGCAATGGGGGAGTTTATTACGATCCTCACAAACGAGATGGAACGACAATTTAAAGGAAGAATTATTCTTTTTCCCCCTTTTACATATACCGCCGGTGAAAGTGTTGAGTCTAGGATTGAGAGGTTAACTACTTGGACTTCAGAGTTATCAGAAAGAGGAATGAAATACTTCTTTTTTGTTTCTTCCGATAGTGTATGGAAACATCATGAGGAACAATTGGAATCTGGTTCTTTAATCTGGTTACCTAGCTTACCACTTGAATACGTAGAGGAAAAATATAAACAAGCTATGCTTCAAGACCAGATGAAACAATTAATCACTATATTTATGTCAATCTGGCAAAAAAGCAATGACTAAATAAAATGTGTTAGTGATTTTAGTTAGGATAAATAATTATTTTTTAATCCTTATAGACACATAGTTGCCATGTTTTACGAGAATGATAATATTGACCTTAATTAAATATTGATATATCATGAGTATGTCCTAGTTTTATATGTGTTAATTAATGTCCGGTTGGACTTAGCTTTGTATAGAGGGGGGAAAATTATGAGCGAGAAAAAACACCGTGTATCAAGACGTCAATTCCTTAACTATACCCTAACTGGTGTAGGTGGATTTATGGCTGCTGGAATGCTTATGCCGATGGTTCGTTTTGCTGTTGATCCAGTATTAAAGCCTTCTGCTGAGCAGGATTTAGTACAAGTTGTAAGTGTTGATGAAATCACAAGTGAACCACAACGCTTTGACTTCAAAATTGATCAAATTGATGCTTGGTATGAATCAGTAGAACCTAGATCAGCATGGGTGTACAAAGATGAGAGTGGTAAAATAATTGCACTTTCACCTGTCTGTAAACACTTAGGTTGTGTTGTTGACTGGAATACAGATCCAGCAAACGAAAATATGTTCTTCTGTCCGTGCCACTATGGTCTATATGAAAAAGATGGAACGAATGTACCAGGAACACCACCTATTGCTCCTTTAGACGTGTTTATACACGAAGTAAAGGATGGCTATTTATATTTAGGAAAAGCGAAACCACGAGGAGGGGCGTAATCGATGCTTAATAAGATTTATGACTGGGTTGATGAGCGTTTAGATATTACCCCTATGTGGCGTGATATTGCTGATCATGAAGTTCCAGAACACGTTAACCCTGCACATCATTTCTCAGCGTTCGTTTATTGTTTTGGCGGTCTAACATTCTTTGTTACCGTTATTCAAATACTATCTGGAATGTTCCTAACAATGTATTATGTTCCAGATATTAAGAATGCTTGGGAATCTGTATACTATCTACAAAACGAAGTGGCATTTGGTCAAATTGTCCGCGGAATGCACCACTGGGGAGCAAGCTTGGTAATCGTAATGATGTTCCTACATACTCTTCGTGTTTTCTTCCAAGGCGCATATAAAAAGCCACGTGAGTTAAACTGGGTAGTTGGGGTATTAATTTTCTTTGTTATGTTAGGATTAGGATTTACAGGTTATCTATTACCTTGGGATATGAAAGCTCTATTCGCAACAAAAGTAGGATTACAGATTGCAGAGGCTACTCCATTAATAGGTACTCAAATTAAAACATTACTTGCTGGACACCCTGAGATTGTTGGTGCACAAACACTAACAAGATTCTTTGCGATTCATGTTTTCTTCTTACCAGCAGCCTTATTTGGTTTAATGGCAGCTCACTTTATCATGATTCGTAAACAAGGTATCTCTGGTCCACTATAAGATTAATTAAACTAAAAGATAAATAAACTGATAACCTTTGAAAAGGAGGGAGACCGAATATGCATCGTGGAAAAGGTATGAAATTTGTTGGGGATTCACGTGTTCCTGCAACTCGTAAGCCTAACATTCCAAAAGATTATTCAGAGTATCCTGGGAAGACAGAAGCGTTCTGGCCTAACTTCTTACTAAAGGAATGGATGGTAGGTGCAGTTTTCTTAATTGGGTTCTTATGTTTAACAGTAGCCCATCCATCTCCGTTAGAGCGTGTAGCTGATCCTACTGATACAGCTTATATACCACTTCCTGACTGGTATTTCTTGTTCTTATACCAATTACTTAAATACACTTATGCTGCTGGTCCTTATACAGTTGTAGGTGCTCTTGTAATGCCTGGTTTAGCATTTGGTGCGCTTTTATTAGCACCATTTCTTGACCGTAGCCCTGAGCGTAGGCCTTCAAAGAGACCAATTGCAACTGGTTTAATGCTTCTAGGAGTTGCTGCAACGATCTTTTTAACTTGGGAATCTGTTGCTCAGCATGACTGGGAAGCAGCTGCGGAACAAGGTAAACTTGTTGAAGAGGTTGAATTTGATGCTGAAGCAGAAGGCTACAAAATCCTTCAAGCAAATACTTGTTTAACCTGTCATGGTGAAAACCTAACAGGTAATGGCGCACTTGCTCCACCTTTAGTTAACTTACAATTAACTAAAGAGGAAATCATGCACATTGCTGTAAATGGTACAGAAAGCGGAAAAATGCCTGCTGGTCTATTTGCTGGAACTGATGAGGAGCTTGAAAAGCTTGCAGACTTCCTAGTAGAACTAGGTTCAGGTACTGAATAATAAAAAACAAAAAAGCTGACAATTGTCAGCTTTTTTGTTTTGTTCAATGTTCTTCATTCTTGACATCCGGGAAAAGTTTTAGTAAACCTTAAATAGTTACTAGATGAAGATTGGAGACTCTTTATGAAATCAATAATCTATTTGTTAGGTCAAAGATGGGTATTGTTAACACTTCTTATCATTAATATTGTGGGTACTATTTATGGCTACATTTGGTATGAAGGTCAATTAGCAATTACTCCTTCAAAATTTTTAGTGTTTGTACCAGATAGTCCAACAGCAAGTTTGTTTTTTGTATTTGTATTAATTGCCTTTTTATTTAAAAAAAATTGGCCTTTAATTGAAGCCCTTGCTATTATTACCTTGTTTAAATATGGTATTTGGGCTGTTGTTATGAATTTGTTGGTGTTGGCAGTAACTGGTGAACTAGGAATTGCTGGTTATATGTTAGTATTTTCTCATTTTGGGATGGCAGTTCAGGGATTGCTATATGCTCCTTATTATCGGATTAAGCCAATCCACCTTGTAATTGCTGCTGTTTGGACATTACATAATGATGTGATTGATTATGTGTTTTTTATGATGCCACAGTATAGAGTGTTAAACGACTACATACCGCAAATTGGTTACTTTACTTTTTGGCTAAGTATAACTGCTCTATTCCTTACTTATTTCTTCTGCATTCGAAAAAATAGATTACAATTAAATTTACCACATAATTTTAAGTGATTATTTAATTTTTTGGTCTACTCTTGTCCACCTTCTCATACATTTTATTAGAAGTTTGAGGAGGGACAAGTATGAAGCTTAGAATCTTATCTGTACTTTTTATTTTTATTTTACTACTACCCAATGTGACTAATGCTGGATCAACAGATAACTGGGCGAAGTTAGATGAATTATCTGGGCAAGCTCTATTAATGGTAAAACAAGAACGATATGAGGAAGCGAAGCAGCTATTACAACAGTTTTCAAATGACTTTTTACTCAACTTTCGAAATGGAACTTTTTCCATGGATGAATTACGGGTTATTACAGTCACTCATAATAGTGCGTTAGAAGCTGTTACCTCCACTTCAAATAGTTATGACGACAGGTTAACAAAAGTTACTCAATTTAGACTTGTAGTTGATGCGATAAGCTCTGAACATCAACCTTTATGGACTGAGATGGAAGACTCTATTATGACCACTTTTAGCGTCATGAAACAGCATGTTCTAGAAGATGGGAACAGTCAGTCTTATCAGCACCAATTGAATATTTTCTTGAAAAAGTTCGATATAATACATCCAAGTATTCAGGTGGATTTACCTTCTAGCCAAATTCAGAAAATGGATTCTCATATTCATTTTTTAGATAGTTATCGAAACGAAGGGTTGAAAAAATCGACTAGAATTCAACAGATGGAACAAATGGAAATGGATCTGAAGGAGTTATTTGATAAGATGACTGAGGATGAAGCTGATCCTTCTCTAATTTGGGTTATGATTTCAACAGGAAGTGTAATCATTCTTACATTATCTTACGTAGGTTGGAGAAAATACAAAGGAGATAAGCAAAAAAAGCTACCAAAAAGGGACACTGAGGAGTAATGTCTATAAATTGACATTATTCTTTGTCTTTAATAAGATTAAATATAAATAAAGACAGTAAAAGAATAGGGGCTATGTAAAATGTTCTTAATTTATTTTGCAATTATCATTATAGTACCACTGTGGGCCCAGATGAAAGTTAAGAGTACATATAAGAAGTACTCACAAGTACCATCTTCTTCTGGAATGACAGGAGCTCAAGTAGCAAGAAAAATACTAGATGATAATGGATTATATAATGTAGCAGTTGAAGAAACACCAGGTTTTCTTTCAGACCATTATGACCCACGTACAAAAGTTGTTCGTCTATCTTCAGGGAACTTTCACGGAGATTCAATTGCTGGAGCAGCAGTTGCTGCCCACGAGGTAGGTCATGCAATGCAGGACCAAGAGGAATATGCTTTTTTACGATTTAGACATGCATTAGTTCCAGTAGCTAGCTTTGGTTCAAACATTTCGTGGATATTAATCATAGTTGGAATGTTAGCTGGATTAGCTGATTTATTGTTATTTGGAATTATTTTCATGGCTGCTGCAGTATTATTTCAAGTTGTAACACTTCCAGTAGAGTTCAATGCTTCTAGCCGTGCAATGGAGCAAATTGTTTCGGCAGGGGTTATTAGGAACGATGAAGAGCGTGAAACGAGAAAGGTGTTAAATGCTGCTGCAATGACTTATGTGGCCGCTGCTGCAGTTGCTGTTCTTGAGCTACTGAGACTAGTTTTACTTTATACTGGTATGACCCGAGAAGAATAAGCCCGGGTTAATAAATATAGAGGGTATCCCATAGTGATAAATGGGATACCCTCTTTTTCATCGTTCAATTGGTTTTTTATTTTCATCGAGTGTAAAGCCTTCTCCTAGCACATCACGTACGTCACTTACCGCGACAAATGCATGCGGGTCTATCGAATTAATTACATTTTTAAGGCGGACAATTTCATTCCTACCTACTACACAATACAAGATATCACGTTCTTGCTTTGAAAACGAGCCTTGTCCTTTCAATACCGTTACTCCACGTTCCATTTCGCTCATGATTCTAGCTGCGATTTCTTCGTTTTTGTCTGATATAATAGTGGCCCCTTTAGCAGAATAAGCTCCTTCTTGCATGAAGTCAATTACTCTTGCACCAACAAACACTGCAACAAGTGTATACATTGCCTCACGATAAGTTAAGTATGTAATTAGGGATAAAGTAATAACACATGCATCAAAAAGAAACATTGTTTTTCCCATACTCCAGCCCACATATTTATGTACAAGCCTTGCGATGATATCTACTCCACCAGTTGTTCCACCATATCTAAAAATGATACCTAATCCTACCCCAATAGAAATACCTGCAAATAGAGCTGCTAAGGTAAGGTCATCGTGAAGTGGCATCTGAATTTGATATCTTTGAAAAATCCAAAGGAAAATGGATAGACCGACTGTACCTAAAATCGTATAGAGAAAAGAGGTCCTTCCTAGTAACTTCCACCCAATAAAGAAAAGAGGAATGTTCAGAACAAGGTTGCTTATTGCAGGGTCAAAATTCCAAACGAAATAAAGGAGTAGTGTAATCCCTGTAAAACCGCCTTCTGCTAAATTGTTCTGCATGTTAAAATGAACAAGACCAAAGGCAAAAATAATGGTTCCTAAAATAATAAAGACAATATTTTTAAATTTTAAACCTAACAGATTAATCACCCCTAAAAACAAATGATAACTTTATTATTATAGTCAACCTAACTAAAACTAGCAATTCATGTTAAAAATTATCACTTAGCAGGATTCTATTTTAGTTTTGTCAGTGCAAGCGATCAAACGAGTTCGAATCCTTGTTTGTTTCTCGGACAGGTTAAGGAGTAAAAAGGGCAAACGAGTCCGAATCCCAAGCAGATTCGTACAGGTTGAGTAGTCGCAAGTGGAAACGAGTCCGAATCCCGAGCAGATTGGGACAGGTTGAGTAGTCGCAAGTGGAAACGAGTCCGAATCCCGAGCAGATTCGTACAGGTTGAGTAGTCGCAAGTGGAAACGAGTCCGAATCCCAAGCTGATTCGTAAAGGTTGAGTAGTTGCAAGTGGAAACGAGTCCGAATCCCGAGCAGATTCGTACAGGTTGAGTAGTCGCAAGTGGAAACGTGTCCGAATTCCGAGCAGATTGGGACAGGTTGAGTAGTCGCAAGTGGAAACGTGTCCGAATTCCGAGCAGATTGGGACAGGTTGAGTAGTTGCAAGTGGAAACGAGTCCGAATCCCGAGCGATTGGGACAGGTTGAGTAGTCACAAGTGGAAACGAGTCCGAATCCGATGCAGATTCGTAAAGGTTGAGTAGTCGCAAGTGGAAACGAGTCCGAATCCCGAGCAGATTGGGACAGGTTGAGTAGTTGCAAGTGGAAACGAGTCCGAATCCCGAGCAGATTGGGACAGGTTGAGTAGTCGCAAGTGTAAACGAGTCCGAATCCCGAGCAGATTGGGACAGGTTGAGTAGTCACAAGTGAAAACGAGTCCGAATCCCAAGCAGATTCGTACAGGTTGAGTACACGCAAGTGGAAACGAGTCCGAATCCCGCCTTGATTCAGACAGGTTGAATAGTGGCAAGTGGAAACAAGTCTGAAATCTATTGTTAAATTAGACAGAAAATACATCCTCAGCATTTCAAAATATTTGTCAAATTGTTTCGATTTAGCTAACATTAGAGTAAGAATATGTAAGGTAGGGTGAAAGAGATGTCTAGTAAGTTAACGATGAAGGAAATGCAAGATGAAGTTGATGCATATATTAGTCAATTTAAAGAAGGATACTTTAGTCCTCTAGCTCTATTAGCGAGAATGACTGAGGAGCTAGGCGAACTGGCTCGGGAAGTAAATCACTACTACGGTGAAAAACCAAAAAAGTCAACTGAGAAGGAACGTACAGTCGAGGAAGAGATGGGTGATGTTTTGTTTGTCCTCATTTGCTTTGCGAACTCACTAAATATAGATCTTGAAGAAGCCCACAAAATTGTCATGAATAAGTTTAATACAAGAGATAAGGATCGCTGGACTAAAAAGGATACAGAGTAAAATATAATAGGAGTGTACATATATGAGTGAAATTAAAATCGTTGTCGCAGGACCAAGAGGTAGAATGGGAAGAGAAGCTTTACAATTAGTAAAAGATACTGAACATTTCACCTTAGTTGGTGCTATTGATCATAAGTACGGTGGGAAAAAAGTATCGGAAATTGAAGGGCTACCTAATCTTGATGCACCTATTTATACAGATATTGAAGCATGCTTTAGTGAATTACAGCCTGATGTGTTAATCGATTTAACAACACCTGAAGTTGGAAGAGTACATACTGAGATTGCACTTCAATATGGAGTAAGACCTGTAGTTGGAACTACTGGTTTTTCTAAAGAGGATCTAGAAACTCTATCAAAACTAGCTGAAGAAAAAGGAATTGGTGCAATTATTGCACCCAATTTTGCAATTGGAGCAATACTTATGATGAAGTTTAGCCAAATGGCTGCAAAATACTTTCAAGATATTGAAATCATTGAACTACACCATGACAAAAAGCTAGATGCACCTTCTGGAACTGCTGCTAAAACCGCAGAACTAATTTCAACTGTAAGAGAGTCAAAGAAGCAAGGACACCCCGAGGAAAAGGAAATAATGCAAGGTGCTAGAGGTGCTTCATATGACGGTATTCATATACATAGTGTTCGTTTACCAGGATTAATTGCACATCAAGAGGTTCTTTTTGGAGGTAATGGCCAAATGCTTTCAATTCGTCATGACTCTTTCAACCGTGAATCTTTCATGTCAGGAGTAAAGCTAGCAGTTGAAACAATTATGAAAATTGATTTATTAGTTTACGGCCTAGAGAATATAATTGAGTAGGGGGACTTCGTTTGAATATTGCACTTATTGCCCATGATAACAAAAAGCCAGCTTTAATCGAATTTGTAACAGCATATAAAGATATTTTAGGCCAAGAGCAAAACCAATTATTTGCTACGGGAACAACCGGTTTAAAACTAACCGAAGCAACAGGTTTAAAAATTCATCGTTTCCAATCTGGTCCTCTTGGGGGGGACCAAGAAATAGGTGCATTAATTGCTAAAAACCAAATGGATATTGTTATCTTTTTCCGTGACCCTCTAACTGCTCAGCCACATGAGCCTGATGTTACGGCTCTAGTAAGACTATGTGACGTTTATTCTATCCCCTTAGCAACCAATATGGGTACGGCAGAAATACTTATTCACGGTTTAGAGCGAGGAGATTTAAGCTGGAGGAAAGTAGTAAAGGAAACAACTGGTGTAAAAGATGAGTAATATTAATTTAGATATCCTAGCATTCGGTGCTCACCCTGATGATGTTGAAATTGGAATGGGTGGGACACTTGCTAAGTATGCAAGAGAAGGTAAACGGGTGGGGATATGTGATTTAACGCTTGCTGAACTGTCTTCGAACGGTAATGTTGAAACACGTACTCATGAAGCTGACAAAGCCTCTAATCTACTTGGTTTGGAAGTTAGAGAAAATTTACATTTACCTGACCGTGGACTGGTAATAACTGAATCATACATAAAGAAAATAGTAACCATTATTCGAAAGTATAAACCGAAGTTGATTTTTACCCCTTATTATGAAGACCGTCATCCTGACCATGGAAACTGTTCAAGACTAATAGAAGAGGCAGCTTTTTCAGCTGGTATTCGTAAATATGTAGATAACGAAGGATTGGGTCCCCATAAAGCCGAATCAATTTATTTCTATATGATAAATGGTTTTCATAGACCAAGCTTTGTTGTAGATATTTCAGAAGTGATGGACATTAAGCTACAGTCCCTTCGTACGTATGAAAGTCAATTTTCAAAACAAAGTAATACGATTGATACGCCACTTGTTAATGGTTATATAGAAACTGTAGAAGCTAGAGAAAGATTATTTGGTAAAGAAGTTGGCGTAGAATATGCAGAAGGTTTTATTACAAAGAAACCAGTGCTTCTTTCCAAGGATCTAATAGGAGAATAGAGGATGAAACTTAAAATAGGGATTACTTGTTATCCTTCCGTAGGTGGGTCAGGTGTAATTGCAACAGAACTAGGTAAGCTTTTAGCTGAAAAGGGACACGAAATACATTTTATTGCTTCTAGTATGCCCTTCCGATTGAATAAGGTTTACTGTAATATTTATTATCACGAAGTCGAGGTTAATCAATATTCTGTGTTTAAATACCCTCCTTATGATCTAGCGCTGGCTAGTAAAATGGCAGAGGTGGCAAAGCGTGAAAAACTTGATATACTGCACGTACATTATGCCATTCCACATGCAGTATGTGCTTATCTTGCAAAAGAAATGGTAGGGGAAAATTTAAAAATCGTCACGACTCTTCATGGTACTGATATAACAGTTCTTGGATACGATCCTTCACTTACGAATTTAATAAAATTTGGTATAGAGAAATCTGATGTGGTAACAGCTGTATCTAATTCACTTGTTGCTCAAACTAATGAACTTATTGAACCTATTAAGGAAATAGAGACCATTTATAATTTTATAGATGAAAGAATCTATTGTAAAAAAAATACTCTTCATTTAAAAGAGGAATATGGAATTAAACAAGACGAAAAAGTAATCATTCATGTTTCGAATTTCCGTCAAGTAAAGCGTGTTCCAGATGTTATTAAAGCATTTCAATTAATTCAAGAGAAAGTTCCTTCTAAACTGCTGCTAGTAGGTGATGGACCGGAGCTTACAGTCGTTTGTCGTTTAGTTGAGCAGCTTGGCTTGACAGACAAAGTACTATTCTTGGGAAAACAAGAAAATGTTGAGGATTTATACTCTATTAGTGATTTAAAACTATTATTATCAGAAAAAGAAAGCTTTGGATTGGTGTTACTTGAGGCCATGGCATGTGGAGTTCCTTGTATAGGCACGAGTATTGGAGGCATACCAGAGGTTATATCGAATAACGAGAACGGATATTTGTGTGAGCTAGGGGATACTGCAGCAATTGCTTCTAAAGCCATTTCTGTATTAAGTGATTCCAAACTTCATGCTTGGATGTCAACAAATGCTAGAAATACTGTAATAGAAAAGTTTAATTCAACCAAGATTGTTAATGAGTATGAGAAAATATATTTTAAAATTGTAGGACAAAACAAGTAAGGGGCTATATATGAAAGAACCTTTTGTAAAGCCGTTAGCAATCATAAAAACCTTATTAGCAAACGGGCATGAGGCTTATTTCGTTGGTGGTTCTGTACGTGACTTAATACTCCAACGAGAAATTGGTGACATTGATATCGCTACGTCAGCACGTCCTAGTGAAGTTCAGAAGCTATTTAGTAAAACAATCGATGTAGGTGCTGTTCATGGAACAATTATTGTTGTTTTTGACGGCACCCCTTTTGAGGTTACCACATTTAGAAGTGAAGACAACTACAAAGATTATAGAAGGCCAGATCAGGTAACCTTTATCCTCTCATTAGAAGAAGATCTAAAACGTCGTGATTTTACAATGAATGCAATTGCGATGTCTGTGGAAGGGAAATTTATTGACCCTTTTAATGGTAAGGAAGCAATAGAGCGTAAGTTAATTCAAACGGTGGGCAATCCTTATGAACGGTTTAAAGAGGACGCCCTTAGAATGTTTAGGGCAGTTCGGTTCGTAAGTCAGCTAGGTTTTGTAATCGTCGAAGAAACAAAAGCTGCTATTAAGGAGTATTCTTATCTGCTTGAACATGTTTCAGTAGAGAGAATTACGGTTGAGTTTGAAAAGCTTATGTTGGGAAGATATACAGAACAAGCTCTTGGACTATTAACACAAACGGATATATATAAGTTCTTACCAGGTCTACAAGATAAAAAGGACAAGCTTATTAATTCAGGAAGTTATTGCTGGAACTCTTTAAAGGAAAAATCTGAATATTGGACATTACTATTGTGTGTGTTAGAGGTAAAAGATAGCACCACTTTTCTAAAAGAGTGGAAACTGCCAAACAAACTAATTAATCAGGTCCATTACAATCTTAATGGTATTGAAAAGCTTAAAGAACATGGTTGGTCTACATTACTTCTATACGAGTTAGGAATTGATAGTTCAGTTCAGATACAAAGAGTAATCTCTATCTTATCACAAGATGAACCAGAGGCTAAAATTACAAAGCTAGAAGAAATCTATGAGAATCTTGCTATAAAAGAAAGAAGTGAATTAGCAATTAACGGTCAGGACCTTTTAAAATGGTCAAATAAGACACCTGGTCCTTGGATTGCAGAAGTCATTGAAAAAGTTGAAGAAGAAGTCTTGTTAGGTAAAGTTGAAAATGAAAAAGAAGGTATAAAGGAGTGGCTTGTGCGTTGCAATCTACTATGAGAAAGCAATTATTAGAAATTTTCTCCGAAGCAAATGGGGGCTTTGTCTCTGGTCAGAAGATAAGCGAGGAATTAGGCTGTTCCAGGACAGCCATTTGGAAGCATATCGAGGACTTGCGTAAAGAAGGATATGAACTGGAAGCTGTTCGGAAACTAGGTTACCGAATTGTACAGAAGCCTGATAAAATTAGTGGCAATGAAATACAATTAGGACTAAAGACGAAGACGTTAGGGCGACATGTTCACTTTGAAGAATCAGTAACCTCTACTCAAAAGATTGCACACCGTCTTGCTTACGAAGGGACACCAGAGGGAACAATAGTAGTTGCTGAAGAACAACAAGCCGGGAGAGGTAGACTAGACAGGTTGTGGTTCTCACCAAAATATACAGGAGTATGGATGAGTATTATTTTAAGACCTTCTATCCCACCGTCCCAAGCTCCTCAGTTAACATTACTGGCAGCTGTTGCGGTCGTACAAGGAATCCAAGAAGTAACAGGGTTAGAGCCAGATATAAAATGGCCAAATGATATCTTAATTGGTGGGAAGAAAGTAGTAGGCATTTTAACAGAGTTACAAGCAGAAGCAGACCGAGTAAACTCAGTCATCATTGGGATCGGAATAAATGTCAACCAATCAATAGAACAGTTTCCCGAAGAACTAACACAAATTGCTACTTCTCTTTCTATTCAAAAAGGAGATAAAATCGATAGAGCATTACTAATTCAAAGTATATTAGCAAAACTTGAAGACCTATATCACAATTACCTAACAAATGGCTTTAAAGTCGTAAAACTGCTATGGGAAAGCTATGCAATCAGCATAGGCAAGCAAATTATCGCAAGAACCCTAAACGGCTCAATCGAAGGCCGTGCAATCGGCATCACCGACGACGGCGTCCTACGCCTAGAGGGACTAGACGGCACAATCCACCTAATCCACTCTGCTGATATCGAACTAAAACAATAAATTTATTAGAATATAATGGCTCTTTTGGAAGGTTTTTTCTTTTATAAAGTGTACATTCTCCAAACCTAACAAGAGTGGATTGAAGCGAAAGGCACTTGACTCCTGCGGGAGTAGAGGGAAGTGTGAGACCCCACAGGCGCAAAGCGCCGAGGAGGCTCACATCCCTCCCCGCGGAAAGCAAGTGCCTGTAGCGCAAAGAAACGGTCAAGGTTCAGTGTAAAGAACAAATTTTTTTTATAAGTTAGCTCTAAAAACAAATCAAAATTGTAGCAAAATTTCAACACTTACTGTTATAATTCAATTGACATGGGTAGTATCCAAGGAACTACACCATAAAAGTAATGCAAAGCTCTACAGTTAGTTAACTTAACATTGTCTGCCTTGATCCATGCGTTGGACTGGGACAGAGGGATGAACTCAGCCGAATCATTTAGTGTGATCCTTCTTTCTCATTGAAAGAGGGCTATTTTGACTTCACACAAAAACGGTTTTTCATTTCCTCTAACTTAAAAAAGAGGAGGAAGAAAAATGAAACAAACAACTGATTTTCTAAAAATGAAACAAAGTAATGAGCCCATCACGATGCTTACCGCATACGATTATCCATCTGCTAAGCATGCAGAGCAAGCTGGTGTAGACATGATCCTTGTTGGCGATTCATTAGGCATGGTTGTTCTAGGGTATGACTCTACCATCCCAGTAACTGTTGATGACATGATTCATCATACAAAAGCGGTTAAAAGGGGTGCTAAAGATACTTTTATCGTAACAGATATGCCATTCATGTCTTACCATGTCTCAATAGCTGAGACAATGAAAAATGCAGCAAGAATTGTGCAAGAATCTGGGGCTCATGCGTTAAAAATAGAAGGTGCAAAGGATGTCCTAACCGTTATTCGCTTATTAACAGATGCCGGTATTCCAGTAGTTGCTCATCTCGGGCTTACACCGCAATCGGTAGGTGTCTTAGGTGGATATAAAGTTCAAGGAAAAGATGCTGAAAGTGCTAGGCAATTACTAGCTGACGCAAAGAAGTGTGAAGAAGCAGGTGCAATTGCACTTGTGTTGGAATGTGTTCCAAAACAATTAGCTGAGGAAGTTACGGCTTCATTGTCGATACCGACTATTGGAATTGGGGCTGGCGATAAGACAGATGGTCAAGTACTTGTATACCATGACGTTATTTCCTACGGAGTGGATCGAGTTCCTAAGTTTGTTAAGCAATTTACTGACATTAATCAAGATATAAAAAATGGACTAACAACTTATGTGAACGAAGTTAAAGCTAAGCAATTTCCTGAAGAAAAGCATATGTTTACAATGAAAGAAGATCAGCTAGAAGCGTTATACGGAGGAAAAGGGAAATGATTGTAGTAGAATCCATCAAAGAAATTCAAGAGAAAGTCTCTGAATTTCGACTTCAAGGGAAATCCATCGGTTTTGTTCCTACAATGGGTTTCCTTCATGAAGGACATTTATCTCTAATGAAACAAGCTAGAAAAGAAAACGACATTGTTGTACTGAGTATTTTTGTAAATCCGCTTCAATTTGGTCCTAACGAGGACTTTGATAGCTACCCTCGTAACATTGATCGAGATGAAGATTTAGCTAGGAACGCAGGGGTTGATATATTATTTTATCCAACTACGAGCGAAATGTATCCACATGAAAAATTATCTGTGTCTGTTAAAGTGAATGAGCGCGTAGACGTTTTATGTGGTAAACAACGTAGTGGTCATTTTGATGGGGTCGCTACTGTTGTTACAAAGCTTTTTAATATTGTTCTACCGCACAAAGTTTATTTTGGAATGAAGGATGCCCAGCAAGTTGCGGTTATTGATGGACTTATTCAAGACCTAAATATACCAGTTAAATTAGTTCCTTTGGAGACTATACGTGAAGAGGACGGATTGGCAAAAAGCTCTCGAAATGTGTACCTAACCGACCAAGAGCGCAAAGAGGCAGCTAAGTTGTATGAAGGGTTGAATCTGGCAAGAGAAGCCGTAAGAAATGGAGTAGTGGACCCTGAGAAAATAAAAAAACTAGTGGTCGAACATATTACTAATCACACTTCAGGAAAAATAGATTATGTGGAATTATACTCATATCCAGAGTTGGAGACAATATCTGTCATTTCTCGAAAGGTAATAATTGCACTAGCTGTGAAGTTTACAAAAGCTCGACTTATTGATAATATTACATTTGTTGTGTAAGTTAAAAGTGATAAATAATAGAAGTCAATATATAGAAAAACGGTTAGGGTAGAGGGGGAAATGTCGTGTTTAGAACGATGATGAATGCTAAGATTCATAGAGCACGAGTGACTGAAGCTAATTTAGATTATGTTGGAAGTATTACAATAGATGAAGATATCCTTGATGCAGTTGGTATGGTTGCAAATGAAAAGGTTCAAATTGTAAATAATAATAATGGATCACGTTTTGAAACATATATTATACCAGGTCCGAGAGGTACGGGTGTATTCTGTTTAAATGGTGCTGCTGCTAGACTTGTTCAAACAGGTGATGTGATTATTGTTATTTCTTACGTATTTGTATCAGAAGACCAAGTACAATCGCATGTACCTAAGGTTGCGATCATGGATGAAAACAATCAAATTAAAGAATTAATTGGCCAAGAGCCAGCTTCTACTGTATTATAGTATAAACATAACCCCCATTATGGGGGTTTTTTCTTTAGTATAGGAAGTATATTCTTCAATAATTGAAAAGACTACTATATGAGTACTAATTGTGGGTGATAGAACACTATAATACCCACCTGATGCTGAGGTGTTTTTTTATGAATCAACGATACGTAGTTGTTGATCTGGAGACAACAGGAAACTCTCCTAAAAAAGGGGATAAAATTATACAGTTTGCAGCAGTAGTAATAGAGGATGGCGAGATTGTAGAACGTTTTGCAAGTTTTATAAATCCTGGCAGAGAGATTCCTCCTTTTATAGAGCAATTTACAGGCATATCAAATGAGGTTGTACATAATGCCCCAAGCTTTCAATTAATTGCACCTGAAATAGAGTCACTATTAGAAGGGGCTTACTTTGTAGCTCATAATGTTCCATTTGACTTAACCTTCCTTCAGGAGGAGCTTATAAATAGCGGTTGCAAACCTTTTGAGGGTCCGACGCTAGATACAGTTGAATTGGCTAGAATCGTTATACCTTCAACTGATAGCTATAAGCTTGGGCAACTTGCTGAAAATTTCTCGTTAGCTCATGATAATCCCCATCAAGCGGATAGTGATGCAGAAGTAACTGCAGAAATACTATTAAAGATACTATTGAAACTAAGAGAGTTGCCTCTGGTAACTTGTACTAGGTTGCTACAATATGCAACTTACTTAAAAAGTGATGTACATAAAATACTATCGCAAATTATAGAGGAAAAAGAAGCTGTGCCCCATGAAGACTCTAAAAGTTATGATGTGTATCGGGGCATTGCTTTGAAGAAAAAAGACAAAATTATCCATGACAGATCAATCTGTGATGTTAATTATGATTCCATTAAAAAGGATCTATTCAGTAATACAGGACATCTCTCAAATCATATTCAGCAGTATGAAGAAAGAGAAGGTCAATTAAGAATGATGGACACTATAATGCAGGCTTTTCTGGAGCAAAAACATTCGATTGTTGAAGCTGGAACCGGGATTGGAAAATCCTTTGCATATTTATTACCAGCAATCCTATATGCGAAGCAGACTGGCCGCACCATTATCATTAGTACAAAAACGATCCAACTACAACAACAATTAATTGATCATGAAATCCCAATCCTTTCAGACACTATACCATTACCATTTCAAGCCACCGTACTAAAAGGACGAGGTCACTATCTCTGTTTAAGGAGATTTGAACAGGTATTATATGAGCAGGATTCAAACTACGATATGATATTGGCAAAGGCTCAGATACTTGTTTGGTTAACAGAGACGGAAACTGGGGACGTCGATGAATTGAATTTGCCTTCAGGTGGGAAGCTTTTATGGAGCCGAATAAAAAGTGAAAAAAATAGTAATTTAGGAAAAGAATGCCCATGGAGATCTCGCTGTTTTTATCGAAGAGCAAAGAGGCAAGCTCAACAATCCGAAATCATTATTACAAATCACTCTCTTCTTTTTGCTGATCTACTATCAGAAGGAGATATCTTACCTGTTTATGAAGAAGTAATCATTGATGAGGCGCATCATTTAGAAACAGTCGCAAGCAGCCATTTAGGTATTAAGTTGAATTATTTAGATGTTACAAATTTACTCTCAAGAATTGGTTTTAGTGATTCAAAAGATTTAGTAGCAAATGTGATAAAAATTTTCAGAGGGATTGGCCTTGACACAGATCATACATTTCCATTAATTGAATCATTGAACAAGGAAATCAAACAGCAATTGGATGATTTATTTACTGAAATTAGAACCTTTGCACTAGAGCATCACAAAAAAGTGCAAACATCTATAAATCGAGTAAATATTTCCTTAGATGAATCTGTTCAGGAGGATCAATCCTGGAGGAAAATTGTTGAAACAATGTTGCATTTATCAACGAATATAGATTCTTTGTATTCGTTAGTCAATAACCAGTATGACTCGTTTAAATCATTACAAAAGTTAGTAACACCCATGCAAAAAGGAACAATCTATGACTATTTTTCTGTTGTCGAATCAATTAAATCAATTAATGAAAAACTAACTTTATTATTGTTAGGCAAACAAAGTAATATGGTTTCATGGATTGAGGCAGATACAAAAGGGGCTAAGAATGCTGCTTATTTATTCAGTCAGCCAATAAATGTATCTGAACAACTTAAAGCTACATTCTTTTCCAGAAAGAAATCAGTTATTTTAACCTCTGCTACATTGTCAATTAAAGGTTCATTTGAGTTTATAATAGAACGTTTAGGATTATCTGACTACAAGCCGTTTACAGTTACCATCCCATCTCCTTTTAATTATAAAGAGCAGGCAGCTGTACTCATTCCGAATGATTTACCTGAAATTAATGAAGTAACAGAAGATGAATACGTGCACGCTATTTCTATTCACATTGCTGAAATTGCCTTGAAAACAAACGGTAGAATGTTAATTTTATTTACTTCCTATGAGATGCTTAAGAAGACACATTCCACATTAAAAGAACTAGCTTTCTTAGAGGATTTTGTCATAATTGGCCAAGGAGTTAGTAGTGGAAGTAGAACAAAGCTTACAAAGAATTTTCAGGCTTTTGAAAAGTCTATACTATTAGGAACAAATAGCTTTTGGGAAGGTGTTGACATCCCAGGAGAAGATTTAACAGCACTTGTTATTGTAAGGCTTCCATTTAGTCCTCCTAATGATCCTATGTATGCTACGCATGCAAAACGTATAAAAGAGAGTGGAGGTAACCCTTTCAAACAATTGGCGTTACCTGAGGCAATATTGCGGTTCAAGCAAGGATTTGGTCGATTAGTACGTTCTAAGCAAGACCATGGAGTTGTGTTCATATTTGATCGAAGAATTACTTCAACCTCGTATGGAAACCAATTTATTAAGGCACTTCCAGAGGTGTCAGTTATTGAAAATCCACTATCAAATTTGTTAGAAACGATTGATAAATGGGTATGATGGTAAGGTAACCGGGTAATAGGATAATTTTTAGTCAATAACACAGGCTAAATCTAGCGACTATTGGAGGGATAACTGTGAGGATTTTGGTGTTATTGGTCCTATTTCAGTCTTTGTTTCTTTCTGCATTTTCAGGCTCTGAAATTCCTACAGAAATTGAAAAGGTTGATCTTAAGCTTTCTAATAAGGAACTTGCAATTACGTTTTTAAACTTATCAAGTGGTGAAGCAACACTTATCCAACATGGTAACGGAGAAAATGTGCTCATTAACACTGGAGGTCCGGAAACACAAGCTGAATTAGAAAGCCTCTTGAAGATGTACAATGTGTCATTAGTTAAATCAATCATTATTACAAAGGAAGATCAGCAATACCAATCAAATCTAGAATGGTTAACGAAAAGATATCCAACTAGCAAAGTAGTGATTGGCGAGCAATTTGCCATACCAGCCTTTTTATCGAAAGAGAGAATTATTAAGTTGAAGAAAAATGATTCTCACCCGATTGTTCCTCTACTAAAGGCTAAGGTGGTACATGAGGGTTTAAGTTCAGATGGACTCCAAAGTTATGATCTGTTTTTAGAAATGGGAAGACACTACCTGCTATATATGTCAACCGGGAACATTAATGCTGAGATGTCTTTACTTACAAATGAGGAATTATCAAAAGTTAACATAGTTAAAATTCCAAACTTTGCACAAAATGACGGATCTTCCCAAGATTTTATTGAACATATTGATCCTCAAGTAGCCATTATTTTTACTAAAAAAGATCTAAACCCAAGCCCTGATGTTATGGAAAGATTGAAGGAAACTTGGATCGATACTTATATGACTAAACAATTTGGTAATATAACAATAAAAGCAAATCAAAATGAATATGAGGTAATTACAATTTCGATTGAAAGTTCCCAAGAAGTTAAGTAAACCAAAAAAAGACTGCCACGAGAAGTGGCAGTTTTATTAACGGTGTGGGATAGGAGATATTTTTTAACTAAAATTATTATCGTAAAGGTTATCACCTGTTATAATGGTAAAGGATACAACTTCGTAATGTTGTTGTAGTTATATTGTTACCGAAGACTTGAAAGCATATGAGTAACAAAATTTGTGATTAGTACCTTTAGGAGGATGAATAATGGAAAGTAAAATTGAAGTACTTTCAACCGTAAAAGTCCAGAACTCTCCAGACCTTTATAAAATTGTGGACAGCCTAAATAGAACACTTAAAACAAAAGATTTGATGTTCGGACTTGCGCTAGATATGAAAGATCAAAATACAGCTATTTTTACAATTTATCGTACATGATGTGATCAGATGAAAAAATGGATTTTTCTTACTATATTGATTTTAGTTATCGGATTTTGGCAAGCCTTTAGTGTTTACAATACAGCAATGGAGCCAAAACATGAAAAGGAGCAACAAGCAATTGAAATTGCTAAAGCACAAGCCAACATACATACCATTAATGAAGTAACTACATATTATGGATCAGAGTCGTATCAGGTAGTTAAGGGAAACTCTGACGAAAATGTACCTTTGATCGTATGGATTGCTGAGGATTCCGGCGAGATTGTGATTAAAAGGCAAGATGAGGGTTTACGTAAAGAAGATGTAGTCAATCGCTTAGTGAGCGAAAGGAATCCACAAGAAATTCGTTCAGTAAAGCTTGGGATGGAGAAAAATATTCCACTCTGGGAAGTCATTTATCTTAACGAAAATAACCGATTAACGTATTACTATAGTGATTTTGAAACTGGAGATTTACTGAAAAGGACTACTCCATAAATACAAACAGGGGGAACGATAATGAAATTAGCTAAAAGAGTATCGACACTTACTCCTTCTTCAACACTAGAGATTACAGCAAAAGCAAAAGAATTAAAAGAAGCTGGACATGATGTAATTGGACTTGGAGCAGGTGAACCTGATTTCAATACACCACAACATATTATTCAAGCTGCATCAGATGCTATGAACAAAGGATTTACCAAATATACACCAACAGGTGGTTTACCCGCACTTAAAAAATCCATCATTGAAAAATTTAAAAAAGATCAAAATATAACCTATAATCCAAATGAAATCATTGTTTGTTCAGGGGCAAAGCATGCTCTTTATACATTATTTCAGGTTATTCTTGATGAGGATGATGAAGTTATCATCCCAACTCCATACTGGGTTAGCTATCCTGAACAGGTGAAACTAGCTGGCGGTAAGCCTGTATACATTGACGGCGTTGAAGAAAACGAATTTAAAATTACCCCAGAACAGTTAGAAGGGGCAATTACTGAGCGTACTAAGGCAGTCATTATAAACTCTCCAAGTAACCCAACTGGCATGATCTACTCAAAAGAAGAGCTTGAAGAAATTGGCAAAGTATGTCTAAAAAATAACATATTAATTGTGTCAGATGAAATTTATGAAAAACTAACGTATAACCGTAAACACTATTCCATCGCGGAGCTTTCAGCAGAATTAAAAGAAACTACAATTGTCATTAATGGAGTATCAAAATCACATTCTATGACCGGTTGGCGAATTGGGTATGCAGCAGGTAACAAAGAAATAATCAATGCAATGACCAATTTGGCTAGTCATAGTACGTCAAACCCAACGTCAATTGCTCAGTATGGTACGATTGCGGCTTATAATGGATCCCAAGAACCTGTAGAGGAAATGAGAAAGGCTTTTGAAGAGCGATTAGATATCATTCATACAAAGCTGATTCAGATTCCTGGTTTTACTTGTATTAAGCCTCAAGGTGCATTTTATCTCTTTGCAAACGCAAAAGAGGCATCTTTAGCAGCAGGCTATGAAAATGTAGACCAATTTGTTGCTGCACTACTGGAAGAAGAGAAAGTAGCTCTAATACCTGGCTCTGGTTTTGGTGCCCCTGATTATGTTCGTTTATCATATGCAACTTCTCTAGAATTACTGGAAAAAGCAATAGAACGTATTCATCAATTCATGAATAGAAAGATGTAGAATTAATTGGTAATAAAGAGGCTGGGACATAACTTAAGTGTTTAACTAAAATTCTGAACAAAGTAGTAGCTTAGCGAAGTATATTTCAGGAGCGGTATAACTACTCCTACAACCATTGTTCGGTTTCTATTTAGTTAAGCTACTTTTGTCCCAGCCTCTTTTATTTTACCAAATATACAACTCCAATTATTTCATTCTTATCTCGTCCCAGTAGTTCATGTTATACTAGAAAAGAGGTGTATTGAATGAACTATGATAACTTTATTGACTGGTTTCAACAAGGAAGTGTAGCAATACCTAAACTACTACTACAAAATTATAAAAATTTAAACTTAAATGAAGAAGAGTTTATGGTCGTTTTACAGGTTTTAAATTTTATTGAAAGTGGAAACACCTTTCCTACTCCAACCGAACTCTCTAGCAATATGACCCTTTCTACGACAAGGTGTACAGAAATATTAAGACACCTTCTACAAAAAGGCTATTTAGCGATTGAAGAAGACTACCATGAAAAATCCATTATTGTTGAAAAGTATTCTTTAAAGCCTCTTTGGGTTAAACTTTTTCACTATTTAATGTCAGAGACAATAGAACAGGAAAAAACAGTGGTACAAAAAGAGGAACAAAGTCTTTATACAATTTTTGAACAAGAGTTTGGACGACCATTATCTCCGTTTGAGTGTGAGTCATTATCAATGTGGATTGACCAGGACCATCATGATCCTATTATAATAAAAGCTGCTCTTAGAGAAGCAGTTATGTCAGGTAAATTGAATTTCCGTTATATCGATCGAATTTTATTTGAATGGAAAAAGAACGGTATACAAACGATTGAACAAGCGCAGGCACATTCCAAGAAGTTTCGTCAACATAGCCAAAAGCAAAAACAAGTAGACCAGAATACTACGAAGGAATACGAAAGAACAATTCCATTTTACAATTGGCTTGAAAGCTAAGAGAGAATTTCTTTCTTAAGCTTTTTTTAAATTCATACGACAGGAGAAACGATATGTTAACAAAAGCACAAATAAGGCATTGTTTAGATACTATGGGAGAAATGTTTCCAGACGCTCATTGTGAGTTAAACCATAGTAACCCTTTCGAATTAGTGATTGCCGTTGCTTTATCTGCGCAATGTACGGATGCACTTGTAAACAAAGTAACTAAGTCTCTTTTTGAAAAATATAAAAAACCTGAAGATTATTTAGCGGTTTCTTTAGAGGAATTACAACAAGATATACGTTCAATTGGTTTATATAGAAACAAGGCAAAAAATATTCGGAAATTATGCGAAATGCTTATATATGAATATGGTGGTGTTCTACCTCAGGATCGTGATGAATTAACGAAGTTTCCCGGTGTAGGGAGAAAAACGGCGAATGTAGTTGTATCAGTGGCTTTTGGTATTCCTGCCATCGCAGTGGACACTCATGTAGAGAGAGTTAGCAAACGGCTAGCCATTTGTAGATGGAAGGATTCCGTGCTTGAAGTAGAAAAAACTTTGATGAAAAAGATACCTCGAGATGAGTGGGGAGTGACACATCATCGTTTAATCTTTTTTGGAAGATATCACTGTAAAGCTCAATCTCCGCAATGTGAGGTGTGTCCTTTACTAGATGTATGTCGTGAAGGTAAAAAACGAATGAAGGATAAGGTTTGAAAAAATGAGTGATATCATTGAATTCTTGCTGCCTGAATCTTTTTTACATCCGTTATTTTATCCAGTTGCAACAACAGTCCAATTTAACAAACAAGTAAGCTATGAAGAAGGTCTCGAAAAGGATTATTTTTTGTTTGATATTGCTGCTACTCTTTTAACTCAGAACGAGTTCAATGCACCTTGGATAAATCAAAAAGACGCAGTAACTACTGTACTAAAAAAATGGAAGCAACAAAAAGAAGTAATAGGGGAGTTTTTCCAAAAAAGGGATCGTGCTTCCGCTAAAGTACCTATGATACGCTCACTATCTTATTTAATTTGTTGTTTGAACTGGGTAAATGAAATACCTGTACATTCTCTCCAAAATATCAATGCAATGATTGTTGGTTTAAAGTATAAGCCGATTAATGTAGCAGAGAGACTGTCATTTATTACTGACAATCCAGATCATTACCATTCATATATTCAACTTTCACAACTATTCGAGGAGTTCGAGAAGCAATTTTATATAATAGAAAGTAAAAAAAGCATCACCTAATTAACAATAATTTAAAAATACCCACACCATTGAACTGGAGTGGGTATCTCATTCAATTTTGCGAAGCGTATTTCAATTGCTTGCGTTTTACCTCTGGATTCAACTTCTCATTAAGCTTCTCAAAAGGATATATAAACAGCGCGTAGCCTCCAAATGCAACTGTAACCGACAGCAGAACTGTTACCTCTAACGTTTTTTCAATAATTTTCATTTTTTCACCCCAATACACGTTTTTATACCTTCATTAATCATAATGAAATATATACTTGTACTACAAATAGGGTAAGGGGGCATATTATAGCTTCTGTAAGCGGGAGACTTGCTAAGAGCAGTTCAACCAACTCTATTTATATATTTCCTCTAGATTATGCCAGTATTCTCTGAATACCTCCAAAAATGCTAAAATACTCTAAACAGGTGCTCTACTAAAATAAAAAAAAAGAGCTAGGATTTTTTTCCTGCTCCTTTTTTTTTATTATTCGTCGTCGTTTGGCTTACCTGGAGGCTCAACGATATCAGGTGGTTTTATACCTGTTCCGTCACCATTACCTTCACCGTTTCCATCCCCATCTCCAGGGTTTTCTTCATCATCATCTGGGAAGAGGTCTATTTCATCCTCTATTACAGCTGGGATTTCTGTCTCGATGGTTGCAGATTTACTTCTGTTTTCTGGATTTGCATCACTTACAGCAATGATTTGATACCTGTATTTTGCCTCTGGTATTGGATTTGGAATAATCAAGGTTAGTTCTTTTTGTGTTTTAAGAACAGTATATGGCCCTTCATCAATTGACTCACTAATTTCAAAGGAAATACCCTCAAGCTCATCTTCAAGATAAGACCATGTTAATGTTAATTCATTTTTCTCCTGGTCATAATTGATAGTTGGCTCTAATGGAGGAGTTAGCTCCTTAAATTTATCAGAAACCTCTGTTGGTTCTGTCCCTTTTATAAAGTACTCTGATACAATCATATCCTCTGGTGTAAATTCACTAGCTAGTTTGGCAGGATTTGATCCATTTTCAACAGCTACTTTTACAACACTATTTGGTATAGGGTAATCTTGTGTGTCCTTGCCTTCAGAAATAGTGGTGATAATGTTTTTAAATAATTTCTTAGCAATTTGTTGTTCGTCCTTAGTTCTCATCCATTCCTTGTTATCGCGATATCCGGTCCAAATTGCTGCTGTGTAATTTGGCGTGTAACCTACAAACCATATATCTGGAACTGCGCCACTCGGTATGTCATATTTCTTTCTTGTCTCGCTGTCAAAGTTGGTGGTACCAGTTTTTCCTGCTATATGAAGGCCTGGAACATTGTAGCCCGCTGCAGTACCACCAGGAAGCATTACAGACTTTAACATATCAGTTACCATGAAGGCCGTTGAATCTTTCATTACTGGATTTGGTTGTGGCATTAAATCAACTTCAGTTTCATCGGGATAGATAATTTTCTTTATTGCATATGGTTTAATATAGACGCCTTTATTCCCAAATGCACTGTATGCTCCAGCCATTTGTAGGGGAGATACTCCTTCTGAAATACCTCCAATAGAGTAGGATTCATATACATGATCTTCAAATGGCATTCCTAAATTAACTGCAAAATCTTGAGCTTGTTTTAGCCCAACAGCCTGCATAGCTTTAAGAGCAGGAATGTTTCTAGATTTAGCTAGTGCTGTACGAATAGACATCTGACCTAAATGTTTATTGTCATAGTTTTTAATAGGTGTACGATTTGGATCAGAATACGTATATGGTTCATCATCAATTTGATGATAAGTAGACCATTTCAGATACTCAATTGCCGGACCATAATCAATAATTGGCTTTATTGTGGAACCAGGCTGATTTAGCGGGTCTATCGCAAAGTTGATTCTTGATGTTTCTGTTTGATTTCTCCCACCACCAAGAGCTCTTATTTCACCTGTTCTTGTGTCTAATAAAGCAATTCCTGCTTGAAATTCATCATTAGGATAGGATATTGCATCATTATCAGCTAATAGTTGGTCAATATGTGCTTGTGCATTAGGATCAAAGGTAGTGTAAATTTCTAAACCAGCAGAATACACATCGATGTCACCAAGCTCTTTTATCTCAATCTTAACTTGATCTAAAAATGTATCAATTGGCTTAGAAACAGGTTTAGAGTCAACAATTGAATCTTGGACTGGAATAGCCTTCGCAGCCTTTGCTTCATCTGATGAAATGTATCCATGCTGTTCCATCAGAGATAAAACGATGTTTCTTCTTTTTTCAGCTGCCTCAGGATAATTGAACGGATTATAATTATTTGGGCTTTGTGGAATTCCGGCTAGCATCGCAGCCTCATGCAATTCAAGTTCAGTTAATTCCTTTCCAAAATAGGTTTCAGCTGCTTTAGCTACGCCATGAGTGCTTCCACCAAATAAAATCTTGTTCAGGTATATCTCAAGAATCTCTTCCTTTGAAAATTTACTTTCTAGTTGATATGCCAACCAAGCTTCTTGTGCTTTCCTCGATAATGTTTTTTCAGGTGTAAGAAAGTAGTTCTTTACAACCTGTTGTGTAATCGTACTTGCTCCTTGAGAGCCAAACCCGTCCGTCACGTTTGCAATAACAGCACCTACAAATCGAATAATATCAATTCCGTGATGTTTATAAAATCGGACGTCCTCTGTTGCAATAAATGCATTTCTAACTAATTCTGGAATTTCATTGTATGAAACGTGGGTCCTTTTTTCTATACCTAGTTCAGCAATTAGCTCACCATTCATATCATAAACCTTAGATGATAAAGGATCTTTTAATAGTGATTCATCAAGCGGTGGAGCATCCTTTGCAAGTACAAAGAAGGTCGTTGCCCCTCCAATCATTCCAATAATTCCAATGACTAATATTGTTAGAAATGCCTTCCGCATAAAGCCTTTAATATTTTTTTCAGGCTTCTTCTTATTGTTAGAACTTACACGTTTTCTTTGTTCACGTGTTTTATATTTCTCAGACATAGCATTCACTGCTCCTCAAAAAGGTAATAATAGGTGTAGTCGCTATTTATAAAATACCCTTATAATATGACGAATTTAAAATAATAAAGTTTCATTGAAAGTATATCTTATCAATAACCTTTACATAGTCGATTCTAGGTGCCATCCCTATAGAAATAATATGGCCTAATGTCTCAATTTCATTTTTAGCGATTGATTTTCTGCCACCTTGGAGTTGTCTCTCCCAAAACTGTAAAAGATGGACTGCTTCTAATAAGTATATTTCATCCACAGCTGCAAAACGTAAAATTACAAAACAGATTCCTTGTTGCTCCACGACAGCTCTCATATGGTCAATTTGATGTTGATGAAAGTTTTGTAATGGCAATGCCGTTTTATTCCTAGTTTCTTTAGCCTCAAAATCAATATAACGGCCTTTATAAATTCCGTTATAGTCAGTGGTAGAAGCTTGTTTAAAGTAAGCCTCTTTTATTACTGCTGCACTTCTTTTTGGAAAATCAACATTTACAATTTGAATAGGTGTAGGTTTTTTATGTATCACAGCTATTTGCTTTTCTAGGTAATATTTATTCGATACATTTAAGTCCTCTTCAAGTGTCATCCCACGGTTGCTATAAACTTGTTGTTTATGATGAGGTGTGGTGCTGATTTTCTTAGGCTGGTACAGCTTTCCATTCGGATAGCGAAAAGTCATATATTATACCTCCCCCTAAAAAACCTATACTCTATCATATCAGAAAATGAGAGAAAATAGTTGTATTATTTGGCACAGGACCATTCTACCATTTTTCTAGCTAATTGAGTTCACTAGTATTTATCTCAGAACTTTGCTTATCTTTTTCAACAATAGGAAAGGATATTGACAAGGGTGGTGAGATATTTGGTTGAAAGAAAAAGACATAAACGTTTCATGAGCTCTTATAGTAAATACACTGAAGAAGAACAAGATATTATTAAATTTATTATAGAAGAAACAGATAGGAAAAATATTGATAATGTCTCGAGGACAACTAGCTATGCCAATTTTTATGAAAGAAATAAAGAGATTCGTTGGTCGTTCTTAGCAAGCATGGTATCAAGAAATGCAGGATGGAATATGACGGATTTAGAGGGCAAATGGTTCTCCAAAGCACTAGATATAACCACTAGAAATACGTTATTTATGACCTATGAACAAGCAAATTGGCTTATTTTCTCTGATGCCTATCCACAGCTCTTATTATATGAAATGTCTAAAATGCAAAATAAACCATTATTTGCTTTATTAAGGGCCTTTTCAGTTTCTTCTTTTATGGAAAATCACTGGAATGAATATTGGTTGACTAAAAATGGAGAGAAGCTAATTACTGCACAAATTATTAATGAACAAAATGTTATTCAAGAGCCAGTAATTAATCATCCGTTCTACAAAAACAGAGTATTTAAATCCTTTATTTTTAAATTTCAAGATTGGTTACACTTTAGTTCGGTATTGTTTCCAACCGTCCAAGGGGAGTTGTATGGTTTTTCAGTTCATGATTTTCGTAAACTAGAGAGTAGGATTGAATTAGGTAAGAAACTAGCGTGGTTGCTTTTTCATGAATATTACTATCCACGGTTTTATTTGTTTTCTAAAAAAACAATTCATACTGGATCAAGGCATGATTACGAGCAGTATTTCTCACACCGTAAACCCCGGGATACACCTTTTCTTAGAACTGTCTATCCAATAATTAAGCATAAGTCCCAATATAAAGATGACTGGTTCTATGATCAAAAGGAGGTGAAAAATTGGTTTAAACCCGTTAAAAAAATCAATACCAATGAATTGTGCTTAACAGATTGGTATTTACATAAACAACAGCAATTACATGCTGGAATAAGTATTGAAAATTTTTTTAAGAAAAAGTAAAAGAGCAAGAAATTCTTGCTCTTGTTCTTCCATCATTCTGCAGGACGATTTGGTCCTTCCAATTTCTTGTCACCATATCCTGGTGCAGTTTCCTCTTTTGGTTTTACTTGTTTATTATTTGAATTTCTTTTTGTTTTTGACATACTAACACCTCCTATAGATATTGTTCACATCACGGAACATTTCATTCCTCGGGCGATCATTACTCTTTGTCGAAAATCGGAAAAATCCACTTTCTTTGACGAAACATAACTAGTTTTGTCAGGTCGGAAGGTAGTATTAGAGTCTATATCGAATAGCTTGTAAGAAGAGTTATTAAAGGGGGCGTATGAGTTGAATACATTGATGGCTAAAAACGAAGTGATGAATAGTTTGGATGAATTATTAAAGGGTTTAGATAAAATCGAAAATAAGCTTCTAGAAGAAAGGAAAAACCTTTCAGAGGAATATCTTCAAAATAGTACAGCAGAATTTAATAGTATCATGAAAACTCTTTCATCAATTGATGAATGTATCGGTAAATACTCCCTAGAGAAAAATCTAATCAATTCTGAAAAAAAACAGTCAATTGGAAAAGGAACTTATTCGTATAGATTAAGTTATTAAAAGCAGTCCTATTTCTCATATAGGTAGAATCTGTTATGATGAAATAGGGTGATGTATATGAATAATATCGATTTAGTTGCTTTAACTAACAATTTGTTAGAAAGGGCAGAAGAATCCATTCACAGGTTAGAATCGGTAAAAGGAAAAGAAGACTACGAACCTGACTTTTTCGGTGAAGTAAAGCCTTATGCTGATAACGTGCATGCTACTCTTGATAAGTGGAGAGAGTTGACACTAACTTGGATACAAAAAGAAAATCCAAAATACTTATATAAACTACAAATCGATACAGCAATCGAAAACATAGAACTTCTCATTGTTCAATCATTCTACAAAGATACGAGAGAAAAAAGAGCAAAAGAAACGTACCAATCAATTGTCTACACTCTAAAGTCAATACTAGATCAAATACATCAAAAAAACGGTGCTTAAGTTTATTCTTAAGCACCGTTTTTTTTATAAGTCGTCTTCTTCTTTAAGATAAACTGGTTTGTTTCCATTTCTAGCTACAGGCTCAATTGCAAATTCTACTTTTGTTGTTTCCTTTGAATTAGCTTTAAATCCATGCTTCGGGACTTTTGGTTCATGTCCCTTTTCCATATGGTTAAAATGTTTACCGCGACCCATAGTTAATCAAGCCTCCAAATTAGGATTACTACATTACTTAATATCTCATCTTCTAATGGAGGATATAACATGTTTTAATTACCAAGTTTTATTACATTACATTTCAATTAATTCATCAGTATTCTCAGGGTTAAGTGATCCATTCATTTCAAGCTCACGAACAAAATTACGATAATCAATAATTGTGATTTGATTTTTGACATAAAGCTGCTTTGCCAAATCCAATAATTCATTGTTATCTACTGGCTCATACTTTTTCAGCTGAATAAACTTTTCTTTAAGTTCGTTTAAAATCATATAATTGGCCCCCTGATATAAGTCTTATCAGAATCATAGCATGGATAGGCCATTATTTATGATTTTTGAAAAATTGAAACTTCCGACAATTCAAGTCTAGTCCTGTCGAATAGTGGAGGCATTCTTTATTGAATGTATTAACACTTCGGGGCGATTTACATAAACTATTGTAACGCAATATGTGAGGGGGGAAAGTTGTGTTTACTCATAGAAAAAATCTACGTAGAAATGGGTTTCCACAAAATTATCAATCAAATGGTTGGCCGCAATATTATGGTCAACAGCCAATGGGACCGAACTATCAACAACCGATAGGACCGAATTTTCAACAATCTCCACAATTTACTATGCCAAATCAAATGTACAACAATGTTCCATATCCTACACCTTATTCAGCACAGCATCAATATCAGACACCATATCCACTTCAACAGAACCAGTTTGCACAAAACTCAAAACCTTCAGGAGTGCAGTCTATTATGGCTCAGTTTAAGAACAAAGATGGTTCCTACAATGTTGATAAGATGATGAATACAGCTGGACAAATGATTGGTGCAGTGAACCAGATAGGCTCGATGGTTCAAGGTTTTACTAAGTCATTCAAAGCTTAGAAACAGTTAAAATAGACAAAAATAGTTGAAACAAGCTCAATAAAACTAATGATTTCCCCTATGCTTCTAAATAGTAACTTGAATACTATATAGGAGAAAGGGAGGTAATACAGATGTTAGATGCAATGTTTAGTCAAATATCGATACATTCACAATTAGTCCTAGTTGTACCTGCATTAATTATTCTAGGATTTGCCCTTAAACATACTCCGAAAGTTCACGATTGGATGATTATTTGGATATTATTGTTTGGAGGCACACTTGCTAGTGTAATAAAGCTAGGTTTTACAGTAAACGGAATTGCAAACGGTGTGATTGCTGCTGGTGCAGCGATAACAACACATCAATTTGTAAAACAATCCCGTAAATCTAGACATAAAAAAAAGGATTGTTAAAAAGCTACCACTTATCAATTGGTAGCTTTTTTTATGTCTAAAAATTTCTATTGCAAGTTTCTTTTTTCAGGAGTAAACTCCTTCTATAAACTAAATATTTCGGAAGTCGAAAAAGGACGTTGTTCATGAATTATTCATCAGAGCATATTAAAAATAATGAAAAACTAAGTATATTAAATGGAGCTTCTTCAATCGTTGCAAATAGCCTTGTAAGTGGCTTTATTCCCTTATTTGCAATTGGGGTACTAGGTGCTACAAACCAACAGGTTGGCTTAATAAGCTCCTTACCATCTTTAATGAGTATGCTAGCGATGATCCCAGCTGCAATGTGGATCAATAGACTCGAGACGAAAAAAACGTTTACTGGATTATCAATTTTAAGTGCTAGATTTTTCCTGCTGTTAATGGTTTTTATTCCTTTCATAACGATTGTAAATCAGGCATGGATCCTTGTTGTGTTAATTGCTTTAATGAACCTTCCCAACGCGATTGCTACGCTTTCATGGCAATCCTTTATTGGCGATATTATTCCAGATAAGCGAAGAGGAGCCTTTTTTAGTGAAAGGAGCAGAATCTTAACCTTTGTCGGAATGGTTGTTACAATAGCTGCTGGTGTTGTAATTAGTCGCTTTGATAAGACTGACACATTTCCTTATCAGATATTATTTTTAGTGGGTTTTATATTCGGTGTGATTGAAGTTTATTTCTTAATGAAGCACTATGAAATAAAAGTAGAAAAAGTAAAAGTTAAAGAGAAGAAAGCCTTTACCACAACCTTAAACAAGATGATTAGTCATAGGCCTTATAGGAGTTTTGTTTTATGTGCAGTTCTTTTTAATTTTGGATGGCAAATGGCCTGGCCTTTATTTACGATTTACCAAATCAATGATGCACAGGCTACTGCAATATGGATTAGCTTATTTACCGTAGTAAACTCAATTTCCCAAATGTTAAGCTACAAATGGTGGGGAAGATCTGCAGATAAATGGGGTAACTCTGTCATGCTATTTATTGCAGGTATTGGAATGGCAACTGCTCCGATCTTAACCATACTTTCAACGAATCTTATCTATTTAACGATAATAAATTTATTCTCTGGAATTTTTGTAGCGGGAACAGTTATGCTTCTTTTTAACCAGCTGTTACATGTATCGCCTGAAAAAGAGCGAACATCATTTTTAGCTACGTATAATATTATATTGGGAGCTGTAGGCTTTATTGCACCGCAAATCGGGGTATTTTTACTTGAGCTGTATAATATACAAATTGCCATGTCAATATCCTCTGGAATTAGATTACTTGGTGGATTAGCTTTTTTATTTGTTGTAATCTATATAGAAAGAAAATCAAACAAACATCCGTTAAACCAACAACCACTTAATGGATAAGAATGAAAAAGGTATTCACAAAGAAAAGTGAATACCTTTTTGGTTATTCCTGTTGATTTTTTTCCTGATAAGACTTTGCCAGTAACATTTTAACTTCATTATAACTTAATCCAGAATTTGCATTTAACCGTTTCACTTCATCTACATTAGTAGTAGAATATTTCTTCGTTGAAAATGGGTTATTCACTGCTCACACACCCCTAAACCAACAATTCATATACTTCATTTAATTCTTGCACACGATTATAATCCTGAGCTTCCATTGCATGGTTTATTTCACCAGGTAATACTTGATTTAAAAATTCGATTTCTTGCTCATCTAGCTCCCTCACAAAATCCCCTTCACTTTTATAATCCTTCTCTTCAAGTTTTTTAGAAAGCTGAAGGGAAACTTGATGTTCCTCGGTATAGTTGGATAACGTTTCTCGTAAATAGGCTAGTGTCTGCTCCATAGAATCACCTTATTTCCCATTAAAGTAGTCATTTAAGTCTTTTTTATTAGTCGTTCCATTTTGATAATATGGATTTTCCACAGATGGTTCATCGGGATCTAAATTAGTTTTTAAGACAAGAAATGGTTCACTTGGTGGGTCAGCGATTACTCGATCGTTTAACTGTTTAAAATCAGGTAAATCCTTGTTACCCATGTTTTCTCTATCCATGAAAACACCTCCTAGATGTAGGTTGGTACTGATGGAATAAAAGTATGTATTGGACCTTTTGGAAAAAGATGTGTAAAAGACATTATCCATGTCCTTTTTAGATGATTCCTAAAAAAGGAGAAAAGAGGCTGAATCAGGAAGTTATTCGGAAAGGTTGAGCAAGAGCACGGGCAAACGAGTGCGAATGAAGAGGGTATTCGGACAGGTTGAGCAAGTGCCAGGGCAAACGAGTGCGAATGAAGCGGCTATTCGGACAGGTTGAGTGAGTCCCCATGAAAACGAGTGCGAATGAAGAGGTTATTCGGACAGGTTGGGTGAGTCCCCATGAAAACAAGTCCGAATGAAGCAGTTATTCGGACAGGTTGAGCAAGAGCACGGGCAAACGAGTGCGAATGAAACGGCTATTCGGACAGGTTGAGTTAGTCCCCATGAAAACGAGTGCGAATGAAGAGGTTATTCGGACAGGTTGAGCAAGACCCCGGGCAAACAAGTCCGAATGAAGAGGTTATTCGGACAGGTTGAGCAAGAGCACGGGCAAACGAGTGCGAATGAAGAGGTTATTCGGACAGGTTGGGTGAGTCCCCATGAAAACAAGTCCGAATGAAGAGGTTATTCGGACAGGTTGAGCAAGAACACGGGCAAACGAGTGCGAATGAAGCGGCTATTCGGACAGGTTGAGTGAGTCCCCATAAAAACGAGTGCGAATGAAGAGGTTATTCGAAAAGGTTGAGCAAGACCCCGGGCAAACAAGTCGGAATGAAGCGGCTATTCGGACAGGTTGAGCAAGACCCCGGGAAAACAAGTCCGAATGAAAAGGTTATTCGGACAGTTGAGTGAGTCCCCATGAAAACAAGTCGAATGAAGCAGTTATTTGGACAGGTTGAGCGATCACCCAAGAAAACGAGTCCCCATTAATAAGTTATTAAGCAGTTGACCGAGCCCGAATCCTATTTTATTTGAATGTTGATAGCTAAATCGCTCTTAATTAATCAATCATTATTCTTTTTTTTCGTTGCCTAGGGATTCGTATTTTTAATACACCATCTTGATAAGACGCTTTTACATCTTTTTCATGGACATTGTAGGGTAGAGTAACTGTTCGAATGGATTGGTTTTTTTCAACCTTTTTATAATAATAGTGTTTCTTTTCGTTTTTTTCTTCAGTAACTTCATTATGGTTAACGGAAATGGTTAGTTGGTTCCCGATGAATTCAATGCCAATTTGTTCTCTTTTAATTCCTGGCAGGTCTGCTGATATGATAAGCTCGTGGTCGTTTTCATACATATCAATTGGAATCTGCTGCAGTGGAAACGGTTGTTCAAAGAATTCATCTATTGTGTCAAGCAGTCTTCTAACCGGTTTCTGATGAAAAAAATCGTTCATTGACTTCATTAAATCTCCAAAGGGTTCTTTATTATACTTTTTTTGATGTTGTCTGCCTTGGTCATCTTTCATTTTTTGTAGTAACCTCCTGATGCAAATAATATATTACAATCTATGCAAGATGGCCCAAGATGTTATTGAAATAAAAAAAGAAAGGGTAGTTCGATGAATTCTCGAACGCCTTTCCTCGTGTGATTTAAAATAATTCTTCTTCAACTTCTAGTATGTCAAACATAAAGTTTCCATCTTTATCTGTTTCAATAATTTTTTTCTTTTTTAGTTTTGTTAAAGTTCTACTAACTGTTTCTCTAGTGGTACCAATCATGTTAGCCATATCTTTATTCGTATAATGTGAGGTTAATACTGTTCTACCGTCTTCTAATAACGTACCATCTGTTTGAGCTAACCGTAGCAATAACTTAATAATTTGCTCGTAGGTGCTATTTAATATTTGAGATTCTAGTCTATTTTGTAGATCGATAATTTTTTCACCCATAACTTTAAAAAGTTTAATACATACCTGTGGATGCTGAAGAAGTAGCTTTTCAAAATGAGCGATGGAGATGACTACAATTCTTGCGTCTTCAAGGACATGAGCGAAAGCGGGGTAATTCCCTTTTCTAAAGAATCCTACATGAGGAAACATATCTCCTGATTTCAGAATAGAAACTATTTGTTCTTTCCCGTTTAAATCATTTTTATATATTTTAATTTTTCCACTATGTATAAAGTATACGTTTTCTAGTGGGTCATCTTGCATAAAAACATGGATACCTTTGATGAAATGTCGATTTTGCGAGATGTTTACAATTTCCGACAACTCATCACTCGAAAGTTCACGGAATAAAGGTACTGCACGTAAAACCTCTTCTATTGTGGATCGGTCCATACTATCAACTCCATTAACTAATCTTCCTTAATTGTATCAGATTCTAATTTTTATATGTAATTTTTCTATCCCATTATTTAGCCATTTGTTTGTAAAAAAATTGGAATTAGAACAAGACGTTTAAGGGTATACTTTAGATACTAAAAAATATTTGTTAATCCCTTTTATCCGAAACTCCAACTAAGAGACTCCCGTCTAAAACTAACTGAAAGTGGGAAATAAAAGTGCTGGTACATATTAATATGAAAGAAATGTCTATGCAGAAGGGTTAAGTGTGTCATCATGAATAAGGATAGGACACTTGAAGCAATTTTGTGGAGTATTGCTTTACCGGGATTCGGACAAATACTAAATAAGCAAATAATTAAAGGTATTCTTTTTATTACACTTGAATTTCTCGTAAATGTATTCAGTAATTTTAATACTGCAATCATGTTAAGTTTTTTAGGCGATTTTGAAGGTGCGGCTAATGCCATAGATTATCAATGGTTAATGTTTTATCCATGTTTATACTTTTTTGCGATGTGGGACGCGCATCGGAGTGCAACACAAAATAGGTCCAAATATATATATCTTCCATATGTATTTTCGGCCTATCTTGTTACAGTCGGGTTAATGCTCTCACCCAAATTAACGATTTTTGGAATGAACATAGGGCCAGTGTTTATGCCAATGTTATTTGTTATTCCAGGTTTGTTAATTGGTTTTTTGATAAAAGCTATTCTAAGTGCTATTTTTAGTAAAAACACTGGGTAAAATAACTTCCTACTTTTTTGAAGTCATCCACTTTTTTATGGAGATAAAAAAATAGGATAAAAATGAAGAAAAAAATTGACCTGAAAGATAGGTCAATTTTTTTCATTGTTCTTGGTGTAAGTTATCTTTACAATAATTGAAAATCATTTTTTCTTCTTCTTCTTCAAATTCAAAATCTAAGTGTTGATTTGTTTCTTTTTCAATGAAGTTATATTGTGTAATTTTTTCAATTTCGTTATTAATAACGAAGATAAGGCGGATATAAACACCATTTTCTGAATATAACTCATCATCCTCAGATACTTCAATATTTATCAAAAACTCATATCTATCCCCAGGTAATAAGCCAAACGGATCTTTTAATTTTTCTACTGTGTGGTCTGTAATAATCATTCTGCTTGATTCATCCTTTCCTATGCAATCCATTATTATTATATACACTCTAGTTGAAAGATAAAAGGAAAAGTAATGAAAGTATGGCAGGAATTTGCATATTAAAATAATATAATGTACTATGTTTTTACTGCTGTGTTGTTAGTATTCAAATGTAGTTTCAACCTTTGAGTGTTAAATAGGGAGTTCAATAATGTGGCTGAAAAACAAGCCTCCCCATGCGGATAGAGGAAGTTTGGAGAGTCTCTGAGAACACCCACCTAGTGGATTATGGTTTTTGAAACTGCATTTCGATACGGCAAATATGGCAGGGCCAGTCCAATTTGGGGCTGGCTTTTTATCTTATCTACTTAAAATTTTTACTGCAAAGATAAAGGACATCCTTTCATTACGCTGATAGGATGTCCTTATGTAAAAATTAATACTACTGCTTCAACTGATTCAATTCAGACATACATTCTTGTACAAGGGTTACCGCTTGGCTCATTGCAGCCCCACCACCAAAAGCAGCAGTTACACCAACAGCCTCAAGAATTTCCTGTTCAGAGCATCCTTGGTCAAGACAGCCTTTCGTATGATAAATAATGCAATATTCATCTTGTGAATAAAGTGCAATTCCCAGTGCAACAAGTTGTTTTTCCTTTTGTGAAAGAGCCCCTTCTTTAAAACACTCTTGAGTAAAGGCATTATATTGAGAAGCAAGTTCAGGCATCTTTTTTGTGAATAATCCTAGCCCCTCCTTATAATGATGAAGAGCAGCCTCTGTTGAATTTCTAGGTTCGAATTGCATGTTAGTTCAGCTCCATTCAAGAAAATAAAATATCAAGTGTAGTATGAGCTAAATAGGTTGTGATTAATCAGATGATAATAAATTCTTATTTTGAAAGTGAGATTTTAAAAAGACTTATTAAATTGGTATAATGAGAAAAGGGGGATAGCATGCAAAGAATTATTTTATTTGATGGAGAGTGCAACTTTTGTGATCAAAGTGTTCAATTTATTATTAAAAGAGATCCAAAAGGGTATTTTAAATTCGCTTCACTCCAAAGCAAGATCGGAAAAGAATTATTGAACAAGTATAATGCACCAAAGGATATAGATAGTTTCGTTCTAATAGAAGATAACTACTGTTATTTCAAATCGTCAGCTGCATTACGAGTCTGTAAAAACCTAAGAGGAGCCTGGAAACTACTTTATGTATTCTTAGTCTTACCTAAGACCTTTAGAGATTTCTTTTATGAGAAAATTGCTAAAAATAGATATAAGTGGTTCGGAAAAATAGAAAGTTGTCGGATTCCTTCTCCCGAAGAAAGAAAACGATTTTTATAATTTACAATTCTCCAAAGACCTCTATTATTGAGGTCTTTTTGTTAGGCTCTTTTCGGTAGTTTGATGCACCTGACTGTATTTTTTATAAGAGTGTATTGGAGCGGAAGGCATTTGACTCCTGCGGGACGTGGAGGGAAGTGCGAGACCCCACAGGCGCGTGGCACCGAGGAGGCTCGCATCCCTCCCCGCGGAAAGCAAATGCCTGCAGCGCAAAGGAACGGTCAATTTTCAGGGTGAGAGCAATAATATTTGAGCAATGAGCCTCTTATTTAAAATTCTATTATTTAATCATTGATTTCCAAAAACTTAGGTCTTTAACAACGAACGTTCATTCGATACAATAGGAGTAACGAAGAGGTGAATATGTGATGAAGGTTCGGAAGAATATCCAAGAGGTAATAGATGTTATAAAACAAACACCACAGTTCCAAGAGAATCTAATTCATTGGCATACGATTGAGCCAAAACCTGCAGATACTGTAGAATTACCCGAAACAATTGATGATAAGCTCAAAGCAGCTTTACATAAAAGAGGGATAAACGCCCTATATACACATCAGGAAAGTGCATTTAAGACAGCGACAGACAAAAAGAGCTTTGTGGCTGTAACACCTACAGCTTCAGGGAAAACACTTTGCTATAATCTGCCTGTATTACAAAATATATTGGAAAATAGCCAAAGTAGAGCACTCTATTTGTTCCCTACTAAAGCACTCGCACAAGACCAAAAGAGTGAACTAAATGAAATAATAGAAGAGATGGACGCATCTATAAATAGTTATACTTATGACGGAGACACAGCAGCAAATATCAGGCAGGTAGTAAGAAAAGCGGGACATATTGTCATTACCAATCCAGATATGCTCCATTCAGCGATTTTACCACATCATACAAAATGGGTTTCTTTATTTGAGAATCTTAAATTTGTGGTGATTGATGAGCTTCATATATATCGCGGAGTCTTTGGAAGCCATGTAGCCAATGTAATACGTAGGTTAAAAAGGATTTGCGAATTCTATGGAAGTAAACCTGTCTTTATGTGTACATCTGCGACTATTGCTAATCCTAAAGAACTTGCAGAGCAATTATCTGGAGAAGAGATGACACTTATTAATAACAATGGTGCACCTACGGGCAAGAAGCACTTCGTTTTTTATAACCCACCAATTGTGAATAAGCCACTTAACATTAGACGTAGTGCTACACTTGAGGTGAGAAACCTTGCTAGTGAGTTTTTAAAGAATAAAATCCAGACAATTGTCTTTGCACGAAGTAGGGTAAGAGTTGAAATTATTCTTACGTATCTACAAGAGCTTGTTAAAAATCAGCTTGGGGCAAAGTCGATACGAGGATATCGAGGTGGATACTTACCTAAACAAAGGCGTGAAATTGAGAAAGGCTTGCGAAACGGAGACATTTATGGGGTTGTAAGCACGAATGCTCTTGAATTAGGAGTAGACATAGGTCAATTACAAGTGTGTATAATGACTGGTTATCCCGGAACCATAGCAAGCGCTTGGCAGCAAGCAGGAAGAGCAGGGAGAAGGCAAGGCGAAGCCATTATTATAATGGTCGCTAGTTCAAGTCCGTTAGACCAGTATATCATTCAACATCCGGACTACTTCTTTAGTAGCAATCCAGAGACTGCTCGAATTAATCCAAATAATTTAGTCATTCTTGTTGATCACCTTAAATGTGCTGCTTATGAACTTCCTTTTAAAGAAGGAGATACATTTGGTGGTATTGAATTAGAAGAACTATTAGAATTTCTAACAGAAGAAAGAGTGCTTCATCAAAATGGGAACAAGTGGTATTGGATGAATGATTCTTTCCCCGCACATAATATTAGCTTGCGCTCTGCTTCACAAGAGAATGTGGTTATTATTGATCAATCAAATGTAGCAGCTGTTAAAGTAATTGGAGAAATGGACCGATTTAGTGCAATGACGCTCTTGCATGATGAAGCCATTTACTTACATCAAGGAGTCCAATTTCAAGTGGAGAAGCTAGATTGGGAGGAGAAAAAAGCCTTCGTTCGAGAAGTGGACGTTGACTATTTTACAGATGCCAATTTAGCTGTACAGTTACGAGTGTTAGAGATTGATAAACAGCGTACTCAAGATAAACTTGAAATAGGATTTGGAGATGTAACTGTACAAGCAATGGCGACTATTTTTAAAAAAATCAAGTTTGAAACTCATGAAAATATCGGTTCAGGTCCTATTCATCTTCCAGAAGAGGAGCTCCACACATCAGCTGCTTGGATAAGTCTAAATAAAGAAGATGTTAAAGATTTAAGTGAGCAAAGGCTAGAAGAGGGTCTAATTGGTATTGCAAATGTACTTCGTCATGTTGCCCCCTTACTAGTCATGTGTGATCCTTCGGACTTACATGTTGTTCCGCAAGTAAAGGCTTTACACAACGAGCAACCGACAATATTTTTATACGACCGATACCCAGGTGGTGTTGGTTTAAGTGATAAAGTGTATGAAATAATGGAATCTATACTTGAAGAGGCGGAGAATATGATTTCTTATTGTTCCTGTCAAGATGGTTGCCCTTCTTGTATTGGAACCGATGTAGTTAATGAACATGTAAAAGTAGATACTCTTAAGCTGATCGATCGGCTTAGAAATAAATAAAGTAGAAGCGGGGGAAGGTCGGTGTCAATTAAAAGTAAGCTAAATCGGTTAAAAAGTCATATTTCTACTAATCCCCAACCTCGCGAGCAAAATGAATATATAGATAAACTTTCATTAAGTATAGATATTCCACATCTTGATAAGTGGGAGGAATATGGGGCAAAGCCTTTTTATTTTGATGATTCTTATTGCTTTGTTCGAGAAGTAAGGTTCCCACTTGAGACGAAGCATGGAATCTATCAATTTAAAGAATTAAAGAAAGTTGTATCCAGTTGGAATGAGACAAAAGTGGATCACCCATTATCTAGTAAAAATCATAGAGCGGAAGATTTATTTTTCTTTGATACGGAGACAACTGGATTAGGTGGTGGAGCAGGAAACACGATCTTTCTACTAGGTCATGCACGTCTAACAGAAGATGAGATAATCTTGACTCAACACTTTTTACCGAGCCCAGGTGGAGAAGTGGCACTTTATCAGAGTTTCCTATCATCTGTGGATTACACGACATTAGTCACCTATAACGGCAAATCCTTTGATTGGCCACAGCTTAAAACCAGGCATACCTTAATTCGAGATTCACTCCCGAAACTTCCAGAGTTCGGTCATTTTGATTTATATCATGCATCACGTAGATTATGGAAGAATAAACTAGACTCGGTGCGACTATCAGTTGTTGAAAAGGAAATACTTAATATCTCTAGGGAAAAGGATGTTCCAGGCTACTTAGCACCGATGATTTATTTCGATTTTATTGAGCATAAAAATCCTGAGGGTATATTTGGTGTTATGCATCATAATGAAGTGGATATCTTATCGTTAGTAACTCTATATATCCATTTATCTAATCTTTTGCTATCATCTGATGATTCTTCATCAGATCAGTTTGAAATCGCTCGTTGGTTTGATACATTAGGAGAAAAAGACGAAGCAAAAAGAGGATACCTACATGCTGCAAGTTTGGATAATAAAGATTCTTTAAAGGCTAAGTTTGCAATAGCTTCAATGTTAAAGAAGAATAAAAAGTGGAATGAAGCGATTGCAGAATTTCTTGAAGTGTACGACAGTGCAGATAAACACTTAAGACTCAAAACAGGTATTGAATTATCAAAGCTTTACGAACATAAAGAAAAGGATTATCTAAAGGCTTTGCAGTTTGCAAGTGAGGGTTTAGAAATCAGCAATAGTCTCCAGGTTAAGAATGAAATAGAAGAACTCGAAAAACGGATTCTTCGCCTCGAAAAGAAGAAGAAAAGAAGGAATGTTCAGTAAATATTGCCCGGGCAAGCGCAGGATTAGAGTTTTTTCGTCAATTTTTGTCATTTCAGTTACATTTTGATTGATTCCTGATATTAACATTGTAGAAAAATGTTGATAGGTGTAAAATGTGGTCTTGTATAGATTCATATTTTACTATATTGGAGAGAGCAAAGTTGTATAAAAAAGTACTTTTTTTATATTTTTTCGTTTTAGTTGCTATCACTCTAATTCTTTCTGGAATTAAGGATAGTAATTTTACAATATAATAATGGGTATTCTAAAATATCCAGGAAAAATAGGTGTTTGTATCAGTACATGTGACTCCTTTTCTTCATAGGCTAATAGTGTAACACAGATGATGGAAAGGAGATTTTAATTATGAATGGTAGACCAAACATGATGGCACCGATTGTATATCCAACGAAATGTAATGTTCAACATTATTGTAATAAGACGGTGGTTCCACACATTCATCCGTCACATACTCAACATGTGAATCATCAAATGTATGAGCACGTACACTATTATCCGCACACTGAGTCTGTTGTAAATGAAGTTTCTCATCAACACTTTAATTGTGGTCCTGGAATGCCAAGAAGACCATTCTTTGGTAGATAATAATTATATAGAAACAGGAGCTATCGTTTTAGTTCCTGTTTCTCTTTTATTAACTATAGTAAAGGAGTTACCTAAAAAATTGATTCGTATTGTCGCAGTATCAGGATACAAGCCGCATGAGCTTGGGATCTTCAAAAATGAACAACCTGAAGTAGAATATATAAAAAAAGCATTAAGGAAACAACTTGAACAATTAGCACAAAATGGATTAGAGTGGGTAATAATCAGTGGACAACTAGGTACAGAATTATGGGCGGCAGAAATTACATATGAGCTTCAAATGGAGTATGAGCAACTGAAAGTCGGAGTTTTCACCCCATTCCTTGACCAGGAGGAAAACTGGAAGGAAGATAAGAAAGAGTATTATGAGTATATACTGTCTCAAGCCGACTATGTAAACAGCATTACAAATAAAAAATATGAAAATCCAAACCAGTTTCGATTAAAAAATCATTTTTTCGTTGATAAGAGTGATGCTCTTTTGCTTTTATACGATGATGAAAAGCCGGGTAATCCTCAATATATCCTTCAAGAGGCGAAGAAAAAATCCGAAAAAATGCCCTACGAAATTATTATGATTAACTCTTATGACTTACAAATAATTGTAGAAGAAGAATTGCTTAAAAGAGATGACTTTTGGACTTAAGTAAAGCGAAAAGAGCCTTAGATAGTAAAAGAAAAATTGACAAGACATAAGTTTTTTGAAAAAATAGAAAGAGAAGATTGGGGAAAGTGTATCGAGGTGAATAGAATGATAACAGACAAAATTAAACTATCAGTTAAAGATATCTTAGAAAAAGAATTCAAAACAGGCATGAGAGGGTATAAGCAAGAGGAAGTCGACAAGTTTCTAGATCTAATCATAAAAGATTATGAATTATTCCAGCAAGAGCTTGAAGACCTTCAACAAGAGAATATCCGTTTAAAACGTCAACTAGAAGATTCTTCATTTAAAAAACAGCCAACACAACCGCAAACTGGAACAACAAATTTTGATATCCTAAAAAGGCTATCTAACCTAGAAAAGCATGTATTTGGAAACAAGCTATTTGACTAATTGTTAAATCTTACAAACGAAATAGTGTTGCGAAGTAGTGTTTTATTTACTATACTTAGTGAGCAGCATTAATAACGTTCGGGTAATCGCTGGAGAATACTATTCTTTAGAGGAAAGTCCATGCTCGCACGGACTGAGATGTCCGTAGTGTTCGTGCCTAGCGAAAAAATAAGCTAGGGTAGTCTAGAAAATTAGGCTAACGGCAGGGAAAAAGCCTAAGTCCTTTACTGGATATGGCTTGAATACCTTGAAAGTGCCACAGTGACGTAGTCTTGTAAGAAATTACAAGGGTGGAACGGGTAAACCCCTCGAGCGAGAAACCCAAATTTGGTAGGGGCACCTTCTCTTAGGAACTCAACAAGGAGAAGGACAGAGCAATTCTGTAGATAGATGATTACCACCTCGTACAAGGCAGTTTGCCGTTTGTAGTACTTGGAACAAAACATGGCTTATAGAACGTTATTGATGCGTATAAACTTTAACGTATAATCTAAGCTCTCCTTTTATAGGAGAGCTTTTATTTTGGGTATACTAATAAATAATAGGATACCATGAAGATATAGTGTAAATGTGCTTTATGAATACATAAAATTTTGTAATGTTAGGATGAGAATAAAAATGGGTAAAGTTTCATTGATTGCAACAGCAGCAATGGGTATTGAAGCAATTGTTGCTAAGGAAGTACGTGATTTAGGGTATGAATGTACGGTAGATAATGGAAAAGTGCTATTTGAAGCAGATGAAAAGGCAATTTGCAGAAGTAATCTTTGGCTACGAACAGCAGACCGTGTGAAAGTTAAAGTGGGCGAATTTAAGGCAACAAGCTTTGACGAGCTTTTTGAAAAGACTAAAGCATTAAACTGGGGGGATTACCTGCCAGAAAATGCAGAGTTTCCTGTAATAGGTAAATCTGTAAAGTCCAAATTGTTTAGTGTGTCAGATTGTCAAAGTATTGTAAAAAAAGCAGTTGTTGAAAACTTAAAAAAACATTATAAAAAGCAGACAGGATGGCTTGAGGAAAATGGTCCGTTTTTCCGTATTGAAGTGGCACTATTAAAAGATATTGCAACCCTAACCATAGATACAAGTGGAACGGGGTTACATAAAAGAGGCTATAGAGTTGGACAGGGTGAAGCTCCAATAAAAGAAACTCTCGCAGCTACACTAATTAAACTTACAAACTGGACACCTGACCGACCATTTGTCGACCCGTTTTGTGGTTCAGGAACATTACCTATTGAGGCAGCACTGATCGGACAAAATATAGCTCCAGGCTTTAATAGAAGCTTTGTTTCTGAGCAATGGAGTTGGATTGGAAAAGATACGTGGGATGACGCAAGACAAGAAGTTGAAGATCTTGCAAAATATGACCAACCTATAGATATTACAGGGCTTGACATTGATCATAGAATGATTCAAATTTCAAAAGAAAATGCAGAAGAAGCAGGATTTGCGGATCTCATTAGTTTTAAACAAATGCAAGTTTCTGATTTTACCTCCAAAAAGGAATATGGTGTTATTGTAGGAAACCCACCATACGGTGAACGTTTAGGAGAGAAAAAAGCAGTAGAAGCGATGTATAGAGAGATGGGTAAAGCCTTCTCCAAGCTAGATACATGGTCAGTATATATGCTTACCTCCAACGAAAGCTTCGAGGATTGCTATGGTAAACCAGCAACCAAAAAAAGAAAGCTATTCAATGGATTTATCAAAACCGACTACTACCAATACTTTGGCCCTAGACCACCGCGCGATTAAAAAATATTGTATGTGATACACGCTTATTATAGCAAGAGCGGATTGTAGCGGAAGGCACTTGACTCCTGCGGGAGTAGAGGGAAGTTCGAGACCCCACAGGTGCAAAGCGCCGAGGAGGCTCGAATCCCTCCCCGATGGGAATTCGCCCTTGAAAAAGCCGGTAGTTGGGCTTTTTCATAATTCACCCGGAAAGCAAGTGCCTGCAGCGAAAAGGAACGGTCAATGTTCAAAGTGAAAATCATTTGGGATAGCCTTTGTAAAATAGCAAAAATAAAGTGAATAGTAATTACAAACAAAACATAAAATGTAATTGTTATTTATTATTCGGTTTTACAGGAGTGATTAAGTTGAATACAATGGACTTTTCTAAAATCCGTGAAGCATTGGAAACTTCATATAAAGCTCTATTGAGTGAAGCGGGCCAAGAGATTAGTGTGATGGATAACATCTCACAAGCACAAGATGAATATCTGCAAGCTCTCTCACACGCTACCTCAGTTGAAAAAGATTATTTACGTTATACAAAGTAACAAGACCCATAAGATTAACTTTACTCGCCCAAATGTGGCGAGTTTCTTTTTATTTTCACAGTTTTATTTGACTTACCAATTGTTATATATGATAATTTTCCTTTAGTCTTATCTTCTGGAGGTATTAATAAATGATTCGTGATCGACTGCCCTTTCAAATTACAAAGCAGGACAATTTTTTTGATAAGCTTAATGAATGGATTGGTGATATTTTCTATGACATTCTTCCTGATAAGGGATTTGAATTAAGGGATGAACAAATATACATGGCATTTCAGCTTGAAAAGGCATTTAAAAATAAATCAATCGTCTTTGCTGAGGCAGGGGTAGGGACAGGAAAAACAATTGTATATTTACTCTATGCACTGTGCTATGCAAGATTCACTGGCAAACCTGCTATCATCGCTTGTGCAGATGAGTCATTAATTGAGCAACTTGTAAAGCCTGAGGGCGACATTGCAAAAATTTCAACTGCATTAGACTTAAACATAGATGTAAGATTAGCCAAATCTCAAGATCAATATTTATGCCTGCGTAAATTAGATGATGTTATGGTTAAAAATGATTCTGAGTTAATACATGATTTATATAGTGAACTACCTGAGTTTGTACATAATCATTCAACATTACAATCGTTTTATCATTATGGTGACAGGAAGAATTACTCAGATATCCCAGATGAAGATTGGGATTTAGTTGCTTGGGATACTTTTCAAGATTGCTTTTCCTGTGAAAAACGACATCGTTGTGGGCAAACTTTATCAAGGGAGCACTACCGAAAAGCAACAGATTTGATTATCTGCTCACATGACTTCTATATGGAACATGTTTGGACATCTGAAGCAAGGAAACGTGAAGGGCAACTCCCTTTATTACCAGAGGGTAGCTGTGTCGTTTTTGACGAAGGACATCTGTTAGAATTTGCTGCTCAAAAAGCCTTAACGTATCGAGTGAAAGAAACAACACTTGAAAACCTATTAACTAGACTATTAGAAAATGATATACGTGAAGAATTTGCTTACCTAATTGAAAGCTCGATTGAACAAAATGAAAGATTCTTTACACTCTTAAAAAAGAGCTCGACTAAGGTACAAGGATCAGACCGAATGGATATTCAGTTTGATTCAGAGTTAAGAACAGTTGCAAGTAATTTATATACGATGCTTTCCAAAATAGGTGATGATCTTGTTTTTGAAAGTGAGACATATACAATTGATCACTATGAATTGAATATTGTTGATGAGCACCTTGATAAGATGGAATTTGCTCTTAAATTGCTCTTAGAGAAGTCAGAAGCTATTTTCTGGATTGAGAACACTAGAGATGGAGACAGTACACTAGTTATTATGCCAAGAGCCGTAGAGGCTGTTCTGAAAGAAAATGTATTTTCTAAGAAAATGCCATTTATTTTCTCCTCAGCAACTCTTTCAGAGAATCAAACGTTTGACTATATAGCATCAAGTTTAGGGGTTACAGATTTTGATTCTTTCTCTGTAGAATCACCATTTAATTATGATGAACAGATGTCGATTTCAGCCCCTGTTTTTAAAATGAATGACAATTTGTTCCTTAACAAGGTTTCATATACCATTGAACAATTGAAAAAGACAGACGGTAGGGCTTTAGTATTATTTAACACGAAAGAAGAATTATTGAGATTTAAGCAAGAGGTTTCAAATACTACTAGTTTTTCTTTCTTATTCGAGGGAGAACAGGAAATAAGCCAACTTGTATCTCGTTTTCAAAATAATGAGGAAACAGTACTTTGTGCGGTTCATTTATGGGAAGGTTTAGATATTCCAGGACCATCCTTGTCAAATGTAATCATTTGGTCATTACCGTTTCCACCAAACGATCCTGTTTTCCAGGCAAAGCGTAAATACGTTGAAGATGCGTTTTGGAAGGTTGATGTACCGTATATGATACTTCGCCTCAAGCAAGGAGTAGGGCGGTTAATAAGGGCTCATGAGGACAAAGGAATTATATCGATTTATTTAACAGATCAAACTCAAAATGAAGTGATTGAACAAGTTAAACAGGCACTACCAACAGAAGTAAAGATTTTAATCAACGAATGATGAGCTGTTCAAACTCTATTAAAAGGTATTTGTAGGATGGTGTTGAATAACTAGAGTGAAAAGCATATTTTTATGGGGGGTTATTTAATGGAGATTCACAAAATAGAAACTCAGTTTCTTGAATATGTAAGGAAAATGACAAGTTATAATGAAGCAATTGGACTTATGTATTGGGACTTAAGAACAGGTGCTCCGAAAAAAGGTGTTGAACAACGTTCTGAAGTAATTGGAATGCTTTCCTCAGAGGTTTTTAAAATGTCAACATCCGAAGAAATGGCGGCATATTTAGCAAAGTTATCTTCGCCTCAAGTGAAGGAACAATTATCTGAGATCACTAGTAAAACACTTGATGAATGTCAAAAAAAGTATGATAGAAATAAAAAAATACCTGCTGATGAATTTAAAGAATATGTGGTTTTGCAATCTAAAGCTGAATCTGTTTGGGAACAGGCAAAGCACGAATCAAACTTTTCGATGTTTGAACCATACTTAGAAAAGCTTGTAGCATTCAATAAGAAATTTATTGGATATTGGGGCTATGAAGGAAATAAATATAATACTCTACTTGATATGTATGAGCCTGGTGTAACAGTAGACATTCTTGATAAAGTATTTTTACAGCTACGTGAACACATCGTTCCACTTGTTAAAGAAATTGCTGAATCAGACTCTAAGCCTGAAACATCCTTTTTATATAATCATTTTCCAAAAGAGAAACAGCGGGCATTGAGCTTAGAGTTACTTAAAGAAATGGGTTATGATTTTAATGCAGGGAGACTTGATGAAACAGTCCATCCCTTTGCAACAGGTTTAAATCCAGGTGATGTAAGGGTAACTACCAATTATGATGAAAACGACTTTAGAACAGCAGTTTTTGGTACAATTCATGAAGGTGGACATGCTTTATATGAACAAAATATCTCCGAGAGCTTAGTAGGTACACCATTATGTTCGGGAACATCGATGGGAATTCATGAATCACAATCATTATTTTATGAAAATATCTTAGGAAGAAGCCTAGCTTACTGGAAGAAAAACTATGAATTATTGAAAGAATATTCAAGTGGACAATTTGACGCGATCTCAATCGAGGATTTTTATCGTGGCATTAACGAATCAAAACCTTCTTTTATACGTATTGAGGCAGATGAATTAACTTATCCTCTTCATGTTATGGTTCGTTATGAAATTGAAAAAGGTCTATTCAATGATGAAATAGAAGTTAAAGACTTGCCTAAGATCTGGAATGAAAAATATGAGGAATACCTAGGTATTACGCCAGAAAATGATGCAAAAGGAGTCCTGCAGGATGTTCATTGGGCAGGAGGGAGCTTCGGGTATTTTCCATCCTATGCTTTAGGTTATATGTATGCAGCCCAATTAAAAGAAGCGATGTTAAAGGACTTACCGAATTATGATACTCTACTAGAGGAAGGTAATTTACAACCTATTAAAGAGTGGATGACAGAGAAAGTTCATCAGCATGGTAAATTAAAAAAACCTCTTGAAATCCTGAACGAGGTTACCGGAGAAGGCTTAAACGCCTCACATTTAATTAAATACTTAGAAGAAAAATACCGTGGTGTATATCATTTATAAACCTAATAAAAAACTCTCCGATGAAGGAGAGTTTTTTTTATGGTCTAGGAAATTAAACAAAATTATCTTTGTGGATAACATAGCCATAAGGTATACTGCGGCCAGCTCCAGCGCCTAGCCCCTCGAGGTCAAATAACCTGCGCCATAAAAAGTCAAAGTGCAGACTTTTTATGTCACAGAACATTTGCTTGTCGGGGCTGGTCAAGGCGCTTGCGCTTTTGTTCTTACAATAGATTATTAAATCCTTTTGAACCAGGAGGTGCATTTTGGATCATATCGATAAATGGAATTGTATAAGCGATTAAAATTAATGCTACTAACACTCCTACCCATACCTTCCAATTTTCTAGAATCATAGGTGTTTTTTCAGCTGTATTAGCTACTTCACCAACCGGGAATTCTGTTTCACCTTTTGGTGCAAAGAAAGCAAGATTAATAACGATAACTAGAATTAAAATGATACCTATAAATAGAATTGACCCTCCAATTGCTTGAGCAATTTGATATGGAATCCACTCAAGTGCTTGTGCTGAATCACCGTACGTTGAGAATGATGAACGTCTCGGTGCTCCAAGTAGACCAGCGAAGTGCATTGAAGTAGACATAAATGCCATACCTACAACCCAAACGATCGTTTGTACAATTGCCAATTTATTCATTGCTTTAGTTAACACACGGCCTGTAATATGTGGAATCAACCAATAAGCAATACCGAAGAAAGTTAACAATACAGTTGTTGCTACAGTCAAGTGGAAGTGACCTGTTACCCAAATTGTATTATGAACAACTTGGTTCATTTGGTGTGATGCGTTAATAACACCACCAGCACCTGCAGGGATAAAGATTAACATACCCATGAATGGTGCAAAGAAACGTGCATCTCCCCAAGGTAATTTTCTAAACCATCCAAATAGACCAGTTGCTCCTTTAGATCTTCCATACATTTCAAAAGTTGCAAACATTGAGAATGCGGTCATAAGTGAAGGGATAATTACCATAAATGTTAAAATAACTTGTAAGAACTTCCAACCTGGATCAATACCTGGCTCAGTTAATTGATGGTGGAAACCAACAGGGATAGAGAAAAGCAAGAATAATACAAACGAAAGTCTAGCTAAAGCATCTGAGAATATTTTTGCCCCAATTACTTTTGGAATAACTACATACCAAGCCATATAAGCAGGTAATAACCAGAAATAAACTAATGGGTGACCAAAATACCAGAATAATGTTCTACTAATCAATACATCTATTGTTTCTACAAGTCCTAATGACCATGGTAAGAATTGAATTAGTACTGTTGCAGCAACTCCTAGCGTAGCTACTAGCCATAGAATCATTGTGATGATTGCCATGAATGCAAGTAATGGTGTAACAGCACCAGGGTTTGCTTTTTTCCATTTTCCAAAGTGTGAAAACATTCCAAAACCGCTAATCCAGCTTCCAACAACAACTAGTGTTAATCCGAGGTAAAATGCCGGATGAGCCATTAGAGGTGCATAGAAAGTATAAAGGACTGAAGCTTTACCTAATAAAATGGTAGTAGCAGTCATAGATGTTCCTACTGTCATAAACCAAAAACCAATCCAGCCTGATAGTCGAACCTTATCAGACAATGTTCCTGCAGTCTTACTTAACGATGCGAAAAGGAAACCTATTATAAAGAATGTAGTAAGTACAAGACCTAACAATACACCATGAACAGTAAGTAATTGATAATATCCAATACCCGCAGGTAAAGTGAATTCTCCTGAACGGACTAGGGTTTGTAATAAACCAGCAAAGCCACCTAGAAATAATGCAATAAATGCTACATAGATATGAGCCATTGCTAACTTGCCATCACGTGAGTTAACCTTTGACACAGAGTTTATCATTGTTCTACCACCTCAATTTTAGCACTCATTAAGTGGTGGCCTGCTCCACAATACTCGTTACACAAAATTAGGTATTCACCAGTTTTGTCAAACTTTTGAGTGTATGTGTTAATGTATCCAGGCTCAACCATCATATTGATATTTGTTCCAGCAACTTGGAATCCATGAACTACGTCTGTTGTTGTTACATTGATTACCACTTCAGCACCTTTAGGGATTTGAATCTGATTTGGTGTAAAAGCAAAAGCCGAAGTAATAATATTTAGCTCATATTTGTTGCCTTCAATATGTTTTAATCCTGGATTATCAAACGGTGCTGTCTCATGCACCTTTTCAGGATCAATTGTTACTAAGCAGCTTGCAGGCTGAGTGCCCATATAAAAAGCACCAACGCCAACGGTTGTTAAAAATACTAAAAGTGTTGCAATTCCAAACGTCAACCAAATTTTTTCGAATTTATGCATATGCATTGCGTTTTTTCTCCCCTTCCAAAACCTAAGTTAATTAAAAAGCTACATTCTTGAAAAGTACTTGATTATAAGTTGTGAACACGGTCTAAAAATAAGAAGTACACACCCACCCATGTTACTATTAGGAAAAAGCCTAGTAGGAATACCGAAGCTAATGTTCCCTTCAACGAAGAACTATCTTCCACTTTAATTTTCTTTTCAGTTTCAGTTTCAATTTTCGGCATAGTCATTCAACCCCCTTAAAAATTATCAATGATTACATTTTCATAATACAAAAAAATAAATGAAAAACTAGGTTCTTTAAAGGATGTCATAAATTGTTCATTCCTTCTATATTCACTATTTTAATAGGGAAAAATTGAAACATCAGTGATATATATCACATTGTAATGGGGGGATTTGTGACCATAATGTGACAAGTGAGGTTTGGGGGAAACGTCCAAAAACAAAAGAAAAGGCTCCTAGCTAGAAACTAGGAGCCTTCCCTTATATATAAAAAAGATAGGGATATTAATTAGACGAACTCATACAAGAGAAAGTTTCAAACTTACTACCGAACTATAAATTTATTTTTAACTATGTGTTATCTACGAATTTGGATGTTTGAAAATCTTTGCTTAACGTTTTAACTACAGTATTGCATATATTGTAGGAAAGAAAGGTGATAAACTTGATTAAATATTATTGTTCGAATTGCTTAACCTTTATTGAAACGGAACAGAAAAGCTGTCTTCACTGTGGTGCTGCAGAGGTAAAGGTAATAGAAATAAATGTTCACAATACAAGTTCAAATGCAAAAAACTAACGTACTCTCTTGGGTGCGTTTCTTTTTATGTAATCTTGATATATTATTCTAATATATAGAAGGAGGGGGTACATTTGTATTTTGTTGTAGTTGATATTGGTTGTAGTGATTGTGGAGAGAGCTCAAACTTAGTTGGTATCTTTACTACTGAAGAAAACGCAAGAAATGCAATGCTTAACTATATGAGGGACAATCATTTAACCATGGATGGTGACCATGAACTCTTAATATTTAAGGTTGAGGAGTTAAACAGAATACATAATAACAGCTACGATCATCTTATTTTCAGTTCGCAAGATAGTTAGGCTGTTGAAAGAATTTAACTAGTTCTAATTCACTTATCACACTTTTATAAGCAGCACCATACCTTATTGTAGGCACGTGTCTACAAGGAGGTATATGTTAATTATGGTACAAATCAAAAATTACTATGCTGGATCTAATTCAAGTCAGGGATTTTTTTCTCTCTATGACGAAGCGCTAAAAGGCTTAGATAGACTTTATATTTTTAAGGGTGGGCCAGGTACTGGAAAGTCAACATTTATGAGAAAAGTTGGACTTTTTCTAATGGAAAAAGGCTATAGTCTGGAGTATTTACATTGCTCCTCTGATAATCATTCCATTGACGGCTTAATTGTTCCTTCGTTGAAACTTGGATTTGTTGATGGAACTGCTCCACATGTTGTTGAACCAAGGTATCCAGGAGTGGTTGAAAAGGTAATTGATTTAGGTCAATACCGTAATGATTATCAATTACTGAAAAATAAAAGAGAAATTATTGAGTTAACTGATGATATTTCAGAAAACTTCTCAGCAGCTTATAAAGTGTTTGCTGAAGCGAAGAAAATCCATTTAGATAGAGAAGAAATTTATTTATCAGCTATGGATTTTAAGAAGGCCGATCAAGTAACAAATGGATTAATTGAAAACATCTTTAGTGCTCCTTTCCAAGAAGAAAAGAATCCAACTGTAAGAAAAAGATTTTTTGGTGCAGCAACTCCAAAAGGCGCAGTTAATTTTATAGATAATATAACAGAAGACCTGGATAAAAGATTCATAATTAAAGGGAGACCCGGAAGCGGAAAATCCACATTAATGAAGAAGATTGGTAAAAATGCAGAAGACAGAGGATTGTCCGTTGAATACTTCCAGTGTGCTTTTGATCCGAATAGTGTAGATATGGTTGTTATACCACGGCTAGGTGTTTCAGTTGTAGACGGAACAGCACCACACGTAGTTGATCCTTTTCGTAGTGGAGATGTAGTAGTTGATATGTTTAAACTCTGTATGGATACAGACATCGAGGTTCGCTGTAAGAAAGAAATTGGAGAGCTTAATACAAATTATAAGAGTAAGATGACATTAGGTACCAATTTCTTAAGTGAAGCAAAACGACTTCACGATAAGCTAGAGGATTATTATAAAGAAGCAATGGATTTTACAGCGATAGATAAAAAAAGAGAAGAAATTATTAAGGAAATATCAAAACTTTAGATAATAATAGGAGGCACTTTTCCAGTGCCTCCTTACTTAATTTCTAACATCAAGATGATTTGTAGCTCTCTTTTATCTTCAAACTGTACAGGAACTCTAAATGCCTTGTCAAAGCCATACATCTTTGATTGGCCTACAATTACGGTTGGAGGAGTAATGTCCATGATAATATTTTTCTGAGAAACATTTGTAGAAAGATTACCTGCAATCATGTTTCCTAGTTCCCCAGTAAAAGAATCAAGCATTTCACCCTCTATCGGCATCCCGAACATCATTTCACCGATTCCGCTAAATACACTTTGTTCGGCTTGAATTATTAATCGGCCTCTAATATCCCCAGTCATTCCAATGAGCACTCCAATAGATGATTGAACGACAGGTTCTGTAAACAAACTTGGACTTTCTATATGTAATGAGGCAGGTATAACTGATTTTACCGCTTCAATTGTGCCGTTGAGAACATTTGTTACATTTGCAGTTAACGTCATGATGTATCCCCTCCATATTAGAAAACATATATTTTTTATATAATAACACATTTCGACAAAAAACTACCTTAAAATATCAAAATTTTATAAAAATAACAATAAAAACACCCAGCATTTACTGAGTGCTTGTAAAATAGGCCATATGTACTTCATCATCATATTCCCCATTGAAGAAGACCTGCCTTTTTTGCGTGCCTTCGTGTACAAAACCATATTTTTTATAGAGATTATACGCAATTTCATTTCTTGCAAATACGGTTAGACATATTTTCTCAACATCATTTTTAACGGCCCACTCTTTTGTATACTCCATAATTGCTTTACCAATCCCTTTACCTTGGGCATTTGGTGTAAGCCATGTTCTAAAAAGGGCAACATGTTTTTTCATTTCTAATTCCCCTCTTACAAGGCGAGCAATACCCATCACTTCTCCATTTATTTCAACACAAATATACATGTTATTATTTTCTTTCATCATTTTGATATACTCTAATTCCTCATCTACTGTTCTCGGCTTTTCTTTTTGAATAAGTCCCTCTTTTATAATATCCTTCACCTTTTCAGTTAACTGTGAAGCATCCAGTGTAGTTACTGGTCTTATTACAGCATTGATACCGTCTTTAGTTACAAAATCAAAAGTTCCTTCATTTTGTGCTGTTATCATAAGAAATCACCTCTAGCTTAGTATGTACTCTTAAGAATACATTTAATTAGAATCAAACATCCTCAGGAATTAACATATTTTAGCTAATGATTCATAGTGCTTAATCCCTTATAATAAAAATGCACAACAACAAAGCAATAAACTCCTTTAAAACGTTAGCTTTCCTAAATTTAAATTTAGGGAGGCTTTTTTTGCGCTCAAATGTAGTTACATAGAACAGGAATAGAATGGAAATCATAACTGTACTAAATTGTTTCGAGGTGAATTATGCCGAAGATAATCTCAGTGGGGGAAAGTATTCCACGTTTCGAATTGTCTCAAGATTTAACCGTAGAGTTTGCGAATGAACTATTTAAGGATTCCTTTAAAGATATAAATAGGCTTCTTCAGGTTTTTGAAAACGGCAAAATCAAAAAACGTCACTTTGTTAATGATCTTTCTTGGTTTGAAGTTGACCATAGTTTTCGGGAAAAGAATGATCTATATATTGACTGTGCTGTAACTTTAGGTGTAGAAGCCATTGAGCAATGTTTAATAAATGAAGACTTCCTAACTAATTCAATAGACTATACTGAAATAGATGCTCTCTTTTTTGTATCAAGCACGGGAATATCAACCCCAAGTATTGATGCGAGAATTATGAATAAACTCCCTTTTTCACAGCATTTAAAAAGAATTCCAATCTGGGGTTTAGGGTGTGCGGGGGGAGCTTCCGGGTTATCGAGGGCATATGAATATTGTAAAGCGTTCCCTGATGCCAAAGTGCTTGTTCTTACAATAGAATTATGTAGCTTAACCTTCCAAAGAAATGATTTAACAAAGAGTAACTTAATAGGAACATCGCTTTTTGCAGATGGTGTTGCATGTGCATGTATCGTCGGAGATAACGTGGATCATATTGGTCTAACAAAAATAGAGAAAGTCCCGTACATATTAGATACTCAATCAACTTTATTGAAAGACTCTGAAGATGTAATGGGGTGGGATGTGAAAAACGAAGGATTATACGTTGTTTTTTCAAAGGATATTCCTTCAATTATAGAATCATGGTTAGCCCCGAATGTATCATCATTTTTATCTAGGCATGAACTTGAAATAAAGGATATTAATCATTTCGTAGCTCATCCAGGAGGAAAGAAGGTTCTAGATGCTTATAAAAATGCATTAGGAATTGATGAAGGAGCGACAGAGATATCTAATAAGGTGCTAAGTGAACATGGAAATATGTCTTCTGCAACCGTCATGTATGTATTGAAAAAGTTTATGCTTTCTAAGGGTGTGAAAAAGGGTGGCTATGGATTAGCAGCTGCACTCGGTCCAGGATTTAGCTCTGAGCTTTTACTTTTAGACTGGAGGTAAATAGACTATGTTTTTATTGCTTTTTCTTTTTTTGATCTTACAAAGGGTAACTGAACTTTTTATAGCAAAACGGAATGAAACGGTTATGAAAAATCGTGGGGCTTACGAAGTAGGAAGCGAGCATTATAAGTATATTGTTGCAGTACATGTATTTTTCTTTATATCCTTATTTATTGAATATCATCTTGGTATAAAAGGTATTTCACCATTTTGGCCTATTCTTTTACCACTATTTATCGGTGCACAAATAATTAGGATTTGGGCATTAACATCTCTAGGAGAGTATTGGAACACTAAAATCATTATTCTACCGAATGCAAGAATTGTATCAAAGGGACCGTACAAATACATAAGGCACCCAAATTATTTTATAGTTGGTCTGGAGATTTTAACAATACCACTTTTATTTCAATGCTACATTACGGCTATTGTTTTTACTGCTCTAAATATAGCTGTACTTTCCATTAGGATTCCTGCAGAGGAAAAAGCATTAATGGAGTTAACAACTTATAAAAAGGAGTTTACGAACCGAAAGCGTTTTGTACCTGTTAAGACCTTCCCAGAGCCAGAATGAAATGCAGAAAAATACAAAATATTTAATTGAAAATGATTATCTTTGATGGTAGACTAATGAGTAGAGACTAGATGAAAATAATTATCACTATCAGCTTGTATTAAAAAAAGGTTGGTGACTTTCTATGCTTCTATTGTTTATTATTAGTACGGTTATCGTGTATTCACTTCTTATGGTTTATGTTTTAAGAAAAGTAAGCTTAGGACATGTAAAGAAGCCACTAGTTAATCCATCGCGAGTTACATTGAATAAAACAAAATATGCTTCAATCCACGCGACCAGGTAATCGAGCCTGGTTTTTTATTTGTCCTTTTTCCATGATAGAGGTTAATAGTGGATTGTAGCGGAAGGCACTTGACTCCTGCGGGACGAAGAGGGAAGTGCGAGACCCCGCAGGCAAAGCCGAGGAGGCTCGCATCACTCCCCGCGGAAAGCAAGTGCCTGCAGCGGAAAGGAACGGTACAAGTACCTAACTAACCCATAAAAAGCGAGTGGATTCTAGCGAATAACACCCTTATATATAACTAACCCATTCTTTTATGAACATAGTAATTCAAAAAAGCGTAAGAATAGAGTAAAATACAAATAAGAAAAATAGGTTGATATAAGGGGACGTTAAATACAGATGGTACAGACAGAAAATAGTAGTAAGCTAACTCAGGAGCAACTGTTAACAAGACTTGTTGAACTCCACAAGCATATGATGAATGCAAAAGATGAAGAAAATGCAACCAAAGTACTACAGTTAATAAAAAAATTACATGACTCAGAATATATGATTGGCTTTTGTGGTCATTTCTCTGCAGGCAAATCAAGTATGATCAATGAATTAATTGGTGAAAAATTATTGCCTGCAAGTCCAATTCCAACTAGTGCCAATTTAGTAAAAGTAAAGTCCGGAAAAGAATATGCTCGTGTGTATTATAAACAGGGTGAAATAATCGAGTATCCCGCACCTTACGATTATGAGGTGATTAAATCATATTGCAAAGATGGTGACACTGTAAACTCAATTGAAATTAGCCATGAAAATAGCAAGTTACCAAGTGGTGTTACAGTGATGGACACACCCGGCATTGACTCGACTGATGATGCCCACCGAGTATCAACAGAATCTGCGCTTCACCTTGCAGATCTGTTATTTTATGTTATGGACTATAATCACGTTCAATCAGAGCTCAATTTTTTATTTACAAGGGAGCTTACTGAACGAAACAAAGAGGTTTATTTAGTTATAAATCAAATTGACAAACATAGAGACATCGAGTTGGATTTCTCTTTATTTAAGCAAGGGGTAAAACAAGCGTTTTTAGATTGGAATGTTGAGCCACAGGATATATATTACACATCTCTCCGTGATCAGGAAAATGTGAATAACCAATTACCACAACTTAAAAACTTAATTGCTACAAAGCTACAACAAAAAGAAGAACTTTTACTTTCAAGTATAACTAAGTCTGCTGGACAGTTAATTAAAGAACACCTATATTTCCTTGAGGAAACACAAGCTTCAAAAAAGGAAGCCTATCTCTCTCAATTGAAGGATCTTAGTGACTCTGATCGAGACCAACTTGAACAGGACCTTAACTTATTGAAGGAAAAGCTAGAACGTGGAAAACTTGAGGTAACTAGAGTTGAAGAAGACTTCCTTTCACAGTTAGACACAATATTAGATAATGCTTACTTAATGCCATTTGGAACGAGAGATTTAGCCAAAAACTATATTGAATCATGCCAAAGTGATTTTAAAGTTGGAATGTTTTTCTCAAAAGCCAAAACAGAAAAAGAAAGAAATGACCGTTTAAATCTTTTTTATGAGGACTTTAAAGAGAAGGCTTCTTCACAGTTAGAATGGCATATCAAAGAGTTTGCTACTAAGTTCTTAAAGCAACATGAATTGACTCACTTGATTGGTGATATTCAGAATTTAACCGTTCACTTTGAAAAAGAATTGCTTGCTTCGGTTGTAAAGCCAGGAGCCGGATTAACCGGTGACTATATCTTAACCTATACAGGGGATGTTGCGAACGAAGTAAAAAAACGCTATCGCAGCATGGCGATGGAGCTTTTTAGAAAAATTTCAAACGAATTGAAGGAGAGAACAAAGCTAGAAACTGAAAAGGTACAGGTAGAAATTGATAAGCTACAAGGCTATGTAACTGCCTTTGCTAATCTTCAACAATTGAAGACGGAGCTTTGTCAAAAAGAAGATCAACTCAATGATTTAATTGATGGAGAATCTCCAGTTGAAAACACTGATGTCCTAAACGTGGTAGAACAACTAGTTACAGAAAAGGTAATAATCTCATCAACAGATGAAATTACTCTCTCTAATCAAAAAGACGATAGTCAAAAAGGCGAGTGGAAATCAGAAAAAGTAGAAGATAAACGGAAAATAGATGGCCATGCACGAGTGATGAATACTGTAAGTAACCTGCTAGATGCAAAAGATAAAATACATTCAATAACCGGCCTATCTTCAATCGCATCAGATATGGGAGAAAAGGCTAAGAGATTAAAAGATAGACATTTTACTGTTGCCTTGTTTGGTGCATTTAGTGCAGGTAAATCATCGTTTGCCAATGCCTTAATGGGTGAATATGTTTTACCTGTTTCGCCAAATCCAACAACAGCTACTATTAATAAAGTCGTTCCGCCAACTGATGAGAATAAGCATGGTACAGTCATAGTGAAAATTAAGTCTGAACAACAGTTACTTCAAGACCTTAAGCATTCGTTACAGGTTCTAGGAGAAAATGTTACGTCACTTAATGATGCGTTAAACATAATAAAATCTAAACTAAGCAACAAGACGGTTGATGCTAAAGAAAAGCCACACCTTGCATTTTTACAGGCAGTAACAAGAGGGTACTCCGATTTGTCTATTTATCTTGGTGAAATTGTAACGATTGATGTGGAAGGTTTCAAGGATTATGTAGCAAATGAAGAGAAAGCATGTTTTGTCGAGTGGATTGAATTGTATTACGATTGCGAACTTACTAGACAAGGAATTACTCTAGTGGATACACCGGGTGCTGATTCTATTAATGCACGTCATACAGGTGTAGCATTTAATTATATAAAAAATGCGGATGCCATTCTTTTTGTAACCTATTATAACCATGCATTTTCAAAGGCTGACCGAGAGTTTTTAATTCAACTTGGCCGTGTAAAAGACACATTCAGTATGGATAAGATGTTCTTTATCATTAATGCGGCTGATTTAGCAAGCGATCGTGAAGAGTTAGAAACAGTTGAAGAATATGTAGGATCTGAACTTGTAAGATATGGAATTCGTAAACCTCGTCTTTATTCTTTATCAAGTCAGTTAGCTTTAAAAGAAAAAACGGGTGAAGCAATACCAGAAATGAATGGAGCACTACATTCATCAGGTATTGCAGGCTTTGAAGAAGACTTTAAGGCTTTTATCATGGAAGAGTTAACTGAAATGGCAATTGTATCGGCGTATAATGACATTAAGCGGGCAAAACAAGTTATTCAGGAGTATATTTCATCAGCTACACAAGATCAAGAAGTTAAAGCTGCTAAACTGAATAATGCGATACAGTCACAATCACATATTCAAAATGTGATTGCGGATCATGTGGTTGATTTTGAAAAAGATTCTGTCATACAAGAAGTTGAAGAGCTAACGTATTATATTAAACAAAGAATCTTCTTACGTTATCCAGATTTCTTTAAAGAATCATTTAATCCTGCTGTCATTAGGGAAGATGCGAAAGATTTGAAAAAGGTACTCCAAGGCTGTTTAACAGAGTTAATCGAATCTATAGGTTTTGACTTAGCTCAAGAAATGCGAGCAACATCGTTACGTGTTGAAAAATACATCTTTAAAGTATTACATGAAGTACAAAGCTCGTTATTAAAGAAAATCCATGAAACAACAGATACAATTCAGCTCTCTGAACCAACAGATATTACGTATAGTACACCTGAATTTGACACTGCATTACAGGACCTTGATTTAACACTATTTAAAAAGGCTTTATCGATGTTCAAAAATCCTAAATCTTTCTTTGAAAAAAATGAAAAGAAAGCAGTTATGGAAGAGATTGAGCTGAAACTTCAACAACCTGTAACGGATTATCTTGAAGAAAACAAACTATCATTAAATGCCATTTATAAGGAGGATTTCTTACAAGGTGTTGAAGAGTTAAAGACTAGGGTCTTTAAAGAAGTTAACGAATACTTCGATGGTATAAAGCAAGCCTTATCTGAAAACATAAATGTAGAGGAACTTAGAGAAATTGTATCTCTTTTAGAAAAAATGGTTGAAGAGGACGATAAATGATATCTATTCTAAATAGATTAGTTGAAATTGAAGAAATCCATGACGTTAGAATTATTTATGCGTGTGAGTCTGGGAGCCGTGCTTACGGCTCTGAAACTTCTTTTAGTGATCATGATGTGAAATTTATCTATTATAGAGGTCTTAAAAACTACTTAAGGTTAACACCTAAATGTGATGTTATTGAAGAGTTGAGCGGTGATTCTCTTGAATTGCATGGCTGGGATTTAAAAAAAGCATTAGACTTATTTCGTAAGTCAAACCCGACATTGTATGAGATGCTACATTCTCCGATTGTGTATAGAGAAAATAAAGACATAATTGAAGAACTTAGAGAACTAGTAATTAAGTGGTTTTCACTCAAAAGAATGTCGTTTCATTATTTAAATATGGCAAATACCAACACAATGAAAATACTTGAAAACAAGCTACAGGGTACAGCGCTCGTTAAGACCTTATTTCAAGCTGCTAGAGCATTTCTAGCTGTATCGTTTATCGTTCAGAAAAAACAGTTGCCTCCAATCAAAATGGCTGATTTAATAAACCAACAACCAATAGACAAGCAGACATATTTTCAAGAGTTATTGGATGCTAAGCGAAACAACAAATTTCTAGCCTCAGCAATTATTGAAAGTCTTCTAAATTATATGCAAACTGAGCTAGAGGAGCTTCGACACATAGTAAAAGATCTACCAGACCAAAAGGTTGATGAGGAACCACTAAACCAAATACTATGGAAGCTACTTGGAGTGTAACTATCATGTCAAAAAAGAATCAATATCATGCATGTGCAACGTGTGTAAATTTTGTGCCAACTAGAAAAGATAAAGGAATGGTTTATTTTTGTAGTAGACTAGGTTATGAAACAAAAACAGACTATGTCTTTAATTGTTGGGAGCCAAAAGAAAATATTATAAAATTGATAAAGAAACAGGGTCTTGAAAAGGACTAATTGGAGGATAATTATGACTGGAAATGTACATGAAGCAATATCTAAGCATTCAAAAAAACAACATGAAATCGTGAAGAGATTTTTACAGTTAGAACAAATGCGTGAATTCTACATAGCAGAAGCTGTTACCTTATGTAAAGAAGAAAAACCTTTTTCAGTAGACAATATTAATGCTGTTACAAGTAAAATAAACGAATTAGCCAAACAAGGAATTGCTCCAAATCGCAAGCTTGTAACTGAGGATATGGTACGTGAGTTTGTGGAGAGAAAATAAATCAATACAATGGGGGATATCGTTTGAAGCATATTATTGATGCAGATTGGCTGTTTTCAAGAATGAATGACTCAGATATACGTATTATTGATTGCCGTTTTCAATTAGGAAACGCGTCTTTAGGTTTGAATGAGTATATGAAGGAACATATAGAAGGGTCTATCTTCTATGATTTAGAAAAGGATTTATCAGGACCAGTCATAAAACATGGTGGCAGACATCCTTTACCTTCTATAGAAGATCTTGTCGATAAACTATCGGCAACAGGAATTGATGAGTCTGTGACAGTAGTTGCCTACGATGACCAAGGTGGGGCATTCGCTTCCAGGCTTTGGTGGCTTCTATCCTATTTAGGTCATAGAAATGTTTATATATTAGATGGTGGTTACTCTAGCTGGAAAGAGAAGGGCTATCCAGTGAACAGTGATGTACCAACGTTTACTAGAAGTAACTTTAAGCCAGAAGTTAGAAGTAACATGGTTGTTGATGTGGATGCTGTTAAAAAAGCAATTGAAACAAAATCTGCCATTCTCATTGATTCTCGTGAAAAGAACAGATATTTAGGAATCGAAGAGCCTATCGATAAAGTAGCTGGACATATTCCTGGTGCAGTAAATTCATTCTGGAAGGATGGATTGAATGAACTAGGAAAATGGAAGAAGTCTAAGGAACAAACGAGTCGTTTTACTACTATCGTTGGAGAAGATGATGAAATTATTGTTTATTGTGGATCGGGGATTACCGCTTGTCCGAATATCGTTGCTCTATCAGAAGCAGGCTTTGACAATGTAAAGCTTTATAGTGGTAGTTGGAGTGACTGGATATCATATTCAGAAAACCCTATCGAAAAATAATCTCATACATAATTAAATATCCTTCAATTTATACTAATGGATATCTCACTTATATGGGTGGTGTGTTCAATGGCTAAAGAGAAGGATAAGGATAAAAAGAGTGAAAAAGAGAATTCTTTAAAAAGAGACTTTGTCTCATATGCGGAAATAGAAGTAGAAAAAATGAGTAAAGATAGAAAAGAATTTTAGATTTTTGTGGCGAGGCCTTTCCTATTGTGGAAGGCCTTTTATTTTTTGGTATGTATATAATACCGGTTTATAACGCCTCAATAGAGCAAGACAATCAAGATGAGGTGGCATAAATCAGTTTATGAGCCCTCGAAACAGCAAAATAGCCAGGATGAGGTCACATAAATCAGTTTATGAGCCCTCAATAGAGCAAAACAATCAAGATGAGGTGACATAAATCAGTTTATGAACCCTCAATAGAGCAAAACAGCCAAGATGAGGTGACATAAATCAGTTTATGAACCCTCAATAGAGCAAAACAATCAAGATGAGGTGACATAAATAAGTTTATGAGCCCTCAAAAGAGCAAAACAATCAAGATGAGGTCACATAAATCAGTTTATGAGCCCTCGAAACAGCAAAATAGCCAGGATGAGGTCACATAAATCAGTTTATGAGCCCTCAATAGAGCAATCAAGATGAGGTGACATAAATCAGTTTATGAGCCCTCGATACCAGCAAAATAGCCAAGATGAGGTCACATAAATCAGTTTATGAGCCCTCAATAGAGCAATCAAGATGAGGTGACATAAATAAGTTTATGAGCCCTCGATACAGCAAAATAGCCAAAATGAGGTCACATAAATC